>NZ_QVQH01000016.1 GCF_003428645.1 Geodermatophilus marinus | reverse complement strand
GTTGCGAGCGACGTTCACGACGTCGTCGCGGAACTCCTTGGGGTAGGGCTTGGGCACGGTGAGCATCCTTCCAGCGGCGCCTCTCGGCACCACAGATCAGATGTCACCTACTCGTGCAGCAGTCCCGGGGCAGGCCAGGGCTGCCCGCCTTCTCCGCCCACGCGTACTGGTAGTGCTTGGCCCAAGCAGGCTGACGGGCCCTCACGCGCCCGCCTCCTGTCCCTCGACGTTCCGCACCCGCACCCGAGGGGCGCAGGCCAGACCGACCAGGGCGCGCGAGGGCACCTCGGTCCGTGCGAGGACGGTCCACCGCTCACCCCGGCATTCCAGGGTCAGTTGCAGGGCTTCCCCTGCAGTGATCGCCACACGGGTTCCGTTCGGCATGGCCTCCCACTCCTCCAACGAGGGCGTGGACCACTCCGGGATGGTCTTCCACGTCCTCGTGCGGACTGGGTGGGACACGGGTGCCGGCTTGCTCCGCACCACCCGTCGGCGGAACCACGAGACGTCCGGGCCGGAGGGCGTGGTCGCGATCGGGGCGCTCACAAGGACACCGCCAGCAACGCGGACACCGCCAGCGGCTCGCAGAACGTGCCCACAGGAGAGGGACACCCAAGCACACGGGTCAGCGTTGCGGGCCTGCTTGAGCGGACGCTCACGCGCCCACGGGTGTGCGCTCGCCATGCGGGGTGGGCCGTCTCCTCGGGGAAGGTGGCGACGATCGGCGCGCATTCGTCGCACGGAGGGTGTGGCGCGTTCGTCCAGCCCAGCGCGTGCCCCCAGGCAGCGGAAGCCGCACACCGGTCGCAGAGACCGGCGCGGTCGGCGTAGGCGTTCCGGCGGCGGTCCCATGCGCGGGCCTGACCGATGGTTTCCGGGGTTTCCGCGCGGGTCAGCTCCGGGGCGGTCACGCGGCGCTCGTCTCAACGCGACCGGCGGAAACGAAGCAGTGCAGTTCGGCCAGGTTGTAGAGCACGGATCGGCCGACCTTGTGGAACGTCGGCCCACGTCCGTGGTGCCGCCACTGGCGCAGGGTGCCGGGAGCGAAGCCGAGCACCTCGGCGGCCTCGGGCTCCCGGAGCCAGACCGGACCGGTCAGGTGGGCACTGCCGTAGGCCGACGGCGGATGAACGTCGCGGCCGGTGGGCATGGACGAGGTGACGTGCTTTCGCACGGGGCTGCCTCCGATGAGACGGAGGGGCCTCCAGTCAGGCACGACCCGAACGACGGGCAGCCCAACAGGGAGACCCCAGGTGAATGGGATCTCCCCGGGGCCGCTACGCCTCGCCGTCCAGGGGGCTTCGTAGTCGTCCGGGGTGTGCCTTCAGGTCGTTCCACAGGCCACATGTGGTGCATCGCCTTGCCCCGCTGGACTTCGGGGCTCGATCGGGCCGTTTCGTCTCGAAGGATACTTCGTAGACAGCGGGGCCGTGGTGCAGACGTGACGCAAGCGGCGGATGAGGCAACTGCCCTCTGTGGGGTGAGGGCGACACGCGCTGCCCTTCGGTGGACTCCCTGAACCTGGCCGGCCCAAGCTCCGGGGTCGTTACCGACTTAGTTACCGACCACGGAGGTAACGGCCCCTCATCCCCAGCGACCTTGACTGACTTCAGTCGTCGCATGACAGCATGAACTAGCTGTTCAGAGGAACATCGCCGCACGAGGGCTAACAGGGAACAACCAACCAGTCTGCTAAGCACTTGGTCGCAGGTTCGATCCCTGCCGGGCGCGCGTGGCCGTCACCCGGCCCGGGCGCGCACGCGTTCCGGGTAGCGGGCGGTGCAGGTGAAGGCGCCGGCGATGAACACGCCGGGCAGGACCCGGTTCGTCCAGTCGCTGGTGCTCGGCGCGACGACCGCGATCCAGCCGAGGACGGCGGTGGTGAGGAAGGTGATGCCCCACACCAGGGTCAGCACCCGGTTGACCCGCCGGAACTCGGGGTGGTCCCAGACCTCGGGCGGGGTCTGCTCCCGCGCGTACTGCTCGGTGAACGGGACGAACGCCAGGGAGCACAGCGCGATCAGCCCCAGGGCCGCTGGAGAGCACCATCGACCAGCGATCCAGCCAGTCCCGGTCCTCGGCGCCCACGAACGCCCCGATGACCGCCAGAGCCGCGAAGAACGCGATCGTGGCGACGTCGAGGATCTTCGGCCGCCGCTGGGCGACCGACGGCAGGGCCAGGACGACCGCCACCAGCGCCGCGCCCAGCGCGCCGTACTCCCAGGTGCTCGGGCTGCCGGCGACGACCCAGAACCGGCGACGACCCAGAAGACGATCCACGGGACGAACCCGGCGAACGGGCTTCCCGCAGCACGGGTCAGCAGACCCGTCGCGCTCGACCCGCCCCCGGGCCGTCCGGCCTCGTCCATCCTGGGCCTCCCCAGAGATGCGCTCCGCAGCGCTGGACCTGCGCGGTGGGTCGGGGTGAACCGCGCTCGCGGTCGCCTGTCGATCCCCTTCGGTCGCGCTCCGGCACGTCGACGACCGGCTGCGGACGACGTGCCCGATCAGCGACCTGTCGCCGATCCCGGGGTGCGCGCTCGCCCCCGGTGGGCGACGCCCGCCCGACCGCTGCCCACGCTGCTGGAGCGGCGCGACCTCGACCGGCTCGACGAGACGCTGACCCGCTGATCAGCGCGGCGTTCACCCGATCGGGTGAACGCCCGGCACTTGGACCGCCCTGCAAGTGCGCCGCAAGTCCGCCCGAAGCGCGGCGCGGCACGGTTCTCCCCGAGCCCCCCCAGCACCGTCCGAGGAGAACGCCATGACCCAGCAGATCAACACCCCGCACGGCGGCGGCCCGGCTGCTTACCCGCCGCCCCCGCCGGCCGGCTTCGGCGGCCCGCCGGCCGGCTTCGGCGGCCCGCCCGCCGGCTTCGGCGGCCCGCCCCCGTTCGGCGCCCCGCCGGCCGGCTGGGGCCAGCCCCCGGCCGCTCCGAAGAAGAAGCGCACCGGCGCGATCGTCGGGGGCATCGTCAGCGCCCTCGTCGCCATCGGCGGCCTGGTGGTCGGCGCGATCTTCCTCTTCGGCGCCACGACCATCGACACCGCCGAGGCCGAGCGGCAGATCGCCGCGCTGACCGAGGACCGGGTGGGCCTCGCGGCGAGCGACGTGACGTGCCCCGAGGACGTCGAGGCCCGCGCCGGCAACACCTTCACCTGCACCGCCACCCTGGACGGCCAGGAGACGTCGTTCACCGTCGAGCAGACCGACGACGAGGGCAACGTGGAGTTCACCAGCGACCACTCCTACACGCTGGTCGCCGACGTCGAGGGCTTCCTGGCCGACGAGATCGGCGCGCAGGCCGGTGTCGAGGCCGTCGCCACCTGCGAGGCCGACGGGCGCACCGTCCTGGTGGGCGCCACCCAGGCCCCGCTGGACTGCACGGTCACCAACGCCACCGACGCGACCGACAGCGTCGACGTCGCCGCCGAGGTCGACGAGACCGGCACGGTGAGCTACGAGGTCCTCTGACCGCCGAACCACGCAGCGGAGGGGTGGCGCCGGGAACCCGGCGTCACCCCTCCGCCGCGCGTCCGGCGCCGGCCGGCCGCCGCGCCGCCTCGTCGATGCACGCACGGGTCCGCTCCACCATCTCCAGGGCCGCCGCCGTGGAGGTCGCGATGGCGGTCAGCCCGCACCGGCCGTCGATCGCCAGCCCGGAGAGCATGTGCAGGACGACGCCTGTCCGGGTGCCCCGGTCGAAGCGCAGGCCCGCCGCGGTGACGGCGTCGACCACCCGCCGCGGGTCCAGGCCGGTCCAGTCCGGGTCCACGAGGTTGTCCGTCGAGCTGTAGGCCCGGATCTCGCCGTCCTCGGCGACCCAGCGCCCGCCCTCGACGTCGTAGCGACCCGGGACCAGGTTGCGCAGCACGGCGTAGGGGTGGGTGGTGCCGCCCTTGCGGAGGTTGATCTCGAGCGCCTGGACGTGCCACCGGTCGCCCGTGGCGGAGGCGACGAAGTCCACGCCGTACCGCCCGCGGGCCCCGCACCGGGCCAGTGCCTCCCCCGCCGCCGATCCGTACCGGCCCAGCTCGGCCGCGTAGCCCGAGTCCGCGGGGAACGTGCAGCCCAGGTAGACCTGCCCGCTGTCCCCGCCGAGCACCTGCTCGTGGGTGGCCAGCACGGTGACGCTGCCGTCCGGCGAGATGTCGCCCTGCACGCTGGGGCTGGCGAACCGGTCGCCGGTGACGAACTCCTCGACGACGCCACCGGAGCGCAGCGCCGCCAGGAACCAGCCGGGCAGTCGCCGGGCCGCGTCGCGCAGCCGGCCGGCCGCCCCGGGCAGGCCGTCGCAGCGCAGCACCACGTTGCCGTCACCGGCGCCGCTGTCGTCCAGCTTCACCACGACACCGGCCGCCCCGGGGCGGCGCCGGAGCACCTCCCCCGCCGCGCGGTCGACGTCCTCGACGCTGCGGACGTCCTCGCAGCCGAACGGCACCGGGACGCCGCTGCCCCGGAGCAGCCGGCGGCCGGCGCTCTTGAACCCGAGCGGCCACAGCTCCGGTGCGGTCCCGTTGATCGGCGCGTCCAGCCACCGCGCGACCTGCACCTCGTCCGCGGTGACGTTCCAGGGCTCGATGAACGCCGGGCGGTCGCCGATCCACCCGCGGAGCCCGGCCAGCAGGTCGGGGCGGTCCAGCAGCTTCGCGGCGATCGAGCGGCCCGAGCGGTCGGGGACGACGAGGACCCGCAGCCGGCGGCGCACCGAGGCCCGCTCGGCGGGCGGCACGAGGGAGAGGTAGTGGTCGACCACGGCGTCGTCGGGCGGTTGCGAGCTCGTGAAGACCAGTTCGGCGCCGGGGATCCGGGGCAGGACCAGCGCGGCGACCAGGTAGCGGTGCTCGAGCGCCGGGATCCGGTCGACGTAGTGCGACAGCAGCGACTCGCCCAGGCTGAACGACGGCAGCGCGATGAGCACGTGCGGTACCCGGGAGCCCGGCTTGTCGACCGCGCAGGCCGTCTCGAGCCGTTGCTGCAGCTCGGCGAAGTCCCTCATGGCCACCACGTCCGGACGCTCGTCCCCCGCGCGCGGTCCACATGCTGCCGGTGGCGAGCCCCCCGGCCAAGGGGCCTCAGCCCGCCCGGGCGAGGGCCCTCAGCCGCCCCGGGCCCACCCGATCGCCGGCGCGACCTCCCGGGCCACCGTCTCGAGCAGCCGGGCGTTGTACTCGACGCCCAGCATGTTGGGGACGGTGAGCAGGAGGGTGTCGGCCTCGCGGACGGCGACGTCCTTGGCCAGCTCCTCGGCCAGCTGGTCGGGCTCGCCCACGTAGCTCTTGCCGAACCGGGCGCGCACGCCCTCCAGCAGGCCCACCTGGTCCTCGCCCGACCGCTCGCCGAAGTAGCGCCGGTCGAGATCGGTCGTCACGGGGATCACGCTGCGGCTGACCGACACCCGCGGGGTGCGCTCCCAGCCGGCCTCGGCCCACGCGGCGCGGTAGCGGGCGATCTGCTCGGCCTGCAGCTCGTCGAAGGGCACCCCGGTGTCCTCGACCAGGAGGGTGGAGCTCATCAGGTTCATCCCCTGGCGGGCGGTCCACTCCGCGGTCGCCCGGGTGCCCGACCCCCACCAGATCCGCTCCCGCAGCCCCGGCGACTGCGGCTGGACGGCCAGCCGGCCCGAGGCCCCGCCGGTCATCCCGGGGTCGGCCTCGACCACCGTCCGGCCGGAGACCGCGGCCAGGAACAGCTCCGTCTTCTGCCGCGCGAGGTCGGCGTCCGTCGTCCCCGCCGACGGCACGTAGCCGAAGGCCTCCGAGCCGCGCAGCGCCGTCTCCGGCGAGCCCCGGCTGATGCCCAGCTGCAGCCGGCCGTCGGCGAGCAGGTCGGTCGCCGCCGCCTCCTCGGCCATGTAGAGGGGGTTCTCGTAGCGCATGTCGACCACGCCGGTGCCCAGCTCCACCCGCCGGGTCCGCGCCGCCATCGCGGCCAGCAGCGGGAACGGCGAGGCGAGCTGGCGGGCGAAGTGGTGCACCCGCACGAAGGCCCCGTCGAGGCCGATCTCCTCGGCGGCCACCGCCAGCTCCACGCTCTGCACCAGGGCGTCGCGGGCCGTGCGCACCTGCGAGCCCGGCACCGGCTGCCAGTGCCCGAAGCTCAGGAAGCCGATCCGCTTCGGTTCTGCGTCCACGTCGTCCACCTCTCTCCTCGTCCGGGGAGGGCAGCACCGGTGGGCGGCGCGGTGTTCCCGCGCACCGCAGGATGGGTGCCGTGACCGGCCCCTGGGTCCTCGTGCTGGACGAGCGCTTCGCCACCCCTGCACCGCTCGGCGGTTTCGCCGGGGCCTACCCCGGCTGGGGGCGCTACGACGGGCTGACCGACACGACCGGCCGCGGGCGCTACGACACCGCGGCCACGGTCTCGGTGGCCGGCGGGGTGGCCGACGTCTGGGTGCGCAGCATCGACGGGCAGCCGACGGTGGCCGCGCTCCTCCCGCCGGTCGGTGGCGACCCGTGGTCCGGGCAGGTGCACGGGCGCTACGAGGTGACCTTCCGCGCCGACCCGGTGCCGGGATACAAGATCGCCTGGCTGCTCTGGCCGGCGTCCGACGTCTGGGACGACGGTGAGGTCGACTACCCCGAGGGCCCCCTCGACGGCGAGTTCGCCGCGCACAGCCTGTGCATCGGCGCCGCACCGGAGTTCTGCTTCCACAGCGCGCCGCTGGGGCGGATGTCCGGCTGGCGCACGGCGGTCACCGAGTGGGCACCGGGTCGGCTGGCCTTCCTGCTGGACGGCGCCGTCGTCGGCGAGACCACCGACCCCCGGGCGATCCCGACCGGGCCGATGCGCTGGGTGTTGCAGACCGAGACCGCCGACGCCGTCGCGCCGGCGGCCGCCGCGGAGGGGCACGTGCAGATCGCCGGGCTGCGCATCTGGGCCTGGTCTGGTGACGCGGAGTGATCGAGTGACCACGACTCTCCGGGGACGGGGTTCCGTCACTCACGGAGTTCCATCGGCCACCCTGTGTCGGTGACCCTGAGCGCTCCCGACGTCCCGCGGCCCCGTGCCGGCGGCCCCGGCGCGGCCGGCTCGAGGCTGCGGGCCATCGACACCCTGCTCGCCGACCGCGGCCAGCTGTTCCGGGCCCTGTTCCTCACCGCGCCCATCCCGAAGGCGCTGGTCGACCCGGACGGGCACTTCCTGGTCGTCAACGAGGCGCTGTGCACGATGACCGGGCGGGTGCCCGAGGACCTCGTCGGCCGGCACGTCGACCTGCTCGCCCACCCCGACGAGGCGCCGGTCCCCGACCGGCCCGGCGGCACCGACGAGCCGGTGGACCCGTGGCTGCGGGTCGACGGCGAGCGCCGGCTGCGGCGGGCCGACGGCACCGAGCTGTGGGCGCTGCAGTCGCACGAGGTCGTGCACACCAGCACCGGGCAGCCGCACTTCGCGGTCCTCTCGCTGGTCGACGTCACCGACCGCCGCCGCGCCGAGGAGGACCTGGTCCGGCGCGCGTTCACCGACCAGCTCACCGGCCTGCCGAACCGGCGGGCGCTCAACGACCGGCTCAACCACGCCCTCGCGCTCTCCCGCCGCCGCGGGCTGCAGGTGGGCCTCGTCCACCTCGACCTCGACCGCTTCCAGGCGGTCAACGACGCGCTCGGGCTCGAGGGCGGCGACCAGCTGCTCAGCCAGGTCGCCGACCGGCTGCGCTGGAGCACCCGGGTCGAGGACACCGCCGTCCGCCTCGGCGGCGACGAGTTCCTCATCCTGGCCGAGGACGTCGAGGACCTCGACGGGCTGCGCGCCCTGGCCGACCGGCTGCTGACCGTGCTGGACGACCCGTTCCTCATCGGCGACCGCGAGATCGTGCTGTCGGCCAGCGTCGGGCTCACCCTGGGCTCCGACGTCGCCCCCGACGACCTGCTCCGCCAGGCGCACGGCGCGCTGGCCCGGGCCAAGGCCGACGGCCGCCGGGCCCGCATCGAGGTCTACGACGGGGTGCTCAGCGACCGCGAGGTCGACCAGCTCCAGCTGGAGGCCGACCTGCGCAACGCCCTGGAGAACGACGAGCTGCGGCTGTTCTACCAGCCGATCGTGGCGCTGTCGGACGAGACGCTGCTGGGGTACGAGGCGCTCCTGCGCTGGCAGCACCCCACCCGCGGGCTGCTCCCGCCCGGCGCGTTCCTGGCCGCCGCCGAGGACAACCGGCTCACCTCGCGGCTCGGCGCCTGGGTGCTGCGCCGGGCCTGCGCGGACGCCGCCGGGTGGCCGGCCGGGCTGCGCGTGCACGTCAACATCTCGGCGCGGCACCTGGCCGAGCCCGGGTTCGCCGACCTGGTCACCGACACCCTCGCCGTGACCGGGCTGCCTCCCGAGCAGCTCGAGCTGGAGATCACCGAGTCGACGGCGCTGTTCGCCGCCGAGGCGACCCTCCAGGCGGTCTCGGAGGTCACCGACGCCGGCGTCACCCTCGCCCTCGACGACTTCGGCACCGGCTACTCGGCGATCACCGCGCTGCACCGGCTGCCCATCCACACGGTCAAGATCGACCGCTCGTTCGTCGCCGACGTGGTCACCGAACCCTCGACCGCCGCGCTCGTGCAGGGGCTGGTGCAGCTGGGCCTGGGCATGGGGCTGCAGGTGATCGCCGAGGGCATCGAGGACCTCGACCAGGCCCAGTGGTTGCGCGACCACGGCTGCGTCATGGCGCAGGGCTACGCGTTCGGCCGGCCCGCACCGCTGCCGGCCCGGGACACCGCCGCGGAGGGGGCCCCGGACGACGCGACCGGCACCCTGCCGCCCGGTGTGGTCACCGTCGAGGACGTCCTGGCCGCGGACCCGGCGCCCGGGGCGGACGCCGGACCGCCGGACGACGCGCTCCCGGTCGGCGACCCCACCGACGACGGCACCGCGGACGACGGCACCGCGGACGGCGGGGACGCCCCCGGGCAGCCGCGGCCCTGATCACCGGCGGGGTGGCCCGCGCCGCGACCGACCCGCCCGGGGTCCTACGTCTCTGGGTGCCCCAGCACTCCGATGACGTAGGTGCCGGGGACCCCGACAGCGCGCCCGGCCCCGTCACCCGGGTCGACAGGGCCGCGCGCGCACGGTGACCGCCCTCAGACCCGCGGCAGCGCCAGCGGCACCGGGCGCTTGGCGGCGCGGCCGTCCCCGGAGGAGCGCCCGCGCACCCGCCGGGCCACCCACGGCACGACGAAACCGCGCAGCCAGGCGATCTCCTCGGCCACCGCCGCCCGCAGCGCCCGGGGCGGCTGCGGGACCAGCGGCTCGCGCCAGTCCCCCTCGGCGGGCAGCCCCAGCGCCGCCGCGGCGGCCAAGGCGGTGCGGCGGTGACCCTCGGCGGTGAGGTGGATGCGGTCGCCGTCCCACAGCCGCCAGTCGTAGAGCCACGGCGAGCCCCAGAGGTCCAGCACGACCGCGCCGTGGCGGGCGGCGATCGACCACAGCGAGGCGTTGAACACCGCGACCCGGCCCCGGGTGCGCCGGATGATCGGCGTCTCCCGCGGGTCGACGCCGGTGGCCAGCAGCACGTCGGCACCGGCGGCGCGGAACCGGGCGACGGCGTCCTCAAGGGCCGCGGCCAGCCGGTCGGGGTCGGCGCCGGGGCGCAGCAGGTCGTTGCCGCCGGCCACCAGGCTGACCAGGTCCGGCCGGGCGTCCAGCGCGACGGGCACCTGCTCCTCGAGCACCTGGCCCAGCAACCGACCCCGCACGGCCAGGTTGGCGTACTCGACGTCGTGGCCGGCCGCGGCGGCCAGGTGCCCGGCCAGCCGGTCGGCCCAGCCGCGGAACTCCCCCGCGCGGTCGGGATCGGGGTCGGAGAGCCCCTCGGTGAAGGAGTCGCCGAGGGCGACGTAGCGGTGCCAGGGGCTGCGGGACGGCGAGACGTGCACGGTCCCACTCCAGCACGCCCTCGCCGCCGTCCCCGCGGGCGTGCCGCGTGAGTGAGCCCACACCCCGCCCGACCAGCACCGACGCCACGATGGTCGGCATGCGCACCGACGTCGCCGCCACCCTCACCGTCTCCTCCCCCGCCCCGGCGACGGCGCTGCTGCAGGTGGCCGCCGCGGCCCCGCTCGCCCGAGCAGCTGACCGTGCTGTGCGACGGGCGGCCGCTGGACGTCGAGGAGCTCGCCGTCGGCGAGGCCCGGGTGCACCGGGTGCGGCTGGGGGCCGGGACGACGACCGTGGCCTACACGGCGGCCGTCGACGGTGACGGCCCGCCCCGCCCGGTGACCCCGGCGGCGTGGGCGGAGGCGCTGCGGCCCAGCCGCTACTGCCCGTCGGACGAGCTGGAGGGCTTCGCCACCGCCGAGTTCGACCGCGGCCTGCCGCGCCCGGAGCTCGTCGCCGCCGTCGCCGGCTGGGTGCACGACCGGCTCACCTACAGCGCCGGCGCCAGCCGCCCCGTCGACACCGCCGTCGACACCCTGCTGGCCGGCCGGGGCGTGTGCCGGGACTACGCGCACCTGACCGCCACGCTGCTGCGGGCGCTGGAGGTGCCCGCCCGGCTGGTCGCCGTCTACGCGCCCGGGCTGGACCCCGATGGACTTCCACGCCGTCGTGGAGGCCGACGTCGACGGCGTCTGGCACGTCGTCGACGCCACGCGGCTGGCCCCGCTGCACTCGCTGGTGCGGATCTGCTCGGGCCGGGACGCCGCTGACACCGCGTTCCTCACCACGCTGGGCGGGGTGGCCCGGTTCGAGTCGATGGCGGTCACCGCGACCGTCGACGGCACCCTGCCCGCGGCGTCTACCGCCCCGCACCCGCTGCCCTGAGCCCCGGCCCGCCCGGGTGGCCCGGGTCCTTCGGGTGTGCAGGTGCCGCGGGGATGCCCGAGGCTGGCCGGGTGCGGACGACGGGCAGCAGGGAGGTCTACCGGAACCCGTGGATCCGGGTCCGGGAGGACGAGGTGGAGCTGGCCGACGGCTCGACCGGCGTGTACGGCGTCGTCGAGAAGGCCCACTTCGCCCTCGTGATCGCGGCCGAGCGGGACGGCTTCTGGCTGGTCGAGCAGTACCGCCACCCGGTCGCCCGGCGCACCTGGGAGTTCCCCCAGGGCACGTGGAGCACCGGGGCCGGGGGCACGCCCGAGCAGCTGGCGCGCGCCGAGCTGGCCGAGGAGACCGGGCTGCGGGCGGCGTCGCTGCGCCACCTGGGCCACCTCGACCTGGCCCCCGGGCAGTCGACCCAGGAGTTCGACGTCTGGCTGGCCACCGGGCTGACCCCCGGGCCGACGGCGCGGGAGGTGACCGAGGCCGGGATGGAGACCGCGTTCGTGACCGAGGCGGAGCTGCGGGCCATGGTCCGCGACGGACGGTTCACCGACGCTCCCAGCCTGGCGGGCTACGGCCTGCTGCTGCTCGACCGCACCTGAGGGCCGGTCAGCCGTCCCGCCAGGCCTCCAGCAGCCGCAGCCAGATCTCGCTCACCGTCGGGTAGGCCGGCACGGCGTGCCAGAGCCGGGCGATCGGCACCCGGCCCACCACGGCGATCGTCGCGGCGTGCAGCAGCTCGGCGACGTCGGCGCCGATGAACGTGGCGCCGAGCAGCACCTCGCGCTCGGTGTCCACCACGGCGACCGCGGTGCCCTCGTACCCGTCGGCGAGCAGCGCGGCGCCGGCCACGCCACCCAGCGGGTAGGTGACCGCGCGGTGCGGCAGCCCGGCCGCCTCGGCCCCCGCCCGGGTCAGCCCGACGGAGGCCACCTGCGGGCGGGTGAACACCACCGAGGGGACGGCGGCGGTGTCGGCGGTCGCCGCCCACGGCGCCCAGGCGTCGGGCCGCACCTGCTCGCCCCGCGCCCGGGCGGCGATCGCCGCCCCCGCCTGCCGCGCCTCGTACTTGCCCATGTGGGTCAACGGGGCGCGGCCGTTGACGTCCCCCACCCCGTAGAGCCAGTCGGAGCCGCGCACGAGCAGGGTGTCGTCGACGTCCAGGTACTCCCCCGGCGTCAGGCCGACGGTCTCCAGCCCCGCGTCGCCGGTGCGGGCGGCCCGGCCCACCGCCACGAGCACCTCGTCGCCGCGGACCTCGCCGTCGGAGGTGGTCAGCACCACCTCGGTGCCCTCCCGGCGCGCGGCGGTGACCTCCGCGTCCAGCCGGACGTCGACCCCGGCCGCCCGCAGGGCCGCCGCGACCGCCTCGCCGGCCTCGGGCTCGGCGCCGTCGAGCAGCTGCTCGTCCCGCTGCAGCACGGTGACCCGCGCGCCCAGGTCGGACCAGGCGGTGGCCATCTCGCAGCCGACGTAGCCGCCACCGAGCACGAGCAGCCGGCCGGGCGGCTCCTTGGCGCTGGTCGCGTCCCGCGGGACCCAGGGGTCGACGTCGGCCAGCCCGTCGACCGGCGGGAGGACCGGCTGCGAGCCGGTGCACACCGCCACGGCGTGCCGGGCGGTCAGCCGGGTGGTGCTGCCGTCGTCGGCGGTGACCACGACGCTGCGCTCGCCGTCGAGCCGGCCGGTGCCGCGCAGCAGGGCGATGCCGGCGCCGCGCACCCACTCCACCTGCGGGGAGTCGTCCCAGTCGTGGGTGAAGGTGTCGCGGCGGGCGAGCGTGGCGGCGACGTCCTGGTCCCCGGTGACCGCCTGCCGGGCGCCGTCGACGGCGCGGGCCGCGGCCAGCACGTCCCCGCCCCGCAGCAGCGCCTTGCTCGGCATGCAGGCCCAGTACGAGCACTCCCCACCGACCAGCTCGGCCTCCACCAGCGCCGCGGTCAGCCCGCCGCGGACGACGGCGTCGGCCACGTTCTCCCCCGTCGACCCGCCGCCCAGCACGACCACGTCGTAGGTCTTCCCGTCAGCGTCGCTCACCGGGTCATCCTGTCGGTGTGGTCGACTGGCCGCCATGCCGGTCTCCCCCCGCGAGTACGCCGACGCGCTGCGCCAGTACGCCGCCGGGGTGTGCCTGCTGACCGTCCGCGACGGCATCGACGACGTCGGCACGACCGTCTCCTCGGTGATGAGCGTCTCGGCCGCCCCGCCGCTGGTCGCCGTCGGTCTGGCCGCGGACGGCTACCCGGCCGAGGTGCTGGCCGAGGTGGGCTCGTGCGGGCTGACCGTGCTCGGGGCGCAGCACGCGATCGTCGCCAGCCGGTTCGCCTCGGCCGGCCGGCCCAGCGCCCGCCACCTGCTGGAGGGGGTGCCCTGGGAGCGGGCCGGGGGCAGCGGCGCGATCGTGCTGACCGACGCCCCCGCGGCGCTGGACTGCCGGCTGCACCGGGTCGTCCCCGCCGGCGACCACCTGCTGGTGCTGCTCGAGGTCACCGGGATGCCGGCGCTGCGCGAGGACGCCGTCCCGCTGCTGCGGCTGCGCGGCCGGTACGCCGGCCTGCACTGACACCGGCGCCGGGCGGGAACCTGCCCGGCACCCGCGGGGGCTAGCGTGCAGGTGATGAGCGAGCAGCCGACCGTCCAGCCGAACGCGCTGCGCCGGGCCCTGGCCCGGGCCGAGCGCGGCGCCACGCTGGACGCCTCCGAGGCCGAGACCCTGCTGGCCGCCCGCGGCCTGGGCGAGGGCGAGCCGCTGGACCGGCTGCTCACCGCCGCCGGCCGGGTCCGCGACGCCGGCCTGGCCTCCGCCGGCCGGCCCGGCGTGGTGACCTACAGCCGCAAGGTCTTCATCCCGCTCACCCACCTGTGCCGCGACCGCTGCCACTACTGCACGTTCGTCACCACGCCCGGGCAGCTGCGCCGGGAGGGGAAGGCGCCGTTCCTCTCCCCCGACGAGGTGCTCGACGTCGCCCGGGCCGGTGCCGCGCTGGGCTGCAAGGAGGCGCTGTTCACCCTCGGCGACCGGCCCGAGGACCGCTGGCCGGTCGCCCGCGAGTGGCTGGAGGCGCACGGCTTCGACTCCACCCCGGGCTACCTGCGGGCGATGGCGATCCGGGTGCTCGAGGAGACCGGCCTCCTGCCGCACCTCAACCCCGGGGTGATGACCTGGGAGGAGATCCAGCGGCTCAAGCCGGTGTCGGCGTCGATGGGCATGATGCTGGAGACGACCGCGACCCGGCTGTGGTCGCAGCGGGGCGGCCCGCACTTCGGCTCCCCGGACAAGGAGCCCGCCGTCCGGCTGCGGGTGCTGGAGGACGCCGGCCGCTCCGCCGTCCCGTTCACCACCGGGGTGCTGCTGGGCATCGGGGAGGACGCCGCCGAGCGGGTGGACGCCGTCCTGCGGATCCGCGCCGCGCACGCCCGGCACGGGCACGTGCAGGAGGTCATCGTCCAGAACTTCCGGGCCAAACCGCGCACCGCGATGGCCGCCTCCGCCGACCTGGAGCTGCAGGAGTACGTCGCCGCGGTCGCGGTCACCCGGCTGCTGCTGGGCCCGAAGGCCCGGGTGCAGGCCCCGCCGAACCTGTCGGACTCCACCGAGCTCGGCCTGCTGCTGCGCGCCGGCGTCGACGACTGGGGCGGGGTCAGCCCCCTGACCCCCGACCACGTCAACCCCGAGCGGCCCTGGCCGAACATCGACAAGCTGGCCGCGCTGTCGGCCGAGGCCGGGTTCACCCTCCGCGAGCGGCTGGCCGCCCAGCCGCCGTACGTGCTGGCCCCCGAGCCGTGGCTGGACCCCCGGGTGCGCCCGCACGTGTCGGCGCTGGCCGGCCCCGACGGGCTGGCGGTGGAGGGCCGGCTGCCCGCCGGGCTGCCGTGGCAGGAGCCGGACGACGCCTGGACGGCCAGCGGCCGGGTCGACCTGCACGTCGAGGTCGACACCGTCGGGCGCACCGGTGACCGGCGCAGCGACTTCGACGCCGTCTACGGCGACTGGGCCGAGTTGCGCGACCGCACCGAGGGCGCCCGCGACGGTTCCTCGACCGCGCTGGCCGTCGGCGACCCGGAGGTGCACGCGGCGCTGCGCCGGGCCGAGACCGACCCGGCCGGGCTGACCGACGCGCAGTACCTGGCGCTGCTGGGCGCCGACGGGGCCGACCTGGAGGCGCTGTGCGCGCTGGCCGACGCCGTCCGCCGGGACACCGTCGGCGACGACGTCACCTACGTGGTCAACCGGAACATCAACTTCACCAACGTCTGCTACACCGGCTGCCGGTTCTGCGCCTTCGCCCAGCGGCGCACCGACGCCGACGCCTACACCCTCTCCCTGCAGCAGGTCGGCGACCGGGTCGACGAAGCGTGGGCGGCCGGGGCCACCGAGATCTGCATGCAGGGGGGCATCCACCCCGACCTGCCCGGCACCGCATACCTCGAGCTGGCCCGCGAGGTGAAGCGCCGGCAGCCCGGCATCCACCTGCACGCCTTCTCCCCCATGGAGATCGTCAACGGGGCGGCCCGCACCGGGCTGTCGTTCGCCGAGTTCCTCGCCGCGGCGAAGGAGGCCGGGCTGGACAGCGTGCCGGGCACCGCGGCGGAGATCCTCGACGACGACGTCCGGTGGGTGCTCACCAAGGGGAAGCTGCCCGCGGCGACCTGGGTGGAGATCATCAGCACCGCGCACCGGGTGGGCATCCCGACGACCTCGACGATGATGTACGGCCACGTCGACACCCCCGCGCACTGGGTGGCGCACCTGCGCACGCTGGCCGCCCTGCAGGACGACACCGGCGGGTTCACCGAGTTCGTGCTGCTGCCGTTCGTGCACCACAGCTCGCCGATCTACCTCGCCGGCGTGGCCCGGCCCGGGCCGACGGTGCGGGAGAACCGCGCCGTGCACGCGGTCGCCCGGCTGCTGCTGCACGGCCGGATCGCCAACGTGCAGACCTCGTGGGTGAAGCTCGGCGACGTCGGCACCCGGACCGTCCTGCAGGGCGGGGCCAACGACCTCGGCGGCACGCTGATGGAGGAGACGATCAGCCGGATGGCCGGCAGCGAGAACGGCTCGCTGAAGACCATCGCCGAGCTCGAGGCGATGGCCGCCGCGATCGGCCGCCCCGCGCGGCAGCGCACCACGGAGTACGGCACCCCGTCGGCCGAGCGGCTGGCCACCGCGCGGTCGGAGGAGGGCCGCCGCCGGCTCACCCTCTCCCTCACCCCGCGCTGATGACGACGAGCAGGGTGCCCCGCGTCCTCCTCGCCCCCGACAAGTTCAAGGGCTCCCTGCCGGCCCCCGAGGTCGCCGCGGCGCTGGCCCGCGGCCTGACCCGGGCCCGCCCCGACGCCGAGGTGGTCGCGCTGCCGGTGGCCGACGGCGGCGAGGGCACGCTGGCGGCGGCGGTCGCCGCGGGGTTCACCCGGGTGCCGGCGACCGCCACCGGCCCGACCGGGGAGCCGGTCGGCACCGCCTGGGCGCGGTCGGGGGGCACCGCGGTCGTGGAGATGGCCGACGTCTCGGGCCTCGCCCGGCTGCCGGGGGGCCGGGCCGCCCCGCGGACGGCGACCAGCCGGGGCACCGGGGAGCTCGTCGCCGCGGCCCTCGACGCCGGCGCCCGGCGCGTCGTGCTCGGCATCGGCGGCAGCGCGACCACCGACGGCGGGGCGGGGCTCCTGCAGGCGCTCGGCGTGCGGCTGCTCGACGCCGACGGGGTCGAGCTCGGCCCGGGCGGGGCGGCGCTGGAGCGGCTGGCGCGGGTCGACCTCGCCGGGCGGCACCCGGCGCTGGCCGGGGCCGAGGTGCTGGTCGCCTGCGACGTCGACAACCCGCTCACCGGGCCGGAGGGCGCGGCCGCGGTCTACGGCCCGCAGAAGGGCGCCGGCCCCGACGACGTCGCGCTGCTCGACCGGTGCCTGGGCCGCTTCGCCGACGTCGTGGCCGCCGCCACGGGCCGGGACCTGCGCGGGGAGCCCGGGGCGGGCGCCGCCGGCGGGGTGGGCTTCGCCGCCCTCGCCGTCCTCGGGGCGGCGCTGCGACCGGGCATCGGCCTGCTGCTGGACCTGCTCGACTTCCCCGGCCACGTCCGCGGCGCCGACCTGGTGGTGACCGGGGAGGGGTCGCTGGACGAGCAGTCGCTGCGCGGCAAGGCGCCGGTGGGGGTGGCCCGCGTCGCGCGGGAGGCCGGCGCGACGGTGGTCGCGGTCTGCGGCGTCCGGGCGCTCGACGACGCGCAGCTGCGCGCGGCCGGCTTCGCGGCCGCCTACGCGCTGGCCGACCTCGAGCCCGACCCGGCGCGCAGCATGGCCGGGGCCGCGCCGCTGCTGGAGCGGCTGGGCGCCGAGCTGCTCGGGCAGCACCTCACGGCGCGACCCGCACGCTGACCCCGCGCCGGTCGAAGGCCGCCGCGGTGGCCGGGGGGATGCCGGCGTCGGTGACCACCGTCCAGTCCGGCCCGATGCCGAGGTAGGCCGGGGCCGCCCCGGCGGTGAACTTCGAGGAGTCCGCCAGCAGCACCACCCGGCGCGCCCGGCCGGCGGCCACCTCCTTGACCCAGGTCTCCTCCACCGTGGGCTCCCCCAGCCCCCGCTCGGGGTCGACGGTGTCCGCGCCGAGGAAGGCCACGTCGAAGGCCAGCCGGTCCAGCGCGACCGCGGCCAGCGGGCCGATCAGGCCGTGGCTGAGCGGCTGCACCTGCCCGCCCACCACGACGACGCGCAGGTCGGCGGAGCGGGACAGCAGCAGCGCCGCCTCCAGCCCGCGGGTCACCACGGTGAGCGGGCCGGCGCCGGCGAGCACCCGGGCCAGCGCGAGGCAGGTGGTCCCGGCGTCCAGGAAGACCGTCCCCCCGGGCGGCACGAGCCCGGCGGCGGCCGCCGCGACGGCCCGCTTGGCCTGCGCGTGCAGCCGCGCGCTCTCGCCGAAGGACCGCTCGTGGAGGACGTCGTCGCGGACCAGCGCACCGCCGTAGGTCCGGGCGATCCGGCCCTCGCGCTGCAGCCGGGCGAGGTCGCGGCGCACCGTCGACGGCGACACCCCGACCCGCTCGGCCAGGGCCTCGACGCCGTCGACGCCGGTGCGCAGCAGCTCCAGCAGCTCGGCGTGGCGCTGCTGGGTGGCCCGCCGGGCGCCGGTGCCCTCGGGGGGGCTCAGGGCGCGTACGCCTTGCGGATGGTGTCGGCGAACGGCGCGTAGTCGACGGCGGCGAGGTAGGCCGACAGCATCGTGCCGGCGCCGGCCCTGCCGGTGCCGGCGATGTCGAAGGCGGTGCCGTGGTCGACCGAGGTGCGCAGGATCGGCAGCCCGACCGTCACCGAGATGGTCCCGTCGAAGTCGAACGTCTTGGCCGGGATGTGCCCCTGGTCGTGGAAGTGCGACAGCACGCCGTCGTAGCGGCCCACCAGCCCCTGGTGGAACACCGAGTCGGCCGGGATCGGCCCGCGCACGTCGAGCCCCTTCCCGCGCGCCGCCTCGCAGGCCGGGCCGATGTGCACGATCTCCTCGTCCCCGAAGTTGCCGTTCTCCCCGCCGTGCGGGTTGAGCGCGGCCACGGCCAGGCGGGGGTGCTCCACCCCGAAGACCTGCAGCGCGGTGTGCGCCCGGTGGATCGCCCCCTCCACCCGCTCCGCGGTGATCTGCTCGATGGCCGTGCGGAGCGCGACGTGCCGGGTGGTGAAGAAGATCCGCAGGTGGTGGCCCTCCTGCGCGGTGTTGCGGACGACGAACATCGTGTCCTGCTGGGTGACGCCGGTGAGCTCGCCGAGCATCTCGGTGTGGCCCAGGTGCTTCGACCCGGCCGCCCAGATCGCCTCCTTGTTGATCGGGCTGGTGACCACGCCGGCCACCTGGCCGTCGAGCGCGGCCCGGGTGGCCAGCTCGATCGCGGCGACGGCGGCGCGGCCGGCCCGCTCGTCGACCTCCCCCCACTCCGGGACGTCGTCGCCGAGGACGCCGGTGTCGACGACGTCGATGACGCCGTCGACCGGCTCGGTGTCGAAGCCGGCCACGGTGCGCACCTCGACGTCGAGGCCCATGGCCCGGGCGCCGCGGCGCAGGGCGGCGGGGTCGCCGACCGCGACGCCGTGGTGGTCGGCGGCGCCCGCGGTCCGGGCCAGCGTGGCGGCGGTGATCTCCGGGCCGATGCCGACCGGGTCACCCAAGGTGACGGCGAGGACGTGTCGGGTCATGTCGTTGCTCCTGTCAGTACGGGGTGCGGGACTCGGCCGACGTCACGTGCCGGCGGTTGAGCTCGACCGTGCGGCGCAGGTGGTCGACGCACGCCACGGTGGTACCCGCGTCGCCGACCAACCCGCCCTTGGTGACCACCTGCAACCCGTCCCAGGGGCCGCCGACCACGCTGCCGGCGACGGCGAGCGGCACGACCTCCTCGGCGATCTCCAGGCCGTGCGAGCCGAGCTCGGCCAGCACCGCGGCCGTGACGTCGCCGCCGGTGGTGAACAGGCCCTCGACGGCGTGCGTCTCCAGGTTGCGCCGCACGGCCCGCGCCAGCTCCCGGGGGATGCGGTCGGCGTCCGCGGGCGCGGCGCCCCGGACGTCGGCGTCCTCGAGCGCGGTGGCCAGGACGACGACGTCGTCCTGCCCGGCCGCGGTGAGCAGCTCGTCGAGGAGCGCGGTGGTGGCGTCGACGTCGGGCACGATGCCGCCGGCCGGCGTGGGCACCCGGTGCAGGTGGGCACCGCGCTCGCCGGCCAGCTGGCGCAGCTGCCGGCGGGTCAGCACGGTCGCAGAGCCGGAGACCACGAGCAGCGGCGCCCCGCGAGCGGCGCCGTCCAGGCCGAGGGCGCGGGCCATGGCCACCGACGCGGGCCCGGGGTCGCTGGTGACCCACACGACGCCCGTGCCCTCGGCGGCGGCGACCGCGGCCTCGGCGACGCGGTCGAGGTGCTCGGCGGTGGTGGCGTCGGCGACGACCAGCTCCGCGCCGCCGTCCAGCGCCGCGCGGACGGCGGCGACCAGCTCGTCGCGCGGGCCGGTGACCGCGGCCATGTCGAGCACCCGCGCGGCCAGGGCGGCCTGCTGGCGGATGATCCCGACCACGTCGGAGGTGCGCATCGGGGTCCGGGCGTCGCGGGCCACCTCGGTCTCCTCGAGCCGCCGCCCGCCGAGCAGCTGGTGGCCGCCGATGGTGTGCCGGCCGGCGGCCGGGTGCGCCGGCGCGCACAGCGCCACCGCCCGCGCGCCGGTCAGCCCGGCCACCTCCTCGAGCACCGCCGCGGTGGTGGCGCCGACGTTGCCGCGCAGCGTGGTGTCGATGCGGTTGCACACCAGCCGCACCGGCCAGCCGGCCCGCACGACCTCGCGGGCCCGCTGCTGGGCGGTGCGCGGGTCGGCGTGCCGGCTGTCGGTGGTGGCCACGACGACGTCGAAGCGGGACACCATCTCGGTGACGACGTCCCCGCGCTCGGCCGCGCTGGCCGTCACCGCGCGCAGCCCGGCCGAGGCGAAGCCGGCCGCGGCGGCGTTGGCGCCGGTGAGGTCGTCGGCGACCACGAGCACGGAGGCCACGGGCGCGGCCTCAGAGGAACAGGCTCGCGACGAGCAGCAGGGGCAGCGAGGCCGCCCAGACCGCCGTCGTGATGCCCGACCAGCCGCGCAGGGCGGCGGTGCCGTCGAGCCCGGTGAAGCGGGTGACGACCCAGAAGTAGGAGTCGTTGAAGTAGCTGAAGACCATGGAGCCGGCGCAGCAGGCGAGGGCGGCCAGCAGCGGGGACAGCCCGATGGTGGCGACCAGCGGCGCGGTGACCGAGGCCGCGGTGATCATCGCGACCGTGCCCGAGCCCTGGGCCACGCGCACCAGCGAGGCGACGACGAACGGGATGAGGACCGCCGGCAGCGAGAGGTCCGCGATCGCCTCGGCGAGCGCGTCCCCGACACCGGAGTCGCGCAGCACCTGGCCGAGCGCACCGCCGGCACCGGTGATGAGGATGATCAGCCCGGCGGAGGCGGCCGCGTCGGCCAGCCAGCCGTGCACCCGCTTGCGCGGCGTCCAGCGCGGCAGCAGCAGGTAGACGGCCAGGACGATGCCGACGATGAGGGCGACGACCGGGTTGCCGACGAAGGCCAGGACCGCGGCCCAGGCCGACGGGGTGTAGTCGGCGTTCGGGTCCAGGACCCCCTGGGCGTTGCGGTCGATCGCCGTGGCGACCGTGTTGAGCACGATGAGGAGCAGGGGCACGAGCAGCGGCAGGGCGGCCAGCCCGAAGCCGACCCGGTGCGGCTGCTCGCCCTCGGGGGCCTCGCCGAGCTGGTGGCTGAGCGGCTCGTCGGACGGCGGCTCGCCGCCGGCGGGCGGGCTGGTCGGCCCGCCGGTCTCGGTGAGCGCGGCCCCGCCGCCCGAGGACGCCCCGGTGGTCGGCGAGGGGGCGCGGCTGCCGGCGTACACGGCCTCGCGCACCGTCTCGTCCACCTCGGGCTCGAGCCTGGGCCCGATCCAGCTCGCGTAGCCGATGACCACCGGCACGAGCAGCACGGTGAAGACCAGCCCGGCGAGGATGAGCGCGCCCAGGTCGGCGCCGAGGATGCCGGCCACGCCCAGCGGGCCGGGGGTCGGCGGCACGAGGTGGTGCGTGAGCGTCATCCCGCAGCCCAGCGCGAGGGCGAGGGTGACGTAGCGGCCCCGCAGCCGGCGGGCGATCGACCGCGCCAGCGGGTTCATGATCACGTAGCCGGAGTCGCAGAACACGGGGATCGACACGACCGCGCCCGTGCCCGCCATCGCCCAGTGCTCGCGCCCCCGGCCCAGCGCCCGGACGAAGGTGCGGGCCAGCGCGTCGGCGGCACCGGAGACCTCGAGCACCTTGCCGATGGCCACACCCAGGCCGATCACGATGCCGATCGAGGCCAGCGTGTTGCCGAAGCCGGTGGTGATCGAGGTGATCGTCTCCCCCGCCGGCGAGCCGGCCACGAAGCCGGTCACCAGGGCCGCGACGAGCAGCGCCACGAAGGCGTCGAGCCGGGTGCGGAGGACCAGGACGACGATCGTCGCGATGCCGAGCAGCAGGGCCAGGAGCAGTTTCACGTCCACGCGGGTACCTCCTCGTCGTCCCCCGCCGTCGGGGGACGCCCCGGCTATGGTGCGCGACACACCTGCGCAGTGCAAGCGCTACCGAGGGAAAACCTGCGCACTTCACGCAGGTCTGCGGCCGGTCCCGGTACGGCGCGGTCAGGCCCCGGCGGGGACCGGCGGGGCGGCGTGCTCGTCGCCGCGGCGGTGGGCGTCGGCCGGCTGCGGCCGGCCGAACAGGTAGCCCTGGGCGTGCGAGCAGGTCAGGTCGTCGAGCACCGCCCGCTGCACCTCGGTCTCGACGCCCTCCGCGACGACCTCGAGGTGCAGGCTGCGGGCCAGCTCGATGATCGAGGAGACCAGGGTGGTCGACGGTCCCCCCGGCCGCAGGTCCTGCACGAAGCTGCGGTCGATCTTGACGATGTCGGCCGGCAGCCGGCGCAGGTAGGACAGGCTCGAGTAGCCGGTGCCGAAGTCGTCGATGGCGATCCGCACGCCGAGCGCCCGCAGCGCGTGCAGCTGGTCGATCACCGTGTCGACGTCGCGGACCAGGACCCCCTCGGTGACCTCGAGGGTCAGCTGCCCGGCGGGCAGCCCGGTGTCGGCCAGCACGTCGGCGACGCGGCGCACGATGTCGTCGTCGGTCAGCTGCCGCGGGGAGAGGTTCACCGCGATGCCGAGCGGCTGCCCCGAGCCGGCCGACCACGCGGCCGCCTGGCGGACCGCCCGGTCCAGGACCCAGCGGCCGATCTCGACGATATGCCCGCTCTCCTCGGCCAGCGGCACGAACTCCGCCGGCGGGACCAGCCCGCGCCGCGGGTGGCGCCAGCGGACCAGGGCCTCGTAGCCGGTGGTGCGGCCGGCGGCCAGCTCGACCGTCGGCTGGTAGTAGACCTCGAGCTGGCCGGCCCGGGTGGCGACGGCGAGGTCGGCACCGAGCGTGGCCCGGTCCTCGGCGGCCTGCGCCATGCCCTCGGTGTAGCGGACCAGCCGGTTCTTCCCGAGGCCCTTGGCCCGGTACATGGCCAGGTCGGCGTTGTGCAGCAGGGTCCCGGCGCGTCGGTCGGCGGCGGTGGTGCTGTCGGCCACGCCGATGCTCAGCCCGATCACCAGCGGCCGGCCGCCCACCGGCAGCGGCTCGGCCACCGCCCGCAGCACCCGTTCGCCGATCGTGACGGCGGTGTCGGGGCCGCCGTCGACGACGACGGCGAACTCGTCACCGCCGAGCCGGGCGACCTCGTCGCCGGCGCGGACGCAGGAGCGCAGCCGGTCGGCCACGGTCAGCAGCAGCTGGTCACCGGCGGCGTGCCCGCGGGAGTCGTTGACGTCCTTGAAGTCGTCGAGGTCGACGAAGAGCACGCTCACCGGCCCGGACCGCCGCTGCAGCAGCCGGTCGGCGGTCTCCACCAGCAGGGTCCGGTTGGCCAGCCCGGTCAGCGGGTCGCGCAGCCCCTGCTGCTCGTTGAGCCGCCACGAGGCCAGGTGGGCCAGGCTGGCGGCCAGGACGAAGGCGGCGTGGATGCCGGCCCAGACCCACGGGTCGTGGTGCGCCGCCGCGTGCCCGAAGACGGTGTGCGGCCACAGCATGCCGAGGACGCCGTGGTGCAGGACGACGACCAGCAGCGCGATGCCGAACGGCGCCCAGCTCTGGTACAGCGCCACCAGGCCGATGACGACGAAGAAGTGGAAGTGCGCCTCGGTGAGCCCGTCGAGCAGGTACACCAGCGCGACCGAGGCGGCGAGCAGGCTGACCGTGGTCGCGCCCGACCGCAGCCGGCGCCCGGCGCCGGGCAGGGCCGCGAAGGCCAGCGGGTAGCCCACCGCGACCAGGACGCCGGCGGCCACCGGGAGCGACTCGCCGAGCGCGAGCGCGAGCGGGCCCATCAGCACCGCCTGCGCGCCGGCGATCCGGAGCAGCACGCGGTGCCGGCGGTGCCAGACCGCGTCCGGCAGCAGCCGGCCCTCGGGGAGCAGCGCGGCCAGGCGCTGGTGCAGTCGCATCAGGTCCACGCAGAGGTCCTCGGCACGCCGGCCCCGGGGCGCGAGCCCGGAGGGGCGCGGCTCACCCGTCCGGGGGGCGGTGCCGAGCGCCGGCCGCGGCGGGCGCGGTCAGCCCCGCAGCAGCTCGGCCAGCGCGCCGACGTCGGGCAGGTCCAGGTGCGGGCGGACCTCGACCGGAAGATCGGTGAACGAGCCCGCGTGCCCGATGCCGGTGTGGACGGCGACGGCGAGCGCCCCACCGCGGTGCGCCATCGGCACCTCCAGCTCCGGGTCGTCCCCCACCACGACCAGGTCGGCGGGGGCCACCCCGAGCGAGCGGGCGGCGGTCCGCAGCGCCTGCAGCGACGGCTTGCCGACCACCTCCACCCGGGCGCCGGTGAGGTCGCGGACCACGGCGCTGATCACGCGGGAGGACCCGAGGGTGCGGCCCTCCGAGGTGGCGAAGTACGGCGACTGCGAGGCGCTGTAGTAGCGGGCGCCGCCCACCACCGTCCCCACCGCGGCCTCGAGGGCGTCGAAGGTGAGCTCCTGCCGGTACCAGCCGGCCATCACCGCGTCGGCGCGGGTGCCGCGCAGCGGTGGCAGGGTCTCGATGCCGGCGGCCTCCAGCGGCTCGGTGAGGCCCTTGCCGCCGAGCACCACGACCCGCCGGTGCCCCCGCCGGCGGAACACGTCGACCGCTGAGCTCGCCGGGGTCAGCACCGCCTCGGCGGGGACGGGCAGGCCGGCCCGCTGCAGCGCGTCGGCGCACTGCGCGGGGGTCTTCACCGTGCCGTTGGTGAAGACCCGGAACGGCAGGCCGCGCTCGGCGAGGGCCGCGAACAGCTCCCCCGCGCCGGGCAGCGGAGCCAGCCCGCGGTTCTCCCGGTCGCCGAGCACCAGCGTGCCGTCCATGTCGAGCACGACGCCGCCGGCCCGCCGCAACCGGTCGGCGACCCGCGGGTCAGCCACCGGTGCCCCCTCCTGAGCGGCGGACGGCGAGCCGGAAGCCGGGCTTGGCGACCGCGAGGTCGTGCACCGACCGCCGCGAGCCCAGCTCGGCCAGCAGCGACAGCACCGGCGCCAGCCCGGGGTCGGCGGACCGCGGCGCGGGGCCGGCGGCCAGCATCGCGTCCACCTGCTCGCCCGGCATGTGCGCCCGCAGCAGCAGCTCCTCGTCGCTGATCCCCCGGGGGAACCGGCGGCGCAGCTCCTCCGGCGGCGCCGGTGGCGGCTCGGCCGCCAGCTCCCGGGCCCGGGGGCGGTCGAGGATGCGGTCCCGCACGTCCGGGTCGACGGGGCCGGTGGGCCGGCCGAAGCTGCCCAGCACGTAGCGGACCACCTGGTCGGGCACGGTGGCGTAGCGCTCGCCGAGCACGTTGAACAGCGCCTGGGAGACCACCATCTGCGGGAACGGCGTGACCATGATCGGGTGGCCGAGCTCGGCGCGGACCCGGCCGACCTCCTCGACCAGCGCCTCGAACCGGTCCTCCATGCCGATCTCGCGCAGCTGCCGGCGGGTCGTCGTCATCACGCCGCCGGCGATCTGGTGGTGGAAGAAGGCCGCGTCGAAGTCCTGCGGCGTGCCCACCGGGAGCTCCTCGGCGGCGGCCAGCCGGTCGAAGAAGCCGCAGACCAGGTCGAGCGCCCGGTCGTCGACGTCGACGGTGTGCCCCATCTCGCGGAGGTTGGCGACCGTGCGCCGCACCTCCGGCAGCGACGACCCGTTGCCCAGCGGCCCGCAGCCGGTCTGCACCACCTCGACGCCCAGGTCCGGCGCGATCGAGTAGGTGAGCGGGGACAGCCCGATGGTGGCGTGGGAGTGCAGCTCCAGCGGCGTCGTCCCGAGCGCTGCCCGGATCGCGGGCAGCAGCGTCCGCGCGCGCTCGGCGGTGAGGATGCCGGCCGGGTCCTTGACGTAGACCCGGTCGAAGTGCGGCCACCCGGCCATCTGCCCGGCCAGGTCGGCGTAGAACGCGTCGTCGTGCACCGCGCTGACGGTGAAGGTCAGCGCGCCGATCACCTCCTCGACGCCGGCCTTCTTGAGCATCGCCGCCGTCGTGCGGGCGGCGTCCATGTCGTGCATCGGGTCGAGCACGACCACCCGGTCGATGCCGTTGACCACCAGCCGGTCGTAGACCAGCTGCATGGTGTCCGGGTGGGACCGCTCCCAGGAGATGAACCGGAAGCCGGTGCCGATGAACTGCAGCCTCGTCCTCGGCACCAGCGCGCGGGTCCGCCGGATGCGCTCCCACGGGTCCTCGCGGTGGGTCCGGACGGCGACCCCCATCCAGGTCGACGAGCAGTAGTCCAGCGCCCGGAACCCGACCCGCTCCAGCAGGGGCGCGACCTGCAGCACGTGCCCGGTGCGCAGGCCGGTGGCGCCCCACAGGCTCTGGTTGCCGTCGCGGATCGAGACGTCGGCCAGCCCGACGTCGGCCATCAGCGCACCCCCACCGGTCGCGGCCCCGCGGCCCCCAGGAACCGCTCGAAGAAGGTCGTGTCCACGCCGCCGGCGCGGAACTCCGGGTCGGCCAGCAGCGCCTCGTGCAGGGGCACGGTCGTGGCCGGCCCCTCGATCCGCAGCAGGCGCAGCGCCGCACGTGCCCGGGCCAGCGCGTCGGCCCGGTCGGTGCCGTGGACGACCAGCTTGGCCAGCAGCGAGTCGTAGAACGGCGGCACCACCGAGCCGCCCTGCACGGCGGTGTCCACGCGGATGCCGTCGCCGGCCGGCAGGACCACCCGCCGGACCTGCCCGGGCGACGGCCGGAAGTCGTGCGCCCAGTCCTCGGCGTTGATCCGGCACTCGACCGCGTGCCCGGTGAGGACGACGTCCTCCTGCCGCAGCCGCAGCGGCAGGCCCTCGGCCACGGCGAGCTGCTCGGCGACCAGGTCCAGGCCGGTGACCAGCTCGGTGACCGGGTGCTCCACCTGGATGCGGGCGTTCATCTCCAGGAAGGAGAAGGTGCCGCGCTCGCGGTCCACCAGCAGCTCCACGGTGCCCAGCCCGCGGTAGCCGAGGTGCCGGGCCAGGGCCAGCGCGGCCTCGGCCATGTCCCGCCGCAGCCGGGCCGGCAGCAGCGGCGCGGGCGCCTCCTCGAGCAGCTTCTGGTAGCGGCGCTGCACCGAGCAGTCGCGGTCGCCGAGGGCGACGGCGTCGGTGCCGTCACCGAGGACCTGCACCTCGACGTGCCGGCCGGAGGCGACGAACCGCTCCAGGTAGACCCGCGGGTCGCCGAACGCGGCCGCGGCCTCCGAGACGGCCAGGTCGAGCACGTGCGCGAGATCGGCCGGGTCGCGCACCAGCTTCATGCCGCGCCCACCGCCCCCGCCGACCGCCTTCACCAGCAGCGGGTACCCGACCTCGGCGGCCACCGCCCGGGCGCCGGCCAGGTCGGTGGCCTCGCCGCCCGGCACGACCGGCAGCCCGGCGGCCACCGCGTGCGCCCGGGCGCTGAGCTTGTCGCCGACCGCCGCCAGCACCCCCGGGTCCGGCCCGACGAAGACCACGCCGGCGTCGGCGCAGGCGCGGGCCAGCGCCGGGTTCTCCGACAGGAAGCCGTAACCGGGGTGCACCGCGTCGGCGCCCACCGCGACCGCGGCCCGCACCACGGCGGCCGGGTCGAGGTAGCTCGCCGACGGCGCGGCCGGGCCGAGCCGGACCACCCGGTCGGCGAGCCGCGCGGGCAGGGAGCGCAGGTCGGCGTCGGAGGCGGCGAGCACCGACTCGACGCCCAGCCGCGTGCAGGTGCGCACGACCCGCGCGGCGATCTCCCCGCGGTTGGCGACCAGCAGGCGGCGGATCCGCCGACCGCTAGCCACCCGTCGCCCCGTCCCCGGCCGGGCGCACCAGCAGCAGGACGGCGTCCTCCGCCGCGAACTCGCCGTCGCCCGTGCGGAACTCGACGGCCGTGCCCCGGACGCCCGCGTGCACCGGCGTCATCATCTTCATGGTCTCCACGATGCCGACGACCGTGTCCTCCTCCACCGGGTCACCGGCGTCCAGGAAGGGCGGCGCCCCCGGCTGCGGGGCCCGGTAGAAGGTGCCGAGCAACGGGGGGCGCACCGCGACCAGCCCCTCGGGGACGTCGGCCGGCGGGGCGCCGGGGCCGCGGTCGCCCTCCGGGGCCCCCTCCCGGCCGTCCTCGACCAGCACCGGCTCGCGGTGCACCCGCTGCTCGACGGTCCACCCGCTCGCGCCCTCGCGGCGGACGGTGAGGGTCAGGTCGGCCAGCTCCAGGTGCATCTCGTCCAGGCCGCTGGAGTCGAGCACCCGCAGGACGTCGCGGACGTCGTCCGGGCTCAGCTGCACCCGCGCTCACCCCCTCGCCGGCGGCTGCTTGCCGCCGAACAGCGCGAAGACGTGGTCGAAGGCCCGCTCGGAGGGGACCGCGACCGGGGCCGCGGTCCGCTGGGCGTCCCGCTCGGCCCACGTCGTCTCGGGCCGGCTCTGCAGCAGGTGCACCGCGCCGTCGGACTCGGCCACCGCCCACTCGACGTCCTGCGGGCAGCCGTAGTGCTCCTCCACCCGGCGGGCGGTGGCCACGAGCTCGGCGATCTCCGCGTCGGAGACCGACGGGCGGTCCCGCAGCTCCTCCGGGACGTCGGCCTCCACCACCCCGCTGCCCGAGGGGTCCGGGCGGTGCCAGCGGGTCTTCGTGGCGACGGTGCGCCGGGTGATCTCGCCGGTCACCTTGCTGACGACGAACGAGTCCGGGGTGACGTCGCCGCCGACCACGGCCGAGCCGAGCCCCCAGCTCGCGTCGATGGCCACCACCGAGCGGTCCCCGCTGACCGGGCTGCGGGTGAACATCACCCCGGAGCTGCGGGCGTCGACCATCCGCTGCACCACCACGGCCATGCGCAGGTCGGTCTCCGGGATGCCGCGGCGGCGCCGGTAGGTCACCGACTCCGCGCTGTAGAGGCTGGCCCAGCAGCGGCGCACGGAGGCCACCACCGCGTCCCCGCCGCGCACCCACAGGTAGGTGTCCTGCAGGCCGGCGAAGCTGTCCTCGGCGCTGTCCTCGCCGGTCGCGCTGGAGCGGACCGCGACGGGCAGGTCGGGGTGCCCGCACTCGTCGCACAGCGCCGCGTAGCCGGCGGCGATCGCGTCGGCGAGGTCGGCCGGCAGCGGAGCGGACGCCACCACGTCCCGGACCCGCGCGGTCGCCGCCGCCACGCCCTCGGCGTCGGCCGGGTCGAGCGCGGCCACGCGGGCGGCGACCGGCTCGCCGTCGAGGGCGAGGTGCCCGACCGCCCGGGCGAACGCCGCGGTGGTCACCGCGAACCCGGTGGGCACGCGGATCCCCGCGCGCAGCAGCTCGCCGAGGCTCGCGCCCTTGCCGCCGACGCGCGGGACGTCGTCGCGGCCCACGTCGCGGACGTGCAGCACCGGTGCGGTCGTGGTCATCACGGTCCCCACCGGTCAGCGCAGGACGGTGACGACGCCGCGGTCGCCGTCGACGCGGACCCGGTCGCCGGTCCGGATCCGGGAGGTGGCCCGACCGGTGCCCACGACCGCGGGCATGCCGTACTCGCGGGCGACGATCGCGGCGTGCGACATCGTGCCGCCGATGTCGGAGACCGCGGCGGCGATCTTGCCGAAGACCGGGCCCCAGCTCGGTGCGGTGACCGGGCAGACGAGGATCTCGCCCTCGCGGATCCGCCCGATCTCGTTGACGCCGGAGAGCACCCGCGCGACGCCCTCGACCACGCCCGGCGAGGCGGCGTAGCCGCGGACGACGTCCTCGTCGAGCTCCTCGTCCCCGAGCCAGGTCTGGATGGTCTCGTCGGTGATGCCCCAGAGCATCTTCACGGCGGGGTCGTTGAGCGCCTCGGGCACCGGGCCCAGAGCGGGGGGCGGTGACCACCCGGCGAGCGCCGCCAGGATCCGCTTGCGCTCGGCGACGACCGGCTGCCAGTGCCGGGCACCGAGCTCGGTGCCGCCCGACGCCCAGGCCAGCTGGACGTCGGCGAGGGCGTCCTCCACCTCGACGTGCCGCAGGTGGAAGACGTCGTCGGCCTCGGCGAGCACGCCGCGGTCGGCCAGCAGCCGGCCGAAGGCGCGGATCTTCTGGAAGAACCGGGTGGTGAACCAGTGCTCGCAGTAGAACTTGTGCGACTCGATGTAGGGGAACACCATCCGGCACAGGCCGAGCATCTGGTCGAAGGCGGCCCTCTCCTCGTCGCTGCCGAGCAGCGCGCGGTACTCGCCGGCGATGCGCTCGCGCTCCTCGGCCAGCCGCTCGGTGGGCCGGGTGAGGTCGGCGCCGGCCCGGACCTGCTCGACGTAGCGGGGCAGCGCCGCGAACGGCACGGTCAGGTCGTCGGCCCACGACAGGTGGTGGTGGTAGAAGCCGTCGCCGGTGGAGACGTGGAACCACGGGTCCTTGGACCGCTCGAACGCGGCCAGCCAGCGGGCGCCGGGGTCACCGCGCTCGGCGAGGGCGGCCAGCACCTTCGGCGGCTCGGCGCCCTCGACGAACAGGTCGGCGAGGTCGAGCTCGACGGCGAGCGCGGCCAGCTTCTTCAGCTCGTCGTCGGGCCGGTACATGGTGACGTCCATGCCGGCGACCATCCGGGCCACCGTCTGGTCGCCGATCTCCGGGAAGGCGTTGCGGCAGAACTCGAAGAAGACGACGTAGGCGCCGTAGCCGAGCATGAGGAACTCGGTGTGGTGGTGCCACATCCGCGAGTACAGGTCGATGCAGCGGTGGAAGTTCTCCCGGAGGAAGTGGTTGGACGCCACGCCGCGGGCCTCCATGACCACCGCCAGGTCGTCGAGCTCGCCGAGCTGCGGCACCTCGACGGCCTCGATGTCGGCGATCAGCGCCTCGATCCGCTGCTGCCACTCGCCGTAGAGCCGGTCCCAGTTCGCGTAGTAGTGGCCGGCGCGCTCCTGGAAGTGCGGCAGCCGCCGGCCCTGCTCGGCCTCGTCGAGGACGGGGTTGGCGGTGATGTAGACCCGCCCGTGCAGGATCCGGTACTCGATGCCCATCGAGGTCGGCAGGGGGAACAGCCGCGCGGTGTTCGCGCCGATCGCGGTGTAGGGGATCTCGGAGGTGATCCCGTCGAAGGCCGGCACGACCTCCGGGAAGTGCATCGAGTTGTAGAACCAGAACCGCTGGTCGTCCTCGGGCTGGAACCGGCTGAAGTAGGGGTACATCTGCTCCCACCCCTCGGCGCCGGGAACCGGCTCGATCCGGGACGGCAGCGGGAACGAACGCTCGGCCATGGTCGGGCTCCTGTCGGTGGGCTCAGTCCTGGAGGGTGCGGGCGTAGGCGGCGAAGTCGGCGAGGGCGTCCGGGTCGGCCATCGCGGAGGGGTCGGCCACCTCGGCGGGGTCGGCGCCGAGCAGCACCCGGCGCACCGGGACCTCCATCTTCTTGCCGCTGCGGGTCAGCGGGATGGTGCGGACGGCGACGACGCGGTCGGGCACGTGCCGGGGGCTGTTCTCCTCGCGCAGCCGCCGGCGCAACCGCGCCTCGAGCTCCTCGTCGAGCTCGGCCCCCGGCGCGAGGGCCACGAACAGCGGCATGTGGCTCCTCCCGCCGGGCAGGTCGAGGTGGACGACGAGCGAGCTGACGACGGCGGGCTCGTCCTCGACGACGCGGTAGACCTCCGCGGTGCCGATCCGCACCCCGTGCCGGTTGAGGACGGCGTCGGACCGGCCCCGCACGAAGCACCCGCCCCGCTCGTCCACCTCCAGGAAGTCCCCGTGCCGCCACACGCCGGGGAAGGTCCCGAAGTAGCTCTCCCGGTACCGGGAGCCGTCCCCGTCGCCCCAGAGGAACAGCGGCATCGACGGCATCGGCGCGGTGACCACCAGCTCGCCGACCCGGCCCACGACCGGCCGCCCGTCGTCGTCCCAGGCCTCGGCGGCCACCCCCAGGCAGCGGCCCTGGATCTCCCCGGCCCGCACCGGGCGGGTCGGCACGCCGCCGACCAGGCCGGTGCAGATGTCGGTGCCGCCGCTGCCGGTGGCCACCCACAGGTCGTCCTTCACGTCGGAGTAGAACCAGGCGGTGATCGCCGGGGCCACCGGGGAGCCGGCCGGCATGACCACCTCGAGCGCGGAGAGGTCGAAGCGCTCCCGCGGCACGACGCCGGCCTTCTGCATGAGCTCGACGTGCGCCGGGCCGGCCCCGAAGAGGCGGGCCCGGCTGTCCTGGGCGATCCGCCACAGGACGTCGACCTCCGGGTGGGTCGGGTGGCCGTCGTAGAGGACCGGGACGACGCCGGAGGCCAGGGTGGTGACCAGGAAGTTCCACATCATCCAGCCGGTGGTGGTGTGGAAGAACGCGCGGTCGCCGGCGCGCAGGTCCATGTGCAGGGCCTGGGACTTGAGCTGCTCGAGGAGGATCCCGCCGTGCCCGTGCACCAGCGGCTTGGGCAGGCCGGTGGTGCCGGAGGAGAACAGCACCCACAGCGGGTGGTCGAAGGGCACCTGCGCGCAGGTGAACTCCTCCGCCGGCGTCGCCGGGCCGGCGAGGACGTCGGCCCACGCCGTCCCCGGCGCGTCGAGGCCGAGGACCGGCACGTGCAGCACCTCGCGCAGCCCGGGCAGCCCGGCGGCGAGGTCGGCCACCTCGCCGCGGCGGTCGAACTCGCGCCCGCCGTAGCGGTAGCCGTCGCAGGCGACCAGCACGACCGGGTCGAGCTGGCCCAGCCGGTCCAGCGCCCCCCGGGCGCCGAAGTCGGGTGAGACGGTGGCCCACACCGCGCCGACCGCGGCCGTCGCGACGCAGGCCACCACCGCCTCGGGCACGTTGGGCAGGTAGCCGGCGACCCGGTCGCCCGGGCGGACGCCGAGGGCCCGCAGCCGGCCGGCCACCGCCCGGACGGCGGCGGTGAACTCCTCCCAGGGCAGCTCGGTGACCGGCGAGCGCTCCGAGCAGTGCAGCAGCGCCGGGGTCCCCGGGCGCTCGGCCGCGAGGACGTGCTCGGCGAGGTTGAGCCGGGCCCCGGGGAACCAGCGGGCGCCGGGCATCCTCCGGTCGGCCAGCACGGCCGCCGTGGGCGGCGCCGAGGCGCGCACCCCGGAGAAGTCCCACACCGCCTGCCAGAAGCCGTCGAGGTCGGTGGTCGACCAGCGCCACAGCTCCTCGTACTCCCCGAACCGCCGGCCGGTGCGCTCCTCGGCGAACCGGGTGAAGGCCGCCAGCCGGGTGCCGGCGGCCCGCTCGGGCGACGGCGTCCAGAGGACGTCCCCCTCGCGGACGCTCGCACGGGCCCCGGACGTCATCGGCATGCCGGGACCCTGGCGCAGGGGCGGTGTGACCGGCAACACTCGCGGCGCCGGGTTTCGCAGGGTGAAAGGGAGCGCGGGCCGTGCGGGAGTACCGCGTCAAGCCGATCGAGTCGCTGTCGCGCGGGCTGCACGTCCTGGAGGTCCTGCGGGGGATGCGCGCGGCCAGCCCGCACGACCTGCACCGCGCGACCGGGATCCCGAAGCCGACGCTGATCCGGATCCTGTGGACCGCCCACCGGCACGGGCTGGTGTGGCGGCGGATGGTCGACGGCGCCTTCCTGCCCGCGCACACGCTGCAGCCGCGCAGCGCGGAGGACGACGAGGCCTGGCTGGTGGAGATCGCCTCCCCGGTGCTCGAGGAGCTCTCCCGCCGGCTGCAGTGGCCCTCGGTGCTGGCCGTGCCCCGGCTCGACCACATGGAGACGCTGGAGACCAACAGCTCCCGGACCTACTTCGACGTCCTCCCCCGGCGCCCGCACGGCTTCCGGGTGAACGTGCTGCGGTCGGCGTCGGGCCGGGCCTACCTGGCGTTCTGCCCGCCCGGGGAGCGGGCGGCGGTGCTGGCCCGGCTGCGGCAGCGTGACGTGCCGGCGCACCGGCTGGCCTTCGACGCCCCCGAGCTGGAGCGGGTGCTGGCGGCCACGCGGGAGCGCGGCTACGGGGTGCGCGCCGCGGATTTCGGCGGGGACTACGCGCGCCCGCGGGCGGAGGTCGACGACGGGCGCGAGTCGATCGCCGTCCCCGTCCGGTTCGGCGAGCGGGTGGCCGGCACGATCAACCTCACCTGGCGGCGGCAGGTGCTGTCCCGGACCGGGATGGTGCAGCGCCACCTCCCCGACCTGCGGGCCGCGGTGCGCACCGTCGAGGAGCGCGCCCGGGCCGCCGGCCTGTCCGGTCCGGGCCCGCACCGTGACCCGCGCCCGCGGACCGGGTAGGGAGGCCTGCGTGCGAGCCATCACCTACACCCAGCCCGGCGGTCCCGAGGTCCTCGAGCTCGTCGACCGCCCCGTCCCCGAGCCCGGCCCCGGCGAGGTCCGGGTCCGCCTCGCCTTCTCCGGCGTCAACCCCACCGACTGGAAGTCCCGCACCAGGGCCCGACCCGGCCCGGACGGCCAGGTGCCCAACCAGGACGGCGCGGGCACCGTCGACGCCGTCGGCCAGGGCGTCGACCCGGTGCTCGTCGGCGAGCGGGTGTGGGTCTGGGAGGCGGCCTGGCAGCGCCCGCACGGGACGGCCGCGGAGTACACCGTCGTCCCGGCCCGGCAGGCGGTGCTGCTCGGGGCCGCGCCGTCCTTCGAGCTCGGCGCCGCCCTCGGCATCCCGTTCCTCACCGCGCACCGCTGCCTGACCCTCGGGGAGACGGTGCCCGACCGGCTCGGCCCCGGGTCGCTGACCGGCCGCACCGTGCTGGTGCAGGGCGGGGCCGGCGCGGTCGGCAACGCCGCGATCCAGCTGGCCCGGTGGGCCGACGCGACGGTGATCACCACGGTGAGCAGCCCGCAGAAGGCCCAGCTGGCCGCCGCGGCCGGCGCCGACCACGTCGTCGACTACCGGCAGCAGGACGTCGTCGCCGAGGTGCGCAAGATCGCGCCGCGCGGCGTGGACGTGATCGCGGAGGTCAACCCGGCGGTCAATGCCGCCGTCGACGCGCAGGTCCTCGCGCAGCACGGGGCGGTGGCCCTCTACGCCGACGACGCCGGGGACGAGGTCACGATCCCGGTCCGCGCGCAGATGGTGCAGAACGCCCGCTGGCAGTTCGTGCTCGTCTACACCGAGCCCGAGCGGGCCAAGGCCCTCGGCGTCGAGGACGTCAACGCGGCGGTGCTCGACGGCGCCGTCCGGGTGGGCGGGGAGGCCGGGCTGCCGCTGCACGTGTACCCGCTGGCCGAGACCGCGGTGGCGCACCAGGCGGTGCAGGAGGGCGCCGTCGGCAAGGTGCTCGTCGACGTCACCGGCTGAGGTGGAGGGGATCCGTGGGCGTGACGCCCACGGATCCACCCCACCTCGGGTGCCGGCGCCGTCAGCGCTTGGCGACGGTCAGCAGGACGGTGGCCTCGCTGAGCGCCTCGAGGCTGTGCCTGGCCTGCGGGACCACGATGAGGTCCCCCTGCCGCCCTTCCCACGAGACGTCCCCCGCGGCCAGCCGCACCCGGCCGCTGAGCACCAGCACGGTCGCCTCGCCCGGGTTCTCGTGCTCGGCCAGCGACCGACCCGCGGCGAGGGCCACGACGGTCTGCCGGAGCGACTTCTCGTGACCGCCGTAGACGGTCTCGGCGGCCCGGCCGCTCGTCCCGGCACTGACCGCTCGGAGCAGCTGACGCCCGACGGCGTCCAGGCTGAGCTTGTTCACGGGCACTCCCCACGTCGCCCACCGCGGCGGGCTGCCCAGCAGGGCGGAGCGCACCGACGACGGGTCCACCGGCTCGTCCGCATCCCTTCCTACCAGTCGGTCCGGCAGGCACACGACGGATTGGTGGACCTCACCGACCGCAACTAACGTCGCCGGTGCCGGCAGCGACGGGGCCCGAGACGCGGCCCGTCGTGCTCCCCCACGACGGAAGGGAGACCACGTGCTCTCCGAGAAGTCCCGGCCGATCATCGAGGCGACGCTCCCCGTGGTCGGCGACAACATCGGGAAGATCGCCGAGCGCTTCTACCAGCACATGTTCGGCGAGCACCCCGACCTGCTCGACGGCACGTTCAACCGCGGCAACCAGGCCGAGGGCACCCAGCAGCAGGCGCTGGCCGGCTCGGTGGCGGTGTTCGCCAGCGCCCTGGTCGAGCACCCGGAGCGGCTGCCCGAGCACCTGCTCGACCGGGTGGCGCACAAGCACGCCTCGCTCGGCATCCGACCGGACCAGTACCAGGTCGTGCACGACAACCTGTTCTGGGCGATCGTCGACGTCCTCGGTGACGCGGTCACCCCCGAGGTCGCCGCCGCCTGGGACGAGGTCTACTGGCTGATGGCCTTCGCGCTGATCAACCAGGAGCGGGGCCTCTACAGCGCGCGCGGCGTGCGCCCGGAGACGGTGTGGCGCGACTGGGAGGTCGTGGACAAGGTCCGGGAGACCGACGACGTGGTGGTCTTCCGCTGCAAGCGCATCGACGACCGCCTGGTGAAGACCTCGCTGCCCGGCCAGTACGTCACGGTGCGCATGGCCATGCCGGACGGCGTCCGCCAGCCGCGGCAGTACAGCCTGACCTGCGCCGACGACGGCGAGCACCGCTCCTTCGCGGTCAAGCGCGTGCACGGCGGCGACAAGCCGGACGGCGAGGTGTCGAACCTCCTGCACGACCGCGTCGGGGTCGGTGACACGGTCACCATGTCGCTGCCGTTCGGGGACGTCGTCCTCGACGACTCCGGGCGGCCGGTCGTCTTCGCCAGCGCCGGCATCGGCATCACGCCGATGGCCGGGATGCTCTCCCACCTGGTCACCGCGGGGTCCCACCTGGACGTGACGCTGCTGCACGCCGACACCGACGAGGCCTCGTGGGCGCTGCGCCGCCAGGTGGTCGACGACGTCCACCGGCTGCCCGGCGGGTCGGTGCACGTCTGGTTCGAGCGGGGCGCCGAGTGCGGCCTGGAGGTGGACGGCGTCCACGCGGGGGCGATGGACCTCGCCGAGGTCGACCTGCCCGACGGCGCGGTCTACTACCTCTGCGGCCCGCTGCCGTTCATGAAGGCGGTGCGCAGCGCGCTGATCGACCGCGGCGTCCCGACCCGGGACATCCAGTACGAGGTGTTCGGCCCCGACCTGTGGCAGGCCGACGCCGACTAGGGCCCGCCCTGCCCCTGGAGGAGCAGGGGCAGGGGCGGTCACCCGTCAGGGGCCCTCCGCCTGCGCCTGCGTGGCGTGGGGCGAAGGGTGGTCCGCTGTCAGCCGACGCCGAGGTCGCGGGCGATGAGCATCCGCTGCACCTCGCTGGTGCCCTCGCCGATCTCCAGGATCTTGGCGTCGCGGTAGAACCGGCCGACCGGGAACTCGTTCATGAACCCGTAGCCGCCGTGCACCTGGGTGGCGTAGCGGGCGTTGTCCATGGCCACCTCGGAGCTGTACAGCTTGGCGATCGAGGCCTCGCGCTTGAACGGCTCGCCGCGCAGCATCTTCTCCGCCGCCCGGTAGTAGGCCAGCCGCGCGGTGGAGGCGCGCACCTCCATGTCGGCGATCATGAACTGCACCGCCTGGTTGCGGCCGATCGGCTGCCCGAACGCCTCCCGCTGCGCAGCGTACTTCACGCTCTCGTCGACGCAGCCCTGCGCGAGCCCGACCGCGAGCGCCGAGATCGCGATCCGCCCCTCGTCGAGGATGGAGAGGAACTGGGCGTAGCCGCGGCCCCGCTCGCCGATCAGGTTCTCCTCGGGCACCCGGCAGTCGGCGAAGGAGAGCTCGCGGGTGTCGGAGGCGTTCCAGCCGACCTTCGAGTAGCGCTGGCCGACGCCGAAACCCGGGGTCCCGGCGGGGATCGCGATCGCCGAGATCTCCTTGCCGCCGTCGGGGCGGGTGCCGGTCACCGCGGTGACCGTGACGACCGAGGTCAGCTCGGTGCCGGAGTTGGTGATGAAGGACTTCGACCCGTTGACCACCCAGTGCCCGTCCTCCAGGCGGGCGGTGGTGCGGGTGGCGCCGGCGTCCGAGCCGCCGCCGGGCTCGGTCAGCCCGAACGCGCCCAGCTCCTCACCGGAGCACAGCGCCGGCAGCCAGCGCTGCTTCTGCTCCTCGGTGCCGAAGCGGTAGATGGGCATGGCGCCGAGGGAGACCCCGGCCTCCACGGTGATCGCCATCGACGAGTCGACCCGGGCCAGCTCCTCGAGCGCCACGCACAGGTCGAAGTAGGTCCCGCCGCCGCCGCCGTACTCCTCGGGGAAGGGCAGGCCGAACAGGCCCAGCTCCCCCATCTGGCGCACGATGTGCACCGGGAACTCGTCGCGCTCGTAGTACTCGCCGATCTCCGGGGCGATCACGTCGTGGGCGAACTCGCGGACGGTCTTCCGCAGCGCCTCGGTCTCCTCGTCGAGCCGGTAGTCCAGCACGTCTCGTCACTTCCCCTCGTCGGCGGCCGGTGGGGTCACCACGGCCACCCGCTCGTCGAGCCGGACCTGGTGGCCGGCCGTCACGCCGAGCTCGGTGACCGTCCCCGCGACGGGGGCGGTCAGCACGTGCTCCATCTTCATCGCCTCCACGACCAGCAGCGGGGTCCCCGCCTCGACCTGGTCGCCCACCGCCGCCCGGACGACGGTCACCGTCCCGGGCATCGGCGCCGTGACGACGCCGTCGCCCCCGGCCCCCTCGACCGCCGAGTGCAGCCGCTCGTGCTCGCGGAACGCGGCGACCCGCCCGTCGGCGGCCAGCCACACCTCGCCCCCGGCGTGGACGACGGCGTACCGCCGGGTGACCCCGTCGAGGGTGACCCGCAGCCCGTCCCCGTCGCGCACCGCGGCGGCCGCCCGGGGCGCGCCGTCCCCCACGCGGACCTGCGCGTCGCCCGCCAGGCCGCGCACCCGGACGGGGACCGGGTCGCCGCCGGCGGCCTGCAGCCGCCGCAGCGCCCAGGCCGGCTCGCCCAGCCGCCAGCCGTCGGGCACGTCCCACCGGTCGACGACCGGGCCGGCCGGCTCGCCCTCCAGCTGCAGCGCCAGCGCCGCGGCGGCGAACTCGGCCTCCCCCGGCGGCTCGGCGGCGGTCAGCGCCTCGCCGCGCCGCTCGATCAGCCCGGTGTCCAGCCGCCCGGCGACCACGTCGGGGTCGGTGAGCAGCGCCCGGAGGAAAACGGCGTTGGTCGGCACGCCCAGGACGGCGGTGTGCCCGAGCGCGCCGACCAGCCGGGCGCGCGCGGTCTCCCGGTCGGGGCCGTGCGCGATGACCTTGGCCAGCATCGGGTCGTAGTCGGTGCCGACGACCGAGCCGACGGCCAGCGAGGTGTCCAGGCGGACGCCGGGGCCGGCGGGGTCGACCAGGCCGAGCACGGTGCCGGTCTGCGGGAGGAACCCGCGGGCGGGGTCCTCGGCGTAGAGCCGGGCCTCGATCGCGTGCCCGTCGAGGACGACGTCGTCCTGCCCGAACGGCAGCGGCTCGCCGGCCGCGACCCGCACCTGCAGCTCGACCAGGTCCAGGCCGGTCACCATCTCGGTGACCGGGTGCTCGACCTGCAGCCGGGTGTTCATCTCCAGGAAGAAGAAGTCACCCGGGGAGTCCGCGTCGACGATGAACTCCACGGTGCCGGCGCCGGTGTAGCCGACGGCGCGGGCGGCCTCGACGGCGGCGGCGCCCATCCGCGCGCGCTGCGCATCGTCGAGCAGCGGGGACGGCGCCTCCTCGATCACCTTCTGGTGCCGGCGCTGCAGGCTGCACTCCCGCTCGCCGAGGTGGACGACGCCGCCGTGGGCGTCGCCGAGCACCTGCACCTCGATGTGCCGGGCCGAGCCGATGTAGCGCTCGACGAGCAGCGTGTCGTCGCCGAAGGAGCCGCGGGCCTCGCGGCGGGCTGCGGCGATCGCGTCGGCGAGCTCGGCCTGCGACCGCACCACCCGCATGCCCTTGCCGCCGCCGCCCGCGCTCGGCTTGAGCAGCACCGGGAACCCGGCCTCGACGGCGGCGGCGGCCACGGTGTCGTCGTCCATGCCGGGCTCGGTCCGACCCGGGACGACGGGCACCCCGGCGGCCATCACGGTCCGCTTGGCCCGGATCTTGTCCCCCATCGCCTCGATCGCGGCGACCGGCGGGCCGATGAAGACGATGCCGGCCTTCTCGCAGGCCCGGGCGAACTCGACGTTCTCCGACAGGAAGCCGTAGCCGGGGTGCACCGCCTGGGCGCCGGTGCGGGCGGCGGCGTCGAGCACGCGCTCGACCGACAGGTAGCTCTGCGCGGCCGGCGCCGGGCCGATCGGCACGGCCACGTCGGCCACGCGGGTGTGCAGCGCACCGGCGTCGGCCGCGCTGTGCACGGCGACCGAGCGGATGCCCATGCGGCGCAGCGTCCGGATGACCCGGACGGCGATCTCGCCGCGGTTGGCGACCAGGACGGTGTCGAACACGGTCTGCCTCACATCCGGAAGACGCCGTAGCCGAGCTCGCCCAGCGGCGCGTTGGCGCACGCCGAGAGGGCCAGCCCGAGCACGGTGCGGGTCTGGGCGGGGTCGATGACGCCGTCGTCCCACAGGCGGGCGGTGGCGTGGTACGGGTGGCCCTGCTCCTCGTACTGCGCGCGGATCGGGGCCTTGAAGGCTTCCTCCTCCTCGGCCGGCCACTGCTCGCCGCGGGCCTCGATCCCGTCGCGGCGGACCTGGGCGAGCACGCTGGCGGCCTGCTCGCCGCCCATCACCGAAATGCGCGCGTTGGGCCAGGTGAACAGGAACCGGGGCGAGTAGGCCCGGCCGCACATCGAGTAGTTGCCCGCACCGAACGAGCCACCGATCACCACGGTCAGCTTGGGTACCCGGGCGCAGGCCACCGCCGTCACCATCTTGGCGCCGTGCTTGGCGATGCCGCCGGCCTCGTAGTCGCGGCCCACCATGAACCCGGAGATGTTCTGCAGGAACAGCAGCGGGGTGCTGCGGCGGTCGCAGAGCTCGATGAAGTGGGCGCCCTTGAGCGCCGACTCCCCGAACAGCACCCCGTTGTTGGCGATGATGCCGACCGGGTGGCCGTGCAGCCGGGCGAAGCCGGTGACCAGCGTCTGCCCGTAGAGGGGCTTGAACTCGGCGAACCGGGAACCGTCGACCAGCCGGGCGATGACCTCGCGCACGTCGTAGGGGGTGCGCGGGTCCGGCGGCACCACCTCGTAGAGCGACTCCGACGGGAACAGCGGGTCCTCGGCCGGCTCGACGTCCCACGGCCGGGGCGCGCGCGGGCCCAGGGTCCCGACGATCTGGCGGACCAGCTGCAGGGCGTGCGCGTCGTCCTCGGCCAGGTGGTCGGTGACCCCGCTGACCCGGCTGTGCAGGTCGCCGCCGCCGAGCTCCTCGGCGGTGACCTCCTCGCCGGTGGCCGCCTTCACCAGCGGCGGGCCGCCGAGGAAGATCGTGCCCTGCTCGCGGACGATGACCGCCTCGTCGCTCATCGCCGGCACGTACGCCCCGCCGGCGGTGCACGACCCCAGGACGGCGGCGATCTGCGGGATGCCCGCCTCCGACATCGTGGCCTGGTTGTAGAAGATCCGGCCGAAGTGCTCGCGGTCGGGGAACACCTCCTCCTGCAGGGGCAGGAACGCCCCGCCGGAGTCGACGAGGTAGACGCAGGGCAGCCGGTTGTGCAGCGCCACCTCCTGGGCGCGCAGGTGCTTCTTCACCGTCATCGGGTAGTAGGTGCCGCCCTTGACGGTGGCGTCGTTGGCGACCACCACGCACTCCCGGCCGGCGACCCGGCCGACGCCGGTGATGATCCCCGCGGCCGGGGCCTCCCCGCCGTAGAGGCCGTGCGCGGCCAGCGGCGAGAGCTCGAGGAAGGGGCTGCCGGGGTCCAGCAGCGCGTCGACCCGCTCCCGCGGCAGCAGCTTGCCGCGCTCGGTGTGCCGCGTCCGGGCCCGCTCGCCGCCGCCCTCGGCGACGCGGCGCAGCTGCTCGGAGAGGTCGGCCACGAGGGCGGTGTGGGCCGCGGCGTTGCGGGCGGCGGCCTCGGCGTCCGCGGGTGCGGGGAGGGCCAGGGCGGGAGCGTCCACGTCGCCGATGTTAACCACGGTTCACCGTGGTGGCCAGCATCGCGTGAGGAACGGTTAACATCTGCGGCCGTGGGCGACGCAGGCACCGACACCGCGCTGGCGGTCGACGCCGCGCGCCCCTCGCGGCGGGAGCAGATCCTGCGCGCGGCGGCCCGGCTCTTCGCCGAGCGCGGGGCCCGCGCGGTCGGGGTCGACGACGTCGGCGCGGCCGTGGGCGTGACCGGCCCCGCCATCTACCGGCACTTCGCGAGCAAGGACGCGATGCTCGCCGAGATGCTGCTGCGGATCAGCGAGCGGCTGCTGGCCGGCGGGGCCGAGCGGGTCGCCGCGGCCGGCGCGGACCCGGCCGAGCAGCTGCGCTCGCTGATCGCCTTCCAGGTCGACTTCGCCGTCGACAACCCGGCGCTCATCACGGTGCACGACCGGGACCTGGGCTCGCTGACCCCCGACGACTCGGCCCGGGTGCGGCGGCTGCAGCGCCGCTACGTCGAGGTGTGGGTGGCGGTGCTGGCCCGGCTGCACCCCGGGGAGGACGCCGCGGCCTGCCGCGCCCGCGCGCACGCCCTCTTCGGGCTGGTCAACTCCACGCCGCACACCGCCGGGCGGCTGCCGCGGGAGGCGCTGGGCGCGCTGCTGACCGCGATGGCGGAGTCCGCCGCGACCGCGCCGTCCCCCCGCCCCTGATCACGCCCCGGGGCTCCCACGGCGTCCGCGGCCCCCGAGGAAGAGGAAGCTCTGCCCGCGTCACGGGCCCGTGGACGTGGGAAGAGCTTCCTGTGCCCCGGGAGGGTCAGGCCCCGGGGTCGGGCATGGGCAGCACCAGGCTCGTGCCGGCCACCACGTCGAGGTCGGCGGTGCTGCCGGCCCGCGCGGGGTCCACCCAGGAGGTCTCCACGATCGTCACCGTGGCGCCGGAGACCGCCGAGGCGTACTCGGCCCTCGACAGCGCCTCCGGCCCGCCCTCGTAGCGGACGCCCTCGCGCAGCAGGTCGCTGACGTTGCCGGTCCCGCTCTGGTCGGTGAGCGCGCGCAGCGCCCGGGCGGACGCCGCGTCGCCCATGTCGACGGCGGAGACCGAGACGACGACCGGCCGGCCGCCGACCTCGGTGGACCACAGGGCCCGCGCCAGCCCGGCACAGTCGCTGCTCGCGAAGAACTCCGCCACCGCCCCGTAGGAGTTGCCGACGCAGGTGTCGGCGACCTGGACCTCGCGGGTGACGAGGGTCAGCCCGTCGACCACCTCGCGGTCCCCGGGCCGCGGGCCGGTGTCGACGACCGGCTCGGGCGCCCCGGTGGCCGCCGAGGTGGTGGTGCCGCCGCGCGCCGCGGCGACGTCGTCGTCCCCACCGGAGAGCAGGAGCGCTCCCCCGGCGCCGAGGACGGCCACCAGCGCCAGGGCCGCGGCGAGCAGCACCGCCGTGCGCCGGGCCGGGCGCGGCCGGCGGCCGACCAGCGCCCCGCCGTGGTGCGCGGGGGGCGCGGACGCCACCGGCGACCCGACGCCGGGCGGCGCGGGCTCGACGGGCACCGGCTCGAACGGCACCGGCCCGACGGGAGCGGGCGGCGGGACGTCGTCCTGGTCGGTGTCGCGCTCGCCGCCGGCGAACAGACCCCCGATGCCACCGGTCTCCTCGGGGGTCACCCCCACGGTCGGTCCGACGAGGGTGTCGCGGGCGGCCGGCGCCGGCGGGAGCACGGGCGCCGGGGTGACCGGTGCCGCGGCGGCGCGCGCGGCGGCCTCCTCGTCGGCCCGGATCGCGGCGGCCGCGACCGCTGCAGCGGCGGCCGGGTCGACCAGCGGGCGGCCGGCGGGCGCCGGCCAGGCCGGGCCGGGCTGCTGCGGCAGCGGGGAGTGCGGCTGCTGCGGGGTCCCCCACCCGGCCGGCGCCGGGCGGGCCGGGGTCCAGGCGCCCGGGGACGGCACGGGCGCCACCGGCGGGGCGACCGCGACGGCGGGGGGCACCGGCGGGGCGACCGCGACGGCGGGGGGCACCGCGCCGCCGGGGTCCTCGCCGGGGGCCGCCGGACGGCTGGCCGCCATCGCGGCCGGGGCCAGCAGGTCGGGGGTGCGCAGCACGTAGGGCGAGTACGGGAAGCCCTCGCCGTTGAGCTCCTGCACCGTCGGCACGCGGCCGGCCAGGCCCAGGGCCTCCAGCGCGGCGCGGACGTCGGCGGTGGTCCACAGCCGGGGGTTGTCCACACCGGCGTACCGGCCCGACCGGGCGATGCCGAGCAGCAGGGAGCGGGGGTCGAGCAGCGCGACCTGGTCCCCCTCGCCGAGGTCGCCGTCGGCGGGGTGCAGTCCGGTGATCTCGCCGACGAGCACGGTCAGCCGCGCGATCCGGCCCGGCTCGAGCCCGGCCCGGCGGAGCCGGACGGCGGCGTCCATCCCGGCGCGCATCAGCCCGTCCAGCGGGGTCGACCCGCCACCGGAGAGCTGCAGGACGTCACCGGGACCTGCTCCGGCACCGATCGTCCAGGCGCCGTCGGGCAGGGCGGTGACCACGCCCCGCTGGCGCACCACCTCCACGACCCGGACGACGGCGACGCCCTCCGGCACGAACAGCACCGCGTCCGACAGCCGCCGTTCCATGGGGCCGTCGACCACCGGGATGGAGGCCACGACGGCGCCGCGGACGGCCCCTCCGGTGTCCCAGCGGGCGAGCTCCGCGAACAGCGCGCGCTCCCCCGCCGTCTGCAGCGGCGCAGGGGTCAGGGCCAGCACGTCGTCCTCCGGGTGGGTCTAGGGGGCGGGCGGCACGGGCCTGGCCGGTGCGGCGGGACCGCGGTGGGCCGAGCGGGCCGCGACGGTCGGCGGAGTCGGGCCCGACGTTACGTCATGTGACGGCGCGGGTGCGGACCCTCAGCGGGTCGGCGCGCCCTCGGGCGTCACGCCGGCCGGGGTACCGCGGCCGGGCTCCACCGGGCGGGCCCACGCCGCGAGCCAGGAGCTGCCCGCGACCGCGTCGACGACGGCCCACAGCGCGGCGAAGGCCACGCCGGTGCCGAGGACCGCCGGCCGGCCCCAGTCCCACGGCGGCAGCAGGCCGAGGGCCGACTGCACCGCACCGGCGCCGTAGACCGCGGCGGCGACGAGCGGGCCGGCCAGCCAGCCCGGCGTCCGCAGGGTGACCGCGGTGTCCACGCCGAGAGCGCCGACGAGCAGCACCAGCGGCAGCACGGACGGCGGGAAGTCCAGGCCGACCAGGCCCAGCCACATGAGGCCGCGGTAGCCGAGGTAGGCGGCGGCCAGGGTCGTCGCCGTCCAGCGCAGCCCGACCACGCGCCGGGCCACCACCAGGGAGAGCACGCCCGCGCAGAGCAGCCAGGCGGGGTGCACCCAGTCGGGCACCGGCAGCATGAAGGTCGTCGGGGTCTGCCCCTGGGCGACGGCGAAGTCCAGCAGCTGCGGCTCGGCCGTCGTCCGGCCGGCCTCGTAGGCCTGCAGCGACAGGACGCCGTACTCCTGGTGCTGGTTCGGGAAGAGCACGTTCTCGACGAAGAACAGCCACAGCCCGGCGTGCACCAGGTCGCGCAGCCGCCCGGGCGCGGCGTAGAGCCACCAGCCGCGGATCGCGCCGGCGAGCATGATCGCCGTCCCGAGGTAGAGGAGGGCGTGGCTGGGGCTCCAGCTGGTGATGTCCAGGCCGTTGATGCGGTGGTTGACGATGTCGACCGGGACGGCGACGAGGAAGGTGGCGGTGCCCCACTGCATGAGCCGCAGCGCCCGGCGGTCGACCCCCAGCCCGGTGTGGCTGTGCACGACGACGAGGGCGACCACGACGGCGGTACCGGCGGTGTTCAGCAGGTGCGGCGGGGCCAGGTCGTCGCGCAGCCAGCGGAAGTGCCACGACACGTCCCAGGACGACCCGAGCATCTTGAGCAGGAAGGCACCCAGCCACGCGGTGTAGAGCCAGCGCAGCTCCTCCGGGGTGGTCGGCCGGCCGGGCCGCCCGGGCGCCCCGTAGGCGGCCCGGGCCCAGCGCACCGCCGCCCCCGGCCGGCGCAGCGCGGCGGTCAGCGACCCGGGCGCCGGGGGCGCCGCGCGGTCGGTCGCGTCGGGGGCGGCAGCGGGCACGGCGGGACTCCTGGTCTCGGGGTCGGTCCGCGGGAGCCTAGCGGCGGGTCCGCCCCGATCACGGGTCCCGAGTGGCACGCGCGCGCCGCGTGCGGTACGTGGTGCACCGGCGGGGCGGCCGGGGCTGCAGGGACGTAGGGTCCTCCCCCGTGGCGGACAGCGCAGGGCACCTGGTCTGGATCGACTGCGAGATGACCGGGCTGGACCTCTCCCGGGACAAGCTGATCGAGGTGGCGGTGCTCGTCACCGACTCGGAGCTCACCGTCCTCGACCCCGGCCTGGACCTGGTGATCTCCGCCGACGACGCCGACCTCGACGGCATGGCCGACGTCGTCACCGAGATGCACGCCAAGTCCGGGCTGACCGACGCGGTACGGGCCTCGACCCTCACCGTGGCCGAGGCCGAGCAGCAGCTGCTGGCCTACGTGCGGCGGTTCGTGCCCGAGCGGCGGACCGCCCCGCTGTGCGGCAACTCGATCGGCACCGACCGCGGCTTCCTGGCCCGGGACATGCCGGAGCTCGACGACCACCTGCACTACCGGATGATCGACGTCTCCTCGATCAAGGAGCTGGCCCGGCGGTGGTTCCCCCGGGTGTACTTCGCCCAGCCGTCGAAGGGGCTGGCGCACCGGGCGCTGACCGACATCATCGAGTCGGTGCGCGAGCTGGCCTACTACCGGCAGACCCTGTTCGCCGACGGGCCGGGGCCGTCGAGCGCCGACGCGCAGGCCGCCGCCGAGCGGGTGACCGGCTCGTTCGCCGAGCTGCTCGCCGCGGGGGACGCAGGCGCGGGCGCCACCGCACCCCCGGTCGCGTCGGAGGGCTGACCCGCCCGGTATCGTCGTACCGTTGCCGCCACCCCGGTGGGGGCGCACGGTGGGTGTAGCTCAGCTGGTAGAGCACCAGGTTGTGATCCTGGGTGTCGCGGGTTCGAGCCCCGTCACTCACCCCACGGGAGAGGCCCTGGCCGGTTCGCCGACCAGGGCCTCTCCCGTTCCCCGGCCCGCGCTGAGGGGCACGATCACGCCCGCTGCCCCCTCGTTGGGGGGCACTTCGGGGGCGGTGGCGGGACGACCGCGCAGCGGCTCGCGCTGCGCACCGTGCGGCCGGTCAACCGACCGACGGCCGCACGGAGCCCACCCACCACGTCCCTCAAGCCGCCCAGCACGTGGATCGAGAAGCGGGGCCGCCAGCACCGTTGCCAGGAGGTCGGTTCAGGCGGCGTCGACACAGGCCCTGCCACGCCCGCCGCCGTCCCCGCCGCGGTGCCGGCCCGGATCCGGCGGACCGCGCCCCCCGACAGCCCGGCACGGCGACCGACCTCCGGTCCGACAGCCGCCGGGCGTCCGGCAGCAGTTGCCGCGCGGTGCCACGCCGAGACTCGGGTTGCTCCGCCGACAGGTACCGCCGGCCGTCCGCGGGTCCACTCCGCAGGTCGACGCGATCCTCCGGTCCGACCAGTCCGGGGCGGGGGCGAGCAACCGCAGCCCCGCCGTCCGGCGCTGCGCCCGGACATCGGCAGGCCGTGGTTGGCGTTCGTGCGGACCGCCCGCTCCACCGCGGACGCATCGTCGCAGCGCACCCGCTGACCCGCACCGTGGCCCGGCCCAGCGCGCGGGCGGCGTCCACGCGCATGAAGCCGTCGAGCAGACGGAGCCGGCCGCCGTGGACGAGGACGAGCACCGGCGGGGTGTCGTCGAGGACCTCGGCGAGGGCCGCGAGATGAGCGGGATCGGCCGGCCGGGAGCCGGGCCCCAGGTCGAGCTCGTCGATCCCGACCGTGTCGTCCTCCGACGTGCGGTGCGTCGTCATGCCGAGGACGGTGCGCAGGTTCCTCACCCGCGCAGTCGCCGACGACGATGGCCGGTTCCGCGGTCAGCTCCGTTGCCGAGTCGGTCAGGACGTGGTCGAGCGCACCCGCATGTCCTCGCTGGTCGGGGGGACGCGCGGGACGCTGGTGCTGCTGACGCCGGGAGCGCTGTGCCGGCCGGGCAGTGCGGCGGCGGGCGGGAGTCGGTCGACTTCCTGCCCGATCGGCCGGTGCCCTCCCATCGGGACGGCGGTGATGCGGTGCACCGCCGGCAGGTGGAGGGTGAAGCGTGCGCCTCCGGCCGGGCTATCGTCCACGGAGAGGGTGCCGCCCAGCCGGTGGACCCAGCGGGAGGCCAGCGCCAGGCCGAGGCCCGCGCCGGCCGAGTGCGGGCCGCGCGCGAAGCATTCGAGGACGCGGTCGCGGTCGGCGTGGGGCACCCCCGGTCCGGCGTCGTCGACCTGGATGAGGACGGCCGCCTCACCGGGTCGGACGTGGACGGCCACGCAGCCGCCGCCGTGGGTGTCGGCGTTGGTCAGCAGGTTGCCCAGCACGCGCGCGAGGCGGCGCCGGTCGGCGCGGACGAGCAGCGCATGCGCACCGGGCGCGGTGCGGAGCAGCTCGGTGGCGCGCTGCTCGCCGACCTGCCGGTCCAGCGCAGCGCGGACGACGGCCTGCACTGGCAGCGTCTCCACGACCGGGTCGCGGCCGTCGGCCTCCTCGCGGGCCAGGTCGAGCAGCTCGGTGAGCAGTTGCGCGAAGGAGGCGGTTTCCTCGGCGAGCAGGTCCAGCGCCTGCTGGCCGGTGGGCGGGAGGTGCGCGCGGTAGGTGACCAGCACGTGCACGGCGGCGAGCGTCGGGGTCAGGCGGTTCCGCAGCTCGTGGCTGACCTCGCCGAGCAGCGATGCCTGGCCGGCGATGTCGTCGGGGTCGAGGGCCGCGCCGGGCGGAGGCATCGACGAGCAGGCGTGCTGGGAGGAGGCAGGGGCGACCATCGCGCACTCCGTGGTGTCGGAGGTCGGCCCGCTGTTGGAGCCGGTGTGTCGTGGCCGCGACATCGGGCGCCGACGCCGCGCCGGTACCCACGGCGAGCGCTCCTACTCCCGATCGGTTGAGGGCGTGTGACAGCAGCCGGCCTGCGGGGGCACCGGGTCACCGCGCCTGCGGTGCGACGCCGCAGCCGGCCGCTGCCTGGTGCTCTGCTGCGACTGCCACCTCGACATCGGGCTGAGCGCCCCGTCCCACGTGGTGAGCGCCTGCACGGACCAGGATTCGTCGCCTGCTCGACCGGGATCGGACCCCGATGCCCCAGCCCCCGGGGGGGCGACGGCAGTTCTCGCCGTCCGCGTTCGCCCGGGCACGTCGCGGGTACCGAGCCCGGGCCGCACCGTCAGCGGCGGCGGCAGACCGACGGTGCTTCCGTCGGGCACGGGGGGGTAGTGGGCCGATCGACCGATCCCCGTTTCCACGCCTTCGAAGTGGGGACCGACCCGAGGAGGATCTCGTGGCCGAGGACCGCACCTTCGACGAGCGGCTGGCATCCATCGCGCGGGATCTGCTCAACGAGCCGGACACCCAGCACACCCTGCAGCGCGTCGTAGATGCGGCCGCCGAGAACCTGGACGGCACCGTGTGGGCCAGCGTGTCGCTGGTCACGCAGCGCCGCGAGATCGAGACCCCGGTCGTCACCGACGACCGGGCCGGCCACGCCGACCGGTTGCAGTACGAGCTGGCGGAGGGGCCGTGCCTGGACTCGATCTGGGAACAGGAGACCTTCCAGATCGAGGACATGACCACCGAGGAGCGCTACCCGCGGTGGGCGCGTGCGGTGGCCGAGCGGACCGGCATCCGCAGCAGCCTGTCGCTGCAGCTGTACACCGACGAGGAGCACAACAGCCTCGGCGCGCTGAACCTGTACTCGCCGGTCCCCGGGGCCTTCGATGCGGAGACCCGAGGAGAGGGGCTGGCCTTCGCCGCGCAGGCCGCCGTGGCGCTGCGCAGCGCGCAGAGCGAGCAGCACCTGCGCACGGCGATGGCCACTCGCACGCTGATCGGCCAAGCGCAGGGCATCCTGATGGAGCGGCTGAAGATCACCCCCGATCAAGCCTTCGCGGTGCTCAGCCGGCTGTCGCAGCACACCAACGTCAAGCTGCGGGAGGTGGCGCGGCGGCTGGTGGAGACCGGCGAGATCCCCGACGGGCGAAAGTGAGATGCCGGGGCGACCCGGCGGCCACGTTCTCGGACCGCCGGGTCTGGGTCGTGCGGGACCCCGGGATCCCGCACGACCGTGCACGAACACCTACCCGCCCCTCCGCCGGCGGACACGACAGCCGGTTGCTGCCGCTACCCACCGGTCCCGGATGCCTGCGTCCGGGACGCCGAGCACCCCCGGTCGACGGGGAGGTGGCGGGGGCCGGCCAGGGTCAAAGGGGCCGGCCCCCGCGGATGTGCGGCTAGGCCGAGCGCCGGTCGGCGGTGGACGGCGCGCCGTCGCCGGCCGCCAGCAGGTGTCCGTCCAGGCGCAGGCGAGCCAGCTCGGCCTGCAGCGACGGGCGCGCGCCGACCAGCGCGAGCCGGCGACCGTGCCGCAGCGCCCACCGGTAGGCACCTCCGATCACGCGCACACCGGCCCGGTCGCAGCCGGTGAGCCCGGCCACGTCGAGCACCCACGCAGCGCCATCGGTCTGCAGCAGCGCGGAGACGGCGTCCTGCACCAGGTGAGCGGTGCGACGGCCGAGTTGGCCGATCACCTCGACACGCCCGCCGACGAGATCGATCCGCACGGCGAACGGGGAACGGTCACCCGCCACGGAGCGGCAGGCCATCGGACGCACTGCTTGCAGTAGCGCATGGACGGCCGGTGCTTCGACCTGGCACGACGGTACGAGACCGGCGCGTACCCGACACCTGCAGGAGCGGACCCCCGCTGCGCGCGACGGCGTCCGGGCGGCCGCGCCGAGGTTCCCCGGCTCCTTCGGCGGCCGCGCCGTCGCACGCTTCGACGGGGCGGCAGTCCCACCGTCCGACGCCGGTGGCGTGTCAGATGCCGAGGTGGACCCACCGGTCGAGCTGCTCGTCGGAGAGGATCCCGGCCGCCGCGAGACCGGCGGACTGCCGGGTGGTCATGAGGTCGGGGAGCATCGCCCCGATGGCCAGGACGTCGTCCCAGGTGAACCACACGCCGCGCACCATCCCGCTGCGCTGGTGCGGAACCCCGGTGCTCGGTGACCCACCGCAGCTGCGCGATCACCGGTCATCGGGAGAGAAGTCACTGCAGCTCGACGAACCTCTCCACATCGTGGGGGCGGCCGGCGATCAGGATCACGCTGCCGTACGTGAGCACGGTGTCGTAGTCGGCGTGCGTGTAGGTCGCCTGGTTCTCCGCCTTGACCGAGACGACGGTGATGCGGTGCTTCGTGCGCAGCCCGGTCTCGCCGAGCGGCACGCCGACGATCTCCCGCGGCGGTTTGGTCTTGGCGAGCACCCACTGCGGGTCCAGCTCCACCCAGTCCAGCAGCCGGCCGGCGACGAGGTGGGCGATCCGCTCGCCCATGTCCTGCTCGGGGAAGACGACGTGGTGGGCTCCGATCCGCTCGAGGATGGTCGCCTGCTGCCGGCTGATCGCCTTCGCCCAGATGTCGCGGATGCCCAGCTCGGCCAGCAGCGCGGTGGTGAGGATGCTGGCCTCCAGGTCGTTGCCGATCGCGACGACGACGCGGCTGAAGTCGGCGATGCCGATCTCGGTGAGCGCCTCCGGATCGGTGGAGTCCGCGATGACGACGTGGCCGAGCTGCCCGGACAGGCGCTGGACGATGTCGGGCCGGGCATCGACGGCGAGCACCTCGGTGCCGCCGCGCGTGAGCTCGAGCGCCAACGCGGTGCCGAACCGGCCGAGGCCGATGACGGCGACGGGTTCCTTACTAGCCAACGATCGTCCTCTCCTCGGGGAGCTGGTGGCGGCGGGCGCGCTCGCGCAGTGCCAGTCCGGACGCCAGGGTCAGCGGACCGATGCGGCCGCTGTACATGAGCAGCACGAGCAGCACCTGCCCGGCTGCCGGGACGTCGGCGGTGATGCCGGTGGACAGGCCGACGGTGGCGAACGCGGAGACGACCTCGAACAGCACCTGGTCGAAGGTGAAGTCGCTCAGCGCTGCCATCAGGAAGGTGGCGACGGCGACCACGCCGATGCCGAGCAGGGCGACGGCCAGCGCCTGGCGCTGGTTGGTGGCCGGCACGCGGCGGCGGCCGACCTCGACGTCGGGGTCGCCGCGCATCTCTGCCCACAGCACGTAGGCCAGCAGGCCGAAGGTGGTGACCTTGATGCCACCGGCGGTGCCGGCGCTGCCGCCGCCGATGAACATGAGGGCGTCGGTGAGCAGCAGCGTCTCGGGCTGGTAGGCGGCGATGTCGAGGTTGTTGAACCCGGCGGTGCGGGGCATCACCGCGGCGGTGAACGCGGCCAGCACCTTGGTGCCGGCGCTGAGCGGACCGAGGGTGCCGGGGTTGCGGCTCTCCGCGATCAGGAACACCACCGTGCCGACGACGAGCAACGCCACGGTGACGATGACGGTGATCCGGGTCAGCACCGACCAGGCCTTCGGCGTCCGCCACTCGCGGGCCAGCTCGAACACCACCGGGAACCCCAGCCCCCCGACGATGACGGCGGCGCAGATGGTCAGGCTGATCCACGGATCGGCGACGTAGCCCATGAGGTTGTCGGCGTCGAGCCCGAATCCTGCGTTGTTGAACGACGAGATGGCGTGGAACACCCCGAAGTAGGCCGCCGACGGCAGCGAGTGCTCGTAGCCGGTGGCGAACCGCACCCCGAGCACGACGGCGACCACGGCCTCGGTCGCGAGGCTGAAGACCACGACCCGGCGGACGACCCGGCGGACGTCGGCCGCGGACAGCGCCTTGGTCTCCGCCTGCGCGATCAGCCGGGCCCGCAGCCCCAGGCGACGGGACAGCACGAGCGCGACCAGGGTCGCCAGCGTCATGATCCCCAGCCCGCCGGCCTGGATGCACAGCAGGATCACGGCCTGCCCGAAGCCGGACCAGTAGGTGCCCGTGTCCACGGTGACGAGCCCGGTGACGCAGACGGCCGAGGTCGCGTGGAACAGCGCGGTGAGGACATCGGCGCGGCCGGGACCAGCGGTGGCGACGGGCAGCGACAGCAGGGCGGTGCCGACCGCGATCGCCCCCGCGAAGGCGCCGGCGATGATCCGGCCGGGGTGGCGGAAGCCGCCGGACGGCGCTGAGCGGCCGGCACCGCGACGGAGGGCCTCGGTCACCCGAACCCCTCCTGACCGGGACGCGGGCCGGGGCGCGCTGCCGGTCCGCGGTCAGGGCGGTCGTACCCGCTCACAGCCCCACCCTGCCGAGGACGATCACGACGGCCCCGCCCGCCGCCAGCAGCCACGGCGTCCGGCTCCGCGGGCGCATGCTCGGCCGCGGCCGCCGCAGCAGGAGGGCGGCGGCGTGCATGGCGACGACGCCCGGTACGAGCAGCACGAGGGAGGCGACCTGGCCGACCTTCCCGAGGACCCCGGTCATGGCGTGAACCGGTAGCCCATGCCGGGCTCGGTCCGCAGGTACCGGGGGTTGGCCGGGTCGGGCTCCAGCTTGCGGCGCAGCTGCGCCATGTAGACCCGCAGGTAGTTGGTCTCCTTCTCGTACGCCGGCCCCCAGACCGCCTGGAGCAGGTGCCGCTGGCCGACCAACCGGCCGGGGGCGCGCACCAGCTCCGAGAACAGCCCCCACTCGGTGGGGGTCAGCCGCACCACCCCGCCGTCGACCCTGACCTGCTGGGCGGCCAGGTCGACGGTGAAGTGCTCGGTGCGCACGACCGGCTCCTCCGGTTCCGGCGTCCCGCGGCGCTGCAGCGCCCGCAGCCGGGCGAGCAGCTCGCCCATGTCGAACGGCTTGGTCACGTAGTCGTCGGCGCCGGCGTCGAGCGCGTCGACCTTGTCGCGGCTGTCGCTGCGCGCGGACAGGACGAGGACCGGACCGGGGAACCACGGGCGCAGGCCGGCGAGCACCTCGGTGCCGTCCAGGTCGGGGAGCCCCAGGTCGAGGACGACGACGTCCGGGTGGTTCTCGGCGGCGGCGCGCAGGGCGGAGCGGCCGTCCTCCGCGGTGACGACGTCGTGCCCGGCGGCCCGCAGGGTGATCCGCAGCGCCCGGAGCAGTTGTCGGTCGTCGTCGACCGCGAGCACCCGGCTCACGGCACCTTCGCCGGGACCGTCGACGGCGGGGCGGTGGCAGGGACCGGCGCCGCCGATAGGCTCACGACCACCGTCAGCCCGCTGCCCGGGGTGTCCTCGGCGCTGACGGTCCCGCCCATCGCCTCGGTCAGGCCGCGGGCCACCGCCAGCCCCAGGCCGACCCCCTGGCCGGCGGGCGAGTCCCCGAGCCGCTGGAACGGTGCGAACAGCCGCTCCCGATCGCCCGGCCCCACTCCGGGACCGTGGTCGACGACGCGCACCTCGACGTGCTCGTCGAGCATCCCGGCGGCGACGGTGACCGGTCCGGACGGCGCGTGGCGGACGGCGTTGCCCACGAGGTTGGCCAGCACGCGCTCGAGCAGGCCGGGATCGGCGAGCGCGGGCGGCAGTTCCTCGGGCCAGTCCAGCTCCACCCGCCCGAGGTCGGGCTCCTCCACCCAGGACAGCGCGCGGTGGACGGCGGTGGGCACGTCGGTCGGCGCGAGCGTGGGGGTGACCGCCCCGGCCTGCAGGCGGCTCATGTCCAGCAGGTTGTCCACCAGCGCGGTGAGCCGGTCGGCCGACTCGTCGACGGTCGCGACCAGTTCCGCGCGGTCGGCCTCGGTGAGGTCCAGGTCGTGCGAGCGCAGCGCCGAGGAGGCCGCCTTGATGCCGGCCAGCGGGGTGCGCAGGTCGTGGCTGACCGCGGCGAGCAGGGCGGTGCGCATGCGGTTGGCGGCGGCGAGCCGGTCGGCCTCGGCGGCCTGCGCGGCCAGGCGGTGCCGCTGCAGCGCGACGGCGGCCTGCTCGGCGAAGGCCACCAGCACCCGCCGGTCGCTGGCGGGCAGGGTGCGCCCGGCCAGCCGGAGCGCGAGGGTGTCGGTGATCGCGACGGTCTCGATCTCCGCGTCATCGGCCGGCGGCCGGCCGCAGCTGCCCACCTCGGTCTCGCCGCCGTCGGTGCGCTCGACCATCGTCACCGAGCCGAGCCCGAAGGCTTCGCGGATCTGCTCGAGCAGGCTGGGCAACGCGCGATCCCCGGCGAGCACCGACCGGGCCAGTGAGGCGAGCATCGCCGTCTCCGCCCGGGACCGGGCGGCTGCCGTGGCCCGGCGGGCGGACCGGTCGACCACCGTGGCCACGGCGACCGCGACGATCACCCCACCGATGAGCGCCACGACGTCGTCGACCCGGCTCACCGTCAAGCGCCCGGTGGGCTCGGTGAAGAACCAGTTCGCGGCCAGTCCACCGAGGACCGCGGCCACGAGCGCCGGCCACAGCCCGCCGACCAGGGCGACGGCGAGCACCAGCAGCAGGAACGCCAGCAGCACGATCGACAGCGAGACCGCCGGGCCGGCGGCCAGGCACGCTGCGGTCACCGCGGGCACCCCCACCACGGCGAGGGCCAGGCCGAGCCACCGTCGCCGCGGGGTGAGCGCGCCGGTGAGCGGGGGCAGCCGCCAGCCGCGGGACCCGGCCGCGGCGTGGGTGACCATGTGCACGTCGATCTCACCGGAATCGGCGATGACCTGGGATCCGATGCCCTCGCGGATGGCGCGCGACGAGCGCGAGCGGCGACTGGTGCCCAGCACGAGCTGGGTCGCGTCGACGCTGCGGGCGAACTCGAGCAGGGCCCGGGGCACGTCGTCGCCGACGACCTCGTGGTAGGTGCCCCCGAGGCTCTCGACGAGCTCCCGCTGGGCGCGCAGCGCGGTGGGCGAGGCGCCGGTGAGCCCGTCGGAGGCGAGGACGTGGAGGGCGAGCAGGTCACCGCCGGCGCGCTGGGCCACCCGGCACGCCCGCCGGACCAGGGTCTCCCCTTCCGTTCCTCCGGTCAGCGCGACGACGACCCGCTCGCGGGTCTCCCAGACGTGGTCGATGTGGTGCTCGGCCTTGTACCGCCGCAGCCCCTCGTCGACCCGGTCGGCCAGCCACAGCAGGGCCAGCTCGCGCAGCGCGGTGAGGTTGCCGACGCGGAAGTAGTTGCCGAGGGCCGCGTCGACCCGCTCGAGCGGGTAGACGTTGCCGTGCGCCATCCGGCGGCGCAGCGCCTCGGGGGTCATGTCGACCAGTTCGATCTGGTCGGCGCGGCGGACGACGGCGTCGGGGACCGTCTCCTGCTGGGTGATGCCGGTGATCTGCTCGACGACGTCGTTGAGGCTCTCCAGGTGCTGGATGTTGACCGTCGTCAGCACGTGGATGCCGGCGTCGAGGATCTCCTCGACGTCCTGCCAGCGCTTGGGGTTCTTCGAGCCGGGGGCGTTGGTGTGGGCCAGCTCGTCGACGACCACGACCTCCGGGTGCCGGCGGAGCACGGCGTCGACGTCGAGCTCGGTCAGCGTCACCCCGCGGTGGGTGACCTGCGTGCGCGGCAGGACCTCCAGGCCCTCGAGCTGCTCGGCGGTGCGCGCCCGGCCGTGGGTCTCGACGAGCCCGACCACGACGTCGGTGCCGCGGGACAGCCGCCGGTGCGCCTCCCCCAGCATGTCGAACGTCTTCCCGACACCGGGGGCGGCGCCCAGGTAGATGCGCAGGGTCCCGCGGGCAGCCACGGGACCCATGATCGCCCCGGACCGGACGTCGAGGGCCGGCTGCCCGCGTCAAGGTCGCGTCAAGAAGGCCGGGCGGCCCGTCAGCGATGCGTCAAGGCCCCGGGGAAGGCCCCCACCAGCGGCCTAGCGTCGCCCCGCGGCGTGGACGACGACGGGTCGTCCGCCGGGACCGATCGCAGGTGAGCGGCGTGGCCGACGTGGTGTTCGTGGTGCTGACCCTGGTGGTGTTCGGGCTGCTGGCGCTGGCCGTGCGCGGGGTGGAGCGGCTGTGAGCGTCTTCGACGTGGTGGGGCTGGTGGTGGCCGCCGCGCTGGTTCTGTACCTGCTGGCGTCGCTGCTGTTCCCGGAGCGGTTCTGATGAGCGCCGCCGCCGCGGGGTGGCTGCAGTTCGGCGTGCTCGTGGCCGCCCTCGCCGTGGTCCACCGGCCGCTGGGCGACCACATGGCGCAGGTGTTCACGACTCCGCGGCACTGGCGGGTGGAGCGGCTGGTCCACCGGACTGTCGGGGTGGACGCCGACACCGAGCAGCGCTGGCCGACCTACCTGCGCAGCGTGCTGGCCTTCTCGCTCGTCGGCGTGCTGCTGCTCTACGCCCTGCAGCGCGTGCAGCAGTGGCTGCCCCTGGACAACGGCCGGGCCGCGGTCGAGCCGGGCTCGGCCTGGAACACGGCGGTCAGCTTCGTGACCAACACCAACTGGCAGGGCTACAGCGGCGAGTCGACGATGGGCCACCTGGTGCAGATGGCCGGCCTGGCGGTGCAGAACTTCCTCTCCGCCGCGGTCGGCATCGCGGTGGCGATCGCGGTCATCCGGGGCTTCGCCCGCACGAAGACCGACCGGCTGGGCAACTTCTGGGTCGACCTGACCCGCGCCGTCACCCGCCTGCTGCTGCCCCTGTCCGTCGTCGGCGCGCTGGTCATGGTGCTGGGCGGCGTGGTGCAGAACCTCGGCTCGGGCACCGGCGCGAGCACCCTGGCCGGCGCGACCCAGTTCGTGCCCGGCGGCCCGGTCGCCTCGCAGGAGGCGATCAAGGAGCTGGGCACCAACGGCGGTGGGTTCTACAACGCCAACGCCGCCCACCCCTTCGAGGGCCCGACCGCGTGGGTGTCGCTGTTCCAGGTCTTCCTGTTGCTGCTCATCCCGCTCGCGCTCCCCCGCACGTTCGGCCGCATGGTCGGCGACCGGCGGCAGGGTTGGGCGATCCTCGGCGTGATGGCGGGCCTGGCCTCGGCCTCGATCGGGCTGGTCACGTGGTTCGAGGCCCGGGCCGGCGGAACGGCGACGCAGCTGGCCGGCGCGGCGATGGAGGGCAAGGAGGTGCGCTTCGGCGAACCGCTGTCCGCGCTGTACGCCGCCGCCACCACGCTGACCTCGACCGGGTCCGTGAACTCCATGCACGACAGCTACACCGCCCTCGGCGGCGGCACAGTACTGGCAAACATGATGCTCGGTGAGGTCGCGCCCGGCGGGGTCGGCTCCGGCCTGTACGGGATGCTCGTGCTCGCCGTCGTCGCCGTCTTCGTCGCCGGCCTCATGGTGGGCCGCACTCCGGAGTACCTCGGCAAGCGGCTCGGACGCCGCGAGATGACCCTCGCCTCGCTGTACATCCTCACCACCCCGGCGCTCGTGCTGATCGGCGCCGCGGTGGCGATGGCGTTGCCGGCCGGCCGCGACTCGCTGCTCAACACCGGGCCGCACGGGCTGTCCGAGGCGCTGTACGCCTTCGCCTCCGCCGGCAACAACAACGGCTCGGCGTTCGCCGGCCTGTCGGCGAACACGCCCTTCTACAACACCGCCCTCGGGCTGGCGATGGTGATCGGCCGGTACCTGCCGATCGTGCTCGTCCTCGCCCTCGCCGGCCGGCTGGCCGCCCAGGGGCGCACCGCGGTCACCGCCGGCACCTTCCCCACCCACCGGCCGCTGTTCGTCGGGCTGCTGTCCGCCGTCGTCCTCGTCGTCGTCGGCCTCACCTACTTCCCGGCCCTGTCGTTGGGCCCGCTCGCCGAAGGACTGTGACCGTGACCGCCGTTGCGGAACACCGCCCCGCACCCGCCCGCTCCCTGCTGAGCGCCGATCAGGTCGGCCCGGCGCTCGCCGGCGCCGTCCGCAAGCTCGACCCACGGACCCTGCTGCGGCAGCCGGTCATCTTCGTGGTGTGGGTCGGCTCGGTGTTCTCCACCGTGCTCGCCGTGGCCGACCCGACCCTCTTCGGCTGGCTGATCGCCGGCTGGCTGTGGCTCACCGTGCTGTTCGCCAACCTCGCCGAGGCCATCGCCGAGGGCCGCGGCAAGGCGCAGGCGGCAACCCTGCGCCGGGCGCGCACGACGACCGTCGCGCACCTGCTCGACGGCCGCGAGGTGCCGGCCGCCGGTCTGCAGCCCGGCGACACCGTCGTGGTCGCCGCCGGGCAGACCATCCCCGGCGACGGCGACGTCATCGAGGGCATCGCCAGCGTCGACGAGTCCGCCATCACCGGGGAGTCCGCACCGGTGATCCGCGAGTCCGGCGGCGACCGCTCGGCGGTCACCGGCGGCACCACGGTGCTGTCGGACCGCATCGTCGTGACGATCACCAGCAAGCCCGGCGAGACCTTCGTCGACCGGATGATCGCCCTCGTCGAGGGCGCCGCCCGGCAGAAGACCCCGAACGAGATCGCGCTGAACATCCTGCTGTCCTCGCTGACCATCGTCTTCCTGCTCGCCGTCGTCACCCTGCAACCGCTGGCGACCTACTCCGGCGCCGAGCAGCCGCTCGCGGTGCTCATCGCGCTGGTCGTCTGCCTCATCCCGACCACCATCGGCTCGCTGCTCTCGGCCATCGGCATCGCTGGCATGGACCGCCTCGTACAGCGCAACGTCCTCGCGATGAGCGGCCGCGCCGTCGAGGCGGCCGGCGACGTCGGCACCCTGCTGCTGGACAAGACCGGCACCATCACCCTCGGCAACCGCGAGGCCGTGGAGTTCCTGCCGGTCGGCGGGACCGGTGAGAAGGAGATGGCCGACGCCGCCCAGCTCGCCTCGCTCGCCGACCAGACCCCCGAGGGCCGCAGCGTGGTCGTGCTCGCCAAGAACGAGTTCGGCCTGCGCGCCCGCTCGGATCTGCCCGGCGCCCGGTTCGTGCCGTTCACCGCGCAGACCCGGATGAGCGGTGTCGACCTGCCCGACGGCCGGCAGCTGCGCAAGGGCGCGGCCGGTGCGATCACCGGCTGGGTCCGCTCGCTCGGCGGATCTGTCCCGTCGGAGGTCAGTCGCACGGTGGACGCGATCTCCGGCTCCGGGGGCACGCCGCTGGCACTGGCCTGCGCCGACGGGGACTCGGCCCGGGTGCTCGGCGTCATCCACCTCAAGGACGTCGTCAAGACCGGCATGCGGGAACGCTTCGACGAGCTGCGCCGCATGGGCATCCGCACCGTCATGATCACCGGCGACAACGAGCGCACCGCCCGCGCCATCGCCGCCGAGGCCGGGGTGGACGACGTCCTGGCCGAGGCCACGCCGGAGGACAAGCTGGCGCTGATCCGCCGCGAACAGGACGGCGGCCGGCTGGTCGCCATGACCGGCGACGGCACCAACGACGCCCCGGCGCTGGCCCAGGCGGACGTCGGGGTGGCGATGAACACCGGCACCACAGCGGCGAAGGAGGCCGGCAACATGGTCGACCTCGACTCCAACCCGACGAAGCTCATCGAGATCATCGCCATCGGCAAGCAGCTGCTGATCACCCGCGGCTCGCTCACCACGTTCTCGATCGCCAACGACCTGGCGAAGTACTTCGCAATCCTCCCGGCCATGTTCGCCGGCGCGTTCCCGGCGCTGGACGCGCTCAACGTGATGCGGCTGTCCTCGCCGGAGTCGGCCATCCTCTCCGCGGTCATCTTCAACGCGCTGATCATCGTGGCGCTGGTCCCGCTCGCGCTGCGCGGCGTCCGCTACACGCCGGCGTCGGCCTCGGCGATGCTGCGCCGCAACTTGCTCATCTACGGCGTCGGCGGGGTGGTTCTGCCGTTCGTCGGCATCAAGCTCATCGACCTGCTCGTCAGCCTGCTCCCCGGGATCGCCTGATGTCTGCCCCGCTCCTGCTCTCCGGCCGCCAACTGGGCGCGGCCGTGCGGGCCCTGCTCATCGCCACCGTCGTCCTCGGCGTGGCCTACCCGCTGCTGATCACCGGCGCGGCGCAGCTGATCGCCCCGGGGCGGGCCGACGGCTCGCTCGTCGAGGTCGACGGGCAGGTGGCCGGCTCCTCGCTTATCGGGCAGGCGTTCACCGACGCCGACGGTGCACCGCTGCCCCAGTACTTCCAGCCCCGTCCGTCGGCCTCCGGCTACGACGGCGCGGCGTCCGGCGGCTCCAACCTCGGCCCGAACTCAGCCGAGCTGGCCGACCTGATCGTCCAACGCCGGGCCGAGGTCGCGCAGTTCAACGGAGTGGACCCGGCCGACGTGCCGGCCGACGCGGTCACCGCCTCGGCGTCCGGCCTCGACCCGCACATCTCCCCCGAGTACGCCGAGATCCAGATCGACCGGGTGGCCGCCGCCCGTGACCTGCCGGCCAGCGAGATGGCCGCCCTCGTGGCGGAGTACTCCTCCGGCCGGGACGCCGGGTTCATCGGCGCGCCGCACGTCAACGTCGTCGAGCTGAACCTGGCGCTGGACCGGCTGTCCAGAGCCCGCTGAACCAGATCGGGCTCACCGCTGACCCCGGTCCGTCACACCGACCGGGTCAGCGGTGCCGCGTCACCGTCTCGGCTCCGGGGGTCCGCCATCGGCTGCGTCCGCCGGTGGTGCTCCTCGATCAGCGCAGACCGATGCTGGCCCACCTGTCGAGCACGTCGCTGGTGAGCGGCTCCGGTGCGTCCGGCGCCGCGGAGTGCGCGTCGGCGGCCGCGGCTCGCTTGGCCTGACGCGGCGTCATGAGCTCAGGCAGCATCGCACCGATCGCCAGGATGTCGGCCCAGGTGAACCACACGCCGCGCTGCTGCACGCCGTCGGGGTTGCCGCTGCGTTGGTGCGGGATGCACCTGGCGGTGACCCACCGCTTCAGCCAGGTCTCCTCGATGTTCAGGATCCGCGCCACCTCGGCCCGCTTGTAGCAGCGGACGGCGGCGACCTGCTCGTTGTTCACCCTCCGACCCGTCCGGCGGCCGGCCCCCGGGGGCAATCCCCGCCGGGTTCTCCTGCCCTGTCGGCGTCGGGACGGGCCAGCTCCGGGTCCACAGCCGGTCGCTGCAGGCACCCAGGAGCACATCAAGCCCGCGCAAGGTCCAGTTCGCGCTGGTCGGCGCCGAGCACATGATCTTCACCGGCGGCTGCGACTCGCCCGCACCGTCCTGCGCCTGATCCCGATGGACCTCTGCTCGGACCCGGCCTGCCACCGCAACGAGGCCCACGGCGTGGTGGCGCACCACATCACGGCCATTCTCCGAGCCGAGCTGGCCGACGAGCCCGACGCCGCATACCTCTTGAGCCCGGCGGCGCCAGGTCTCGGGAACGTGGACTACCGAGTCCGGTGCTACCGACGTGAACCGTCGCTCCACGGTGATCACCTGACCGTCCCCCGGCACGGCAGGCTTCAGCGCATCATCGCGACGACGCCGCAGAGCACGGCCAGGACTGCGGCTAGCGCAGCGGCACCGAACCGCTCGACCGGGTGCCTGCCCGCGAGGTTGCCCACGGTGTTGAGGGCGAAGAAGCCGGCCAGCACCCACGCGCCGCCCTCGAGGGCCGATGCTGGCACCGGCCCTCGATCCACGACCCCGCCGGTCGCCAGGACCAGCCAGGCTGCGCCGGCGAGGAGGACGGCCGCGGCGGCGCTGCCCCACCGGTAGCGGATCGGCAACCTGCCGTCGTCCTGCACCACCCGGCCGCCGTAGGCGACGGCGCCCCACGGCGCTCCGGCGGCCAGGGTGATCTGGAATGCCACCACCAGGCCGATCAGGCAGGCCGCGACGACCGCGAGCAGCGGGGACCTCTCCCGCCGCCATCAGCGCGCCACGATCTCGGCGTCACTGCACCGGCCCAGCTCGACCAGGCCGCGGATCGGCCGCCGGGCCACGCAGTAGGTCGCCCCGGATCTCGCCTCGTCCCGCGCGACGCGAGCGACTGCGGGCCCGGCCTTGAGCACGCCGACGGCGACGAGCCAGACGCCGAAGTCGACGTAGGTGAGCCAGAACCGGGTCAGGACGCTCAGGGCGACGGTCACCGCGGTGATGACGGCGATCTCAGCGACAAGTGCCGCCATCAGGTGGCGACGGGTGCTGGCCGTGGCATGCGCCTCGCCCGCGGCGGCGAGCGGCGTGGCGGTGAACCAGCCGCCCGGTGCGCGGAAGGGCACCTTGTGGCGGAGGGCCAGGAACACCCCGGTGCCGGTGAGCATGATGGCGCCGCTGATCGCCGCGTCGGCGGCGCCCTGGTGCCTGGCGTGCCAGCCGTAGGCGCACAGGGTCACCCCGATGACCACCGCGAGGCCGCCCTCCCAGCGCAGGTACTCGCGGAAGCTCATCGCCGGCCCGATCGCGGGGCAGCCCACCGGCCGGGCCCGGTCGGCGGGGTCATGGCCGAGCCGGGCCGCGTCGGGTGCACCGTGGCCGAGCGCAGGTCATGTGGCGGCGGTCGGCGCCGGGGCGGACGGGGACCCCGCCGGCGCGCTGAGCCGGGCGGGTCGGGCGCCGCGGATCAGCAACCACGCGATCATGACCAGCTCGGCGACCGAGGTGAGCGTGCCGACCACCGGGTCGAGGGTGTCGCGGACGCCGGGGACCAGGAACAGCAGGACCGTGTCGACGAGGAAGCCGACGCCACCGGCGATCAGCAGCACGCCGAGCCAGCGCGGGAACATGCCCGAGCGGTAGACCAGGTAGCCCAGCGGCAGCAGCCACAGCCCGAAGAACACCTGGGCGCTGAGGTAGCCGTAGTGGTGGGTGTCGAGCAGCAGCAGCGCGGTCGCCGCGGACCCGCTGTCGCCGAGCGCGGCCGGGTAGGGCTCCTCGGTGGCGGCCAGCAGGGCGGCGAAGGACGAGCTGAGCACGGCGAAGGTGATGGCGGTGCCGACGGCGGTGAAGACCACCATCGCCCGGGCGGCGTCGGCGTGCACGTGCCGCAGCAGCCGGTACAGCGCCATCGCGGTGAGCAGCAGGAACGTGGCCATGAGCAGGTCGGCGACGTAGCCGAGGCGGAACAGCGTGGGCTGCTCGGCCAGGTTGGCCGCGGTCGCCGCGGCGTCACCGGGCACGTACAGCTCACCCCGGACGACGAGGTGCGCGAAGACACCGAACACCAGCACGAGCAGGTAGAACAGGCCCGCGATCCGCGCCAGCCGGCGGGGTGAGGCCGGGGCCGGGCCGATGCCCGCGGCCGCCGGGGTGGTCGGTGTCGGCGTCGGAGGAGTCGTCGGCGTCTTCGTCACACTGCACCACCGGAGGTCAGGTCGGCTCGCCGGGGAGCGAGAGGTCGGGGACGGGGACCGGAGGATGGCGGCGATGCCGCCGTCACCGCCTGCCCCTCACCCTTCGCGTCGGTCCGGCCGGCGACCATCCGTGCTGACACCCATCTCCGGCCGGTCCTGCCGTGCACAGCCGGGGGCGGCTGCCGGGGCCGATCAGGGCTCGACGAGGCCGTTGCGGATGGCGTAGCGGGTGACCTCGACCCGGTCGCGCAGGCCGAGCTTGTCCAGGATGTTCGCCCGGTGCCGCTCGACGGTCTTCGGGCTGATGGCGAGCAGCTCGGCGATCTCACCGGAGCTGTGCCCCTCGGCGATCAGCTTGGAGACCTCGCTCTCCCGCGGGGTCAGCGGCCCGCGACCGGGTCGCTCCCCGCGGGCGGCCCGGTCCACGTAGTCGCGCATGAGCGCGGACAGTGCGGCGGGGTAGATGAACGGCTCGCCGCGCAGCGCGGCCCGGCAGGCGTCGACGATGTCACGGTCGGCCTGCCGCTTGAGCACGTAGCCGGCCGCGCCGGCGGCGACCGCCTCGAAGAAGTACTGCTCCCGGTCGTACATCGACAGCAGCAGCACCGGCAGGGCCGGGCGGCGGCGGGTGAGCTCCCGCGTCGCCTGCAGGCCGGTCATCCGGGGCATGGCGACGTCGAGGATGGCCAGGTCGATGTCGGTGGCGGCGATCTGCTGCACCGCGTCGAGACCGTCGACGGCCTCGGCGACCACCTGCAGGTCGGCCTGCCGCTCGAGGACGGCCTTCAGGCCCTCGCGGACGACGGCGTGGTCGTCGGCGATCAGCACGCGGGCGGGGAAGGGGATCGGCATGGTCGGACGGGGTCAGCCGGTGAGGTTGGCCGCGGGTACCGCCAGGCGGACCCGCACGCCGCGGGAGGGGGGGCTGTCGATGCGCAGCCGGCCGCCGATCAGCAGGGCGCGCTCCCGCATGCCGCGCATCCCCTGGTCCTCGCCGGCTTCCCCCAGCCCGCGGCCGTCGTCGCTGACCTGCAGCACCAGCTCGTCCGCGGTGACCGCGACCGCGACCGCGATCCGGGTGGCCTCGGCGTGGCGGGCGGCGTTGGTCAGCGCCTCCTGCGTGATGCGGTAGACGGCCAGCTCCGCCTCGCCGGTCATCGGCGGCAGGCGCTCCGGGAACGTCGCGTCGACCCGTGCCTGCGCGTGCTGGCGGAAGGAGGCGACCAGGGCGTCCAGCCCGCTGCGCAGCCCGAGGTCGGTGAGCACGCCGGGGCGCACCTGGTGGGCCAGCGCGCCCACCTCGTCGATCGTCGCCCGTGCCTCCTCCTGCACCCCCTCCACGCGCGCACGCAGGGACGCGGGAACATCGTCGTGGATGCGGCCCAACTGCAGGAGGATGCCGGTGAGCCGCTGCCCGATCTCGTCGTGCAGTTCCTGGCCGATGCGCCGGCGCTCGGCCTCCATGCCCGTGATCGTCCGGCGCACGCTGGCGCGCCGCTCGGCCTCCAGCCGATCGAGCATGGTGTTGAAGCCGGCGATCAGCGTCCGGGTCTCGGGGCCGCCCATCTCCGGCAGCCGCTCGCGCGGCTGCAGCAGGTCGAGGGTCTCCATCTGCCGGACGAGCGCGGTCAGTCCCCGGAAGCTGATCCGCAGCAGCACCGCGTTGGCAACCACCAGCAGCGCCAGCCCGACGCCGAGGATCGTCCATTCGTCCCCGGTCACCGGGAAGGACACCGTCGCGGGGGTGAAGGTCAGCGCCAACACCGCGGCGAGCAGGATGGTGGCGTTCACGGCGACGACCCGCGCGTACAGCGAGGCGCGCCGCCGGGCCGCGACGGGCCGTTTCTGCCCCGGCCTGCGCGCCCGCGCGGCAGGCAGCGAGACCAGGGGCGCCGGCGGGGGCGTCGTCATGACCTCCACCCTGACGGGCAGCCGGGGCGGGAGGTAAGCCCTTTCGCCCCCACCCGCCGTCGGCCGGGCCCGCACGGGCACGGTCACCGGACGGTCGCCTCCCGCGCAGCCGGTGGAGGCATCCGGCCCGTCGGGGTGGCCGCGTCGCGGGCGTGCCAGGTCCGCGCGTCGACGCCCTTGATCAGCAGCCAGAGGAAGAAGGGCACCTCGCCGACGACGGCGGTGACACCGACCAACCACCCGAAGGCGTCGTCGTAGCCGCTCCACAGCAGGTGGCCGAGGCTGTCGGCCAGGTAGCCGGCCGCGGCGACGGCCAGCAGGACGCCGAGGAGCCGGGGCACGAACCCGGCCCGGAAGACCAGCCAGCCCAGCAGCAGCAGCGAGAAGCCGAAGAAGATCTGCGAGACGAACACGCCGTCCCCGTGGCTGTCCAGCGCCAGCAGCGCGAGCGCGTCGCGCTGCCCGGTGTCGACCGCGTCGAGGTACCCGGCGTCGCCGACCAGTCGCAGCGCGAGGATCGACGCGAGCAGGCCCACCCCGATCACGACGGCCTCGCCGAACCGGGCGAACGCCGCGGTCAGCGCCACCGCGCGGTTCACCGGCCGGAACAGCAGGTACAGCAGCACCGGCATCGCGATCTCGACGAGCACGATCACGACCTCGACGGCGATGCCGGCGCGGAACAGGCCACCCGAGTCGCGCAGGTTGGCCGCGGTCGCGGCGGCGTCGCCGTCCACCACGATCTGCCCGGGCACGTACAGCAGGGCGAACGGCCCGAGCACCGCCAGCACGACGAACAGCGCGCCGATCACCCGGGCCAGCCGGTTCGGGTTCGCGACGTCCGGTCGGGCCGTCGTCTCGGTTGCCGTCTCAGTTGCCATGTCAGGTCTCCGCGGTGGCCGGTCCGGTCAGACGGTGAGAGCGAGCTTGCCCCGCGCGCGTCCCGCGCTGAGGTGGTCGACCGCGGCCCGTGCATCGGCCAGCGCGTACGTGGTGTCCACCGCCGGGGACAGGCGGCCGGACTGCACCAGGTCGGCGAGCACCTCGAGGTCCCGGGCGTTCTCCGAGGAGATGAACGTGCCCAGCTCCTGGCGCACGAACGGCGAGAGCAGCATCGCGCGCACCTGACGGTCCACGCCGCCGACCACCTTCCCGCCGCCCTCGCCGCCGACGATGACCAGCCGCCCGGTGGGCATGAGAGCACGTCGCAGAGCTCGCAGCGGCCGGTTGCCACCGATGTCGAGGACGACGTCCCAGCGCCGCCGGCCGTCGGTGACGTCGTCCCGGGTGTAGTCGATGACCTCGTCGGCGCCGAGCCCGGCGACCAGGTCGGTCTTGGCCGTGCTGCACACGCCGGTGACGTGCGCGCCGTGCGCCTTCGCGAGCTGGACGGCGAAGCTGCCCACGCCGCCGGAGGCGCCGAGGACGAGCACGCGCTGCCCCGGGCGGACCTGCCCGTGGTCGCGGACGGCCTGCAGCGCTGCCAGACCGGAGACCCCGACCGTGGCCGCCTCGGGGAAGCCGACCTTGGCCGGCTTGGCGACCAGCTTGTCCTCCCGGGCACGGGCGTGCTCGGCGAACGAACCCGCGGCGATGCCGAACACCTCGTCGCCGGGGGCGAACCGGGTCACCCTCTCCCCGACGTCCTCCACGACGCCGGCGACGTCCAGGCCGGGCACCGGGTTCTTCGGGCCGCGCAGCCCGAACATCAGCCGCACCAGGTACGGCAGGCCGGCCATCAGGTGCCACGTGCCCCGGTCCACGCCCGCGGCCTGCACCCGGACCAGAACCTCCTCCGGTCCGATCTGCGGCCGCTCGACATCGCTGAACTCGAGGACGTCCACACCGCCGTAGCCGCGTTGCACGATCGCCTTCATCGGTCTCTCCCGAGGGTCGGCAGACCGGCGCCTGGTGCCGCCGGTGACGCGCAGGGCCTCCGCGTCGTGAACCCACGCTCGCGCTCCCTCCCACTGCGAACCATCCGTGGCGGCACCCATTTACGTCGATCACTTCCGCGCGACAGGTCAGGACGAGCCGGACCGTCCGGTGTACGCGACGGCCAGCCTGAAGACAGCCCACAGCACGCCAGTCACGGCGGTGGCGGTCATCGCCAGACCGAGATCGGGCTGGAACAGGCGGATCGTGCGCAGCGGTGAGCCGAGCAGCCTCGGCACCAGGTCGAGGACGACCCATGCCGCGCCGGCCGTGGTGAGCAGCGGGAACCACAGGCTGAACAGCCCGAAGGCGCCCGACTTGGCGCGGATCTCGCCGCGGTGACGCCACGCCCAGACCATGCTGAGCAGGTAGATCACCGGCAGGAGCACCAGAGCGACGAACAGAGCCTTCTGGAAGATGCGGGACCCCTCGCCCTCGTAGTCGAAGCCCAACGCCGCGGCGGTGATGCCGTTGCGGAGCTGGGCCGTCTCCCCGAAGCCCACTCCGCTTCCTCCGTTGACCAGCACCACGACCCCCTTCCCCTCGGCGGGGACCATCGTGGCGAGCGATTCGAAACCGGGTGTGGAGCCGGAGTGCCAGACGCGCCCGTTGCCGGAATCCACGAACCAGCCGAAGCCGTAGAACGGGGATGCTCCGCCGGCCGGGCGCATCATCGACGCCTTGCCCGCCGCGCTCAGCACGTCGTCCTCGCCGTTCATCATCACCAGCAGGTAGCGCGCCAGATCGCCGGCGCTCGCGACGATCCCGCCCTGAGGAGCCGTTCCGCGCTCGGTCACGCCCGTGGGCAGCGGACGCTTGGCACCGAACCACGGGGTGTGCCCGGTGGCCATCGCCGGATGGACCTCGCCGTCGGCGACGAAGCTGTGCTCCATGCCGACCGGTTCCAGGACGTTCGTGGCGACGTAGTCCTGGAACTCCTGTCCACTCACGACCTCGACCAGGCGCCCGAGGATCTCGTAGTTCGCGTTGGAGTACTCCCACTTCTCGCCGGGTGCGTAGGCCGGAGTGGCCGCGGCGAGCCGGTCCACGCGGCGCGCGAGCTCGTCCGCGCCGCCGGTGGTGTCGGTGTGCGAGACGTTGCCCTGCAGCGTCGAGAAGCCGCTCGTGTGGCTGAGCAGCTGCCGGACCGTGATCGCGCCGGCGGGTCGGCCCGAGAAGGTGTCGAGGTAGCGCGAGACCTCGGCGTCCGGGTCGACCTCGCCCGCCTCGACCAGCTGCATCACGGCCAGTGCCGTGAAACTCTTCGAGATCGAGCCGGTCACGAAGGCCGTGTCCGGCGTGACCTCCACGTCTCCTCCGCCCCTGACCACGCCGCGCCCGCCGACCGAGGTGATCCGGCCGTCGGCCACCACGGCGTAGGCCAGGCCGGGGACGCCCGAGGGGGCCAGCTCGCGGTCGACGACATCCTCGATCGACCCGACGGGCACCCGTGCCTGCGCGGGACCACCGACGCCGAGAACGAGCAAGGTTGCGCTGCCGAGTGCGAGAAGGCTCAGGAGTCGCCGCAACGGATCATCCGGCCAGTGCGAGGACGAGCAGCAGCACGGCCACGACGGACGCGACGGTGCGCGCCAGGTTCCAGCGCGTCCACCGCGACTCGAACCCGACACGGACCCGCTCGGCCCCCGGTCCGTCGAGAACGCCCACGTCGACCGCCTGCAGCCGGTTGTTGAGCGGGATGTTCACCGCCACCGTCGGAAGGTGCACGCCGACCACGGAAACGGCGGCCGCAGCGACGAGCAGCCCCGGACCCGGGCCACCCTCGGACAGCAGGCGCACCACGACCGCGAGCACTGGCAGGACAGCCGACCCGGCCCACACAGCGAGGAAGACAGGCTGCCCGGCCTGGATCACGCCGTCGACGGCGCGGAACGCGCTGAGGAACTCATGGTCCCCGAGCCCGCGGAAGCCCGGCATCACCACGACGGCGAAGGAGAACAGCAAGCCCGCCACCAGAGCACAGCAGAGAACGGCCGCGATCGCGATCGAGTCGACCGGCAGCGTGAGGTCCATGCGCCTCCTCCAGACGGATTCCGTGGCCGGCAGCCGGGCTGCAGCCCGGTCTGCACCGCGCCATCCCCCAAGGCTGCTGTGCCAGGGCGACCGCCACCATCAGTGGCGGCACCCAATCGACTGCCGGCCCGGTGGCGATGAACCTCTTCGGTCACCACGCCGAGCTGGGGGGGCAGATCCGGGGGCAACTGACCGCTCAGGACCGCTGTAGACCGCTCAGAACCGCTCCGGGACGTACGAGAAGGCCGCTATCCTGCGGATTCGCCGGGCCACCAGGCCCGGGACCGGCCTCACTCGCGGGTTCGAGCCCCGTCACTCACCCCACGAGGAGAGGCCCCGGTCGGGCGACCGACCGGGGCCTTCTCCCTGCCCGGCGCCGCCCGATCCCCGAGGGGTGCCCGGGTCGGCCGGTCCGCCCTAGGGTCGGTGGATGGACGGGAGCCCCGATCGAGCCGGTCGCTCGGAGCACAGCGACGAGGAGCAGCGTCCTGCCTCGGCCACGGGCGTCGGGCCAGGCGGTGAGGGTGCGCTGCCCAACCTGGGCGAGATCATGGGGCAGGTGGCCCGGGCGCTGCAGCAGGAGCACGGCGACGTCGAGGCGACGCTGGGGGCCATCACCGCCGCGGCGGTGCGCTCGGTGCCCGGCAGCGACGACTGCGGCGTCACGCTGGTGATCGACCGCCGCCGGGTGGAGTCCCGCGCGCCGACCGGCGAACTGCCGCGCGTGATCGACCTCGTGCAGGAGCGGCTCGGCGAGGGCCCGTGCCTGGACGCCGTCTACGAGGAGAAGACGGTCCGGATCGACGACATCGACGCCGAGGCCCGCTGGCCGCGGTTCGCCCGAGAGGCGGCCCGGGCGGGTATGGGCAGCCTCCTGAGCTTCCAGCTGTTCGTCACCGGCGGCACTCTCGGGGCGCTGAACCTCTACGCGCGTCGGCCGCACGCCTTCGACGAGGAGTCCGAGTCGGTCGGGCTGGTCTTCGCCAGCCACGCCGCCATCGCGCTGGCCGGCGCCCAGCAGGAGGAGCACCTGCGCGCGGCGGTCGCCAGCCGCGACCTGATCGGCCAGGCGAAGGGCATCCTCATGGAGCGGTTCAAGGTCACCGCGGACGAGGCCTTCCGCATCCTGGTCGGCGCCTCCTCGCACACCAACCGCAAGGTCGTCGACCTCGCCGAGGAGCTCTGCACCACCGGCGTCCTGCCCGATCCACGCCCCGGTCGCCGCGGGGGCGACCGCTGAGCAGGCGCGTGACGGCAGCGGCCCCCACCGCCGGGGTCAGGGCCACCCGGGGGGCCCGGCCGCCCAGCTCGACCAGCGCCAGTACGAGGCCGGCTTCGGCCCCTGCATGGACGCCGTCATCTCCGGCGGGGTCATCGCCATCGACGCCACCGCCCACGAGGCCGCCTACCCCGACTTCGCCCGGCTCGCGGACCCGGCTGTCCACCTTCCTCGCCGGCACCTTCCTGCTCGTCCTCGTCGTCGCGCTCGGCGACGTGGTCGCGATCATCCCGATGGCCGCCCTCGTCGCGGTGATGGTCTTCGTGTCGATCGCCACCTTCGACTGGCACAGCATGCGCACCATCCACCGCATGCCGCGCAGCGAGACCACCGAGATGCTGTCGACCGTCGCGGTCACCCCGGTCACCCACAACCCGGCCGTCGGCGTCTGTGTCGGCGTCCTGGTCGACTGCGTGCTGTTCGCCCGCCGGGTGGCCCACCTCGTCGAGGTCACCAGCGTCCTCGACCCTGAGGGCGGCACCCGCGTCTACTCCCCGCCGACCGCTACGAGCGGCACCCCGGCCGCCTGGCCGGGGCCCACCGATGCGCGGCGGGACGGGTCAGCTCCGCGCCGGCGCGAGCTCGGCGAGGAGGGTGAGCACCCGGGTCTCGACGTCGTCGACGATCCGCCGCACGGTGTCGAGGTCCTGGCCCTTCGGGTCCTCGACCGGCCAGTCCTCGTAGCGCTTACCCGGGAACACCGGGCAGGTCTCGCCGCAGCCCATCGTCACCACCACGTCGGCGGCGCGGACCAGGTCGGCGTCCAGCAGCGTGGGCACGTGGTCGTCGACCGGCAGCCCGCGGTCGGCCAGCACCTGCGCCACGGCGGGATTGACGCCGGCGCCCGGCTCGGAGCCGGCGGAGTGGACCTCGACGGCGTCCCCGCCGTGGTGGCGGGCGAGGACCTGCGCGGCCACGGAGCGGCCGGAGTTGTGGATGCAGGCGAACAGGATGCTGGGGCGGTCGGTCACGCCGGTCCTCTCGGGTGGGCGGGGTGCTGGGTCGGGATGGTCTGGCGGGCGCCCGCTGCGGCCGGGCGGGCCGGTGGTCAGCGGGTGCCGGAGGGGAGAGCGGCGCCGGCCGGGGGGAGCCCGGGCAGCAGCGAGGCGATCAGGTCGCGCACGCGGGCGTCGAGCCGTTCGCGGGCGAACCGGCCGGCGGGCACCGGCCGGAAAGTGGTCACCCGCGCCGAGGCGGCCAGCCGGTCGTGGCTGTCCCGGTAGACAGCTACGACCTCGTCACGGGAGAAGCGGTCGGCGTGGTCGCGGACCAGGTCGTCGAGGACCCGCCACGCCTGGGGGTCGCCTGGGCCCGGCTCGGGCGTGCACGCGGTCATGACCGTGCTCCTCCCTGCGCCGGCTCGGACGCGGGACCGGGGGCGGTACCGGTGGGCCCGGCACCGGAGGGTTCCGGCGCGGCGGCACCGGCGGCGTGCGGCACGGGGTGCTCGTGCGGGACGACCGCCCGCTCGGCGCGCTCGGCCGTCTCCGGGTAGAGCAGCGCGACCACGGCCACCGCGGCGGCCGCGCCGATCAGCTGCATGAGCAGGAACATCGGCACCGAGACCGGCGCGATGCCGGCGAACGTGTCCGACAGCATCCGGGCGACGGCGACCTGGGGATTGGCGAACGAGGTGCTCGAGGACCAGAAGTAGGCGGCGGCGATGTACGCGCCGACGGCGAAGGCGGCCAGACCTCCGCGGCCGGCCCGCACCAGCCCGAAGACCAGCACGACCAGGCCGAAGGTGGCCAGCACCTCGGACAGCCACAGCCCGGCCGCTGCGCGGTCGGTGGTCGCGATGCTCACCGCTGGCAGGTCGAACATCAGGTTGGCCATGACCGCCCCGACGGCGCCGCCGGCGAACTGCGCGGGCAGGTAGGCGGCGACCTGGCGGTTGCCGACCCCGCCGAAGGCGCGGGCGGCGAGGGTGACGACGGGGTTGAGGTGCGCGCCGGAGACCGGGCCGAAGGCCAGGATGAGCGCGACCAGCCCGGCGCCGGTGACCAGCGCGTTCTCCAGCAGCTGCAGCCCGGGGTCGGTCGGGGACAGCCGGGAGGCGGCGATGCCCGAGCCGATGACGACGGCGACCAGCCCGGCCGAGCCGAGGAACTCCGCGACCGCCTGGCGGGCCAGCAGGCTCAGTCGCACGGCCGCTTCACCACCAGCGCCAGGCGGGCCCGCGACGCCAGCCCGGCGTAGTGGGCGGAGACGACCTCCAGCACCTCCGGGCGCAGCCGGTAGTAGGTGAACCGGCCGGCGGGCTCGGCCTCCACCGCACCCACGCCGCGCAGGACGCGCAGGTGGTTGCTCAGGTTGCTGCTGGTCGCCCCGGTGAGCTCCACCAGGTGGCAGACGCACAGCTGCTCGGCGGCCAGCAGCTCGACGATCCGCGCGCGCGTGGGGTCGGCGAGCGCCCGGAGCAACTCGTCAGTCACCGGTGATGTCAGCACGCGCTGATGCAACGACGGCCGCACCCGCCGGTCAAGCGAACAGCCGGTGAACGCCGCCGGTCGCCCCGGGGGCGCCGCGCCAGGAGTGCCGCGTCAGCAGCAGTCGGGGTCGAGGACCCGCACGAGCGCACCGAGCGCCTCCCGGCGCGCCCGGTGGTACACGTTCATCCCGCGGCGCTCCCCCGAGACGAGCCCGGCCTTCCGCAACTGCCCGAGGTGGTGGCTCACCGTCGCCTCGGTGAGGCCCACGGCCGGCGCCAGGTCGCAGGTGCAGACCTCGCCGCGGGCCATCAGCAGGGAGAGCAGGCGCAGCCGGGTGGGGTCGGCCAGTGCCTTGAGCCGCAGCGCGACCCCCACCGCGTCGTCCTCCCCCATCGGCGCGGCCGCGACCGGCGCACAGCACACGGGCGCGGAGGTGTCGACGACGGGCAGGGCCTTCGGCATGGCACCCAGTCTGCCACCTTCTTGACATATGTCGAGAGAGCGAGCACGGTGGTGCCGCTAGTTCGACATATGTCTCACCAATCGGAGGTTCCCGTGTCCCGCGTCCAGCTCGCCCTCAACGTCGACGACCTCGAGCAGGCCGTCTCGTTCTACTCCACGCTCCTCGGCACCGGGCCGGCCAAGCGGCGGCCCGGGTACGCCAACTTCGCCGTCGCCGAGCCGCCGCTCAAGCTCGTGCTCCTGGAGAACCCCGGCTCCGGGGGCACCGTCAACCACCTCGGCGTCGAGGTCGACTCGCCGGGCACCGTGCGCGCCGAGATCGACCGGCTGACCGCCGCCGGGCTCCTCGCCGACGAGGAGATGGGCACCACCTGCTGCTACGCCACCCAGGACAAGGCCTGGCTGACCGCCCCGGACGGCGAGCGCTGGGAGGTCTACACGGTGCTGGCCGACAGCCCCACCTTCGGCACCGGCCCGTCCGCGCCCACCGACCCGGGGGCGACGGCGTGCTGCGGCAGCGGTGCGCAGGCGGCCCCCGGCAGGCCCCCGGCGGCCTGCTGCTGACCGGCCCTCACCCCGGTACCGGCGCGTCCGGCACCGATGATCCCCCGGCGCCCGGGGGGTCGGTACCGGGGACGAGAGGGGAACGCCATGACGACGACTGCACCGACCACCGAGATCGACGCGCGCTACGGCGACCCGGGCGCCGCGCCCCGCACGTGGGAGGAGGCCCGGGACGCCCTCGCCGCCGCGGGCACCACGTTCCTGGTCAGCGTCCGCCCCGACGGCCGTCCCCACGTGACCCCGCTGATCACCGTGTGGCACGACGGCGCGCTGCACTTCTGCACCGGCGCGGAGGAGCGCAAGGCCCGCAACCTGGCGGCCGACCCGCGGGTGGCGCTGGCCACCGGCACCGGTGCGCTGCACGAGGGGCTCGACGTCGTCCTCGAGGGGACCGCCCGGCGGGTCACCGACCGCGGGACCCTCCAGGTCCTGGCCGACGCCTGGGAGGCGAAGTACGGCGCGGAGTGGCACTTCGACGTGGTCGACGGCGGTTTCGCCGGGGAGGGCGGGCCGGCGCTGGTGTTCCGGGTGCGCCCGGAGACCGCCTTCGGGTTCGGCAAGGCCCCCTACAGCCAGACCCGCTGGCGGTTCACGACCGCGTGACCGCCGCCACGCGCGGAGGACTCCCCGTCCGGCCGATCCCGTGCCAGGGTGCGCCGCCATGACCGTCGAGCGCTCCGTCCGGCTGACCTTCTCCCACTCCTCCCGCACGTCCGCGACCCACACCAACCTCTCCGCCGTCCGCAGCGACGGGCCGGTCCTGTGGGTCGCCGGGGACGAGACGGCCACCGTCGAGCGACTGGTGGCCGACGACCCGGACCACCCGTCCGAGTACGCCGCGCAGACGACCTTCCGGCTGGCCGACCTCGTCGACCTGCCCGGCGCCGACGCCGACGAGGAGGCCGACGTCGAGGGTCTGGCCCGCTCGGGGCACTTCCTCTGGGCGGTGGGATCGCACAGCCTGCGCCGCCGGCGGATCCGCGACGAGCACGACGGCGAGAAGGCGCTGCGCCGGCTCGCGCGGGTGACCGGCCAGGCCAACCGCCAGGTGATCGTCCGCCTCCCCGTCGCCGACGTGGGCGGCCTGCCCACCCCGGTCCGCGAGCTGACCGTCGACGGCCGGACCCACCGGGCCGCCGTCTTCGGCACCCGCGGCCGCGACCTCCGCGAGCTGCTGGCCGACGACGAGCACCTGGCCCCGTTCCTGCCGCTCCCCGGCAAGGACAACGGCCTCGACGTCGAGGGCATCGCGGTGCGCGGCGACCGGGTCTACCTCGGCCTGCGCGGGCCCGTGCTGCGCGGCTGGGCCGTCGTCCTGGAGCTGCGGCCGGAGGTCGACCCCGACGACCCCGCGCGGCTGCGGCTGACCCGCTTCTGCCGGGGCCGCCGCTACCGCAAGCACGTGCTGCGGATGGACGGCCTCGGCGTGCGCGACCTGTGCCCGCACGGCGAGGACCTGCTCGTCCTCGCCGGCCCGACCATGGACCTCGACGGCCCGGTGCGGGTCTACCGCTGGCACGGGGCGTGCGCGGCCGAGACGCCCCAGGTGGTGCGCGGGGAGGCGCTGACCCGCGAGGTGGAGATCCCCTTCGGCGACGGCGACGACCACGCCGAGGGCATCGGTCTGGTCGACGCCGACGAGCACCGGCTGCTGGTCGTCTACGACAGCCCGGCCCCCTCCCGGCTCGTCGGCGACTCGGTGACCGCGGACGTCGTCAAGCTGCCCGCCCGGCCGGCCGCCGGCTGACCCCGGGCGCGCCGGGGCCGCGGTACGCGGGGAGCGCCGAGCCGAGGTCGCGCGACCGGCGCCCGGACGACGTCCCGCGCGGGTGCCGCCGTCCCAGGTCTGCCCGGCTGGGGCGGGGACAGTCGGGACTGCGGCGGACCGCCGTGCTCGACCCCGGCCGGATGCGTCTGCTGCTGGCGCGCATCCGCCGGGCCGAGCAGGACCTGCACCACCGCGCCATCGCCGAGGAACTGCCCGACGGCCTCGCCCTCGTGCTGCGCACCCGCTCCTGCGACTGCGGCACCGACCGCGACGTGGCGCCGGCGCGGCGCATCCAGGAGGTCCTGGACGGGACCGACGGCGGCCCGCCGGTCCGGCGGTGGTGAACACCCGGGTCGGGGTGCACGGGGTCGGTGTGCACGGTGGGACCGCTGTGCCGGACACGCCCGCCGCCGGTGCTGGTCCCGCACCGGTGCCGCTGGCGACCCTGGCCCCATGACGCTCGCCTACTCCTACGGGACCGCGCACGCGGTCGTCATGGTCGGCTCGGTGGGCAGCGCGGAGGGCCTGGTCGCGCGGCAGATCGGCCCGGCGCACGCCACCATCGGCCGGGTCAACGGCCGCAGCCGCAAGGCGCTGTGCGGCGCCTACGTGGCGCTCGACGAGGAGACCGTGTGGCCGCCGGAGGGCTACGAGCCCGGGCAGCTGTGCGCCGAGTGCGCCACGCTCGCCACCCTCTGACCACCCCCCGTCCGCGGGACCGGCCTCCCGCACCCCGCCGGACCCGGCAGGTCCCCCGTCCTGCCGGGCCCGGCCGCTCGTCAGCCGCCGGCGACCGAGGGCAGCACCTGCACCGTCGCGCCCTCGGGCACCGCGGTCCCGAGGCCCCCGGCGAAGCGCACGTCGTCGCCGTCGACGTAGACGTTGACGAACCGGCGGATCGCCCCGGCCTCGTCGCGGATCCGCCGGCCGAGCACCGGGTGGGCGGCGTCGAGCCCGTCCAGCACGTCGCGCAGGGTCCCGCCCCCGGCGTCGACCCTCAGGTGCCGCTCGCCGCCGGCCAGGTCGGCGAGGGACCCCGGCAGCAGGACCTCCACCGCGGTCACGGCAGCCGCGCCGCGCGGAGCACGAGCACGTCCGGCAGGTGGGCGGCGACGGTGGTGAACGTGTCGCCCTCGTCGCGGCTGGCGTAGACGCAGCCGTCCCGGGTGCCGACGTAGAGGCCGGTGGGGTCGCCCTCGTCGGCGCAGGCCGCGTCCCGCACCACCGCCGTCCACGAGGCGTCGGGCAGCCCGGCGCCGACCTCGGCCCACGTCGCGCCGGCGTCCCGGGTGCGGTGCACCCGCAGCCGGCCGCCGGGGGGCACCCGCTGCACGTCGGCGACCAGCGGCACCACCCAGGCGGTGCCCGGGGTGGAGGGCGAGGCCACGACCGGGAAGCCGAAGTCGGCCGGCAGGCCCTCGGCGATCGAGGTCCAGCTCGCGCCGCCGTCGTCGGTGCGGAACACGCCGAAGTGGTTCTGCGCGTACATCCGGTCCGGGCCCGCGGCGTCGACGGCCACCTTGTGCACGCACTGGCCGTACTCGGGCGGCGGCTCGGGCAGGAAGACCGCGCTGATCCCCTGGTTGCGCGGCTGCCACTTCTCCGCGCCGTCCTCGCTGACGTACACGCCGCCGGTGCTCATCGCGACCGTCACCCGGTCCGACGCCGGGTCGGGCAGCACCGTGTGCACCGCACCGCCGCCGGCGCCGGGCTCCCACGTGGGCCGGTGCGGGTGGTCCCACAGGCCGCGCACGAGCTCGAAGTTCGCGCCGCCGTCCGAGCTGCGCCACAGCGAGTGCGGCTCGCAGCCGGCCCAGACCACGTCGGGCCGCTCGGCGGTGTCGGGTCGCAGCTGCCAGACCCGGGCCAGCGCGGCGCCGGTGCCCTCGGGGAATCGGATCGCGCCGGACTCCGTCTCCTCCCACGTGCCGCCGAGGTCGTCGGAGCGCATCACGGTGGGGCCCCAGTGGCCGTACTGGATGCCGGCCAGCAGGCGCGGCCGCGCCCGCCGGGTGTCGACGGCGACGGCCGCGACCTCCTGGGCGAGGAGGTGGGGGCCGTCGAGTGTCCAGGTGCGGCGGTCGTCGTCGCTGCGGGCGAGGAAGAGGCCCTTGCGCGTGCCGATGGCGAGCAGGTCGGTCATGGCGCCCTCCGGTCCGGGGCGCCCGGACGGCGCCCCCGCGGGGTAGGACCCGCGGGAGCGCCGGAACTCATCGGCCGGTCAGCAGCGGGCGGCCACCGGGCCGCGCCGCCTCAGCGGCGGGTGGCGCCGCCGGTGGGGTGCTCGTCCCCGGCCGGCGTCGGGTGCCCCTCCCCCGCGCGCCCCTGGACGACGGTGTCGCCCTGGGCAGCGGTGCCACCCTCGACCGCGGTGCCGCCCTCGACGACGTGCCGCCGGTCCCGGTCGGCCAGGCCGGGAGCCAGCTTGTCCGCCTTGGCCCGGAGCTGCTCGGCGGCCGAGGCGTGCTCCTGCGCGGCGGCCGCCCGCTGCGCGGCCTCCTCCTCGGCCAGGCGGGTCCGCTCCTCGACCTCCAGGCGCTCCCGGCGGGCCCGGGCGGCCTGCTCCTCGGCGGCCGCGCGGTCCCGCTCCGCCTGGGCGTGGCGCTGCTCCGCCTCCCGCAGGTGCTCGCGGGCCTGCTCCCGCTTGCGCGCGCCGTTGATGCGGCTGCGCTTGGCCATGGCGAGCGCCAGGACGGCGAGCAGCACCACCGCCGCGACGACGATCAGCACGATCACCCACGTGTCCACGGTCATCTCCTCGCGCTCGGGGACGGGCGGATCGCTCAGTTCCCCGGCGGGCGGGCGGTGAAACGCCTGGTGGGTGGCGCGCTCAGCCCAGCGCGCTGCCGGCGACCCACTCGTCCCAGGGGATCGTCCAGTCGGAGATGTCGCCGTCGGCGCGGGACAGGTCCGGGCCGGTCGAGTTGCGGATCTCCACGACGTCCCCCGGCCGGGAGAACTCGAAGAACCAGGCCGCCCGCTCGGTGGAGAGGTTGATGCAGCCGTGCGACACGTTCTCGTGGCCCTGCTGCGCGACCGACCACGGGGCGGCGTGCACGAACTCCCCGTTGTTCGACAGGCGGACGGCGTACTCCACCGGCGTCCGGTAGCCGTCGGGGCTGTCCACGGGGACCCCGTAGGTGCTCGAGTCCATGACCCGGTTGCGGTTGAGCTCGGTCACCACGTGGGGGCCGTCGTGGCTGGGGTTCTCGGGGCTGCCGGCGCTCATCGGCCAGGTCTGCACCAGCCGGTCGCCGTCGTACACCTCGAGGGTGTGGGTCGCGGCGTCGGCGATCGAGACGTGCCGGTCGCCGACGTGGAAGGCGACCGTGCGGTCCTTCTCCCCCCAGACGCCGCCGCCGAGGTCGACGCCGTGCAGGTCGGCCTCCAGGGTCACGTCGGTGTCGGCCGGCCAGTAGGTCGAGGGCCGGAAGTGCACCTCGGTGTCGGAGAACCAGCTCCACCGGCCGTCGGTGGGCCGCGAGCTGGTGACCAGCAGGTGGCTCTCGGCCGCCGCCCGGTCGGTGACCGGCTCGTCGAAGTAGACCCGGATCGGCATGCCGACCCCCACGGTGGTGCCGTCGAGGGGCCCGATGCCCGGGGTGGTGAGGACGTCGGGGGTGACGGTGGTGAAGGTGGCCACCGCCTCCGCGGTCGCGTCGTCCGCCCCCTCGGCGGTCGCGGTGACCGTGTAGGTGGTGCCGTAGTCGAGGTCGTCCTCCGGCGTCCACAGCTCGGCGCCGGCGCCGTCCGGGGCGTCGGCGACCGAACCGGGCACCTCGGCGCCCGCGTCGTCGACGACCGTGACCTCGGTGAGCTCGCCGTCGGTGACGGAGATCTCCACCGGGTCGGCCGGGGCCACGTCGGTGGCGCCGTCGGCCGGGGTCAGCTCGACCGCCGCGGAGGGGGCCGGCGGGGTCGAGGTGGTCGTCCCGGCGGCCACCGCACCCCCGCTGCCGTTCCCCTGGCAGCCGGTCAGCAGGAGCAGTGCCCCTGTCGTGACCAGCACGGCCGTGCGTCGCATGACGTCCCCTCCCGTGTCACGCGCCCGGCGGGCGCCGGGCACGGCCTCCCAGTGTCCACGCCGGGACGGCGGAGCCGGTGGCGCCGGGCCGGGGTCGGGCGGCACGGGGGTCGGGGGCGCTGGTATCGTTCTCCCCCGTTGCCCGGCCCCCCGGGCGGCACGCGCCATTAGCTCAATTGGCAGAGCAGCTGACTCTTAATCAGCGGGTTCGGGGTTCGAGTCCCTGATGGCGCACCCTCCTCCTCCGCACCAGCGGCGACGTCCACGGGACGTCGCCGCTTCCGTGTCCGGACCGTCGCCCGGCCCCGACCGGTACGTGTCACCCCCGCGCGCTAGACCTGTCCGGGTCAGCTGCAGCCACGGGCGGGAGGTCCTCCGACGATGTCCGAGCCGACGACGCTGGTGCTGGGCGCCACCGGCACGACCGGGCGGCGCGTCGCCGCCGAGCTGGCCCGCGCGGGGCACCGGGTGCGGCCGGCCTCCCGGTCCGGGGCGGTGCCGTTCGACTGGCACGACCCCGCGACCTGGCCGGCGGCCGTCGAGGGTGCCACCGGCCTGTACCTCATGGCACCCGACGGGGTGCCGGTCGATCCCGCGTTCGTCGACCTGGCGGTGCGGGCCGGTGTGCGGCGCGTCGTGCTGCTCTCCAGCGCCGCGGTCGAGGAGATGGGCGACCAGCGGCTGCTCGGCGCCGAGCGCGCGGTGCGCGGGAGCGGGGCCGGCTGGACGATCCTGCGCCCGAACTGGTTCGACCAGGACTTCGACGAGGGCTTCCTCCGGGCCGGGGTGCTCGCCGGGGTGGTGGCCGTGCCGGTCGGCGGGCTGCGGCAGGCGTTCGTCGACGCCGGTGACGTCGCCGCGGTCGCGGCCGCCGCCCTCACCACCGACGACCACGCCGGGCGGGTGCACGAGCTGCACGGCCCCGAGGCGCTGACCTTCGACGAGGCGGTGGCGACCGTCGCGCGGGTCAGCGGCCTGCGCGTGCAGTTCGACGGCAGCGACGAGGGCTTCCTGGACGCGCAGCGCGCCGCCGGGCTCCCGGTGGAGGCCGCGCAGCAGGCGCTGCCCGCCTTCGCCGCGCTGCGCCGGCGCGGGGACGACGTCCCGAACGGGGTGGTGGCGGAGATCACCGGCCGCCCGCCGGTGGCCTTCGGCGACTACGCCGCCGCGGCCGCCGCCCGGGGGGCCTGGTCGGCGTGAGCGGCACCCCCGGCGCCCGTCCCGCCCGCGGACGCGCGGCGGGGCCGGCCGCGATCCCCCTCGCGACCGGCCCCGTGCGTCCCCCGGCCGGTGCGCCGTCCCCCACGGCGTCCCGGCCCGGACTGCCGGCGGCTCCGTCCCCCCGTGCTGCGGAGACGCCGGCGCTTCCCGTTCGTCGCCGTTCCCCCGCGGCGACGAGGAGAACGGTGCCGGACGGTCCGCAGGAGCCCCGCCGCGTTCCCGCAAGGAACCCTCAAGACCTCGGGCCGGGGGCCCCCGCCGGCTCCCGGCAGCGGATCAGGGTGTTCCCGGGTTCCCGCGGGAGCGTCGGGGCGGCAGGCTCGCGGTGAGCTGCCGGGAAGTGCCGAGGAGGTCGCGATGACGATGGGCACGCACGCCTGGGTCCGGGTCGAGGGCCCGCCGGCAGCGCCGCGCTCCCCCGGGGTCCTGAGCCGGCTGCTGCACCGCCGCCCGCGGCGGGTGGCGACGACGGGGGGCACCGGCCCCGCTGACGGCCCCGCGGGTGTCCGCCCGCGGCCACCGCACGACCCGTGCCGGCGGACGGCCCCGCGGGCCCGTCGTCCGGCGGGCGACAATGGCGCCGTGACCGACCCCCACACCACCGGACGGCGCACCGCCGACGAACTGGTCGCCCTGCTGAGCGCCGACGACCACGAGGCCGCCGACGCGCTGCTCGCAGGGGTCCCGACCATCCGCGAGCTGGTCTACGTCGGGGCCGGCCTGACCGGCATCGCCCGCACCGAGAGCCGGCGGCTGCCCCCGGCGCAGCGGGCCCAGGCCACCACCCGGCACCTGCACCTCGGCATCCTCCGCGACCGGAACCGCAGCGACCTCGACGGGCTGCGGGTGTGGCTGCGGCGCTCGGCCGAGGAGGTCGTGCTCATCCGCTCGCAGCTGGCCCTGGCCGAGCGCTTCGCCGGCTGACCGGCGCCGGGCGGGCCGCCGCCCGGGCCAGCGGCAGCGTCAGCAGCAGCACCACCGCCACCGCGGTGTAGGTCCACGGCAGCCCGGCGCGCTCGGCGGCCAGCCCGAGCACCAGCGCACCCACGGCGGTGCCGGTGTCGAAGGATGCGTTCCACATCGCGCTGGCCGCGGTGGCCCCGCTCTCGCCCGCCCGCGCGAAGGCGCGCAGCAGGGTGAGGTTCTGCACCGCCCCGTAGCCGATCCCGAACAGCGCCGCGCCGGCGAGCACCCACCCGTCGCCGGCGACCAGCCCCGCCGCGACCCCGGCGAGCCCCAACGCGGCGGCGACCAGGCCGGCCGGCAGCAGCGCGCCGGTCCCGAGCCGGTCGGCCAGCAGCCCCGCCCGCCAGCGGGCGACCGCCCCGGTCACCCCGAAGACCAGCAGGGCAACGGTGGCCAGCGCCCCGTCGGGACGCTCGATGGGCAGGAAGGTCACCAGTCCCCCGCCGGCCAGGGTCACCACGAGCAGCACGGCCGCCGGGACCATCGCGGCCCGCGCCGCCGCCGCGGAGGCGGTGCCCGAGGCCGGCGGGAGGGTCACGGCGCGCACCAGGCCGGGCACCAGCGGCAGGGCCAGCACCGGCGCGGCGGAGAGCCACGCCAGCCACCCCACCTGACCGCCGAGGACGAGGGCGACCCCGGCCGGGACCGCGACCAGGTTGGGCACCGCGATCGCCAGCCCGTACAGCCCGATCGCCTCCCCGCGCCGGTCGGCCGGCGCGACCCGGGCGGCCAGCATCGCGCCGAGCACGGTCAGCACGGCGAACCCGGCGCCGCGGACCGCCGACACGGCCGACAGCCACGCCAGCCCGTCGTCCACCGCGTACAGCGGCGCGGGCGCGCCCAGCGCGAGCAGCCCGGCCGCCAGCACCGGCCCGATGCCGAACCGGGCGGTCGCCGCCGGCACCAGCGCCTGCCCCGCCACGGTGACGACCAGGAAGACCGTCGTGACCAGGCCCGCGGTGCCCGCCGGGGCGCCACCGGCCACGGCGTAGGCCGGCAGGGAGGCCAGGGTCAGGCAGAAGCTGACGAACCCCAGCGCGGTCGCGCCGACGAGGGCCCGCATCGCCGGCAGCCGCCACAGGGACGTCCGCTCCCCCGCCGTCTCCACACCGCTCCCCTCACCGCGGGCACCGTCGCCCGGCCGACCAGCATGACCGCCGCGCCTTCGCGGCCGCGCGGCGGGTAGGGGTCGGGCGTGCCGCTGCTCACGGTCGGCCACGGCGCCGACGACCGCGAGGCCCTGGCCGGCCGGCTCACCGCCGCCGGGATCGGGCTGGTCGTCGACGTGCGCCGGTTCCCGGGCAGCCGCCGCAACCCCGACGTCCGCCGCGAGGCGCTGGAGCGGTGGCTGCCGCGCAGCGGGATCGGTTACCGGTGGGACGAGCGGCTCGGCGGCCGGCGCCGGCTGCCGGCGGGCGAGCCGGTGGCCGACGACTGGTGGACCGTGGCCCAGTTCGCCGCCTACGCCGCGCACACCCGGACGCCGGGGTTCGCCGCCGCGCTCGACGAGCTCCTGGCCGGGGCCGCTGACCGGGCCGTCGCCGTGCTGTGCAGCGAGTACGTGTGGTGGCGCTGCCACCGGCGGCTGGTCGCCGACGTCGCCGTCCTCGGCCGCGGCGTGCCGGTCACGCACCTGCTCCCCGGCGGGCGCAGCGCACCGCACGTGCCGGCGGCCGGCGCGGTGCGCTCCCCCGACGGCCGCGTGCACTGGCCGGCGTCGGGCAGGGTGGGCCCATGACGCTGCCGCTGACCCCTGACGAGCTGCTGACGACCACCCGCGCGGTCCGCAGGCGGCTGGACCTCACCCGGCCGGTGCCCCTGGAGCTGGTGCGGGAGTGCCTCGAGGTGGCGCTGCAGGCGCCGTCGGGCTCCAACGCGCAGACCTGGCACTGGCTGGTCGTGACCGACCCGGGGCAGCGCGCCGCCCTCGGCGAGGTGTACCGCGCCCAGTTCGCCCGGTACGCCGGATCGCGCGGGTTCGCCGGGAGGTTGTTCGCCGACCGCCCGGAGCGGGCGCAGGTGCAGCAGCGGGTCGGCGACAGCGCCGCGTGGCTCGGCGAGCACCTCGGCGAGGTCCCCGTGCTCGTGGTGCCCTGCGTGGCCACCGGCGGGCCGCTGCCGGCCGGCAACCAGGCCGGCCTGTGGGGCTCGCTGCTGCCCGCGGTGTGGAGCTACATGCTCGCCGCGCGGGCCCGCGGCCTGGGCACCGCCTGGACGTCGCTGCACCTGGGCGCCGAGGCCGAGGTCGCCGGGATCCTGGGCCTGCCGGACGGCGTGCACCAGGGTGCGCTGGTGCCCACCGCCTTCTACACGGGCGAGACGTTCCAGCCCGCCCCGCGCGAGCCGCTGGACACCGTCCTGCACCTGGACCGCTGGTGAGCGGAGTGGATCCGTCGCGGTGACATCGCGGTGACCTCGACGGATCCACTCACTCAGGCCATGTGGGGGTACTCCACCGCCGTCGGCGGGACGAAGTTCTCCTTGACCACCCGGGTGGAGGTCCAGCGCAGCAGGTTCTGCGGCGCGCCGGCCTTGTCGTTGGTGCCCGAGGCCCGCCCGCCGCCGAAGGGCTGCTGGCCGACGACGGCGCCGGTGGGCTTGTCGTTGACGTAGAAGTTGCCCGCCGCGAAGCGCAGGAACCGCTCGGCGTGCGCGATCGCCGCCCGGTCCTGCGCGATCACCGCACCGGTCAGCGCGTACGGGGCCGCCGACTCCATCTGGGCCAGCGCCGCGTCGTAGTCGGCGTCGTCGTAGACGTGCACCGCCAGGACCGGGCCGAAGTACTCGGTGGTGAACACCTCGTGGCCGGGGTCGGTGCCCTCGATGATCGTCGGCCGCACGAAGTAGCCCTCGCTGTCGTCGGCGGTGCCGCCCGCGACGATCGACAGCGCCGGGTCGTCCTCCACCCGGTCGAGGACGCCGGAGAGCCGGGAGAACGACCGCCGGTCGATCACCGCGCCCATGAAGTTCGAGAGGTCGGTGACGTCCCCCACCGCCAGCGACTCGGTCTGCGCCACCAGGTCCTCGCGCAGCCGGGACCACACCGACCGGGGGACGTAGGCGCGCGAGGCCGCCGAGCACTTCTGGCCCTGGAACTCGAAGGCCCCGCGGATCAGCGCGGTGCGCAGCACGTCGACGTCGGCCGAGGCGTGCGCGACGACGAAGTCCTTGCCGCCGGTCTCGCCGACGATGCGCGGGTAGCCGCGGTAGGAGCCGATGTTCTGCCCGACCGTCCGCCACAGGTGCTGGAACACCGCGGTGGACCCGGTGAAGTGGATGCCGGCGAGGTCCGGGTCGGCGAGCAGCACGTCGGAGACGGCGACCCCGTCCCCGGTCACCATCGAGATGACCCCGGGCGGCAGGCCGGCGGCCTCGAGCAGCCGCATGAGGAAGTGCGCGGCGAACTGCTGGGTCGGCGCGGGCTTCCACACGACCGTGTTGCCCATGAGCGCCGGGGCGGTGGGCAGGTTGCCGGCGATCGCGGTGAAGTTGAAGGGCGTGACCGCGTAGACGAAACCCTCCAGCGGGCGGTGGTCGACCCGGTTCCACACGCCGGGCGAGGACGCCGGCTGCTCGGCCATGATCTGCCGCGCGAAGTGCACGTTCCAGCGCCAGAAGTCGACCAGCTCGCAGGCGCTGTCGATCTCGGCCTGGTAGGCGGTCTTGCTCTGCCCCAGCACGGTCGCGGCGTTGAGCGTCTGCCGCCAGGGGCCGGCGAGCAGGTCGGCGGCCTTGAGGAAGACCGCCGCGCGGTCGTCGAAGGAGAGCTCGCGCCAGGCCGGGGCGGCCTCCTTCGCGCACCGCACGGCCTCGGCGGCGTCGGCGTGCGTGGCGTGCGCCGCCGTGCCGAGGACGGCGGCGTGCCGGTGCGGCTGCACGACGTCGAAGCGCTCGCCACCGCCCAGCCGGTGGGTGCTGCCGAGGGTCATCGTGAGCTCGACCGGGTCGGCGGCCAGCTCGGTCAGCCGCTGCTGCAGGGCCGCCCGCTCGGGGGTGCCGGGGGCGTAGGTCAGCACCGGCTCGTTGCGCGGCGGGGGGACGCGGGTGACGCCGTCCATGGGGGTCCTCCTGATTCAGGACGTCGTGACGAGGGAGCGCAGGAAGAAGCGGAGGTTGGCCGGGCGCTCGGCCAGCCGGCGCATGAAGTAGCCGTACCAGTCGGCGCCGTAGGGCACGTAGGCGCGCACGCACACCCCGGCGTCGGTCAGCCGGCGCTGCTCGCCGGGGCGGATGCCGTAGAGCATCTGCACCTCCCAGGAGTCCGGCGTCCGGCCGGTCTGCCCGGCCAGCCGCCGGGCGATCGCGATCAGCCGCGGGTCGTGGCTGCCGACCATCGGGTACCCCGCGCCGCGCACGAGGACGCCCAGGCAGCGGGCGTAGGCGGCGTCGACCTCGTGCCGGCCCTGGAAGGCGACGGACGGCGGCTCGTCGTAGGCGCCCTTGACCAGCCGCACGCGGGAGCCCGGCACGGCCAGCGCGGCCGCGTCCTCCTCGGTCCGGTGCAGCGCCGCCTGCAGCACCGCCCCGGTGCCCGGGTGGTCGCGGCGCAGCTCGGCCAGCACGGCCAGGGTCGAGTCGACGGTGGTGGACTCCTCCATGTCGAGGGTCACCGTGGTGCCGATCGCGGTGGCCGCCTCGGCGACGGGCCGGACCAGCTCCAGCGCCAGGTCGGTGCCGCCGCCGGGCAGCGCCTGCCCGAACGCCGACAGCTTGACCGAGACCTCGGCGGCCCGGCCGAGGCCCAGCGGGGCCAGCCCCTCGAGCAGGGCCAGGTAGGCGTCGCGCGAGCGGGTGGCCTCGGCGCGGTCGGTGACGCCCTCGCCCAGGTGGTCGAGGGTGACCGCGATGCCCTCGCCGGTGAGCCGCCGGACCGCGGCGAGCGCGTCCTCCAGCGTCTCGCCCGGGACGAAGCGGTCGACCACCCGCCGGGTGGCGGGGTTGCCGGTGACCAGCCGGCGCAGCTCGGGCCGTCGCGCCGCGCCGAGCAGCAGGGCCTTCTGGGAGAGCACGGCCACCTCCGGGTCCGGGGCGGGTCCGGTGCCTCGGGACCCGCACGACACCCCCGACGCTAGGCACCGCCGGGGTCACCCACCACCGACAGACGTACGGTCGTGCCTCGTACAGCTGTACAGCGAGGAGGGCCGGTGCGCGACGAGCTGCAGGACCTGGTGGACCGGGTCGCCGGGCTGCTCGGGGCCCCGGTGACGCTGGAGGACGCCGAGTTCACCCTGCTCGCCTTCTGCGCCCACCCGGCGGGGGACGCCGCGGGGGCCGGGGGCGCGGAGGTCATGGACGCCGTCCGCACCCGGTCCATCCTCGGCCGCGGCTCGACCCCCGCCGTCCGCCGCTGGTTCGAGGACTTCGGCATCGCGACCGCCGAGCGCCCGCTGCGCACCCCGGAGGACCCGGCCGCCGGCATCCGCACCCGTCTGGTGCTGCCGGTGCGGCACGGCGGGCGGACGCACGGCTACCTCTGGCTGCTCGACGGCGGGCGGACCGACCCCGCCGACCGCGGCGACCCGGCCCTGACCCGGGCCGAGGAGCTGGCCGCCGAGGCCGGCCGGCTGCTGGCCGAGCGCGAGCGGGCGAGCGGCGACCTCGGCCGCCCGCTGGCCGCCGCGCTCACCGGGCCGCCCGCGGCCCGGGCCGAGGCGGCCGAGGCGCTGGCCGCGGCCTGGGGCGCCACGACGCCGCTGGTGCTGGTCGCGCTGCGCCCCGCCGGCCCGCTGCCGGAGGGCTGGCGGGCGCCGCGGGCGGGCGCGGCCGCCGCGGTCCTGCCCGGGGAACCCCTGGTCGCCGTCGGGGTGCCGCTGCCGGGGCCGGCCGACCTGCGCCCGGCCGGCGCGCTCACCGCCGCCGCGCTGGCCGCCCTGCCCGCCGGGAGCACGGCCGGGGTGTCGTCGGTCGGCCGCGGCACGGCGGACCTCGCCGGGCGCTTCGCGCAGGCGCGGCTGGCCGCCCGGGTCGCCGGAGCCGTGCTCCGCTTCTCCCCCGTGGCGCACTGGGACGGCCTGGGCAGCTGGCGGCTGCTCGCCGCGCTGCCCGGCCCGGACCCCGCCGTCGCACCGCTGCTGGCCGAGCCCGTGCTCGCCGCGACCGCGGAGGCCTGGCTGGACGCCGGCGCCGGCGCGACCCGGACGGCGCGCGAGCTGGGCGTGCACCGCCAGACGCTGTACCACCGGCTCGGCCGGATCGCCGAGCTGACCGGCCTCGACCTCGCCGACGGGGACGACCGGCTGCTGCTGCACGCCTCCCTGCGCGCGGCGAGGCTGACCGGGCCGGCGTGACCGGTCGGGCCCGCCCCGTCGACGGGCCGGGCCGGCGGTGCCGACCTATCCTCGGGTGTCGCACGGAGCGGGAGGAGAGGCTTGCCTCGAGACGACGGTTGCGCCGACGTCCTCACGACGCTGCGGGCCGCCACCGCTGCCGAGCACGGGCAGGTCGAGTCCACCCTCGCCCTCATGGACCCGCAGCTGAGCCGCGAGCGGCTGGTCGCCGTGCTGCGCCGGCTGCACGGCTTCTGGGCCGCGGCCGAGGCGGGTCTGCAGGGGTGGGCGCAGCGCGAGCCCGCCGACGCCGCGGCGGTGCAGTGGGACCGGCGCCGGCGCGCCCACCTGTTCGCCGCCGACCTGCGGGCCCTCGGCGCCGGGCCGGGCGCGGACGCGCCCGAGCTGCCCGCGGTCGAGGACACCGACCAGGCACTGGGCCGGATGTACGTGCTGGAGGGCTCCACCCTGGGCGGCACCGTCATCGCCCGCCACCTGGCCGGGCTGCCCGGGCCGGGAGGGGGCCTGGCGGGCGCCGCCTTCGCCCCGTACGGCGGCGAGACCGGCGCCATGTGGCACGCCTACCGCCGGGTCGCGCGGGCGCACGTGGCCGCCGGCGGGGACGCCGGGCGGGTGGTCGGTGCCGCCCGCGGCACGTTCGCCGCCCTGGCGGCCTGGTGCGCACCGGTGGGGGCCTCCCCGGGGGGTCCCGCGTGACGGGGAGCGGGCCGGACCTGGGGCTGCTGCAGCCGGGCGCGCCGGTCGACCTGACCAACTGCGAGCGCGAGCCGATCCACGTCCCGGGCAGCGTCCAGCCGCGTGGCGTGCTGCTCGCGGTCCGCGAGCCGGACCTGGTGGTCACCCAGGTCTCGGCGAACCTGCCCGACCTGCTCGGCGTGCCGGTGGCCGACGCCCTGGGCCGGCGGCTGACCGACGTCCTCGGAGTGGTCTCCGGGGAGGCGGTCGCCCGGTCGGCGGCGGCGTTCGGCGACCTGCGCGAGCGCAACCCGGTCGAGCTGACCCTCGACGTGGCGGGCAGCCCGGTGCCGGTCGACGCGATCCTGCACCGCCTCGGCGGCGGGCCCCCGGTCGGCGAGGTGTGCGACGAGGTCGTCGCACGGCTGCTGCCCGCCGGCGGGGAGGACGACGTCGCGCTGGTCGCCGTCCGCCTGCGCGGTCAGTCGGTGTCGGGCAGCGGCGCGTCCTGAGACGGCGGGCCGACCTCCGGGGGCGGCCCGCCGGCGTCCGGGGGCGGCCCGCCGGTATCCGGCCCGTCCCCCGGCGCGGCGAAGCGGGCCGACAGCCCGTCGTCCTGGCGCCCGCCCTCGGCCGGCAGCGGCGCCTCGTCCTCGGCGGCCCGGACCTCCGCCGTCGTCTCCTCCGGTGACGCCGGCGTGCCGCCCGCGTCCCGCTCGAGGGCGGCCAGCAACCGTTCCTCGTCGGGCGCGAGGTCGCCGGGCCCGAGGTGGCCGCCCGGCTCGCCGGCGTCGCTGCCCGAGGCCATCGCGGTGTCCGGGGTCGGGTCCTCGGGGACGGATCTGCCCACCTTGCGCCTCCTCATGCGGCTCGCCCCCATCCCGGTACCCCGGTCAGCGGGGGAAGTTCGGCTCCAGGCGGGGGACGATCTGCATCTCCGGGACGAACGCCGACGGGTGCAGCGTCACCAGGTACCGGACCATCTCGGCCACGGCGGACGGCGGCATCATCAGGTGGGCCGGGATGCCCCACTGCTCCATCATGGGGGTGTCCATGGCCGCGGGGATCACCGCCTGCACGCGGCACGGGAAGGGCCGCTCGGTGCCGTCCCCGCCCCGGACGGCCTTCTCGCGCAGCTCCCGCTGGATGCAGCGGGTGGCGTTGAGGAACCCGGCCTTGGAGCCGTTGTAGGCGATCGCGCCGCTGCCCGAGGTGATCGCCGACAGCGAGACGACGTGCACGACGTCGGCGGTGCGCCCCTCGGGCAGGTGCTGCACCCGCTTCGTGAACTCGCTGGTGAGGAAGACCGGACCCTCGCAGTTGACCGCCTGCACCCGCCGGTAGTCGGTGAGGTCGATGTCGGTGACGTAGCCGGGGCGGTCGATGCCGGCGACGTTGACCAGGACGTCGAAGGCGTCGCCGTGGGCGTCGAACAGCCGCGCGACGACCTCCCGGCGGCTGGCGTCGTCGGTGACGTCGAGCGGCACGACCTCGGCCGAGCCGCCCGCGTCGGCCACGAGCTTGTGCGTGCCCTCGCTGCCGGCGGCGTCGATGTCGGCGATCGCCACGTGCGCCCCGGCCTCGGCCAGCGCCACGCAGGTGGCCCGGCCCAGCCCGCTCGCCCCGCCGGTCACCAGGGCCACCCGGCCCGCCATCGTCCCGCTGCCGGCCATCCGCTCCTCCGTCGCGCTCGTGGAACTCCGCGCGCCCAGCCTGGCCGATGGGGCGGCGGCGCGCAGGTCGAGCGGGGTCAGCCGACGGCGCCGCGGACCACGACCGGGACGACCCGGGCCAGCCCGGAGGGCCAGGCGTCGGCGAGGGTCACGGTCCGCAGCCCGCGCTCGGCGATCAGCGCGACCAGCTCGTCGTACAGGCCGGTCACGGTGCGCTGGTTGGCGTGGCCGACGACGATCGCCTGCGCGGTGAACCAGCGGCGCGCGGCGGTCATGAGCTGGCCGGGGGTGAGCAGCCGGTTGTCCTCCAGCGTGCCGTTCCAGAGGACGACGGTGGGGTGCCCGGCCGCGGCGGCCAGGGCGTCGGTGCGCTCGTCGCGCGCCCCGAACGGGGGGCGGAAGAACGGCGTCCGGCCGGCGCCGAAGGCCTCGGCCAGGAAGTCGCGGTTGCGGCCGATCTCCTCGGCGACCGCGTCGTCGGGCAGCGTGGTGAGGTCCGGGTGCGACCAGGTGTGGTTGCCCATCGCCACCTGGCCGGAGTCGACCAGCGGCTGCAGGAGCTCGCCGTTGTCCAGCCAGGAGCGGTAGCGGCCGTTGGGGAAGAAGGTCAGCCGGACGCCGGTGTCGGCGGCGAAGGTGCAGAACGCCGCGACCACCTCGGGATCCGTGCCGTCGTCGATGGTGAGGGCCAGCCCGTCGCCCTCACCCGGCAGCCGGTCGACGACACCCGTGGGCGGTGCCGGCGGGACCTCGCCGAGGACGGTGGCCACGGGCTCGGCACGGGACGCGGGGGCGGGGCCGGCCGCGGCGGCGGTGTCGACCAGGCCGGTGGTGCCGCGGCCGACCGCGGCCCCGACCAGGCCCGCGGCGAGGGTGAGCAGGAACCTGCGGCGCTCCACGCGGCGGACCGTAGGGCGGCGCACCGCGGCGACCCGGTAGCGACACCGGCGCCCCGGGCCGTCGCGACGGACGGTGGTCGCCGCGTGACTCAGCCGGTGGGAGCCAGCCCGGCGGCCTCGATCAGGCGGGCCTGCTCCCGGCACCACGGCGACCAGGCGTCGCCGTCCTCGGCCTCCTGGCGGCGGCGGAAGGCCGGCCAGTCCAGCAGTTCCCAGGCGCCGACCTCGGCCGGGTGCGGTGCCGGCTCGCCGCTGAACCGGCCGAGGTAGACGGGGCAGACCTCGTTCTCCACCACGCCACGGAACTCGGCGCGGTAGCGGTAGGAGGGCAGGGCCGGGCGCAGCTCGCGCACGCGCAGGCCCAGCTCGTCGGCGGCCCGGCGGGCGATCGCCGCCTCGTCGTCCTCCCCCGGCCCGGGGTGCCCGCAGACGGTGTTGGTCCACATGCCGGGGAAGGTCTGCTTGCCGTCGGCGCGGCGGGTGACCAGCAGCCGGCCGGCGTCGTCGAAGAGGTAGGCGGAGAACGCCCGGTGCAGCGGGGTCTCCCCGTGGTGCACCAGCGGCTTGGGCATCGTGCCGATCGCCGTCCCGTCGACGTCCACCAGGACGATGAGCTCCTCCGTCACGGCGCCCATCCTCCCGGATCCCCCGCCGTCGCGTCCGGCGACGGCTCGTGCACCCCGGCCCCGGCCGGGGTCGCGGACGGAGGGGTGTGGACGCACCCGGCCCGTCCGCGCGACGATCTCCCCTCCCGCGCGGCGGGCCCACCCGCCCCGGGGCCGTGGACGGGAGAGGCCGGTGGACGGGGTCGTCGCGATCGACGCGCTGGTCGCCGTCCTGGCCGTCTCGCTGCTCGCGCCGGTCCTCGTCGGGCTGCTGCCGCGCCTCCCGGTGCCCCAGGTCGTCCTGCTGCTGGCCGGGGGCGTCGCGATCGGCCCCTCCGCGCTGGGGCTCAGCTCGCCCGGGGACGTGCAGGTCCTCGCCGACGTCGGCCTGGGCTTCGTCTTCCTGCTCGCCGGCTACGAGTTCGACCTGCGGCTGCTGCGGGCAGACCCGGGGCGCCGGGCGATCGGCGCCTGGGGGATCTCGGCCGTGCTGGCCCTCGGGATCGCGACCGGCTTCACCGCGGTCGGCCTGGTGGAGTCCGCCGTCCCGGTGGCCATCGGCCTGACGACCACCGCGCTGGGGACCCTGCTGCCGATCCTCCGGGAGCACGGGCTCCTGCACGGCCGGTTCGGGCGCTACCTGCTCGCCGCCGGCGGCGTCGGGGAGCTGTTCCCCGTGGTGGCGATCGCGGTGTTCCTCGGCACGCAGAGCCGCTTCACCGCCCTGCTCTCCATCGGCGCGGTCGCGGCCTTCGCCGGCGCGCTCGCCGCCGGTCGGCACCTGCTGCGGGAGGGCAGCCGGCTGTCCACCGTGGTGCTCCTCAACCAGCACGAGACCGCGCAGGTCACCCTGCGCGCGACGATGCTGCTGCTGGTGGCGCTGATCGCCGTCACCGACCAGGTCCACCTGGACGCCGTGCTCGGCGCCTTCCTGGCCGGCATGGTGCTGCGGCACTGGGTGGGTGCCTCCTCGCCGACGCTGGAGTCCAAGCTGGACGCCGTCGGCTACGGCTTCTTCGTGCCGGTCTTCTTCGTCTACTCGGGGATGGGCCTGGACCTCGAGGCGATCGCGGCGGCGCCGCTGCTCGTGCTGCTCTTCTTCGGGCTGATGGTCGCCGTCCGCGGGCTGCCCGCGCTGGGCGTCTACCGGGCGGTGCTGCCCGCCCGCCAGCGGGTGCAGACGGTGCTGGTCTCGGCCACGGCGCTGCCGGTGCTCGTGGCGCTGGCCGAGATCGGGCAGCGCAACGACCTCCTCTCCTCGGCCGACGCCGCGGCGCTGGTCGGTGCGGGGGCGCTCACCGTGCTCCTGCTGCCGGCCCTGGCGGTGGCGATCGACCGGCCGGCGGCCCCCTCCGCGGGCACGACGGGGAGCACCGCCGCGTCCGGGGAGCGGGGGGTGGGCCCCGGCACCGGGTCCTGAGCCCGGCGAGCGGCACCCCGGGGTGGCGGGCGGACCCGCCGCCGGGCACGGTTCCGGGGTGGACGGCTTCCGGCGCGGCGACCTGGCCTTCGACGTCCGGGACGGCGGCCCGCCCGGTGGCGACCCCGTCGTCCTGCTGCACGGCTTCCCGCAGGACGCCGGCGCCTGGGACGACGTCGCCCCGCTCCTGCACGCCTTCGGCCTGCGCACCCTGGCCCCCGACCAGCGCGGCTACTCCCCCGGCGCCCGCCCGGCGGGACGGGCGCCGTACCGGCTGCGGGAGCTCACCGCCGACGTGCTGGCCCTGCTCGACGCCGCCGGGCTGCGGCGGGCGCACGTCGTGGGCCACGACTGGGGCGCGGTCGTCGGCTGGGCGCTGGCCGCCCGGCACCCGGACCGGGTGCGCACGCTGACCGCGGTGTCGGTGCCGCACCCGGCGGCGATGGCGCGGGCCTGCGTCACCGGCGGCCAGGCGCTCCGGTCGGTCTACGTCGGGGTGTTCCAGCTGCCCCTCCTGCCCGAGCGGCTGCTGCTCGCCCGAGGCGCGGCGCCGCTGCGCCGGCTGCTGCACCGCAGCGGGCTGCCGGAGGCCACCGCCGACCGGTACGCCCGCCGGATGCGCGAGCCCGGGGCGCTCTCGGCGGCGCTGGCCTGGTACCGCGCCCTGCCGCTGGCCGCGTCGGACCCGGTGGGCCCGGTGCGGGTGCCCACGCTGCACGTCTGGAGCACCGCGGACCCCGCCCTGGGCCGTACCGCCACCGAGGGCACCCACCGGCACGTCGACGCGCCGTACCGGCTGGAGGTCCTCGACGGGCTCCCGCACTGGGTGCCCGAGCTCGCCCCCGCGCGCACCGCGGCCCTGGTGGCCCGGCACGTGGCCGACCACGGCTGACCGGTCCCGGCGCGTTCCATCCCCCCGATGTGGGGTAGGCCACAGCCGTCCGGATGACCACCCGAGCACCGGGAGGACCCTCGTCATGAGCAGCACCGAGACCGGCGACGTGACCGGGACCAAGGACAAGCACTACGACCTCCTCTGGTTCACCGAGCAGAGCCTCAGCAACGCGCTGCGGCTGCAGACCTACATCCAGGACGCCGAGCGCGACGGCGACTCCGAGCTCGCCGACTTCTTCCGCAAGGCCCAGCACGAGAGCCAGAAGGGGGGCGAGCAGGGCAAGGCCCTCCTGAAGGCGCGCCTCGGCAGCTGACCCCCCGCGGAGCGGGGTGGATCCGTCGGTCGTGACGCCGACGGATCCACCCCGCTCCCGCCGGTTACGGGCGGGTGCTCCGAGGGAAGGGCACGGGGACAGAGCCGCCCGACACAGGAGGTACCGCCCGTGCCCGCGTCCACCCGCCCCCGCCTGCTGCGCGCCACCGCCGCCGCGTTCGCGATCGCGGCCGCCACGTTCACCACCGCCGCCTGCGGCGAGGACGTCGTCGACGACGGCGTCGAGCAGGAGGTCGAGGACGTCCAGGACGAGGTCGAGCAGGAGGTCGACGACGCCACCGACGGCGAGGACGAGGGCTGAGGACGGTGAACCCGGCGATCCGCGCCCGGCACAGCCCGGTCCGCCCGGCCGGCCGCGACAAGGGCGCCTGGCTCGCCGTCCTGGAGCAGGGGGCCCACGTGCTCCAGGAGACGACACCCCTGCGCGCCTTCCACGTCTACGTCGTCGGGTTCCACTGCGCCAAGGACGACCCGGCCATGCAGATGGAGGCCCACCACTACTGCCGCGTGGTCGACGACGACCTCCTGCAGTGCGTCATCTTCGACGGCAACACCCGCGAGGCCAACCTCATCGGCATCGAGTACATCGTCTCCGAGCACCTGTTCGGCACGCTGCCGGACGACGAGCGGCCCTACTGGCACCCGCACAACTTCGAGGTGCTCTCCGGGACGCTGGTCGCCCCCGGCCTGCCCGCGGCCGCCGAGCACGCCTTCATGGCCCGGCTGCTCAACAGCTACGGCAAGACCTGGCACACCTGGCACACCGGCCGCCACGACGGCCGGCCCGGGCACGACCTGCCCCTGGGCGACCCGGTGCTGATGTGGTCGTTCAACCGCGACGGCGAGTGCGACCCGGCGCTGGAGCGGGACCGGGACGAGGCCATGGGGCTCGACACCGCCGACGAGCGCCGCCGGCGGCAGGACCTCACCTCCCGGGCACACCCCCAGCACGGCGTGGACGCGCTCCGGGCGGCCTTCCCCGCCGCCACCCCCGTGCCCGGCGTCGTGGACGTGCGGGAGGCCCCACCGGGATGACCGGGACGACCACCGCGACCCGCGCCGAGCGGCTGGACCGGCTGCCCTTCACCCGCCAGCACGGCCGGCTGGTCGTCGGCTCGGGCGTCGGCTGGGCCCTGGACGCGATGGACGTCGGCCTCATCTCCTTCGTGATGGCCGCCCTGGCCGTGCAGTGGGCGCTCACCCCGACCGAGCTGTCGTGGATCGGGTCGATCGGCTTCGTCGGGATGGCGCTGGGCGCGACGCTCGGCGGGCTGCTGGCCGACCGCATCGGCCGCCGCCAGGTCTTCGCGCTCACCCTGCTCGTCTTCGGGCTCGCCACGGGGGCCGCCGCGCTGTCGTGGTCGGTGGGCGCCCTGCTGGTCTTCCGGTTCCTCATCGGCCTGGGCCTCGGCGCCGAGCTGCCGGTGGCCTCGACGCTGGTCAGCGAGTACGCCCCCGCGCGGATCCGGGGCCGGGTGGTCGTCGCGCTCGAGGCGTTCTGGGCGGTGGGGTGGCTCCTGGCCGCGCTGATCGGCTACTTCGTCGTCCCGGCGTCCGACGCCGGGTGGCGCTGGGCGCTGGCGCTGGGCGCGGTCCCGGCCGCGTACGCGGTCGTGGTGCGCCGGGGGCTGCCCGAGTCGGTGCGCTTCCTGGAGCTGCGCGGGCGGGTCGGTGAGGCCGAGGCCGCCGTCCGCCGGTTCGAGCGGGCCGCCGGCGTCGCCGCCGTCCCCTCGCCGGCGCCGGCCGCACCGGGCCGCACCCCGGGGGTGCGCGCGCTGTGGGCGCCGGGCCACCGCCGGCCGACCGGCGCCCTGTGGGCGGTCTGGTTCGGGATCAACTTCGGCTACTACGGCGCCTTCATCTGGCTGCCGACGCTGCTGGTGGCCTCGGGCTTCTCGCTGGTCCGGTCCTTCGGCTTCACGCTGCTGATCACGCTGGCCCAGCTGCCGGGGTACGCGACGGCGGCCTGGCTCATCGAGCGCTGGGGGCGGCGGCCGACGCTGGTGACCTTCCTGGCCGGCTCGGCGGTCGGCGCCGGGCTGTTCGCCGTGGCCGAGGGGGACACCGCCGTCCTGGTCACCGGGATGGTGCTGTCCTTCGCCAACCTCGGCGCCTGGGGGGCGGTCTACGCCGCCACCCCCGAGGCCTACCCGACCGCACTGCGGGCCACCGGCGCCGGGGCCGCGGCGGGCTTCGGCCGGATCGCCTCCGTCGCCGCGCCGCTGTGCGTGCCGCCGCTGCTGGCCGCCGGCGGGAACGGCCTGGTCTTCGGCGTCTTCGCGGCGGCCTTCGTGCTCGCCGCCGCCGGCGGCGCGCTCCTGCCGGAGCGCCGCGGCCGGGCCCTGGACGACCCGGGCGACTGACCGCGGCGGGGGCCGGCCACCGCCGCCCACGCGCTGCTCGTGGCCGGGGTCTCCCCCGGCCTGCGCCCCTGCCGGGTTGCCGGGGCGCTGCGCGGGTAGCCGACGGGCCATGGAGGCACTGACCCCGGACCACCTGAAGGGCATGACGGTGGCCGTCACCGGCGCCAGCGGCAACGTGGGGACGGCGCTGCTGCGGCGGCTGACCGACCCCGCGAGCGGTGTCGCCGAGGTGCGCGGGCTGGCCCGCCGGAAGCCGCCGGAGACCGCTCCCTACGACCGGGTGCGCTGGCACCTGGCCGACCTCGGCGAGCCGACCAGCCGGACCCTGCTCGGGTCCTTCCTCGACGGGGCGGACGCCGTGGTGCACTGCGCGTGGGCGCTGCAGCCGGGCCTGCAGCCCGAGCGGCTGCACCGGGTCAACGTCGACGGCACCCGCCGGGTGGTCGAGGCCGCGGTGGCCGCCGGCGTCCCGCACGTGGTGCACCTGTCCTCGCTCGGCACGTACGCCGGCGGCGGCGGGGACCGGGAGGTCGGCGAGGACTGGCCGACCACGGGGATCCCCACGTCGCAGTACAGCCGGGACAAGGCCGAGGCCGAGCGCCTGCTGCGGGAGCTGTCGGCCCGCTCGCCCGACACCACGGTCACCGTCGTCCGCCCCACCCTGGTGCTGCAGCCCGAGGCCGGCAGCGAGATCGCCCGCTACTTCCTCGGCCCGCTGGTGTTCGGCGCGGCCCGCCTGGTGCCCGGCCGGCTGGCCCGGCTGCTGCCGCTGCCCCTCCCCGACCTGCGCGTGCAGCTGATCCACGCCGACGACGTGGCCGACGGGATCGTGCGGATGCTCGACCGCCGCGCGCCCGGCCCCTTCAACCTGGCCGCCGGGCCCACCCTGGACCCCGGCGCGCTGGCGCACGCCCTGGGCACCGTCCGGGTCCCGTTCCCGTCCCTGCTGCTGCGCACCGGGCTGTCGGCCGCCTTCCACACCCGGGTGGTGCCGACCGAGCCCGGCTGGCTGGACATCGCCACGCAGGCGCCGGCCCTGGACACCGGCCGGGCCCGGCGGCTCCTGGACTGGACGCCGGCCCACCGGGGCGACGACGTGCTGCGCCGGTTCGTCGCCGCGCTCGGCCGGGGCGAGGGCGGCACCGGGCCGCTCCTGCACCCCGCCGACGCCCCCTCCGGTCAGTCCCCGGCGGGCTGATCCGGGGCGCTCCAGGCCCCGATGCTCCGGCCGGTGGCGGCGAACACCTCCGCGGCCCGCGCGGCGCGCATCGCCACGAACAGGCCCTCGGCCTCGGCCAGGACGACGTCCGGCTCGGCCTCGGCGACCAGCCGGGCGGTGGCGGTGGTCCGCCGGCCCTGCACGGTGCCCGCCTCGGCGTCGAGCAGCAGCGGGACGCCGAGCCGCACGGGTCGCCGGTAGCGGACGGTGAGGGTGGCCGTCAGGCCGCCGTGCCCGGCCGCCCGCACGGCGCGGGCCAGCACGTGGTCGAGCAGGGTGGCCACGACCCCGCCGTGCACCAGGCCCAGCGGGCCCTCGTGCGCCTTGCCGACGGTGACCCGGCCGGTGGCCCGCCCGTCGGGGGTGTCGGAGGCCTCCAGGGCGGGGGCCACGGGGCTGCCCGGCCCGTAGACCGGGCTGTACCACCGCTCGGCCCGCTCCGGGTCGTCCACGCGGGCCACCTCGTACGGGCTGCGGGCGTCGGCGCGCAGCCGGGCGGCCAGGCCCCGGGCGTCCGCGGCGACGGCGGCCAGCTCCTCCTCGGCGACCTCGGTGCGGACCGCGGCGTCGGCGAGCTCGCGCAGCGCGTCGCCGAGGTCCCCCACCACGGCGCGGCGGGCGGCCCGCTGCTGCTCGGAGAGCCCGGGGCCGCGACCGTCCGGTTCCTCCGGTCCACCGGCCCCGCCCAGGGCACCGCCCCGAGCGTGCGAGGGGTGGGGAGGGCGGGGCCCTCCGTCACCCACGCGGCATGCCGGCGGCGCGCAGCAGCCCGCCGCCGATGATGACCCGCTGCACCTCGCTGGTGCCCTCGTAGAGCCGGTACAGCCGGGCGTCGCGGTAGAAGCGCTCGACCGGCGTGGTCCGCAGGTAGCCCAGCCCGCCGTGCACCTGCACGGCGCGGTCGACGGCGCGCCCGACCATCTCGGTGCAGAACAGCTTGGCCGACGAGGGGCCGATGGAGGTGTCCTCCCCCGAGTCGTACCGGGCGGCCACCTCGCGCACCATGGCCCGCCCGGCCAGCAGCTCGGCGTGCATGTCGGCGAGCTGGGCCTGGACGAGCTGGAACCGGCCGATCGGCGCCCCGCCCTGCTTGGCCGTGGCGGCGTAGGAGACCGACTCGTCGAGCACCCGCTGGGCCATGCCGACGCACAGCGCGGCGATGTGCAGCCGGCCGCGGGAGAGGACGGTGAGCGCGCTGGAGTAACCGCGGCCCTCCTCGCCGACGAGCGCGTCGGCCGGCACCCGCACGTCGTCGAGGAAGACCTCCGCCGTCCACGCCCCGGACTGCCCCATCTTGCGGTCCTTCGGGCCGACGGTCAGACCCGGCGTGCCCGCTTCCACGACGAAGCTGGAGATGCCGCGGCCGCCGGCCTGCTCGGGGTCGCTGCGGGCGAAGACGACGAACAGGTCGGCCAGGGGCGCGTTGGTGATGTAGCGCTTGCTGCCGTTGAGCACCCACGAGTCGCCGTCCCGGCGGGCGGTCGTGCGCAGCCCGGCCGGATCGGAGCCGGCCTCGGCCTCCGTGAGGGCGAAGGAGCCGATCAGCGACCCCTCGGCCAGCCGCGGCAGGTAGACCTTCTTCTGCTCCTCGCTGCCGAACTTGGCGATCACCTGACCGGCGATGCCGTTGTTGGTGCCGAACAGGGAGCGGAAGGCCGGGGTCGTGTAGCCGAACTCGAACGCCAGCTCGACGTCCTCGGCCATCGACACCCCCAGGCCGCCGTGCTCCTCGGGCAGCGCGTACCCGAACAGCCCCATCTCGGCGATGCGGGCCCGCAGCTCGTCGGGGATGCGGTCCTCGTCGTCGATCCGCTCCTCGAGCGGGACGGCGACCTCCCGGACGAGCTGACGGACGGCATCCCTGATCTGGCGGAAGTCCTCGGCGTCCACGCCTGCCATGGTGCCGCTCCCCGCGACCGCCCGCGCAGCCGGCCTGGCGGGAGAGCGCTACCACCGGCGGGTCGACGTCGACACGCCGGAGCAGAGTGCGACGAGCCGAGCACGCCGCGTTGTGATCCTTCGCCGATCGAACTACGGTCGGCCCACCGCCCGAACCACGTGGCGGGAGTGCAGCACACCGCCGGAGTCCTCGTGCCCCACCTGCACACAGCGCTCGTCCCCGCCCCCGACCAGGTCGTCGTCCGGCTCACCGGCGACGCCGACCTCTCCACCCTCGACCGCCTGACCGCTGCCCTGGAGCGGGCCGCCGGCCTGGGGACCGCCAGCGTCGTCGTCGACGTCGCCGGAGCGCACTTCTGGGACTGCTCCGGTCTGCACGCGCTGACCGCGTTCACCGCCGCCCTCGCTCCCGCCGGCCGGCAGTGCCGCATCGTGGGGGCCCCGGCCGCCACGCGCCGCCTGGTGCGGGTGTCCGGGCTGGAGGACCGGCTGACCCTCGACGGGCCCCTCCGCGGTCACGAACCGGTGCGCCCGGCCGCCGTCGAGCCCCCCGGGCCCGGCCCGGCGCAGCCGGCCGGTGCGGACCGGGCACCGCTGCGCCGCGGGCGGGTGCCCGGGCACGGCATGCGCGCGCTGCGCCGGGCCGAGGAGGCCGGCCGCCGCAGCGCGCGCCTCGACGCCCCGCGCCGCTGGCGCTGAAAGGACCTCGTCCTCCCCACCCCTCGCTCCGCTCGCTGTGGGACCCGGCACGAGGCCGCCTGCCCCCCGTCGCCGGGCCCGCTGACCGGGCCGCACGGCCGTCCCGCATGCTCGTGCGGGACGGAACCGGCCGGACGGGAGGTGCTCGATGGGCGAGATCGTGGTGGTGCGGCACGGGCAGACGGAGTGGAGCCGCAGCGGCCAGCACACCGGCGTGACCGATCTGCCCCTGCTGCCCGAGGGCGAGGAGCAGGCGCGCCGGCTGGCCGGCCCGCTGGGCGCCTACGACTTCGCCGACGTCCGCGTCAGCCCGCGGCAGCGGGCCGGCCGGACGGCGGAGCTGGCGGGGCTGCGGCCCACCGCGGTGGACGACGACCTGGTCGAGCTCGACTACGGGGGCTACGAGGGCCGCACCACCGCGGCCATCAGCGAGGAGATGGGGCGGGAGTGGTCGATCTGGGTCGACGGCACCGTGCCCGGCGACACCCCCGGCGAGTCGCTGGCGGACGTCGCCGTCCGGGTCGACCGGGTGCTCGACCGGGCCCGCACCCGGCTCGCCGACGGTGACGTCGCGCTGATCGCGCACGGCCACGTGCTGCGCGTGCTCGCCGCCCGCTGGCTGGGCCTGGGTCCGGAGGCCGGCGCGCTGCTCGCCCTGCCCGCCGGCTCCTACGGCGTGCTGGGCCACGAGCACGCCCGCCAGGTGCTGACCGGCTGGGGTCTGTCCTAGCGGGAGCGGGCCACCCGGGTGTAGGTCGAGGCGGTGCCCTCCTCGTCGGAGGGCGGGGGGACCGGGCGGCCGAACAGCCAGCCCTGCCCGAGGTCGGCACCCAGCGCGGCGACCGCCTCGGCGACCTCCTCGGTCTCCACCCCCTCGGCGACGACGACCGCGCCGAGCCGGTGCGCCGCCTCCACCACCGAGCCCACGGTGGTGCGGGCCCCCTCGTCGGGCAGCGCCTGCACCAGCGCCTTGCCCAGCTTGACGACGTCCGGCCGGATGGCGGCCATGAGCGAGCGGCTCGACCAGCCGGCGGCCACGTCGTCGAGGGCGACCCGCCACCCCAGGGACCGGTGGTGCTCGAGCACCGCGAGCAGGTGACCGCGGTCGGTGGCGGCGGAGATCTCCCCGACCTCCACGACCAGCCGGGAGGGGTCGATGCCGGCGTCGTGCAGGGCCTGCTCGGCGCCGGCCAGGCCCACCTGGGGCCGGGCGACGGCGGCCGGGTGGGAGTTGACGAACAGGTCGGCGTCCCCGAGCCAGGAGGCGGCGCCGGCGATGGCCAGTTCCCAGCCGATGCGGTCCAGCCGGGGCAGCCAGCCGGCCGACTCGGCGACGAAGAACAGGTCCCCGCCGCCGACCTCGCGACCGTCGACGACCCCGCGCAGCAGGGCCTCGTGAGCGACCACCGCGCGGTCGTCGAGCCGGACGAGCGGCTGGTAGACCGACCGGAACTCGGCCTCGGCGAGCACGGCGATCTCGGCGGTCACCCCGCGCCGGGCCAGCTCGACCGCCAGCGTGGGGGCGGTGAGCAGCCGGGACACCAGCGCCGCCCACTCCTCGGGCGGGTCCGCGGCCACCCGCACCCCGTCGGCCTCGGCGGGGGTGAGCTCGCGGGCCAGGCGGGCGAGCAGCCGGTCCAGACCGCGGCCGCCCCGCTCGTCGGTCACGTCGAGCAGGTCGCCGGTGCCGAAGACGGCCAGCCCGAGCGCGCGCGCCGTCCGGGCCACCTCGGGCAGCAGGTGCTCGTCCGGGGTCGCCAGGAGGAGACGCGTCGCCGGCCCCGGGACGTCCCAGACCTCCCGGCGACCGGATCCGCCCGGGGTGCTCGCCACCGGAGCAGGATGACCGAGCCGCGACCGGGTTCCGGGCCGACGCGCGACCGCCGTCCCGGATTTCCGGACGGCGCGCGCCAGGAATTCCGGCGTCCGCAGGTTGAGTGTCTAAGGTTTGCGCCATGATCGCTGCACCCGTCACCGAACCACCGAGACCCCGCGGTGGCCGTCCGAGGGACCCCAGCCGCGACGGCGTGATCCGGGCGGCGATCCTGCGGCTGCTCTCCGAGGTGGGCTACGGGGCGCTGACGATGGACGCCGTCGCCTCCGAGGCCGGGGTCGGCAAGGCCACCATCTACCGGCGGTGGCGCACCAAGCAGGAGCTCGTCGTCGACACCCTGGCCGAGCTCGACCAGGTGGTCGCCGTGCCGCCGGACACCGGGACCGTGGCCGGCGACGTGCGGCAGCTGATGAGCTCGGTCGCCCGCGCCGTCGAGAGCCCGGCCGGGTCGGCGCTGCGCTCCCTGCTGCCGGTCATGCGGCACCAGCCGGAGCTGATGGCGGCCTTCGAGAACGGGCCGCTGCGGTCCTGGCGGACCGCCTACGACGAGGTGTGGGCCCGGGCCGAGGCCCGCGGGGAGGTCCGGCCAGAGCTGTCCGGGTCGATCACCGCCGAGGCGACCAGCGCCCTGCTCGTCCAGCGCTGGCTGCTCACCGGCCGGCCGGTCGACGAGGCGTACGTCGACGAGGTGTTCGACACCGTGGTGCGGCCGCTGCTGGACGTGGCCCGCCCCTGACCGCGGCTCACCAGCCGAGCGTGCCCGGCTCCCCCTTGAAGGGACCGACGACCTCGCCGGTGATCCAGCCGCCGTAGAAGTCACCGGCCTGGGCGCGCACCTGCTCGCCGTCGACGAGCGCGCGGTCCACCCGGCTCGGGTAGAAGGCGACCGCGCCGCGCAGGTGCCGGTAGCCGGGGGTGGGGGCCTCGTAGGACCAGCCGACGGCCGGCACCCGGCGCCCGTCGACCTCGGCGTCCCAGTAGGTCGCCGCACCCTTCCACTCGCACCACGAGCTGCCGCGGCCGCGGGACAGGACGCCCTCGGCGACGTCCTCGCGGGGCACGTAGTAGACCGGCGGGTGGCTGGTCTCGCAGACGCGGACGGCGCGCGTGGTGTCGGCCACGACCCTCCCGCCGATCTGGACGACCACGTGCCGCGGCGTGACCTCGGCCGACGGGGGCCGCGGGTAGTCCCACACCGACTCCTGGCCGGGGCCGACCGGGTCGGGCCGCGGGTGGCTCACGGCCGGGTCAGCGGGACCGGACCTTCTGGACCACGACGAGTGTGACCAGCAGGCCGAGCGCGCCCATGGTGGCCAGACCGGCCGGGCTCTGCAGGAAGGACTGCGCGGCCGCCTGCCCCTGGGCCCGCAGCCGCTGGGGGCTGGTGCGGGCGACCAGGTGGTCCAGGGTGGCCGCGAGCGACTCGCGGGCGGCGTCGATCTCCAGCTGGATCTGGCGAGGGTCGCGGGGCACGGGCGACAGCCTGCCAGACGCGTCCGCGACCGGCGCGTCCTCGTCGGGCCGCTCCCCCCGCACGGGCGACTCCTACACTCGGGCTCCTGCGCGGGAGTGGTGTAACGGCAGCCACGCCAGACTTAGGATCTGGTGCCTTCGGGCGTGGGGGTTCGACTCCCCCCTCCCGCACGTCGTCCTCGTGACATCGACTTTCGCGGCCGAGCTGACTGCCCGGCCGCCAAGCTCCGCACGGCGCAAGCCACCTGCGTGCCACTACGAGGGTGAGTCCCCTGGAGTGGTGTAGATCGGGCCCCTGGCCTCGGTGATCGTGTCGGTCACCGACGTCGAGGGGCCACCGCGTGAGGCTCTGTGAGAACCCGCCAAGGAACTCACAGAAGAGCACCCACACGATGGCCCTGGACCAGTCTGCCCAGCTCGAGCTGAGCGAGGCACTGCGCAGCGCGGACGACGGCGAGCTGATGCGCCGGCTGCTGCTGAGGATGCTGCAGGCGGTGATCGACGCCGAGGCGAGCGCGCACATCGGCGCGGCACCCCACGAGCGCACCGACACCCGCACCACCCAGCGCGTCGGCACCCGCGACAAGCTGGTCGCGACCACCGCCGGGGACCTGACGGTGAAGATCCCCAAGGTGCGCTCGGGGTCGTTCTTCCCCTCGCTGCTGGCTCCGCGCCGGCGCATCGACGTCGCGCTGCACGCGGTGGTGATGCAGGCCTGGGTGGAGGGCGTGTCCACCCGCAAGGTCGACGACTTGGTCGCCGCCCTGGGCGTGGAGTCCGGCATCAGCAAGAGCGAGGTCAGCCGCATCTGCGCTCAGCTCGACGCCGAGGTGACCGCCTGGCGGGACCGATCCCTGGGCGAGCAGGCCTTCCCCTACGTCTTCCTCGACGCCACCTACTGCAAGGCCCGGGTCAACCGGCGGGTGGTCTCCCGGGCGGTGGTCATCGCCACCGGCGTAGCCGCCGACGGACGCCGGGAGGTCCTCGGGGTCGACGTCAGCGACAGCGAGAACGAGGTGTTCTGGGCCGGCTTCCTGCGCGGCCTGTGCGACCGCGGCCTGGCCGGGGTGCAGCTGGTCGTCTCCGACTCCCACCGCGGCCTGACCGCCGCGATCGACACCGTGCTCACCGGCGCGGCCTGGCAGCGCTGCCGGGTGCACTTCTCAGCGCTTCGTGCTCGCCCGCGTCAGCAAGGGGCAGGCGGAGATGGTCGCCGCCGCGATCCGCACCACCTTCGCCCAGCCCACCGCCGACACCGTCCGCGAGGCGGTGGAGAACGTGGCCCTGACCCTGGAGCGCCAGTTCCCGTCGGTGGCCGGCCTGCTGCGCGACGCCCGCGAGGAGATCACCGCCTTCGCCGACTTCCCCTAGGCCCACTGGCGCAAGATCTGGAGCACGAACCCGCTGGAACGGCTAAACAAGGAGGTCAAGCGCCGCACCGACGTGGTCGGCATCTTCCCCGACGACGCCTCCCTGCTCCGGCTCGCCGGCTGCGTGCTCATCGAGGCCCACGACGAGTGGCAGGTCGCCGACCGCCGCTACCTCTCCGAGGCCTCCATGGCCCTGCTCACCCCGCCCGAGCCGACCGCTCTCAAGCCCCGCCGCACCGACCCCGGCGGGGTGATCGACCAGCCCGCCCTATACACGGCATAGTCAGCACTCCCGCAGAGCAGCACGCGGACGAGCTACACCATCCCCGGGGACGTGACCGTCGGCGTTAGCCCCGGGCAGTGCGCCGACCCAAACGGGACACCTCAGGCTGACACGACCGCCTTGGACTGGTCAACACGCAGGTCAATCCGCTGCAGGTCACACCGACAGGAACCACAGCGACGGCCACGGACGGTGGCTCGCCAGAGCGCGCTGGGTGGGTCGCTACGGTCAGATTTCCACCTGCCCCGATCCGCGGAGGTTCGACCTCGCGGACCACTCGGACGGGGGAAACATCTCGAATGTCCCTCGTTCGCAACCTGAATGTCGCTAGGTTGCCACCGCAACACGGTCCGTAAGCAGAGGTGGACCGACGACAAGACGGGGCCCAACGTGGACGATGATCAGCACGGCATTCAGGACAGTTGCGAGGCGTACTTCGTGTACGTCCTCCAGAAGACCGCCGAGGACCTCGGAGTCGCGACCATCCGCTGCAGTCATGAGCGCTGGGCTGAGTTCGTGTCCTACCTGACGGGCTGCGGCCTGACGCTGGATGACTTCGAACTCGGCGAGTATGGGAAGTACAAGCGGAACGCCGACCTCCAGCTGCCGAACTTCGTGCAGCGACTGGCCCAGCACTACAAGGGCTCGACGTTCTTCTTCGAGAACGTGGAGGCAAGGGAACGCAACGCCGGCCGTAAGGCCGACGTCTTCATCCACGTCAGCGGACTGCGGGAGCCGATCCCGGTCAGCCTGAAGAACTACATCGGCGGCGGCGGGATCACCCGACCGCAGGTGTCGAGCGGGACGTTCCTGTCCTTCGCTGCCGGCTTCGTCTTTAATCGGATCGGGGTGGGGACGTACGAAGACCCGCGGCCGGATGCTCCCTCGCCGGCGTTCAGCGGCAGCGATGTCACGCGCCGCAACGCAGTCCTCGACTTCATGAGACGTGTGGATCTGAAGGCTCCGCTGGAGACGCTCGACCGACTCCAGGCCGAAATGCGGGCGGACCTCCTGGGTCCGGACTGTGAGATGTACGACCAAGCGCGCGTCCGCGCCGCCGTCGAACGGGCCGCTGAGCCCGGCATGGAAGCCGTGCTCGAGATCTTCCGGCTGGTCGGCCTGGACCAGGTCCGCGAGAAGTTCCTCGCGCGCATCGGCATGGACGGCAAGGAGGAGGCGCTCTTCTTCGACTCCGCGCGCTACGTCGACAGCATCACGAACCCGGCGTACCACAAGCTCCGCGAGAAGCTGAACGCCGAGACCACGACGTTCACCGCCCGCCAGCACCTGCAGAACATCCGGTTCGAGTTCACCGATCAGCCCGGCAAGGTGCTGCTCGCCACGGACGTGCCGTTCACGATCAACACGAACGGAGCCTGGTACCGCCCCAAGGAGCGCTACGAGGGGCTCCGTGAGAAGGACGACAAGGGCCACCTCATCAAGCTCAAGTGGGGCCAGCGGCGCCCGTACAAGAGTAAGGAGATCGCCACATCGACGAACACGTACCTCGACCTGCGTCGAGTGGGCATCTTCGGCAAGTGACAGACCGGCCGGCCTGGCCCTGCTCTAGCGATCAGAACAGGGCCAGGTCGCGCTGCTCCTCGTCGACCTCGACCTCCACCGCCAGGCCGCGTTCGGCCGGGTATGGGGCGTCCACAGGCAGACGCTGGCCGCGCAGCGTCTTTGACCTGGGCTTCATGCCGTTGACCCGTTCCTTCTTGCGGACCTTGGTGGGCGGCTCGTCGAAGATCGACAGCATCAGCCCCCGTTCCTCGTCGGTCTGGCCGTCGAGGTGACGGGCTGGCTTGAGGGCGTCGCCCATCACGATCGTCCCGCCACCGAGACGCCGCCGGCAGAGGTCGACGTTGTCGCGCATGATGTCGACGCCGTAGATGTCGGCAAGCGCGTCCGCCTCGGACATGCCGTGGTGGAACACCTTCACCCACTTTGCCGCGACCAGAAACTGTCCATCGCCGCACGCGGGGTCGAGGACCGTCTTGCCCGGCAAGAAGAGGTCGAGGTCGACGTACTGCAGCATCTCGATGACCAGCTTGGACGGGGTGAAGACTTCACCCGTAGCGCGCGCACGTTCGACCGTGCGCTCGACGCCCGCCATGTAGTCGTGCTCAGCCAGCTTTTCGGCGACGCGGCGCCACAGCAGCTCGGACATACGCGACCTCCTCCTCTGTCAGCTCGAAGAAGGCGAACATCTCCTCGTCGGTGAGCGCCTCAAACCGGGGCAACGCGGGCAGGCGCGAGAACACTCGCTCGTTACCGAACCCGGACCACTTCGCGGTCTTGTAGATGTACTGCATCAGCTCGGTGTTGAGATTGTGGGCGAGGACCCGCCCCTGCTCCTCGGTCTCTACGGGCACGTAATAGACCATGTCGGTCCCGCCGAGCTTGCCGTGATCGTAGAACGGCTTGGTGTAGCCGCTGCGCGTCCACATCACCTTGAGATTGCCGGCCCAGTCCTGCCGGACCGATGACCACCAGGTCGAGCGGTTCGTGTGGAAGATGGGATACGGGTGTTCCGGCGTCTCGACTTCTACGAGCGTCGGGTTCTTGTCGTAGCGCCGAATGTTGTGGCAGGCGACGTAGTCCCACTGCACGCCAAGGCGGGTGCGGGGCGTGAACATGACCTTGCCGTGGATCGACATCGACAGCCGGCCGAGGTCGTTCGGCAGATACAACATCGACTTGTCCAGCTCGATGTCGAACGTCTCGTCGCCCTTGATGACGGTCGTGGGCGTCGGGTCGTTCTCCGTCTTCTTGATCCAGTAATCAGAGAAGGTCGAAGCAACGTCGGGGAAGTGGTGCTCGTTCTCGAAGCGGAGGACGTTGGTCTGGTTCTCCTCCATGAGCTCCAAGACCACATTGCTCGGGCTGGAGAAGCTCGCCGGGGAGACCTGCACCAGGCTGCCACCCTCGGCCAGTAGGCGATCGAAGACGGCCAACGTGAAGTCGATCCACAGCTTGTGTGGCGTCTTCTTGCGGTTCACCGAGTCCTGGAAGGGCGGATTCGTGAGGATTACATCGAACTTCAACCGCTCACCTTCCTGAGGCCGGCCGCGGCGTCGGGCGACCACGACTGGGGACGCGGGCCACGCTACAAGCCCGACGGGGCCGGGACCCGCAGCACGCGCGAGATTGTGGATGGAGATCCACAGGCCGAGTTGTCCTTGGCTCACAGCTCGTCATCACCGGGCCATTCAGGCGTGTCGCCCCAGGCGACGAAGGTCTCACCGGCATCGACGACGCAGGAGGGACAGGGCCCCGCACCTCCGGGATACTGATGCCAGGGCGGGCCTGGGTCGACCCCGATTGCATCGCGACGCTCGGCATGCTGGCTCCTGTTGTCGTGCGGTCGTCACCGTGCTCGCCGCCTCAGGGACGCGAGCTCGGCCGTCTCGAGATCCGGGACGAGATGGCACCGACGCGAACCCGTCCCCTAAGAGTCCCCGCCAGTAGGCGTGATCGTCGCCTTCGGCGTGGCTGATCGTTGGGGGCAGGCACGAGGGCCACGCTCGCGAAGGTGCTAACGCTCCGTGAGATGTGGACCGCTCGTGCCTGCCGTC
>NZ_QVQH01000015.1 GCF_003428645.1 Geodermatophilus marinus | reverse complement strand
CCGGCAGATCCCGCTGGAGATGGCGCACCGCTCCTACGACCAGGCGGTCAACTCCCCCAAGCGGGAGCTGCGGGTCTTCACGCCCGAGGAGGGGGCCACCGAGCACATCGGCCTGGACCACCTCCCCCATGTCAGCACCTTCGTCGCCGACTGGGTGGCCGACACCTTCGCCGTGCTCACCCGGGGCTGAATTCGGCAGCCAGGTGTGACCCTTCGTGCGCACGTCGGCGTGCTCCGGCGCGGGTCGAGCCGCCCGGCCCGACGTGGAGCCGCGCTGTGACCCGGCTCCACGTCCGACGACGCGGGTCAACCCTGGTGAGCCGCATGGAACGGCAGCCGATGGCGCTGAGCCGGTGCAGGCCCAGCGCGCCCCTGCGGGCGCAGGCCGGGTGGCCTGCCGACACCTTCACCGAGCTCGCCGGGGGCTGACCGCCGCCGCGGGCCGCTCGGCGCGGGCCCTCAGCCCTCCGGGACGCGCGGGGTGGGCGGTAGGTAGCCCACCCCGCCGTCCGCCAGGGTCGCGGCGGCCAGGGCCGCCACGAGACCCCCGGGTCCGGTCCCGCGGCGCAGGGCCCGCTGGCGGGCGGCACCCGAGCGGGCGGTGAGCCGCGCCTCCAGCAGCCCGCGCACCAGGACGGCGTCCCCCGCCTCCTCCAGGGCCGGCGCCACGTGGGCGAGCAGCCCGGGCAGCGCGTCCCGCCCGGGCAGCCACCGCCTCGTCCACGGGTCCAGGAGGAGACCGCCCAGCCCGCGGCGCGCGGCGGCCACCACCGAGGCCGCCAGCGCCGCGTCCGGCAGCTCCGGTGGCGGGGCGCCGGCGACCGCCTCCCGCAGCGCGGTGACCACGAGCGCGCGGCAGAGGCCCGCGATCAGCACCGCCTCGGCCGTGGTGAGTGCGGCGTCGGCGACCCGGATCTCCACCGTCGGGTAGCGCGGGGAGAGGCGCGCGAACCAGTAGACGCTGGCCCGGTCGAGCGCGGCCCCCTCGGCGATCCGCTCGGCGACGCCCTCGTCCCACGCGGCCGCGTCCCGGAACCGCGGGGGCAGGACGGCCGTCGGCCAGGCCCGGAGGACGGCGTGCCGGTAGCTGGCCCAGCCGGTGTCCCGGCCCCGCCAGAACGGCGAGTTGGCCCCCAGCGCCAGCAGCACCGGCAGCCACCCGCGGACCCGGTCGACCACCGCCACGCCGAGGTCGCGGGACGGCACGCCGACGTGCACGTGGGTCGCGCAGGACACGTCCTCCCCCGCCCGGCTCCACCGGTCGAGCATCTCCCGGTACCGAGGCGAGGGGGTGACGGCGACCCGCCCGGGCACGCGGAACGGCGGGGTGCCGCTGGCCACGAGCAGGGCGCCGAGCTCACCCGCCGCGGCCGCGAGCGCCCGGCGTCCGCGGGTCAGGTCCCCGGCGAGCGCGTGCAGGTCCGTCCGCACCTGCGAGGTGCTCTCCACCTGGAACTGCATGAACTCCGCCTGCAGGTCGACCGCACCGTCCAGGGCGCGCAGCAGCTCGGGGGCCACGGTCGCGGCTGCGCCGCCCGAGCGGAGGAGGAAGAACTCCTCCTCCACGCCGAGGGTCGTCGCCGGCGCGGCGGGCAGCGGGCCGGCGGGGACGGCGGTGGGGCCGCTCCCGGTCGGCGGGGCCGGCCCGGCGGTCACCGCGACCACCGCCGCGCCGGAGGACGCCGCGCCACGGTGTGCCCTCCCACGGAGGCCGGCTCAGGCCGCCGCCGGGACGGCGGGGGCGAACGGCAGCAGCTGCTGCTCCCCGGCCCGCACCACCACGCAGCTGGACTCGGGCACCTCGTGCCAGGCCCCCCGGAGGTCACCGAGCGGCTCGGAGACCACCAGCCGGGCCCGGTCGGACACCCGCTGCAGCAGCGGGTTGTCCGGGTACTGGGCCCGCAGGGTCGAGACGTCCGTGCTGGTGAACAGCGAGCGCGAGCGGCCCTCGCTGGAGTACCGGAAGGCCCACAGCGTCTCGCCGTCGGTGGTGATCACGGTCATCTGCACCGGGAAGTCGATGCCGTGCCGCCGGCCGGTCTCCTCGACCAGCCCCACGGCGCGGGCCACCGCGGCCGGCGGGTCCTCCTCCAGCCCGAGGGTGAGCGCGAGGTGGAAGAACAGCTCCGAGTCGGTGGACCCCTCGATCAGGGGGAACAGCTCCGGGGCGACGGCGAACGCCAGGTCCCGCCGGACCAGCGGGAAACCGGTCAGGACGCCGTTGTGCGCCCAGAGCCAGCGGTCGTGGCGGAACGGGTGGCAGTTGGTCTGCTGGACCGCCGTCCCCGTCGAGGCCCGGATGTGGGCCACCACGAGGGGGGCCTCGACGTGCGCGGAGAGCTCCTGCAGGTTGCGGTCGTTCCAGGCCGGGTCGGTGCTCCGGAACAGCCCGGGCCGGGGCCGGCCGTCGTACCAGCCCACCCCGAAGCCGTCCCCGTTGGTCGGCTCGGCACCGAGCCGGGCGTGCAGGCTCTGCATCACCAGCGAGTTCGCCGGCCGGTACAGCAGGTCCTCGAGCAGGACGGGATCCCCCGAGTAGGCGAGCCAGCGGCACATGCCGACATCCCAGCCGGGGCGCGGCCCGGCCGCCTCCCCCGCCGGGGATGAGGCGTCCTCCCGCCCGGGGGTCCGGGCGCGGCGACCGGTAGGAAGGAGGACATGGCCGACGACTTCCCGTCCCTCGCCGAGCTCGCCGCCGAGGAGGAGGAGCTGCAGTTCACCGGCTTCACCAACGACGACGCGTGGGACCTGGGCTCGGCGCTCGTGGCCGCCGCCCGCCGCGACGGCGCCCCGGTGGCGGTCGCCGTCGTCCGCAACGGGCACCGGCTGTTCTCCGCCGCGCTGCCCGGGGCGACCCCCGACAACGACACCTGGATCGAGCGGAAGATGCGGGTCGTGCACCGGTTCGGGCACGGCAGCCTGTACGTCCGGCAGGCCTCGGTCGAGCGCGGGACCACCTTCGAGGCGGAGTTCGGCCTCGACCCCCTGCGCTACGCGGCGCACGGCGGCGCCTTCCCGGTCTCGGTCCGCTCGGTCGGGCCGGTCGGGGCGGTGGCGGTCTCCGGGCTGCCGCAGCTCGCCGACCACCGCGTGGTCGTCGCGGCGGTGCGAGCGCACCTCGGCCGCTGACCGCCGGGCCGGCCGCGGGCGGTCAGCGGCGCGCGCCGGCCACCGGCTCCCCCCGCCCGGCCGCGGACCGGACCACCGGGACGCTCAGGGCGGCGCCGGCCAGGGCCACCCCGGCGGCCAGCGCGAAGGCCGGCAGGAAGGTGCCCGCGGACTCCGCGAGGAACCCGCCCAGCGGCGGGCCGCACAGCTGCGCGACGCCGAAGGCGAGGGTGCAGCGGCCGAACGCACCGGCGAACTCCCGCGGGGTGAGCGAATCCGACAGGTGGGCGGCGATCACGGCCGGCAGCCCGGACATCGTGAGGCCGAACAGCAGCGCCGACAGGGCGGCGAACGGCTCGGCGCCCAGCAGGACGGCGGCGATGGCGGCCGCCATGCCCAGGTAGCCCACCACCAGCGCGCGGCCCCGCCCCCACCGGTCCGACAGCGGCCCGAGCAGCAGGCCCCCGAAGACCAGCGCCACGCCGACCAGGGTGTAGACGGCGGCGGCGTGGCGGTCGGAGAACCCGGCGTCGTCCTCGAGCGCGCTCACCAGGTAGGTCGTGTAGACCGAGTAGGCCAGTCCGTAGGCGGCGTAGCCGCCGGCCAGGCCCACCCAGCCGGGGACCCGGCGCAGCGCCCGGGGGCGCGCGGGTGCGGCGTCGTCGCGGCCCGGCGCCGGGCGCAGGAACGCCAGGCACAGCGCGAGGGTGACCCCCGCGATGCCCGCCTCGACCAGGTAGACGGTGCGCCAGGAGGCGTCGCCCCCGACCGGGTGCAGCGCCGCGGCCAGGGCGCTGGCGACCACGATGCCGAGCCCGATCCCGGAGCCGGCGACGCCGATGGCGGCGCCCCGCCGCGAGGGGCGCACCACCGACCCGGCCAGGCCGGGCGCCGGCACCCAGATGAGCGCGCCGCCCAGCCCGGTCAGGCCCAGGCCGGCGGCGAGCGGGCCCGCCCCGCCCGCCGAGGCCGCGAGCACCAGGCCGGCGGTGCTCGCGGCCAGCCCGGCCCGGATCAGCGTGGCCGGTGCGACGCGGGCGGCGACGGCGCTGACCAGCAGGGTGCCGAGCAGGTAGGCCGCGACGTTGACCGTGCCCACGAGGCCGGCGACGGCGTAGGAGCCGAGCAGGTCCGCGTTGATCGACGGCAGCAGGATGGCGAAGGAGAACCGGCCGAAGGCCTGCGCCACCGCCGACGCCAGGGCCACCAGGGCGACCAGGACCCGGGGTCGTACCCGCACGCGCACCTCCCACCGCCCGGGGAGAGGCGCCCGGGTCCGGTCGCGATCCTGCCGGAGCCGGCGGCCGGCGGCCGCGCGGTCCCCGGTCGGGCGGGCCCGAGGTCCCTGTCCGCGTCCTCCGGGGCGGCGAAGCATCGGCCCATCACGACGACCCCGTGGCGGAGGAGAGCAGACGATGAGCGGACCGACCGGCACCGCCGTCCCGACCGACCCGACCTTCTACCGCAGCCCGGCCGAGGCCATCGCCGCGCCGACCGAGGAGCTGGCCTACGTGGTGGCCTTCGACCGGTCCGGGCAGCGCCCGGACGCGCTGACCGTCGTGGACACCGACCCGGCCTCCGACTCCTACGGGCAGGTGGTCGGGTGGGCCGACATGCCGACCACCGGGGACGAGCTGCACCACTTCGGCTGGAACGCCTGCTCCAGCGCCCTCATGCACGCCGGGCACGACACGGGGGACGACGGGCTGCAGCGGCGCTACCTGCTGGTGCCGGGCATCCGCAGCTCCCGGGTGCACGTCTTCGACACCCACCCCGACCCCCGGTCCCCGCGGCTGCACAAGACGATCGAGGCCGAGGAGCTGCGCGCCAAGGCCGGCTACTCCCGGCCGCACACGCTGCACTGCGGGCCGGACGGGGTGTTCCTCACCTGCCTCGGCGGCGCGGAGGACGGGGGCGGCCCCGGCGGCATCGCCCTGCTCGACCACGCCACCTTCGACGTCATCGGGCCGTGGGAGACCGACCGGGGCGACCAGCACCTGGCCTACGACGCCTGGTGGCACCTCAACCAGAACACCCTCGTCTCCAGCGAGTGGGGCACCCCCTCGATGATCGAGGACGGCCTCGTCCCCGACCTGCTGCTCGGCCAGCAGTACGGGCACCGCCTGCACTTCTGGGACCTCGCCGAGGGCAAGCACCGGCAGACCGTCGACCTCGGGCCCGAGCACCAGATGGTGCTCGAGATCCGCCCCTCGCACGACCCGGACGCCACCTGGGGCTTCGTCGGTGTCGTCATCTCCACGGCCGACCTGTCCGCCTCGGTGTGGCGGTGGCACCGCGAGGGCGACGAGTGGCGGGTCGACGAGGTGATCAGCATCCCGGCCGAGCCGGCGGACCCCGCCGACCTCCCGCCGGCGCTGCAGCCCTTCGGGGCGGTCCCGCCGCTGGTCTCCGACATCGACCTGTCGGTGGACGACCGGATGCTCTACGTCTCCTGCTGGGGCACCGGCGAGCTCAAGCAGTACGACGTCTCCGACCCGGCCGCGCCGCGCGAGGTCGGCTCGGTGCACCTCGGCGGGATCGTGCGGCGCACCCCGCACCCCGCCGCGCCCGCGGAACGGCTCGCGGGCGGCCCGCAGATGGTGGAGGTCAGCCGGGACGGGCGGCGGGTCTACCTGACCAACTCGCTGTACGGGGCCTGGGACGACCAGTTCTTCCCCGCCGGGGTCGGCGCCTGGATGGCCAAGGTGGACACCGATCCGGCCGCGGGCGGCCTCACCCTCGACGAGCGGTTCTTCCCGCGCGGCGAGGACTTCCGGGGGCTGCGGGTGCACCAGGTGCGCCTGCAGGGCGGTGACGCGTCGTCCGACTCGTACTGCTGGCGCTGACCCTCGCGCCGTACCCCTCCCCGCCGCCCCTCCCGCCGTGATCATGGGAATCCGGCCCGCCGACGCGCCGTCCCCGGCGTGTCCGGCGGCAACATCTCCATGATCACGGCGGGCGGATCACAGGAAGCGCCGGAGCTCGGCGTCGAAGGCCTCCGGGGCCTCCAGGTTGGTCACGTGCCCGACCCCCGGGAGGAACACCAGCCGGGAGCCGGGGATCGCCGCGTGCAGCGCCTCGGCCACGGACCGCGGCGCCCGCACGTCCTCGGCGCCGTACAGCAGGAGGGTGGGGACGGCGACGGTCGGCAGCACGTCGCGCAGGTCGGCGTCGGCGAACGCGGTCAGCATCGACCGCGTCCCCGCGGGGCGGACGTCGAGCATGACGGTGCGCACGAGGTCGAGCGTCTCCTGCGGCACCGGCCCGGCGAAGAACCCCGGCAGGTACGCGTCGACCCACTCGGCCGGCGGGCGGTCCAGCTCGGCCCGGACCCGGGACACGCGGGCCTCGACCTCCTCCGGCGGCAGCGACCCCTTCCAGCCGGCGTAGGCGGACGCGAGCACCAGGGAGCGGACCAGGTCCGGGTGGCGCCGGTACACCGCGAGCGCCAGGCCGCCGCCGAAGGAGAGGCCGCACAGGTGCACCGGGCCCAGGCCCAGCGCGCCGGCGAGGTCGGCGACGGCGTCGGCGTACCCGGCCATGGTCAGGTCGGCGGGCGGGTCCGGCGAGCCGCCGCAGCCGGGCGCGTCCCACGCCACCACGTCGAACTCGTCGGACAGGTCGTCGAGCTGCCGCGCCCACTCGCGGCCGTCGCTCCACCCACCGTGGAGCAGCAGCAGCGGTTCACCCGATCCCGCGCGGCGGTAGGCGATCGTCAGACCACCGGCCCGGGCGAGGTCCACGGCGGGGCTCAGCCGGGCTTCCGGGCCAGGAAGGGGTGCCCGTACACCTCGTAGGCGCGGGCGTTCGCCTCGCCCCCGGCCTCGCCGAAGGTGTCGCAGGGCTCGCCGACCACGACGTCGGTGAAGCCGGCCTCGGTGAGCATCCTCCGCCAGCCCGCACGGGGCAGCCCGCCGGCTATCTAACCGGTCCAGAGGTCGATGTCGCGCACCGCCGCCTCGGGCACGGGCCGGCCGTTGGCGATGTCGGCGAAGGAGAACCAGCCGCCGGGGCGCAGCACGCGGCCGACCTCCCCGAGCACGGCCCGCTTGTCGGCGCAGAGGTTGACCACGCCGTTGGCCAGGACCACGTCGGCCCAGCCGTCCTCCACCGGGAGGTCCTCGGCCAGGCCCTCGCGGAACTCCACGTGGTCGAGCCGGAGCTCGCGGGCGGTGGCGCGGGAGCGCTCGAGCATCTCCGGCGTCATGTCGACCCCGACGACGTGCCCGCCGGGGCCGACCCGGCGGGCGGCGAGGAAGGTGTCGAGGCCGCCGCCCGAGCCGACGTCCACCACGCGCTCGCCGGGCTCCGGCCGGCGCAGCGCGACCGGGTCGGCTACCCCGGCGAAGGACTCCACGGCGCGGTCCGGGAGCGCGCCGACGGCGTCCGCGTCGTAGCCCAGCCGCCGGGCCAGCACCCGGCCGGTGTGGAAGTGGTACCCCCCGGTCGGGTCGACGGCGACCTGCCGGTACTTCTCCCGGACCCGGTCGCGGAGCTCGACCGGGTCGACGGGGAGCTGCGTGGTGCGGGTCATGGCGGTCTCCTCGTGCGTCCGCCGGTCGCGGCACCGGTCGGGCTGCCGGTGCCCTGCCCCACCGTCCCGCCGGCACCCGCCGACCTCAAGGCCCCCGCACGTGTCGATCGGGTGACGGCCCCGTCGCGGCTCACACGCGGCGGCCGCGCAGCTCCCGGTAGTGCGCGACGAGGGCCGTGGTGGAGGCGTCCTGGTCCAGCTCGGGCGCGTCGGGCGAGGTCAGCGCCGGCCCGAGCTCGCGGGCCAGGACCTTGCCCAGCTCGACGCCCCACTGGTCGAAGGAGTCGATCTGCCAGATCACGCCCTGGGTCATCACGGTGTGCTCGTAGAGGGCCACCAGCTGGCCGAGCGTGGACGGCGTCAGCCGCGGGGCCAGGACCGTCGTCGAGGGCCGGTTGCCGGGCATGACCTTGTGCGGCACCAGCTCCTGGGGTGTCCCGTCGGCGGCGACCTCCTCCGCGGTCTTCCCGAACGCGAGCGCGGCGGACTGGGCGAACATGTTGGCCATCAGCAGGTCGTGCATCTCGCCGATGTCGTGGACCGGCTCGCCGAAGCCGATGAAGTCGGCCGGCACCAGCGTCGTCCCCTGGTGCAGCAGCTGGTGGAACGCGTGCTGGCCGTTGGTGCCCGGCTCGCCCCAGTACACCTCGCCGGTCGCCGTCGTCACCGGCTGCCCGTCCCAGCGCACGGACTTGCCGTTGCTCTCCATGGTGAGCTGCTGCAGGTAGGCCGGGAACCGGGAGAGGTACTGGCTGTAGGGCAGGACGGCGTGGGTCTGCGCGCCGAAGAAGTCCGCGTACCAGACCCCGAGCAGGCCCTGCAGGACCGGCAGGTTCGACTCGAACGGCGCCGTCCGGAAGTGCTCGTCGACCGTGTGGAAGCCGGCGAGCATCTCGTCGTAGGCCTCCGGGCCGATCGCGACCATGAGCGACAGGCCGATGGCGGAGGTGTAGGAGTACCGGCCGCCGACCCAGTCCCAGAACTCGAACATGTTCTCCGGGTCGATGCCGAACTCGCGGACCGCCTCCGTGTTGGTCGACACCGCGACGAAGTGCTTGGCGACGGCCGACGCATCGGTGCCCAGGCCGGACAGCAGCCAGTCGCGGGCGACCTGCGCGTTGGTGAGCGTCTCCAGGGTGGTGAAGGTCTTGGAGCAGACGACGAACAGCGTCTCGGCCGGGTCGAGGTCGCGGGTGGCCTCGGCGAAGTCGGTGGGGTCGACGTTGGAGACGAAGCGCGCGGTGAGCTCGCGGTCGCTGTAGGCGCGCAGCGCCGTGTAGGCCATCGCGGGGCCGAGGTCGGAGCCGCCGATGCCGATGTTCACGACCGCCCGGATCCGCCGGCCGGTGGAGCCGACCCACTCCCCCGACCGCACCCGCCCGGCGAAGTCCCGCATCCGGCCGAGCACCTCGTGCACGTCGGCGGTCACGTCCTGGCCGTCCACGGTCAGCGGCCGGCCGGCCGGTGCCCGCAGCGCGACGTGCAGGACGGCGCGGTCCTCGGTGGGGTTGACGTGCGCGCCGTCGAACATGGCCTCGATCCGCTCCCGGAGGCCGGCCCGCTCGGCCAGCGTGACCAGCAGCCGCAGCGTCTCGTCGGTGACCCGGTGCTTCGACCAGTCGAGGTACAGGTCGCCGGCGCGCGCGGTCATCCGCCGCCCGCGGTCGGGGTCCTCGGCGAACAGCTCGCGCAGGTGCCGTCCGGCGACGGCGCGGTGGTGCTCGGCCAGCGCACCCCACTCCGGCGTCGCGGTGATGTCCAGGCTGGTCTCCAAGGCTGCCTCCGGGCGGTCGCGGTCCTCCGCCCACCCTGGTGGCTCACGCCGCAGCCGTCCAAACGGGGCGGCCCCGGGTCACCGGGCCGCGGGTCGCACCAGGCGGACCAGCGCGACCAGCGCCCCGATCGCGGCGCCCACGACCCCGATCCAGAGGACGACGCGGACGACGGCGGGCCAGGCGCCCTCGAGGTCGAACGGGAAGACCTGCAGGACCCGCACCGTCGCGGCCAGCCCGAGGGCGCTGGTGACCAGCTCCCCCAGCGCGACCAGCCGGCGGGGATCCCAGACCAGCTCCACCCCGGCGACCACGATGCCGGCCACCAGCGTCGCGTCGACCAGGCCCAGCACCTGCGGTGTCGCGTCGGTGAGGAAGGGCACCGCCTCCCACCCCGGCCAGACGTGGATGAGCCAGAGCAGGACGCCGTCGACCAGGGCTCCCACGAGGTAGCCGGCCCTCCGCCGGCCCACGGGCGGGCGGCGCACGGTGCGCACGGTGGTCATGCCCGAACCGTACGAACGGCGCCCGGCGCCCACCCGGGGCCCGAGGTCCCTGCCCCCACCGCCTTCGGACCGGTGCTGCCCGGGTGCGCCGGGGGCCACGGTGACGTCGAACGGGACCGCTCCCCGCCCGGGGGCCGGGCCACCGACCGCGTCGTCCCGAGAGGATCCGCCGTGAGCCTGAACCTCGCCACCATCCTCCGCGAGGCCGCCCGCGCCCACCCCGAGAAGGCCGCGCTGCTCTTCGACGGCGGCGCGGTCAGCTACGCGGAGCTGGACGCGGCCTCGGACCGCTTCGCCGCCGGCCTGGCCGCGCGCGGGCTCGGTCCCGGGGACGCGGTCGCGCTGCAGCTGCCCAACGTGCCGCAGTTCGCCGTCGCCTGCTTCGGCGTCCTCAAGGCCGGGTGCGTCGCCGTCCCGGTGAACGTCCTGTTCGAGGCCGGCGAGGTCGGCTACGTGCTCGGGGACTCCGGTGCCCGCCTGCTGGTCACCTGGAGCGGCGTCGCCGACGAGGCGGCGAAGGGCGCAGCGGACGCCGGGGTCACCGACCTGGTCGTCCTCGCCACCCCCGGTGCCCCGCACGCCGCCGTCGGCCGGCCCTTCGAGCAGCTCCTGGAGACACCGGTCGTCGGCCGGCCCCCGCTGCACCAGCCCGACCCCGGCGACACGGCGGTGATCGTCTACACCGCGGGGACCACCGGCCGGCCCAAGGGCGCCGAGCTCACCCACGTCCAGCTGTTCATGAACGCCGACACCCCGGGGCCGTTGTTCGACCTCCGGGACGACGACGTCGTCCTGGCCGTGCTGCCGCTGTTCCACGTCTTCGGGCTCTCGAGCATCCTGGACTGCGGGGTCCGGTTCGCCGCGACGCTGGCCCTGGTCCCCCGCTTCGAGGCCACCGCGGTCCTGGAGACGATCCAGCGGCACCGCGTCACCGTCTTCGAGGGCGTGCCGACGATGTTCATCTCGGTGCTCGACCACCCCGACCGCGAGCGGTACGACCTCTCCTCGCTGCGGGTCGGCATCTCCGGCGGCGCCCCCATCCCGGCCGAGGTCCTCGACCGGTTCGAGCGCACCGTCGGCGCCGTCGTCCTCGAGGGCTACGGGCTGTCGGAGACCGCCTCGACGACGACGTTCAACGTCAGCGAGCAGGACCGGCGGGTCTACAGCATCGGCAGGCCCGTCTACGGCGTCGAGGTGGAGGTCTGGGACCCCGAGGGCCGGCCGCTGCCCCCCGGCCGGGAGCACGTCGGCGAGCTCGTCGTGCGCGGCTTCAACGTGATGAAGGGCTACCACGGGCGCCCCGGAGCGACCGCGGAGGCGATGGCCGGCGGCTGGTTCCACACCGGCGACCTCGGCTACGTCGACGAGGACGGCTACTTCTTCGTCGTCGACCGCGCGAAGGACCTGATCATCCGCGGCGGCTACAACGTCTACCCGCGCGAGGTCGAGGACGGCCTCCACACGCACCCGGCGGTCGCCGTGGCCGCGGTCGTCGGCGCCCCCGACGACCGCCTGGGCCAGGAGGTCACGGCCTTCGTCGCGCTGCGCCCCGGGCAGCGGGCCACCGAGGAGGAGCTCATCGGGTACGTCCGGGAGCGGGTCGCCTCCTACAAGTACCCCCGCTCGGTGCACTTCCGCGCCCAGCTGCCGCTGAACGCGACCGGCAAGGTCCTCAAGCGGGACCTGGTCGGCTGATGGAGCGGATGGGACCGCTGGACGCCGCGTTCCTCCAGGGCGAGGACGAGGAGGCCGGGGTCTCCCTCGCCATCGCCTCGATCGCCGTCTTCGAGGGCCCGGCGCCGGCCCAGCGCGAGTTCGCCGCGATGCTCGCCGGCCGGCTGCCGCTCATCCCGCGGTACCGGCAGCGGGCCGTCGAGGTGCCCTTCGACCTCGGTCCGCCGGTGTGGGTGGACGACCCCGACTTCGACCTCGGCTACCACCTGCGCCGGACGGCGCTGCCCGCACCGGGCGGGGACGCCGAGCTGGCCACGCTCATGGGCCGGGTGATGTCGGGCCGGCTCGACCGCGGGCGCCCCCTGTGGGAGTACTGGCTGGTGGAGGGCCTGGCCGGTGACCGGTGGGCGCTGATCTCCAAGATCCACCACTGCATGGCCGACGGCATCTCCGGCACCGACCTCTACCGCGTCGTCCTCGACGACTCCCCCGAGCCGGGGCCGCCGGTCCCTGACGCGTGGGAGCCCGACCCGATGCCCTCGCGGCTGCGGCTGGCCGGCGCCGCCGCCGCGTCGATGGCCGCGCTCCCCGTCGACCAGGCCCGCGCCCTCGGCGGGCTGCTGCGGCGGCCGGGTGAGCTGGCGCGGGCCACCCGCGAGACGGCGCGCGGGCTGGCCGGCCTGGCCGGTGCCCTCGTCCCCGCGGCGCGGTCCTCCCTGACCGGCCCCCTGTCTGCGTCGCGCCGGTTCGCCTTCGCCCGCGGCTCGGTGGCGCAGGTGGGCGAGGTCCGCCACGCCCTGGGCGGCACCTTCAACGACGTCGTGCTCGCCGCGATCACCTCCGGGTTCCGGCACTTCCTGCTCCGCCGCGGGGAGCTGCCGGGACCGCACGCGGTCCGCACGCTCGTCCCGGTCTCCGTGCGACCGCCCGGCGCCGAGGGCGTCCGGGACAACCGGGTGTCCCTGCTGCTGGCCGACCTGCCGGTGCACCTGGCCGACCCGGTCGAGCGGCTGGCCGCCGTCCGGGCCCACCTGACCGAGCTGAAGGCCCGGCACGAGGCCGAGGCGGGCGCCACCGTCGTGGCCGTCGCCGGCCACGGCGTGTTCCCCGCGGTCGCCTCGCCGGTCCGGATCGCCGCGCACCTGCGGCAGCGGTCCGTCGTGACCGTGACGACCAACGTGCCCGGCCCCCGCCGGCCGCTCTACGCCCTGGGCCGGCGGTGCGTCGAGATCGTCCCGTACGTGCCGATCGCCTCCACGCTGCGCACCGGGGTGGCGGTCTTCAGCTACTGCGGTGCGGTCACCGTCGGGGTCACCGCCGACGCCGCCGCGGTGCCCGACGTCGCCGTCCTCGCCGCCGGCATCGAGGCCGGGCTGGACGAGCTGGTCGCCGCGGCCCGGGCCACCGCGCCGGCCGAGGCGTGACGGCGGGCCGGGCGGTGACGGCGGGCCGGGCGGTGACGGCGGGCCGGGCGGTGACGGCGGGCCGGGCGGTGACGGCGGGCCGGGCGGTGACGCTGGGCCGCGCGTCGACGCCGCCGCGCACCGGTCTTCCCTCCCGGGGTCCTACGTCTCTGAGTGCAGGGGCACTCAGAGACGTAGGACCCCGGGGCGGAACCCATGCGGGCGGGAGGCCGGCGGGCGGGAGGCCGGCGGGCGGGAGGCCGGCGCACGCGCCCCCGGCGGGCAGGAGACCGGGCCCGGGGCCGCGATGACGGAGGCGGTGCCGGGACCGGCGGCCCCCGGGCCGACCCCCGAGGACTTCTTCGCCGGCAGCCCGGCCGGGCTCGCGGTGCACCGGCGGGTGGCGGAGGTGCTGCAGGAGGCCGGGGGCGCGCAGGTGCGGGTGGGCCGCAGCCAGGTGACCTTCCGCCGCCGCCGCGGGTTCGCCTGGCTGTGGCGCCCCGGCCGGTACCTGCGCGGCCCGGTCGCCGAGGTCGTGCTCTCCGTGGCGCTCGGCCGGCCCGACCCCTCCCCGCGGTGGAAGCAGGTGGTCCACCCCTCCGGGCGGCACTGGGTGCACCACCTCGAGGTGCGCGACCCGGCGGAGATCGACGGCGAGGTGGCCGGGTGGCTCCGGGAGGCGGCCGGCCGGGCCGGCTGACCGGCCCGGCCGCCGCACCCGTCAGCGCAGCACGGCCACCTCCAGCGCGCCCGAGGCGACCGGGTCGTCGAAGAGGTCGTAGGCCTCGGGCACCTGGTCGGAGCCGGACCGGTGGGTGATGATCCGGCCGGCGTCCAGCTTCCCGTCCTGCAGCATGCGCAGCAGCACGGGTGTGGTGGAGGTGTCCACCAGCCCGGTGGTGATGGTGACGTCGCGGATCCAGGGGTCCTCGAAGTGCAGCGTGGTGGGCCGCCCGTGCACGCCGATGTTGGCCACCCGGCCGCCGGGACGTCCTCCCACGACCGCTTGCCGGGGCCGTAGCACACCAGCGCCTCCACGGTCGTCCCTCCTGGCCGTGGACGACCTCCGGTCCACCGCCGGGCGCGGTGCCCGCGGGAGTGACGGACGTCCCGGAGGACAGGGCCGGTCAGCCGCCGTGCGGCGCGGCGGCCGGGTGGACGCTCGGGGCGTGACCGGCTGGCTGCTGCGCTACGAGGGGCTCGACCCGGAGGGTGAGCGGCTGCGGGAGTCGCTCTGCGCCCTGGGCAACGGCCGGTTCGCCACCCGCGCCGCCGCGCCGGAGTCCCGCGCCGACGGCGTCCACTACCCCGGCACGTACGCCGCCGGGGTGCACAACCGGCTCGTCGACCGGGTCGACGGACGCGAGATCGCCAACGAGAGCATGGTCAACCTGCCCGACTGGCAGTCGCTCACCGTCCGCGTCGACGGCGGGGACTGGCTGGACCTGGCCGCGGTCACGGTGACCGACCACGTGCAGGAGCTCGACCTGCGCCGCGGGGTCCTCACCCGCCGGTTCCGCGTCGAGGACGACCAGGGCCGCCGCACCCGGATCGCCCAGCGGCGGCTGGTCTCGATGGCCGACCCGTGCCTGGCCGCGCTGGACTGCACGGTGCTGGCGGAGAACTGGTCCGGGGAGCTGACCGTGCGCTCGGGGCTCGACGGTCGGGTGACCAACGACGGGGTCGCCCGCTACCGCGGCCTCGCCGGGCGGCACCTGGTGCTGGAGGAGTGCGGCGTGGGTGCGGACGGCGTCCTCGCGCTGACCGCGCGCACCAGCCAGTCCCGGATCCGGGTCGGCCTGGCCGCGCGCCACCGCGTGCTGGTCGACGGCGCGCCGCGGGAGGTGCCCCCGGTGCCGGTCGACGAGCCGGGCTGGGTGGCGGTCGACCTGACGGTGGCGATGGCCCCGGGACGGCGCCTGACCGTGGAGAAGATGGCCGGGCTGTGCACCTCCCGCGACCCCGGCATCGGCGAGCCCGGGGAGGCCGCGGTGGACGAGGTGGCCCGGGCCGGGGGGTTCGCCACCGCGCTGGCCCGCCACGAGCTCGCCTGGGGCCACCTCTGGCACCGGTGCGACGTGCGGATGGAGCCGGCCGGGCGGGCCTCGCTCACCCTGCGGCTGCACGTCTTCCACCTGCTGCAGTCGGTCTCGCACCACAGCATCGACCTCGACGTCGGCATCCCCGCCCGCGGGCTGCACGGGGAGGCCTACCGCGGCCACGTGTTCTGGGACGAGGTCTTCGTGCTGCCGTTCTTCGACCTGCGGCTGCCGGAGGTGTCGCGGGCCATGCTGCTGTACCGGTGGCGCCGGCTGCCGCAGGCCCGCGCCGCCGCGCGGGCGGCCGGCCACCGGGGGGCGGCGTTCCCGTGGCAGAGCGGCGCCACCGGGCGCGAGGAGTCCCAGACGGTGCACCTCAACCCGCGGTCGGGGCACTGGCTGCCCGACCACTCGCACCTGCAGCGGCACATCGGGCTGGCGGTGGCCTACAACACCTGGCGGTACCACGAGGCCACCGGGGACGTGGACTTCCTGGCCCAGTACGGCGCCGAGATGGTCCTCGAGGTCGCGTCCTACTTCGCCGACCTGGCCACCTACGACCCGACCGACGACCGGTACGACATCTGCGGGGTCATGGGGCCCGACGAGTACCACGACGCCCTGCCGTGGCGCGGCGAGCCGGGTGTGGACGACAACGCCTACACCAACGTCATGGCGGCCTGGACCCTCACGCGGGCCCTGCAGTGCCTCGACGTCCTGCCGCCCGAGCGGCGCCGGGAGATGCTCGACCTGGTCGACCTGCGCCAGCACGACCTCGAGCGCTGGGACCACGTGAGCCGCAAGCTGCGGCTGTGCTGGCACGGCGGGGGCGTGCTGTCCCAGTTCCGCGACTACGACCGGCTGGAGGAGTTCGACTGGGCCGGCTACCGCCGCCGCTACGGCGACATCAGCCGGCTGGACCGCATCCTCGAGGCCGAGGGCGACAGCACGAACCGCTACCAGGTGTCCAAGCAGGCCGACGTCCTCATGCTGTTCCAGCTGCTGACCGCCGACGAGCTGTACGCCGTCCTCGACCGGCTGGGCTACCGCCACGACCGGCAGACGATCCCGCGCACGGTCGCCTACTACCTCGACCGCACCGCCCACGGGTCGACGCTGTCGAAGGTCGTCCACTCCTGGGTGCTGGCGCGCAGCGACCGCCGCCGGGCCTGGGGCTACTTCCTCGAGGCCCTGGAGAGCGATGTCGCCGACGTGCAGGGCGGTACCACGGCGGAGGGCATCCACCTGGGCGCGATGGCCGGGACGATCGACCTCCTGCAGCGGGCCTTCACCGGCCTGGAGACCCGCCGGGACGCGCTGTGGCTGGACCCGTGCCTCCCCGACCAGCTGACCGGCATGCGGTTCCGGCTGCGCTACCGCGGGCACCGCCAGGTGGAGGTGGCCATCACCCACGACGCCCTGGTCATCGGCGGTGACGCGCACCGGGCCGCGACGCTGCCGCTGCGGGTCCGCGACCAGGAGCACCGGCTCGACCCCCGCAGCAGCCTGGCCGTCCCCCTGCGCCGGCCGTCCCGGCCGCGGACGCCCGCGACGGGAGCGCCGGGGCCGGTCACAGCAGGCCGCCGGCGGCCAGGTTCAGCGTGAGGAGGGCGGCGGCCAGGACCACCCCGCCCGCGGTCGCCAGCGCCAGCAGCACCCGGCGCAAGCTCCACCGCTGCACCCGGATGCGCGGGTGCGGGGGCAGCAGCGCCCGGAGGTCCTCGACCAGGTCGCGGTCCTGCTCGGCGAGGAGCCGGGCGAGCTGCCGGGGGATCGTCAGCGAGCCGGTCGAGGCGAGGGCCTCGGCGAGCTCGTCGAGGTCGAAGAACGCCGTGGCGCGGGCCACCACCCGCTCGGGCCCGACGGCCAGCGCCAGGACCAGCAGCATGTCGGCCAGGTCGGCCGCCTGGCGCCAGCGGGAGGGCCGCAGCTCCCCGAAGGAGACGTCGACGAGGTAGGCGCGGCGCCCCTGCGCGAGCACGTTGGAGGGCTTGATGTCGCGGTGCGCCGCGCCGGCCGCCCGGAGCCGGCGGACCTGCCGCAGGGCGTCGTCGACGAGGGCGTCGTCGACCGGGGCGTCGAGCAGCTCCACCGCCCCGGGGACCAGCTCGGTGACCAGCAGGTACTCCCGGCCGGGGACGACCTCGACCACGCCCACCGGTGCGGGGACCCGCACGCCGCCGTCCCGCAGCAGGCGCAGCATGTAGTCCTCGTGCTCCACCAGCCGGCGCACGGAGGAGAACGGGGCCTCGTCCTCCAGCCGGCCCCAGCGCAGGACGCGCGCCCACTTGTACCAGCGGTCGGAGCGCAGGTGGGTGGTCGCGTACAGCTTGCCGAAGAGGTGCTCGGGCGGGCCGTCGGCCAGCCGCAGCCGGCAGGGCGTCGAGCCGGCCGATCCGTCCAGCCGGTACGGCTCGATCCCCGACAGGGCGAGACCGAGCTGCTCGCGGACGGCGGTGCGCACCCGCCCGGTGCGCGCGGCGTCGAGGCGCAGGTGCGCCTTGACCTCCCGCCGGTAGGTGACCGGGAACTGCTCCACCGGCGCGAGGAGGGCGACGACCAGGACGGTCAGGCTGCAGCCGAGCAGCGCGCCCGCGACCGCGTTCGAGACGGCGTCCAGGCCGAGCGCGACCCGCACGGCCACCAGCCCGCCGACCAGGGCGACCACCGCGGCCCACCCCCAGCGCCGCACCCGGCCCGGCGGCGCCAGCACGAGCAGGCTGCCGGTGGCCACGGTCGAGAGCACGATCACCGGCCACGCCGTCAGGCCGAGGTGCCCCGGCGACCCGGTGACCCCCTCCCGCACCACGCGGACCAGCGCGGCGTCGCCGGAGACGACCTGCGCGGTCGCCGCGATCACGCTGATGCTGCCCGCGTAGACCAGCAGGTGCCGCCAGCGCGCGGCCCAGACCAGGGCGACGACGGCCGGCACCCACAGCACGCGGTACCCCAGCGCCGCACCCACCGAGCCGGCGTCGACCGCCCACCCCGGGGGCACGCCGGCCGGGGCCAGCCACTCCCGCACGGCGCGGTCGAGCGCCGGCAGGCCCCCGGGGCGGCCCGCCCACAGCGCCAGCAGCGCCACCGCGACGGCGGTGCCGGCGGCGCCGAGCCAGGCCGCGCGCGGCACCCGGTGGCGCGTCGTGCGGTCCCGGCCGGAGGGACGGCGCAGGGCCGCCCCCTCGGGCCGGACCGGCCGCCGGGCGCGCGCGGCGGGCACGGGTGGACGGCTCTCGGCGGCGGACGGCAGCGGCAGGCCCGGGTGCAGGTCGCCGCCCGCGCGCAGGCCGGGGCCGGCCGGTCCCTCGCCGCTCACCGGGCCATCGTGCCCCGCCGGTCCGGTCCCGGGTCCCGGGCCGGAGGTCCCTGCCCGGCGAGCACTGCGTCCCGTCCCGCCGGCCCGGGGACCAGCGCCCCCGCCGCCGGGACCTCCGGCCCCTCCGCCGCGGCGGCGTGGCCCGCGACCGTGGACCCCGACCGGACACCCGCGGCCGGAGGACCCTCCGGACGCCCGCCGAGGAGGACCCGTGACGTCGAGCCCCACCCGCACCCGCGCGCGCACCGCGCCCCGGAGCCGCGCCCGCGCCCTCGCCGGGCTGCTCCTGCTCACCGCCGGCGCCGGCGTGCTGCTGGCGGTCGTCACCGCGGAGGCGCTCTACCCGGCCGACTACCGCAGCAGCGTCAACACGGTCAGCGACCTGGCCGCGATGCGGCCCGACGACGTCGTCCGGCAGCCCTCGGCGGCGGTCTTCGACGTCACCATGGTCGTCGGCGGCCTGCTCATCGGGGTCGCCGCCGCCCTGCTGGCCCGGCTGCGCGCCGGGGCGTCGGCCGTGCTGCCGCTCGCCGCGCTGGCCCTCGGCATGGTCGGCGTCGGGCTGTTCCCCGGCAACACCGTCATGGCCGTGCACCAGCTGGTGTCCCTCGTGGCCTTCGCCGGCGGCGGGCTCGCGGCGGTCCTCGCCGCCCGGCTGCTGCCGCGGCCGCTGCGCCCCGTGCCGGTGCTGCTGGGGGCCGTCGCGCTGGTCGCGCTGGTCGGCTACCAGCTCCTCGGCGGCTCCGGGGTGTTCGACGCGCTGGGCGAGGGCGGCACCGAGCGCTGGATCGTCTACCCGGTGGCCCTCTCCCTGGTGGTGCTCGGCAGCGGGCTGGCGGCGACGCCGGCCGGGCCCGGTCCCGCGGACGACCGGTGACGGCCAGGCGCGCGGCGCTGCGCCGGCGGCCCGGGGCACCCGCTCCGCGGGCGGCCGGCGCCGTGGCCGCACGGGCGGCCGGTCTCGCCGCCGTCGTCGCGGCCGGTGCCGCCGCGACCGGCCTGCTGCGGCGGCCCACCGGTGCCCCCGTCCCGGTCGTGACCCCGCGGGGGCAGACCGTGCCGCTGGCCGGTAGCGGGCTCTACCGGTACGACTCGGTGTTCACCGCGGCCGGCAACACCGCCGTCGACGCGGTCGTGCTCGCGCTCGGGGTGCCGCTGGTGATCACCGCGTGGCAGCAGCACCGGGCCGGGTCGCCGCGCGGCTCCCTCCTGCTCACCGGGGCCTTCGGCTACCTGCTCTACGTCTACGCGACCTACGCCGTCGGCGTGGCCTACAACCCCCTCTTCCTGGCCTACGTGACGCTGACCGCGACCGCGCTCTGGGGGCTCGCCGCGGCGGCGGCCGCCACCGACCGGGCCGCGCTGGCCGTGGCGGCCGCGGACCCCGCCGTGCCGCACCGGGCGCTGTCGTGGTTCCTGCTCGCCGCCGCCGCCACGACCGCCGCCGTCTGGACGCCGCCGCTGGTCACCGCCCTCCTGGAGGGGCGCCCGCCGGACCTGCTGGAGGGCGCCACGACCCCGGTGACCCACGCGCTGGACCTCGCCGTCGTCACCCCGGCCGCCGCCCTGGCCGGGCTGCTGGTCCGCCGCCGGGACCCGCGGGGCTACCTGCTCGCCGCGCCCCTGCTCGTGCTGATCGCGATGCTGCTGCCCACCATCGGCGTGAGCACCGCGCTGCAGGCGGCCGCCGGCATCTCCTTCACCGTCCCCGAGGTGGTCGGGCCGGTGGCCGGCTTCGGCGTCCTCGGGCTCGTCGGGGCCGGGCTGCTCCGGCGGCTGCTGCGGGCGGTTCCGACCCGGCTCACGACGACGCTGCCGGCACCGGCCGGCTGACCAGCGCGGCGAGCTCCCGCTCGAGCGCCGCCACGAGCACCGGCAGGTCGGGCAGCCGCTCCGGGTCGGCGACCGCCGTCACCATGAGGGTCCCGGCGTAGGACAGGGCGTCGAAGGCCACCGTCACGTTGCCGGCCTCGCCCACCGCGACCGGGACGACGGCGGTCACCGGCACTCCGGCGACGGTGACGGGCCGGTCGGGCCCGGGGACGTCGCTGACCAGGGTGTGGAAGCGCCGCTGGCGGGAGAGGTACCAGTGGTAGGCGCCCGTCCCCGCGAGCGCCCGGAACAGCGGGCCGAGGAGCGCGACGAGCGGCGGCGCGGTGGCCTGGTCCCGCGCGCGCCGCACCGTCCCGGCGAAGCGGCGCAGCCGGTCGCCCGGCTCACCCGCCACCGGAACCGGCACCACCAGCGGCGTCGCGGCGTTGCCCAGCTCGGCCAGCCCGGCCGACCGCCGGGCGGTGACCATCACGACGACGACAACCGGGTCCACCGCCTCCCAGCGGGCGGCCAGGAGCGCCGACAGCGCACCGGTGACCGCGACCAGCAGCGCGTCGTTGACCGTGCCGCCGGCCGCGTGCGCCGCCGCCCGCAGGGCCGCCAGGTCGACCCGCACCGCCGCGGCGCACCGCCGCGACCCGGTGGGCGCCAGCAGGGAGCAGGGCGCCGCGGGTGCCGCCGACAGGCCACCGCCGGCCGCGAGGGACCGCCGCAGCGCGCGCAGCCAGGACCGCCACCGGCGCACCGCCCGCACCCTCGCCCGGGCGGCGTCGGCGACCAGGACCGGGTACGGCGGCCGGGGCCGGGGGGCGGGGATGCGGGCGGGCCGCGGTGCGGCGCCGTCGGCCAGGTGGGCCAGGACCGCCAGGCCGCCGATGCCGTCGACGACCTCGTGGGAGGCGATCACGACGAGCCCGGTGCGCCCCCCGGCCAGGCCCGGCACGAGGACCACGCCCCACGCGGGCCGGTCCGCGGGGAGGGCCCGGGCCACCAGCGCGGTGGCGAGGTCCAGCAGCGCCCGGTCGTCCCGCGGCTCGGGGCAGGGCACCTCGCGGACGTGCGCAGCGGGGTCGAACGCCGGGTCGTCGACCCAGGCCGGGCCCCCGGCCCCCGGCGGGAGCCGGACCAGCCGCTGGCGGAGGCGGGGCACCGCGGCGAGGCGGCGGGCCACCTCCGGCCCCAGCCGGCCGGGGTCGGGCTCCTGCCGGGTGTCGAGGACCAGGACGGCGCCCAGCTGGTTCGGCACCGGGCTCCGGGAGCCCACCGTCCGCATCGCCAGGTCGGCCGCCCCGGCCCGCTCGACCGGGGCGGTCACCCCGCCGCGCACGTCACCGCGGGCCACCCGGCGTGGTGCCGGCCGGCCGGTCCGCCGGCGGCGCGCCCCGCGGGGCCGGCGGGGCGACCGGTCCCGGCGGGCCGGGCTGCGCGGGGGCCGCTCCCGTGGGGCCGCGGTGGGCGCCGCGGACGGCCAGCGCGACGAGCAGGGCTCCGGCGAGCAGCAGGGCCGCGCCGGTCACCAGCAGCCCGACCCACAGCCACGTCAGCCCCGGCGCGGTGAGGCCGGCCCGCACGACGACGTCCACCCCCGCCGCCCCGTCGGCGCGCATGACGACCGCCGTCCAGTCGCCGTCCGCGGGCCGCCAGGTGAGGGTGCGGGTCCCCGTCCCCTCGTCCTGGGCCACCCACAGGTCCTGCTCCCCGGGCGGTCCGGCCGGGGCGCCCCCGGCCACGTCGCGCCCGCGCGGCTCCCCGGTGGGCCCGAGGTCGTCCAGCTCGCGGTACCCCACGCCCTGCAGCCAGCCCTCGACGTCGGAGGTCCGGCCGACGCCGACGAACACCTCCGTGCCGGGGTCGGCGGCGGTGACCTCCAGCTGGGCCCGGCCGAGGACGTCGTCGATGAGCCACTCGTCCCCGGCCGTGTCCAGGGTGACCGACCCGGAGACGAGGGCGTACCGCGCCGTGGACAGGTCCTCGCGCCCGGTCATGACGAAGCCGTCCTCGCGCTGGGTGGTGTCGGCCCACGCCAGGCTGCCGCCGCCGACGAGCAGGCCGGTCGAGGTCACGAGCAGCAGGGCGCCGACGACGACCGCGACCACCCGCCCCGCGGTCCACGACGAGCGCGCGGGGGCGGCCACGGGGGCGGCTGCCGGCGGGGCGGCCTGCGGGAGCGGGCCGGGACCGGGGCCCACCGGCTGCGTGCCGGGGTCGGCACCGCCGGTGTCCAGGCGGAACGGCGGGTAGCGGTCGGTCATGAGCGCCACGTAGGCCGCCACGCGCAGCACCCAGCGGTCCATGCCCATCACGAAGTCGTAGACCGGCGCCGGGTAGCGGTCGGTGAACAGCAGCACCACACCGGCGACCAGCACCAGCAGGCCGACCAGCCCGCCGGCCCCCCAGCCCCCGTCCCAGGCGCCGTCGTCGGCGGCCGACGCCCCGAACCACAGGCCGCCGCCGACGAACACCGCCAGCACCAGCCAGTGCGGGATGGCCAGCAGCCAGGACTTGACCAGCACCAGCCCGCGCGAGAGCCGCTCGGGGTAGGGCACGTCCAGCCGGGCCGGGTAGTCCGGCACGTCGGCGAGGGTGAACGGCGGGTAGCGGTCGGTGCCCAGCGCCGCGTAGCCGTAGTAGTGCACCCGCCAGCTCCAGCGCAGCACCCCGACGTCGAAGTCGAACAGCGCGCGCGGGTAGCGGCCGGTGACCAGGATCGCCACCCAGGCCACCACCGTGAGCACGGTGAAGGCGAGCCAGAGGAACGCCAGCACCACGTAGTGCGGGATCAGCAGGAACCACTTGACCAGCCAGAGCCAGCGCGACAGGGGCGCGTCCAGTGCCGCGTCCACGCGCACGGGGTACGGCGTGCGGTCCTCGGTCACTCCGGTCTCCCTCCGTCCGCCCGCGCGGGCCGTGCGGGAGCCGCGGCCGCCGGCGGGTCGTCCCCCAGCCTCGGCGCCCGGCGCCGGCCGGGACACGTCCGCAGGTCGGCGGTCCCCGGGGGCGGAGGTCCCGCCGCCCATGGGGACCGGGAACCTCGGCCGCGGGCGCCGGCGGCCGCCTGCCGGCCCCGGACCGGGACCTGCGGCGGGGTCCCACCGGGACCTGGGCCCCTCCCGACGGGCGTCGTCCGCGGGAATGCTGGCGGCAGCGCCCCCGGTGCCGCACCGACGAGAGGAGATCGCGGTGACCGCCCCGACCCCAGGCCCCGCCGGCCGGGCCCACCGGCGTCTCGGCCTGGTGCGCCGGCCGCTGCGGCGGGGCTCGGACCGGGCGGAGGCGGCCTCGTGGGTGCTGCTGGCCCTGCTGCTGCTCCTCACCGTCCCGGTCGCGCTGACCGCGGGCACCCTCGTCCACGAGCAGGTGCGCACCGTGGCCGAGGACCAGGCGCGCGACCGGCTCGCGGTGACGGCGGTCGCCACGCGGGACGCCACGGCCCGGGTCGACTCGGCCTACGGCGGGCGGCTCCTCGTCGCGGCGGAGTGGACCGCACCGGACGGCCGCCCGGCCGAGGGGGACGTCCCCGTCACCGGCGCCGTCCGCGCCGGCGACCGGCTGACCGTCTGGCTGACCGCGGACGGGGAGCCGGCCGGCCGGCCGATGACGGCCTGGGAGACCACCCGCAGCACCGTGGTGCTCACCGGCCTGGGGTGGGTGGCGAGCGTGGCCGTGCTGGTGGCCCTGCACGCCGTCGTCCTCTGGCTGGTGGACCGGCACCGCGACCGGACCTGGACCCGCGAGTGGGCGGCGGTCGAACCGGGCTGGTCCCGCCGCGTGCCCTGACCACCGCGCCCGACCACGGCGCCCCGACGACGGGAGGACCGGCATGACCGGGCGGACGCGACGGCGCTGGGCCGACCTGTCGGGACGGCAGCGCGCCGCGCTCGCGGCCCTGGCCGCGGTGCAGCTCGCCCTCGCGGTCGGCGCCTGGACGGACCTGGCGCGCCGCCGGCCGGACGAGGTGGACGGCAGCCGAGGCCTGTGGGCCGTGGTGATCGCGGTCAACTGGGTCGGCCCGCTGGCCTGGTTCCGGTGGGGTCGCCGGCGATGACCGGGGCGGTGGTGGTGGCCTTCGACGGGTCGGTCGCGGCCCGCGAGGCGGCGTACTGGGCGGCGGAGGAGGCCGTGGCCCGCGGCTGCCCGCTGCAGCTGGTGCACGTGCTGCACTGGCCGGTGCGGGCGCTGGCCGGTCTCGGCCTGCCGGAGGCCGCCCTCGACGGCGAGCGCGCCCGCGCCGCGGCCACGGCCGCGATCGAGCTCGCGGCGGAGCGCTGCCGGCAGCACGCGCCGGGGCTGGAGGCGCGGGTCGAGGTGCTCCGGGGGGAGGCGGTCGAGGTGCTCTCCCGGCTGGCCGCCGACGCGGAGCTGCTGGTGCTGGGGGCCTGCGGGCAGACCGCGGCCCCGTCGGTGCTGCTGGGCTCCAGCGCGGCCGAGCTGCTGCGCGGGACGGCGGGGCCGGTGGTGGTCGTCCGCGACACCCCGGTCCGCCGGGCCGGGGTGGCGCAGCAGGTCGTCGCGGGTGTGGACGGGTCCCCCGCCTCCGCCCGGGTGCTCCGAGCGGCCCTGGCGGCGGCCGGCCGGCGGGGCTGGGAGGTGACCGCCGTCCACGCGTGGTCCGACCTCCCCCTCGAGGCGCTGACCGGCCGGGTGGACCTCGACCGCGCGGCCGCCCGGGAGCGGGCCGCCGCGACGCTGGCCGCGCTCGTGGCCGACGTCCACCCCGAGCACCCGGCCGTACCCCTGCGGCAGGTCGCCGCCGCCGACCACCCCGCCGCCGCGCTGCTGGACCGGGCGGCCGGTGCGGCCCTCCTCGCCGTGGGGCGGCACGGCCGGGGCGCGGCACCGGCTCCCCTGGGCAGCGTCTGCCACGCCGTCGCCCACTACGCCCCGTGCCCGGTCGCGGTCGTCACCTGACGGGACGGCGGGCACCCCGGCCCGGGCCGGAAGACCCTGAGCGGGAGGCGGCCCGCAGGTGTCCACTCGGGGCGTGACCGCCCGCGTCGTGACCACCCCCGGGCCGGAGCAGCGGCTGCGCCGCGACCCGTCGCCGGCCGCCCGGCCGGTGCAGCGGCTCCCCGTCGACCTCGTCCGCGTGGTGCTGGGGCTGGCGATCCTGGGCGTCGGCTTCCTCATCGCCCGGCGCGGCGAGCTCCCGGTCTTCGAGCGCAACGTCTTCCTGCTCCTCAACGGGCTGCCGGCCACCGTCTTCCCGGTGGTCTGGGTGGTCATGCAGCTGGGCAACGTGGTCGCTGTCCCGGTGCTCGCGACGGCCGCGCTGGCCTACCGCCGCCTCGCGCTCCCCGACCGCCTCCGCCTGGCCCGGGACCTGCTGGTCTCCGGCCTGGCCGCCTACGTCGCCGCCGACCTGGTCAAGAGCGTCGTGCAGCGGGAGCGGCCGGTCGGGCTGGTCGGCGAGGTCAACTTCCCGGAGGGCCCGGTCGCCGGGCTCGGCTTCGTCTCCGGGCACTCCGCCGTCGCCGCGGCCCTGGCGACCGCCGCCGTCCCGTACCTCACCCGCCGCGGCCGCCGGGTGGTCTGGACGCTGGCCTGGTCCGTCGGCCTGGCGCGCATCTACGTCGGCGCCCACCTGCCGCTGGACGTCGTCGGCGGGCTGGCCGGCGGCTGGGCGATCGGCTCGCTGGTCCACTGGGTGTTCGGCGTGCCCCGGCGGCACGTCGAGCCCGACCGCGTGCGCCGGCTGCTCGACCGCTTCGGCCTGCCGGTCCGCGACCTGCGGCCGGCCGACGTCGTCGCCCGCAGCTCGCACCCCTTCGAGGCCGTGGACGCCGACGGGCAGCGGCTGTACGTGAAGTTCCTCGAGCCCGACCGCGCCGAGCGGGACTGGCTGCACCGGCTGTGGCGGCTGCTCGCCGCCCGGGACGTCAAGGACGCCGACGCCGTCGCCCCGCTCGGGCAGCAGGCCGAGCACGAGGCGGTGGCCGCGATGACCGCCCGTGAGCGGGGGGTGCGCACCCCGCGCGTGCTGCTGGCGCGCGGCACCGGGCGGGAGGCGGTCGTCGTGCAGGAGCACGTGACCGCCCGCGGCCTGGACGCCCTCCCGCCGGAGGAGCTCACCCCCGGGCTGCTCGCCCGCGTCTGGGCCCAGGTGGCCCGGCTGCACGCGGCACGGGTGGCCCACCACGACCTCGTGGCCGGCAGCGTCCTGGTCGACGCCGAGGGCCGGGCCTGGCTGGTGGACTTCGGCAACGCGCTCACCGGGGCCGACGACGACGCCCTGGCCGGTGACGTCGCCGAGCTCATGGCCTCCGTGGCGGTGCGGCTGGACCCGGCGGTGGTCGCCGGGACCGCGATCGCGGGCCTCGGCCGGGAGGCGGTGGGCGCGGCGCTGCCCCGGCTGGCCCCGCTGGCGCTGACCTCGGCGACCCGGGCCGAGCTGCGCGGGCACCGCGACCGGCTGGACCGGCTGCGCGACGAGGTGCGCCGCCGGCTCGACCTCCCCGACCCCGACCGCCCCGAGTTCGGCCCGCCCGGGGTCGCGGCCCGGCTGGCCGTCGCCGCGGGGTCCGCGCTGGCCCTGGTCGCCGTCCCGCTGCTCGGCGGGGCGGCCCCCCTGCTGGAGTCGGTGGAGCACGGTGGGTGGCGCTGGGTGGGCGCGGCCCTGGCGCTGGCCGTCCTCGCCCGGGCCGCGACCGCGGCGGCGGCCCTGCTGACCGTCGAGCGCCGGCTCGCCCTGGGCCGCACCTTCGGCGCCTCGATGGCGGCGGAGGGGGCCTCGCTGCTGCACGGCCGGCCGGGGTGGCGGCGTTCGGCGGCCCGGTACCTGGAGCGGGCCGGGGTGCTGCCGGACGCCGCGGCCCGCGCCGTCGCCCGGTTCGTCGCCGTCGCCGTGGTCGCCGCCGTCCTGGTGGCCGTCGGCACGTCGGTGATGGCGCTGGTGGAGGGGGAGCTGACCGACTGGCGCGTGCCGGACGCGTTCGCCGACGCGGTGGCCGTCGGGCTGGCCGCGTGGGTCCTGGTGCTGACCGGGCAGTGGCTGGCCCGCCGGCGGGACCCCGCCGAGGAGCCCGCGCACCGCGTCCGCGATGCCCTGCGCGAGCTGTTCCGCCGGGGTCCCGAGGGCACCGCGTGGCGCCGGGGGGCGCAGCTGGGCTGGGCGGTGCTGGGGGTGCTCCTGGAGGCCGCCGTCCTCGTCGCGGCGCTGCACGCGGTGGGGGGCCCGGTGCCCCTGCTGGTCACCGCCGCGGTGTACGGCGTCCTGCACATGCTGTGGTGGCTGGTGCCCGAGACCGGGGTGCCCGGCGCCGCCGACGTCGCCCTGCTCCTGGTGCTCACCGCGCTGGGCGCCCCGCTGGCCGCCGCCTGCGCCGCGGTCCTGGTCTTCCGGCTCGTCACCTTCTGGGGCCCCGCGCTCACCGGCACGCTGCTGACGGCACGCGCCGATCACCCGCTCGGCACGTGACGGCGGCCCCGCCCCGGCCCACGCGGGGCCGCCGGCTCCGGCGGGTGCTCACCGGTCGGTGGGCCCGGGCGCTGCTCACCGTCGCCGTCGTGGTGGCCGTCTTCGCCGGTGTGCTGCCGCGGATCGCCGACTACTCGGCGGCGTGGGACCTGGTGCGCGCCATGACCGGCGCCGAGGTCGTCGCCGTGGCCGGCATCGCGCTGGTCAACCTGTTCTCCTACGCGCCGCTGTGGATGGCGGCCATGCCCGGCCTGACCCTCGGGCGGGCGGTGATGAGCGACCAGGCCTCGACGGCGGTCTCCAACACGGTGCCCGCGGGCTTCGCCTTCGGGGTCGGCACCAACGCCGCGATGTACCACTCGTTCGGCTTCTCGGCGGCCGAGATCACCCGCGCCGTGGCGCTGACCGGCGTCTGGAACAACCTGGTCAAGCTCGGGATGCCGGCGTTCGCCCTGGGCGGGGTCGCCCTGCTCGGCGACGTGGACAGCGGGCTCGGGATCGCCGCGGCGGTCGGCAGCGCCGTCCTGGTCGCCGTCGTCGGTCTGCTGCTCCTCGCGGTGACGCACGAGCGGGCGACCCGGCTGCTCGCCGGCGCCGCCGAGCGGCTGGCCGGGTGGGCGGCGCCGCTGGTCCGCCGGAGCGCGCCCACGGGCTGGCCGGAGCGCGCCGAGCGGTTCCGCGCCGGGTCGGAGGACCTGGTGCGCGCCCGCTGGCCGCACCTGACCGCGGCCGCGGTCGCCAGCCACACCGCGCTGTTCCTGGTCCTGCTCACCTGCCTGCGCGCGGTGGGCGGCGGCGCCGAGCTGTCCTGGGTGGAGCTGCTGGCGGTCTTCTCGATCACCCGGCTCGTGACGCTGGTACCGGTCACGCCGGGCGCGCTCGGGGTGGCCGAGCTCAGCTATGTCGCCGGGCTGACCGCGGCCGGGGTGGGGGCGACGGCCGCCGCCGGGACGGTGCTGCTGTTCCGGTTCCTCACCTGGTTCCTGCCGATCCCGGTCGGCGCGGTGGCGTTCGTGCTGTGGCGGCGCGGCGTCGGGGTGCCCCGGTGACCACCCGGCGGCGGGCGGACCTGTGGACCCTGCTGGTCGCGGTCGCCGTGGCGGTGCTGTGCTCGTGGCTGGTCTCCTCCGGCGAGGTCGGCCCGCGCGAGCGGGCGGTGTTCGCCTGGGTGAACGGCTGGCCGGAGGCCGTGCGCTGGCCGCTGTGGGCCTTCCAGCTGCTGGGCGTCCTGGGCATGCCGCTGCTCGTGGGCGTCGTGGCCCTGGCGCTGCGCCGGTGGCGGCTGCTCGCGGGGCTGGTGCTGCTGGTACCGCTCAAGCTGCTGGTCCACGGCGAGGTCGTGAAGGCGCTGGTGCAGCGGGAGCGGCCGGGGAGCACCATCCCCGGCGCGGTGCTGCGCGACGTCCCCTCGGCCGGCATCGCCTACCCCTCCGGGCACGCGGTGATCACCGCCGGGATCGTCGTCCTGCTCGCCCCCTACGTGCGGCGCCGGTGGCTGGTGCTGCTGGTCGCGCTGTCCCTGCTCAACTCCGTGGCCCGGGTCTACCTCGGCGGCCACGCCCCGCTCGACGTGGTCGGCGGCGCGGCTCTCGGCGCGGCGCTCGGCGCCGCGCTCAACCTGGTGCTCGGCGTCCCGGCCGGACCCCGCAGCGGAGTGGATCCGTCGGCGTGACATCGGCGTGACGCCGACGGATCCACTCCGCTCACCGGGCGTGCAGGACGGCGGCCCCGCCGAAGCGGCCGTGCGCGAGGTCGGCCAGCGCGCGCGGTGCCTCGTCCACCGGGTAGGGCACCGTGGTGGCCCGGACGCCGAGCCGGGCGGCCAGGGTGAGGAACTCCTCGGCGTCCCGGCGGGTGTTGGCCGTGACGCTGCGCAGCCGGCGCTCCTGGAAGAGCTCGTCGGCGTAGACCAGCGGCGGGACGTCGGAGAGCCAGATGCCGGCCACGGCCAGGGTGCCGCCGCGGTCCAGCGCCCGGAGCGCGACCGGGACGAGGTCCCCGGCGGGGGCGAAGAGCACCGCGCCGTCGAGCGGCTCGGGCGGGGGGTCCCGGGCGTCACCCACGGAGTCGGCACCGAGCCGCCGGGCCAGCGCCCGGTTGTGCTCGCCGCGGGTGAGCACGTGCACCCGGAGCCCCTGGGCGAGCGCGACCTGGGCGGTGAGGTGCGCGCTGCCGCCGAACCCGTACACGCCCAGCACGCCCCCCGGCGGGACGTCGGCCAGCCGCAGCGCCCGGTAGCCGATGAGCCCGGCGCACAGCAGCGGGGCGGCGTGCTCGTCGTCGACGCCGTCGGGCAGCCGGTGGGCGAAGCGCTCGTCGACCAGGCAGGCCTCGGCGTACCCGCCGTCGACGTCCCACCCGGTGAAGACCGGGGCGGTGCACAGGTTCTCGTCACCGCGCCGGCAGAACCGGCAGCTGCCGTCGGTACCGCCGAGCCAGGCCACCCCGACCCGGTCCCCGACCGCGAACCGGCCGGTCCCGGGGCCGAGCGCGGCCACCCGGCCGACGACCTCGTGCCCCGGCACCACCAGCGGGCGGCGCGGCGCGAGGTCGCCCTCGGCCAGGTGCAGGTCGGTGCGGCAGACGCCGCAGCAGGTGACGTCCACGCGGAGCTGCCCGGGCCCGGGCCCGGGCAGCTCGCGGTCCACGCGGACCAGGGGGCCGGTGTCGACCGGACCCGGCCGCCCGACGGCCCAGGCGCGCACCGCGCTGCTCAGGCCCGGGCGGGGACGGCGCCCACGGTGCCGGCCGGCGTCGCGTCGGGGTCGGCCGGGTGCACGACCATGACCGGTCCGGTGGCGTGCACCACGCAGTGCAGGGCGACCGAGCCGAGCAGCACCCCGGGCAGGCCGAGCCGGCTGCGGCTGCCCACGACGAGCAGGGCGGCGCCCTCGGCGCGGCGGACCAGCACGTCGCCGGGGGCGCCCTCGACCACGTCCACCGTCGCCGCGGGGCCGAGGACGTCGGTGACCACGGCCTGCGCGCGCCGGGCGGCCTGCTCCCGGGTCTCGGCCACCAGGGGCGCGCTCGCCGGGGGCAGGTCGCCCCAGAAGTCGAGGGGCTGGTGGACGGCGACCGGCTCCAGCCGCGCGCCCAGCCGCTCGGCCTCGACCGCGGCGCGGGCCAGGGCGTGCCGCGCGACCGGGGTGTCGTCCACGCCGACGACCACGCGGGGCTCGACCGGGCCGCGCGAGGGGTGCACGACCACGACCGGGCACGGCGCGTGCGTGGTGCAGTGCAACGCCACCGAGCCCAGCAGCGCGCTGCGCACCGCGCCCCGGCCCCGGCTGCCCACGACGAGCAGGTCGGCGCCGTCGGCCCGGGCCACCAGGTGCGGGGCGGGCGCGCCGGCCGCGACGGTCAGCTCGACGGGCACCTCCCGGACGGCCGGGTCGGTGTGCTGCACGCGGGCCACGACGTCGCGGGCCCGGGCCGCGGTGTCCGACCGGATGACCTCGATGCGCCGCTGGTCGAGCAGGTAGGCGTCGGCCCAGTACACGTCGATCGGGAAGGCGGTCACCACGTCGACCCGGGCGGAGGTGCGGGCCGCCGCGTGCAGGGCCCACGCCAGCGCGGCGTCGGCACCGGGTGAGCCGTCCACCCCCACGACGACGCGTCGTCCCCGGTCGGTCGGTGCGGTGGCGTCCACGTCGGCTCCCAGCTGTGGTGGCGTCGACCCGGCCGCCCGGGTCCCCGGCCCCCGCATCGTCGCCGCGGCGCCGGGCCCACCGGTGCGGGACGAGGTCCCGGAGGGGCGGGACGTTGGTCGCAGCGCCCGGTGACGCCCGGCTCGCGCCCGGGTCCGCCCGCGCGGGGAACGCTGGCCCGGCACCACGCACCGAGGAGTCCGCCATGCACCCGACCCCGCCGGACCGCCCGGCCCCGCTCGAGGAGATCGCCCGGCGGGTCCGGCCGGCCCCGTCACCCCGCGGAGGGGAGCCCTGGGCCGTCGTGGTCCGGGACGGCGCCCTCGAGGTCCGGGCCGGGTCCGGCGACGGCTGGCCGGGGGCACCGGCCCCGCCACCTCGCCGGGCCGTCATCGACGCGGGCGCGGCCGTGCTGGACCTGCGGGTCGCGCTGGCCGGCGCGGGCCGCGGTGCGGCGGTCCGGTGGTTCCCCCGGCCGGGGGACCCCGCGCTCGTCGCCGCCGTCCGGCCGGCCGCGGGCCCCGCCGACCCGGAGCTGGCGGCCCGCTCCTCCCTGCTCGACCGGTCGCGGTCCGCCCGGCCGCTGCCCGGGCGGCCGCTGCCCGGGCGGCCGGTCCCGGACGACGTCCTGGACCGGCTGGCCGGCCTGGCCGCGGACGGGGACGTCGGGCTGGTGCCCGTCCGGCGGGAGCAGCACCGGGAGCTCGTGACCCGGCCGACCGGCGCCGACCTCACCGGTCAGGTGCTGCTGATGCTCACCACCGCAACCGACGACCGCCGGGCCTGGGCGCGCTGCGGCGAGGTCCTCGAGCGGCTCCGGCTGGTGCTGGCCGACCTCGGCTGGACCGCCTCCCCGCTGCCGGGGGTGCTCGACGTGCCCCTCACCCGCACGCAGCTGCGCTCCGCGCTGTCCTGGGCCGCCCACCCGCAGGCCCTGCTGCGGATCGGCGCCCCGGCCGGCGTCCCGTCCGCCGGCCGGCGGGCGGACGTCGGCGGCCGCCCGGTGCCGGCCGCCGGGTGAGGCCGGCTCAGCCCGCGGCCGCGACCGCCCCCGCGTGCTCCGCGGCCGCCACCGCCCGGTCGGCCGGGTGCACCACGAGGACCGGGCAGGGCGCGGCGACGGCGCAGTGCAGCGCCACCGAGCCCACCAGCAGGCCGCGCAGCGTGCTGTGGCCGCGGCCGCCGACGACCAGCACGGACGCCTCCCGCGCCCGGGCCACGAGCAGCTCGCCGGCCGGTCCCTCCTCGGCCAGCACGCGCACGTCCGGGGCGTCGGTCCGCCCGGCGAGGACCTCGTCGACCACGGCCCGCGTGCGCCGGAGCACCTGGCCGTACACCTGGTCGACCGGGGGGAGGACGACCGTCCAGAGGTCGCTCCAGGCGTCGTCGAGGGAGAAGGCGGCGAGCACCTCGACGTCGGCACCGATCCGGGCCGCCTCGTCCACCGCGGCGTTCAGCGCCGCCCGCGAGGCCGGCGAACCGTCCACGCCCACCACGACGGGGCCGGGTGCGGTCCGCTGCTCGGGGGTGCCGTGGACGACGAGCACGGGGCAGCGGGCGGCGGTGACGCAGTGCAGCGCCACCGAGCCCAGCACGGCGCTGCGCACGGCGCCGCGGCCCCGGTTGCCGACGACCAGCAGGTCGGCGCCGGCCGACCGGTCGACCAGGTCGTGGGCAGCCGGCTCCGGGGACGCGACGACGTCCACCGGGACGTCCCCGACCCCTGGCACGGCCTCCAGCGCCGCATCGCCGCGGGCGTCGGCGACGAGCTCACGGGCCCGGGCCGCGGTGTCCTCGCGCAGGCCGGCGAGATCGGGCGCCGTGGCCACCATGCTGGTCATCAGGTAGAGCTCCCCGGCGTAGCAGGCGACGACCTCCAGCGCCGCGCCGCGGTCGGCGGCCTCCCCCAGCGCGGTCACCAGCGCGGCGCGGGCGGGCGGGCTGCCGTCCACGCCCACGACCACGCGGGGCCGGTCGCCGTCGGGGCGGGGTGCGCCGGCGTCGGTCACGGGGACCTCCTCGGGACGCGCCGGGTCGGCACCCCGGCGGGAGGCCCCGACGATCCGCCGCGGGTGGCTCCCGGTGGCAGGGACGGAGGTCCCGACCGGGGGCACCCGGAGACCCTGGGTCGGCCGAGCCGCCCGCGCCTAGCGTCGGCGGCGAGGACAGGTCCACCCGAGGAGGCGCCCCCGTGCAGGCTCGAGACGTCATGACCCGGGAGGTCGTCACCGTCGGGCCGGAGACCTCGGCCAGGTACGCGGCCGAGGTGCTCGCCGACCGGGGCTTCGCCGCCCTGCCGGTGGTCGACGACGACGAACGGCTGGTCGGCATCGTCGCCGAGGCCGACGTCCTGCGCGACCGCCTGCCGCAGGACCCGCGGCCGCACCTGCGGCGGCAGGAGGACACCGCGGCGGCCCCGCCGCCGGTGCTCGTCCACGGCGTCATGACGCGCGCCGTGCGCGCGGTGGAGGCGACGGCGGACGTCGCCGACGTGGCCCGGCTCTTCGTCGACGAGCAGCTGCGCAGCGCCCCCGTGGTCGACGGCGGCCGCCTGGTCGGCATCGTCAGCCGCCGGGACCTGCTGCGCACCCTGGTCCGCGACGACGCGCAGCTGCGCGGCGACCTGCTGCGGCTCGTCGAGGCCTACACCGGGGAGCCCGACGCCTGGCACGTCGAGGTCAGCGAGGGGATCGCCACGGTCCAGCGGACCGGCGGCGTCCCGGAGACCTCGGCGGAGACCGAGGAGGAGGCCGTGCGGGCCCTCGCCCGCACGGTGAGCGGCGTCATCGGCGTGCGCGTCCTGCCCGCGGCCACCGCCGTCCCGAGCCAGCACTGAGGAGGTCCGACGTGAGCGTCCCCCAGCGGCCGGTCGTGGCCGGTGTCGACGCCTCGCCCGAGGCGGCCCGCGCGGTCGCCCTCGCGGTCGAGGAGGCCGGGCTGCGCGGCGCGCCCCTGCGCCTCGTGCACGCGCTGAGCTGGCCCGCGGCCGACCTCACCACCTCCGCCGGGCGGCTGGCCGGGGCGGTCCGGCGCAGCGCGGAGTCCCTCGTGGCCGAGACCGCGGCCGGGGCGGAGGCCGCACTGGGCGCCGGCCGGGTGGGCTGGGAGGTCCGCGACGGGCACCCGGTGGAGGTGCTGCGCGCCGAGGGCGCCGGCGCCCAGCTGCTGGTGGTGGGGAGTCGCGGCAGCGGCGGGCTGTCCGGGCTGCTCCTGGGCTCCACGGCCGGCGGCGTGGTCCTGGACGCGCCCTGCCCGGTGGTGGTCCTCCCGGACGAGACCGCGGTGCGCGCCCGGGACCGGAGGTCGGTGGTCGTCGGCGTCGAGGGGCGCCCCGGCGACGAGGAGGTGCTCGCCGTCGCCTTCGCCGCGGCGGCGGCCCGCGGCACCGACCTCGTCGCCGTGCACGCCTGGCAGGACGCCGCCCTGGACACCGCTTTCCAGTCCCTGGGCCCGGTGGCCGACTGGGCCGGTGTGCTCGACGCCGAGGAACGGCTGCTCTCCGAGGCGCTGGCCGGCTGGCACGACAAGGACCCCGCCGTCCCGGTCCGCGAGCTCGTCGTCCGCGACCGCACCGCGCGGGCGCTGGTCGCGGCCGCGCTGGGCGCCCAGCTGCTGGTCGTCGGGCACCGGCGGCACCGGCTGGCCCGGCTGGGCTCGACCACCTACGGCGTCCTGCACCGGGCCGGCTGCCCGGTGGCCGTGGTCCCCCTCGGCGGGTCGCGGTGACCGCGGCGCACGGACCCCGGGTGCTGGTCACCGCGGCGAGCCGGCACGGCGCGACCCACGAGATCGCCCGCGCCCTGGCCCGGGACCTGGCCGCCTCGCCGGCCGGGCGGGCCGCCGGGCTCACCGCGGTGCCGGCCACGCTCGAGTCCCGGCCCGATCCGGCGCCCTACGACGCCGTCGTCCTCGGCAGCGCCGTCTACGCCGGCCGGTGGCTCGAGGTGGCGCGGGAGTACGTCTCGGAGCGGGCGGAGGTCCTGCGGGGCCGGCCGGTCTGGCTGTTCTCCAGCGGCCCCATCGGCCCCCCGCCGCACCCGCCCGACGAGCCGCACGACGCCGTCCCCGTCGCCGCGCTGGTGCGCGCCCGCGGCCACCGGGTCTTCCCCGGCCGGCTGGACCCGGCGCTGCTCTCGGTCGGGGAGCGGGCCATGGTCACCGCGATGCGCGCCCCCGTCGGGGACGTCCGCGACTGGGCCGCGGTGCGCGCCTGGGCCGAGCAGGTCGCCGGTGAGCTCGCCGGTGAACCGGCGTCGGTCGGTGCGCCGGACCCGCGCGGCTGACACCGGCCGACGCGGGACGTCCGGCCCCCGCCGCCCCGGCCGTCCCGGCCGGTGGTCGAGCGGCGGCACCGTCGAGCACACGGCGGTGCCGCCTTCCACGGCTTCCGCGGCCGGAGCCGCGGTGCGAGGAGAGCAGCGTGCCCACGACCGACCCCGACCGCCTGGTCGAGCTGCTCGACCACGGCGAGTGCCGCGACCTGCTGGCCGGCGTCCGGATCGGCCGCCTCGGCTTCACCTGCGACGCGCTCCCGGCGATCCAGCCGGTGACCTTCCGGCTGCACGGCGACCGGGTGGTCATCCCCGCCCGCGCCGGCAGCCGCATGGTGCCCGGCACCCGGGGCGCGGTGGTCGCCTTCCAGGCCGACGCCTTCGACGCGGAGACCCGCACCGGCTGGACGGTCACCGTGGTCGGCCCGGCCCGGTCGGTGACCGACCCCGTGGACGTGGCCGCGCTCGACGGGCTGCCCTGGCCGGGCGCCCTCCGGCCGGACCGCCGCTACATCTGCGTCGAGCTGGGCATGGTCAGCGGCTGGCGGGCCGTCCCCGACCCCGCGGTCGCCGTCGTCCACCCCTCCCCCGACGGGGGCCGGCTCCGGCGGGCCGGTCACGCCGGGTGACGCCGGGCACAGCACTTCCTCCCGGTCCGGGGACCGTGCCAGTCTCGGGGGCCGAGGAGGTGGTCCGACGATGACGAGCACCCCGGGGTCCCGGCGGGCCGTCGAGTCGCCCCTGGCGGGCATGCGCCTGACCGAGCTGCTCGAGGAGGTCCAGGAGCGGCTGGCCACCGTCGCCCGCAGCCAGACCCGCGTCCAGCACCTGCTCGACGCGTTCCTCAGCGTCTCCACCGGGTTGGACCTGGAGAGCACCCTGCGGCGCATCGTCGAGGCGGCCGTCGACCTGGTGGACGCCCGCTTCGGCGCGCTCGGCGTCCTCTCCCCCGGCGGCGGCCTCGCCGCCTTCATCCACGTCGGCATCGACGACGAGCTCGCCGCCCGGATGGGGTCCCTCCCCGAGGGCAAGGGGGTCCTCGGGCTGCTGATCACCGAGCCGTACCCGCTGCGCATCCGCGACCTCGCCCAGCACCCGTCGTCGGTGGGCTTCCCCCCGCACCACCCCGAGATGCACTCCTTCCTCGGGGTCCCCGTGCTCGTCCGCGGCGAGGTCTTCGGCAACGTCTACATCACCGAGAAGCGGCACGGGGAGTTCACCGCCGAGGACGAGGCCGTGCTCACCGCCCTCGCCGGCGCGGCCGGCATCGCGATCGACAACGCCCGCCTCTACGAGGAGGGCGAGGCCCGCCGCCGCTGGATGACCGCGGTCTCCGACGTCCGCGCGTGCCTGCTGTCCGAGGCCGGCGAGGACGAGGCGCTGGCCCTCGTCGCCGCCCGGGTGGCCGAGCTGACCCGGGCCGACGGTGCGTGGGTCCTCGTCGGGCCGGCGGACGACGGCACGTACACCGTCCGCGCCCAGGCCGGGGACGGGCTGGAGCCGTCGGTCGGCGTCCACCTGCACCCGGCCGCCAACCCGGTGCTCGACGCGGTCACCGCGGCCGACGCCGTGGTGACCGTCGACGGCAGCGGGCTGGACCACGAGGGCCCCGACGCGCACATCCCCTGGGGGCCGTGCACCGGCGTGCGGCTGCGCGGCAGCCACGCGGAGGACGCCGTCGTCATCGCCGCCCGCCGGGCCGGGGAGGCCCCGTTCCCCGCCGCCCTCGGGGCGCAGCTGTCCACCTTCGGCGACCAGATCGCCGCGGCGCTCGACATGGCCGCCCGCCGGCGCCTGGCCCGCCAGCTCGACGTCTACGAGGACCGCGACCGCATCGCCCGCGACCTGCACGACCTGGTCATCCAGCGGGTCTTCGCCGCCGGCCTGAGCCTGCAGGCGGTCCTGCCGCGGGTGCCCGACGCCGACGCCCAGGAGCGGATCCGCCAGGTGGTCCACCAGCTCGACGAGACGGTCCGCGACATCCGGACCACCATCTTCGACCTGCACAGCGCCGACGGCGCCGACCCGGGCGCCAGCCCGCGGCGGCGGGTGCTCGACGTCGTCACCGAGACCGCCGGTGACGCCCTGCGGCCGACGGTGCGGATGTCCGGCGCGGTCGACAGCCTGGTCACCGGCGACCTGGTCGCCGACCTCGAGGCGGTGGCACGGGAGGCGGTGAGCAACGCCGCCCGGCACTCGGGGGGCCGGCACGTCACCATCACCCTGGACGTGGCCGACGAGGTGGTGCTCGAGGTGACCGACGACGGCCGGGGCATCGACGCGCGGGCCGCCCGCAGCGGCCTGCGCAACCTCACCGACCGAGCCGTGCGCCGGGGCGGCGGGTGCACCGTCGAGGCGCTGCCGGGGTCCGGCACGCGGCTGCGCTGGTGGGCGCCGCTGCGCTGAAGGAGCACCCCGCGGGTGACCCCCGCTACCGGGGGGTGCGCGGGGTGTTGCGCAGCTCGGTGGCGAGCACCGCGGCCTGCGTGCGCCGTTCGAGGCCGAGCTTGGCCAGCAGGTGGGAGACGTAGTTCTTGACGGTCTTCTCGGCGAGGAACATGCGCTCGCCGATCTGCCGGTTGGTCAGGCCCTCGCCGATCAGCTCCAGCACGGTCCGCTCCTGCTCGCTGAGCTTGGCGAGCGGACCGGCCGGCTCGGCGGCGCGCCGCAACCGGTCCAGGACGGCGGTGGTGGCCGTGGGGTCGAGCAGCGAGCCCCCGGCGGCCACCGCGCGCACCCCGCTGACCAGGTCCGAGCCGAGGATCTGCTTGAGCAGGTAGCCCGAGGCACCGGCCATGATCGCCTCGAAGAGCGCCTCGTCGTCGCTGTAGCTGGTCAGCATGATCACCTTGAGGTCGGGCATCTTCGAGCGCAGCTCGCGGCACACCGACACCCCGTCCCCGTCCGGCAGCCGCACGTCCAGGACGGCGACGTCCGGCCGCAGGGCCGGGACCCGGGCCAGGGCCTCGGCCGCGTTCTTCGCCTCCCCGACGACCGTGATCCCCGGGTCGCCCTCCAGGACGTCGGCCACCCCGCGCCGGACCACCTCGTGGTCGTCGAGGAGGAACACCCGGATCTGCTCCCGCCCCGCGCCGCCCGCCCGGCCGCCGTCGCTCTCAGACACGCGCCCAGGCTAGGGCGTCGGCGGCGGCCGGTGCTCAGGGTCCAAGGTCCTGCGTGACGGAGTGCCCGGTCCCTCGCGACCTCCGGCCCCTCGCGGTCCCGGCGCCGGCCGGGCAGCGTGCGGTCATGGAGCGGACCAGGGTGCTCGTCGCCTACGCCACGGCGGCCGGCTCGACGCGGGGGATCGCCGATCGCATCGCCGACCGGCTGCGGGAGGTGGTCGGGGACGCCGCCGAGGTCGTCGTGCGCCCGGCCGACCCGGAGCTCGACGTGCGCTCCTTCGACGCGGTCGTGCTGGGGAGCGCCGTGCACGACATGGCGTGGCTGCCGGCCGCCACGCACCTCCTCCGCCGGGCCCGGGTCACGCTCGGGGACCGCCCGCTGTGGTGCTTCAGCGTGGCCGGCGTGGCCCCGCGCGACCCGGTGCGCCGCCTGGTCACCGACCGCGAGCTGCAGCGGGTGGAGCGGGGCTTCCCCAGCGGCCTCGCCCCCCGCGACCACCGCCTCTTCGGCGGCGTCGTCGTGCTCCGGGGGATGCCGCTGTGGGGCCGGCTGTTCTGGCTGGCCCTGGGCGGGCGCCCCGGCGACCACCGGGACTGGGCTGCCGTCGACCGCTGGGCCGACGGGATCGCCGCGGCCCTGCCCACGGTCCGCCGCGCCGCCTCCCCCGCCGGGGACGAGCGGCCCGCCGCCCGGGGGACCTCGGCCGTTCCCCCCGCCCCCGGCCGCTGACCACGCCCGGGACCCACCCGCCCCACCGCCCGAGGAGCTGCCGTGCTCACCGCCTCCCTCGACCGCAGCACCGCCCGCACGGTGGTCGCCCTGGCCAACCGGGCCCCGTCGGTGCACAACTCGCAGCCGTGGCGGTGGCGCATCGGCCCGTCGTCCCTCCACCTGTTCGCCGACCCCGCCCGGGCGCTGCCGGCCACCGATCCCGAGGGCCGGGACCTGCGGATCAGCTGCGGCGCCGCGCTGCACCACCTGCGGGTGGCGCTGCTGGCCACCGGGCTGGGTGCGCGCGTGCACCGGCTGCCCGACCGGCACTCCCCCGGCCACCTCGCCGCGGTGGAGACCGTGCCGGCCCGCCCGGCCGCCGACGACCTCGCCCTGGCCCGGGCGATCGAGACCCGGCGCAGCGACCGCCGGGTGTTCTCCACCTGGCCCGTGCCGACCGGGTTCCTGGCCGACCTCGCCGCCGCCGCGGCGGCCGAGGGTGCCCGGCTGGTCGTCCTGGACGACGAGCGCCGCCGGCTCACCGTGGCCCGGCTGGTGCGGGAGGCGGCCGTCGAGCAGGCGCTCACCCCGGGCCTGTCGCGGGAGACCGCCGTCTGGACCGGGCGGAGCCGGTCGGCCCGGGACGGCGTCCCGGCCGCCAACGTCCCCACCGACCCGGCGGGGACCGTGCCCGTGCGGCGCTTCTCGGCCGGGGAGCAGGCGCAGAACGCCCTGGGCCGGGGCGAGTCCGACGGCACCGTGCTGGCCCTGCTGACCACGGCCGCCGACGACCCGGTCGACCAGCTGCGCGCCGGCGAGGCCCTCAGCGCGGTCCTGCTGACCGCCACCCGCGCCGGGCTGGCCACCGACCCCGTCAGCCAGCCGCTGGAGGTGCCCGCCACCCGGGCCGAGCTGCGCTCGACCTGCCTGGGCGACGACGGCGAGCCGCAGCTGCTGGTGCGGCTGGGCTGGGCCCCGCTCGCCGCCGAGCCGGTGCCCGCCAGCGCCCGGCTGCCGGTGGACGAGACCATCGACGCACCGGACGCCCCCTGGGCCTGACCGGCGACCCGGGCGGCGCCGCGCTCGGCTGGCCCGGCCCGGTCAGCCCGGCGGCTCGACCCGGACCCGGACGTCCAGGGCGGTGGCCCGACGCGACGTCGCCACCAGCGGGTTGACCTCGATCTCGGCCACCTCCGGGAGGACGTCGGCGATCCAGCCGACCCGGCGCACGCAGTCGGTGACTCCGGGCCGGTCCAGGGCCCGGCCGTGCGCCGTGTCGCACAGCCCGGTGCCGTCGAGCATCCCCTCGGCGTCGGCGTCGCCCACGGGCGCCAGCCGGTGGACGCGGTGCCCGAGCGCATCCGTGGCCCGGCCGCCGGGACCCAGCACCACGACCGGCCCCGCGGACGGGTCCCGGACCGCACCGACCAGCAGCTCGTCACCCGGCGGCACCAGCGGCTGCACGACGGCGCCCAGCCAGGCCTCCCCCGCCCGCGCCCGGAACCCGGCGACCACCGCGGCGGCCTCGGCGGGCCCGTCCACCGGCAGGCGCAGGTAGCCGGCGTCGCCCTTGTGCACGACACCCGCGACGTACCCCTTCACCACGACCGGCCCCCGGTGGGTGCGCGCGGCGGTCCGCGCCTCGTCGGCGCTGCGCACCCAGGCGGACGGGACCGCCCGGAGGCCCGCGGCGCGGCAGAGCGCGGACACCTCGGGCGGCAGGAGCCAGTCGCCCGCGGGTGCGCGCGACAGGACCGCGGCGAGCGCCTCCCGGGCGGCCCGCACGTCGACGGAGGCCGGCGCGTGCGCGGGAGCCGCCGGCCGGGTCAGCCACTCCCGGCGTCGCGCGGCGACGGCGAGGGCGCGCGCCGCCGCGGCCGGGCTGGTGACCGACACGAGGAAGCGGCCCTCCGGGGCGCCCGGCAGCTCGAGGCGCTCGACGGTGGTGGCCCGGGTGAGCCGGACGTCGACCACGGGGGTGGCCCGCCCGGCGGCCGCGGCCGCCGCCGCCCCGGCGACGACGCCGGGGGCCGGGTCGCTCACCGCCGTCGGGGCGGTCACCGTGACGACGGCGCCGACGGCGGGGCTGTCCAGGAGGAGCCGCAGCGCGTCGGCGAAGACCGGCGCGTCCACCGCGGCACCGGTGTCCACGGGGTTCCCCGTCGTCGCCAGCGGGGACAGCAGCGCCCGCAGGCCCTCCTGCACGTCACCGGGCAGCGGGTCGACCCGCAACCCGGCGGCGACGCAGGCGTCGGCGGCCAGCACGCCCCCGCCCCCGACGTTGGTGAGGACGGCGACCGCGCGGGTGCCCGGGAGCGGCTGCCCGCGCAGCAGCGCCGCCACCGTCGCCAGGTCGCCCGGATCGCCGACCGACGCGATGCCGGCCGCGGTGTAGGCCGCCTCCCGGACGACCTCGGGCGTCGCGGACCCCGCCGTGTGCGAGGTGGCGGCGCGCCGGCCCGCCGGGGAGGTGCCCGAGGTCAGGGCGACGACCGGCACCCGGGCCGCCAGGTGGGCCGCGGTCGGGACCAGCCCGCGCAGGTCCGGCTCGGACTCGGCGTAGACGGCGACCAGCGAGGTGCCGGGGTCCTCGTCGAACCACGCCAGCACGTCGCGGACGCCGACGTCGAGGGCGTCCCCGACCGCGACCATCGCCGAGAGCCCCAGGCCGAGGTGCTGCCAGGCGGTGGTCGCGGCGATCGCGATGCCACCGGACTGCGCCACCAGGCCGACGTCCCCGGGCTCGGCGGTGCCCGCCGCGAAGGTCGTGTCGAGCCGCCCCGCGCCGCCCGGTCCGACGACGCCCACGGTGTTCGGGCCGACCAGCCGCATCCCGTGCTCGTCGACCAGCCGGGCCACCTGCTCGATGAGCCCCGGGACGGCGGCCAGCCCCGAGGAGAGGAGGACGATCCCCCGGACCCCGCGCTCCCCGCAGTCCCGCACGACCTCGGCGACGGCCCCGGCCGGCACGGCCACGACGACGAGGTCCGTGCCGCACGGGAGGTCCGCGACCCGCGGCCGGCACGGCACCCCCTCGACGGCGGCGGCGTGCGGGTTGACCGCCAGCACGGCACCCGGGAAGCCGGCGTCCTTCAGCCTGCGCAGCACCGCCCGCCCGACGGAGTGCTCCCCGGAGCCGGCGCCCACGACCGCGACCGACCTCGGGCGGAGCACCGGCCGGAGCGAGGCGGCCGCGGCCCGGCGGTGGCGCTCCTCGGTGGCGGCGGCGTACCGCGCGTCGCGGTGCAGGGCCACCTCGATCCGCAGGGACGGACCCTCGCGGGTCACGCCGAGCGGCAGCCCCAGGTCGCTGAGGACGCGCACGGTCCGGCCGTCGTCCGCCGGGACGTCGGCCAGCAGCGTGCGGATCCCGGCCCGCAGGCACACCGCGGCCAGCTCCTCCAGCAGCGCCGTGGCCACACCGTGGTCCCGCCACTCGCGCGCCACCACCACGCCGACCTCCGCGGCCTCGCCGCCGACCGGGAGCATCCGCACGGTGCCGACGACCCGCCCGCGCACGACGGCGCCCAGGGCCAGGGCACCCGGGGCCAGGGCGCCCGGGGTCACGGCACCCGGAGTCACGGCACCCGGGGCCGTGGGCCGGCCCGTGGCTGCGCCGGGGTGCTCCGGGTGGCCGGCGTCCTCGGGGTCGAGGGGCCGGATCAGGGCCGGCACGCCGTCCGACAGGAGCACCCGGACCCGACGGCGACCACCGGCGCCGTCGGCCCGGGGAACGCCGGGGGGCACCGGTGCCCGCGGGACCGGGGGGCCCGGGCGCAGGTCCCGCGACTGTGCGGTCACGGGACCACCGTCGGCCCGCGGCCAGGCCCGGGCAGGGGCCGGAAGTCCCTCGGCGTCCGGCCTTCCGGCCGCTTCTGCGCCCGCGGGGGCAGGAGCAGGGTCGGCAGCGCTCCGCTCCCCCGAGGAGGTTGACATGGACAAGGCCAAGACCTGGAGCGTCCGGGTCGACATCGGCGAGCACGACGGGCGGACGCGCGCCGTGGCCCACCTCGAGACGCAGGACACCGACCGGGAGGGCGACGACAGGCTCGTGGGCGTCGGCTTCGCCCGCCTCAACCCCGCCGATCCGGACGTCCCCGAGATCGGGGACGAGATCGCGGTGGCCCGGGCGCTGTCCGACCTGGCCCGCCGCCTGCTCGACACCGCGGGCGGTGACCTCGAACAGGTCAGCGGCGAGCCGGCGCACCTGGTGATGTGAGCGCCCCGGGGAGAGGGTGCAACGGGTCTTCCGGACAGGACCTCCGGCCCTGCTCCACCGGCCCGGCGCCCACCCAGGGTGGAGGTACCCGAGCCGGACCGTCACGGAGGAGGAGACCGATGACCGCCCTGCAGGAACGCGGCAAGCCGACCCTCGAGTCGCCGTGGAGCCGCCTGGACCGCCTCTTCGACGAGTGGATGCGCACCATGCCGATGCGCCGGCTGCTGGGCGAGGCGCCCGGCGAGGCCGTCATCCGCGTCGACGAGTACCGCGACGACGACACCCAGGTCATCCGCGCCGAGCTGCCCGGCATCGACCCCGACCGGGACGTCCGGCTGACCGTCTCCGGCGGGATGCTGCGCATCGACGCCGAGCGCCGCGTCGAGGAGCGGACCGAGGAGAAGGGGTACACCCGCCGCGAGCTGCGCTACGGCAGCTTCAGCCGCACCCTGCCGCTCGCCGAGGGTGCCACCGAGGACGACATCACGGCCGGCTACAAGGACGGCGTCCTCGAGATCCGCGTCCCGGTGGCGTCGGCGGAGGTCCGCAACGAGCCCCGGAAGATCCGGGTCGAGCACGGGTGAACCGGCACCCGCACACCCGGCACCCGCAGCCGCCACCCGGGCTCCCGTCCCCCGGCGGCGGCTACGGGACGGGGACCGCACCGGAGACCCGCCGCGCGGACCCGCGCACGGGACAGGAGGTCACGATGGCCCGACGTCCACCGCCCGGCACCCCGTGGGAGCTGCACAGCGGACCCAGCCGCGTCACGGCGGTCACGCCCGCGGGGACCGTCGCCGAGGCCCGCGTGACGGAGCAGGACGAGCAGGTCGTCGTCGAGTTCTGGGCCGACGAGCCCGGCCTGCCGGCCGAGCTCGGCGAGCAGCTCGTGACGCGGGCCTTCGCGCTGCCCGCCGTCCGCCCGCACCACCCGGTGCTGGTCTGCGTCCCGCGGCACAGCGGCACGGTGCTCGACCAGGCGCGCCGGCGCGTGCAGGACCCGCGGACGCGGGTGGCCGGGGTGACGTGCCTGGTCGAGGGGCGGGTCGGCGGCCCGGCGCCCGTCCCGTCCCCGCGCTGACCGGCCGCCGGGGACCGGGAGGGCGTCGTGGCCGGCACGGGCAGCGCGGACCGACCCCCCGGCCGGGTCGTGGTGGGCCTCGACGGGTCCCCCGCAGCCGACCTGGCACTGAGGGGACCGGCCGGGCGATGGCCCCGAGGTGGAGGGCGTGCCGGCCGTGCACGCAGGGCCCGACGTCCGTGCCGGCAGAGCCGCCCGGCCGTGGTGCCCACCGCCGGCCTCGTCCCGGCCTGGTGTCCTGGCCGGGACCCGTCCGAGACCGAGGAGGCCGCCGTGCACGCCGAGGTGGGTGACTGGCTGGTGGTGCACAGCCGGAGGGTGGACGACGGCGTCCGCACGGGCCTGATCACCGCCGTCCCCCATGCCGACGGCAGCCCGCCCTACGTCGTCCACTGGCTGGACGACGAGCGCTGGAGCGTCGTGTTCCCCGGGCCCGACGCCACCCTCCGGCCGCACGCCCCGCACGGGCGCGGACCGGCGACGTGACGCCGCCGAGCTGACAGCGCATCCGGCAGCGCCCCTCCGGCAGGCCCCGGGGTCCCCGGGGTCCCTGGGGCGACGGGGTCGTTGGTCGTCCCGGCCGGGGACCGCCGCCCGGTGCGGCGCCCGGGCCGCCGGGCGGAGGCTCGGACCGGTCCACCCCAGGAGGGACTCGCATGGCTCTCCCACCTCCCCCCGCACCTCCTCCCTCCCCCGCCGCTCCCCCGCGGCCCCTGCCCGACCTGCTGGAGGAGGCCGCCGACGCCGCGATGGCGGCACCGTCGGTCCACAACACGCAGCCCTGGCGGATCGTGCTGCACGCCGACCGGCTCGACCTGCGGGCCGACCGCACCCGGCAGCTGACCACCGTCGACCCCGGCGGCCGGGAACTGGCCCAGAGCGTCGGCGCGGCCCTGTTCAACGCCCGGGTGGCCCTGGCCGCCGGCGGGTGGGCGGCGCAGGTGCACCGGCTCCCCGATCCCGAGGACCCCGACCTCCTGGCCGTCGTCCACCCGGTCGCGAGCGGCCCGGACCCCGCCCTGGCCGCCCTGGCCGCCGCCGTCCCGCAGCGGCACACCGACCGCCGGCGCTTCAGCGGCACCCCGGTGCCCGACGACCTCCTGCGGCACCTCACCGCCGAGGCCGCGCAGGAGGGCACCGAGCTGCTCCCGGTGGTGCGCGAGGAGCACCGGCGCCTGCTCGCCCGCCTCACCCGGAAGGCCGACCACCTCCAGAACGCCGACGCGGCCTACCGCGCCGAGATCCGGCGGTGGACCACCCGCCGTCGCGGCGCGGGCGACGGGGTCCCCGCGTCGGCGGTCCCGCACGTCGACGACCGGCAGCGCGACGACCGGCAGCGCGACGACCGGCAGCGCGACGACCGGCAGCGCGACGACCGGCAGCGCGGCGACCTGCCGCTGCGCGACTTCGACACCACCGGCGCCGGGGCGCTGCCCGCCGACCACGGTTCCGGCCCCGACCAGACCCTCGTGCTGCTCGCCAGCCGCGAGGACGACCAGCACGCCTGCCTGCGGGCGGGGGAGGCGCTGGAGCGGGTGCTGCTCGGGCTCACCCGGCTCGGCTGGGCCGCGAGCCCCGTCACGCAGGCGGTGGAGGTGCCCCGCACCCGCGAGCAGCTGCGCTCGGCCCTCACCGGGGGCGCCCACCCGCAGAACGTGCTCCGCATCGGGCGCGCCGTCCCCGGGCCCCCGACACCGCGGCGGCGCCGGGACGCCGTGGTGGAGAACAGCACCCGCCCACCCGGTCCGCCGACCGCCCCGCACCACGCCGGACCGACCGGCTGGCCGGTGGCCGGGCCGGCGGCGCCCTCGGGCCGCCGGCCGGTCTCCGACGGGCGCGGGGGGACGACCTGGTCGTGACCGCGGCCGCACCTGCGGCGCCGGGTCGCCGGACCGGTCAGCCCGGTGCCCGCCGCGAGCCGGTCCCCCCGGCGCCACCCGGGTGACCAGCGCCCTCGGGCGCGGCCCGGAACAGCCGCACCAGCCCGTACCCCGTCACCACCGCGACGGTGACGGCCATGGCGACGCCGCCCGCGACGCCGATCGCGGCCACGACCGCCGGCGCCTGGCCCGGCTGCCAGAGCGGCGTGGTGAGGCCGGCGAACACCGCGAGCCCGGCCAGCCAGCCGGCCCCGGTCCACCCGATCCAGCGGGCGCTGCGGGGGACCACGCGGCGCAGCACCGTCCACTGGGCCACGCCCAGCGAGGCCAGCAGCAGCAGCCCGGCGGTCAGCCCGGCGAGCACCTGCACGCTCCCGGGCCACCTGCCGATCGCGTCACCGAGCGCGGCAGGGGCCAGCCCGAGGGCCCACGCGACCGCCGCAGCGGCCGCCGTCCGCAGCGTCCAGTCCCGCCGCGGGAGGCCGGGCCGCACCCGCGCCAGGACGCCCCCCTGCGCCCAGCCGAGCACCGCCCCCTCCCCCGCGCCGGCGGCCACGAGGGCGGCGTACGCCCGCGGGTCGCCCGGGTCGTCGGCCCCGGCGAGCACGGCCAGCGTGGGCACGAGGAAGCCGAGCGCCTCCCCGGCCGTGGTGGCGACCACCCAGCGGCGGAAGAGCACCCGGTCGGCGTCCGGCGTGGCCCGGCGCCCCGCGGGGAGGGCGGTGTCGCTGCTCACCCCCTCAGCGTCCGCGCCCCGGCGCCGGGCGGCTCAGGGCTGGAGGTCCCCTCCCCCGGGGACGGCCGTCCCGCCACGCCGGGTCGCACCGTCGCTCGTCGTCCCTGGTCAGCGCCCGGAAGTGTCGTACCTGCCGGATAGCTTCGGGTCGTGTTCACCGGTGGCGCGTTCGGGGTCGGTCTGGCCGTGGCCGACCTGGCCGGGGCTGCCGCCCAGGAGTCTCCGCCGGGCGAGCGTGCTGCGCGCCTGTCGGAGGTGCTACCGGTGGAGGCACGGTCGGCCGGCGAGAAGGCCTTCGAGCTGGGCCGGGTGCAGCAGTTGAAGGCCCGGCTCGCCGCCTACGAGGCAGAGCTGATCGCCGGGCTGGCGGCCGACCGGCCCGATTCCGCCGACCGGCGGCCGGAGCAGCCGGGGGCTCCCGTGCACGACCTGCCCGGCCCCGGCACCCCGGACGGCGCCAGCGAGTTCTTCGCCGACGAACTGGCCTTGGTCCTGAACTGCAGCCGCACCCAGGCCTCGGTGACCGCCGACGACGCGCTCACCCTGGTCGAGAAACTGCCCGCGACCCGCGCCGCCCTGGCCGACGGGCGGCTGGACTGGCCCCGGGCCCGCGCCATCGCCCGGGAGCTCGGCTGGAAGGCGCGCGGCACCGATCCCCGGGTGATCGAAGCGGTGGAGGCCGCGGTCTTGCCCATCGCCGGCGAGCTGTCGGTGTCCGCGCTGCGAGCCTTGGTGATCCGGGAGCTGCTCGCCCGGGACGCCGACGCCGGCGAACGGCGCCGCCGGGATGCGGAGGCCGCGGCGGACGTGACGGTCAAACCGCTCGGCGACGGCATGAGCGAGCTGGTGGCGCGGATGTCGCACCCCCTGGCGGTGGCGTGCCGGGGCGTCGCCGATGCGCACGCCCGCGCGGCCAAGGCCGCCGGGGACCCGCGCCCGCTCGGCGTGCTGCGTGTGGCGGCGCTGACCGACCTGGTCCTGCGGCCCTGGGCGGTCGACGGCGAGACGGTCACCGCCCACCTCGAGGTCGTCGCGCCGCTCGATGCGCTGACCCCCGCCCGGTTCCTCGCCGACGGCGGCTCGCCCCCGGCGGCGTTCCGCCCACCCGGCTCGGCCCCCGCCCCCACCGGGAGCGTGAACGGGGAGCCGATCACCGCCGGCCACCTGCGCGAGCTGCTCACCCAGCTCGACTCGCTGTGCCCCGGTGGTCTGCAGGCCCCGCCCGGCGGCAGCCTGTCCATCGCGCTGACCGATCCGGACGGCACGCTGCGCGCGGTGGTCGACCGTCGGCAGCTCGAACGGCTGGCCCGCCGCGGTTGCCCCGCCCATCCCGGCGGGGACTGCGGCTGCCCGGTGCTGGACCGGCCCGCGCCCACCGACGCCTACCGGCCGACCGACGCCCAGCGGCTGTTCGTCCGGACCCGCGACCGCACCTGCCGCCACCCCGGTTGCGGCAACCGGGCCGGGTGGGCGGATCTGGACCACGTCGTACCGCACGCCTGCGGCGGCGAGACGGATTGCGCGAACCTGTGCTGCCTGTGCCGACGGCATCACCGGCTCAAGACGCACGCGCCCGGGTGGCTCGTCCGGATGGGCCCCGACGGCGTCCTGACCGTGGAAGCCCCCAGCGGAGTGACCCGGACCAGCCGGCCACCCGTCCAGCACGAGGCGCGAGGTCGCCCACCCGGCGGCACGGGAGCACCGGGGCCGCCCGCACCGCCGGGGCCCGACCCACGCAGAGGACCGCCCGGCGGCCGTCCGCCGATGCTGCCGGTCACCGGTTCCCGCCTGCTCGCCGGTGCGCCCGCGCCGCCGGCCGACCCCGCCGACGACCCCCCACCCTTCTGACCCGACCGACCCGGTACCGCGGAGGGGCCTGCCCGTCCGCGGTACCGGCGCGCCCAGGGACGGCCGTCACCGGGCCCGGTGGGGACCCGGCACCCCGGCAACCGGTGCCCGGCGCGCCGGCGGACGAGCGGACCCGCGCGGCCTGGTCCCCGCGGCGGCCCGGACGTCCCTGGTCGCCCGCCAGACGACCTCGACGAGGACCGTCCCTGCGGCGCCGGCGACCAGCCCGAGCAGCACCAGCACCGGGGTGACCACCAGCAGCAGCACGTCCTCGGCCACCAGCGGCACGCCCACCGCGAGCCCGGCGATGCCGGCCAGGGCGGCGACCAGCGCCACCTTCCACGCCGTCAGCGGCCGCGACAGCACGACCACCGTCCAGAGCGCCACCACGAGGACCGCCACGGTCGCCGCCGTCCGCGCGCCGGCCACCCCCGTGCCGGGCTCCAGCCACCGCGCGGCGGCGTAGCCGGCGTAGGCGACGGCCCCGGTGATCGCCCCCGTCGGGAGCGAGAACCACAGGACCCGGGGCAGGAAGCCGGGCACGTACCGCCGCCGGTTCGGCGCCAGCGCCAGGACGAAGCCGGGGATGCCGATGGTCACCGCCGAGATGAGAGTCAGCTGCACCGGGGCCAGCGGGTAGGCCACCGCGGTGGCCACGGTGATCAGGGCGAGCACCAGCGAGTAGACGTTCTTGACCAGGAAGAGGTTGGCCGCCCGCTCGATGTTGGCGATCACCCGGCGGCCCTCGGCGACGGCGACCGGCAGGTGCGCGAACCGGCCGTCGAGCAGCACCAGCTGGGCCACCGCACGGGTGGCCGGCGAGCCGTTGCCCATGGCCACCCCGATGTCGGCGTCCTTGAGCGCGAGCGCGTCGTTGACCCCGTCCCCGGTCATCGCCACCACGTGCCCCCGGCGCTGCAGCGCCTGGACCACGGCCCGTTTCTGGTGCGGGGTCACCCGGCCCACCACGCCGACCGACTCCAGCAGCTCGCCGAGCGCGTCGGGGTCCTCGGGCAGGGTGCGCGCGTCGACGGCGTCCGCGGCCCCGGTCACCCCCGGCACGCCGACGGCCGCGGCGACCGCCCCCCGTGCGGGGGTTGTCGCCCGAGAGCACCCTGAGCGCCACACCCTGCTCGGTGAAGTAGCGCAGCACGTCGGCGGCGTCCTCGCGCAGCCGCTCGGCGAGGACCACGAGCGCCGCGGGGCGCAGGCCGCCGGGGAGTGCCGGTTCACCGCCGTCCTCCCCCGCGGGCCCGCCGGCCGCGGCGAGCAGCAGCACCCGCCGCCCCTCGGCGGCCAGCGCGTCGGCGCGCGCCCGCGCCGACGCCTCCTCCGGACCCGTGCGTGCCGGCAGCACCACCTCGGGGGCGCCGAGCACCCACGTCCCGCCCGGGGTGGTGACCGCCGACCACTTGCGCGCCGACGAGAACGGCACGACGGACACCGGCGGCGGGCCGGCCGGCGCGGGGAAGGCGGCCGCGAGGGCGGCGGCGGTCGCGTTGGCGGGGTCGGCGGCGGCGAGGCCGCCCAGCGCCGCGGCCACCTCGCCGTCGCCCCCCTCGCGCAGCGGGACCAGGCGGTCGACGCGGACGTCGCCGTGGGTCAGCGTGCCGGTCTTGTCCAGGCACACGACGTCGACGCGGGCCAGCGCCTCGACGGCGGACAGCTCCTGCACCAGCGTCTGCCTGCGGGCGAGGGTCACCGTGGCGAGCAGGAAGGCCAGCGTGGTGAGCAGCACCAGGCCCTCGGGGACCATGCCGACCAGCGCGCCGACCGTGCCGGTGACGGCGTCCCGCCAGCCGTCGTTGTCGGGGCTGCGGAACTGGCTCCACAGCACCAGCGGGCCCACGACGAGCAGCCCGACGGCGATCCAGCGCAGCAGCCGGTCGGTCCCGGCCACCAGCTCCGACCAGGTCCGGCTGAAGCGGCGGGCCTCGGTCGCCAGCCGGGCGGCGTAGGCGTCGTCGCCCACGGCGGTGGCCTGGACCAGGCCCCGGCCGGCGACGACGAACGAGCCCGACCAGACCGGGTCCCCCGGCGCCTTCGCCACCGGCTCGGACTCCCCGGTGAGCAGCGACTCGTCCACCGCCAGCCCGGCCGCCTCCCGGACCACCCCGTCGGCGGGCACCTGGTCGCCGGTCGCCAGCCGGAGCAGGTCGTCGAGAACCACGTCGGCGACCGGCAGCTCGGTCTCGGTGCCCTCACGCAGGACCCGGGCGCGCGGTGCGCTGAGGACCGCGAGCCGGTCGAGGGTCCGCTTGGCCCGCAGCTCCTGCACGATGCCGATCACCGCGTTGGCGACCACCACCCCGCCGAAGAGCCCGTTCTGCCAGCGGCCGGTGAGCTGCACCAGCACGAAGAGCACCGCGAGCAGGCCGTTGAAGAAGGTGAACACGTTGGCCCGGACGATCTGGCCGACCGTCCGGCTGGTCCGCACCGTGGTGGCGTTCGTCCGGCCGGCGGCGACCCGCTCGGCGACCGCGGTCGCGGCCAGCCCCGTCGCCGGCGTCGGCGGCCGGGGCGGGAGCTCCACCAGGGTCACGCTCGCACCGCGCTGCCCAGCACGTGCGGGGAGGTGGGGGCCGGCAGCCGGGTGTCCGGCCAGCGGAACCGCTCCACGGGCGCGAGGCGGAACCCGGCCGCGGCCACCGCGGCCGCGGTGTCCCGCCCGGTGTGGCAGCCGCCGGCCAGCCGGGGCCAGACGGTGCGGTCGAGGACGTCCTGCACCCGGGCCCTGCCCGGCGTGCCGGCGCGGACGTGCTCCCAGAAGGCGAGCCGGCCGCCGGGCCGGAGCACCCGGTGCAGCTCGGCGAGCGCCGCGCCCTGGTCGGGGACGCTGCAGAGGACCAGGGCGCAGACGGCCGCGTCGAACGAGCCGTCGGCGGCCGGCAGGTGCTCGGCGGTGCCGGCCACGACCGTCACCGGGACCGGGGCGGACGCCGCGGCCCGGCGGGCCAGCTCCCGCAGGTGCGGCTCGGGCTCCACGGCGACGACCTCGGTCACCGTGGCCGGGTAGTGCGGGAAGTCCGCGCCGGAGCCGGCCCCGACCTCGAGCACCCGGCCGGAGAGGCCGGCCAGCAGCCGGCGGCGGTGCCCGGCGGCTCCGGCGCGGTCCATCGCCGGGGCCAGCCGGGCGTACACGCGGGCGAACACGGGGTGCGAGCAGGTCCCGGGCACCCCGCCATCCTGGCCTGCACCGACCGCGGCGGACCCGGCCGGACGTCCGGCCCGGGCCGGGACCTCCGACCCGGGCCCGGACCGGGGCCCGGTCGGGTGCTCGAGGCCGGGGTCCCGGCGGCGTCAGCCCAGCGCCAGCACCCGGACCAGCAGCCGGGCGGCGTCACCGCCCTCGGCCACGGCCACGTCGAGGGCGCCCGGGACGTCGAGGTCGTCCAGCAACCGGTCGGTGACGGCCCGCGCGGCGGCCGGGGAGGAGGACGGCCGGCCCGCCGCGGAGAACAGCGCGTCCAGCCTGGCCTGCGCCTCCCCCAGCAGCCCGGGGCGGAACTCCCAGGGGCGGCCCCACGGGCGGTCGAGCACCAGCAGCCGCAGCACCGGGCCGGTCGCCCGCCCCAGCAGGTCGGAGACGAGGGTGAGGTTGCCCGTGGACTTCGCCATCTTGGCCCCGTCCTGGTGCACGGCACCGACGTGCACCTGCGCCCGGGCGAAGGGGGCGATGCCGGCCGCGGCCTCGGCCATGGCCGCCTGGTGGGCGTGGTGGGGGAAGGCGAGGTCCGCCCCGCCGACGAGGACGTCGACGCCGTGGCCGAGCGTGGCGGTGGCCATCGCTGCGCACTCGGCGTGCCAGCCGGGCCGGCCCCAGCCCCAGGGGCTCGGCCAGGCGGGGTCGCGCTCGCCCGACGGCCGCCACACCGGCACGTCGGACGGGTCCTCCCGCAGCGCGTCGGCCGGGTCGCCGTCCGGGGTGTCGCCGAACTCGGCCGACAGCTGCCGGGCCCGGTCGGGGTCGAGGCCGGCCCGGGCAGCGACGTCCCCGGCGCGGAAGAGCACGTACCCCTCGCGGACGTAGGCGCGGTCGGCGCGCAGCAGGGCCGCGGCCAGCTGCTGGACGTGCGGGATGTGGTGGCGCGCCCGCGGGGCGTGCGTCGGCGGGCGGACGCCGAGCGCCCGCATGTCCTGCTCGAAGGCGAACTCCTGGGACAGCGCGAACTCGTCGTAGTGCCGGCCCCGCGCGTCGGCGGCACGGGTGAGGACGTCGTCGACGTCGGTGACGTTGCGGCTGCTGACCACCTCGGCGCCGGACAGGCGCAGCACCGCCCCGAGCACGTCGGCCCAGACGAACGTGGCCGCGTGCCCGAGGTGGGTGACGTCGTAGGGCGTGATGCCGCAGACGTAGACGCGGGCCGGGCTGGTCACCGGCACCGGCCGCCCGGCCAGCCGCAGGTCGCCGGTGCGCAGCTCGACGGGTTCGGCGACCCGGCCCGCCGCGCCGACGACACCGGAGGAGGTCAGGGGAGGCACTGCCATGCCACCCATCCTGCCCGGCCGCTCCCGGCGGTCGCCGGTGCCCCGGCCGGCTGCCGGCCACGGCCCGCTGGGCCGCATCGACGAGGTCGCTGACGAGCGATGGCGACGCCGGGCCCATCCACGAGGACATCCGGAGGCCGCCCCTCGGTGTCGGCGTCGAAGAGAGCACATCGAGGAGGGCGACAGGTCCACACGGGAGCGGCTCGACAGCTCTCGCGTACGACGACCCTCGGGCTTCGTGCCGAACCCGCGGCTCGTCGGTCAGGGGGTTCGTGGTGGACGACGAGTCGACCGGGAACCGCGGGTCCGAGCCGTCGTCGGGCATGCAGGCGCCCAGCTCGGGACGACCTCCTCCCGAGGAACTCGCACCGGCCCGCCTGCCAGCCCGTGTCGCCGCCGGGTCGATCGACCTGCTGGTCGTGGTCGCGGCAGTGGCCGCGGTCGGTCAGCCCTTCCCGCCGATACTGCCGCTCGGCGTCTTCGTCCTCTACCACGGAACCCTGACCTGGTGGACCGGGCAGACGCTCGGCAAGGCGCTCCTCGGGCTCCGGGTGGTGCGGCCGGGCGGCAACAGGTCGGCCTGGTGGGCGTTCGCCCGGTCCGGGCCCGGCTACCTCCTCCTCGGCTTGGCCGGCTTGGGGCTGCTCACCAGCGCGTTCGACCGCGACCACCGGGCCCTGTACGACATCGCGCTGGGCGGAGCAGTCGTCCAGGAGACGGATGCGGTCAACCGCCCCCGCGGCCTCCTGGACCGACTCGTCGCCTACGCCGAGGCGCACCAGAAGGCCGCCACCGAACGCACCAAGACCCTCACGGTGCTGCTCGCCCTGTGGGCCTGGGTGGCAGGCCTCGGGAAGGCGCTGCAGAAGGTGCTGGATGTGATCAGGGGATCCCCACCGACTCGCGGCCCCTCCGCTCTCGCCACGGTCTCCTCGAAGGCTGCCGCGGCGGTGGCCGCGACGGCCACCGTGGTCGCCACCGCCTTCCCGCTGGCCGGAGCCGTGGGGACCTGGCTGTTCACCGACATCCGTGTCTTCGGAGAGCCACCCGCTCCGACGGGTGCGGCTGCGGATCTCCCCGCGACGGAGTCGTCCGGGGATGCGGTCGAAGCCTTCCTCGAGGACTACGGATTCCGTCCGACTGCACCGTGCCAGGTGCTGGGCGACCCCGGACACGAGCTCAGCGATCCCGCGATGGGCGTCAGGATGTGCTACGTCCTGACCGACGCGTCGAGCACCGTGCACACCTACCGCGTCGCGGTGGCCTTCAGCGACGTCGGGGGCGCCTCGGTGACCGCCCGGCGGAGCGCGGACGGCACGTGGAGCATCCGGTCCAGCCCCGAGGTGCGCGCCTGGCTCGTGGACGAGGCGCAGCGCGGGGGCCAGTAGTCGGGCGGAGGGCCTTCGAAGAGCGTGTGGCCGCTGTGCGACCGTTCTGCGCATGGTCGCCGTCCTCTCCGTCCAGTCGCACGTCGCCTACGGTCACGTCGGCAACTCCTCGGCCGTCTTCCCCCTGCAGCGCCTCGGCATCGAGGTGTGGCCGGTGCACACCGTGCAGTTCTCCAACCACACCGGTTACGGCGCCTGGCGCGGGCGGGTCTTCGACGGCCCCGCCATCGAGGAGGTGGTCGACGGCATCGCCGAGCGCGGGGTGCTGGGCGGCGCCGACGCGGTGCTGTCGGGGTACCTCGGCTCGGCCGACATCGGGCACGCCGTCGTCGGCACGGTCCGGCGGGTGCAGGAGGCCAACCCCGCCGCGGTCTACTGCTGCGACCCGGTCACCGGCGACGTCGGCCGGGGGGTGTTCGTGCGGCCCGGGATCCCGGAGTTCATGCGGGAGGTCGCCGTCCCCGCCGCCGACGTGGTCACCCCCAACCACTTCGAGCTCGACCTGCTCGCCGGCGCGGAGACCCGGTCGCTGGCGTCGGTGCGCGACGCGGTGGCCGCCGTCCAGGCGCTCGGCCCGCGCGTCGTGCTGACCACCTCGCTGGTCACCGACGACACCCCGGACGGCGCCGTCGACCTGCTGGCCAGCGAGGGCGGGCGGCACCACCGCGTGCGGACCCCGCGGCTGGGGGTCTCGGTCAACGGCGCCGGCGACGCGATCGCCGCGCTCTTCCTGGCGCACTGGCTGGACACCCGCGACGCCGGCACCGCGCTGGAGCGGGCGGCGGCCTCGGTGTACGGCCTGCTCAAGGCCACCGAGGACGCCGGGTCGCGGGAGATCCTGCTGGTGGAGGCGCAGGAGGAGGTCGTGACCCCGTCCCGGACCTTCCCCGTCGAGGAGGTCTGAGCGCCCCCGGCCTAGGGCACGAGCACGATCTTGCCGTGGGTATGGCCCTGCATGCCCAGCCGGTGCGCCTCGGCGGCCTCGGCGAGCGAGAAGGTGGCGGCCACCGCCACGACCAGCCGGCCCTCGCCGGCCAGCCGGGCGAGTTCGGGGCGGGCCGCGTCGCGCAGCTCGGTGCCGGGGTCGGCACCGGGGCCGCCGCCGAGCACCCGGATCCCCTCCGCGGCGCCCCGCTCGAAGGCGGCGATCGTGGCGATGCGGCCGCGGTCGGGCACCAGGGCGAGCGAGACGTCGACCGCCTCGTCGGCGCCGACGGTGTCGACCGCGGCGTCGACGCCGCCGGGCGCGAGGTCGCGCACCCGGTCGGCCAGCCCCGCGCCGTAGCGGACCGGCTCGCCGCCGAGCCGCCGGACGACGTCCGCGCTCGCCTCCCCCGCGGTGCCGACCACCCGCGCGCCGCGGGCCCGGGCGAGCTGGACCACCATCTGCCCCACCCCGCCGGACGCGCCGTGCACCAGCACCGTGTCGCCCTCCCCGACGCCGGTGGCGGTGAGCGCGTGCACCGCGGTGGCGCCGGCGAGCATGAGGCCGCCGGCCGCCTCGAAGGAGAGCCCGGCCGGCTTCGGGACGAACGCCGACCCGGGGGCGACGACGTCGGAGGCGTAGGCGCCGGAGAGCCGGAAACCGATGACCTCGTCGCCGACCGCGAGCGGGCCGGCCGGCCCCGCGGCGCCCTCCCCCACCGCGGTGACCACGCCGGCGGCCTCGAAGCCCAGCCGCAGCGGCAGGCGGGCCGGATCGGTGCCGAAGGCGCCGCTGTAGGTCTTCCAGTCGGCCGGGTTCACCCCGGCCGCCCGGACCCGCACCCGTGCCTCGCCGGGGCCGGGCTCGGGCACCGGCTCCTCGGCGAGGGTCAGGACCTCCGGCCCGCCGTAGCGGACCGCCCGCACGGACGTCGTTACACCGGACCCGTCCGGACCGCCTCCTCCCGCCGGACCGGTCACTCGCTGGCCGTGCTGGTGTCGCCCTCGGCCTGCCGGCTGCTCGACGGGCCGATCCACACGGTCTTGGCGTTGGTGAACTCGAACATGCCGAGCTCGGTCAGCTCGCGGCCGTAGCCGCTCTGCTTCACCCCGCCGAAAGGCAGCTCCGGGTAGCTGGTGACCATCCCGTTGACGAAGGCCATGCCGGACTGCACGTCCCGGATGAAGCGGGCCCGCTCGTCCTCGTCCTCGCTCCACAGGTTGGCGCCCAGTCCGTAGACGTGGTCGTTGGCGATGCGCAGCGCCTCGTCGAGGTCGGCGACGGTGAACAGCGCCGCCACCGGGCCGAACACCTCCTCGGAGTACAGGTCCATGTCGGGGGTCACACCGGTGACCAGGGTCGGCGCGTAGAACCAGCCCGGCCGGTCGACCCGCGTGCCGCCGGTGACCACGGTGGCGCCCTTGTCGACGGCGTCCTGCACGTAGCGCTCGACGTCGTCGCGGCCGGACTCGGTGGCCAGCGGGCCCACCTGGGTGCCCCGCTCCATGGGGTCGCCGACGGTGAGGGCGGCGAGCTTGTCGGCGAAGAGCCGGGTGAACTCCTCGGCGACGTCGGCGTGCACGAGGAACCGCTTGGCGGCGATGCAGCTCTGCCCGTTGTTCTGGCAGCGCGCGGTGACGGCGACCTCGGCCGCCTTGTCCAGGTCGGCCGACGGCATGACGATGAACGGGTCGCTGCCGCCGAGCTCGAGCACGGTCTTCTTGATGACGTCCCCGGCGACCCGGGCGACCGCCTGGCCGGCCGCGTTGCTCCCGGTGAGGGTGGCGGCCACCACCCGGTCGTCGCGGACGACCCGCTCGACGGCCGAGGACCCGATGAGCAGGGTCTGGAAGACGTCGTCCGGGAAGCCGGCCTTGCGGAAGAGCTCCTCGAGGTAGAGGGCGGTCTGCGGGACGTTGCTGGCGTGCTTGAGCAGCCCGACGTTGCCGGCCATGAGGGCCGGCGCGGCGAAGCGCATGGCCTGCCAGAGCGGGAAGTTCCACGGCATGACCGCGAGGACGACGCCGAGGGGCTGGTGCACGAGGTAGGCCTCGGTCGCGCCCACCGCCTCGGCGTCGGCGCGCTGCGGCTCGAGCATCCGCTCGCCGTGCTCGGCGTAGTAGCGCAGCGCCTTGGCGCACTTGGCCACCTCGGCCTCGGCGGCGGCCAGCGCCTTGCCCATCTCGGTCGTCATCAGCTCGGCGACGGCCTTGGCATCGGCGTCGAGGACGTCGGCGGCCGAGCGCAGCCAGCCGGCCCGCTCCTGCGGCGAGGTCAGCCGGTAGGTCGCGAAGGCGGCCGCGGCCCGGGCGATGCGCTCCTCGACGGCCTCCTCGGAGAGCTCGTCGAAGGTCTGCAGGGTCTCGCCGGTGGCGGGGTTCACGGTGGCGATGGCCATGGGGTCCTCCCGGGTCGCTGCGCGGTGGTCGTGGGTGGGGACAGCATCCAGCTCCTGCCCGTGTCCGCGCGCCCCTGCGGTGCCCCACCGCCGTGCCCGGCACACGCGGCGGTCCACGCGGCGGCCCACGCGGCGGTTCGCGCGGCTGTTCAGCGGCGCGCCGCGGCCAGGTGCGCGAACGTCCGCGCGGCCATGACCGCCGCGTCGGAGCACGTCTCCGCCCGGCGCCGGGCCCGCCGGCCCAGCCCGGCCCGGCCCGCCGGGTCGGCGAGCAGGTCGCGCAGGGCGGCGGCCAGGGCGCGGGGGTCCCCCGGCGGGACGACGACGGCGTCCGGCCCCACCGCGACGGCGACGTCCCCCACGTCGGCCGCCACGCACGGCAGCCCCTCGGCCATCGCCTCGAGGAGCACCAGCGGCAGGGCCTCCCGCCGCGAGGGCAGGCAGAACAGGTCCAGGTCGGCGAGGAAGCCGCGGACGTCGGTGACGAAGCCGGTGAAGGCGACCGGCAGACCGCGGGCCGCGGACCGCAGCCGGTCGCCGTCGCGGCCCGCGCCGCCGACGACGACCTCGAGGGCGGTCCCCTCCCCCACCAGCCGCCCCACGGCGTCGAGGAGGACGTCGACGCCCTTCTGCGCGGTGAGCCGGCCGAGCGCGCCGATCCGCGGCACCGGGTGCCCGGCCGGCCCCGCGGGGTCGGCCGGGACGTCGACGCCGTTGGGCACGACGTGCACCCGGTCCACCCCGTAGTCGGCCCGCAGCTGGGCGCGGGCCCCCGCGGCGGGCGTGAGGACCGCGGCCATGGCGCCGTACACGCCGGCCAGGTACCGGCCCCGCTCGCCCTCCCCGGTGTCGCCGGCCAGGTGCAGCACCCCGACGGTGGGGGCGACGGTGAGCGCGGCGGCGGCGGCCGCGGCGTTGGAGCCGGGGTCGACGAGGTTGACGAGGACGACGTCGGGCCGCTGCCCGGCCAGGGCCGCCCGGGTGGCGGGCGCGGAGCCGCGGTGCCGGGAGAGGGGCACCACCGCCGTCCGCTCCGCGGGGACGACCCGCTCGAAGCCGGCGGCCACGGGTTCGGCGACCACCAGGGACGCCGTCCAGCCCAGCCCGGCGGCCCGCCGCAGCAGGTGGGTGAGGTAGACCTCGGCGCCGCCCCAGGCGTCGGAGTCGCAGACGAGGGAGACCCGCCCGCTCACGCGGGTGCCCCGACCACGGCCCGGGCGGCGGCCAGCACGTCGCGGGGCCGCACCGAGGCCGCGCAGCGGAAGTCGATCGGGCACTCGAGGTGCGGGCACGGCGCGCAGGGCACGTCAGCGACCACCGCCCGGTGCCGGGGCCCCGCGTGGGCCCAGCGGACGGGGTCGCCGGGCAGGAACACCGTGACGCTGCGGGCCCCGACGGCGGCCGCCAGGTGCGCCGAGCCGGTGTCGTTCCCGACGAGCAACGCGCTGTCGCGCAGCAGCGCCGCCAGCCCGCCGAGGCCGGTGGCACCGGTGAGGTCGACGGCCGGCGCGCGCATGGCCGCGACGACCGCGGCGGTGACCTCCCGCTCGGCGGGCACGCCGGTGACGACCACGGCCAGCCCCTCGGCGGCCAGCGCGTCCCCGACCTCGGCGTAGCGCCCGGCCGGCCAGCGACGGGTCGGCGAGGAGGCGCCCGGGTGCAGGACGGCGTAGCCACCCGGCACCAGGCCGTGCGCGGCGAGGGTGGCCCGGTGCCCGGCCTCGTCGGCCGGGCTCAGCGGGAAGGCCAGTTCCGGGGGACCGGCCGCGGGCCGGCCTTCGCGCCGTGGCAGCCCGAGGTGCTCGAGCAGCCGCACGTGCCGCTCGGCCTCGTGCAGGTGCACCGGGTAGCGCAGGTGCAGCGGCCCCGTGCCCGGCGGCGGACCCCAGCCGGTGGGGGCGAAGCCGCCGGTGAGCCGGGCGCCGAGGGCGGCGGTCACCCGGTTGGCCGCCGGGCGGTCGCCGTAGACCTGCAGGGCCAGGTCGAAGCGGCGGTCGCGGGCGGCGGCCACGAACGGGGCCCAGCCGGCGGGGTCCGGTGCCCGCTCGGGGATGCCCTCGGCGCCGGGGAAGGGCAGCAGCTCGTCGACGCCGCCGAGCCGCTCGACCACCGGCGCCGTCTCCGGCCAGGTCACCAGGGTGACGGTGAGGTCCGGCCGGGCGGCCCGGAGCCGGTGCAGCGCGGGCGCCGAGCAGAGCAGGTCGCCGAGGCCGACGCGCAGCCGGACGAGGGCCACCCGGCGGGTGGCGGGGTCGGCGAGCGGGCCGTGCACCTGCCGGGTCCTTCCCGCCCGCCGCCGTCCCGTAACTCTGGTTCACTGCGGTTCCTGCCCGCTCCCGGCAGCCACCAGCCCCTGGGAGGTCCGATGCGCCCCCTCAACGTGCTGCGACTGTGCAGCGTCTTCGAGCCGCCGTCCGGGCCGGGGGACCTCGACGGGCGGGCGGCGCGCTTCGACCCGATCGGTGGCATGCAGAACCACACGGCCTCGCTCACCCGGTGCCTGGACGCCGCCGGCCACACCCAGACGGTGGTGACCTCGCGGCTCGCGGCGCCGCGCGGGACCGACCGCCTCGGGCGGGCCGCCACCGTGCACCGCACCGGGGTGCCGGTGCGCCGGCTGCGCCAGCTGTGGGCGCTGGCCGCGCTGCCGGTCGCGCTGCGCCGGCCGCCCCGGCCGGTGGACGTGGTGCACGCCCACCAGGGCGAGGACCTCGCGACCCTCCCCCTGGCCCGCCTCGCCGCGCGGCGGCACCGCTGCCCGCTCGTGGTGACGGTGCACTGCAGCGTGGGGCACACGCTCACCGGCGGCTCCCCGCGGGCCCGGCTGCTGCGCCGGCTGGGCGGCCTGGTCGAGCGCTCGGCGCTGCGGCGCGCCGACGCGGTCGTCGTCCTCACCGCGCGGGCCGCGGCGGCGCTGGTGGCCGACGGGGTGCCCGCCGAGCGGGTGTCGACGATCCCGTCGGGCTTCGAACCGGAGCTGTTCACCGGCGTCGGCGCCGACCCGTTCCCTGCGGTGGGCCGGCCGCGGATCGGCTACGTGGGGCGGCTGGCGCCGCAGAAGCGGGCCGACCTGCTCGTGGCGGCTTTCGGGCGCATGCGCGCCCCCGCCGCCCTGGTCGTGGTCGGGGACGGGCCGGACGCCGGCCTGGTCCGCCGGGCGGTCCGGGACAGCCCGGCGTCCGGCCGCGTCACCCTGGCCGGCTTCGTGCCGCACGAACGGGTACCGGGGGTGCTGGCCGCGCTCGACGTGCTGGCGCTGCCGTCGGCGTACGAGGAGATGGGCTCGGTGCTCACCGAGGCGATGGCCGCCGGGCTGCCGGTGGTGGCCAGCGCGGTGGGCGGCATCCCCGAGGTGGTGCGGGACGGTGAGACGGGGCTGCTGGTGCCGCCCGGGGACGTCGCCGCCCTGGCCGCCGCGCTCGACCGGCTGGCGGGCGACCCGCAGCTGCGGGCGCGGCTGGCGGCCGGGGCGCGGGAGCAGGCCGCGGCGTACGCGTGGCCCGCGCTCGCCGGGCGGGTCGCCGGGGTCTACGCGCGGGTGTGCGGGCTGCCGGCGGTCGCGGCGGTGACGTGAGCGGCGGTGGAGTGAGGGACGGTGGCATGGGGGGCGGTGGCGTGCGGGGCGGTGGCGTGCGGGGCGGTGGCGTGCGGGCCGGGGTCCTCGTCCCGGTGCACGACCAGGTTGCCTTCCTGCCGCGGGCCCTGGAGTCGCTGCGCGCGCAGCTGGTGGCCGACTGGACCGCCCTGGTGCTCGATGACGGCTCGCGGGACGGCGCCGCGGTGGCCGCCGTGGTGTCCGCCGTCGGCGACCCGCGGATGCGACTGGTGCGGGAGCCGGTCAACCGGGGGCTGGGCGCCACGCTCAACGCCGGGCTCGACGCCCTCGACGTCCCGGTGGTGGCCTACCTGCCCGCCGACGACGTCTGGTTCCCGGACCACCTGGGAACCCTGCTGGAGGCGCTCGCCGAGCCCGGCGTGGCGCTCGCCTGCTCGGACCTGGCGGAGCCGTCGGGCACGCCGTACGAGCAGCTCGTGCAGGTGGCGCACCCTCGGACGGCGGACCGGTGGACGGAGCGGGCGGAGCTGGAGACCGACGACCTGGCCCGGCTGATGTGGGACCGGCTCCGCTCGGGCGGCCGGTCGGCCGGCACCGGGCGGGTCACCTGCTCGTGGACGCGGCACCCGGCGCAGCGGTCCCGGGCGCTGCGCGAGGCCTTCGACGGCGGGCTCAACGTCTTCCGCAGCCGGTACCGGGTGCCCGGGCCGCTGCGGTTCTCGTCCAGCGACGGCGGCGAGGTCGACGAGGTGGTGCGCTACGCGCGGTTCCGGGCGCGCTCCTACCCGCCCGCGGACGACGGGTTGTCGGTCCTGCTGGTCGGGGAGCTGGCGTTCAACCCGGAGCGGGTGCTGGCCCTGGCGGCGCGGGGGCACCGGCTCACCGGGCTGTGGACCCGGGACGGCCTCGGCGACGCCACCGTCGGGCCGCTGCCGTTCGGGCACGTGCCGGACCTGGACCGGGACCGCTGGCGGGAGGAGGTGGCCGCGCTCGCCCCGGACGTGGTGTGGGCGCAGCTGAACTGGCGTGCGGTGCCGTTCGCGCACGCGGTGCGGTCGGCGTTCCCGGCCCTGCCGTTCGTGTGGACGTTCAAGGAGGCACCGCAGCGCAGCGTCGCCCGGGGCGAGTGGCCGCTGCTGGCCGACCTGGTCTGCGGCGCCGACGCCTGCCTGCTGGCGACCGAGGAGGAGCGCGACTGGTTCGCGCGCGCGCTGGCCGGCCGGGTGGACCCCGCCCGGCTCGGCGTCCTGGACGGCGACCTGCCCGCGCGGGACTGGTTGGACGCCCCGCGCTCCGCGAAGCTGTCCGACCGTGACGGCCGGCCGCACGCGGTGGTCGTGGGCCGTCCCTCCGGTCTGGACCTGGAGTGGGTGCTGGAGCTCGCCCGGCGCGGGGTGCACACGCACCTGCACGGGCAGGTGCGGGCGCCGGGACCGAAGGGCGCGTGGGCGGGCTGGCTGGACCGCGCGCTCGCCGCAGCGCCGGGGTTCGTGCACGTGCACCCAGCGGTGGGACCGGAGGACTGGGTGCGGGTGCTCTCCCGCTACGACGCCGGCTGGCTGCACCGCTTCGCCAGCAGCAACGGCGGTGACCTGCGCCGGGCGGTCTGGGACGACCTCAACTCCCCGGCCCGGCTCCCGGTGTGCCTCGCCGCCGGGCTGCCGCTCCTGCAGCAGGCCAACCCCGGGCACGCGGTGTCGGTGGAGCGGGTGCTGCGTCGTGACGGGACCGGGCTGTTCTACCGATCGGCCGACGAGGTGGCCGCCGGCCTCGCCGAGGAGGTGGCGACCCGGCGGGGAGCCGCGGCCGCGCTCGCGACCCGGGAGCGGCACACCTTCGATGCGCACACCGACCGCCTCGTCGAGCTGTTCCGGTCGGTGGTGCGCTGAGCCCGGAGCGCACGTGCTACTCCCGGTCGGTGGTGCGCTGAGCCCGTCCCGCACGTGCTACACCCGTGCGTCCCCCGGCCTGGCGCCTTGCTCAGTAGGGCGGTGGGTCGGTGGTGGCGGTCAGGCCGCTGGGGGTGGTGACGGTGAGGGTGCCGTCCCGGTGCTGGGTGTGGGTCCAGTCCGGGGCCTGGTGCTTGCCGCGGTGGTCGGTGGTGCAGTAGCCAGCCAGGTTGGCCGCGGCGGTGGGCCCGTCGGGCCAGGCGCGGGTGTGGTCGAGCTCCCCGCCGGCCGGTACCCGACGGCGGCAGCCGGGAAAGCGGCAGCGGCGGTCACGGGCGCGCACGAAGCGGTCCAGCGCCGCGCCGGGCCGGTAGCCGGCGGTCGGGCCGGGCAGGCCCAGGCCGGGTCGCGCGCCCAGGTCGTGATCGCACGTCTCGGGCGCCCGGCGGCAGGCCGCGGCACCGCAGTGCGCGGCGCGGCGCAGCTCGGGCAGGTCGGTGAGGGCCAGCAGCGCCCCCGTCGTGGCATCGGTGAGGGCCAGGCGGGGGCGGTCGGCCAGACCGCCGCCTGCGGTGGCCGCCAGCAGCGCGCCCAGCTGCTCGCGCTGGTCCTCGGCGAGAGCGGCCAGGGCGGTGAGGGCGTCGGCGGCCGCGGTGGCCCGGCCGGCCGGGCCGGTCGCCCAGGTGGCCTGGACGGCCGCGGTGGCGGCCTGGGCGGTGCGCACCGCGGTGCGGGCCCGGCCCAGGGCCTGCAGCGCGGCGCAGGCAGCCTGCCCGGCATCCTGCAGCGCCCGGTCCGCCGCCGCCCACCAGCCGGCGCCAGGGTCGTCGTCACCCGTCGCCGCGGCCTCGCCGGCGGCGGTCGCGGTGACCTCGCTCCCCTCCTCGACCCCGCCCGCCGGCCGGTTCCCGGTCTCGGGCTCGCCGGTCCCCCCGACCCGAGAGGCGGAGCACGGCTCACCCGCATGCCTTCCGTCTTCGGGCCACGCGTCGTCGGGGCACGTGTCCTCCGGCCAGGCGTCCTCGGGGCACGCGTCCTCCGGCCAGGCGTCCCGGAGCCACGCCTCGCCACGCCAGGCGTCCTCCGGCCGCGTGTCCTCGAGCCCGGAATCGTCTCCGGGAGGGGCGGGAGCGCGGTCGGGTTGCTCGCCCAGGGCCCCGGCCAGCACCCGCAGCTCCAGCTCGGCCCACCAGGCCTCCAGCTCGGCCTGGGCCTCCTGCTCCCACGGCCCCGGCGCCCCGGCGCAGCCGGCGCCGGGAACGGCAGCACCGTCGGAACCGGCGCCCTCGGGTGCGGGCTCTGCCCCGTCGGGCAGCCGGAACCCGCTCACCGCCCGCAACAGCGCCCGCACCATCTCCGCCGGGACCACCTGCCCGTCGACCTCACCGGGGGCGTCCCCACCTGCCAGCGTCGACACCGAGGCCACCACCGTCAGCAGCACCTGCACCGGCGGCAGCGCGTTCTTCCCCGGTCGCAGCACCAGCTCCAGCAGGCAGTCGGCCATCTTCTCCCCGCGCGACCGCGGCGGGGACCCGGGCGGGTCGTCCAGGGCGTCGGCGTAGGCGCCCAGGGCGGCCACCAGCGCTCGCGCCTCCGGCACCCCCAGCGCCGCGGTCACCGTCGCCATGCCCTCGACGCGGTCATCGGCCCGGAAGAACACCCCGCGGCCCTTGAGCGCCCGCGCCAGCCGATCGGCCGCCCCGGCCGCGTCCCGCCGGGCCACCTCGCGGCGGGCCTTGTCCCCCAGCTGCCCCGGCGTGGTCACCCGCCCGCCGGCGGCGCGGGCGGCCACCCAGCCCAGCAGCAGCGCCTCCACCTCGGCGCGGACGCGGTCGTCGGCGATCGGGGCGACCTTGCCCAGCAGCGGCCACAGGTGCCCGGTGTGCAGCAGCCCCGACTCCAGGGCGGTGAGCGTGCCCGGCAGCCGGGACACCAGCGTCAGCGACCGCTCCAGCAGTTGCTCGGCACCCACCGCACCGGCCTGCAGCGCCACCGCCAGCTCCGGGGTAGCCCATTCGCTCACCGCCCGCAGCAGCTCCGGCCGCGCCGCCCACCGCTCGGCGCTCATCGCCCCGCGCTGCCCCTGCGGCCGGTCCACCGACGACGGCCGGGACGCGGCGAAGGCCGCCACCGCCCGCGCCCGCACCGCCGTCCACCGGGCGATCTCCCGATCCGCCTCCTGCACGGCCCCGAGCGCACCCTCCGCCCAGCCCGCAGCCGGCGGCACGCCGACCGGATCGACAGGAGGTGCGGCGACCGGGTCCGCGACGGGGGGCATGGGTCGGTCATACGTTCGAACACGTCCACTGGGCAACGGGTGTGGACGGAGGAAGGCCCAGGTCACGGACGCGCACGCAGGTCCACCTGAGGAGCCAGCCCGGGGTTTTCGCAGCCTCCTCGCCGACCGCCCACCCGCTGTCGAGACAACCTCGATGGAGAACCGAGACGCCCTTGGCTCCGGGGAGGGAGCAGTTCAGGAAGGTGGCTCGGTCGCGGGACCCTCGTCGTCCCGGTGCCGGTTCCGGCGCGGCGCATGCGGGCGCAGCACGTGCAGCAAGGGCACGTGCAGCGTGCGTCCACCGGACCGGTGCAGGGCGCGGTCGGCCACCCGCGGCAGGTGCAGGCGGGGCATCGCCAGACGAGGGGGGGACGGGTGGGGTAGGTGCAGGCGCGGCACGTGCAGGTGGGGCGCGCGGAGATGCGGCCGGCCCAGGTGCGGGATGCGCACCCGCCGCTCCCGGCGCTGGGGGCCGCGCGGGCGGGCGAGCCACCCCGTGATGTCCGGACCGACGAGACGCCGAGCGGCCTCGGGGAGGCCGCCGCGCAGCCGCGCCCGCAGCCGGCCGGGTCGCCCCGGCATCGGCCCGGCACCCGCCCCGGTCCTCGCGGTCCCGCGGCCGCGCCGGTCCACCTCCCAGCGGGCGGTCACGCCCCGCCCCAACCACACGACGAGGGCCGTGGCCAGCACGAACCCGACAGCAGTGGTGATCGCCCAGCCCATGACGGCCCCTCCCCTGAGGCCGCCGCGCGAGCACGGTTCCCCCGGCGTCCGCGGCGATGGCACCACTGTCCCGCCGCCCGACTTCCGGCACAAGTGCGGCCGCTACGCCCGTGGGCCCCAGGGCGGCGCCGACTTGTCGAGGGAACCGCGGTAGACCGGGGTCAGGCCGGGTCGAAGCGGAGGACGGCCTGCAGCGGCGGGGCGGGCAGCCGGCGACCGGCGAGGTCGGCCAGCAGTGCCGGCCCGTCGGCGAACGGCAGCACGTCGGTCACCACGTGCGCCCGGACGTCGGCCCCCCGGGCGCGGAGCAGGTCCAGCGTGACCTCGGCCAGCGCGGTCCGCGGCCAGGCCCCGGCCATCCCGCGCGGCACCCGGCCGATCTGGGCGCAGACCAGCGCCAGGCCGTTGTGGTGGAACTCCTCGCCGAGCCGCACCGCCTCGGCGCCGGCCTGGTAGAAGCCGAGGTCGACCACGGTCCCCTGCGGCCGCAGCGCCTTCAGCGCGGTGGCCAGCGCGGCGTCGTGCCCCCGGCACTGCAGCACGACGTCGGCGCCGGCGTCCCCCGGCCCGTGCCGCCAGCGCTCCTTGACGGCCTGCCACGCGTCGCCGGGCACGGTCGCCAACCCCAGCGCCTCCGCCACGGCGCGCCGGGCGGGGGACGGCTCGGCGACCACGACCTCCGCGGCACCGTGCCGGTCGGCGAGCAGGGCCGACAGCAGCCCGATGACCCCGCCCCCGGTGACCAGCACGCAGCGGTCCCGGACCCCGGCGTCCACGCCCGCGGCCGGCCCCGCGATCCCGGCCGCGGCGTGCAGCAGGCCGTTGACGCAGATCGGCCCCATCTGGGCGAGGTAGACCCCGAGCAGCGGGTCGAGGTCGTCGGGCACCGGGATCACCGGGGCCGCCCCCGGGTCCGCGCAGCAGCCGGTGCGGTGCCCGTAGGCCATGGCCACCCGCGTGCCCTCCGCCAGCCCGGGCGCGCGGCTCCCGGTGACCAGCCCGACCTCCATGTACCCGAGCCGGAGCACCGGGTAGCCGGCCCGGGGCCCGTCGTCGCGGAAGGCCCGCAGGTCACCGTCCCACGAGAGCCGGTGGTGCGGGTCGGTGCCGCGCACGAGGGCGACCTCCGTGCCGGCGCTGATCCCGCTCCACTCGGTGGTCACCCACGCCTGACCGGGGCCCGGGTCCGGCTCCTCGTCGTCCAGCAGCGCCGGCTCGCCGGGCGCCACCACGCCGATCGTGCGCACCCCCCTCACAGCCGGACCTCCCCGCCGCCGGCGGCCGCCGCCGCGACCGCGACCGCCAGCCGGTGGGTCGCCAGCGCGTCGGCGTAGGTCGCGCGGACGCCGTCGCCCTCGCCGCGCACCGCGGCGACGAAGGCGGCGTCCTCGACCTCGACCGGGTCGAACGCGCGCTCGACCACCCGCTCCCCCTCGGCGTCGGAGACGGCCACCTGGTGCTCGGTGAGCCACAGCCCGAGCCCCGGCGCGACGACCTCCAGGCCGATCCGGAAGCCGCGGGGCAGCAGGCAGCTGTGGGTGAAGGAGCCCACGGCGCCGGAGGCGAAGCGCACCGACGCGGTCCCGACGTCCTGGATGTCGCCCGGCCCGTCCGGCGACCGCGCGCCCACGGCCCAGCCGCTCTCGACCTCCCCGACCAGCACCCGGGCGAGGTCGAGCAGGTGGGTCAGCTGCTCCACCACCTGGCCGCCGGAGCCGTCCTGCCGGCCCCACCACTCGACCCGGGGGGCCCTGTCCAGCCACGCGCCGAGCACCAGGCGGGCGGGCGCGCCGGCCAGCAGCCGCCGGGCGAGCTCCACGGTGTCCAGGTAGCGCCAGTGGTAGCCGACCGCGGTGAGCAGCCCGGCCGCGGCCACCCGGCCGGCCAGCCGCTCGGCGGTGGCGAGGTCCCGGGCCGGCGGCTTCTCGACGAACAGCGGCAGGCCGAGGTCGACGACGGCGTCCTCCACCGCCCCGTGCGCGTGCGGCGGCACGCACACGTAGACCGCGTCGAGCCCGCCGGCGTCGAGCAGCCGCTCCCAGCGGTCGTGGGCCGCCCCGCCGGCGCGCGCGGCGAGCACCTCGGCGCGGTCGGTGCGGGGATCGGCGACCCCGACGACCTCGACGCCGTCCAGGGCGGTCAGGGAGTCGACGTGCCGGCCGGCGATGAAGCCGGCACCCACGATGCCGATGCGGGTGGTCACCGCGCCGTCCTCCCCGCTCAGGGCAGCACGTAACCGTCGACGGCGACCCGGAGCTCACCGTCCCGCGGGTCCTCGCCGAACAGCAGCGCGCCCTGGCGCCGGCTGCCCGGCGCGACGTAGTCCACGGTGGCGGTCGCCTCGTCGACGACCGAGCCCTCCCGGGTCAGCTCGCCGGAGACCTCCACCTGCTCGGCCGTCTCGCCCCCGGAGTTGCGCACCTCGTACCCGACCGAGAAGCCCGTGGGGGCCGGGGAGACCCCGGTGACGACGACGGCCAGCCGCGGGCCGCCCTCCCGCTCCACCAGCCCGTCCCAGAGCAGGAAGGCCAGCAGCCCGAGCACCAGCACCAGCCCGAGGGCGCCGACGACGTACTCGCCGGGCGACGTCCCGCCCTCGCGGCGCTCGCCCTCCCCCGCGCCCCCGCTCACAGGACCAGCCGCGCGGCGGCGGCGCCCAGGCTCGCCGGGACGGCGAGGACGACCGACCGCGCCAGGGCCACCGAGGCGTCCACCCCGTCGAACCGGCCGAAGGTCCACAGCAGGTAGGCCGAGACGGCCAGCGCCACCGCGTACCCGACCGTGGTCAGCAGCAGGAAGGCCCGCAGCGGACCGCCCTCGACCTCCTGCCCCTTGAAGCCGACCCGGTACACGAAGCCGTGCATGAGCAGCAGGCTCAGCACCACCACGACCGCGCTCAGCAGCGGGCCCGCGGTGGCGGCCAGCAGCACGATCTCCTCGGTGGGCGCGATGTTCGCCGCGAGGACCACCGCGCCCGCGGCCATGAGCAGGACCTCCGTGCCGTAGGCCTCGGTCTCCGAGCGGCGGCTCCCGGCCCCCAGCTGGCTGCGGGCGAACGAGGCACCCACCGCCGCGGGGAGGGCGGCGAAGGCCACCACGGACAGCGCCCCCGGCCAGTCGGTCCACGGGACGACGACCCCGAACACGGTCATGGCCACCGCGGCGACCAGCGCGGCCATCACCAGCGCCACCCCCGCGTCGGCCAGGTAGTCCCGGCGGCGCAGCCCCGTCGCGCCGGCGCCGAAGAGCCGGCTGAGGAACACCACCAGGACGACGGTGGCCGCCACCAGCAGGGCCAACCGGTACCGCGGGATGGACAGCCCGAGCTGCCACACCTCCATCGTCATGAACAGCGGCAGCGCGAACAGCAGCGCACCGCCGGTCGCCCGGCCCGCGCTCACGCCCACGTCCGGCTCGTGCACCCGCGGGCGCCCCGGGCCCGCGTCCGTCGTCCCCGCCATCGCACCTCCCGCCGTTCCTACGCCTACCGCAGCGGCCGGCCGGCCGCCGGTCGGGCGGGGCACGACCGGGTGGGCCACGACCACGGGACGGGCGACATCCGCCTCGACGAGGTCCCCGACCCGACGACCCGGGCCCGCCCGACGCGGTCGACCCGCGCCGACCGCGCGGGGGGTAACCGGGCGCCGGCGCGGGTACGCCCCCGGCGCAGCGTCGCCGCAGCTGATCGGAGGGGAAGGGTGCGGATCGCCCGCAGCCACGTCGTCCAGGTGCTCCGCGCCGCCGGCAAGGCCGAACAGGCCACGCGCGCCGAGCGGGAGCTGGGCGTCGAGGTGGACACCGAGGACGACGCCGACCTGCTCCGCGACCTGGGCATCGACCCGGGCAGCCGCGCCCAGGGGGGCGGGCTGGCGACGAGCTGACCGCGGCCGACCTCCATTCAGCCGCCCGGTACCCAGCGGTCCAGCCAGGCGACGGTCAGCTCGACGACGCGCTCCAGGGCCCCCGGCTCGCCGAACAGGTGCGTCGCCCCGGGGACGACGGCCACCTCGTGCTCGGCCGTCATCCGGGCGGCGGCGTCCCGGTTGAGCCCGAGGACCTGCTCGTCGGCGCCCCCGACGACGAGCAGCGTGGGCGCCCGCACGCGGGCCAGCGCGGCGCCGGCCAGGTCCGGGCGGCCGCCCCGGGAGACCACCGCGCGGACGGCGTCCGGCCGGTCGGCGGCGGTGACGAGGGCGGCGGCCGCGCCGGTGCTGGCGCCGAAGAGGGCCACCGGCAGCCCGGCGGTCGCCGGCTCCGCGGCGAGCCAGTCGGCCGCGCCGGTGAGCCGCCCCGCCAGCAGCCCGATGTCGAAGCGCAGCTCACGGGTGCGGGCGTCGACCCGCTCCTCGGCCTCGGTGAGCAGGTCCACCAGGAGGGTGCCGTGACCGGCCTCCCGGAGGGCTGCGGCCACCTGCCGGTTGCGCGGGCTGTGCCGGCTGCTGCCGCTTCCGTGGGCGAACAGCACCACGCCGCGGGCGCCCGCCGGGAGGGCGAGGTCGCCGGCCAGCACGGCCCCCGCCGCGGGGACGGCGACGGGGCGCTCCCCCGCCGGGTCAGTCCGCATCCGGGAAGGTCTCCATCTCCCCGCCCGAGGGGTGCGTGCCGTGCAGCGGGGTCAGCGCGCGGGTCTCGTCGAACCAGCAGAAGGCGTCGTAGCGACGGCCGAGCACCGTCGGCACGTAGTTGCCCCACCGCTCGGCCTGCGGGTGGTAGACGACGCCGACCGCGCGGTGCGCCCGCTCGGCGCGCAGCCAGCCGGGCGGGTCCGGCGGGACGACGAACAGCGCGGCGGCGTCGGGGACGGCGTCGTGCAGCAGCGCCTCCGTGCTGCCGGGGCGGGCCGGCGGCAGGGGCATCCGCTGCACCGGCGCCCCCCAGGCGTCGCCGGCGAGGACGCTGCCGTGGTGGCTGCCGAAGCCGACGATCACCACGTCGTCCTCGCCGTACCGCTCCCGCGCGAGCTGGCCGACGTTGACCATGCCGGCGTCGGCCATGTCGGTGTACCGGGCGTCGCCGACGTGGGTGTTGTGCTCCCACACCACGGCCCGCGCCCCGTCGCCGCGGTGCACCAGCAGCCGGTCGAGGGTGTCGGTCATGTGGCGGTCGCGGACGTTCCACGACCCCGGCCCGCCGCGCACCATCGCCCGGTAGTAGGCCTCCGCGCCGGCGGCGACGCGGGCGTTCTGCTCGGCCACGAAGGCCGCGTCCCGGTCGGGGCCGCCGTCGGGGGCGACCCGGGCGCGCAGCTCCCGCAGCACGGTGACGACCGCGCCCTCGCAGCTGGTCGGCACCAGCCGGGTCGCCCGCGCGTAGGCCTGGGGGTCCTCGGCGTAGGGCTCGAAGCAGCGGAAGGCCGCCAGCGCCGCGTCGACGGAGCCCGGCTCGTGCTCGCGCAGGTAGCCCAGGATGGCGCGCAGGGAGTCCCACAGGCTGTAGACGTCCAGCCCGTGGAACCCGACCCGGGTCTCCGGGGGCTGCCCCGCGTTGTGCGCGCGCAGCCAGCGGGTGAGGTCGGCCACCTCCTCGTTGGCCCACATCCAGGTCGGCCACCGCTCGTACCCGCGCAGCACCTCGCGCGGGTCCTCGGCGGTCGAGGCCAGCGTGACCGAGCAGTGCACCCGGTGGCAGTCGGGCCAGTCGCCCTCGACGGCGACGAACGAGAAGCCCCGCTCGGTCACCAGCCGGCGGGTGATCGCCGTCCGCCAGGTGTAGTACTCGTGGGTGCCGTGCGAGGCCTCGCCGAGCAGGACCACCCGGGCGTCCCCGACCCGATCCAGCAGCGGGTCGAGGTCGCCGGGGTCCCGGAGCGGCCGCGCGAGGGCGCGCACCCGGTCGTGGTGCTCGGTCACCGTTCCTCCGCCGGTCCCGGCATCCGGGGTCCTCCTCGCCCGCTCGGCTGCCGGTCCCCTACCCCGCAGGCGTCCCGCCACGCGCGGCCGCTCAGCCACGGACGACCGAGATCCCGCCCGCGCCGCGGAGTCCGGCGAGCGCGTCGTCGAGCGCCAGCGGGGTCCGCGGGAGCCCCGCGTCGGGCAGCGACCGCAGCGCCCCGGCGTACCGGGCGAAGACGGCGAAGTCGGCCGGGAACGCCCGCGGGTCGACGCCGAGCAGCCGGCCGCGGTGGCGGGCCCGTCCGGCGAGGCGCTGCCAGGTGGCGGCGTCGGCGAGCCCGCGCGACCGGACCCCGTGGCTGAACAGCAGGACGTCGACGTCGTCGTAGGACGTCCGCTCCAGGTGGTCGGCCAGCGCCCGGGCGGCGTCCTGGACGGGGAAGAAGGTCCAGAACGGCACGGACCCCGTGGTGATCGTCCGCCACGGGTCGTGGACCACGAACGAGCTCACGAGCAGCCGCCGGCCCGCGCCACCGCGGGCCCGCGCCCACGCCCGGAACACATCGGCCACCGCGGCCGCGGGGTCCTGCGGGTGCCCGTACCGCAGCTCGACCACCGGGTGGGCCGAGCGGCGTGCCCACTCCCGCAGCGCGGCCAGCAGCGGGTCGGCGAACCCCCACTCGGCCTCGGCGGAGGTCTCGTCGGGTGCCGGCACGCCGGGGGCGTCGAGGTACTCCCGGGGGCTCATCCCGCCCTGCGCACCGACCTGGAAGACGTGCCGGGCCCCGACCCGGGTCACCGGCCAGGTCGAGGTGTCGCGGACGACGACCAGCGGCGCCCCGGGCGCGAGCCGCTCGGCCAGGAAGCGCTCGTACGCCGGTGGCAGGCCGGTCCACTTGACCCGGAAGTAGGCCATCTGCGAGCCGCTGAGCGCGTCCTGGTTCGCGTCCTGCATCTGGTGCAGCTCGACCCCCGGGTTGCGCGCGAGCAGGGCGGGCCCGTGGCGCGCCCCGAACTCGAGGGCGGCCGTCATGTCCTGCGGGTCGGCCCCGCGGCGGCGCACCGGCACGAGCAGGGTCTGGGGCAGCCAGGGGATGTCGCAGGCGGCGGCCAGGTGGGTCAGCGCCCCGTTCGAGGACCCGACCAGGACCGCCGGGAAGCGGCGGTCCGGGTACGCCCGCGCCACCCAGCCGGCCACCTCGTCCAGGTCGACGTCCCCGAGCCGGTGGGCGGGGAGGCCCTCGCGCCCGCTGGCGACGGCGTAGGCCCGGCAGCGCAGCGGCGGGGGCAGCAGGGCGCTGGCCCGCACGAGCGCGGCCTTCCACCGGGCCTGGCCCAGGTGGGGGAAGTCCTGCCCGTCGAGCGCCCGCGCCAGCGCGAGGAGGAGCGCGCTGGCCGAGTCGAAGGACGCGACCGCGTCCTCCGGCCGGACGTGGCCCCCGCGCCGCACGTCAGCCCGCCCGGGCGGCCAGCCCGCGCAGGGGCGCGGACCAGGCCTCGGGGTCCAGCCACAGGAACGCGTGCGCACCCGGCACGGTGACCAGCTCGCCGCCCGCGGAGGCCGCGAGGGCGCGCACCCAGCGGTCGGTCGTCAGCCGGTCGTCCTCCGCGCGGATCACCAGCAGGGGCACGTCGAGGCGGGCGACCTGCTCCTCGATCCGGTCGGCGAGGTGCACCCGGACCAGGTGCAGCGCCCCGGTGACGCCGGCCCGCTTCCACTCCGGGACGTGGTTCTCCTCCAGACCCGGCGAGGGCGACCGGGCGTCGAGGCGCCACCGGTAGAGCAGCTTCGGCCACGGCCTCGCGACCGGGTCGATCGTCGGGCTGGCCAGCGCCACGCCCGCGACCCGGTCGGGGGCCAGCACGCCGGCCCAGGCGGCCACCTGCGTGCCGCTGGAGTGGCCGACCACGACGGCGCGGTCGAGCCCGGCCGCCGCCAACCAGTGCGCCAGGGCCTCGCCGTAACCGCGGACGTCGAGCCGCCGCGTCGGCCGGCCGCTGCCCGCGAAGCCGGGGACGTCGAACAGGTGCACCTCGGTCCACGCACCGAGCGCCGCGCAGGCCGGGAGCAGGTAGTCCGACACGGCCATGCCCTGGACGACGACGACCGGCGGGCCCCCCGGCCGCCGCGTCCCGAGCACGCGCGTCCGGATGCGCCCCTCCGGCACGTCCGTGTAGCGGAGGAGCATCTCCGAGGGCAGGCGCGGCGGCTCCGGCACGGGAGAGGCGTACCCCCCGGCGGCGCAGCCACCCCCCGGGTCAGCGCTGCGGTGCGTCCCCCTGGCCCAGGTCGTCGTCCACCGCGGTCTCCCGCTCGGTGCGGCCGGCGCCGGGCGTGCCGGCGTCCCCGCCGACGCTGGCGTGCGACTCGTCGTCCCCCGGCTGCCGCCGGTCCTCGGGCTCGGTCACGGCTCCTCCTCGTGGTGTGCGTGCGTGCTGACCGGGGTTCCCCGGGACGGGCGCCGGGAACCCCGTCGGCCGGGGCGTGCGGCAGGGCAGGCCGCCGAGGAGCTCGTCCGGGTGGGCGGGCCCGGGCGGCGCCGCCCGCCCGAGGAGGACCCGATGACCGGGAGCACCCGGGGCGGCTCGACCGCCGACCCCCTGCGGTCGCTGACCGAGGACGTGCGGACGGCCACCGGCCCGGGCGGGACGGCCGGTCCCCCGCGACCGTGAGCCCGGCGCACGACGGCGGCCCTCAGGCCGCACCGCCGCGCTGCTCGGCGAACCGCCGCCGGGCGTCCTCGAGCGCACGCTCGGCCTCGGCCCGGCGTTCCCAGCCGCGGGTCTCGGCGGACTTGCCGGGCTCCAGCGCCTCGTAGATCTCGAAGAAGTGCCAGATCTCGGCGATCTGGTGCATCGCGACGTCCTCGAGCTCCTGCAGGTGCGCGTGCCGCGGGTCCTCGGCCGGGACGCAGAGCAGCTTGGCGTCCGGCCCGCCGCGGTCGTGCATCCAGAAGACCGCGATCACCCGCGCGTGCACCAGGCAGCCGGGGAAGGTCGGCTCGTCGAGCAGGAGGAGGGCGTCGATCGGGTCGCCGTCCTCGGCGAGCGTGTCTGGCACGAACCCGTAGTCACCCGGGTAGCCGGTCGCGGTGAACAGCATCCGGTCCAGCCGGATCCGCCCCACCCGCTGGTCGAACTCGTACTTGTTGCGCGATCCCTTCGGGATCTCGACGACGACGTCGGCGTCCACGCAGGCACTCTGCCGGAGCCGGGGCCGCGCGGCACCTCGGAGCACGGCGCCGCGCTCCCCGGGGCACCGCTCGACCCGCGTACCCGGTCCCCGTCCCCCGCGGCCGGGCTCGAACGACACAGGGCACCCGTCGCCTCCGCCGGCGTCACCCGATCGTCACGGGCTCGGCGACCGCCGCCCGGTACGGTCCCGACCGTGGCCGCCGGGACCGTCTCCGGTGCCCGCCGCGTGACGACCGACGACGGGGTGACGCTGCGGGCCGAGGTCGCCGGGGCGGACGACGCCCCCCTCGCGCTGGTCCTCGTGCACGGGTACGGCGCCCGCGCCGCCGTCCTCGACCCGCTCTGGCGCGAGCTGCTGCCCGGGACCCGGCACGGCGGGCTCCGGCTGGTGCGCTACGACCAGCGGGGCCACGGCGGCAGCGGCTGGGCCGGGGGCCGGTCGGCGACCGTGGACCGGCTCGGCCGCGACCTGGGTGCGGTGCTCGACGCGCTGGCCGGCCCCGGCCGGGTCGTGCTCGCCGGGCACTCGATGGGCGGCATGGCGGTCCTGGCGCTGCTCGGGCGGCGACCGGCGCTGGTCGGGCCCCGCGTGGCCGGCGTGGCCCTGCTGTCCACCGCGGCCGGCCCCGTGGCCGCCGCCGGCCGGCCGCCGGGCCGCCGGAGCCGGCTGCGCCGGCGCGTGGCGGAGGGAGGCGCCCGGCTGCTGCGGCGGGCCGCACCCCTGGCGCGGCTCGTGCACCCGTTCGCCCGGGGGCCGGGCCGGCGCTGGCTGCGCTCGCGGCTCTTCGCCGGGAACCCGGCCGAGCGCACGGTGCGGGCGGTGACGGGGGCCTGGCGGGCGACGCCGGTCGCCGTGCTCGCCGCCTACCTGCCGGGGCTGGCGCGCTACGACCGCCGCCGCGCGCTCGCGGGGCTGCGCGGGCTGCCCGCCCTGGTCGTCGCCGGCGCCGAGGACGCGACCCTCCCGGCCCGGGCAGCCGTCCGGCTGGCCCGCCGCCTGGGCCCCGCGGCACGCCTGGTGCTCGTCCCGGGCGCCGGCCACGTGGTGCCCGTCACCCACCCCGCGGAGGTCGGGGCCGAGCTCCGCGCCCTGCTCGACCGGGTCCGCGAGCGGCCATGAGGAACCCGTCCGGCCGCACCCGGTGCCGGGGGGCACACTCCAGGGGTGGCCCGGACCGTGCTGATCATCGAGGACGACGTGCGCGTGCGGCGGATGGTCCAGCTGACCCTCCAGCGGGAGGGGTACCAGGTGACGGAGGCCGCCACCGGCGCGGAGGGCCTGGCCCGGCTGGCGGAGCACCCCGCCGACGTCGTCCTGCTCGACCTGCGGCTGCCCGACCAGGACGGCCTGGAGGTCTGCCGGGCGATCCGCCGGGCGGGCCCGACCCCGGTGGTCATCGTGACCGCGCGCGCCGACAGCGACGACGTCGTGGCCGGCCTGGAGGCCGGTGCCGACGACTACGTCACCAAGCCCTTCGTCCCCCGGGAGCTGACCGCGCGGATCCGGGCCGTCGGCCGCCGGGCGCAGCCCGACGACGGCCCGACCTCGCTCACCGCCGGCGACCTGGAGATCGCCCCGCTGGCCGGCACGGTGACCCGGGACGGCGAGCGCATCGAGCTGACCCGCACCGAGTTCCGGCTGCTCACCGAGCTGGCCGCCGGCGCCGGCCGGGTGTTCAGCCGCGAGGAGCTGCTGGACCGCGTCTGGGGGTACGGCTACTTCGGCGACTCCCGGCTGGTGGACGTGCACGTGCTGCGGCTGCGCAAGAAGATCGAGCGCGACCCGGCGCACCCGGCGATCGTCACCACCGTGCGGGGCATGGGGTACCTGGTGCCCGGGTGAGCGGGCCGGGACGCCCGGCCTGGCGGCACACCCTGCGCGGCCGGGCCACGCTGACGATCACCGCGGTGACCGTCGCGCTCAGCGCGGTGCTCGCCGTCGGCGTGTGGCTGGCGGTCTCGCACTACCTCCTGGTCGGCCGGGAGCGCGCCACCCTGGCGCAGACCGTCGCCAACGCCGCGCAGGTCGGGCGCGCCCTGCCGGCGCCCGGCCTCTCCCCCGAGCAGCTGCTCGCCCAGCTGCCGCGGGAGACCGGATCCACGTCGCTGCTGGCCCGGGACGACCGCTGGCTCACCACGTCGCTGCGGGTCGGCCGCGACGACCTGCCGGCCGCGCTGCGGGAGGCGGTCGCCGGGGGGACCCCGGCCCGCCAGCGGTTCGCGCTGCAGGGCGGCACGGCCCTGGCCGTCGGCGTGCCGGTCGAGGGCGGGGACGCCGCGTACTTCGAGGTCTTCCCGCTCGAGGAGCTCGACCGCACCTACACCGTCCTGGCCGCGGTGCTGGCCGGTGCCGTCCTGGCCACCGTGCCGGTGTCGCTGCTGGTCGGCTCGTGGGCGACCCGGCCCGCGCTGCGCCCGCTGGACCGGGTGTCCGCGGCGGCCGCGGCCGTGGCCGCCGGTGACCTGTCGGCCCGCATCGACCCCCGCGGCGACCCGGCGCTGGAGCCGATCGCGGCCTCCTTCAACGCGACGGTGGCCGCGCTCGAGGAGCGGGTCCGCCGCGACGCGCGCTTCGCCGCCGACGTCAGCCACGAGCTGCGCACCCCGCTCACCACCATGCTGGGGGCGCTGGCCCTCGTCGAGGGCGCCGCCGACGACCTCCCCGAGGACGGCCGGGAGGCGCTGGGCATGCTCCGCGAGGAGGTGGACCGGTTCTCCCGGCTGGTCGCCGACCTCCTCGAGATCTCCCGGGCCGACGCGGGGGGCGGGGCCGACGCGCTCGAGGACGTCCGGCTCGCGGCGCTGGTGCGCGAGGCGCTGGCCCGCCGCCGCCGGCCGGTGCCCCTGGACCTGGGCGAGGGGGCCGAGAGCGCGGTGGTGCGCGCCGACAAGCGGCGGCTGGAGCGGGTGCTGGGCAACCTGCTCGACAACGCCGACCAGCACGCCGGCGGGGTCACCTGCGTGCGGGTCGAGGCCGACCCGCCGCGGGCGCGGGTGCTGGTGGACGACGCCGGGCCCGGGATCCCGGAGGAGGACCGCACCCGCGTGTTCGAGCGCTTCGCCCGGGGCCGTGGTCGCGAGCGGGTCCCCTCCGGCGGGTCCGGGCTCGGCCTGTCGCTGGTCACCCGCCACCTGCGCGCGCTCGGCGGCGAGGTGCAGGTGACCGGCAGCCCGGACGGCGGTGCCCGGTTCGTCGTCACCCTGCCGCTGGCCGAGGAGCAGCCGTGCGGGTCCTGATCGCCGTCGTCCTGCTGGTCCTGGCCCTGGCCGGGTGCGGGGTGCCGGTGCAGCCGCGGCCCGAGCCGGTGGAGGTGCCCACGCCGACGCGGACCTCCGCCGGTGTCCCGACCGCCGGCGGGGCCTCGGTCCAGCTGTGGTTCGTCCGCGGCACCCGGCTCGAGCCGGTGTTCCGCCGGTCGGCGCCCGCCGACCTGCACGCGGCCCTCGACCTGCTCGTGGCCGGGCCCACCCCGGGTGAGGCCTCCGCCGGCCTGCGCACCGCCCTGGTCCCCCAGACGCTCCGCCAGGCCGAGCAGGACGGCCTGCTCGAGGGTGTCCTGACGCTGTCGGCCAGCCGGGCGTTCACCGGCGTGGGCGGGGGTGACCAGCTGCTGGCGGTGGCCCAGGTGGTGTGGACGGTGACCGGCTTCCCGGGGGTGGACGCCGTCCGGGTGGTCGTCGGGGGCGTCCCGCTGGAGATGCCCACCGATGCCGGGCTGACCGTGGAACCGGTCGACCGCGGTGACTACCGCTCGGTCCGGCCGCCGGTGACCGCGACGCCGACCGGCACGCCAGGCTGAGTCACCCGCCGGGGACGTCGACCCCCTCGAGCGCCGACCGGTCGCCGGCCTGCGCCTGCGGGACGACGCTGAGCGTGCCGTCGGTCTCCAGGACCACGGCGGCGACCGCCGAGAGGTCGCCCGTCCCGGTGGCCCGCACCGCCTGCCGGACCTCGTCGATGGTCACCCGCTGCTGCCGCAGCGCCCCGGGCAGCTCCGCGCCGTCCCGCAGGAGCAGGGTCGGCCGGGAGGTGGTGACCCCGCGCACCCGTGGGCGGCGCACGGTCACCCAGGCGACCACGAACTGCAGCAGCGCCAGGAGCGCGAGGGCCGCCGCTCCCTCGGCCCAGGAGACGTCGCTGCTGAGCAGGATGGTGGCCAGCGTGGAGCCGAGCGCGACGGTGACGACGAAGTCGAACGCGTTCAGCTTGGCCAGCGTCCGCTTGCCCGACAGGCGCAGCACCACGATCAGCGTCAGGTAGCCGGTCGCCCCGACGGCGGCGATCCGCCCGAGGTCGGACCAGGAGTCGAACCACATGTCCGTCGTCCTCTCGTTCAGGCCGGCCGCCGGGAGGGGTCCCGGTCACCGGTCCACCGTCGGTACAGGACGCGCCCGGGCGCCGAGGTGACGCCGTGGACGAGCGTGCTCGCGGCCACCACCAGGCTCCCGGCGGCCAGGACCAACGGCTCGGCCCCGAGCCGCTCGGCCTCCAGCGCGAGGTAGAACAGCGCCGAGACCCCGATCGGGCCGAACCAGCCGAGGAAGGCCGCGTCCGGGCGGCCCAGCCCGAGCGGCCGGCGCAGCAGCCACACCACCGGCAGCCGCCGCAGGAGCAGCACGGCGACGACCAGCGCCGGGCCGCGCCAGCCGAGGTCGGCCCAGGCCGCCCACGGCAGCGCCGCACCGACCGCGACGAAGAGGGGCAGCACCAGGAACCGGTTGACCGCCTCGTCGACGGGGGCGTCGTCGGTGCGCTCGGTCCCGGTGCTGGCCAGGTTGAACGCCAGCCCGGTGACGAAGACGGCCAGGATCCCGTCGACGTGCACGATCCCCGACGCACCGAGGACGGCGAGCGCGAGGACGGCGGTGAACATCAGCCGCGGCGCGGGGTCGGTCGAGCCGTGCCGCTCACCCGCGCGGAGCGCGCGGGCGCCGAGCCGGCCCGCGGGCACCCCGAGCAGGACGGCGCCGGCGACCTGCCACAGCGACTCGGCCAGGGCGGCGCCGAGGGCGTCGGCCCCCGCGAGCGCCAGGGCCACCAGCACCAGCGGCAGCGCCAGGCCGTCGTTGGCGCCGGACTCCAGCGAGAGCACCTGGCGGTCGCGGTCGGGCAGGTCCCGCTCGGCGGGAACGCCGGTGACCACGTTCGAAGCCAGCACCGGGTCGGTCGGGGCGAGGGCGGCACCGAGGAGCAGGGCGGTGCCGAGGCCGGCGCCGAGCAGCCCCGCGGCGAGGGACGCGCTCACGAGGGCCATGACCGGCATGACCACCGCGAGCAGGAGCAGCACGGGGCGCAGCCGGGTGCGGGCCGCACCGAACGGGTAGCGGAGCGCGACGGCCATGACCGAGATCGCCAGCAGCAGCCGCGTGGCGGTGTGCAGCCACCCGTGGTCCTCGACCAGCGTCGGCAGGTCCAGGACCCCGAGCACCTGCGGGCCCAGCAGCACGCCGACGAGCAGGCCGAGGGCGGGCTCGGAGAGCGGGTACGTGCGCAGCCGCCCCGACAGCGCCGCCACGGCCAGCCCCAGCAGGCCGGCGGCGGCCAGGGTCACGTCGACCAGCACCGAACGGCTCCTCCCGGGCGGGTGGCGGGCACGCCCGACGCACGCCCGGGCAGGCCCTACCCGCGCCCGGCCCGCCGCACATGACGAAGCGGTGACGTCCGGTCAGCCGGGCATGCGCAGCACCGGCTTGACCACCGCCCCGCTGTAGGAGGCCTCCACGGCGTCCTCGATGCGGTCGAGCGGGAAGAACTCCACCAGTCGGTCGAAGGGGAACCGGCCCTGGGCGTGGAGGTCCATGAGGGCGGCGATCAGCGCCTGCCCGCGGCCGCTGCCGCCCAGCGTGCCGCGGATGGTCTTGCCCCACAGCGTGGTCAGGTGGTCGGCGGAGAACTCCGCCCCGGCCGGGGCGCCGCCGATGAGCAGGGCGGTGCCCAGCATGCCGACCGAGTCGATCGCCTGGCGGACGACGGGGACGACGCCGGTGCAGTCGAGGGCGGCGTCGGCCGGCCCGCCGCAGATGTCCTGCACCGCCTGCACCGGGTCGGTGCCGGTCGCGTCGACGACGTGGGTGGCGCCGAGGTCCTCGGCCACCCGGAGCCGGCCGGGGTGTCGGTCGACGGCGATGATCGTGGTGGCGGCGGAGTTGCGGGCGGCCATCACCGCGGCAAGGCCGACGGTGCCGGCCCCGTAGACCACGATCGAGGTCCCGGGCTCCGGGCGGAGGGTGTTGAACACCGCGCCGGCGCCGGTGGCCAGGCCGCAGGCCAGCGGGCCCATCAGCTCGACCGGGAGGCCGTCGGGCACCGGCACCAGCGCGGACGCGGTGGTCATGGCGTACCCGGCGAAGGACGACTGGCCGAAGAAGTGGCTGGCCAGCGGGGCGCCGTCCGCCGTCCGCAGGGACGACGCGCCGCCGGGCCGGGAGCCGCCGCCGACCAGCTCGCCCAACCGCAGGCAGTAGCGCGGTTCCCCGGCCAGGCAGTTGCGGCACTCCCCGCACCACGGCCAGCCGAGCACGACCGCCTGCCCCTCCCGGACCCCGGTCACCCCCTCCCCCACCGCCACCACCGTGCCGGCGCCCTCGTGGCCCAGGACACCGGGCAGCGGGAAGGGCAGGTCGCCGTCGCGGGCGATCCCGTCGGTGTGGCAGAAGCCGCTGGCCGCCACCTGCACCAGCACGTCCCCGGGGCCGGGGTCGTCGATCTCGACCTCGCGGACGACGAACGGGCCGTGCAGCTCCTCGACGACGGCGGCGGTGGTGGTCCTCACGGGCGCTCTCCTCGGGTGCGGGTCAGGGGGCGGGCCGGTCCGGGCCGGCGTCCGGTGGGTCCACCGGCCACGCGGCGCCGGCGGACTGGGTGAGCACCCGGGAGATGCCCCGGGCGGCGGTCCGCACACCCGGGGTCACGGCGCGGACGGCGGCCGGCCCGTCGCCGCGGACCACGACCGACAGGGCCGCGACGACGGTGTCGCGCAGGTGGATGGGGGCGGCCACGGACACCGCGTCGTCGGTGACCTGCCGGTCGCTGACCGCCTGCCCGGTGCGCCGGACCTCCGCCAGCACCCGCCGCAGCTGGCGCGGGTCGGTGATCGTGTGGGCGGTGTACCGGGTCAGCGGCGCGGCGAGCACCCGCTCCTGCACCTCCGCGGGCGCGTGCGCCAGCAGCACCAGGCCCACGCCGGTCGGGGGCAGCGCGAACCGGCCGCCGACCCGGGTGAGGACGGTGACGGCGTCCCGGGCGGCGAACCGCTCGACGAACACCACCTCGACGTCGTCGCGCACGGCGAGCTGCACGTTCTGGTGGGTCACCTCGTAGAGGTCCTCCATGAACGGCAGCGCCGCCTCCCGCAGGCCCAGCCCGCGGGGCGCCAGCGCGCCGAGCTCCCACAGCCGCAGCCCGACGCGGAAGCGGCCGTCGCCGTCCCGCTCCAGGCCGCCCCAGCGGTGCAGCTCGCCGACCAGCCGGTGCGCGGTCGACAGCGGCACGCCGGTGGCGCGGGCGATCTCGGAGAGGGTCAGCGCGGGACGCTCGCGGCTGAAGGCGTCGAGGACGGCGAGCAGCTTCCCGCCCGACGTCCGTCGCGGCCCCCGCGCCTCGTCGACGCCGCGGCTCAGAGCTCCAGGACCAGCCTCGGGCACGCGGCTCTCGACACGCAGATGAACATCGTGTCGTTGGCCGCCTGCTCGGCCGGGGTCAGCAGGGAGTCGCGGTGGTCGACCTCGCCCTCCAGCACCGGCGTCTCGCACGTCCCGCACGTCCCCTCCGTGCACGAGGAGAGCACCGGCACCCCGGCGTCCTCGACGACCTCCAGGATGCTCCGGTCCGGGGGCACGGTGAGGGTCAGCCCGCTGGTGGCCAGCTCCACCTCGAAGGAGTCGTGGAACACCGGCTCGCCGAACTCCTTGGGGCTGAACCGCTCGACGTGCAGGCTGCCCTCGGGCCAGGCGGCGCACTGCTGCTCGACCGCCTGCAGCAGCGGCTCGGGGCCGCAGCAGTAGACCAGCGTGCCCTCCTGCGGCGTGCCCAGGACCGCGGGCAGGTCGATGAGCCCGACCTCGTCCTGGGGGTGCAGCGTGACGGTGGTGCCGGTGGCCTCCTCCAGCGACTCCAGGAAGGCCATCGACCGGCGGCTGCGCCCGCCGTAGTGCAGCTCCCAGGCGGCACCGGCGGCGTCGGCGGCGGCGACCATCGGGAGGATCGGCGTGATGCCGATGCCGCCGGCGACGAACACGTACCGCGGCGCGGGCACCAGCGGGAAGTGGTTGCGCGGGCCCCGGACGTCGACGGTGTCGCCCTCCCGGACCGCCTCGTGCACGTACGCCGACCCGCCCCGGCCGTCGGGCTCGCGCAGCACCGCGACCCGCCACGTCGACCGGTCGGCCGGGTCGCCGCACAGCGAGTACTGGCGGGTCATGCCGTTGCCCAGGTTGAGGTCGACGTGCGCGCCGGGCCCCCAGGCGGGCAGCTCGGCACCGCCGGGGTCGCGCAGCTCCAGCACGACGACGCCCTCGGCGCCGTCGGTCCGGGAGGCCACCTGCAGCCGCAGGTCGACCTCGTCGTGGGTGCTGTGCACGGGGGTTCTGCCCTCCTCGGGGTCAGACCAGGACCGGGGTCCGGCGCCGGATGACGGCCGGGTCGCTCACCCGGTGCGCGGGCGGCGGCGGCAGCACGTCCGGGACGACGGGGGCGTCGGGCCCCCCGGCGGGGTGGTCGGGGTGGGCGAGCAGCCACTCCCACATGGCCGTCGGGTCCTCGCCCTCGGCCTCGGCGCCGCAGTGGCACCGGCCGCGCAGCCGGTCCGAGCCCGGCAGCCAGTTCACCCGGAGCACCCGCTCCCCGCCGAGCACGTGGCGCGGCGGGGGCAGGCTCATGCCGCCGGTCACCGGCCCGCCGGCACGGCCGCCGCGGCCGGCGCCCCGGAGGCCTGCTCGGCCAGCCGGGCGATCATCCGGCGCGCGGCCAGCCCGCCGGTGTCGATGTTGATCGACAGCTCCTGGTAGCCGTCGGGCTCGCCGGTGAGCACCTCCTCGAGGACGTCGAGGGCGGTGACGTCCTGGAGGACGACGGTCCGGTTGCTCTCCCGCAGGAAGTCCGACACCGACTCGTCGTCGAGGGCGAAGTCGCGCGCGACGGCCCAGAAGTCGTGGGTGGAGCGCTCGGTCTCCGGCGTGATCGCGTAGACGACCTCGACGTGGAAGGCGTCGGGGTCGGTGCCGTCCTCGTGCGGCAGCACGCCGACCGGCGCGACCCGGCTGTGCAGCTTGTACAGGCAGGGCGGGGTGAACTCGATGTCCTGCCAGCGGGTGATCCGGCCCTCGATGCCGGTGCTCTTCGCGTAGAAGGGCGGGCACTCGGCGTCGTCCATGTGCCGGGAGACGTAGACGATCCCGGCCTCGTCGTCGACCTCGGTGGTGATCGGCGTGTCCGCCACCTCGGGCGTGCCGATGTAGCCGCCGTGCAGGTAGGTCTCGTGGGAGAGGTCCATGAGGTTGTCGACGAGCAGGCTGGCGCGGGCCTTGAGCGGTTCCATCCCGCTGACCGTCGTCCAGCCCTCCTGGTCCAGCCAGGGCGCGCGCGGGATGCGGGTGGCCCCGGCCTTGTCCGGGTCGCCGATGAAGACCCAGACGAAGGAGTCCTGCTCGACCACCGGGTAGGACCGCAGCCGCGCCGTGCGCGGGACGCGGGTCTGCCCGGGGACGGCCACGCACACGCCGTCGGCGCCGTAGGTGAAGCCGTGGTAGCCGCACACCACGCGGTCGCCGTCGAGGTGGCTGGGGGCCTGCGACAGCGGGAACCGCCGGTGCACGCAGCGGTCGCTCATCGCCGTGACCCGGCCGGCCTCGGTGCGCCAGAAGAGGATCGACTCCCCGCAGATCGTGCGGCTGAACAGGTCCCGCCCGATCTCGCGGCCGTAAGCGGCCACGTACCACTGGTCCCGGACGATCGACGTCATGCTCGTGCCCCTCCCGCTGCCTCCGTGTCCGTGACCACGGTGACCGCCGTCACGGGGTCCGCGCGACTCGACTTCCACGATGTAGAAGCCCGAGGGTGACCGGGCGGCCGGCGACGACGACCGCGGCGGCGTAGCCCGCGCCGCAGCCGACCAGCACCAGCAGCGGCGCGGCCCAGCCGCCGGTGGCCGCGCGGAGGGCCCCGACGACGAGCGGCCCCGCCGCGCCGACCGAGTACCCGACCAGCTGCGACATGCCCGACAGCCGGCGCACCACGGCCTCGTCGCCGGCCCGGAGCACGACGAGGGTGAACGCCAGCGAGATCCCCGCCCCCTGGGCCAGGCCGCCCGCCACCACCCAGACCGGCCAGGCGGCCGGGGCGACCAGCAGGCCGACCGGGAGCAGCGTCCAGGCCGCGGTGACCGCCAGGCCCAGCGCCCGCTGCCCGGACCGGCCGTGCCGGCGCTGCCGCGCGAGCAGGGCGGGCACGACCAGCGTCGCCGGGATGCCCAGCACCTGGAACAGCGTCGCCGCCACCGTCGCCGCGCGCAGCCCGCCGGCGGTCTCGTCCACCAGCAGCGTCGGCAGCCAGGTGGTGACCGCGTAGTAGAGGGCCGACTGGAGGGCCAGCACGACCGCGACCGCCCACGCCGTCGACGACCGCCACACCCGGACCCCGCCCGCCGCGCCGTCGACCGGGGCCGCCGGCTCGGCGGGGGCCGCGGGGACCCCGGGAGCGGCGGGGGCCCGCGTCGCTCCCGCCCACACCGCCGCGGCAGCCAGGGCCAGCGCCGCCCAGGAGGCCAGCGCCACCCGCCAGCCGGTCAGCGCGGCCAGGGGGCCGGTCAGGCCGGCCATGACCGCGGCGCCGGCGGCCAGCGCCCCGGTGTAGAGCCCGGTGACCGTGCCGGCGCGCGCCCCGAAACCGCGCTTGGTCACCGCCGGCAGCAGCACGTTGCCGACCGTCATCCCGGCCCCGATGACGGCGGTGCCGGCCAGCAGCACCGCCGGCCCGTCGAGGACCCGCAGCACCGTGCCGGCCGCGACGGCCAGCAGCCCGGCGAGCACGGCGGTCTCCGCCCGCACCCGGCGGCCCAGCCAGGCGGCGGGCGGGGCGAGCACGGCGAAGCAGAGCACCGGCAGCGTGGTGACCAGGCCCGCCGCGGCCGCGGAGAGGCCGAGGTCGCCGCGGACCTCGGGCAGGACCGGGGACACCGCCGCGATCGCCCCCCGCAGGTTGAGGCCGGCGAGCAGGACGGCGGGCAGCAGCAGGCCCGCCCGGGGATCCGGGCGGGCCTGCTGCGGGCGGTCGGCGGGCACCCCTGGGGTCTACACGCCGGCTGCTACTCGGCGGGCAGCAGCCCCTCGACGTCGGCCGCCTCGTCGAGCAGGCCGGCCTCGACCATGAGCTCGCCCATCTGCTCGATCTGCTCGCGCCGCAGGTCGGTGCCGAACTCCTCGATGCGCACCTCCGCCAGCGCGCCGGCGGGCGTGCCGAGGAACTCCTCGGCCTGGGCCCGGACCTCGTCGGGGTTGGCGTCGGCGTACTCGAGGGTGTCCTCGAGGGCCGCGGTCATGTCCTCGACCAGCTCCGGGTCGGACTCGACGAGCTGGCCGGAGGTGAAGAACAGCTGGGTGGGGTGCCCGGGCACCGACTCCTGGCTGGAGTAGCTGGCCACCACGTTGCCGGCGTCGATCAGCTGGGTGAGGAAGGGCTCGGGCACCCACACCGCGTCCACGTTCCCGGCGTCGAGGGCGGCCGGCATGTCGGGGAAGGGCAGCTCGACGTACTGGATGCCGCTCGGGTCGCCGCCGTCCTGGCGGACCGCCTCGTCGATGGTCAGCTGGCCCATGCCGTTGAGGGTGTTGACCGCGACCCGCTTCCCGGCCAGGTCGGCCGCCGAGGCGATGCCCGAGTCGGCGGCGGCCACCACGCCGTTGACGTCCTCACCCTCGGCGATCGTGGAGGTCCAGTGGGCGACGACGCGCAGGTCCAGCCCCTCCTCGCGCGCCTGCAGCAGCGAGACGGGGTTGCTGGTGGCGAACTGCATCTGGCCGGACATCACCGCCGGGATGAGCGCGGCGCCGCCCTGGCCGGTCTCGACCGTCAGCTCGATGCCCCGCTCCTCGAAGAAGCCCTGGTCGATGCCGGCGAAGAGGGCGCCGGTGACCGCGACGGGGAGCAGCCCGACGGTCACCTCGCGGACCTCGTCGCCGTTCGAGCCGTCCGCGCCACCGCCGGACCCGCCCGAGGCGGCCTCCTCACCACCACCGCAGGCGGCGAGGGCGACGGCCGTGGCGGCGAGCACGGGGACCCAGGTGCGGCGCATGTGCCTACTCCCAAGAACGATGAGAATCTCAACGGTTGACAATCGGCATGGTGCACGTCACACCCGCCGGAGGCAAGCCCCATCCCGGGAGGACGGCCCCGGCGGTCACGCCCGCACCACCGGGAGCACGCCGTCGACCACCCGGCCGAGCAGCCCGCGCAGCAGGTCGCGCTCCTCGGCGCTCAACGCGGCGAGCCGGTCGTCGTGCGCCCCGGCCACGGCCCGCGCGGCCCGGCCGCGGGCCGCCACCCCCGCGGGTGTCGGGACGACGAGCTTGGTGCGCCGGTCGGCCTCCGACGGCCGCCGCTCGACCAGGCCGGCGTCGGTGAGCTCGTCGACCAGCAGCACCACCTGGCTGGGGTCCAGCCCCAGGGTCTCGGCGAGGTCGCGCTGCGAGATGCCGTCCCGGGCCTCGCAGGCCAGGGTGAGGGCGGAGTAGGACCGCACCCGCAGGCCGAACCCGGCCAGCGCGGCGTTGGTCGCCCGCACGAGCGCCCCGCTGGCCCGGGTGAGCAGGTAGCCGACGTCGGCCGAGAGCACGGTGCCGTCCATGAGGACCTCCATCGTTGACGGCGTCCACGATAGAGACCTAGCGTTCGGCGTCAGCCCCCAGCGCCCCCCGGAGGAACGGCGTGGACCTCGCGAACCTGGTCGCCGTCGACGTGCACGTGCACGTCGAGCAGGACCTGCACGGACACCTGTCGATGGACGACGAGCTGCTGGAGGCGGCCGCGAAGTACTTCAAGGGCGAGCCGCACCACCCCACCGTGCCCGAGCTCGCCGAGCACTACCGGGCGCAGCGCATGGCCGCCGTCGTCTTCACCGTCGACAGCGAGCTGGCCACCGGCCACCCCACGCTGTCCAACGAGGAGATCGCCGCGGCCGCCGCCGAGCACGCCGACGTGCTCATCCCGTTCGGCTCGATCGACCCGGCACGGGGCCGGGCCGGGGTGCGCGCCGCCCGCCGGCTGGTGGAGGAGCACGGGGTCCGCGGCTTCAAGTTCCACCCCTCGATCCAGGCCTTCGAGCCCGACGACCGGCGGCACTACCCGCTCTACGAGGAGCTCGAGGCCCTCGGCGTCCCGGCGCTGTTCCACACCGGCCAGACCGGCATCGGCTCGGGCCTGCCGGGTGGGCGCGGGATCAAGCTGCGCTACTCCGACCCGATGCTGCTCGACGACGTCGCCGCCGACTTCCCCGGCCTGACGATCATCATGGCGCACCCCTCGGTGCCCTGGCAGGACGCCGCCATCGCCGTCGCCCAGCACAAGGCCAACGTCTACATCGACCTCTCCGGCTGGTCGCCCAAGTACTTCCCGCCGCAGCTGGTCCGCGCCACCAACACCCTGCTCAAGCGCAAGGTGCTCTTCGGCTCGGACTACCCGCTGCTGTCCCCCGAGCGCTGGATCCGTGACTTCGAGGCCCTCGACATCCGCGAGGAGGTCCGCCCGCTGGTCATGAAGGAGAACGCCGTCCGCGCCCTCGGCCTCGACCGCGGGTAGCTCAGCCCGACCCGCGGGTGGGCGGCTCCCCGGCGGCCAGGGCCGCCTCGGCCCGCTCGGGGTCGTAGGCGCAGGCGTCCTCCACATCACCGGCCGGGCCGGTCTCCACGTCCACCGTCGGCGCCGGCGCGCCGCCGGCCTGCGGCGGGACCGGCGGGGCCGGCGGCGCGGGCGCCAGCGCCTCGTCGACCATCGCCCGGATCCGGTCGTAGTCCGGGTAGGCGGGGTCGATCAGCTCGGGGTCGAGGACGACGCTGTCGATGTCGACGTCCTGGACCAGCAGGGCGAGCTCGAGGAAGTCGTCGAGCACCGACCGGGGGATGTCGGTGCGGACGATGTCGCCCGCGGTCGCGGCCAGTTCCTGCCACTCCACCAGCAGGGTGACCGGGTCGGCGGCGTCCACCAGGGCCTGGATCGCGCAGCGCTGGCGGGCCATGCGGTCGTAGTCGCTCATCCCGTAGCGGCCGCGGGCGAAGTGCAGCGCGGTCCAGCCGTCCATGTGCTGGTCCGGGCCCGGCTCGATGTGGTCGTCCGGGAGCTGCTCGCCGACGATGCCGTTGATCGGCACGTAGTAGTTGACGTCCACCGTGATGCCGCCGAGGGCGTCGACCAGCCGGGTGAACCCGGCCATGTTGACCAGCACGTAGTAGTCGATCCGCAGGCCGAGCGCCTCGCCGACGCCGAGCTTGAGCATGTCCGCGCCCGGGTCGTCGGTGGGGCCCAGGACCTCCCCGGCGATCCGCGGCCCGTTGCGGTAGACCTTGTTGAGCAGGCTGGCGCTCTCGCTGCCGGCGTCGAACCCGTCCGGCCACACCTCGGCCAGCGGGCTGTCGGCCGGGAAGGGCAGGTCCTGCAGGTTGCGGGGCAGGCTGAACAGCGTCGTCTCCCCCGTCTCCGTGGCGATGCTGGCGACGATCACCGTGTCGGTGCGCACCCCGACCCGGCCCTCGCCGCCGTCCCCGCCCAGCAGCAGGACGTTGACCCGCTCGTCGTCCCCGAAGGGATCCACCGGGTCCACCGGCTCGACGACCGTGGCCGACTCGCGGTCGTCGCTGAAGACGGTGCCGATGAGCTCGCGCTGCGCGCTCACCGAGCGCAGCACCAGGGCGGCCGGGACGGCGGCCCCCGCGCACAGCAGGACGACGAGACCGGCACCGACGGCCCGCTGCCGGGCGGGCAGCCCGTCGGGCCGGAGCGCCCGCCAGCCGCCGGCCACCACGACGACCCAGGCCAGCACGAGCACCACGACGCCGGCGACCACCCAGCCCAGGGCCGCGGGGTCGACGGCCAGGCGCAGGGCGTCGGCGGTGTCCCGGCCGGCGAGCAGCACGCCCCCCACTCCGAGGAGGAGCAGGGTCGCGGTGAGCACCGCGAGGCCCAGCCGCCGCCGGCCGGCGGCCAGGAACGCGGTACCGGGCAGCAGGCCGCCCAGCGCGGTGAGCAGCAGCGCCCGGGCCAGCCCCCGCCTGCCGTGCCGTCGGTCGTCCTGCGGTCCACGGCCGTGGTGTCCGTCGCGGCCCGTGCGCACGGGCGTCCTCCTCGGGTCGCGGTCAGCGGCGGCCGGTCGCCCTGGGCGCGGCCCGGGGCGGGGTACCCGGGACTCCCCGCCGGTCACCTGCGACCCCGCGGCGTCACGGCTTCGCAACATCACCGTCGCGCCGGGTGGAGAGTTCGTGACGAAGCCGTGGGCGAGGTGAGCGGGGCCGCCGGGGCGAGCACCCCAGGTACGAGCAGGCCCACCGGGGGCCGCCCGCGCCGAGGAGGACCCGTGACAGGTTCGGCCCCCCCGCCGGCCCGCCGCAGCGGGCGGGCGACCGCCCTCCGGCTGGCCCGCCGCACGGCGCTGCTGTGCGGCGTCGCCCTCGCCTGCGCGGGAGCACTGGTCAACCCCGTGCCCTCCCTGCTGTGGGGTGTGGTGTGCGCGGTGCCGGTCGGCCTCGCCGTGGCGGCGCTCCGCTCCCGCGACACCACCGACCTGCCCCCGCTGCCTCCACCGGCGGCCGTCGCGCTGGGGGCCGGCTGCCTGCCCGCGGCGGCCGCGGGCGCGGCGACCCTGGGCGCGGTCGGCGGACTGGCCGTGGCCGCCCTGCTGGTCCTCGCCGCGGTGCTGGCCGGGTCCTGGCTGGCCTCGGACCTCCCGCCGCTCGGCGGCACGCTGCAGCCCGGCGACGAGGCGGTCCTGCGCCGCGCGCTGCACGAGATGACCACCGAGCAGCTGACCACCGAGTGGCGGGAGAGCGGCACGCCGTCCCCCGCCGGCCCGGCCGCCGAGCTGCGCCGGGTGCGGCTGCGCGACCTCCTGCTCGACGAGTTCGCCGCCCGCGACCCCGAGGGCACGGCGCGCTGGCTCGCCGAGGGGCCGCAGGCCGCACCCGAGCGGTACATCCGCAGGGACGCCGGCCTGGGCAGCTGAGGCGGCGCCCGCCCCGCCCTCCCGCGGCCCGCCCCGCGGCGGCGAGGATGGGCCGGTGGACCTCAACTCCGACCTCGGCGAGGGCTTCGGCCAGTGGCGGCTCACCGACGACGAGGCGCTGCTGGACCTGGTCACCAGCGCCAACGTGGCCTGCGGCTTCCACGCCGGCGACCCGACGACGATGCGCCGGGTCTGCGCGCGGGCCGCGGCCGGCGGCGTGGCGGTCGGCGCCCAGGTCTCCTACCGGGACCTCGCCGGGTTCGGCCGGCGGTTCCTCGACGTCGAGCCGGACGAGCTCACCGACGACGTGCTGGCCCAGCTGGGCACGCTGGAGGCCTTCACCCGGGTGGCCGGCACGCGGGTGCGCTACGTCAAGCCGCACGGCGCGCTCTACTCCGCCGTCGTGACCCACGAGGAGCAGGCCGCCGCCGTGGTGCGGGCCGTGGTGGAGTACGACCCGGGGCTGCCGGTGCTCGGCCTGCCCGGGTCGGCGTTCCTCCGGCGCGCCGCCGAGGCCGGCCTGCCCGTCGTCCGCGAGGCCTTCGCCGACCGGGCCTACACCGCCGAGGGCACGCTGGTCCCCCGGCGCCGGCCCGGTGCCGTCCTGCACGACGCCGAGGAGATCGTCGCGCGTTCCCTGGCCATGGCGCGCGGGGAGCCGGTCCGCGACGCCGAGGGCGGGAGCCTGCGGCTGTCCCCCGACTCGATCTGCGTGCACGGCGACACCCCCGGCGCCGTGGCGATCGCCCGCCGGGTGCGCGCCGCGCTCACCGGGGCCGGCGTCGAGCTCGCCCCGTTCGCCTGATGCGGGTCCTGCCCAGCGGGTCGACCGCGCTGCTGGTGGAGGTGGCCGGCCTCGACGAGGTGCTCGGGCTCTACGCCGCGCTCGCCGAGGAGCCGCTCCCCGGCGTGGTCGACGTCGTCCCCGCGGCCCGCACGCTGCTCGTGGTCACCGACCCGGCCGCCACCGACCTCCCCTCGGTGGCGGCGGCGCTGCGCCGGGTCCGGCCGCGCCGCGACGCCCGCACCGCCGGCGCGGAGGTCGAGATCCCGGTCGTCTACGACGGCCCGGACCTCGGGGACGTCGCCGCCCACCTGGGGGTGGCGCCGGCCGAGGTGGTCCGCCGGCACACCGGCACGGCCTGGACCGTCGCCTTCTGCGGCTTCGCCCCCGGCTTCGGCTACTGCACCGCCGACGGCGGCGGGTGGGACGTGCCGCGCCGCAGCACCCCCCGCACGCGGGTCCCGGCCGGCGCGGTGGGGCTGGCCGGCCCCTTCACCGGCGTCTACCCGCGCGCCTCGCCCGGCGGCTGGCAGCTGCTCGGCCGCACCGACGTCGCCGTCTTCGACCTCACCCGCGACCCCCCGGCGCTGCTGCGCCCCGGCGTCCGGGTCCGCTTCGCGGAGGCCGCGTGGGCGGCCGGCTGACCGTGCTCGCCCCCGGGCCGCTGACCACGGTGCAGGACACCGGCCGGCCGGGGCGGGGCGCGCTGGGCATCGGCCGCTCCGGCGCCTGCGACCGCGGTGCCGCCGCGCTGGCCAACCGGCTGGTCGGCAACCCGCCGGACGCCGCCGTCCTGGAGGTGACCCTGGGCGGGCTGGCGCTGCGGGCCGGCACCGGCGTGCTGCTGGTCACGACCGGGGCGCGCTGCCCCGGGTCGCCGGCGCACGGGGCGCCGGTGCACCTGCCGGCCGGCGCGGAGCTGCGGCTCGGCACGCCGGCGACCGGGCTGCGGACCTACGTGGCGGTGCGCGGCGGCATCGACGTCCCGCCGGTGCTGGGCAGCCGGTCCACCGACCTGCTCAGCGGCCTCGGCCCGCCCGCCCTGGCCGCCGGCGACGAGCTGGCGGTCGGGCCCCCCGCCGCGCCGCTGCCCGGCGTCGACCTCGCGCCGGTGGCCGACCCGCCCGGGGACGAGGTCACCGTGGCGCTGCTGCCCGGCCCGCGCGCGGACTGGCTGGCCCCCGCCGCGCACGGCCTGCTCACCGGCACCGCGTGGCAGGTGACCGGGGAGAGCAACCGGGTCGGCCTGCGCCTGGCCGGGCCGGTCCTCGAGCGCGCCGGCAGCCGGGAGCTGGCCAGCGAGGGCCTGGTGCGCGGCGCGGTGCAGGTGCCGCCGTCCGGGCAGCCGGTGCTCTTCCTCGCCGATGCGCCGGTCACCGGGGGGTACCCGGTGGTCGGCTACGTCGCCGACGCGGACGTCGACCGCTGCGGGCAGCTGCGGCCCGGCCAGCCCCTGCGGCTGCGGGGTTCTCTCATCCAGTGAGAACCGGCGGCGGCCGGGGCCGTGGCGGCTGCCACACTCGCCCCCGTGGCGAGGGTGCGCACGGGTGAGTCGGTGCTCTCCCGCGCCGTCCGGATCTTCGACGCCTTCACCCCCGACGAGCGCGAGCTGGCGGTCTCCGAGATCGCCCGCCGCTCGGACCTGCACGTCGCCACCGCCTCCCGGCTGATCGCGGAGCTGGTGTCCCACGGGCTGCTCGAGCGCGGCCCCGACCGGCAGGTCCGCGTCGGCGTCCGGATGTGGGAGCTGGCCGCCCGCGCCTCCACCACCCGCTCGCTGCGCGACGCCGCCATGCCCTACCTGGAGGACCTGCACGCCGTCGTCGGGCACCACGTGCAGCTCGGCGTCCTCGACGGCGACGACGTGATCTTCCTCGAGCGGCTGTCGGCGCGGGACGCCGTGGTCAACTTCTCGCGGATCGCCGGCCGGCTGCCCCTGCACATCTCCTCCTCCGGCCTGGTGCTGCTCGCGCACGGACCCGCGGAGCTGCGCGAGCGCGTCCTCGCCGGGCCCCTGGACCGCTACACCCGGAACACCATCACCACCCCGGAGCGGCTGCGGGCCGCGCTGTCCGAGGTGCACCGGCAGGGGTTCGCCCTCCTCCCCGGGCACGTGCACGAGGACGCCACCGGCATCGCGGTGCCGGTGCGCGACGGCCTGCAGCAGGTGGTGGCGGCGCTGTCGGTGATCGTCCCGAACGACGAGCGCGCGGCGACCCAGGTGCCGGCCCTGCTCGCCGCGGCCCGGGGGGTCAGCCGGTCGCTGTCCGCCGGGGCGGGCCGCTGCTGAATCGTCGTCTCACCCAGCGAGAGGGCGGTGCGGCCGGGTGTGAGCCGCACCGCAGCATCCCCTCACCACCGCGCGCGACGGCGCGCGCGGACCGAGGAGGGAGACCCGGATCGATGACTGCCCCCGAGGGCCGCCGGCGCGCAGCGCTGGCACTGGGCTGCACGGCCGCGCTGGCACTGGCCGCCTGCGGTTCCGACGACACCGGAGCCGCCGCCGGCGGAGGCGGCGGCGAGGGCGGCACCACGGCCGTGACCGTCGGCTACTTCCCGCTCGTGCACACCGCCACCGCCGTCGAGGCCCAGGAGACCGGGCTGTTCGAGGAAGCCGGCCTCGACGTCACCCTGGAGCAGACGGCGGGCGGGGCGCAGGCCATCCCCTCGCTGATCGCCGGCGAGTACGACATCACCTACGGCAACTACACCTCGGCGCTGCTGGCCGCCCAGCAGGGCCTGCCCGTCCGCATCCTCGCCGGCAACGACGTCGGCGCCGAGGACCACGCGATCATGGTGGCGTCGGACTCGCCCTACCAGTCGCCCGCCGACCTCGAGGGTGCCCGCGTCGCGGTCAACAACCTGCAGAACATCGGCACCGTCGCGGTCAACGCCGTGCTCGAGGACGCGGGGGTCGACATCTCCACGGTCGAGTACCTCGAGCTGCCCTACCCCGACATGGCCGCCGCGCTCGACGCCGGGGACGTCGACGCGATCTGGCAGGTCGAGCCCTTCCAGGCCGCCTCCTTGGCCGCCGGGCACCGCGTGCTGTTCCCGCTCTTCAGCGGCCCGGTGGAGGACATGCCGGTGGCCGGCTGGCTGACCACCGAGCAGTACGCGCAGGAGAACCCCGAGGCCGTCGAGGCCTTCCGGGAGTCCGTCGCCGAGGCGATGACCGAGCTCGACGGCAACCGGGAGCGGCTGGTCGAGCTGGTGCCGACCTACTCGCAGGTGCCCGCCGAGGTGGTCGAGCAGGTGGCGCTGCCCGCCTGGGACGCCGACGCCGACGCCGAGCAGCTGCAGGAGATGAGCGACCTGATGCTGGAGTACGGGATCATCAGCGAGGAGTTCGACGTCGAGCAGATGCTCCTCGACTGAGCGAGGGCCTCGCATTGCGGCCGCCGTCCTCACCTCCCGCGGTGAGGACGGCGGCCACCGGGCGGGGCCGCCGGGCGGTCAGCCCTGCTTGGCCAGCGAGGTCGCGCCGGCATCCCGGGACGGGGCCTCCACGGCCTCCTCGCGGGGCCGGTGGATCTGCGAGTAGACCTGCGCGCGCAGCTCGTTGAACCGGGCCGACCCGCGGGTGTTGAGCTGGTCGCGCTCGTCGGGCAGGTCGATGGCGAGGTCCTCGCGGACCACCGTCGGCGAGCTGGACAGGATGATCACCCGCTGGCCCAGGTACACCGACTCGTCGATGTCGTGCGTCACGAAGAGCACGGTCATCTTGTAGCGGTGCCACAGGTCCCGCACGAGGTCCTCGAGGTCGGCGCGGGTCTGCGCGTCGACCGCGGCGAACGGCTCGTCCATGAGCAGCACGTGCGGCTCGTAGGCGATGGCCCGGGCGATCGCCACGCGCTGCTGCATGCCGCCGGAGAGCTGCCACGGGTAGGCCGAGTGCACGTCCGCGAGGCCGACCGCGCTCAGCGACTCGTCGACGAGCTCCTTGCGCCGGGCCGCCGGCACCTTCTTCTGCTTGAGCGGCAGCTCGACGTTGTCCCGGATGGACATCCAGGGGAAGAGGCTGCGCCCGTACTCCTGGAAGACGATCGCCATGCCCGGCGGCGGGCCGTCGACCCGCTTGCCCTCCATGAGGACCTCGCCCTCGGTCGGGTCGAGCAGCCCGGACATGATCTTCAGCAGGGTCGTCTTCCCCGAACCCGACGGACCGACCAGGCAGGTGAACTCGCCCTGGCCGAGGGTGAACGTCAGGTTGCGGACGGCCTCGACGGTGCGGGACTTGCCCTCGTACACCTTCTTGACGCCGTTCACCTCGAGCATCGTGGTGCGCCTTCCGATCGGGGGGTCAGGGGCTGGCGGTGCATCGCCGTCAGCCGGCCTTCTGGGCCTTGCGCAGGCCGTGGTACCAGGCCAGCCAGCGGCTCTCGACGAGGCGGAACAGCAGGGACAGCAGGAACCCCAGGAGCCCGAGCATGATCATCCCGGCCCACATCTCCGGGATGGCGAAGCTGCGCTGGGCCTGCACGATGGCGAAGCCGAGGCCGTCGCTGGCGGCGAACAGCTCGCTGATCACCATCAGGATGATGGCGACCGACAGGCCCTGCCGGAGGCCGGCGGCGATCTGGGGGCTCGCCGAGGGCAGCACCAGGTACCGCAGCCGGGCGAACCCGGTGATCCGGTAGACCCGGGCCGTCTCGCTCTGGGTGCTGTCGACCGCCCGGACGCCCTCGGCGGTGTTGAGCAGGATCGGCCACATGCAGCCGAACGCGATGACCACGATCTTCATCGTGTTCTCGATGCCGAACACCAGCATGAGGATCGGCACGATCACCGGCGGCGGGATGGCGCGGAAGAACTCCAGCACCGGCTCCAGGAAGTCGCGCAGCCGCTTGTAGGTGCCGATCAGCACGCCGAGGGTGATGCCGACGACGGCGGCGACCAGGTACCCGGCCGCGAGCCGCAGCAGGCTGGGGACGACGTCGTCCATGAGCCGCGGGCCGAACCACTCGTCGACCAGGCTCTCGAGGATCCGCGAGAGCGGGGGGAAGTAGAAGTCGGTGCTGCCGGCCGAGGCGGTCCACCAGAGGGCGAAGAGCACCGCCGGCAGCCCCAGGAGGAAGCCGACCCGCTTGAGGACGCCGGTCACAGGGCCACCTCTCCCCGCTGGGACGGGTGCCACGACAGCGCCCGCCGCTCCACGAACCGGGCCGCGAGGTTGACCACGACCCCCAGCAGCCCGGCGACGACGACCAGCGCGTAGGAGGTGGCGATCGCCCCGCTGCTCTGCGCCACGGCCAGCCGGTTGCCGATGCCCGGGTTGCCGATGACCAGCTCGGCGGTGACCGCCAGGATCAGCGCGACCGCCGCCGACAGCCGCAGCCCGGTCATCACGTAGGGCAGCGCGGTCGGCCAGGTGACGTAGCGCACCCGGGCGAGGAACCCGAACCGGTAGGCCCGCGCGGTGTCCTGCGCGACCGGGTCGACGTCCTGCACCCCGTAGAGCACCTGGATGAGCATCTGCCAGAACGCGGCGTACACCACCAGCAGCAGCTTGCTCTCGATCGAGGTGCCGAACAGCAGCACCGCGAGCGGGATCAGCGCCACCGACGGGATCGGCCGCAGGAACTCGATGGTCGAGGCGGTCAGCTCGCGCAGCAGGTGCGAGCTGCCGATGACGATGCCGAGGACGACGCCGGCGACCGAGGCGATGGCCAGCCCCAGCGCCCAGCCCTGGATGGTGTCGAGCAGGGCGGCCCAGAAGTCCGGCTGCCCCAGCTGGTCGACCAGCGCCGAGCCGATCTCCGAGGAGGTCGGGAAGAACCGGCGCGGCAGCACGCCGATCCGCGGCAGCACCTCGAACAGGACGACCAGGGCTGCCAGCCCGAGCAGTCCGAGCAGGACCGGGGACGATGCGCGCGGCCGGCGCGACCGCCCGGTCGAGGGCTGCGCCCCCGCGGCGACGGCGCCCGGCTCGGCGCTCGTGGTGGTGGTCGGGACGGTCACGGCAGCAACTGCTCCAGGTCAGGCTGGTCGTCGATGAGCCCGTCCTCGACGGCGAGATCGGCCAGCGTCTGCACCGAGTCCCGGTTCACCTCGGCCGGCCACTGCGGCAGGACCATGGCCTCGGCCACCTCGGGCGGGATCTGCGTGTAGGTGTCGAGGATCGCACGGACGGCGTCCGGGTTCTCCTGCGCGTACTGCAGCGCCTCCTCCATCGCCGAGCTGAAGCACTCGACCGCCTCGGGGTTCTCCTGCGCGTACTGGTCGCTGGTGAAGTAGGTGGCGACGGTGAGGTCGTCGGCGGTGTCGACGAAGTTCCAGGCGACCGGCACGTTGCCCGCCGCGGTCGCCGAGGCCAGGAAGGGCTCGACCACCCAGATCGCGTCGACGTTGCCCTGCTGGAGCGCGGCCCCCATGTCGGGGAAGGCCAGCTCCACGTACTCGATGGTGGACGGGTCGCCGCCGGCCTGGCGCACCGACTCGTTGACCGTCGTCGTCCCGATGTTGTTGAGCGTGTTGACGGCGACGGTCCGGCCGGCGAGGTCGGCCGGCCCCTGGATCCCGCTGTCGGGCCGCGTCACGACCGCGCCGAAGTCGTTGCCCTGCTCGCCGGTCGAGGCCACCCCGTTGGCCACGACCTGCAGCGGCAGCCCCTGGTCGGCCGCGAGGAGGAGGGACGTGACGTTGCTGAAGCCGAACTCGAACTCCCCGCTCACCACCCCGGGGACGATCGCCGCCCCGCCCTGCCCGCTCTCCAGGCTCACCGACAGCCCGCACTCCTCGAAGAAGCCCTGGTCCACGCCGAGGTAGACCGGTGCGACGTCGACGATGGGGATGACGCCGACCGTCACCTCCTGGGGGCCGCCCCCCTCGGCGCCGGTGCCACCACCCCCGCCCCCGCCGGTGTCGTCGCCGCCGCAGGCGGCGGCCGCCAGGACCAGGGGGACCGCCGCGAGCGGGGCGAGGCGGCGGGGCAGCGGGTGGGTGGCTCCGGAACGGCGCACGGGGTCTCCCGGGAGTCGTGGACGGGCTGCGGTGTCAAGCGTTCGCGAGGCGAACCGGCGTTCTGCAGGAGAACGGAAACAGGTGACCCCGGCCACCGTCAAGCGCGCGTCACCCCGTCGTGACCTCACGAACCCCCCTCCTTGCCGCACACCCGTTCACTCTGCGCACAATGGCGCACACCACACCGGCCTCGCTCGCACGGCCGGTCGCCGGGAGGAGCCCACGTGGAGATCGCCGACGTGTCGGAGGACCGTGCCGTCCTGCCGTCCCGCGACGGCACGTTCGTGCAGTCCCTCGAGCGCGGGCTCGCGGTCATCCGCGCCTTCGACGCCGAGCACCCCCGGCTGGGCCTGTCCGAGGTGGCCCGGGCGACGGGGATGACCCGCGCCGCGGCCCGCCGGTTCCTCCTGACCCTGGTCGAGCTGGGCTACGTCCGGGTCGACGGCCGGGAGTTCTCGCTCAGCCCCCGGGTGCTCGAGCTCGGCTACGCCTACCTGTCCTCGCAGACCCTGCCGGAGGTGGCCGGGCCGCACCTGGAGGCGCTCGTCGCCCGGGTCAACGAGTCCTCCTCGGTCTCCGTCCTCGACGGCGCGGACGTCGTCTACGTGGCCCGCGTCCCCACCAAGCGGATCATGACCGTGCTCATCGCCGTCGGCACCCGGCTGCCGGCCCATCCCACCTCCATGGGGCGGGTGCTGCTGGCCGGCCTGCCGCACGCCGACCTGGCCCGCTACCTGCAGACCGCCGAGTTCCCCCGGTACACCGCGACGACGATCACCGACCCCGTGGAGCTGCGCGCCGAGGTGGAGCGCGTGCGCCGGCAGGGCTACGCCCTCGTCGACCAGGAGCTCGAGGAGGGCCTGCGCTCGGCGGCCGCGCCGGTCCGGGACGGCGACGGGCGGGTCGTCGCGGCCGTCAACGTGTCCGCGCACGCCAGCCGGACCTCGATGGCCCAGCTCGAGCACGACCTCGTCCCGGCGCTGCGCGAGACCGCCGCGGCGATCGAGGAGGACCTGCGGCGCACCCGGCGTCCCGGCTCGTGAGCGGCCCCGGTCCCGGGCGCGGCCGGGCGGCGGGGTCCGCCGGTGCCGTGGCCGCGGTCGCGCCCGCCGCCGCCCTCGTGCTGCTCGCCCTCTGCCTGCGCGGCCCCTTCTCCGCGGTCGGCCCGGTGCTGGGCGAGCTGCGCACCGAGCTGGCCGTGCCGGGGGCGGCGCTGGCGGTGCTGACCGCGCTGCCGCTGGTCTGCTTCGGCCTGGTCTCCCCCACCGCGCCCGCGATCGCGGCGCGGCTGGGCGTGCACCGGGCGGTGCTCGCCGGGGCGCTGACCCTCGTCGCCGGGCTGCTGCTGCGGCTGGCCGGCACCCCCGGGCTTTTCGCCGGGACCGTGGTGCTCACCTCGGGCATCGCGGTGGTCAACGTGCTCCTCCCGGCGGCGGTCCGCGCGGAGTACGGCGGGCGGGCCGCGCCGGTGCTGGGGGCCACGACGGCCTCGATGGCCGTGTCGGCCAGCCTCGGCGCCGGCCTGGCCCAGCCGCTGGTCGCCGCGGCCGGCGGGCCGCTCGCCGGGCTGGCGCTGTGGCTGGTCCCGGTGCTGGTCGCGACCGCGGGCGTGGCCGTGCTGGCCCTGCGGCGCCGCGGCGGTGCCGGTGCCGCCCCGCCCGGGGACCGGCTGCCCGTGCGCGCCGTGCTGCGCGACCGGGTCGCGCTGGCGGTCACCGCCTTCTTCGGGCTCCAGTCCCTCTCCTTCTACGCGATGCTCACCTGGCTGCCGGACGTGCTCACCGACGACGCGGGGCTCTCCGCGGTCGCCGCCGGCGGCCTGGTCGCGGTCGCCGCAGCCCTGGGGGCGCCCTGCGCGCTCGTCGTCCCCCCGCTGGCCGCCCGGCGCCCGGGCCAGGGGGCGTGGGTGGTCGGGTGCTGCACGCCGACGGTCGTCGCCGTCGCGGGCCTGCTGCTGGCGCCGGCCGCCGCCCCCTGGGGATGGGCACTGCTCTACGGCCTGGGCACCGGGCTGGCCTTCCCGCTGGCGATGACGCTGGTGCTGGTGCGCACCCGGGACGTCGCCCAGACCGGGCGGCTGTCGGCCGCGGCGCAGAGCGCCGGCTACCTGCTGGCGGCCTCGGGCCCGCTGGCGGTCGGGCTGCTGCACGACGCGACCGGCGCCTGGCGCCCCGGGCTGGCCCTGCTGCTGGTCCTCGCGCTGCTGCAGGTGCTCGCCGGCCTGGCCGCGGCCCGGCCCCGGCTGGTCACCGAGACCGGAGCAGCGGGCGACCGGGCTCAGCCGTCCGCCGGCGCGGCCCCCGCCGCCGACCGCTCCGCCCCGACCCGCGGGGCCGGCCCCGCGCCGACCAGCGACAGCCAGTCCCCGAGCTCGTCGGCGTCGACCCGCGCGGAGCGGTAGCCGACGAGGCCGTCGGGCCGGACGGCGACCAGCCCGGCGCCCGGCCGGTCCAGGCGGTGGACCGACACCCGCGGGCCGGCGACCGCGGACCCGGGCACCGGGGCGTCCCGGTCGAGCAGGACGTGCACCCCGGGGCGGGCCAGCAGCTCGTGCAGCCGCCGCTCCCGGCCGTCGCGGACCACCGCCGCGTCCGGGAGGCGGTCCCCGGCCCGCGGCCCCCGCGTCCGCCGCGCCGCCCCCTCGGCCGACAGCGGGCTCCCGCGGGCCCCGGCGCGCAGCTGGGCCAGCACGCGGAACGCCTCGGCGACCAGCCGGCGGCGCCCGAGCACCAGCGGCACCGCGGGGGCGGCCAGCGGGGCCAGGGAGCCGCGCAGCGCCGACGGGACGGGCCCCGTGCCCGACTCGGCCCAGAACAGCAGGTGGGTGAGCGCGAGGACCCGGTGCGCCGCGGGGCGGCGTTCGGCGTCGTAGGAGCCCAGCAGCAGGTCGGGGTCGCGGCTGCCCGGGGCGAGGGCGAGCCGCCAGCCGAGACCGGCGGCGTCGTGCAGGCCGGTGTTCATCCCCTGCCCGCCCGCGGGCGAGGAGGCGTGCGCGGCGTCCCCGGCCAGGAACAGCCGGCCGCGGCGGAACGTCGTGGCCACCCGGTGCTGCAGGCGGACGGCGCTCGACCACGGGACGTCGGTGACCCGGAACGGCAGCCCCGCCTCGTCGACGAGGGCCTGCAGCACCTCGCGGGGCACCCGCGGCCCCGGGCGGCCGGGCGGCAGCGCCGGGGCGGTGACCGGGCGGGTCGCGAGCAGGCGCCAGGGCGCGCCCTCCCCGAGGGCGAACAGGAAGAGCAGCCCACGCCGCCCGGCGACGACGTGCGCGACCCCGGGCGCGAGCGGCCCCGTGCCGTCGACGTCGGCGAGCACGACCTCGCGGTCGTAGGTCCCGCCGCGCCAGCCGATCCGGGCGCGGGCGCGCACCGTGCTCTCCACGCCGTCGCAGCCGGCGACCGCCGGGCAGTCCACCTCCTCGGTGCTGGCCGGGGTGGCCAGGCGCGCGCGGGCGACCGGGCCGAGGTCGGTGACGTCGACCAGCTCGGTGCCCCGCTCGACGCCGACCCCCCGCTCGGCCAGCGCGTCGGCCAGCACGGACTCGACGTCCGCCTGGCGGACGAACGTCAGGTGCGGGAAGGCGGTGTCCGGCAGGTCGAGGCCGGCCAGCCGGACCGGGACCACCCGGCGGCCCAGGTGCAGCCGCGCCTCCGGCGCGGTGTCGGCGCGGGCGAGCAGCTCACCGGTGACGCCCAGCGGGCGGAGCAGCTCGAGGGTCCGCACGTGCAGCATGAGGGCGCGGGAGGGGCGGAAGACCTCGGTCCGCCGCTCCACCACGCGGACGCGGGCCCCGTGGTCGTGCGCCTGCAGGGCGAGGGCCAGGCCGGTCGGCCCCGCCCCCACCACGAGGACGTCGGGCGCGGTCACGCCGCGGCCACCGGGCGCCACCACTCCCCGCCCCCTCCCCGCCCGGGGCCGGCCAGCAGGTCCGCGCGGCGCAGGCCGGGCAGCACCCGGTAGCCGATCGACCCCGGAACGCTGACGAGGGCGAGGACCCGCCACAGCGCCCGCGCGTACGCCTCCGCCCGCGCCGCGCCGTCCCACTCGTACAGGCCGCGGTAGACGCCGAGCTCGTCGGCGGCCAGCCACAGCTTGGACACGTAGCCGGGGAAGCCCACGAACAGCGGGGTGTTGAGCAGGCTCTCGGCCCGGAAGAGCCGGTGCGCCCGCGCACCCCGGACGGCGCGCAGCCGGAACTCCACCACCAGGCCGCACGGGTCCGCCGGGGGCGGGCGGTCCAGCACGGTGTCCCGGTAGACCCGGGACGTCGTGCCGTCGGCGAACCGGATCCGCCGGCCCACCTCGCCGTCGGGCAGGTGCACCCGGCCCCGCGCCAGGAGCGCGGTGGAGGTGAGCACGCACCGGGCGACGGCGGCCCACGCGGTGCGCCTGGGCAGGGGCTGCTGCGGGTCCACGGGGTCCTCCGGCGGGGACGGCGGCCTTCCGGGAGCCACGCTCCCCCGGGGCGCCGCCCGCCCGGGAGGGCGCAAGGGCCCGGCCGGGTGGGTCCCTCGCCCCCCGCGGTGGCGCCCTACGCCGTGCCGGGGCTCTCCGCGGCGGATCCGGCACCGGCGTCCCGGAGCTCGTCGAGGATCGGGCCGGCGACCTTGAACGCGTGGTTGGCCGCGGGCACGCCGGCGTAGACGGCCGCGTGCTGGAGCACCTCGGCGATCTCCTCGTCGGTGAGGCCGTTGTTCCTCGCCGCCCGCACGTGCAGGGCGAACTCGTCCCAGTGCCGCAGCGCGACGGTGATCGACAGCGTCATGAGGCTGCGGTCGCGGCGGGACAGCCCCGGCCGCTGCCAGACGTCGCCCCAGGCCACCCGGGTGATGAAGTCCTGGAACCCGGCGGTGAACGGCGTGGTGCCGGCGACGGCGCGGTCCACCCACGCGTCGCCGAGCACCTCCCGCCGGGTGCGCATCCCGGCCTCGCGGCGGGTGTCGTCGGTGGCCGGCCGGTCGCTCACCGCCCGCCCCCCTCGAGGTGGGCCAGCAGGGCGCCGGTGACCTGCAGCGGCTGCTCCAGGTTGGGCAGGTGCGCCCCCGGGCTGACGCGCAGCAGCTCGGCGCCGGCGATGCCCGCGGCGACGGCCTCCTGGTGCTCGGGGGGCAGGGCGGGGTCCTCGCTGCCGGAGACGACCAGCGTGGGCGCGGTGATCCGGGCGAGGTCGGCGCGCAGGTCGACGGCGGAGACGACCTCGGCGCAGGCGGCGTAGCCCTCGTCGTCGCAGCCGGCGATCATGGCTTCCAGCCGGGCGACGAGGTCCGGGTGCCCGGCCGCGTACGGCGGGGTCAGCCAGCGGGCCACGACGGTCGGCGCGAAGGAGGCCGTGCCCTCGGCGCGGGCCGCGGCGGCCCGGTCGAGGAAGCCCTGCGGCTCGGTCCGCGCCGAGGTCGCCAGCAGCGCGAGCCGGTCCACCCGGCCCGGCTCGCGCGCGGCCATCCGCATCGCCGTCATCCCGCCCAGCGACAGCCCGGTCACGTGCGCGCGGGCCACGCCGAGGCGGTCGAGCAGCGCGACGACGTCGTCCACCAGGTCGTCGAGCGCGTAGGGCCCGGGCGGGGCCGGGGAGTCGCCGTGCCCGCGGGTGTCGTAGGTGACCACGCGGAAGCGCTCGGCCAGCGCGGGGACCTGGGGGTCCCACATGCCCCGGGTCGCCCCGAGGGAGTTGGAGAGGACGACGACCGGCGCGTCGGCCGGCCCCTCCTCGCTGCAGGAGACCTCGACGGCTGTCATGCCTTCCCTTCCGTGAGCTGCTCGTGCTGGGCCAGGGCGGCGTCCACCTGGGCGCCGGCCTCCCCCACGTCGTGCGCGGCGGCGGCCAGCACGGCGGCGGGGTCGACGTCGGTGCGGCCGGCGACGAGGTCGGCCAGGGGGCGGCCGGTCTCCCGGGCCTCCCGGACGGCGGCGGCCGCGGCGTCCTGCGCCGGGCCCCTCCCGAGGGCCGGGGTCAGGGCGTCGGCCAGGGCGCCGCTGAGCGGGCCCTCGGCGGCCGCGGCGGCGGTGGCGGCCATGCGGGCCGGGTCGGGGCGCAGCCCGCGCAGGCTCTCGGCCAGCCAGGACGCCGCCGACCCGACGGTGGTGAGCAGCCCGGTCAGCGCCGGCCACTCGCTGTGCCAGGCGCCGGCCGCCCGCTCGTGCTCCTGCTCCATGGCCGCCAGCAGGGTGGCGACCAGGCCCGGGGCCCGGCGGGCGCAGGCGCGGGCGGAGATCGCGGCGACCGGGTTGTTCTTGTGCGGCATCGCCGACGAGCCGCCCCGCCCCTCGGCCACCTCCGCGACCTCGGCGACCTCGGACTGGGCCAGGAGCACGACGTCGACCGCCACGGTGGCGACGACGCCGGCGGCCGCGCCGAGCGCCCCGGCGAGGTCGGCGACCGGGAGCCGCACGGTGTGCCAGGGCAGCGCGGTGGTCTCCAGCCCCAGCTCGGCGGCGAGGGCGTCGCGGACGGCGGTCGAGGAGCCGGCCAGGGTGCCGACCGCCCCGCCGTACTGCACGGGCAGCGAGGCCACCACCTCGGCCAGCCGCTCGCGGGCGCCGTCCAGCCCGGCGAGCCAGCCGGCGGCCTTGAGCCCGAACGTGGTGGGCAGCCCCTGCTGCAGGAGCGTGCGGCCGGCGACCACGTCGTCCCGGTGGGTGCGCGCGAGGCCGGCGGCGAGGCCGGCCGCGGCGGCCAGGTCGGCGTCGACCGCCCCGACCGCGTCGCGGGCGAGCAGCACCAGGGCGGTGTCCAGGACGTCCTGGCTGGTCGCACCGACGTGCACCGCCCGCGCGTGCTGCCCGCCGACCGCCTCCAGCAGCGCCCGCACCAGCGGCGGCACCGGGTTGCCGGCGTCGGCCGCCCGCGCCACCACGGTGGCGAGGTCGAGGCGGGAGGGGTCGGCGCAGGCCGCGGTGACCGCGTCGGCGGCGGTCGCCGGCACCAGCCCGGTGCGGGCGGCGGCGCGGGCGAGCGCGGCCTCGACGGCGAGCAGGGCCCGGAACCAGGCGTCGTCGGAGACGGCGGCCGCCGCCCCGCCGCGGGCGAAGGTGCCGGCGAACAGACCTGTCACGGTCCTCTTCCTACAGGTCGAAGAAGACCGTCTCCCGCTCACCCTGCAGGTGGATGTCCAGCCGGTACCCGTCGTCGGCGGGCACGGCCAGCAGCGTGCCGCGGCGGTCCTCCGGCAGCGCGGCCAGCACCGGGTCCCCGGCGTTGGCCTCGGCCTCGTCGGCGAAGTAGACGCGGGTGACGACGCGGTCGAGCAGCCCCCGGGCGAAGACGCTGACGTCGACGTGCGGCGCCTGCAGGCCCCCATCGCCGTCGGGCACCCGGCCCGGCTTGAGCGTGAAGACCGCGTACTCACCGGTGGTCGTCTGCGACCGGGCGTAGCCGCGGAACCCGGGGTGGTGCGCCGCGCCGCGGGGGTCCTCGCGCGAGGGGAAACCGCCGTCCGGGTCGGCCTGCCAGGTCTCCACCATCGCGTCGGGCACGACCTCCCCGGCGCCGTCGAGCACCCGGCCGCGGATCCAGATGCCGCCCTCGGCGCCCTCGGCGGCGGCCCAGACGCCGTCGGGCCAGGTCAGGCCGATGGCCAGGTAGGGGCCGACGGTCGCGCTCGGCGTGGTGCCCAGCCGGAAGGGCTCGGTCAGGAAGCCGGTGCCGCGCTGCCCCGAGCGGGGCTGGAACGGCGTGGGGGGGTCCGGCGGCACGTCGAGGGGGTCCACGGTCACGCGACATCTCCGTCGTCGTCGGTCTCGAACGGGGTCTGCTCCCGGCCGCGCAGCACGATGTCCCACCGGAAGGCCAGCGCCCAGTTGTCCTGCGTCCGCTCGAGGGAGAACCGGCTGACCGCGCGGTGCCGCGCCGCCACCGGGATCGCGTTGTAGATCGGGTCCTGGCCGAACAGCGGGTCGTCCGGGAAGTACATCTGGGTGACCAGGCGCTGGGTGAAGGCCCGGCCGAAGAGGCTGAAGTGGATGTGCGCCGGCCGCCAGGCGTTGTGGTGGTTGCCCCACGGGTAGGCGCCGGGCTTGACGGTCAGGAACTCGTAGCGGCCCAGGCCGTCGGTGACCACGCGCCCCAGCCCGTCGAAGTGCGGGTCCAGCGGCGCCGGCCAGTTGTCGACGACGTGCCGGTACCGGCCGGCCGCGTTGGCCTGCCAGACCTCGACCAGCGCGCCCGGCACGGGGCGGCCGTCGCTGTCGAGCACCCGGCCGTGGACGAGGATCCGCTGCCCCACCGCCTCGCCGCCGTTGCGCCAGGTCAGGTCGGCGTCGTGCGGCAGCACGCGGTCCTCGCCCAGCACCGGGCCGGTGGTCTCGGTCAACCGGTGCGGCAGGTCGACCGGCGTCCGCAGCGGGGCGCGCAGCGCGGTGCTGCGGTAGTCGGGGAAACCGACGGGGGTGCGCAGCGACGGGTCCTCGCGCAGGTACCTCGGGAGGACGACCCGGCTGCCGGCTGTGGTCCCGGTCATGCCGGGAAACGTACGACCGGGCGTTACGCTGCCCAAGCCGGGACTTCCGGCCAGTGGGAACGAGGTCGTGGTGGCCGGAGGCGGTGCGTCGGCGGGGCGGTCGGTGACCGCCCGCGCGCTCGCCGTCCTCGACGCCTTCGACGCCGATGCGCCCCGGCTGACCCTCTCGGAGGTCGCCGCGCGCACGGGCACCCCGCTGTCGACGGCGCACCGGCTGCTCGGCGAGCTGACCGGGTGGGGGGCGCTGGCCCGCCGGCCCGACGGCCGCTACGAGATCGGCCGCAAGCTCTGGGACCTCGGCCTGCTGGCCCCCGTCCAGCTGGAGCTGCGCCAGGTGGCCGCCCCCTTCCTGCTCGACGTGCACACCGCCACCCGCGACACCGTGCACCTCGCGGTGCGCGACGGTCGCTGCGCCCTCTACGTCGAGCGGATCTCCGGGCGCGAGTCCGTGCCCGTGGTCAGCCAGGTGGGCAGCCGGCTCCCGCTGCACGCCACCGGTGTCGGCAAGGTGCTGCTCGCCGCGGCGCCGGACGACGTGGTGGAGGCAGTGCTGCGCCACCTCACCCGGGAGACGCCGCACACGGTCGTCGACCCGGGGCGGCTGCGGCGGGAGATCGGCGAGGTCCGCCGCCGGGGGTTCGCGCGGACGGCGGAGGAGATGTCGCTGGGGACGCTGTCGATCGCCGTCCCCGTCCGGGCCGAGCGCGGGGGCACCCCCGTGGTCGCGGCGGCCCTGGGCATCGTCGTCCCCAGCCACCGGCGCGACCTCGCGCGGCTGGCCCCGGTGCTCGAGGTGGCCGCCCGCGGCATCGGGCGGGAGCTGTCCCGGGGGCCGGACTTCCGCTGAGCGGGAGAGCTCGGTGGCCCCGGGCTCGTCCCGGCGGTCACACTCGGGCCGTGCGTACACAGGTGGGGATCATCGGGGCCGGCCCGGCCGGCCTGCTGCTGTCGCGGCTGCTGCACCTGCAGGGCATCGACTCGGTGGTGCTGGAGAACCGGTCGCGGGAGTACGTCGAGGCCCGCATCCGGGCGGGCATCCTCGAGCAGCACACCGTCGACACGCTGACCGACGCGGGGCTCGGCGACCGGCTGCACCGCGAGGGGCTGGAGCACCACGGCGTCTACCTGCAGTACCCGGGCACCCGGCACGAGCTCGACTTCCCGGCGCTGTGCGACCGCACGGTGTGGGTCTACGGGCAGACCGAGGTCACCAAGGACCTCATCGCGGCGCAGCTGGACGGCGGCCCGCCCCTGCTCTTCGAGGTCTCCGACGTGCAGGTCGAGGACGTCGACGGCGAGTCGCCGCGGATCCGGTTCACCGACGCCGACGGCGCGGCCCAGGTGCTCGAGTGCGACGTGGTGGCCGGCACGGACGGCTTCCACGGCGTCTCCCGGCCGGTCGTCCAGCAGGCCGGCGGGCGGGTGTGGGAGCGCACCTACCCCTACGCGTGGCTCGGCATCCTGGCCGACGCCGCACCCGCCACCGACGAGCTGATCTACGCCTGGCACCCCGAGGGCTTCGGGCTGTACTCGATGCGCTCGCCCACGGTGTCGCGGCTCTACCTGCAGGTCGACCCGTCGGAGAAGATCGAGGACTGGTCCGACGACCGGATCTGGGACGCGCTGGACACCCGTTTCGCCCACGAGGGCTGGTCGGTCAACCGCGGCCCGGTCACCGAGAAGTCGATCCTGCCGATGCGCTCGTTCGTCAGCGCCCCGATGCGCCGCGGCCGGCTGTTCCTCGCCGGGGACGCCGCGCACATCGTGCCCCCCACCGGCGCCAAGGGCCTCAACCTGGCCGTCGCCGACGTCACCCTGCTGGCCACGGCGCTGGTGCGGCTGCTGCAGGAGAAGGAGACCGACCTGGTCGACTCCTACTCCGACCGCGCGCTGGCCCGCGTCTGGCGGTGCACCCACTTCTCCTGGTGGATGACCTCGATGCTGCACACCTCCGGGGACGACTTCGACGCCGAGCTGCAGCTCTCCCAGCTGCGGCGGGTGTGCTCGTCGGAGGCCGCGGCGCGGGAGCTCGCGGAGAACTACACCGGCCTGCCCATCGACGGCTGAGGTCCGCCGCCGGCGCCCGCTCTCGCGGCCGGCCGCCGCACTCGCACACCGCTGCTCGGCGGTCGCGGACGCTGCTGCCCGCCCGCTGCGCCGGGGACCGGACGACGCGGAATTCCCCGGAAGGTGCTGGTCAGCGGCCGGTTTCTGTCGTACCCCCGGCCTAGCGTGCGGGCATGGCGATCGGGGCGCGGTACGAGGTCGGGGTGATGGTGACCCCGCTCGACCCGCGCCCGTCGGAGTGGGAGCCGGCCGACCCCGATCCGCTGCCGGCCGGGCCGCTGGCCGGCTGGCTGCCGCCGCGGCGGGACGCCGCGGAGAACGCCCGGCTGCTGCAGCAGCTGATCGCCGCCGAGGCGGTGCTGGCCGGGCCGAAGGTCGAGCTGGTCGCGGCGCTGGCCGCCGACCGGCCCGCGGTGCACGACCGGCCGGCCGGAGCGCCGGGCGCCGCCGGCCCCGACGCCGACCCGGCCGGGGCGCCCGGCCCGCCCGAGGGGGTCAGCGAGTTCTTCGGCGACGAGCTGGCGGTCATCCTCAACTGCTCGCGCACCGCCGCCACCGTGCTCACCGACGAGGCGCTCACGCTCACCGAGCGGCTGCCGGCCACCCGCGCGGCGCTGGCCGGCGGGCGGCTGGACTGGCCGCGGGCCCGGGCCATCGCCCGCGAGCTGGGCTGGCCGGCCCGGGCCACCGGCCCGCGGATCATCGCCGCGGTCGAGGCCGCGGTGCTGCCGCACGCCGGCGACTGGTCGGTGTCCCGGCTGCGGGCGGCGGTGCGCCGCGAACTGACCGCCCGCGACGCCGACCCGGCCGAGCGCCGCCGCCGCGACGCCGAGCGCGCCGCCGATGTGAAGGCTCGTGCGGCCGGGGACGGCATGGGCGACCTGGTCGCCCGGCTGCCCTGGCCGCTGGCCCGCGCCTGCCGCGGTGTCCTGGACGCGCACGCCCGCGCCGCGCGGGCCGCCGGTGACGCCCGCCCGCTCGGGCAGCTGCGGGTGGCCGCGCTGGCCGACCTGGTGCTGCGCCCCTGGGCGGTGGACGCCGAGCCGGTGGCGGTGCACCTGCAGCTCACCGCACCCCTGGACGCGCTGAGCCC
>NZ_QVQH01000014.1 GCF_003428645.1 Geodermatophilus marinus | reverse complement strand
CCAGGTCGGCCAGCGACTTCTTCTCCACCGGCTTCTTCTTGGCCGCCATGATCCCCTTGAACGAGGGGTAGCGCGGCTCGTTGATGGTGTCCCAGGTCGACACGATCGCCGGCAGCGGCGCCTCCAGCGCCCAGTACCCGCCGTCGGTCTGCCGCTCCACCTTCGCCACCCCGCCCTCGACGGTCAGCTTCCGCGCCCCGGACAGCTGCGGGGTGCCCAGCCGCTCGGCCAGCAGCGCCGGCATCACCGACAGCTGACCGTCGGTGGACTCCGCCCCGCAGAGCACGATGTCGTAGGACAGCTGCCCCAGCGCCGCGGCCAGCACCGCCGAGGTCTGCACCGCGCACGAGCCGTGGATCGCCTCGTCCACCACGTGCACGGCCTTGTCCGCCCCCATCGACAGCGCCTTGCGGATCGCGTCGGCGGCCGACTCGGGCCCGACGGTCAGCACCGTCACCTCGCCGCCGTGGGCCTCCTTGAGGACCAGGGCCTCCTCGATCGCGTACTCGTCGATCTCGTTGACGACGTTGTCCGCGCTCGACCGGGCCACGGTGTTGTCCGAGGCGTCCAGGGAGCGCTCGCTCCCCGAGTCGGGGACCTGCTTGACCAGAACGACGATGTCCATCGTCAGACCTCTCTGCTCTCGGCACGGCGCGAGGCATCCGACCGCGGCCGGTCACGATTCCGTGTGGCGTGGTGGGTGGACGGCGGCGTCGGGTCCGGACCCGGCCGCTCGCCCTCGCTGGGCGTCTGCCTTCCCGGACCAACACCTACCCGCACGCGCTCGGGTGGGCCGGCCCTGATCTCACTGAGCGGGCCGGACCTGCTTCCGGGCGCGTGTCGGGTCACGCCTGCGCGGACCAGCCGCCGGGCTGCACTGCTTCGGTTCCCAGGACGTGCCCCATGCGCTCACGCTTGGTCCGCAGGTAGCGGACGTTGTGCGGCGTCTCGACCGTCGGCGACGCGACGCGGTCGACCAGCTCGAGCCCGTGCCCCTCGATCCCCCCGTACTTGGCCGGGTTGTTGGTGATCAGCCGGATCCGGCGGACCCCGAGATCGCTGAGGATCTGCGCGCCCACGCCGTAGCTCCGGGAGTCGACCGGGAGCCCCTGGGCGGTGTTGGCGTCCACCGTGTCCAGACCCTGCTCCTGCAGCGCATAGGCGCGGATCTTGTGGCCCAGCCCGATGCCGCGCCCCTCGTGACCGCGCAGGTACACGACGACGCCGCAACCTTCCTCGGCGATCGCCTTCAGGGCCTGCTCGAGCTGGGCTCCGCAGTCACACCGGAGGCTGCCCAGGATGTCGCCGGTGAGGCATTCGCTGTGCACCCGCACCAGCACGCCGGCGTCGCTGCGGCCGGCGGCGGCGACGTCCCCCATGACCAGCGCGAGGTGCTCGGTGCCGTCGAGGGTGTTGCGGTAGGCCGCCGCCCGGAAGGCGCCGAACTCCGTCGGCATGGCTGCGCTGCCGACCGGCTCCACCAGGCGCTCGGTGGCCCGGCGGTACCGCACCAGGTCGGCGATGGCGAGGACGGGCAGCTCGTGCCGCGCCGCGAAGTCCCGCAGGCACGTCCCCGATCGCATCGTCCCGTCGTCGGCGGTGATCTCACCGATGACGCCCACCCCGCTCAACCCGGCCATCCGGGTCAGGTCGACCGCGGCCTCGGTGTGGCCGGCCCGGATGAGCACGCCACCCTCCCGCGCCCGCAGCGGGAAGACGTGCCCCGGCCGACGCAGCTGGCCCGGCAGCGTCGCCGGATCGGCCAGCGCCCGCACCGTCCGGGCGCGGCAGGCGGCCGACACCCCGGTCCCCGTGCCGACGTGGTCCACGCTGACGGTGAAGGCCGTCCCGTGGGCGTCGGTGTTGTCGGCGACCATCTGCGGGAGCCGGAGCGCGGCACAGCGCTCCGCGCTCATCGGTGCGCAGACGATGCCGGTGGTGTGCCGGACGACGAACGCCATCTGCTCCTCGGTCACCAGCTCCGCTGCGACCAGGAGATCCCCCTCGTTCTCCCGGTCGGCGTCGTCGACGACCACCACCATCCGTCCGGCGGCCAGTGCCGCAACCGCTCGCTGCACCGCCTCGGCCGGCGAACTCCCGATGACCCTCACGAAACCCTGTCCCCTCTCGTCGCAGCGGCCACTCGGCGTGGCTGGCGGAGCCCGACGGGCGCAGCCGGGTCCAGTAGCCGTCCGCCCGGACGGTGGGACAAGCCTGGTCCCGCTGAGCGGCCGCTGTCGTCCGGCTGGCGAGCCGTGACCACCGCGTCGCCGGCCTCGCACCCGCCCGTTGCCGGTCGTCGGCAAGCCCTTGCGCATCGAGTTGACCGGGCACTGCCGTGCCCCGGACGGCGGTGGACCGGCATGGTGGCATCAGGTCGTGGAGGCCGTGAACCGGGTGAGCAAGCCGCCGGTGGCCACCTGCACCACCGGCAGCCGGTCTCCCCGGCCCCCGCACCGGACGACGACGAGACGAAGGGGGTGGTCCACGTGCGTGCGCGCACCGCACCGACCGACCGCCCGCCCGCCGCCGTCGTGCCCGCCGGATCACCCGTGCACTGCCCGCCGCCGGTGACCGGCCGCGGACTGCTGGCCCTGGCGATGAGCCTGCGAGCTCGCGGATTGCGCGGCCTGGACGTGCTGCGACGCAGCCAGGACCGGGCGCCACCGGCGAGCGCCTGACCCTCCCCGGGTCCTCGGCTTTCGTTCCGTGCGCGTCCCGCTCCGGGGACGCGCTTCTCGTCATCCCAGGAGACCTGCATGACCACGCACCTCACCCCTGCCACCACCAGGAGCTCGGCCCCTGCCACGGACTGGGCGCCGTTCCGGGAGCTGCTCGAGACGCAGCGGGCCGACTGCGTCCGGCAGCGCGAGCTCGCCCTGGCCGAGATCGCCACCTCGGTGCCGGACCCGGTGTCGGTCAACCGCGCGGCCGGCCTGCTGCGCACGATCGGGGAAATCGATGCGGCCCTGGCCCGGATCGCCGACGGCACCTACGGCGTCTGCACGTACTGCCGGCGCGCCATCCCCGTCGAGCGACTGGAGTTCCGGCCGTTCGCCGAGGGCTGCGTCTCCTGCCAGCGGACCCGCTGAGCGACCCGCACCGCCGCCGCGCGTCCCGCACGGCTCCCGTACAGCCATCCACCGCCCGGGCACCACCGGTCCGACCCTGCCGTCGGACCGGTGGCGGCGCGCGCCCCGCGCCGGCCACGACCCGGACGATCTCGACCCGGCGACCGCCGGGGAAGGAGCGGGCATGTCCCCCCTGCAGCACGGTCCGACGGTTCCGACCGGTTCCCCTCGGCAGGTGGCCGTGATCGGGGCCGGCATGGTCGGCCTCTCCTGCGCCTGGTTCCTGCAGGAGGCCGGCGTACAGGTCACCGTCTACGAGCGCGACTCCGTCGGCGCCGGCGCCTCCTGGGGCAACGCCGGGTGGCTGACCCCGGCGTTGACCGCCCCCCTGCCGGAGCCGGCGGTGCTGCGGTATGGGTTGCGGGCGGTGACCAGCCCGCGCTCGCCGGTGTACCTGCCGCTGCGCGCCGACCGCACCCTGCTGCGTTTCCTCGGTGGCTTTGTCGCGCACAGCACCGCGCGGCGGTGGCGACGCGGGATGGCCGCCTACGTACCCCTCAACGCGCGGGCGCTGGAAGCCTTCGACGTCCTGGCCGCCGGCGGCGTGATGGCCCCGACCCACCGGGCGACCTCATTCCTGGCCTGCTTCCGCCACGAGCGGGAGGCCGGGCACCTCCGCACCGAGCTGGAGCGGATTCGCGACACCGGCCAGGACGTCCGCTTCGACCCGATCACCGCCCGGCAGGCCCGTGCGCTGGAGCCGACGCTCACCGACCAGGTCGGTGCGGCGGTGCAGCTCCACGGGCAGCGCTACCTGCACCCACCCGAGTACGTGCGCTCCCTGGCGCTGGCCGTCCGCGCCCGCGGCGGCGAGCTGGTCGAGGGCGTCGACGTGGCGACGCTGCAGGCCCGGATGGACGGGGCGACCGTCGTCACGACCACCGGCGAGCACCAGCGGCACGACGCCATCGTGGTCGCCACCGGCGCCGAACTCGGCCGGCTGGCCGGGCCGTTCGGCGTGCGGCAGCCGGTGCAGGCCGGCCGCGGCTACAGCTTCAGCGTGCCGGTGGAGCAGATGCCCCGCGGCCCGCTGTACTTCCCGGCCCAGCGGGTGGCCTGCACGCCGCTGGGCAGCCGGCTGCGGGTGGCCGGGATGATGGAGTTCCGCCGGCCCGACGAGCCGCTGGACCCCCGCCGCATCGCCGCCGTCGTCGATGCCGTCCGCCCCTTCCTGACCGCGGTGGACCTCGACGACCGGCGCAACGAGTGGGTCGGCTCCCGGCCGTGCACCCCCGACGGTCTGCCGCTGGCCGGCGCCACCGCCTCCCCGCGGGTGTTCGTCGCCGGCGGCCACGGCATGTGGGGCATCGTGCTCGGCCCCCTCACCGGGCAGCTGGTCGCCCAGACCGTGCTCAAGGGGGAGGCCCCACCCGAGCTGGCGCCGCTCGACCCGCTGCGCTGATCGTCCCGTGCCCCTACCCGTCGGCGGCCTACCGCCCCCTCCCACGGTCCGCCGGCGGGTAGGTCCCTGTGTTCACCTGGAGCCCCCGTGCTGCACTCCCCCGTCCACCGGTCCGCACCCGATACCGACCAGCTGCTGTCGGTCACCACCGTCCCCGACCCCCGCCCGGGCCGCGTGGTCGTCGAGGTCGCCGGCGAGGTCGACACCTGCACCGCCCCGGCGCTGGACCTCTGCCTGCACTCGCAGGCGACCCAGCCCGGCCTCCGCGAACTCGTCGTCTTCCTGGGGCAGGTGACCTTCCTCGGCGCCGCCGGGGTCACGGCGCTCGCCCGGACCGACCGCCGGTGCCGCATGCGCGGCGCCCGACTGGTCATCCGCACCGGTGGGCGGCCCGCCGTGCTCCGGTGCCTGCACCTGACCAGCCTGGCCGATCTCGTCGCCGTCGATCCGGCCGATGCCGACCCGCAGCCACGGAGACCACGGACCGGTGCACGGCCACGGACCACCCCGCGACGCCCGTCGACGCCGCGCCGCGGGACGGCCGCCACCGGTCACCACCTCAGGTGACGCCGGATGTGGCCACGTGCGTTTCCTCCCTGCCCCCACTCGGGCAGATTGCGGATCCGAACCGGCGAGGCGATCACCATCGAAGTCGCCTCGGCCGGTGAGGAGGTCCCCTGACCTCGTGGATCGGCCCAGTACGGCGACGCATCGGCGACCGGTCTTCGCGGTTACCACCGGCTCCTCTCGGGGTCCACTTCACCACGTGGCAAAACTATCGTGACACGATATTCTCATCTCGACGGTCGAACGCGGGCGTTGCATGTCGAGACGTTCTGCCGGCCGTGTCGCCGAGCGGGTCCGCCGCCAGGGAGGAAGCACGATGTCCGACGCGTCGACGTCCGGATCACCCACAGCCGCGACCGGTGATCCGGCGGCACACCCGACCGAGCAGGGAGGAGACCCTGCCTGCTGGTTGAACGATGTCTGCCCCGTGTGCGGCTCCGTTCCCGACGATCCGCGCGCCCGGCGCTGCCCGACGTGCGGCTCCCCCGGTCGGTCCGCATGACGACCGCATCCCGGCGCTGGACCTGCACCGAGACGGTCGACGTCCATCGGGCTGTCATCCGGGTCCACGGTCGTGTCGACAGGGCGGGCGCCGACCTGCTCCGCGGCACCATCCGAGCGTTGCAGCGGCAAGGTCACCGAAGCGTCACGCTCGTCCTGCCGGAGGCGACGGACGTCACGCAGGATGCTTCGGCCGTGCTGGCCGGCGTGGCCGACGAACTGGCCGACGGCCACGCGCAGCTCATCATCACCGACCGTTCGCCCCAGGTAGGCCGGCGTTGATCCGGACCGTCCGCGTGCACGAGCTCAAGCGCACCGACCGAGGGCGCCGATACCTCGTCGACCGACTGTGGCCACGGGGCGTGGCGAAGCGGAGCCTGCCACTGAGCGGCTGGTTGCCGGATGTCGCACCCAGCGACGAGCTGCGTCGGTGGTTCGGGCACGACGTCACACGATGGGCCGAGTTCCGACGCCGGTACACGGCCGAGCTCGACGCGCACCGCGATGCCTGGCTGCCGCTGCGCGATGCCGCGCGGAAACGTGACGTCCTCCTGCTGTACGCCGCCCGCGACCCGGAGCACAACAACGCCGTCGTGCTCCGGGAGTACCTGGCTCGGCAGGTCCGAGACGACCGATGAGCGTCTCCACCTGGAACTGACACATCGACCGCGGAGGGATCTGCGATGACTCGGACGAGGTCGGGACGTCGCCTGGCCGACGAACACGCCGGCCTTCTCGAGGAGGTGGACCGGCGTGTGCACCGCGCCCTCACGGCAGCCGACTCGGGACGACCCCACGTCCCGGAGCTGGAGTCCTTGGTCACCTACCTGCGCTGCGAGGTCATCGATGAAGCGGTGCACACCGAGAGCCTGCTCTACCCGCTCATCGCGGGCACGCCGTCAGCCGATCACGTCCCGGCGCTGACCCACGACCATCGTCGACTGCGAGACCTGATCGACGAGCTGGCACGAGTCGCGAACGGCGGCTCCCCGCAGCGGGATGCCGACCCGGTTCCGCTCCTGCTCGGGCTCCGCCGTGTACTGGCCGAGCACCTGCACGCCGAGCAAGCAGTGGTCGCTGCCATGACCGACGCGTGCATCGAGGACCTGCGGCAGCCACGACGCTCTCACGACTGGTTCGTCCTGACGGAGGGGTCTGTGGTCGACGTGGACCGGATGCCGTTCCGGGAGGACGAGGCACCGGCCGTACTGGACCGTCTCACGCGCCTGCGAGTCGGGGAAGAGGTCGAGGTCCGCTCGAGTCGTCACCTCGGCAGGCTGCGGGCGGCCTTCACCAGGCGTCGGATGTACACCGACTACGGCTGGGTCTACCTGGAGGAAGGGCCTCTGCGGTGGCGCGTGCAGATCACGCGACGGGGGTCATGACCGGCAGCTCGCCCGAGCCCCCGGACGCCTCGCCGACGACGCGGACGCAGCGCCGGTCCGGACACCGGGTCTGGTGCAGCTCCCGGCGAACCACCCGCACGTCGACGACGCGCTCGACCTCTGCGTCGCGGAACCGGTCGCCCACGCGGCACACCCGAGAAAGCCGGACCGACGCGATCACGGCGGCCGTCCGGCTCGTGATCGAGTCATCGTCGAGGGTCATGCCACGCTCGCGGCGAGCGGCTCCGAGATCGGACGTATATCGTATTGCGATGAATGACCGGCGCCCTGGGGCGACCGCGAGAACCAAGGTGACTGGACCGCTCCGCCGGGCCACCGTCCGAAGGGAAGATCGATCGGCATGACCGACGTCCTCGCCATCGAGCCGCAGGGCGAGCACCAGTTCGTCGTCCGCATGAGCCGGCGCGAGGAGACGGCCGAGTCCTGGTCCAACCTCTCTCCCGGCATCCTGGACGACCTGGGCGTCCGGGAGGACGACGAGGAAGTCCTGGTGCGACGAACCGTCGCCTACCTCCTCGAGCACCAGGACGTCGCCGACTTCCCTGACGTGGTCGAACTCGAGGACGTCGTCGCGACCTATGCCGACTACCTCGACGTGATCAGGTCCGCAACGAGTCGATGAGCGCCGACGTCGTTCGCCATCCTTCATCCATGGCCACCGGCACGGGGCCACATGGTGCCCCGCCAGCTGACCTGCCAGAGGACGTCGCCTCACTCGAGGAGCCCCTGACCAAGGAGGACTTCGAGGCGCTCGCCCGCTTCCGCTTCGCCATCCGACGGTACCTGCGCTTCAGCGAGGAGGTCGTCCGGAGCCACGACGTCACGCCACAGCAGTACCAGCTGCTCCTGGCGCTCAAGGGATTTCCCGGCCGGGAGTGGGCGACGATCCGAGAGCTGGCCGAGCGCCTGCAACTCCGGCACCACAGCGTCGTGGAGCTGGTGTCGCGGGCTCAGGGTCAGGGCTTGGTCCAGCGCTGCGCAGACCCCGACGACAGGAGGGTGGTGCGCGTGACTCTCACCGACGGGGGCGACCTGCTCCTCGGCCGGCTTGCCGCTCTGCACCGCGACGAGCTCCGCCGGATGGATGCCGCGCTCAGTCCGCCGACCTGGCATGACCCCGCCGATACGGTGCCACAGGAGTTGGGGCATCGGTGGTGAACGAATCGGCACCGGAGTGGCTGCTCGTCGACGACCACGCCGTCCTCGTCGAGCAGGTGACCCCCGTCCGGCATTCAATGGCCGATCAGCGGGCACGGCGCCACAGCGACGCTCGCTCCCTGTCGAACGGTGCTGAGCGACCGCGGGTCCGGCGGACCGGGAGCCGCCCGTCGTCGTAGCCGCGACATCCATCGGCGTGTACGACGCCGATGGCTCTGGTCGGCCACCGGAGGGCGGCAACCCATCACCTGAAGGCCGCCCGCAGGCCGGACACGGCTCGGCGGGCCGCCCGCGATCGCCCGCGCGGTGCCCGGTCTCCCCCACCGCCACAGCTCCGACGCCCGCCCGCTCGCCGCTACTCGGCCCGCGACTGGTCATCGCCGCCCTTCTCCCGAGGATTTCCCCGCTGAGTTCTGCTCAGGCGCCGGAGCCAGGGCTCCTCAGCTCCAAACCGTGCGACCGACCCGCGGTCGCCACCGCCTTGCCGTGGCCAGTGCCGCCACAGCATCCAGCCCAGCGCCGTGGTAGCGCCGACCGCGAGGCCGGCCGCCGGGGCACCGAAGACGATCAACAGGATCGCGATCCAGACACCGGCCACCACCGCGGCCGGCAGGTCGTCCAGGTCGTCCAGGTCGTAGGCGTCGCATCCACGCCGTCGCGCCGGCTGGGGGCCCGGCAGGACGGGTTCCTCGGCCTCGCTGGCCCAGAACCGTTCGATGTCGTCCCAGATCCGCTGTTCGTGACTGCTGAGCACCGTGCACCTCCTGCTGATCCGGACCATGCCCGCGGCGACGTCGACCCACCAGGGGCGGCGTCGGAGAGCTGGTGCATCCTGACGTTGCCGACCGCGGGCAAGGCGCCCCGCTCGACCGGTCGGTCCCAGGAGGGCAGATGACGAGCAACCGGCAACCTGCGGCCGGCGGACGGCCCGATGGGCAGGCTGCGCCCGACGACTGGCTGGCCGCGGTGGCGACGTCGGCGGCGAGCGCCGTGCACGCGCCCGTCGACCTGCTCGGCGAGTACCTGCCGATGCTCGCCGACGCCGCCATCCACGGGCGGCGTCCCGATGCGTGGGAGCTCGACGCCGTCCGGGAGCTCGGCCGGCACGCGGCCGCGCAGGGCGTGGGAGCCCGCCGCGCGGTCGACCTGTACCTGTCGGCGGCCTGGCGGCTGTGGCGCCGACTGCCCGTCGTCGTGCGCTCGAACGACCCGGAGAAGGTCCGCGCCGCCGCGGAGGCGGTGCTGCGCGTTCTCGACGACGCCGTCGGCGTGCTCGTCGACGGTCACCAGGCCGAACGCCGCGAGGCCATCCGCCGGGAGGAGGCGGTGCGGGCCGAGTTCGTCGACGACCTGCTCCGCGGGGACGCCGACGTGTCCCGGATGGTCGAACGCGCCGAACCGTTCGGCATCGACCTGGGCAAGCCCCACCACGTCGCGCTGGTGGCTCCGCGCGACGGCGAGGGCAACCTCGACCGCGCCGCTACCGCGCTCGAACGCGCTGTGGTCGACCGGTTCGGCGACCGTGAGGTGCTGGTGGCGACGAAGGACGGGCGCGTCGTCGTCCTCGTCCCCGCCGGCAGGACGCCCGCCGGGACCGCGCCACCGGAGGTCACGGCGCGCGGCGCGGACATCGGCGTCCTCCTGCAGCAGGATCTCCGGCGACTGCGGGTCCCCGGCCGCTGGCGGGTGGCCGCCGGGCGGGCGTTCCCCGGGGTCTGGGGCGTGCCCCGCAGCTACGAGGAGGCCCGCGAGGCGCTGGCCTTCGCCGACCGGCTGGGCCTGGACGACGACGTGGTGCACGCCCGCGAGCTGCTGGTGTACCGGGTGCTCGGCCGCGACCAGATGGCGATCGTGGACCTCGTCCGCGACGTCCTCGGCCCGCTGAGCCAGGTCCGCGGCGGCCCGCAGGTCCTGCTCGAGACCCTGCACGAGTACTTCGACGCCGGCGGCGTGGCCACCGAGGCCGCGCGGCGGCTGCACGTCTCGGTCCGCACCGTCACCTACCGGCTGGCCCGCGTGGCCCAGCTGACCGGGCACGGCGTGGCCCGGCCCGACCAGCGCTTCGCCCTGCAGGCGGCGGTGCTCGGCGCCCGGCTGCTCGAGTGGCCCACCAGGCCGCTGCCGGCAGCGGGAGCCGACGCCCGGTCGGGATGACCCCACCGGGCACCGTGCCGCCGTGAGCACCGCTCCTCCCGCGGTGCGGTCGTGCCGGGGGACGCGTGCGGGCGGGCCGGGCACCGTCCCGCCCGCGCGGGTCAGGCCACCGCCGCCGAGAGAGCGACGAGCGCGGTCACGGTCAACGTCGAGAGCACCACGCCCCGAAAGCGCTCGGGCGGGAGCAGGCCGAACAGGCGGTCACCGACCCACCACCCCGCCGGGACCCCTGCGACACCGGCGAGCACGGCCGTGGCGATCACCGGGTCGACGTGGCCGAGTGCGACGAACGCGACCACGGCCACCAGGTCCTGCGCGCAGAACACCACCTGCAGCGTCCCGCGGAAGCGGCGGGGCGGCAGGTGCAGTGCCTGGAGGGAGAGGACCACCGGGGGCCCGTTCATGCCCGTCGAGGTCAGCAGCATCCCGCTGACCACGCCGGCGCCGTACTGGGTGACCGCGCCGGCAGGTAGCGGGACCCGGACGAGGAGCAGACCGACGAGCAGCAGCAGACCGACGGCGATCACCAGTTCCAGGGACCGCTCGTCCAGCAGCGTCAGGGTCAGCAGCCCCAGGGGCATGCCCAGCAGGGCCGCCCCGGTGAGCCGCGCGGCGACCGGGGCCTCCACGTGCTGGCGCTCCCGGTACGAGGCGAGACCGGTCAGCACCAGGCCGACCATGGTTGTGACCACCACGGCCGCGACCGGGTCGATGATCACGGCCATCAGGGGGACGGCGACCAGCGCGAGCCCGAATCCCGTCACCGCCTGAGCCGCCGCGGCCACCGTGAAAACCAGCAGTGCCACGGCGCCGACGTCCAGCAGCGTCATCCCTGTGCGTAGCCCGGGGCTTGGAGGGGCCACGGCGCGGCCTGCTCCAGCTGACCGGCCAGCCTCAGCAGCAGCCCCTCCCCGCCCAGGTCGGTGACGAACTGGGCACCCACCGGGAGGCCGGCACCGTCGGTGCCGAAGGGCACCGACATCGCCGGCAGGCCAGTGACGTTGAACACGCTGGTGCACAGCGAGAACGTGGTGCCGTGCTCGTAGATCGTCTCGGGCCGCGTGGTGTCGAGGGTACCCAGCAGCGGCACCGGCTGGGCGACCGTCGGCAGGAGCAGCAGGTCGTGGTCGGCGAACTGCCGGCCCAGCCGCCAGCCGGCCTCCTGGGCGGCACGGAGCGCCTCGACCACCTGGACCCCGCTGATCGTCCGGCCGTGCTCGAGCAGCACCCGGGTGAACGGCTCGAGGTCGTCGTCCCGCAGTTGCCGACCCAGCTCGGCCGACCGCCGGTCGACGGTCGACACGAGGCTCGCCGCCATGATCGTGCCCGATGCGGCCATGACCTGGGCGGGGTCGTAGTCCAGGGTCACCTCGGCGACCGCGTGCCCGAGGTCCCGGCAGACGGTGGCGGCGCGCTCGACGGCGGCAGCGCAGTCCGGGTGGACCGGGATGCCGCCCGGAACGGCGGTGGCCCAGCCGATCCGCAGCCGGCCGGGAGGCCGAGCCACCTGCTCGAGGAAGGACCGGTCCGGGGTGGGTGCGCCCAGCGCGTCCCCCGGAACGGGCCCGGCGACGATGTCCAACAGCAGGGCGCTGTCCCGGACGGTCCTGGTCACCGCGTGGTGGGCCGTGACCGGGGAGGCCAGGGCACCGGAGTAGGGCCAGGTCGGCACGCGGCCGCGGCTGGGCTTGAGACCGAACAGGCCGCACATGGACGCCGGGATCCGGATGGACCCGCCGCCGTCGCTGCCGTGCGCGACCGGCACCATGCCGGCGGCCACGGCTGCCGCCGACCCCCCGCTCGACCCGCCGGTGGAGTACGCGGGGTTCCAGGGGTTGCGCGCCGGACCGTGGAGCACCGGCTCGGTGCTGGCGTTCTTGCCGAGCTCCGGGCTGTTCGTCATGCCGAGGACGACCATGCCGGCGCGCCGGTAGCGCGCCACCACCTCGCTGTCCCGGGTGGCGCGGGCCTCGGCGAAGAGCCGGCTGCCCCCCGTCCGCGGCAGTCCGGCGACGTCGGCGTCGAGGTCCTTGACCAGGGTGGGCACGCCGCGGAGCGGACCGTCGGGCAGACCGCGGTCGACCTCCGCCAGCGCCTCGTCGAAGCGGGTGGCCACCACCGCGTTGAGTCCGGGGTCGTACTTCTCGATCCGGCGGATGGCCTCCTCCACCACCTCACGGACGGAGATCTCGCCGCTCCGGATGCGCGCTGCGGTGGCGATCGCGTCGTTCGGCTCCGCTGTCATCTGCCTCACCTCTGCTGTGGGATCCGTCCGGGCGTCCATCGCTGCGCCGATGGCACGGTAGGGCCAGGTGCCCTGCGTCACGGTGGCTCTCCCGGTGGGCGGGACGGGCGGGTCCCAGGTCCGAACGGCCACGGGCCGGCTGCGAGCGGTCGCACGCAGCCGGCCCGTGCCCGCGTGGGCGGGAGTCAGAGGACGGGGGTCAGGCCCGGCCGTCCGGCTCCGCCGACGCGCTGGGTTCGTGGCTCGATCAGGAGCACTCCCCGATCCAGGCCTCGTCGAACAGGAGCATCCCCTCGTTGATCGGCTGGATGCCGTGCACGTCGTCCTGCCAGGGCACGAACGGGGTGACCGGGGACAGCGGGAGCACCGGCACGTCCTCCTGGTAGAGCTCCTCGATGCGGGTGACGACCTCCTGGCGGTCGTCCCCCTGAGTGCCCTGGAGCTCGGTGATCAGCGCGTCCATCTCCGGACTGGCGTACCCGCTGGCGTTGGACTGGGACTGGCTGTGGAAGCTGGTGTAGAGCCGCTGGAACGGGTCTTCCTCCGAGACCGACAGGCCCGACTGGGACATGTCGTAGTCCCGGCTGACGAACACGCGCTGGATGATGTCCGCCGTCGTCTGCAGCAGCTCGGTCTCCACGGTGAATCCGGCGTTCTCGAGCATGGCCTGCACCGCCAGCGCCTGGTCCCGGCCGGCCGGGGAGGCATTGCCGAGGTAACCGATGGTCCCGTCGAAGCCGTCGGCCTTGGCCTCCTCGACGAGGGCGCGCGCCTCCTCCACCTCGTTCGGCACCACCTCGACGTCCGGCGAGTGCCACCGGGAGAGGTCCGAGAACAGCGCCTTGCTCGCGATGTCCACACCTCCGTAAACCCGCTGGTCGAGGACGGCGGGATCGGTGGCGAGGGCGATGGCCTGCCGCACCCGCGGGTCGGCGGCCGGCCGCCCTTCGGCGTTGTTCAGCATGACCACGTTGCCGAGGTTCTGCACCGTCAGGTACCCCGAGTACCCCGCGTCCCGCGCCCGCTGGACCACCGCGGGATCCCGCAGCACCGTGACGTCCGCGCCGTCGGCCTCGAGGGTCTCGAACCGGGCGTCATCGTTGTTGAGCCAGACGAACCGCAGCTGGTCGAGAGGCAGGTCTCCGCCCCAGTAGTCGTCCCGGGCGTCGAGCACCAGCTCTTCCTGCGGGGCGTAGTCGGCCAGCGTGAACGGCCCGGCCCCGATCGGCTGGAACTCCTGACCTGCGATGGCGGCCGGCGCGACGATCATGCCGACCGCCTGGCCCAGCATGGCCGGGAACGTGGCCCACGGCGTGTTGAGGTCGAAGACGACGGTCCGGTCGTCCTCCGCCCGGACTCCGCCCAGGTTGGGGGCGATGACCGCGGCGTCGAAGCCGCGGTTGCCGAGATACCAGTTCACGCTGTCGACGACGGCCTGCGCGTTCAGCGGTGTCCCGTCGCTGAAGGTGACCCCGTCGCGGAGGGTGACCGTCCACTGCGTGAAGTCCTCGTTGGACGTCACGTCCTCGGCCAGGTGCGGCTCGAACTCCTGGGTCTCCGGGTCGTAGTGCACGAGGACGTCGTACACGGCCGCCAGTGCCGTGCCCCCCGAGTAGCCGGTGGCGATCGTCTCGGCCGGGTTGAGGCTTCGCGCCTCGGCGAAGTCGGCCAGGGTCAGCGTGCCCCCCTCGACCGGCTCGCCGCAGTCCTGCTGGTCGCCGATGACCCCGATCGTCGGCTCGGGCGATTCCGCGCTCGCGGTGCCCGCCGATCCGCTTCCGCCGTTGCCTCCGCACGCGGACAGCACGAGGGCACCGGCACCGATGGTGGCGACGAGACGCGCGGACAGCAATGATCTTGTCACGTAGTTCCTCCAACAGGACGGTCACGCGCCACCGACCGGATGCCCATGGGTGGCTGGTTGCCCCAGCGAAGCAACGGGACGAGCCCGGCACGGGCCCCATCTCGGTGAGTGGAATCACAGGTGGGCATCGGGCCGCGCCGGGGGTCCGCGACGACCTCCCTCCTGCTGGGCGCGCCCCGGACCGCTCCCAGGAACGAGCGGTGCCCCGGCCGAGCTCGGCCGGGGCACCGCTGTGGGAGGGGAGTCGCTACCGGTGGTGGATCAGGCCGCGGCGGAGGCGCCGGGGCCGGAGTTGTGGCAGGCCAGGAAGTGCCCCTCACCGACCTGCCGCAGCTGGGGCTCGACGGTCGCGCACTCCTCGGTGGCCAGCGGGCAACGGGGGCGGAACCGGCAGCCGCTGGGCGGGTTCAGCGGCGAGGGGAGCTCTCCGCCGGCCCGCTGCGCGCCCCCGATCGCGGTCTCCGAGGCGGTCGCCTCCGGCACCGACTCCAGCAGCAGCCGCGTGTAGGGGTGCAGGGCGCGCTCGGCCAGGTCACCGGCCGGCACCACCTCGCACACCTTGCCGAGGTACATGATCATGATGCGGTCGCTGATGTTCTTGACGACCGCGAGGTCGTGCGCGATGAACACCATGCTCAAGCCGTAGCGCTTCTTCGTGTCCTCGAGCAGGTTGAGGATCTGCGCCTGCACCGAGACGTCGAGGCTCGACACCGGCTCGTCGCAGATCAGCACCTGCGGATCGAGCATCAGCGCCCGGGCGATGCAGAGCCGCTGACACTGCCCGCCGGACAGCTCGTGCGGCCGGCGCTCCCACACCACCGCGGGGTCGAGACCCACCGCGCGCAGCACGACCTCGATCTGCTCGCGGGTGACCTCCCTGCCCCAGATCCTCGGCCCCTCGGCCACGAGGTCCTTGACCTTGCGGCGGGGGTTGAGCGAGGACACCGGGTCCTGGAAGATCATCTGCATCCTGGCCCGGCGCTCCCGGACGGTCTGCGCCGTCACCCCGGTCAGCTCCTCATCGCCCAGCCGCACCGATCCGGAGGTCGGCGGCGGCAGCTGCATCACCGCGCGTCCGGCACTGGACTTGCCGCACCCGGACTCGCCCAGGATCCCCAGGGTCTCCCCGTCGAGCAGGTCGAAGCTGATGCCCGAGACCGCGTGCACCGTGTGACCACCCTTCGCGGGGAACTGCACCACGAGGTCCTCGACCGCGAGGACGCGCTCGGTCTCCGGCCGCAGGTGCGCGACTCCACTCCCGGCCATCACTGTCCTCCTGCGTTGACGGGGTGGTAACAGGCGAAGGAGTGCCGCGGGTCGGCGACACCCCGGACCAGGGCGGCGTCCAGAACCGGGGGGGCCGCTGTGCAGTCGGGCTGCGCGTAGCGGCACCGGGGCGCGAACCGGCAGCCGACCGGGGGGGCGATCATGTTGGGCGGCGCGCCGTCGATCGCCGCCAGACGGACGTGCGGCGGCTGGTGCAGCCGCGGGATCGCTTCGAGCAGCGCCTCGGTGTAGGGGTGGTGCGGCACGTCGAACAACGTCGCCGCGTCCGCCGTCTCCGCCACCCGCCCTGCGTACATCACCGCTACCCGGTCGGCCCGGCCGGCGACGACACCGAGGTTGTGGCTGATCAGCATGATCGCCATCCCCAGCTCGTCCTGCAGCCGCTCCAGCAGGTCGAGGATCTGCTTCTGCACGGTCACGTCGAGTGCCGTGGTCGGCTCGTCGGCGATCAGCAGCGCCGGCTCGTTGGCCAGCGCCATCGCGATCACCACCCGTTGCCGCATGCCGCCGGAGAGCTCGTGGGGGTACTGGTCGAGCCGGCGCCGCGGTTCCGGGATGCCGACCAGGTTCAGCAGTTCCGCGGCGTGCGCCGCGGCCTGGGCCCGGTTCATCCCCCGGTGCTTGCGCAGGCTCTCGGTGAGGTGCACGCCGACCTTCTTGACCGGGTTGAGCGCGGTCATCGGGTCCTGGAACACCATGCCGACGTCGCCGCCCCACAGGTCGCGCAACGCGGTGGTGCTCAGCGCGTGCACGTCCTTGCCGGCGATGAGCACCCGGCCGGTGATGGTCATCGTCGGCCCGGTGGTGTACAGGCCCATGATCGTGCGACCGAGCACCGACTTCCCGGAACCGGATTCGCCGACGATCCCCAGCGTCTCCCCGCGACCCAGCGTGAAGGAGATGCCGTCGACGGCCTGCACGTCGCCCCGCGGCGTGTGGATCTGCGTCCGGAGATCGTCGACGACCAGCACCGGCGCCCCCGGCTCGGTGGACCGTTCCTGCAGCACGGCAGAGGTGGAGCTCATGACACTCCTCAGAGCTTCGCCTGGCGCGGGTCGAAGCGCTTGCGCGCCTTCTCCCCAAGCAGGTTCAACGAGAACACGGTCAGGAACAGCACGAGGCCCGGCACGAGGACGATGTGCGGGTGCTGCTCGAAGGCGTCGCCCTCACCCTCGGCGATCATGTTGCCCCAGGACGGGTCCGGGGGCTGGATCCCCAGGCCGAGGAAGCTCAGCGACGCCTCGGCGACGATCAGCACCGAGATCATCACCATGGCGTACGAGAGCAGCGGCAGCATGACGTTGGGCAGCAACTCGCGGGTCATGACCCGCATCCGGCTCGCCCCCATCGCGCGAGCCGCCAGCACGAACTCGCGCTGCACGAACGTCATCGTGCTGGCCCGGGCGATGCGGACGACGCTGGGCAGCGCCAGCAGCGCCAGCGCGAACGCCAGGTTGCGCAGGCTCGGGTCCAGGACGGTCGCCAGCGCGATCAGCAGGATCAGCGGGGGCACCGCGAGCAGCGAGTTGGTGAGGACGCCGATCACCGCGTCGGTGGCCTTGCGGAAGAAGCCCGACACGATCCCCAGCGCCGCACCCACGACCAGCCCGATAGCGACCGCACCCAGCGCCACGATGAGCGATGCGCGCGCCCCGTGCAGGACCCGGGAGAGCAGGTCGAGACCGAAGTTGTTGGTGCCGAGGGGGTACTCCGAGAACAGGTCCGGCCGGGCGAAGACCGGCGCGTCGAGGGTGCTCGCAAGATCCTGGTGCTCGCCCAGGGGCAGCACCGGCGCGAGCAGCGCGGCCAGCACCAGGAGCACCAGCCAACCGGCGCACAACCAGGACATCAGGTCGAAGCCCGCACCGAAGCGGCGCCGGAGCAGCCGCCCGACCCCGGCGTAGGCGAGGCCGAGGCCGGCCACGATGACGGCCAGCTGCAGCCAGCCGTTGGCGCCTCGCAGCGCCGCCACGCCGACCGCGATCCCCGCGACACCGAGCACAGCGAGCGCCGCCGCACCCCACGGTGACCCCGAGCGGCGCCGTCGGCGTCCGGGGGGCGAGGACACGGCCGCGTCCACCGCCTGACCGTAGGCAGGAGGCGTGGACACCTGGGTGAGCTCAGACATGGGCCCTCCTGATCCGTGGGTCGAGGACGCCGTAGGAGAGGTCGATCAGCAGGTTGGTGAGCACGTAGATCACCGCGATGACCAGGACCGCTCCCTGCACCATCGTGAAGTCGCCGGTGTTGGCCGCACCGATGACGAGCGACCCCATTCCGGGGAGGGCGAAGAGGTACTCGACGATCACGGTGCTGCCGATCAGCCGCCCGAGACTGATCCCCAGCAGGGTGACCATGGAGAACGACGAGGGGCGCAGGGCATCGCTGAGCAGGATGTGTCGCGCCGACATGCCCTTGGCCTTGGCGGCGAGGATGAAGTCCTCTTGCAGCGTGGTGATCAGGTCGTTGCGCAGGATGCGGGTGAACAGTGCCGTCTCGGCCAGCGCGATCACCAGCGCCGGGAGGAAGGCGTGGTACAGGTTGTCCCCCAGGCTGTCGCTGATCCGCACCCACTGCGCCCGCGGGAACCAGCCGAGCTGGTTGGCGAAGACCATGATGACCAGCAGGCCCGCCAGGAAGCTCGGCACCGACAGGACGCCGAAGGCGCTGGCGCTGATGATCCGGTCGGCCCGGCCCCCGGCCCGGTACGCCGACCACATCGCCAGTGGGATCGAGAAGACCAGCGCCATACCCAGGCCGAGCACGGCGAGTTCCACGCTCACCGGCAGGGCGGCGGCAACCCGGTCCAGCACGTCGGAGTACGGCGGAACGACGCTCTCCCCCAGATCGCCGGTGACCGCCGAGCCCAGCCAGTCGACGTACCGCACCGGCAGCGGGTCGTCCAGCCCCAGGTCCTCGCGGACTGCCGCGTACTCCGCCGGTTCGCGCCCCTCCCCCAGGATCACCACCGCCGGATCGTTGGGCAGCAGTGACACGAGCATGAACGTGCCGAAGCTGACGATCAGCAGCACCGCCGCGAGCTCGCCCGCTCTCTTCAGCAGGGTGCGGCCCATCGCGCCCTCCTTCCTTCTACCTCGTCGGGTACGGGCGCGGACGGGTGACCGCGGATCTCCCGGCTCCGGACACCGTGCTGCCGCGGTGCGAGCCTCGACCGGGCCCGCTCGCGAGCCTCAGGCTCTGCGTCCGGGCGCCAAGCGAAGCAAGCTCGACGACCGGAGGCGTGATCCATCCCACTGATCGGTACGACGTCCGCCACGGGCACGGTCCGTTCGCCGATCGGGATCCTGACGGGGCGCGAGGCCGGCCGTGGTCGGTATCCCGCTGACCGAGAGATCGACGTCGGGCCCCGGTGCGAGTTCCTACCCTGCGGTCAGCCATCGACGACGAGGACGGACATGAGCGCAGCGCTGAACTTCTCGGGACGGACGGTGCTGGTCACCGGCGGCACGAAGGGTATCGGCCGTGAGATCGCCGAGGCCTTCCTCGCTGCTGGTGCGGATGTCGTGGTGTGCGGGCGCGCCGAGCCCGAGCGACTGCCGGAAGGCGGAGGACGTGAGGCCGTCTTCGTCCCCACGGACGTCCGGGAGGCCGACCAGGCCACCGCGCTCGTGCAGGCGACCGTCGACCGGTTCGGCCGGCTCGACGTGCTGGTCAACAACGCCGGTGGCTCACCGGACGCCGACGCGGCGACGGTCTCGCCGCGCTTCGTCGAGAAGATCGTGGCGCTGAACCTGCTCGGGCCCTTCTACGTCGCCCAGGCGGCGAACGCGGTGATGCAGCTGCAGGACTCGGGCGGCGCGATCGTCAACATCGGCAGCGTCTCGGCGCACGACCCGCAGCCGGGCACGGCGGCCTACACCGCGGCGAAGGCTGGACTGCTCGCGCTCACCCGGGCGCTGGCCCTGGAATGGGCCCCGAAGGTCCGCGTCAACCACATCACCACCGGCCTGATCCGCACCGAGTCCGCGGCGTCGGTCTACGGCGAGGACGGCGGCGTCGCGGTGGCCGCCGTGATCCCCATGCAGCGCATGGCCGTGCCGGCGGACATCGCACGGACCTGCCTGTACCTCGCCAGTGATCTGGCCGGCTACGTGACCGGCTCGGACCTGGCCGTGCACGGTGGCGGTGAGCTGCCGGCCCGGTACCTCGCCACGCGCTCCTGACCCGGTTCTCGCGGTCTGCCCGCGGCCGTCGCGGCGGCCGCGGCCGGACCGGTGGTCAGCGGAAGCGGACCCGGCCGCCGGACACCACCGGGCGCTCGCCGTCGGTGACCTCGAAGGAGGCGGTACGGCCGTCCGGCCAGGCGGTCACCCCGAGGCGGTCACCCGGGAAGACGGGTGCACTGAACCGGCCGTCCAGCTCCACGAGGTCGGCCGGGTGCGTGCCCAGCGAGCGGGCCAGCTCCAGCGTGGTCGCGGCCAGCGTGCACAGGCCGTGCAGGAACGGCCGCGGCTGACCCGCGGCCTGCGCGGCGTCAGGGTCGATGTGCATGTGGTGCCGGTCACCGAGCAGCCGGTAGAGCGCCGCCTGGTTGGCGGCCGTGACGACCTCGGTCCGCAGACCGGCCGGCGTGTCAGGCCGTCCCGGGCTCGACGGGCCCCGCTCACCGCCGAATCCGCCGCAGCCCGGAGCGAACAGTGACCAGGTGGCGACGAACGCCTCGCTCTCCACGACCACCTCGAAGACCGCGGCCGTGCCCTTGTCCCACACGTCACCGACGCGGGCAGTCAGCTCCAGCCGGCCGGCGCGCGGCAGGGGCGCCAGCACCTCCAGCCGCTGGCTGCCGTGCACCGCCGTCCGGACGTCGAACGCAGCCTGACTGCCGAGCGCGTCCGGCGCCCACTGCGCGAGTGTCAGGGCGAAGGTCGGCAGCACCCGCAGCCGTTCCTCGAAGACGAGGTCCAGCTCCTGGGGGGTCGCTCCCACGGCGAGGGCGTAGAGGATCGCGTCCCGCTCGTCGTAGGACACCGCGCGGGTCCCCAGTTCCTGGCCCCGCCAGTCCCCTGCCGCGCGGGCGTGCGCCGCTGTCATCACATTCCTCCTCGTACCGGACTACCGGACTACTGGTGGGCGCCTGCGGACGTCGCATCGCGACCGACCGGAGCGGTCATCGCGAGCCCGTGCCGGCGGCCAGCACGGCGCCAAGGCGGGCCACGACGGCGCTCGGCCCGCCGAGCGTGCCGGCCAGCTGCTTTCCCCACAGGAAGTGCCGGTGCACCGGGTAGTCGGTGTCCACCCCGATCCCGCCGTGGACGTGCTGGACGCGGTGCACCACGTTGAGCCCGCCCTCACCGGCCCACCAGGCAGCCACGAGTGCGGCTGCCGCGGGGGCGGGCTCGCCGTCTCGGAGATCGGTGACGGCCTGCCAGAGCGTGACCCGGAGCGCGTCGAGCTCGATGTAGCAGTCGGCGAGCTGGTGCTGCACCGCCTGGAAGGTGCCCAGCGGCCGGCCGAACTGTTCGCGCTCGCGGACGTAGGTCGCCGCATGGCTCAGCGCGCCCTCGGCGACCCCGAGCTGCAGCGCGGCCACCGCGACCGAGGCCTGCTCCAGCACCGTTTGTAGGACACCGGTGCCGGGGAGAGCCAGCGACTCGGCCACCACTGCGTCGAGGTGGAGGTGACCGCTGCGGTCGTGGGTGGTGGTCTCCGCCGCCTCCCACTGCGCCCCGTCTGCGTCGGCCGCCACGAGGAACAACCCAGGGCCCTGCTCCGTGTCGGCGGAGACCAACGCCGCGGTGGCGCCGAACGGCGAGGGGACGACGGCCTTGGTGCCACTCAGCCTCCAGCGTTCGCCGTCGGGCTTCGCGGTGCAGCCCGGTCGTGCCGGTTCCGTACCGTCGAACTCCTCCAGCGCGACGGTCAGCCGAAGAGAGCCGTCGACCGCGCCGGGGAGCAGCCTGCCCCGCTGTTCAGGACTGCCGTGCGCGGCGACGGCGAGCGCCGCGACGACGGCCGGCCACAGCGGGACCGGGGCGACGACGCGGCCCTGCTCCTCCAGCAGCACGCACAGCCCGCCGAGTCCGAGGCCGGCGCCGCCGTCGGCCTCGGGCACGGCGACGCCGACGAGTCCGGCCTTGGCCAGTTCCGCCCAGAGCTGCTCGTCGATCCGGCTCTTCCCGGTCTCGACGGCACGGGCACGCGCCGGGGTGGCCCGGTCGGTGAATATCTCGCGCGCCAGGTCGCGGACCGCCTGGAGTTCCTCGCTCAGGGTGAAGTCCATCAGTGCGCGTCCTTCCTAGCCGGCCTGGCCATGTGCGGGCGGGTGAACGACGGCCGCCGCATCCCGCGCGGTGCGAACGCCGTTGCGCTCATGCCGTGCGCCGCGGCCGAGGCAGGCCGAGCCCCTGCGTGGCGACCATGTCGCGCAGGATCTCGTTGACGCCGCCACCGAAGGTGTTGACGATGCCCTGCCGGGAGAGCTGTTCCACCTGGCCCGCAAGGACCGCGCCGGGCGACTCCGGGCGGATCCGCCCGGCGGCGCCGAGGATGCCGGTGAGGACACGCTGGACCTCGATGTGCGTCTCGGTGCCGTAGACCTTGGCCGCGCCCGCGTCGGCGCCGGTCAGCGATCCCCGGGCGACGGCGCTGGCCATCTTCCAGTTCATCAACCGCATCGCCTCGAGCCTGGCGTACGTACGGGCGAGGTCGGCCTGCACCCAGGGCAGGTCGACAGCGCCGTTGTCACGAGCCCACTCCCGTACCTGCTCCCAGAGGGCGATCATCCGGCCGCCCAGCGCGGCCAGCCCGATCCGCTCGTGGTTGAGCTGTGTGGTCAGCAGACCCCAGCCCCCGTCGATCTCGCCGACGACGTTGCCCGCCGGCACGCGGATGCCGCTGTAGTACGTCGCCGTGACCAGCAGGCTGCCGACGGTCTGGATCGGGCTCCACGAGAAGCCGGGGTCGTCGGTGGGCACGATGACGATCGAGATGCCCTTGTGCCTGGGCGCTTCCGGGTCGGTGCGGCAGGCCAGCCACACGTAGTCGGCGGTGTTCGCACCACTGGTGAAGATCTTGCTCCCGTCGACGACGAACTCGTCGCCGTCGCGGACCGCACGGGTGGTCAGCGACGCGAGGTCGGTGCCGGCGGCGGGTTCGGTGTAGCCGATCGCGAAGACGATGTCGCCGGCGAGGATGCCGGGCAGGTATCGCTGCTTCTGCGCCTGCGAGCCGTGGCTCATCAACGTCGGGCCGACGGTGTTCACCGTGACGAACGGGAAGGGCAGCCCGGCCCGCTGCACCTCGTCGAAGAACACGTACTGCTCCTCGACCGAGCGGCCCTGGCCGCCGTACTCCACCGGCCAGCCGACGCCCAGCCACCCGTCGTCGCCGAGCCGCTTGACGACCTCGCGGAACCGCGGGCCGCCGACTCCCTGCTCCCCCACGCGGCGACGCTCGTCCTCGGGCAGCAGCCCGGTGAAGTACGAGCGGAGCTCTGCCCGCAGCGCCCGGTGGGCGGGGGTCTCCCGCAGATCCATCGATGGGTCTCCTCGCCTTCAGCGCCCGTCAGGGCAGGAAGCGCAGCCGGCCCGCGGCGGCGAACTCCTCGCGCAGCGCGGCCTTGTCGTCGTCGGTCATGAGCTCGTAGGACGGTCCGCCCCGGCCCACCCACCGGTACACCGCATCGGACGTCCGCCAGCCCTCGGCCTGCATCTCCTTCTTCCGGAGCTTGCCCGAGCCCGTCGTCGGCAGGCCGGCGGAGAGCCGCACGAAGCGGGGCGTGCCCTTGCTGCCCAGGTCCTCCTGCGCGGCGAGGAAGGCCGGCAGGCGCAGATCGGCGAAGGCGGTGCCGGCGGGCACCTCGACCGCGGCCATCACCTGGTCCCCCGAGCGGGGATCGGGGACGGCGAACACACCGGCCGCGAGGATCGCCGGATGCCGCCGCAGCACCCGCTCTGCGTGCAGCGCCGAGATGTTCTCACCGTCCACCCGGATCCAGTCGCCGGAGCGGCCGGCAAAGTAGACGTGACCGTCCTCGTCGACGTAACCGAGGTCGCCGGTCCAGTACCACCCGTGGCGGACCCGCTCGGCGTCGGCGGCGGGGTTCTTGTAGTAGCCCTCGAACGTCGCCGCGCCGGACTTGTTGACGATCTCCCCGATCGCCTCCTCGGCGTTGAGCACCCGGCCGTGTGGGTCCAGCCGAGCCGCAGGGCACTCCCGGCGCGTCTCCGGGTCGACGATGCACACGTCGTCGTGCGCGGGGCGCCCCAGCGCGGTCACCGGTCCCTCGGGAGCGAGCCGGATCAGGCCGGCCCCCTCGCTGGACCCGTACCCCTCGTACAGTTTCGCGCCGAAGCGGCGCTTGAACTCGGCCTGGTCCTCCGGGGACGCCTCCGTCCCGAACCCGTGGGTGAGCGGGTTGTCGGCGTCGTCGGGCCGCTCCGGCGTGGCCAGCACGTAGCCGATCGCCTTGCCGACGTAGGTGAAGTACGTGGCACCGTGGAAGCGGACGTCCGGGAGAAAACCCGATGCGGAGAACTTGGGGGTGAGGGCAACGCAGGCGCCGGCCACGAGCGACGGTGCCCACAACGCCATCAGGGCGTTGCCGTGGAACAGCGGCATGCAGCAGTAGCTGACGTCGTCGCGGTCGATGTCGAACTTCGCCGCGTTGGCCACGCCCAGACCGGTCAACCGGCCCTGCGAGCAGCGGACCGCCTTCGACGCTCCGGTGGTTCCGGAGGTGAACAGCAGCAGCATCTGCGTCTCCGGGGTGACCGCCGGGTCGATGCGCGGTTCACGGTCGGCGGCGGCCACCTCCTCGGCGTACGCCGGGTCGTCCACCAGCAGGAACCGGCTGCGGTCGACGCCGATGTCCAAGCCGTCGAGCAGCGCCAGCCCGGCGCGGTCGGTGACCACCAGCTGGCAGTCGGTGTGGCGCACCTCGGCCTCGAGGTACTCGCCCCGTCGCGTGGAGTTGATGCCCACGACGGAAGCGCCGGCCAGCGCCGCACCGCCCAGCCAGAACAGGTACTCCGGCACGTTGTCCAGGAGGACACCGACGTGGAACGGACCGTCGGTCCGCAGCGAGCGCAGCAGGTCGGCGCGGGCGGCGCTCTCCCGCACCACCTCGTCCCAGGTCCACGTCCGCTCGCGGGTGCGCAGGCCGGTGCGGGTGTCCCGTGCACGGTCGAGCAGCAGGCCGGCGACCGTTCCCCGGGTCACGCGCGGGCCTCCAGCCTCTCGGCCGCCTCCACCACCTGTGTCGCGTCGGCGGACGGGGGCTGCGCCGGCGGGCGTGCACCCGGCTGGGGGACGAGCACGCAGCGGGTGCCGCCGTAGATCTTGGTCATGCACTTGTTGTTGTGGTTGCACAGCGACCGGGTCCGTGCGTCGGCCTGCATGCGGTTGATCAGGTCGGGCTCGCGCAGCAGGGCCCGTCCCAGCGCGACGAACTCGAAGCCCTCGGCCATGGCGGTGTCCATGATCTGCCGGTCGGTGATGCCGCCGAGCAGGATCATCGGGAGCTTCACGTGCGACCGGATCTGCTTGGCGTCTTCGAGCAGGTAGCCGTCCCGGTAGGGGTAGGAGTGCAGGAACCGCGACCCGATCAACTTGATGCCGGTCTTGAGCGGTTCGGGCATCACGCCGGCGAACTCGTGCAGCGGGGCGTCGCCCTTGAAGAGGTACATGGGGTTGAGCAGCGAGCTGCCGGCGGTCATCTCCAGCGCGTCGACCGCCTCCGACTGCTCCAGCCACTGGGCGACCACGATGGCCTCGTCCAACCAGAACCCGCCGGGGTAGCCGTCGTCCATGTTCAGCTTCGCGATGATCGCGATCCGGTCGCCGACCGCCCGGCGCACTTCCCGCACCATCTCCAGTGCGAGGCGGGCGCGGTTCTCCAGGCTGCCGCCGTACTCGTCGTCGCGGTGGTTGAGCTTCGGGCTGAGGAACGAGCTGGCGAGGTAGTTGTGGCCGAGGTGGACCTCGACCGCGTCGAAGCCGGCCTCCGCGGCCATGGTGGCCGCGTCGCCGTGGTTCTTCACGATGCGGGCGAGGTCGTCGCGGGTGGCGACCTTGGTGAAGCTCAGCGTGGTCTTGTGGAAGTGCCGGCTGGGCGACAGGGCAGGCGCGCCGTTGGCCTTGGGGTTGCCCACCGGGCCGGCATGCCCGATCTGCGCGGAGATCGCGGCGCCCTCGGCGTGGACGGCGCCCGTGAGCTTGCGCAGCCCGGGCAGCGCCTCGGGTCGCCACAGGATCTGGTGCCGGTCGGTGCGGCCCTCCGGCGCGACGGCGCAGTAGGCCACGGTCGTCATGCCGACGCCGCCGGCGGCGTGCTGGACGTGGAAGTCGATCAGCCGGTCGGTCACCAGGCTCTTGTGGCTCATGCCCTCGTACGTGGCCGCCTTGATCGTGCGGTTGCGCAGGGTGACCGGCCCCAGCTTCGCCGGGGTGAACACGTCCGGCACCTCATGCCGGGCCTGCGGATCCTGGGTCACGGTCGTCTCCTCCACACCTGGGACGCCTCCACGGTCGGGAGGCTCGGAAAGCCCCGGCAGGCACTCGTCCCCCGGTCCTGCGGACGCTAGCCAGCGGCGGCCGAGGCGCCGGGATGCGATCCCGCTGATCGGGAGCCGGGCTCAGCTGCCGGCGTCCAGCCACGCGTCGTCGAGCAGGATCATGCTGTTGACGGTGCCCTCGGCGCCGTGGACGGCGTCGGACCAGACGAGGAACTCCGGGGTCGGTGCGAAGACCAGCGCGGGGACGTCGGTGTTCCACTGCTCCTGGATGCGGCCCATGATCTCGCGCTGCTCCTCTTCGGTCCCCGCCCCCTGGAACTCGGTGATCAGCGCGCTCATCTCCGGGGTGGTGGGCATGCCGACCGTGAGGTTGCCCTCCTCGTGCAGCGTCGCGTACATCCGCCCGTAAGGTCCGGCCTCGCGCCAGCTGATGCCCCAGCCGGCCACGTCGTAGTCGCGGTTCACCGCGACCCGGGCGATCTGGTCGGCGACCGTGGGGAGCAGCTCGGTCTCCACCTCGAACCCGACCGCCTCCAGGGAGGCCTGCACCGCCAGCGCGGTCGCGCGTGAGGCGGGGTCCGAGCCGTCCAGGTGGGTGATCCGGCCGTCGAAGCCGTCCGCCTTCGCCGCCTCGAGCAGCGCTCTCGCCGCCTCGGGGTCGTAGGGGAGGGGGTCGACGCCGGTGTGCCACCGGGAGTACTCGGGGAAGATCGCGTTGCTCGCGATGCCCGCGCCCTCGAAGGCGCGCTGCATGACCAGCTCGGGGTTCACCGCCTGGAACATCGCCTGGCGCACCCGTGGATCGGCACCGGGACGTCCCTCGCTCGCGTTGATCACGGCGACGTTGCCGAGGGCGACCAGGTTGAGGAAACCGGAGGTGCCCGCCGACAGGGCCTCGTCGACCAGGTCGGGCTCGCGCAGGAGCGTGGAGTCCAGATCGCCGGCCCGGAACGAGTCGTACCTGGCCTGCGGGTCGTTCACGTAGGCGATCCGGATGCGGTCCAGGTGGGGCCGGCCGTCCCAGTAGTCGTCACGGGCCTCGAGGACCATCTCCTCCTGGGGCGCATAGCTCACGAAGGTGAAGGCACCGGCGCCGACCGGCGTGAAGCTGTCGCCCTCGTCCGCGGACCGGGCGACGATCATGCCGGGTCCGGTGGTGAGCAGGTAGTCGAAGGTCGGCCACTCGGTGGCCAGCGTGAAGACGACGGTGCGGTCGTCGGGGGTGTCGATGCCGGTGACGTTGTTGGTGAACAGGCCCGCCTCGTCGGCGCCCGCGGCGACGTAGCGCTCCAGGCTCCACCTGACGGCCTCGGCGTCCAGCGGTGTCCCGTCGCTGAACGTGACGCCGTCGCGCAACGTCAGCGTCCAGACCGTGGCGTCCTCGTTCGCCTCGAGCGACTCCGCCAGCTGGGGTTCGACCGTGTTCGTCTCGCTGTCCCAGCGCATCAGGACGTCGTAGACGGCCGCCATCTCCAGGCCACCCGTGGACCCGGCGACGATGGTGACCGCCGGGTCGAGGCTGCGCGGCTCGGAATAGGACCCGAACGTCAGCGTGCCTCCCTCGACGGGAGCTCCCCCGGACCCGGCGCCGATGATGCCCACCTGGTACGGGTCCCCGGACCCCCGGTTCGGCGCTGCGCCGGCGCCGGACTCCGGGGAGGAACAGGCGGCGACCAGCAGGAGGAGCGTCGCCGCGCCAGCCACGGAGCGTGCCCGCCGGGCAGTCGTCAGCACAGTGAGAACCTCTTCCGTCGAGTCCGGGCCGGGCAGTCGCTGGCCGGCCTCGGAAGCTAGGCCGCGGATGAGCGGGCATCGGGCCGGGTCCCGCTGACCGGAAGGTGGCCGGCACGGCCACCTCGCCGGCGGCGCCACCGCGCTCTGGAGGCTGTCCCGGTGATCGGGATGCGTGGTCCGGCGGCCACCGGGAGGGCGAGGATGGCTTCCCCGTGTCCTGTCCCACAGCGTCCTGTCCCACAATCGCGACCCACGGAGTTTCGATGACGACCGCCGCAGATCCCCGGACCGCCGCTCTCGCGGTGATGGCCGGCCTCACCGGCCCGGGCGGGCCCTACGAGCTGGGCCGCGAGGACGTCCTCGGCACGGGCATGACGGTGTTCCGCAACCGGCACCGCTCGCTCGGCGAGGTGCTGGTCGACTCGCAGCGGCACGGCGACCGGGACTACGTCGTCACCGCCGGCTCCCGGCTCACCTTCCTCGAGCACGCCGCGCAGGTCGCCTCCCTGGCGCGGGTGCTGCGCGAGGAGCACGGCGTCGGCAAGGGCGACCGGGTGGCGATCCTGGCGGCCAACTGTCCCGAGTGGATCGTCTCGTTCTGGGCGGCGGTGGCGACCGGCGGGATCGCGGTCGGCTTCAACTCGCTGTGGTCGCGGAGCGAGATCGCCTACGCCCTCGAGCACAGCACGCCGAAGGTCGTCATCGCCGATGCCAAGCGTGCCGCCCTCATCGATGCCACCGACGCGACGGTGCTGTCCGTCGAGGACGACCTCGCTCGGCTCGTCGCCGCTCATCCCGGCGAGGCGCTGGCACCGGTCGAGGTCGCCGAGGACGATCCGGCGGTCATCCTCTACACCAGCGGCACCTCCGGCCGCCCCAAGGGCGCGGTGCACTCGCACCGGAACCTGACCTCGGTCATCGAGTACCACCGGATGAACGACGCGGCGGCCCAGGCCTTCGGCGACCCGACCGACCCGCGCGACCGCCGGTACCTGCTCACCTCACCGCTGTTCCACATCGCCAGCCTGCACAACCTGGCCGTGCCCCGTCTGGCGACGGGCAGCACCGCGGTGGTGCACCAGGGCGCGTTCGACGTCGACCGGGTGCTGCGGCTGATCGAGAAGGAGAAGGTCACCAACTGGGGCGCGGTGCCGACCATGGCGCACCGCCTGCTGCGGCACGGCGACCTGTCCCGCTACGACCTGTCCTCGCTCAGGGCCTTCTCCTTGGCGTCGGCGCCGTCGACACCGGAGTTCCAGGAACGGCTCCGGGAGGCCCTCCCCGTGGCCGAGCGCGCCCTGGTCGACAGCTACGGCTTGACCGAGTCCTGCACCGCGCTGACGGTCGCCACGCCCCTGGACCTCGCCGAGGCGCCCGGCACCCTGGGCCGGCCGATCGCCACCGTCGAGCTGGAGATACGCGACGAGGCGAACCGACCGGTGCCGGAGGGCGTCGAGGGCGAGATCTGCGTGCGCAGCCCCTTCAACATGCTCGGCTACTGGAACGACCCCGACGCCGCCGCCCGCAGCATCGACGCCGACCGGTGGCTGCACACCGGCGACATCGGCACCCTCGAGCAGGGCCGGGTCCGGCTGAGCGCCCGGCGGTCGGACCTGATCATCCGCGGTGGCGAGAACGTCTACCCGGCCGAGGTCGAGGGCGCGCTGGCCGAGCACCCAGCGGTACAGGAGTGCGTCGTGCTCGGCCGCCCCCACGAGGACCTCGGTCAGGAGGTGTCCGCGGTCGTCGTCCCCGATCCCACGCACCCGCTGACCGAGGCCGAGCTCGTCGAATTCCTCGGCGACCGGCTGGCTCGTTTCAAGGTGCCGACTCACTGGCGCCTGGCGACGACCCCCCTGCCGCGCAACGCGACCGGCAAGGTCATGCGCACCCGCGTCGAACTCTGACCGAGGCCGTAGATCCGCAGCTCGCTCCGGGAGTCAGTCATGCCCCAGGTCCAGACGGTCCGCGGCCCGGTGGACACCGCCGGCCTCGGTCAGGTGCTCATGCACGAGCACCTCTTCGTGCTCGACCCCGAGATCCAGCACAACCATCCCGAGGAGTGGGGCAGCGAGAGTGATCGCGTGGCGGATGCGGTCGCTCGGCTGATCGCGCTGGCCGGTACCGGGGTGCGGACGATCGTCGACCCGACCGTGTTGGGCATGGGCCGCTACATCCCGCGGATCCAGGAGATAGCCGCCCAGGTCGACCTCAACATCATCGTGGCAACCGGCTACTACACCTATGACCACCTCCCCTTCTACTTCCAGTACCGGGGACCCGCCCTCGCGGCGATCACGGGCACGGAGGTCCCCGATCCCATGGTGGACATGTTCGTCCGGGACATCGAGCAGGGGATCGCCGACACCGGTGTGCGGGCCGCGCTCCTCAAGTGCGCGATCGACCACCAGGGCATGACCTCCAACGTCGAACGCGTGCTGCGGGCGGTCGCGAGAGCACACCGCCGCACCGGTGCGCCGATCACCGTGCACACCCATCCAGGAAGCCGGCAGGGGTCGGCGGTGGCGCAGGTGCTCGCCGACGAGGGTGTCGACCCGCGACGCGTCGTGCTGGGGCACAGCGGTGACACCACGGACATCGCGCACTTGAGCGAGCTCGCCGACGCCGGGTTCACGCTGGGCATGGACCGGTTCGGCGTCTACCTGGAGACCTCGTTCGAGGACCGGGCCGGCACCGTGGCCGAGATGTGCCGCCGGGGCTTCGCCGAGCACATGGTGCTCTCCCACGACGCGGCCTGCTACTACGACGCGGTCCCCCCGGAGCTCGCCCCGATGTTCCCCGCGTGGCACTACACCCACATCCACGAGGAGGTGCTGCCGTACCTGCGGCAGCACGGGGTGACCGACGAGCAGGTCGAGACGATGCTCGTCGACAATCCACGCCGCTACTTCGAGAGCACCGGCCGTTACTGACCTCATCGCACCCGAGCCCTCATCGGCTGCGCGCCAAGCGACGCCGAAGGGGTGAGCACGACCGACGGGAGTCGGGCAGCGCGCCAGCGCAGGTCTGCGCGGCGTGCTGCTCGCGGCCCTACAGGAGCGGTAACGGGTCGGTGATCTCGTCGGGGGCAGTCCCCCATCCGGGCGTCACCCAACAGCGGAATGTCATAGCTCGTCGGCTCGACGTCGTCTGAGCACGAGCCCCCCGGGGACAGCGGCGCGTGCCGGTGACGTGCCGTGACCAGCGCCTCGGGGCGGACGACGCAGGCCGTCCGCCCCGCGGCGGGAGCGTCGATCAGGCTGGTGCGCCGATGTTCCCGCCGTGCTCGAGCGCATCACCCAGTTCGGCGACGACGGCGTCGGCGCTGCCCAGGGTGAAGGCGACCTGCCGGCCCCACAGGAAGTACCGGTGGATCGGGTAGTCGACGTCCGCGCCGATGCCGCCGTGCAGGTGTTGCGTCGCGTGGACCACCCGCAGTCCTCCGCGGGAGGCCCACCACTTGGCGACGAGCGAGGCGGCCTCGGCCTCCTCCTCCTGCCCGAGGTCCATCAGCCAGGCGGCCCGCTGCGTGGTGAGCCGGATGCTCTCGATGTCGAGGTGGGCATCGGCAGCACGGACGGCGACGGCCTGGTTCGTCGACAGCGGCCGACCGAACTGCACCCGCTCGGAGGTGTACCGGGCGGTCATCCGCAGCGCCTCGGAGCAGACGCCCAGCTGCACGGCCGACAGCGCCACACGGGCGCGTCGGCGGGTCCAGCGAGCGATCTCGGCGCCGTCCCCGGGCAGCACCTCGTCGGCCGAGACGGTCACCCCGTCGAGGTGCACGGCGGCGTAGCTCTCCCGGCTGGTGACGTCCAGCGGGCTGATGGTCACCCCGGGCCGGTCGGTCGGCACCATCGTCACGGCGATCTCCCCCGACGGCAGGCTGACCGGAACCAGCACGGCCGCGGCCACCCCGGCCGCCGGAACGGAGAGCAGGTGCCCGCTCAGCTGCAGTGCCCCGGCGTCCTCCTCGGCAGCGACGGTGACGGCGCGACCGGTGGGCGGATCGAAGGCGCCGGTCAGGACCACCGAGCCGTCCGCGAGGCCGGGCAGCCACCGCTCCACCTGCTCCGGGGTGCCGAAGGTGGCGATCGGCAACGCCGCGGTGGCCAGAGCCGCCCACAGCGGCACTGGCGCCACCCGGCGTCCCTGCTGCTCCAGCAGAGTGACCAATCCGAGCATCCCCATGCCGGCACCGCCGGCCTCCTCGGGTAGCGGGATGCCGAGCACGCCGGCGTCGGCGAGGATCCGCCACAGCTCGCGGTCGTGGCCGCTCTCGGCCGCCTCGACGTGGCGGACGCGCTCCGCGTCGGCGCGGTCGGAGAAGATCTTCTCCGTCAGGTCGCGTACGGCGACCAGGTCGTCGTCCAGTTCGAACTGCATCGTCAGTTGCTCCCACTCCTGGCCGGTGACTTCTGCTCGTCGCGGCGGCGGGCGGCCAACGTCATGCCGAGGGTCTTGGCCGCCACGATCTCCCGCATCACCTCGTTGGTGCCCCCACCGAAGGTGTTGTTCTGGGCCCTGCGGGCGAGGGTCTCCACCCGGCCCTGCAGCACGGCGCCGGGGCTGCCGGGGCGCAGCAGGCCCTGGGCGCCGAGCACGTCCTGCAGCCGCCCGTACGCGGTGACCACCGCCTCGGTGCCGAAGACCTTGGCGGCGGCGGAGTCGCCGCCCCCGAGGGTGTTGGCCGCGACGTCGGCGACCAGGCGGAGGTTGACGAGGTCGGCGGCGGAGAGCAGCGCGTAGACCTCGGCGAGCGTGCTGCGCACCCAGGGCACGTCGTAGAGGCGACCGGTGCCGGTCCGCTCCTCCTTGGCCCACGCCAGGACGCCGGAGAACAGCTCGTTGGCGATCCCGCCACGGGCGGCCAGCGCGACCCGCTCGTGATTGAGCTGGGATGTGATCAGCGGCCAGCCCGCGTCGAGCTCACCCACCACGTTGGTGATCGGCACGCGGACGTCCTCGTAGTACGTCGCAGAGGTGCTGATCCCACCGACGGTGTGGATCTCGGTGACCGAGAACCCGGGCGCCGACGTGGGCACGAGGACGACCGAGATGCCCTTGTGGCGAGGTGCGTCGGGGTCGGTGCGGACGGCGAGCCAGACCCAGTCGGCGTAGATGCCGGCGCTCGTGTAGATCTTGTTGCCGTTGATGACCAGCTCGTCCCCGTCGACGACGGCCCGGGTCTGTAGGGCGGCGAGGTCGGTGCCCGCGCCCGGCTCGGTGTAGCCGATGGCGAAGACCAGCGTCCCGGCCAGGATCCGGGGCAGGAAGAAGTCCTTCTGCTCCTGGGTCCCGTACTTCATCAGCGACGGGGCGACCGTGTTCAGCGTGACCAGGGACAGCGGCGCGTTGGCCCGGAGCACCTCGTCGTAGAAGACGAACAGGGCCTCCGGGTCCTCGCCGCGTCCGCCGTACTCCTCCGGCCACCCCAGACCCAGCCACCCGTCGCGGCCCATGCGCTGGTAGATCCGGTCGAACGTCGGACCGCCCTCGGTCTGGTCGACCAGGTCTCGGCGGTCCTGCTCGGTGATGATCTCGGCGAAGTACTCGCGCAGCTGCCGGCGCAGCGCCTTCGATTCCGGGGACAGGTCCATCTGCATGGGACGAGTGCTCCTTGGGAGGGGGTTGCGGATGGTGTGGGCGGGCTAGCGCGGCAGCCCGAGGATCCGCTGGGCGATGACGTTGAGCTGGATCTCGACCGTGCCGCCGCCGAACAGCACCGACGGCAACGCGATGTGGTCGAGGACGAGGTCCGCGGCCGGATCGACCGAGGATCCGGTCAGCGTGCCCAGCGGCCCGAGCAGGGTGAGGATCGCCCGCGAGCCCTCCCGCTGGGCGAGCGCGTTGTAGACCTTCTGCACGCTGATCTCCGCACCCGGCCGGGCACCGGCCAGCAGGGTTTGCACACTGCGCAGGTGCAACGCACCCAGGGACATCTCCCGGGCAGTGTTGCGGGCCAGTACCCGGACGGCCTCGATCCGGCTGGTGGCGTAGCGGCCCTCGTCGATGGCCCGCTTGACCAGCCGCGCGCCGCCGTGCGGCAACATGCCGCCCATGCTGACCCGCTCCTCGGTCAGCGTCGTCGTCGCCAGCTTCCAGCCCTCACCGGGCCGGCCCAGCAGGCAGTCGTCGGGTACGACCACGTCATCGAGGAAGACCTCGTTGAACTCGGCCATCCCGGTGGACTGCACCAGGGGTCGGACGTCGACGCCGGGCGTGCGCATGTCGACCAGGAAGTAGGAGATGCCCTTGTGCTTGGGCGCGTCCGGGTCGGTGCGGGCCAGGCACACGCCCCAGTCGGCCTCGTGGGCCGATGACGTCCACACCTTCTGACCGTTGAGCCGCCAGCCGCCTTCCACCTTCTCCGCCCGGGTGGACAGGCCGGCCAGGTCCGACCCGGCGCCGGGCTCGCTGAACAGCTGGCACCAGACGATCTCCCCGCGCAGCGTCGGAGCCAGGAAGCGCTCCTGCTGGGCCGGGGTCCCGCCGGCGAGGATCGTGGGCAACACCCATTCGCCGATGATCGTGGTGGGTTGCGGCAGATCGCGGCGGGAGAACTCGGCGGCGATGACGGCCTGCTCTTGGGGCCCGGCTCCGATGCCGTACGGCTTCGGGTAGTGCGGCGCGACCAGCCCGGCTTGAGCCAGCCGCGCCATCCGCGGACCGCCGCGGGCCGATGCCCACCCGGTGCTGCTCACCGGGTCCGGCGGCAAGGCGAGCACCTCGTCGAGCACCGCACCGACCTGGGCGCGCAGCTCGGGCAGCGCATCGGGGCCGACGAAGGAGAAGTCCCGCTCGGCGTCGAGCGCCACCTCGCCCAGCCGTCCTGCCCACTCTTCCTCGGTCCCCACCGAGGAGGCGATGCTGATCGCCCGCCGCCAGTAGAGGTGGACGTCGTGCTCCCAGGTGAAGCCGATGCCGCCGAGCAGGGTCACGCACTCCAGCGCGGCATCGATGGCGAGTGGCAGTGCCGTGAGCGCGGCCTGCGCGGCGGTCAGCCGCTGCTGCTCTGCCGGCTGCCCGGCCGAGCGGGCGGCATCCCACGCGGCGGCGGTGATCAGCTCGGTCCGGACGAGCAGCATCGCAGCCTTGTGCTGCACCGCCTGGAAACTGCCGATCGGCTTGCCGAACTGGACGCGGGTCTTCACGTACTCCACGGCGGTCGACAGGCACCAGCCGGCGAGCCCGCTGGCCTCCGCGGCCAGCAGCGCGGTGATGATCAGGTCCACCAGGTCCGGCTCGGGAGGGGGCAGGACCTCGTCGGCGGCAACCGCGTGCCCATCGAGCTCCAGCTGCCCGACCGACCGGGTGAGGTCGGTCCCGCTCTCGGTCCGCACCGTCCCCTCCGCCGCGCGTACTCGGAACCACACCGGCCCGTCGGCCCCCTCGGCGCGGACGACGACGACATCGGCTCCCGGCAGTCCCAGCACCGGCCCGGAAGCACCGCTCACCGTCCAGCCGTACTCGGCCGACTCGGCCCGCAGCCCGGGAGAGCGGACCAGCACCCCGGTCGCCCCGTCGGCGAACTCTGCCAGCAGCTCGTCCCGGAGGTCGCTCTCGCCGGCAGCGGCGACCACCGCGCTGGCGGTGACGGTCGGCACGTAGGGCCCGGGGACGAGCGCTCGGCCCAGCTGCTCCACGACCACAGCCAGCTCGGCGAGCCCGGCATCCGCGCCGCCGTGCTTCTCCGGGAGGTGCAGTGCGTGCAGCCCCTGGCGGAGCAGCGCTTCCCAGAACGCAGGACGCGCGCCGGCGGCCGAGTCGTCGAAGGTCGCGCGGGTGGACTCCATCGGCGCGGACCGCCGGGCGAACGCCGTGACGGAGTCGGCCAGCGCGCGCTGGTCGTCGGTGAGCGGTAGGGGCACGGCTGATTCCTCGTGGTGGTCGGGTCGGGAGCGCGGTACGGGTTCAGGTGCGCTCGAGGATCAGGCAGGTGGTCGCCGCCGACGCGCAGATCGCGACCATGGCGATCTGCTGGTCCCGCCGTTCGAGCTCGTCGATGGCGGTGGCGATCAACCGGATGCCCGTGGCGCCGGCCGGGTGGCCGAGGGCGATCGCGCCGCCGTTGACGTTGAGCTTGTCCTCGTCCACCCCGTGCACCCGGGCGAACGACATCGGCACCGAGGCGAACGCCTCGTTGACCTCGAACAGGTCGATGTCGCCAACTGACATGCCCGCGCGCTCCAGCAGCTTCCGGCCGGCGTCCACCGGGCCGTCCAGCATGAACTCCAGATCGCCGCCGATCACGCACTGGGCCAGCAGCCGCGCCCGTGGCGCGAGCCCCAGTGCCCGGGCCCGGTCCTCGGACATCAGCACGGCCGCGCTCCCGCCGTCGGTGACCTGCGAGGACGTGCCTGCGGTGTGCAGCCCGCCCTCGACCGTCGGCGCGAGCCGGGCCAGCGCCTCCATGCTGGTGTCGCGGAGCCCCTGGTCCCGATCGACCAGCTGCGGCCCCTCGCCGTCGGCGCCGGGCACCGTGACCGGGATGACCTGACGGTCGAGCCGCCCGTCGTCCCACGCCACCCGCGCCCGCTGCTGGGACCGCAACCCGAAGGCGTCGAGGTCCTCCCGCGAGAAGTTGCGCCGGCGGGCGATCCGGTCGGCGGCGGTGTACTGGTCGGGCATGTCCACCGACCAGTCGGCCGGCCGAGGGCTGTCGAAGCCGAAGCCCACCTTGGCGGTCAGCGGCACCCGGGACATCAGCTCGACACCGCAGGCCATGCCCACCTCGAGCGCACCGATGGCGATCTGGCCGGCCAGCAGTTGCACCGCCTGCGCCGCCGTGCCGCACTGCGCGTCGATCGTGGTGCAGCCGGTCTCGGTCGGCAGTCCCGCGTGCACCCACGCGGTGCGAGTGACGTTGCCGAACTGCTCCCCGATCGGGGTCACGCAGCCGCCGATCGTCTGCTCGACCAGCGCGGGGTCGAGGTCCAGCCGGTCCAGCACGCCGCGCTGCGCGGCCCCGAGGATCTCGGTGGCGTGCAGGCCGGAGAGCCACCCCGACCGCTTTCCGAACGGGGTGCGGGCGGCGTCGACGATCACGGGCTTCATCGCTGGATCTCCTCGCGCTTCCAGGGTTGCGCGTCCAGGCCACGCACGGTCAGGTTCCACTCCCGGATCAGGTCGAGGCTGACCGCGACCCGCCCGGTCACGTCCTCGGGGCACTCGCAGAGCGCCGTCGCCGCCTCCGTCATCTCCTCCAGCGCCTCGATCTCCGCTGGCAGGATCAGCTCGCCCACCAGGGCCACTGCCCCTTCGGTCAAGACGGCGGACTGCGGTTCGACCGTGTTCACCCGGATCCCGCTCCCGTACAGCTCGACGGCCATGAGGTTGGTGATCCGGTTCAGCGCCGCCTTCGAGGCCGCGTACACCCCCATGGCCGAACCGGGCGGGTGGACCGAGAACGGCGGGCCGGCCGAGAGCCGGGCACTGGCGCTGGACACGTTGACGATCCAGCCGCCGCCGGCCTGCCGCATGCCGGGAATCACCGCCTGCATGAGCTCCAGCGGAGCGTGCACGTTGACCTGGAAGGTGAGCAGCCGGCGCCGCAGCGGGTAGTCCGCCAGCGGCTGGTAGATCGCCGCCGCGGCGTTGTTGACCAGCACATCGATCGGTCCACCGAGCCGTTCGACCGCGGCAGGGACGATCCCCGCGACGTCATCGGGGTCGCTGAGATCGGCGGCGAGGAGCTCCACCCGGGTGCCGTGGCGCGACAGCCGCTCGGCGGTCTCCCTCAGCGACCCGCTGAGGGAACCGTGCGGCTCGAGCGTGCGGGCGGTCAGGACCACGTCGGCGCCCTCGGCGGCCAGCCGCTCGGCTACCGCGGCCCCGATGCCCCGGCTGGCGCCGGTCACCAGGGCCCGACGCCCGGTGAAGCGCCGGCTCATCGGTACCGCGCGGCGAACCGGTGGATGCTGTCTGCGATCCGCGCGACCTCGGCGTCACCGAGGCCGTGGCTCATGCCCAGTGTCATGCCGCGGGCGAAGACCGCATCAGCCTCGGGCAGGCCGCCCTCGGGCGTGCGGTGCTCGACGCCGGCCATCATCGGATGCCGGGTGATGTTGCCGCTCCACACCGTGCGGGTGTCGATGCCGCCGGCCTCGATCGCCTCCTGCAGCTCGCTGCGGGTGAACGGTGCATCCGCGTTGACCATCACGGGGTAGCAGAGCCAGGCGGTGTCCAGTTCTGGCGTCTCCACCGGCGTGGTGAAGAACTCCGGGTAGGCACCGTAGGCCGCGGTGTAGGCGGCGAACAGCTCCTTGCGGCGCTTGTAGTTGGCCTCCAGCTTGTCGAGCTGCACGACCCCGTAGGCGGCGCCCAGCTCGGAGGGCTCGAAGTTCCACGGCAGCACGTCGAAGATGAAGTCGTTGTCGTAGTCGACGCCGTCGAGGCTCTCGCGGAACACCCGGCCGGTGCCCGATGAGCCGAACAAGTTCGGCTCGGACCGGCGACCCCACCGGCGCAGCAGGAGAGCCCGGTCCCGGGCCTGCTCGTCGTCGACCAGGACCATCCCGCCGGTGCCGGCGCAGGTGATGATGTGCGCCATCGAGAAGCTGGTGACGCTGATGTCGGCGCGCGCACCGGTGGGGGTGCCGCGCAGTCGAGGCCCGAGAGCGTCGCAGGAGTCCTCGATGACCTTCAGGTCGTGCCGGTCGGCGATCTCGCGGATCGCGTCCCAGTCCGGGCAGTTGCCGGCCAGGTTCGGCATCAGGATCGCCCGGGTGCGGTCGGTCACCATCTCCTCGATGGCGGCGACGTCCACGTTGAAGGTCGCCGGTTGCACGTCGACGAAGACCGGCACCAGCCCGGCCCGCACGATCGGCGCCACATCGGTGGAGAAGGTCAGCGGAGAGGTGATGACCTCGCTGCCCCGGGGCAGCCCGAGCAGCTCGACGGCCAGGTAGAGGCCGGAGGACCCGGAGTTGCACATCACGCCGAGGGCCTTGCCGCTCAGCGCGGCGACCCGGGTCTCCATCTCGTGCACGTTCTTGCCGATGCGCAGTCCCTGGTGGCCGCTGCGCAGGACGTCGACGACGGCCCGGATCTCCTCCTCGCCGTGGGTGGCGCGCGCGTAGGTGATGCGGTCGGCCGGGTCCCCGGTCCGAACGGTCTCGGTCATCAGATCTCCCTGGGGTGGGTCAGCGGTCGGCAGTCAGGACGAGAGCGCTGTGCGGCACCGGCGAGCCACCCGTCACCAGCACGGTGTCGATCGGCTTGACCGGCTGGTTGACCGAGCTGCCCCGCACCAGCCGGACACCCTCGGCGATGCCGTTGACGCCGTGGATGTAGCCCTCGCCGAGCTGGCCACCGTGGGTGTTGACCGGCAGGCGGCCGTCGAGCTCGAGGTTGCCGTCGGCGATGAAGTCCTTGGCCTCACCGCGACCGCAGAAGCCGTACTCCTCCAGCTGGAGCAGCACCATGGGCGTGAAGGCGTCGTAGAGGATGGCGGCGTCGACGTGGTCCGGGCCGATCCCGGCCTGGCGCCACATCTGCTTCGCCACCAGTTCCACCTCGGGCATCCGGTCGATGTCCTCGCGGTAGTAGCTGCTCATCGAGATCTGCTGCGGGCCGACGCCCTGGGCCGCGGCGGAGATGACCGCCGGCGGGTGCGGCAGGTCGCGGGCCCGCTCGGTGCTGACGATGACCAGAGCCTGGCCTCCGTCGCTCTCCTGGCAGCAGTCGAGCAGCCGCAGCGGGTCGGCGATCAGCCGCGAGTTCTGGTGGTCCTCCAGGGTGATCGGCCGCTCGTAGAACCACGCCTTGGGGTTGTTCGCCGCGCGCTTGCGGGAGAGCACCGAGATCCGGCCGAAGTCCGCACTGGTGGCGCCGTACTTCTGCATGTAGAGCCGCGCCAGGAACGCCTCCTGCTGTGCCGGCGTCAGCAGCCCGTAGGGGTTGATCCAGTTGCGGTACTCCTGGTCGGTGTTCGCGGTGTAGGCGAAGGGAGGGGGCCCGGCGCCGAAGCGGTGCCCGGAGCGCTCGTTGAACGCCCGGTAGACCACGACCACGTCCGCGACACCGGTGGCCACCGCGAGGGCGGCCTGCTGCACCGGCGCGCATGCGCCGCCGCCACCGTGCGGGATGCGGCTGAAGAAGGACAGCTCCGGGATGCCGAGCGCGCGAGCCACGGCGATCTCCGGGTTGGTCTCCATGGTGAACAGGGCGAACCCGTCCACCTCCTCGACGCCGATCCGGGCGTCGTCGAGCGCGGCCAGCACGCTCTCGCAGGCCAGCCGCCATTCGCTGCGCCCGGACTTCTTGGAGAACTCCGTGGCCCCGATGCCGGCGATCGCGGCCTTCCCGCTGAACCCTCCCTCGTTCATCGTGCGTTCCCTCCTGTCGGGACCAGCGTCACGTCGGCGGTCACGTGCACGCCGCGGTCGTTCGAACCGAGCACCCGGAGAGTCACGGCGTCGCCGTCGACGCCGGTGACCTCACCGGTGAGGCGCATGGTGTCGCCGGGGAAGTTCGGGACACCCAGCCGTAGCGCGACGCGGGTGATGCGAGCTGCCGGCCCGGACCAGTCGGTGACGTAGCGGTCGATGAAACCGTTGGTCGAGTTGATGCTCATGAAGATGTCGGGAGTGCCGCGCTCCTGGGCTTTCCCCGGGTCGTGGTGCACGTCCTCGAAGTCTTGCGAGGCGATCGCGGTCGCCACGATCGTCGTCCGGTCCAGCGGCAGGTCCAGGGTGGGCAGCCGCCCCCCCACCTGGCAGTCGGGAAAGGTCACCGTGTCCCCCGGTGCGCTCGCGAGCTCGCTCACGCGGCGCCTCCTGAGGGACGGCGCAGCTGCGGGAGGACGTCGCCGTGCGCGTGCTCGGCGAAGCCCACCTCCAGCTCCATGCCCGGCTCCAGCTCCTCGTGCGGGATCCCGGTGATGTCGGCGACCAGCCGGGTGCCCTCCTCCAGGTCCACCAGCCCGACCGCCAGCGGGTATTCGAACGCCGGGTCCGGGGGGTGGTGGATGACCGTGTAGCTGTGCAGGGTGGCGCGGCGGGTGGACTCGACGGTGTCCCACACGAAGGAGCGGCACCGCGGGCACGACGGTGCCGGCGGGTGGCGCAGCGTCCGGCACTCGCCGCAGCGCTGGATCTCCAGCCGCCCTTCGCGCGCGGCGGTGAACCAGAACTCGTTGTCCTGCGTGATGATCAACCGCGGCACGGACGTGCGCGGGCCATCCTGACTGCGGTCGCTCATGCGTCGTCCTCCCCGGCCACCGGCTCCGCGGCCTTGGGCTCGAAACGGAGCAGTCGGAACCGCTCCTCCACGAGGAGCTCACCGGCCTGGTCCACGTACTTCTTGTGCAGGGTGAGGAAGCAGCCCTCGCCGAGCGCCGTGCGCTTGACCGGCGAGATCGACTCGATCGTGAAGTGCGCGGTCACGTGGTCGCCCGGACGCAGCTCGCGGTGGTACTCCTGCTCCACGTTGGTGGCGACCACCGAGGTGTACCCGGCCCGGTCGAGCAGGTTCAGCAACCGCGAGTAGGCGAAGTCCTCGACGATCCCCTCGCTCCGCAGCCGGTGAACTTCCCGCCACCGTCGGTAGCCGGCCATGACCCAGGTGGAGATCATCGCCGGCGGGCAGACGATTCCCTGCCGCCCGGTCTCGCGGGCCCGTGCGTCGTCCACGTAGACGGGATTGCGGTCGTCGTGTGCTTCGACCCAGTTGCGGATCATCGCCTCGTTGACCGCGTACCGCGCCACGCGCGGGGGTTCGGCCTCCAGGCCGACGAAGCCGGCCAGCTGTTCGGCCAAGCCGGGATGCGCCTCCGTGGTGCTCTCTGCCGTCACGCCGCCCCTTCCGCTGTATCGAGCAAGCGCTTGGTACGCTAACCGCAGACGTGGGCGACAAGCCCTCGAATCCCACTGGGCGGGACCGGCTCGCTCGCCGGCCGAACGAGGAGCGGACGACGCGGAAGGGACTGGCGGTGGGTGAGATCGGACCGCGACAGGAGGGCCCTCACGCGCCCGGGGACAGGCGCGCCGCCATCCTGGCACGCTCGGCGGAGCTGTTCGCGACCCGTGGTGTGGCTGCGACGACGGTCCGGCACATCGGCGAGGCCGCCGGGATGCTGTCCGGCAGCCTGTACCACCACTTCCCGTCCAAGGACGCCATCGTGGCCGAGGTGCTGGCGGTCTTCATGGCGGACATCCAGCGCCGCTTCGCCGAAGTCGCTCGCCGGGCGGGAACGCCGGAGGAGACGCTGCGCCGGCTGGTGCACGAAACGCTGGCCGTGATCGAGGAGCACCCGCACCCGACCGCGATGTACCAGAACGACCGCCAGTACCTGTGCGACCGCGGCCTGCTCGAGCCGGTCGACAGCGCGTCGCGCGCTGTGCGGAGCCACTGGATGAAGGCGCTGGAGGCTGGGATCGCCGACGGCACCTTCCGCGGTGACGTGCCGCCCGAGGTCTCCTACCGCGCCCTGCGCGACACGCTCTGGGCGACCATGCACTGGCCGAACCGGGCGAACTTCTCCACCGAGGAGTTCGCCGACCTGCTGGTCGACCTCTTCCTCCACGGCCTGCGCCGGCCCGCCGGCTGACCGACCCGGCAGACCACTCCTCACTGCGGGCGGGGCACCTGCTTGGCGATGAACAACCCCGCCGCGCTGACGCAGATCTCTCCGCCGGCGGTGATGGTGCCCTCGGTCCGGATCTTGCGCCCGTCCACCGACACCTGACGGGCGGTGACAGTGAGCGGCTGGAACAACGGCGTGGTCCGGTGATAGCGCAGCGTCAACTCGGCCGTCATCCCCGACGGGCCGGCCCAGTGGTTGGCCACGCCAAGGGTGTGGTCGAGCAGCAAGGCGGAGACCCCGCCGTGCACGAAGCCGGGCGGTCCCTGATACGGCAGGCCCAGCACCGTGGTGCCCTCGATGGCGCCGTCGTCACGCCCGGTGAGCGCGAGCGGTGGGGCGATGGCGTTCTCGGGCCCGGTCACCGGATCGTGCCGGGTGACCCCTTCGCCGGCCCACATGTCGACCATCCGGTCGGCCATGGTCGGGGCGTGCTGCTCGAGGTGGTCGGCGACGGCGTCGAGGCGGGCCGCCACGTCCTGCATCTCCGCGGCGCTGTTGCCACCGGTGTGCAGCAGCGCCGCGACCACCCGGCGGGCCGCCGCGACCGCGGCGTCCACGCCGGCGTTGTCCGGCGCGGCGGTGAGCCTCGGCCGCTGCGGCGCGGCCGCCTCCCGGCTCACGGCTGCACCGAGGCGGTCGCGTGCGTGAGCACCGGCGCATCGTCGCGCTCCGGGCAGACCGACGTCAGCCAGACGTCGTTCCCGTCCCGCCAGACGCTGGTCCGGATGGACTGCCCGGGGTACAGCGAGCCGGCGAAGCGCACCGACAGACCGGCCAGCCGGGTGGCGTCGCCGTCGAGCACCCCGTCGACCAGCGACTTCGCCACCAGCCCGAATGACGCGAGGCCGTGCAGGATCGGCTGCTCGAAACCGGCCTGCGCGGCGAACGCCGGATCGGCGTGCAGCGGGTTGAGGTCACCGTTCAGCCGGTAGAGCAGCGCCGTCTGCGGCGTCGTCACGGAGTCCAGCACCACGTCGGGGGCGCGATCGGGTCGCGACCTGCCCACCTCGGGGCCAGCCTCCCCGCCGAAACCGCCTTCCCCGCGGGCCCAGATCTGCATGGTGGTCGTCCACAACGGGGCGCCGTCGGCGGCGACCGCCGCCTGCTCCAGCTCGATCACGGCGGCCTTGCCCTTGTCCCACACGTTCGCCACGCGTGAACTCACGGTGGCCGTGCCCGATGCGGGGATCGGCCGGTGCACCGTCAGCGACTGGCCGCCGTGCAGGATCCGGCGCAGGTCGATGTCCACACCGGGCATGGACATCGCCGTCGGCGGCAGCTCACCGGCCGAGACGCCCTGACCGGCGACCATTGCGAACGTCGGGAGGACCTGCAGATCCCGTTCGAAGGTGTAGCGCAGCTCAGGATCGGTGTCCGCGCGTCTCCCGGCGCCGAGGCTGAGGTGGTAGAGCAGCACGTCGCGGGTCGTCCAGCGGGCCTCGCGGATGCTCGGCTCGGCCGAGAACGCCTCGTCGAGGTCGATGGGCACTGCGTCAGATCCGCTCGAGGATGGTGGCCGTCGAGTGGGCACCGCCGGCACACATGGTGACCAGTGCGGTCGACCTGTCGGCCCGCTCGAGTTCGTTGACCGCCTGCGTGATCAGGCGCGCGCCGGTCGAGCCGACCGCGTGACCCAGTGCGATGGCGCCGCCGTTCACGTTCACCTTGCCCATGTCGGCACCGTGGACCTGCGCCCAGGAGAGCACCACCGACGCGAACGCCTCGTTGATCTCGACCAGGTCGATGTCATCGAGCTTCATGCCGGCGCGGTCGAGCACGTGCGCGGTGGCCTCGACCGGCCCGTCCAGGTGGTAGTAGGGATCAGAGCCGACCATGCCGGAGGCGACGATCCGCGCCCGCGGCCGCAGCCCCAGTGCCCGCGCCCGGTCCTCGCTCATGAGCAGCACCGCGGCGGCGCCGTCGCTGATCTGCGAGGAGTTGCCGGCGGTGTGGATGCCGTCGGGCAGCACCGGCTTCAGGGAGGCCAGCTTCTCGGCGGTGGTCTCGCGCAGCCCCTGGTCGCGGGTGACGACGGCGGTCTCGCCGGTCGGCCCCTCCGCACCCATGACCGGAGCGGTCACTGGGACGATCTGCCCGGCGAAGCGGTCCTCGGCCCAGGCACGGGAGGCCTTCTGCTGCGAGGCGAGACCGAGGGCGTCGGCCTGCTCACGGGTGATACCGCGCTTCGCCGCGATCCGCTCGGCGGCGGTGAACTGGTCGGGCATGTCGAGGGTCCAACCGTCGGGGGCCGGGCTGCCGGTGCCCGGCGCCAGCGCGGAGCCGAGGAACACCCGGCTCATGGCCTCCACGCCGCAGCCGATGCCGACGTCGACGGCACCAGCAGCGATGAGGCCGGCGACCAGGTGCACCGCCTGCTGCGAGGAGCCGCACGCGCAGTCGATGCTGGTGCAGGCGGCGGAGTAGGGCAGACCGGCGTAGAGCCAGGCGTTGCGCGTGACGTTGTTGGACTGCTCCCCCGCCTGCGTCACGCAGCCACCGACGACCTGCCCGACGATCGCCGGGTCCAGGCCGTTGCGCTCGACCAGCGCTCTCTGCGCGATGCCGAGCAGCTCGGCCGGGTGCACCCCCGACAGGGCACCGCGCCGACGGCCGACGGGCGTACGGACGGCGTCGACGATGACGGCCTCGGCCATGACGTCCTCCTGGAGTGGTTCGTGCGCGGAATGTCCGACTCCGTCAAAACTAGAATCAATTACTACGAGGTGCAACGGCGTCGTCCCGGCCACTGGTACGCGGCGCCCCAGCCGTTGAATGCCGGTTCCGCTCATCCCAGCCAGCGGAACGAGGCCGGACGCGTGGCCTCGGCAGCGTCCTACGCTCCGCCGGCAGCCCGCCCGGCGGGCGCAGTCGAACGTCCGTCACGTGCGGCGGCCGCACCCCTCGGTGGCCGCTGGAAGAGGAGCAGCCCGGTGAACGAAGCGACCAGCCTGGAGGGCCGCACGGCCGTCGTCACAGGGGCCGGCGCGGGTCTCGGCCGCGCGGAAGTACTCGCCCTGGCCGCCCGCGGCGCGAACGTCGTCGTCAACGACGTCGGCTCGGCGGCGCACGACGTCGTCGCGGAGGTCGAGGCGCTCGGCCGCAAGGCCGTCGCGGTGACCGGCGACGTCGGCGACTGGGGCCTGGGCGAGCAGTTGGTGCAGGCCGCCGTCGACTCCTTCGGCAGCCTGGACATCGTCGTCAACAACGCCGGGATCACCCGCGACACCATGCTGTTCAACCTGTCCGAGCAGCAGTGGGACGACGTCATCCGGGTGCACCTGAAGGGCCACGCCTCGGTGTCGCGCGCCGCAGCGGTGCACTGGCGGCAGGCGTCCAAGGCCACCGGCGGACCGGTGTACGGGCGAGTGGTCAACACCGCGTCCGAGGCGTTCCTCTTTGGGTCGGCCGGCCAGGCCAACTACTCCGCAGCCAAGGCCGGGATTGTCGCGCTCACCCTCTCGACCTCCCAGGGGCTGTCCCGCTACGGCGTCACCGCCAACGCGATCTGCCCGCGGGCCCGCACCGGCATGACCGATGGCGTCTTCGCCGAGGCGGCCACCAGCGACGGGCTGGACATCCTCGCGCCCGAGCGGGTCGGCACGCTGGTCGGCTACCTCGCCTCGCCCGCCTCCCAGGGCATCAGCGGTCAGGTCTTCGTCGTCTACGGCGACTTCGTGGCGTTGCTGGCCCCGCCCACCGTGGAGAAAAAGTTTATCGCCGCCGACGGCACGTTCACCGTCGAGGAGCTCGACGAGCAGCTGACCGGGTACTTCAGCGGTCGCAGCCCGCGGCAGACTTTCTCGGCCTACGACATCGCCCGGCTGGACACCACCGGCGTCCAGAACGTGGCCGCCTCTCGCTGACCCCGTCCACCGGAGAGGGCCCCTGCCGCCGTCGGCGGCAGGGGCCCTCTCCGCGTGCTCGGAGCTGCCCGGCGAGCGGGTCAGAAGACGGCCGGGCCCCGCAGGCTGACCTCTGCGCCGCCGTCGACGTAGAGCACCTGGCCCGTCATGTGCGTGTTCGACGGACCGATCAGCCAGCTCAGCGCCTCGGCGATCACCTCCGGGCCGGCGTACCCGTTCAACGGCATGGGCACTGCGCGGTCCATGACCTGCTTCATCCGCTCGTCGGCGAACAGCGCGGCGCTCATCGGGGTGCGCACCACCCCGGGAGCGACGAGGTTCACCGGGATACCCGCGCCGGCCCACTCCGGGATGACGCAGTACCGCCGCACCCACCGGGCCAGAGCCGCCTTCGACGAGGGGTACAGCCGCTGCGGCCCCTCCCCCATCACCACCTCGGCCCGGGCAAGAGCGGCCGCCTCGTCGTCGGCCAGGCAGGCCGCCACGACCTCCTCATCGACCGGCTGGGTGCCCGAGATCGACCCCACGACGGCGGCACGCGGCGCGGCCGCTGCGGCCAGCGCCGGCCGCAGCCCCTCGGCCAGCGCGGTGACGCCGAAGAAGTTGACGCTCACCAGCGTCGGCGAGGGGACGTTGATCCCGGCGCAGGCGACCAGCCCGTCGAGCACTCCCCCGCATCGCTCGAGCACCGCCTCGACGGCATGGGTGCGCCCGGTAGGCGTGCCGAGATCGGCGCAGACGTCGGCGTCCTTCAGGTCGATCCCGATGACGGTGTCGCCCGCTCCGGTCAGCTGCTCGGCAAGGGCCTGGCCGATGCCGGAGGCGGAACCGGTGACTGCGATGCGGCGGGACATGGGTCTCCTGGGGTTCGTCGGCGGGCGATCAGATGTGGGACCCGCGGTCGACCCGCAGGTCGACGCCGGTGAGGTAGGAGGCGTCGTGCGACGCGGCAAAGGCGATCGTCGCCGCGATCTGCTCGGGCTGCGCCGGCCCCAGCGGCGAGCGGATGCGGGCGTAGTAGCCGAAGTCCAGCCCGTCGAGCTTGTCAAGAGCCGAGACAGCGCCGCGCACGGCGGCCACCACGGCGGCCTCGTCAGAGACGTCGGCGACGTGCAGAACAACCCGCCCCGGCCCGGACGCCGCCGCAACGGTGGCCGCCAGGCCTCGCTCGTTCGCGTCGACCGCGAACACGTCGGCGCCCTCGTCGACCAGTCGCAGCGCGGTCGCGCGACCGATGCCCGAGCCGGCGCCGGTGAGCAGCACATCGGTGCCGGCGAACCGGTCGCGGACGACCTCGTGGTCCATGGCTGCGCCCGTCTCCTCTCGCGTCGCCCGGCGAGAATCGGACGCTAACCGACCGGTTCGCTCCCGAGACGTGCGTTCCCGGTCATCGGGAGCTCGGCGTCCGCCTGCCTCGAACCCCGCCCGGCGAGCAACAGCCGGCAGGCGACCCGGAGGTCGGCCTCGGCGTCCGGGAGCGAGGTGCGGCCGTTGAGCGCGGACGTCAGCAGGCCGTACCAGCACTGCATGACCAGCCAGACCGCGGTGACGTCCTGCGCCGTCGGCTCCGGCGCCCCGAGCGCACGCAGGAGCAGGTCACGGGTGGTGCGGTCGCTGCGGGCCGCCTCCGGCACCCGGGCGGCATGGGCGGAGTTCTGCGCCTGCAGCAGCGCCTGGGCCAAGGTCGGCCGGTGGAAGAGCTGGCGGGTCGCGGCGACCAGCACGTCGTAGACCGCGTCCTCGGGGGCCTGTCCTGGACGCGGCGGCGAGGTCCGGGCGTCGAGGAGGTCGATCTGCTCGGCCATGACGGCCGCGAAGAGATAGGTCTTGGACGGGAAGTACCGGTAGAGGGTGCCGATGGCGACACCGGCTTCCTTGGCCACCTCGTGCATCTGCACTTCTTCCAGCCCCTTGACGGCAGCGAGGTCCGCTGCTGCCCGGAGGATGCGCCGGTGCCGCGCCTTCTGGCTCGGCGAGGTCGGCTCGGCCGCCTCGCGGGCCTCGGCGATCCTGGGCACTGTCTACCTCGCGATGTCGGGGCACGGACGGTCGGATGATACTGACCGGCACCGCATCCCCCCGCCGCCGTACCGCTGAACGGGATCGTGCCCACGACGCCTGCCGTGCGCCGGTTGAGTGCCCTGGAGCAGGCGGCGCACGGAGGAGGCACGGGTGGACGGACGGGATGCGGCGACCGATGCGCTGGAGTGCGAGTACGACGTGGTCGTCGTGGGATCCGGGGCCGGGGCGCTGACCGGAGCGTTCGTGGCAGCGGCTGGAGGACGGTCCGTCGTCGTCCTCGAGGCCACGGACCGCCTGGGCGGCACCTCGGCCTACTCCGGCGCTGCGTGCTGGCTGCCCGGCACGCAGGTGCAGGAGCGCGCCGGGATCGGCGACTCCTCCGAGGCGGCGCGGACCTACCTGCGGGCGCTGATCGGGGAGGGCACCGCCGCCCACCAGGACGCGTTCGTCGAGCACGCGCCGGTCCTGGTCGAATTCCTCGAGCGCGACCCCGCGATCGCCTTCGAGTGGCGCCCCTTCCCTGACTACTTCGCCGCTCCGGGCCGGATGGACGCCGGGCGGGCCATCAACCCTCTCGACCTTCCTGCCGCGGAACTGGGCGAGCTCGCCGCGCTGATCCGTCCGCCCGTGGACCGGGACCGGGCCGGTCGCGACCACGCGCGCTCCGCGCCCCTGAGTCAGGGGCGGGCGTTGATCGGAAGGCTGCTGCTGGCCTACGTCCGCGCGGGAGGGGCGATCCGCACAGGAGCGCGCGTGACCGACCTGCTCACCGATGACGGCCGCGTGGTCGGCGTCATGGCCATGACCGCCGACGGCCCGGTGGAGGTGCGCGCCCGGCACGGCGTGCTGCTGGCGGCCGGCGGCTTCGAGCGGAACACGGCCATGCGCGTCGCGCACGGGGTACCGGGCGCGGCCGAGTGGTCGATGGCCCCGGCGGAGGCCGCGGCCGGGGAGCCGATCGGCGCGGCGGTCGCCCTGGGTGCGGCCACCGACCTGCTCGACCAGGCGTGGTTGTGCCCCGGGATCCTGCATCCCGATGGCTCGGCTGCCTTCACGCTCGGTCTCCGCGGCGGATTGATCGTCGACGGCAACGGCCACCGGTACGCCGACGAGTCCCTGCCGTACGACCGGATGGGGCGGCAGATGGCGGCCGCGCCGGATCGTGTGCCGTCCTGGCTCGTCTTCGACTCCCGGACCGGCGGAGAGCTACCGGCCATCTCGCTGCCCCCGCTGCCGGCCGACGTGCACCTCGCCGCCGGCACGTGGGTTCGCGCCGGAACGCTCCAGGACCTCGCCGGGAGGATCGGCGTCCCGGCGGCGGCGCTGACCGCCACGGTCGACCGGTTCAACGGGTTCGCGGCCTCTGGCGTCGACGAGGACTTCGGGCGCGGTGACGACCCTTACGACCGGTTCTTCGCCGCTGGCGACGGACCCAACCCCTGTCTCGTCCCGGTGGACACCGCGCCGTACTTCGCCGCCCGCCTGGTGCTGAGCGATCTCGGCACCAAGGGAGGGCTGCGCACCGATCCGCATGCCCGGGTGCTGCGCGCCGACGGCGACGCGATCCCCGGGCTCTACGCCGCGGGCAACACCAGCGCCTCCATGGCGGGGCCGGTATACCCAGGCCCCGGCATCCCGATCGGGACCGCCATGGTGTTCAGCTCGCTCGCCGTGCGGGACATGACGGGGACGCCCTGATCCCCCTGCCCGCCGGCGGATGATCGGCGCCGGTCCCCACCTGGGGACGGGTGTCGATCCGGCTCAGATGAGGTTGTCCTCCACCGCCAGGCCGAAAGCGCCCTTGCCGTAGAGGGCGAGCGTGCGCTCGACGTCGTTGGCCACGTGCACGCTGCCGGCGTGCACGTCCCGCCAGGCACGCTCGATCGGGTTCCCCCTCCGCAGCGAGTTGCCGCCGGCCGTCTTGAAGAGCAGGTCCGCGGCCGCTAGGGAGCGCTCGGTGGCACGTACCTGGTCGCGGCGGGTGCGCAGTCGCAGCTCCATGGGGATGCCCTCCGCCGTGGCCGCGTTCCGGTGCAGCTCGCTCATGTTGCGGTCCATCTGCAACGTGGCCGCGTCGATCTCCGACGCCACCCGGGCGACGGCGACCTGCGCGAACGGGTCCTCGGCGAAGCGGCCACCACCCAGCGACAGGCGGACGCGGTCGCGCATCGCGGCGACATAGGAGTCGTAGCACCCCTGGACCGCGCCCAGGAGCGGAGCGGTGACCGCCGAGGTGAAGACGGCACCGAAGGGCATCCGGTACAGCGGGCCGGGGTTGGCCCGCTGCCCCGGCCCCCGCAACTGCGAGTGCTCGAAGTTGCGCAGCACCCGGTGCTCCGGCACGAAGGCGCCGGCGACCTCGATGTCGTTGCTGCCGGTCCCGCGCAGCCCCATCACGTCCCAGACGTCGTGCACCACGAAGTCCGTGCGAGGCACCAGCACGGTGAGGAAGTCCAGCGGCCGGCCGTGGACGCCGACCACCAGGGCTCCGAGCAAGGCCCAGCCGGCGTGATCGCAACCGGAGGAGAAGCTCCACCGGCCGGTCAGCTGGTAGCCACCGTCGACCTCGGTGAGGCGCCCCACCGGTGCGTAGCTGGATGCGACCAGGGTGTCCGGGTCGGGGACCCAGACGTCGTCCTGGGCGCCCTCCGGGAAGAGCGCGAGCTGCCATGGGTGGACTCCGACGACCGAGGTGACCCAGCCGGTGGAGCCGCATGCCCCCGCAACCGCCCGCACCACCCGGAAGAACTCGGTGGGGTCGCACTCCGCTCCTCCGTAGCGCTTGGGCTGCAGCATGCGGAAGACACCCGCGTCAACCAGTTCGGCCATCGTCTCGTCGGGCACCCGGCAGGTCTCCTCTGCCGCCACGGCACGATCGGCGATGCCGGGCAGCAGCGCGGCCACCCGGGCGTGCACCGTCGTCCCTCCGGTGTCGCTCATGCCGGTTCCTCCTCGCGCGTCGATGCGTGGCACGGATTCGATGGTGCGCCGCGGCGCGGCTCCGCCCTGCAGCCTTTCCGATGAGTGAGACGCGCCACCCCGTGCCGGGGCACCGGGCCTACGTTGGCGCTCGAGCACCAGCACTCGAGGGGATGGTCGGGGAATGACCGCTGTGCAGGACAGGGACGGGATCCGCCGCATCGAGGCCGAGGCGGCACCGGCACGATTCGCGCGTGGTTGGCACTGCCTCGGGCTGATCCGCGACTTCGCCGACGGCACGCCGCACTCCATCCGGGCGTTCGGGCAGAAGCTCGTCGTCTTCCAGGGCGAGGACGGCTCCGTCAACGTCCTCGACGCCTACTGCCGGCACATGGGTGGCGATCTGTCGCAGGGCACCGTGAAGGGCAACGAGGTCGCCTGCCCGTTCCACGACTGGCGCTGGGGCGGCGACGGCAGGTGCAAGCAGATCCCCTACAGCCGGCGGGTACCCCTGCGGGCGCGGACGGCTGCCTGGCCGACCCTGCAGCAGGACGGGATGCTCTTCGTCTGGAACGACCCGGAAGGCAACCCTCCGCCGGCCGACGTCACGATCCCGCGCATCGAGGGCGCGACCAGTGACGAGTGGACCGACTGGCGCTGGTACTACACCGTGGTGGACACCAACTGCCGTGAGGTCATCGACAACATCGTCGACATGGCGCACTTCTTCTACGTGCACGGCTCGTTCCCGACCTACTTCAAGACGATCTTCGAGGGTCCGGTCGCCACGCAGATCCAGAACGGCGTGGGGCGGGAGGACGTCCGCCCACCGGCCAAGGAGGGACAGCCCAAGCTCATCGGCAACACGTCGGTGGCCGCCTACCACGGACCGTCGTTCATGATCGACGACCTGACCTACCACTACGACAACATGGACCTCGAGTCCGTGCTGATCAACTGCCACTACCCCATCGACGCCAACTCGTTCGTCCTGCAGTACGGCGTGATCGTCAAGCGCTCCGAGCACCTGCCCGGAGACGCCGCCGAGAAGTTGGCCATCGGAACGGGTGACTTCATCCGGCAGGGCTTCGAGCAGGACGTCGAGATCTGGAAGAACAAGACCCGGATCGACAACCCGCTGCTGTGCGAGGAGGACGGCCCCGTGTACCAGCTGCGACGCTGGTACGAGCAGTTCTACGTCGACGTCGCCGATGTCACGCCGGAGATGGTCGAGCGGTTCGAGTACGAGATGGACACCAGCAAGCCCAACGAGGCGTGGCGCCGGGAGGTCGAGGCGAACCTCGCCCGCCGGGCAGCCGCCGAGGACACGCCGGCTGCCTGGGCAGCGGGTCAGTCGGTCTGATGGCGGTGCGGCCGGACAACCGGCTCCTCGACACCCCGATGCAGGAGGTCACCTGCCGGCGCTGCGCGGCGCGGGTCGAGGTGCGCAAGGGTAGCTGGCACCAGACCAGCGTCCAGTGGAACGCCGACGCCCTCACCGCCTGCGAGGAACGCCGCGCCGCCACCGCGGGACCCGGACCCAACGGGGACTTCTTCGAGGCCTGCGCGTCGCTGCGGGCTTCGATCGCCGAGGCCGCCACCTCCGGGCTGATCCCGGTCCTCGACGACGGTTACTGAATCGACGACCACGACGATCGCGCCCCCGTCGGTCCGGCTCCCGGGCCGGCTGGGGCACCTTCGCGCGCCGAGGAAAGAAGGTTCGCCATGATCGACGCTGCCACCTACGGCCCTTGGGCGGTCATCGCCGGCGGCTCCGAGGGCGTGGGTGCAGCGTTCGCCCAGCAGCTCGCGGACGCCGGGATCAACCTGGTGCTCATCGCCCGCAAGCCCGGGCCGCTCGCCGAGACCGCTGACGCGGTACGGGCGAAGGGCGTGACGGTCCGGACCCTCGAGCTGGACCTGCTCGATCCCGGCGCGGTAAAGGCCATCCGGGAGGCCACCGACGACGTCGAGGTCGGGCTGCTGGTCTTCAACGCCGGGGCGAACAGCTACGGGAGCGACTTCGTCGACGGTGACCTGGAGCGCTTCCAGGGGGTCATCGACCTCAACATCACCGCCCAGCTCGCCCTCACCCACCACTTCGGGGGGCGGATGAAGCTGCGCGGGCGCGGCGGGATCCTGCTCGTCGGCTCCCTGGCCGGTTACCTGGGCACCGCCCACACCGCGGTCTACTCGGCGGCCAAGGCCTTCGGGCGGGTGTTCGCCGAAGGGCTCTGGCTGGAGCTCCGCGAGCACGGGGTGCACGTCCTGGAACTGGTGCTGGGCGTCACCCGCACGCCGGCGATGGAGCGGGCCGGGTTGGACTTCTCCGTCCCGGGGCTGATCGTGGCCGAGCCCGACGACGTCGCACGAGAGGGCCTGGCGCACCTGCCCCACGGTCCGGTGTGGATCGCCGGAGGCAACGACGCGGTCGCGGCCAAGCGCAGCGGTCCCGAACGCGCCGCGCTGCTGGAGAAGGCGCACGCCGGCCACCAGCGGCTGATCGGTCGCTGACCGGGGATCAACGGTTCCGCGGGACCGCGGCCCGGCGCTGCGCGATGCGGACCAGGTCCCCGGCCTCCCCGTCCAGCCGCCGTGGCCCGGCCCAGACCGCGGTCAGCTCCCGGCGCAGGTCCACGCCCGTGACCGGCACCCGGTGCAGTTCGCCCGCGGCGACGGAAGCGGCCACCGCCAGCGCGCTGAGCACCGCGGGCGGCCCACCGGCCACCACGCTCAGCCGCACGGCGGCGTTGCTGGTCAGGGCCAGCGCCGGCTCCGCCATCGCGGCCGGTCCGCCGAGCGCGGCCTCCAGCGCGGTGCGGGTGCCCGACCCCGTCTCGCGCACCACCAGCGGCGTGGCGGCCAGCTCGGCTGCCGGGACCGGCGCGCGCCGGCGGGCCCAGGGGTGGCCGGGGTGCACGACGACCACCAGCTCGTCGGCACCGACCGGTGCCCGGTGCAGGCCGCCGGGCAGCTCGGGAGACTCCACGAAGCCGACGTCGTAGCCACCGGCCGCTACCCCGGCGGCGACCTCCGCCGAGTTCTGCACGGCCAGCGCCACGCGCACCTCCGGGTGGTGCCGTCGCAGTTCGGCGAGCCAGACCGGCACCAGGTACTCCGCCACGGTCATGCTCGCGGCGATGCCGAGCCGGTGGCCGCCACCGGCTCGCAGGGCCTCGAGCCCGGTGCTGAGCCGGTCCGCGGCATCCAGCACGCCTCGCGCCCAGTCCACGACCAGGGCGCCCTCGGGCGTGAGGGTCGACCCGCGGGCCGAGCGCCGCAGCACCCGCACCCCGCTGGCGCGCTCGAACCGGGCGACCGCACGGCTGGCATTGGGCTGGGCCATGCCCACGGCGCGAGCGCCGGCCCCCAGGCTGCCGTGCTCGGACACGCTGACGATCAGCTCGAGCAACCGGAGGTCACCCCAGCTGACCTGCGCTGCCATATCACCAGCATATGGAGCCATGTCCGGTCGGTGGCTACCGGTGCCCGCAGCTCGGGACCACCCTCGGTGGCATGGATCCCTCTGCCGCCGGCGTCCACCCTGCCGCCGTGCACCGCGGCCCGGAAGGCGGGCGGTGGCACACGCTGCCGGGCCTGACCCTGTGCGCAGCAGCGGTGGTCACCTCCTTCGTCGTGCAGCGGGTCGTGCCGTCGGTCAGCGTGCTGATCATCGCGATCGGGCTGGGGGTGCTCCTGGCGAACGTCGTCCGGCTGCCGGCGACGGTGCAGCCGGGCCTCGCCTTCTCCGCGAAGCGGCTGCTGCGCCTGGGCATCGTGCTCCTGGGCCTGCAGCTGCTGCTCGGCGACGTCCTCGGGCTGGGCACCGGGATGCTGGGGGTGGTGGTGGCGATCGTGGCGGGAGGTATCGGTTCGACCCTGCTGGTCGGCCGCCTCCTGGGCGTCGGCGCCACCCAGCGACTGCTCATCGCCTGCGGCTTCTCGATCTGCGGGGCCGCCGCCGTCGCAGCGGTCGACGGCGTGGTCGATGCCGACGAGGAGGAGGTCGTCACCGCCGTCGCGCTGGTCGTGCTCTTCGGCACGCTGATGCTCCCGCTGGTGCCGCTGACCGCCGCCGGATTGGGCCTGTCCGAGCACGTCGGCGGGCTCTGGGCGGGTGGCGCGATCCACGAGGTGGCCCAGGTGGTCGCGGCCGGCGGCACGATGGGTGCGGGCGCGCTGACGGTGGCAGTGGTGGTCAAGCTCGCGCGGGTCCTGATGCTCGCCCCGGTGATCGCAGCGGTGAGCTGGCAGCGACGGCGTCAGCCGGCCGGCGGGCCGGAGGGGCGGCGTCCGCCGCTGGTGCCGCTGTTCGTCGTCGGCTTCCTGGCCATGGTGGTGGTCCGGTCCACCGGGATCGTCCCCGGGGCGGTGCTGCACGTGGCCGGAGCCGTCCAGGTGGGCCTGCTGTCCGCCGCCATGTTCGCGCTGGGCTGCGGGGTGCGGCTCAGCTCCCTCCGCCGGGTCGGGCCACGTCCGCTGCTGCTCGCGCTGGTCTCCACCGTCGTGGTCGCGAGCGTCTCGCTGGGCGGTGTGCTCCTGATCCCCTGACTCCGGTCAGGCGCCCTGGGCATCGGCGGTCACACGTGCGAACCGCCGTCGAGCCGGAACTCCGTCCCGTTGAGGTAGGCGCCGTCGGCGGACCCGGCGAAGGCGATCGCCGCGGCCAGGTCCTCCGGCTTGCCCGGCTTACCCCACAGCGGGTACGTACGGGCGTACTAGGAGACGTCGACCCCTTCGAATCCGCTCCTTGTTCATCGTCAGCGGCGTGGCCACCCCACCCGGCGACACGGGAACCACCCGGATCCGGCGCGGCGCCAGCTCGGCGGCCAGGCTCACCGCGAACGACAGCAGCGCGCCCTTGGAGGCCGCGTAGTCGGTCATGCCCGGGTGCGCCTTCGTGGCCGCGGTCGAGGTGGTCAGCACGATCACGCCGGTGCGGTCGGGGATGTGCGGCAGCAGCTCCCGGCACAGCGTGACCGGTGCGAAGAGGTTGATCGCCAGCAGCCAGCGGTAGTCGTCGAGATCGAGCGTCTCCATCGGCGTGGTCCGGAGCGTCCCGGCCACGTTGGCCAGCACGTCGACCCGGCCCACTTCGGCCACCCCGGCCGCTGCCGCGGCCACCACGACCTCCTCGGTCGAGAGGTCGGCGGAGTGGCACATCAGCCGCGCGGGATCCGCCACCAGCTCGCAGGTCGCCGCCAGCCCCTCCGCGTCCCGGTCGACGGCGAAGACCGTCGCCCCCTCGGCCACCAGCCGGACCGCGGTCGCCCGGCCGATCCCGGAGCCCGCCCCGGTGAGGAACACCCGCTTGCCCTCGTAGCGGTCCATCGCCTGCCTCTCCGTCATGGTCGCCGGTCCGCGCCTGTCGCGGCCGCCCGGCCGGCGCGCCGGCCGAAGAAGGTGCCGTCACCCAGCGACGTCCCGCTGATGTATCCCTCGCCGTGGATCCCGGCGCTGGCCCGCCCGGCGGCGAACAGCCCGCGGATCTCCGTCCCGGACACGTCGAGCACGGCGCCGTCGACGGTGGTGTGCAGGCCGCCGAGGGTGAAGCCGGCCGCGCCGGTTCCCTGCGGCGTGGCGTCGCGACCGCTGGCGAACCCCAGCCGGGGGTCCAGCGCGGCGAACGGTGGCTCCAGCGGGCGGAGCCACTCCGCGTTCTTGTGGAACAGCGGGTCCTCCCCCGCGGCGGCATGCCGGTTGTAGACCATGACCGTCGCCTCCAGCGCCCCGGCCGGGATGCCGAGTTCGGCCTCCAGCTCGGCGATGGTCTCGGCGGCGTACCGGGGACGAACCCCCCAGAGATCGCCGGCCGGGATCGACTCCCACCCGGCCTCGTCGACGACCACCCACCACGGGCCGGGCTGGTGCTTCACGGCCGCCGAGCTGAACAGACCCGGGTAGACGTCCTCGTTGATGAACCGCTGACCGACCGCGTTGACCAGCACACCGCGCACCGCCGCCGCCGGAAGCGCGGTCAGCGCCACCTGCACCGAGCCCATCCGGCGGGTCGCCGCGCCGAGCGCGGTGGCCATGCGGATGCCGCTGCCGTCGTCGCCACCGTCGCTGACCTTGCCGTGGCCGAGCAGCACCGGGGCATGCGCGGCGAGCATCGCCTCGTCGTCGACGAAGCCCCCGGTCGTGAGGACGACGCCGCGTCGCGCGCGGAAGGCCACGTCCGCGCCGAAGCGGCGGGCGGTCACGCCGGCCACCCGCCCGTCCTCGACCACCAGGGCAGCGGCACGGACGTCGTTCTCGATCCGGGCCCCGGCCCCGCACACGGCGCCGACGAGCCGCTCCATGAGCAGCCCGCCGGCGAACCCCGGGGCGGCCGGGCGGTGCCCGCGCGGGACCGGCCGGGCCTGGTGGTCGTAGGGCCAAGCGTTCTCACCCAGCCACATGAGACCGTCGGTGGTCAGCGGCATCCAGGTGGGCGCGTCGAACAGCGTCTCCTGGAAGGGCACACCAAGAGCGCGGAACCACTCGAAGTGCTCGACGCTGCCCTCGCAGTACAGCCGCAGCTTCTCCTCGTCGGCGTGCGGGCCGAGCGCTGCCCGCAGGTAGGCGAACATCGACTCGGCGTCGTCGTCGAAGCCGCAGGCCTTCTGCACCGAGGTGCCGCCGCCGAGGTAGAGCTCGCCGCCGGACTGCGCCGAGGAGCCACCGGGGCCGGACGCGCGCTCCAGCACGAGCACCGACGCGCCGGCGGCGGCCGCCTCGACGGCGGCCGCCGCACCGGCACAGCCGAGGCCGACGACGAGGACGTCGGCCTCGGCCTCGGCCCGTTCGATCGCCGAGGCCTGCACCGGGGCGACCGAACGGCTCACTTCCGCGGGACGAACGCGGCCAGGGGCTCCGAGCCCGACCAGTCGTGGCCCCAGTAGCTGTCGGCGGTGATCTCCTCGGCGGTGTAGGAGGATTCGTCGACCAGCATGCCCTCGCAGCCGTACTCGATGTCCCACCCGCCGGGGGCACGCACGTAGAACGACACCATCTTGTCGTTGGTGTGCCGACCCAGCGTCGACGACAGGGAGAAGCCGGCCCGGTTCACGTTGTCCAGCGCACGGCCCACGGCGTCCAGCGTGTCGACCTCGACCATCAGGTGCACCAGGCCCGGCGGCTCACCGTGGGGTGCCGGCGCGATGGCCAGGCTGTGGTGACGCTGGTTGACCCCCATGAACCGAACCCGCCGCGACGACGTCGGCCCGCCGAGGCGCATGGCACCGCGCGGCTTGAAGCCGAGCACCTCGCAGTAGAACGCCACGGTCTCGTCAGGGCAGGTGGTGGGGAGCACGACGTGCCCCATCCCCTGCCCCCCCGTCACGAACCGCTGGGCCTGTCCCGTGAGCAGCGGCGAGTGGTCGAGGATCGGCGCGAAGAACACCTCGACGGGAGTGCCGGACGGGTCCTGGAAGGCGATCGCCTCCTCGACGCCGCGGTCGTCGCACTCCTCGCGGGACAGCTCCTTGACGGCAACCCCGGACGCCTCGACGGCACGGCCGACCGCGGCCAGCGCGAACTGGTCACGGACCTCCCAGCCGACCGCGCGGACGTGGTCGTGCTCGCCGGGCACCACGATCAGCCGGGCGCGGCGTTCGTCCATCCGCAGGTACAACGCGTCCGGGTTGGGGCCGCTGCCGACCGCGAAGCCGAGGGCGCCGACGGTCAGCTCCCGCCAGCGGTCGATGTCGGTGGTCTGGACCTCGAGGTATCCGAGGCCACGGATCTGGGTCATGTGCTGTCTCCGTTCGAGATGGGCGGGTCAGATCATCGAGCGCATCGGACCCGGCGGCGGCTCGATGCCGAGCTGGGACAGCGCGGCCACGTGGTTGATCGAGCCGGGCACGTGGATGGCGTGCGTCAGGCCCATGTGGGCGTCCCGCCAGAAGCGCTGCAGCGGGTTGTCCATCCGCATGGCGTTCCCACCCGACCGGGCGACGATCTCGTCCACCGCCCGCACCGCCCGCCAGGCCGCCTGGGTCTGGTTGCGCCGGCCCAGCGCCCGCTCCTCGAAGGAGAACTCGTGGCCGGCGGCGGCCAGGTCGTACATCCGGTTGGCGTTGTCGAGCAAGGCGGCCCGGGACGCGGCGATCTCGCCGGCGGCCTCACCGATCGCGTAGAGCACGTACGGGTCGTCCTTCACCTTGGTCCCGGTGATCTGCACGCGCGTCCGCTGGTACGCCAGGTGGTGGGCCAGCGCGCCTTCCGCGATGCCGATGACGGCCGAGGTGATGCCGAGCGGGAACGCGCAGGAGAACGGCAGGTGGTAGAGCGGGTTGGTCAGCCCGGCGTCCTTGGGTTGCGTGCCGTCGACCAGCTTGGCGTTGTGGATGATCCGGTAGGACGGGATGAAGGCGTCCTTGACGATGATGTCCTTGCTGCCCGTGCCGCGCAGGCCGACGACGTCCCAGGTGTCCTCGACGATCTCGTAGTCCGAGCGCGGCAGGATCACGTGGACGTTCTGCGGCGGCTTGGCCATGTCGCCGTTCTCATCGCCGAGGAAGGCGCCGAGGAAGATCCAGTCGCAGTGATCCGTGCCCGAGGAGAACTGCCACCGACCGTTGAAGACGTACCCTCCCTCCACCGGGCGCAGGATGCCCATGGGGGCGTACGGCGAGGCGATCCAGACGTCGTGATCGGCTCCCCACACCTCCTCCTGCACCTTCGGGTCGGCCATGGCCATCTCCCACGGGTGGATGCCGACGATGCCGGCGACCCAGCCGGTGGAGCCGTCCAGGGCGGCGGTGGCCATCACGGTCTCGGCCCACTCCACCGGGTGCGCCTCGGCGCCGCCGTAGGTCGCGGGCTGCAGCATCCGGATGACGCCCGCGTCACGCAGCGTCTTCGCGGCGGTGTCGCTGAGCTTGCCGAGACGCTCGTTGACGACGCCCTGCGCCCGGATCTCGTCAGCGCGCTCGGTGATCGCGTCGAGGGCGGTGGTGGTCATGGCGGTGGGCCTCAGTTCTTTCCGGCGAGCGTGGAGTTCTTCTCGGCGAGCGAGACAGCGATGTCGATGAGCTGGTCCTCCTGCCCGCCGACCAGCTTGCGCCGTCCGGCCTCGATGAGGATCTCGGCGCCGGAGACCCCGTAGCGCTTGGCCTGGCGGTCGGCGTGCTTGAGGAAGGAGGAGTAGACGCCGGCGTAACCCATGGTCAAGGAGAGCCGGTCGAGCAGGCACTCGTCGTCCATGACCGGCCGGACGACGTCCTCGGCGGCATCGATGACCTTGAGGGTGTCGACGCCGGTGCGGATGCCGAGCTTCTCGGCGACCGCGACGAATGCCTCGACCGGGGTGTTCCCGGCCCCGGCGCCGAACCGGCGGGTGGAGCCGTCGATCTGCTGGGCGCCGTTGCGGACGGCGATGACCGAGTTCGCCACCCCGAGGCCGAGGTTCTCGTGGCCGTGGAAGCCGACCTGGGCGTCGTTCCCGAGCTCGGCCACCAGCGCGGCGATCCGGTCGCCGGTCTGCTCCATGATCAGCGCCCCGGCGGAGTCGACCACGTAGACGCATTGGCAGCCGGCATCGGCCATGATCCGCGCCTGCTGCGCCAGCATCTCCGGGGGCTGGCTGTGGCTCATCATCAGGAAGCCGACGGTCTCCAGCCCCAGCTCCCGGGCCAGCCCGAAGTGCTGGATCGAGATGTCGGCCTCGGTGCAGTGCGTGGCGATCCGGCAGATCGACGCACCGTTCCCGGCCGCCTCGCGGATGTCGTCCTGGATGCCCAGGCCGGGGAGCATGAGAAAGGCGATCCTGGCGCGGGTGGCCGTCTTCACCGCCTCCTTGATCAGCTCCTGCTCGGGGGTGTGGCTGAAGCCGTAGTTGAAGGACGAGCCACCCAGCCCGTCGCCGTGCGTCACCTCGATGACCGGCACGCCGGCGTCGTCGAGCGCGCCCACGATCGACCGGACGTGCTCAGCAGTGAACTGGTGCCGCTTGGCATGCGAGCCGTCACGCAGTGACGAGTCGGTGATCCGGATGTCGAGATCGTCGCTGTAGGCCTTCGCGGCCGGGAAAGCGGAGAGAGCAGTCATGGCGGTCGGTGTCCTCAGCTCGCGGCGGGTGTGCGGTCGGCCAGGATGCGGACGGCAAAGCCTTCACCGACCGCGGTCGCCGCGGCGGTCATGATGTCGAGGTTGCCGCTGTAGGGCGGCAGGAAGTCCCCTCCGCCCTCGACCTCGATGAAGACGGCGACCCGAGCCATCCCGCCGCTCATCGGGTTCGGGTCGTCGAACTGCGGGTCGGTGCGCAGCCGGTAGCCGGGCACGTAGGCGGCGACGTCGTCGGCCATCTTGTGGATCGAGGCAGCGATCGCTTCACGGTCGGCGTCCTCGGGGATGGCGCAGAAGATGGTGTCCTGCATGAACATCGGCGGCTCGGCGGGGTTGAGGATGATGATCGCCTTGCCTCGCCGCGCGCCACCGATGACCTCGATGCCCCGGGAGGTCGCCCGGGTGAACTCGTCGATGTTGTTGCGCGTGCCCGGGCCGGCCGACGGTGACGCCACACTGGCCACGATCTCCGCATAGGCCACCTCGGTCACCCGGGACACCGCGGCCACCATCGGGATGGTCGCCTGGCCGCCGCAGGTGATCAGGCTGACGTTGGGAGCCTCGCGGTGCTCGTCGAGGTTGACGGCGGGGACGACGGCGGGGCCGAGGGCAGCCGGGGTGAGGTCGATGGCCTGGATCCCCCGCTCGGCGTAGCGCGGCGCGTTGGCGCGGTGCACGTAGGCCGAGGTGGCCTCGAAGACGAGGTCGGGCTGCTCGTCCTGGGCCAGCAGCCAGTCGACACCGTCGGCCGATGACTCGAGGCCCAGGGCGGTCGCCCGGGCCAGACCCTCGCTGGCGGGGTCGACCCCGATCATCCAGCGCGGCTCGATGCTGGCCGAGCGCTGCAGCTTGTACAGCAGGTCGGTGCCGATGTTGCCCGAGCCGACGATGGCGGCGGTCGCCTTGCTGGTGGCGGTCACTGGTCTCCCCCGGTGAAGGTCAAAGCCACGGAGCCGAGTCCGACGAACTCGGCACGGAAGGTGGAGCCGGCCCGGACGTCGAGGGCCCGGGTGCAGGAGCCCGGCAGGATCACGTGCCCGGCCTCCAGCTTCACGCCGAAGGAGGCGACCGTGCGGGCCAGCCAGGCGACGGCGGTGGTCGGGTTGCCGAGGACGGCGCTGGTGTTGCCGCGGGCGACCTCCACGTCGTCCTGGAACAGCACCGCGTCGATGTCGGCCGGGTCCAGGTCGCGCGGACTCATCCGTGCGGCACCCAGGACGACGCCGGCCGAGGAGGCGTTGTCGGCGATCGTGTCGGCCAGACCGATCCGCCAGTCGACGATCCGGCTGTCGATCAGCTCGATGCTCGGAGCCAGGTACTCGGTGGCGGCGAGGACGTCGTCCTCGGTGCACCCCTCCCCCGGCAGCGTGTCGCCGAGCACGTAGGCCACCTCCACCTCGATCCGGGGGAAGCAGTACCGAGCAGCCGGCACGGGGGTGCCCTCGGAGAGCACCATCCTGTCGAGCAGGTGGCCGTAGTCGGGCTCGTCCACCCCCATCATCTGCTGCATCACCGGGGACGAGAGCCCCACCTTGTGGCCGTGCACGGTGGCGCCGTCGGCCCGCTGACGGGCGATGTTCAGCAGCTGGATCTCGTACGCGTCGACGACGTCGATGCCGGGGAACACAGTGGTCAGCGGCTGGACCGGAGCCCGGTCCCGCTCGGCGGCCCAGAGCAGGTCGGCCGCCTCCTGGCGTTGTGATCGGCTGAGCATCCGGTGCCTCTCGTCGTCCTGGCCTGCGCCCCGGTCGGGGTGTAGCTGCACGGTGGCATCGGGCTGCGCGAGCCGGGGGGCACCTCCCGGTGAGTGGGAGGCCCACCCGGTGGCGGGCTCATGCCTCGTAGGTGATCCGGAAGCGCTCGCTGATCGGGAAGGCCTGGCAGGCCAGCAGCAAGCCGTCCTCCAGGTCGTGGGCGTCGAGGACCTCGTTGCGCTCCATGGCGGCCTCACCCTCGAGCACCACGCAGGCGCACGCGCTGCAGTTGCCCTCGCGGCAGGAGAACGGTGCGTCCAGCCCCGCGTTGCGCAGCGCGTCGAGCAGCTTGGTGCGACGCGGCCAGGCGACCGTGGTCACCTCGCCATCGAGCTGGACCTCCACCTCGGCCGGCGGGCCGACGTCATCGTCCTCGACGTCGAGCTCGACGACGTCCACGTCGGCGAACGGATCGTTGGTGAGGGAGGTGAACCGCTCGATGTGCAGACGGGAGTCGGGGACACCAGCGGCGGCGAGGGTCGCCTGGGCGAGATCCATGAACGGTCCCGGGCCGCAGATGTACACCTGCCGGCCGGTGTACGGCCCGGTCAGCGCGCGCAACCCCGCGGCGGTGGGGATGCCCTGCAGGGACTCCAGCCAGTGCAGTACGACCAGCCGGTCGGGGTGCTCCTTGGCGAGGGTGACCAGCTCGTCGCGGAAGATCACGGACTGCTCGTCCCGGTTGGCATAGACGAGCGTCACCGCACCGGCGCCCGCGCCCAGCACCGACTTGAGGATGGACATCACCGGGGTGATGCCGCTCCCGCCGGCGAGCAGCAGGACGTCGTCGTCGAGGGACTTCGGGGTGAACATGCCCGAGGGCCGCAGCACCTCCAGCGTCATCCCCTCGGCCACGTTGTCGCACAGCCAGTTCGACCCGTAGCCGCCCACGGTGCGCTTGACGGTGACCTTCAGCCGTTCCTGGCAGTGCGGCGAGCTCGACAGCGAGTAGCAGCGGGCCGCGCCGCCTGCCCGCTCCGAGGGGATGCGGACGGTCAGGAACTGCCCCGGCCGGTAGGACTCGAACGGCTGCGGGTCCTCGGGTTCTAGGACGAGCGAGTGCGCGTCGACGGTCTCGCGAACGACCTCGACGACCCGGACGCGTTGCGGTCCGCTCGACATGGTGCTGCTCCTCAGGAGATCAGGCCGACTGGCGGAGCGGGTCCTCGCTGAACCGGTCGGCGGCCCGCGCGGCGGCATCCTTCGCGGCGACGTAGCCGAAGACGATCGAGGGACCGATCGTCGCGCCCGGGCCGGCGTACTCGTTGCCCATCACCGACGCCGAGGTGTTGCCGGTCGCGTACAGGCCCGGGATGACGCCGCCGTCCGTACGCAGCACCCGGCTGCGCTCGTCGGTGACCAGGCCGCCCTTGGTGCCGAGATCCCCGACCTCGATGCGGAAGGCGTAGAACGGCCCCTTGTCGATGACGTCGAGGTTGGGGTTCTTCAGCGTCGGGTCCCCGTAGTAGCGGTCGTACGCCGAGCCGCCGCGGCCGAAGTCGGCGTCCACACCGTTGCGGGCGAAGCCGTTGAAGCGGTCGACGGTGACGACCAACGCCTCGGCCGGGACACCGATCTGCTCGGCCAACCCCGTCAGGGAGTCCGCCCGGAAGGCGATCCCGGCGTCGTAGAACTCCTCGGGGACAGGCATGCCGGGCAGGATCTGCGCGAACGGGTACCGCGAGCGGGCCTTGGCATCCATGACGAACCAGGCCGGCACGTGCCCGCCGGCCAGCTGGTCGTGCACGAAGTTGACGTAGGGCGCGGACTCGTTGGTGAACCGCTGTCCGGCGGAGTCGACGATGACCGAGGGCGGGATGCACCGCTCGGACACCAGGGGGATCACCGCCCCGGCCGGGTGGCGCACCGAGGGCATCCACCAGGCGTCGTCCATCAGGTCCAGCGCCGCCCCGGCCTTCTGCCCCAGCAGGATGCCGTCGCCGACGATCTCCCGCGCACCGGCGCTGTAGTCGGGGTGCGCACCCTCGGGGAGGTACTGCTCACGCATCTGCTGGTTGTGGTCGAAGCCACCGGTGGCCAGCAGCACGCCATGGCGGGCACCGATGCGCATCGGCGTCCCCTCACGGCTGACCTCGATCCCGCGGACCGCGCCGGCGTCGTCGAGCACGAGGTCGGTCATCGGGGTGCGCAGCCACAGCGGGATGCCGGCGTCCTTGAGCGCCATGCGCATCCGGGCGGCCAGGGCGCGCCCGCCGGTGGCCATGTGCCGGCGCCGGACGACGTTGGACGACACCCGCCAGGCGGCGACGACCGACGCCCACCGACCACGCCAGGTCCGCTTCACCATGGCCAGGTCGTGGTAGTCCTTCGCGGTCACCCACAGGCCCAGCGGACCCTTCATGCTGTTGGGGCGCTGGAACTGCTCGTCCTCGCCGAGCTTGCGGGTGTCGAACGGCTTGGCCTCGATGGAGCGGCCCAGCGGGCGGCCACCCTCCAGTTCGGGGTGGTAATCGGCGTATCCCTTGGTCCAGTCGAAGACCATCCACTTGCTGCGGCACAGCAGTTCCATGGCGGGCGGACCGTTGTCGACGTAGGCGTCCAGGCGCGCCGCGGGCACCCGCCCCTCGGTGAGCAGGTCCAGGTAGCGGCGGATCGACTCGCGGCTGTCGTCGTGGCCCCTGGCCCGCAACGTCGGGTTGTTCGGGATCCAGATGCCGCCGCCGGAGATCGCGGTGCTGCCGCCGAACTTCTTGCCCTTCTCCACGACGAGCACGCTCAGCCCCGCGTCGGCAGCGGTGAGGGCTGCGGCCATGCCGCCGCCCCCGGAGCCGACGACGAGGAAGTCGTACTCCTCGTCCCAGTTCCCGCGCGCGGTCACGCCGCGTCCTTCCGGGTGAGGAAGGCCAGGACAGTGGTCTCCCAGGCCTCCTTGGCCTCGATCATCGCCCAGTGCCCGCAGTTGGGGAACACGTGCAGTTCGACCTCCGGGATCGTGCGCATCGGGATGAGGGCCATGTCCACGGGGCTGACCCGGTCGTCGCGACCCCAGGTGATGAGCGTGCGCGCCCTGATCTTGTGCAGCATGGCCCAGTACGGCGGCGCGTCGGAGTTCGCTGCCGCTGCCGTGCGGGACTCCATCGCCTTGCGCCCGTACATGCGGCGGGCACTGGCCAGGGTCTCCGGGTCGGTGGCCTGCGCCCACCGCTCCTCGATCAGCTCCTCGGTGACCATGGCCGGGTCGTACACCATGGAGTGGAGCCACTGGACCAGGCGCTCGCGAGTCGGCTCCTCGGTGAACTCCACGAGCAGCTTGATGCCCTCGCCAGGTGACGGGCTGAAGATGTTCCGGCCGATTCCACCGATGGTCACCAGCCGGCGGATGCGGTCCGGGTGGGCAGCGGCCACCTGGGCCGCCACGATCCCGCCCATCGAGTTGCCCACGACGTCCACCTGGTGCAGCCCGAGACCGTCGAGGAAGCGCAGCACCGAGGTGGGCGCGGCGACCATCGGGTGCTGGTCGGTCGGATCGCTCACCCCGAAGCCGGGGAACTCCAGCACCAGGCAGCGGAAGTGCTCGGCGAAGGCGGCCAGGTTGCCGCGGTAGTTCCGCCAGCCGGTGACCCCGGGGCCGGAGCCGTGCAGCAGCAGCAGCGGAGGGCCGCTGCCGGCCTCGTGGTAGCGCAGCACGCCCTGGTCGGTGGCCAGCTCCCGGAGCGTGGACTCGTGGGTCAGGGAGGTCATCGGCGGATCAGCTCCAGCGCACACGGGGACGGGTGGTCGGCGGGCGTGGGAACCGTAGGTGGGCCCGGGGGGTGATCGGCGGCACGCGTCCCGATCAACGGGACGGCCGGGCAGGACCGGGGCGGCGCGGCCGGTTCCCCGATCGGTCGCCGCCCGCTTCCGGTCACCGGGACGCGGCCGGGGACGGCTGCGCGTGGCCCTCCTACCGTCCTCCGCATGCGGACGATCGAGCCGAACAGCACGTCGCCGTCGGCAGGACCCGCGGTAGGCCTTGCGGGCAGTGCCACGGCACCGGACCCGGCACCACCGACCCCGGCGGAGATGCGGCGTGCCATGGGCGCCTTCGCCAGCGGCGTCACCGTGGTGACCGGGCACGACGGCCGGGACGCCGTGGGCTTCGCCTGCCAGTCCTTCGCCTCGGTGTCCCTGGAGCCACCGCTGATCCTGTTCTGCGCCGACCACCGGGGCCAGGCCTGGCCGCGCATCCGCACCTCCGGGAAGTTCTGCGTCAACGTGCTCGCCGAGGACCAGACCGATGTCTGCGGCCGGTTCGGCTCGGCACGTGGGAAGAAGTACGAGGGCCTGGAGTGGGACCGGTCGCGGTGGGGCGCCCCCGCCCTGCACGACGTCCTCCTCCGGGTGCACTGCGAGGTCTACGACGTGCACGTGGCCGGTGACCACGACGTCGTCATCGGCCGGGTGCTGCACGTGGAGACCGGTCCCGAGACACGACCGATGATCTTCTTCCGAGGCCGGTTCGGCGTGGACCCCGAACCGGAGTTCGCACCGCCGGACTGGGGCTGGGGCGACCGCTGGGGATGAGCCCCGGCGGTGGCCGGCCCGCCGCGCGCATCCAGCAGGCGGTCCAGCGTCTGCGGGGACCGGGTCTCAGAGCCAGTCGCCGTTCGTCCCGACGGCCAGCAGGCGGTCCAGCGTCTGCGGGGACCAGGTGGGGCCGGTTCCGGTGCGGACCGCGCGGGGACGGCGACCGGTTTCCAGGTTGGGGTGCAGGGCGAGGGAGACCTGGCGGGCAGCGTCCACCACCAGGGGAGCGACCTTCTCCAACGGCATCCGCGCGTCACCGACCAGGGAGATGCTGGCCAACGGCCCCTCCGGACCCCGAACGGCGGCGGCCACGCAGGAGATCTCCGCGAAGCACTCCCCCCGCTCGAAGGCCAGCCCCCGGCGCTGGCGGATCCGGTTGAGCTCCTGGTGCAGGGTGCCCAGATCACCGATGGTGCGGCTGGTCAGCCGGCCGATCGCCCGGCCCACCTGCACGTCGACCTGCTCGGGCTCCAACCAGGCCAGCATCGCCTTGCCCAGCGCCGTCGAGTGGGCCGGCGCCCGACCACCCACCCGGGACGGGACCGCGCCGGCGAACCGCCCACCGACCTTGTCCAGGTAGTAGACCGCCGCCCCCTCCAGCACGGCCAGGTGCACCACCAGCCCCGTCTTGATCTGCAGCTCGTGCAGCAGCGGTGCGGCCGCGACCCGGATCTCCTCGAACCCACCGTCCCGCCCGCCCAACCCCAGAGCGCGCTGGCCCAGCCGGTAGCCGAACGGGGTGTGCTCCAGCCAGCTCAACCGGACCAGCTGGTCCAGGATCCGGTGCGCGGTCGACCGCGGCAGGTGCGTGCGTCGGGCGACGTCCTCGAGCGTGAGCCGGGTGGAACGACCGTCGAAGGCATCCAGGATCAACGTCATCCGCTCCACCATCGACGGGGGCAGCTCCGGCCGCCCGGTGGCGGGAGCAGCGGAGTCAGCAGCGGGCTCGGCGGCGAGAACAGTCATCGGTGACGTCACCCATCCAGAACTGGAATGAATTCCTATTCCACCGAAGGTACCAGCGTCGGGCGTGACGTGGAACACCTACCCGGCGTCTTCTCCGGTCTCTCGCTCCCGGCCACCGGGAGGGGGCGGCGCACATGGCGCCGCCGCCGGTAGCAACGGAGCCGGACGCAGGCCACGCGGCGCCTGCCCGTGGGAGGAGCGCGCATGCGGATCGGGATCGTCAGCCCGGTGGTGACCCTGGTGCCGGGGGCCCACTCGCCGTGGGAGCGGGACGCGGGAATCGAGGAACTCGGCCTGATCGCCGAGGTGGCCGACCGGCTCGGTTTCGCCCACCTCACCTGCAGCGAGCACGTCGCCGTCCCTGTCGACGTCGCGGAGACCCGCGGCGCCACCTATTGGGACCCGTTGGCCACCTTCGGTCACCTGGCCGCCCGCACCCGGCGGATCCGCTTCGCCACCCAGGTGCTGGTGGTCGGCTACCACCACCCCCTGGAGATCGCCAAGCGCTATGGGACGCTGGACCGGGTCAGCGGGGGGCGGCTCACCCTCGGTCTGGGCGTCGGTAGCCTCGAGGAGGAGTTCGCGCTCCTCGGCGTCCCGTTCTCGGGGCGCGGCCCGCGGGCCGACGACGCGATCGCCGCGCTGCGCACGGCGCTGTCCCAGCGCGAGCCGAGTTTCGCGGGCGAGTTCTACGACTTCTCCGGTCTCGTCGTCGAGCCACACGCACAGCAGGAGCGGGTACCGCTGTGGATCGGCGGGCGGACGCTGAAGTCGCTGCGCCGGGCGCTCACCGTCGGCGACGGGTGGGTGCCCTTCGGGCTCTCCTTCGACGAGCTCGCCGACCTGCTGGGTCCCGTCGACGTCCCGGCCGGCTTCGAGGTCGTCCTCTCCGCGGGGCGGCCGCTGGACCCGGCGGGCGACCCCGATCGCACCCGCGCGGCGCTGGACCGGCCCCGGCGGACCGGTGCCACGACGGTCAACGTCGCGCTGGCCGCCGACTCCGCCGAGCACTACTGCGAGCAGTTGGAGGCCCTGGCCCGGCTGGCCGCCGTCGACGCGGTGGCCGCTCCGTGAGCGCCGACCTCGCCGGGCGCCTGGCGCGGCTGGAGCAGCGGGTGCAGCAGCTCGAGGACGAGCGCGCTGTGGCCCGGGTGATCGCGGCCTACGGTCCGCTCGTCGACGGCGGGGACGCCGCCCGGGTCGCCGCGCTGTGGGCGTCCGACGGCGTCTACGACGTCGACGAACTGCTCATGACCGGCCCGGCGGAGATCGCCGCCATGGTCCGCTCCCCCGCCCACCAGCGGTGGATCGCGGGGGGCTGCGCGCACCTGGTCGGTCCGCCCCACGTGACGGTGACCGGCGACGACGCGATCGCGGTCTGCCACTCGCTGATGGTCGTGCACGACAACGGCCGGTTCGTGGTCCGCCGGGCCACCGCCAACCGCTGGCGGCTGCGCCGCGGTGCCGGCGGCTGGCAGGTGGTCGACCGCACCAACCGGGTGCTCGACGGCCGCGAGGAGGCGCCGCACCTCCTGACCGGCGGGATCCCCGGTGCCGACGTCCCCGGCCACTCGCCTGGCGTGGAGCCGTGAGCGACCGCGCAGCGATCGAGGCGGTGCTGCACGGCGTCGCCTCGGCACTGGACGGACGGGACTGGACCGCGCTCGGGGCGGCGTTCACCGAGGACGCCCACGGCTACGGGGCCGACGGCCGGGCAGCGATCGTCGCCCGCGTCCGGGAGCACCTGGGCGGCTGCGGGCCGTCGCAGCACCTGCTGGGCAACGTGCGGGTGACGGTGGAGGGCGGCACCGCCCGGTCGCTGGCCTACGGGCGGGTGTTCCACGTCGGCGCAGACGACCCCGGCACCTTCTACGAGTGCATGGGCGAGTACCGCGACCGCTGGGTGCGCACGCCGGCGGGCTGGCGGCTGACCCGCCGCCGGTTCGTGGTCGCCATCGAGCGCGGCGACCGCGCGGTCCTGCGCCCCTGCTGACGACCCGGCGGAGGGTCGTGCCACCCAGGGCAGGGTGGGCCAGTCACCGACGGACCCACCCTGCCGGCTCCGAGGTCAGTCGAAGTTCGCCTGCCCGCCGTCCAGCGGGACGGTGGCGCCGGTGAGGTAGCGCATGGCCGGGCTGACGATCGCGGCGACCGCCCGGCCGATGTCCTCCTCGCAGTCGCCGATGTAGCCGAGCGGGATCGTCTTCTGAAACTCCGCCGCCTCCTCCGGGTTGGCCTCCACCCAAGACGCGAGGCCAGGGGACAGCGCGTGCGGCGCGATCGCGTTGACCCGGATGCCGTCGCGCCCCCACTCGTCGGCGGCCGCCTGGGTCAACGAGCGCAGCGCCCACTTGGCCGAGGCGTAGGCGCCGAACGTGGACAGGTCCCAGCGCACGGTCACCGAGCTGACCACGTTGACGATGCTGCCCCGCCGCTCCTTGAGGTACGGGTGCGCAGCCTTCATGAAGGCGAACGCGGCGAAGGGCCCGCTGACGAACCCGCGCTGGAACTTGCGATCGTCCATCGACAGCAGCGGGCCGTATGCACCGAAGTAGGCGTTGTTCACCTGGATGTCCAGGCCGCCGAAGACGTCGACCACCTTCTCGACGGCGTCGGGGATCGCCGCGGTCTCGGTGACGTCGCACTGGATCGCCTCAGCCTTCACCCCGCGGGCGCGCAGCAGGTCCGACGTCGTCTCCAGCTTGGACAACGTCCGGCCGAGGACGGCGACGTCGCAGCCCTCGGCAGCCAGCGCGAGCGCGATGCCCTGCCCTACCCCCTGCCCTGCCCCGGTGATCATGGCGACCTTGCCGTCGAGGATGCCCATGCCCGCCCTCTCGCCCCACCTGTCGTGTCCTCCGCCGGCCGGCGGCCCGGCCATCCTTCGCGACCGGGCGCCTGCTCTCCGAGCGCCGATCCCGCTCATCGGGATCGGCGGGGGCCCCCTCCCGCTGCCGCGGGCCACGGTGGCACGGTGCAGCAGGGACGACGATGAGCAGCAGTGACGTGTCCGCCTCCGTCGAGGAGCGGCTGGCCGCGCTGGAGGCCGTCGCGGCCATCGAGCGGTTGAAGCACCGCTACTGGCGCGCCTGCGACCGCAAGGACGTGGCCGGATTCCGGGCGTGCTTCGTCGCCTCCGGCGCCGACATCGACTTCGAGCGCATGGGGCGCTACGACGACGCCGACGGGCTCGCCGACGTCTTCGCGCGGGTGGCGCTGCGCCGCGACGAGGCGGGCCGGCACCTGGTCCTCGACATGCACCACGGCCTGCACCCCGACATCACCATCGTCGACCGGACGTCGGCGACCGGGCGGTGGACGCTGCGGTTCCGGCAGCTCGACCTGCGCGCCCGCACGGAGAAGGTGGCCGCCGTCGAGTACGACGACGCCTACGTCGTGGAGGACGGCGAGTGGCGGATCAGCCGGTGCGTCGCGCGCACGCTGTGGTTGATCACCCGCCCCCTGCCCGAGGACGTCCGGATCGAGGAGGCTGTCGCGTGAGCCGACCGGTCGCGCTGGTCACCGGGGCGAGCCGCGGTGTGGGCCAGGGCATCGCCCTCGGCCTGGGCGAGGCCGGGTGGACCGTCTATGTCACCGGCCGCGGCCCCGCGTCCCCCGGCGCTCCGCTCGCCACGACCGCCGATCGGGTGACGGCAGTCGGTGGTGACGGGATCGCCGTCGTCTGCGACCACCGCGACGACGAGGCGGTCGCCGCCCTCGTCGACCGCTGCGTCGCGGAACAGGGCCACCTGGACGTGCTGGTCAACAACGTGTGGGCGGGACCGGCCATCGCCGCGGAGGAGCCACCTTTCTGGGAGCGCCCGCTCGCGGAGTGGGACGACCTGGTCGGGCTCGGCCTGCGAGCCCACTGGGTGGCGAGCACGGCCGCCTGCCGGCACATGGTGGCCCGGGGCTCCGGGCTGGTCGTGAACGTCTCCTCCTTCGGCGCCCGCGGCTACCTGCACTCGGTGCTGTACGGCGTCGCCAAGGCGGGGCTGGACAAGATGACCCACGACATGGCCCGGGAGCTGCTGCCCCACGGCGTGGCCGCGCTCTCCCTGTGGCCGGGGCTGGTCCGCACCGACGCGCTGCTCTCCCGCGGCATCGAGCAGGTCGCCGGGGTGCCGGTGGCCGAGGGCGAGAGCCCGCAGCTGCAGGGGCGGGTGGTCCGTGCGCTGGCCGAGGACCCCGACCTGATGCAGCTGAGCGGTCAGGCCGTGGTGACGGCCGAGGCCGCGGTCCGGTACGGCCTCGCCGAGCCCGGTGGTCATATCCCGCCGTCCCTGCGCCACCTCTTCGGCGGTGGGCCGCTGTTCGGGCCGATGGCGCCGGTCCGGCGCGAGAGCTGACCGCCGCGCCGGACCGCGGCGGTCAGCTGAGCCGCTCGAACACCATCGCCATGCCCTGGCCACCGGCGGCGCACATCGTCTCCAGGCCGATCGACCCGTCGCGCACGCGCAGCCCGTTGAGCAGGGTGACGGTCAGCCGGGCACCGGTCTGGCCGAACGGGTGGCCGACGGCGATGGCGCCACCCTGCGGGTTCACCTTCTCGACGTCCAGGCCGAGGTCGTCGATCGAGGGCAGGACCTGCGCGGCGAACGCCTCGTTGATCTCGCAGACGTCGATGTCGGCAGCGGTCATGCCGGCCAGGGCCAGCGCGCGGCGGGATGCCTCCACCGGACCCAGCCCCATGATCTCCGGCGACAGGGCGCTGACCCCCGTGGAGACGACGCGGGCCAGCGGCGTGACGCCGAGCTCGCGCGCACGCGTGTCGCTCATCAACACCAGGGCGGCGGCCCCGTCGTTGAGGGGGCAGCAGTTGCCGGCGGTGACCGTGCCGTCCTCGCGGAACGCCGGCTTCAACGACGACAGCGCCTCCAGCGTCACGCCGGCGCGGGGGGTGTCGTCGGCGTCGACGACCATGCCGTCGGGCAGCGTGACCGGGGTGATCTCGCGGGCGTAGAACCCGTCGGCGATCGCCTTCTCCGCCCGGTTCTGGCTCAGCAGCGCGAACTCGTCCTGGGCCCGGCGGGTCACCCCGCGCAGCTGCGCCACGTTCTCCGCCGTCTGCCCCATGGCGATGTAGGGGTCGGGCAGCAGGCCGGCCAGCCGGGGGTCCGACCAGTCGCCGGTCCGCTCCGCCGAGTCGGAGAACCGCGGGTTGCGGGTCTCGGGCATCCCGTCCGACTTGCCGAACGTGTACCTCGAGACCATCTCCACGCCGGCGGAGACGACGACCTGCGCCTCGCCGGCGCGGATCGCGTGCAGCGCCATGCGGGTGCTCTGCAACGACGAGGCGCAGTAGCGCTGCACCGTCGTACCCGGCACGCCGTCCTGCCCGAGCAGCAGGGCGGTGATCCGGCCGAGGCCGTACCCCTGCTCCCCCGCCGGCTGCCCGCAGCCGAGGACCAGGTCGTCGATCTCGGCGGGGTCGAGCGCCGGCACCTGGTCCAGCGCGGCCTGCACGACCGTCGCGGCGAGGTCGTCGGCGCGCAGCTCGCGCAGCGACCCCTTGAAGGCGCGGCCGATCGGCGACCGGGCCGCGGCGACGAGCACTGCTTCGGGCATGCGGGGTTCTCCTTCGTCGTCCCACCCACCGGGCGGAGGCACCAGCAACGGGTCCGGGCCCGAAACTAGGCCGCCCCCGACCGGCCGGCGGGTCAGGTCTCGGTGACCGGCACGATCGGAGGAGCGCTCGGCCCGTCCGGCACGCGGGGACCCGCACGGTGCGGGACGGTGGCTGGATGGCAGACCTCCTCGCACCGTCCTGGCAGCCGACCGCCCTGCACCACGTCCGCTTGACGGTCACCGACATCACCCGCTCGAAGGCCTTCTACGCGCAGCTGCTCGGCGTCGGCCCGGCGATCGACTTCAGCGACCAGGCCCACGACCCGGCCGCCCGCCAGGACCCGCATCGGTTCTTCGGCGGCTGCACCTACGCCCTGGGCAGCCAGCTCCTGGGCCTGCGCCCGTCCGCGCCCCCGGGCGACCGGTTCGACCCGACGCGCATCGGGCTGGACCACGTCAGCCTGGCCGTCGACTCACCCGACGCGCTCCACCAGGCCGCCGACCGGCTCGGCAGCGCCGGCGTCGAGCACGGCGAGGTCACCGAGCTCGGGGAGCTCGGCATCGCCATCCTGTCCGTCCAGGATCCCGACGGCATCAACCTCGAGCTGGTGGCGACGCTGCCGGCGCCCGGTGACGCCGGCTGACGGTCAGGAAGCCGTCCCGCCACCACGGCTGGATCGACGCCTCCCATGCCGACCGCTTCCCCGAGTTGACGCCAGGAGGCACGGTGCCCCGCTCCCGTGCGGGCCGCGAGGTCGAGCCGACCCGCAACCCGGCCGGTGCCGTGCTGGCCGGCGCGCTGATCGCCGCGCAGAGCGCGCACGGCCCGGTCGACATCTCGTTCGGCCCGCCGGCCGTGGTGGTCCTCCCCGCCGGGGGCTGCTGGCGGGTCCCACCCAGCGGGCACTCCCCCGCGCCGGGCACCCACCACGGGCGATGCTGGGGCTTCGGACGGCAGCGCGGCGGCGTCCCGGTCGCCGGCACGGCAGGAGGGTTCTCCCATGGCTCGCACGATCGGCACCGCCTACCTCGTCGAGGCGGTCCGAACCCCGGTGGGGCGCCGTGGTGGCGGGCTCTCGGGCATCCACTCCGCCGACCTGGGCGCGCACGTGCTGAAGGAGCTGGTGACCCGCGCGGACGTCGACCCGTCCGCGGTGGACGACGTCGTGTTCGGCTGCGTGGACACGATCGGCTCTCAGGCCGGCGACATCGCCCGCACCGCCTGGCTGGCCGCCGGGCTGCCCGAGGAGGTGCCGGGCGTGACCGTCGACCGCCAGTGCGGCTCCTCGCAGCAGGCGGTGCACTTCGCCGCCCAGGCGGTGCTGTCGGGCACCGCCGACCTGGTCGTGGCCGGCGGCGTGCAGAACATGAGCGCGCTGCCGATCAGCAGCGCGATGACCGCGGGCCACGAGTACGGCTTCCCGGACCCGTTCTCCGGTTCCGCAGGCTGGGTCGCGCGCTACGGCGACCAGCCGATCGACCAGATCCGATCGGCGGAGATGATCGCCGAGAAGTGGGGCATCAGCCGGGCGGACATGGAGGAGTTCTCCGTCGAGAGCCACGAGCGCGCCCTGCGGGCGCGTGCCGAGGGCCGGTTCGACCGGGAGATCGCACCGATCGCCGGCGTGACGCAGGACGAGGGCCCGCGCGAGCCGAACTGGGACAAGATCCGCTCGCTGCCGCCGGTGCGCGAGGGCGGCCGGGTGACCGCCGCGGTGTCCAGCCAGATCTCCGACGGCGCCGCGGCGCTGCTGGTCGCCAGCGAGGACGCCGTCCGCGAGCACGGGCTCACGCCGAGGGCCCGGATCGTGCACCTCTCCGTGCGCGGCGCGGACCCGGTCTGGATGCTCACCGCACCCATCCCGGCGACGGCGCACGCGCTGGGCAAGGCCGGGCTCGGACTCGACGACATCGACCTGGTCGAGATCAACGAGGCGTTCGCCTCCGTCGTGCTGGCCTGGCAGCAGGAGACCGGGGCCGACCTGGCGAAGGTGAACGTCAACGGCGGCGGCATCGCGCTGGGCCACCCGCTCGGTGCCACCGGTGCCCGGTTGATGACCACCCTGCTGCACGAGCTCGAGCGCACCGGTGGCCGCTACGGCCTGCAGACGATGTGCGAGGGCGGCGGCCAGGCGAACGTGACCATCGTCGAACGCCTCGGCTGAGCCGGCGCGGCGATGTCAGGACGACGGAGCGGCTGACCGGTGCGGCTGGCCACCACCCTCCCGCCGGAGACACCGCTGCGCGACGTCCCCGCGGCGGTGCGCCGGGTGGAGCGGCTGGGCTTCGACACGGTGCACGTGCCCGAGACGCTGCACGACTCCCTGTCGGTGGCCCTGCTCGCGCTGGAGCACAGCTCGCGGATCCGGGTCCGCACCAGCATGACCCTGGCGTTCCCCCGGAGCCCGATGGTGGTCGCCTACGCCGCCTGGGACCTCGCCCGCTTCTCGAGCGGGCGCTTCCAGCTCGGGCTGGCCACGCAGGTGCGGGGCAACATCGTCGGCCGGTTCTCGATGCCGTGGTCGGACCCCGCCGCGCAGCTGACCGACTACGTGCGCGCGCTGCGGGCCATCTTCGCGGCGTTCACCCGCGAGGGTCCGCTGCGGTACGAGGGCACCCACTACCGCTTCGACCGCCTGCAGCCCTACTTCAACCCGGGCCCGCTGGAGGTGCCGGCACCTGAGATCTTCACCGGCGGCGTGAACCGGCTCATGTGCGAGCTCGCCGGCGCCGAGGCCGACGGCCTCGTGACCCACCCCACCAACTCGCACCCGCGGTTCCTGCGCGCCTCCGTGCTGCCCTGGCTGACCGCCGGAGCGGCCGCGGCGCAGCGCGTGTCGCGCCCGGTGCTCGTCGTGGGCGCCAAGGCCGTCAGCGCACCGGACGCGCGGTCGCTGCACGACGCCCTCAGCCGGGCCCGGACGGAGATGGCCTTTCTCTGGTCCACGCCCGCGTACCGCCCGACGCTCGCCCTGCTCGGGCACGAGGAGCTGGGTGAGCGGCTCACCGCGCTGGTCCGCGACCAGCGGTGGGACGAGTTGCCGGCCGCCCTGCCCGACGACGTCCTCGCCAGGATCGTGCCCGTCGCCACCTACGCCGAGTTCCCGGCGGTGATCGCCGACTGGTACGGCGGGCTGTGCGACGAGCTGTCCGTCGCCACACCGGCCGACACCTCCGCCGACGACCGGTTCGCCGCGATGCTGGAGGCCGTCCGCGCCGTGCCGGCTGCCGACGAGCCGGCTCCGGTCCGTTCCCGGAGCTAGAGGCCCGCGGCCGGGGCGAGCTGCCGGCGCAGCTGCTCCGGTGAGCCACCGGTGTGCTGCACGTGCGCTGCCCGCTTGAACCACAGGTGCGCGTCGTGCTCCCAGGTGATCGCGATGCCGCCGTGCAGCTGGATCGCCTCGGCGGCGACGTCGGTGAGCGCCTGCGCGCAGACCAGCTTCGCCAGCGGCGCCACCACCGGCAGCTCGTCCGGCGCCGTGGCCACCGCGCAGGCGGCGTAGCGGGCGGTCGACGCGGCGGCCTCCACGGTCGTGAACAGGTCCGCTGCCCGGTGCCGCAACGCCTGGAAGGAGCCCAGCACCCGGCCGAACTGCACCCGGGTGCGCAGGTGGTCGACGGTGCGCTCGAGCGCCCGCCGGGCCGTGCCCACCGCCTCGCAGGCCGTGGCGACCGCAGCCACGTCCCGCGCGAACGCCACGGCGTCGGGACCGCCCACCCGTTCACCGGGCACGCGCTCGAGCCGCAGGTCCGCGGCCTGTCGCGTCTGGTCCATCAACGGAACGGCCGCACGGCTCAACCCGGCAGCGTCCCCGGCGACGGCGAACAGCGCCTCTGCCCCACCGTCCACCGCGGCCACCAGGAGGAGATCGGCGGCCTCGCCGTCGATCACCGCAGCTTGGACGCCGGTGAGCAACCGGCTGCGCGTATTCCTCGACGCCACGCAGCCGACGTGCGGGGGCCACGACCGGTCACCGGGCTCGCGCTGCGCCAGCGCGCCCACGGCGCCGTCTCCCAACGGAGGGAGCAGATCGGTGCGGCCGAACCGCGTCAGCACCTCGGCGACGACGACGGTGGAGTCATAGGGCACCGGCAGCAGCGCGGCACCGACCTCCTCCAGGACGACGGCGACCTCCGCGAAGGACGCGCCCGCGCCGTCGTGCTGCTCCGGCACCGACAGCGCGGTCAGTCCGAGCTCGCCGGTGAGCTGCGCCCACAGCTGCTCGTCGCGGCCGGTGGGCGCGGCGATCGCGGTCCGGACGGCCTCGGCAGAGGCGTGCTTGGCCAGCAGCGAGCGGACCGCGTCCCGCAGGTCACGCTGCTCCTCGGAGAGCGACAGGTCCATCGGTGCGGCTTCCTCAGGCACGATCGCGGGGCAGTCCGAGGTGACGCTCGGCCAGTACGTTGCGCTGCACCTCGTTCGATCCCCCGTAGATGGTGTCGGCACGGCTGAACAGGAACAGCCGCTGCTCGTCGGTGAGCTCGTAGGGCAGCCCGGAGGTCACCACGGCGGCGGCGCCCTCCACCGCCATCGCGAGCTCACCGAGCCGGCGGTGCCAGTTCGCCCACAGCAGTTTGGAGACGTTGGCCGCCCACGGCGCCTCGCGCGCGGCGTCGCTGCCGAGCGTGCGCAGCGCGGTGTGCCGCATGACCTGCAGGTCGACCCAGGCCGAGACGATCCGGTCGGCCAGCACCGGGTCGTCGGCCGCGCCGTTCTCCCGCGCCCGGGCGGTGATCGCCTTGAGCTCGCGGGCGAAGCCGATCTGCTGCCCGAGGGTCGAGACCCCGCGCTCGAAGCCCAACAGGCTCATCGCCACCCGCCAGCCCTGGCCGGGCTCCCCCACCACGTCGCCGGCCGCCGCGACCGCGCCGTCGAGGAACACCTCGTTGAACTCCGACGTCCCGGTGAGCTGCACGATGGGCCGCACGGTGACACCGGGCTGGTCCATCGGGACGAGCAGGAACGACAGCCCGGCGTGCCGCTGCGATCCCGGCTCGGTGCGGGCGATCACGATGCACCAGTCGGCGACGTGCGCCAGCGAGGTCCAGATCTTCTGCCCGGTCACCACCCAGCGGTCGCCGTCGAGCACCGCACGGGTGCCGACGTTGGCCAGGTCCGAGCCGGCGTCGGGCTCGGAGTAGCCCTGGCACCACATGACCTCCCCGGCGGCCACGCCGGGCACGAAGCGCTCCTTCTGCTCCTCGGTCCCGTTGGCGAGCAGCGTGGGGACCAGCAGCTGCTCGCCGATGTGCCCGAGCCGGCCGGGCGCCGCCGCCCGCGCGTACTCCTCGTGGAAGATCACCTGGCGTTGCAGGCTCAGCGCCCGGCCGTACCGGGGATCGGGCCAGCCGATCCCGATCCAGCCGGCCTCCCCCAGCCGCCGCTCCCACGCGGCGCGCTCCTGGAGGTGCTCGTGCTCGCGCCCCGGACCGCCGCTGCCGCGCAGCCCGGCGAACTCACCGGACAGCTGCGCCTCCAGCCAGTCGCGGACCTCCGCGCGGAAGGTCACGTCCTGCGAGGTACCAGCGGTCATGCGCCGTAGACCGGGGTGGGCGGCACCGCCTCGGCCAGCAGGTCCTTGACCACCTCGCCCAGCTCGTCGGGGCGCCACCGCCGCCCGGCCTCCCGGCGCGGGCCGAACCGCCAGCCGTCGCAGATCCCGACCCGGTCGGCCTCGACCTCGAACACCTGGCCGGTGACGAACCCGGACTCCGCCGACGCCAGCCACACGACCAGCGGTGAGACGTTGGCCGGGTCCATGGCGTCGAAGCCCTCGTCGGGCTTGGCCATCGTCTGGGCGAACACCGCCTCGGTCATCGGGGTGCGCGCTGCGGGGGCCAGGGCGTTGACCGTGATCCCGTAGCGGGCCAGCTCCACCGCGGCGACCTGCGTCATCGCCACGACGCCGGCCTTCGCGGCCGCGTAGTTGCCCTGCCCGACGCTGCCCATGAGGCCGGCACCGGAGCTGGTGTTGACGATCCGCGCCTCCACCTGCTCGCCGGCCTTGAACCGCTCGCGCCAGTGCGCGGCGGCGTGCCGGAGCGGGCAGAAGTGCCCCTTCAGGTCGACGCGCAGCACGTCGTCCCACTCGCGCTCGCTCATCCCGACCAGCATCCGGTCGCGCACGATGCCGGCGTTGTTCACCAGGGCGTCCAGCCGGCCGAAGGCGTCGACCGCGGCACCGATCAGCCCCGCGGCGGCGTCCCAGTCGGCGACGTCGCAGGCGTGCGCCACCGCGCTGCCGCCGGCATCGCGGACCTCCTGCGCGACGACCTCGGCGGCCTCGCCCACGTCGTTGACGACGACGTCGAAGCCCGCCGCGCCGAGGGCGAGGGCGTGCGCGCGGCCCAGGCCCTGGCCGGCGCCGGTGACGATGACGGAACGGGCGGTCACGCGGTCTCCTGCGGGGTCTCGGCGGAGCGGCGGGCGTCGCGCATCGAGCGGGCGTCGTGCCCGCCGAGCGAGTCCGCGCCGACCTCGGCGTTGTGGGCGTGGGCGACGTGGTGCAGCCCGAAGACGGAATCCATCCCGGCGTGCTGGCCCATCAGGTCCTCGGCCTGGTTGATGGCCTTCTTGGTCAGCGCGAGCCCGAGCCGCGGCATGGTCGCGATCCGCGCCGCCAGGTCGGCGACCTCGGCGTCCAGCTGCTCGCGCGGCACGACCCGGTTGACCATCCCCCACTCCCGGGCCCGGGCGGCGTCGATCCGCTCGCCCAGGTAGAGGAACTCCTTGGCCTGACGCGTGCCCATCGCCCACGGGTGGGCGAAGTACTCCACCCCCGGGATGCCCATGCGCACGACCGGGTCGGCGAAGAAGGCATCGTCGGAGGCGACGATGAAGTCGCAGACCCAGGCGAGCATCAGCCCGCCGGCGATACAGGCGCCCTGCACCTGGGCGACGACCGGCTTGGGCAGCTCCCGCCAGCGCCGGCACATGCCCAGGTAGACCTCGGACTCGCGGGCGTACCGCAGCTCCGCCCCGGACTTGCCGACGTGGTCCCACCACAGCCCGGCCCTGCGGTCGAACGAGGTGTCGACGTCACGGCCAGGAGTTCCGATGTCGTGGCCTGCGCTGAAGTGCTTGCCGGCCGCGCGGAGCACCACGACCTTCACCTCGTCGTCGGCCGCGGCGTCGTAGAAGGCCTGGTCCAGCGCGTAGGTCATCGCCGAGTTCTGCGCGTTGCGGTACTCGGGCCGGTTGAGCGTCACGTAGGCGATCGAGTCGACCACCTCGTACAGGACCGGCGGCTGCGGTTCGGTCATCGTGCGGCCTCCCAGGGCAGTGCGGACGGGTCGACGGCGGGCGGCAGGCCGAGGGAGTCGGCGACGACGGCGCGGTGGTGCGCGACGTCCCCCCAGGACGCGGCCAGCGCCCAGGAGCGCTTCACGTAGAGGTGCAGGTCGTACTCGACCGTGTAGCCGATGGCGCCGTGCGCCTGGATGGTGCTGCGGGCAGTGCGCCCGGCCATCTCCGAGGTCATGGCCTTGGCCGCGGCGACGTGCGCCCGCGCCTCGGGGGCCCCCGAGGCCAGCGAGACGGCGGCCCGCTGGACCACCGGCACGCAGAAGCGCAGGTCCAGCAGGACGTTCGCGAGCAGGTGCTTGACCGCCTGCTGGCTGCCGACCGGGACGCCGAACTGCTTGCGCTCGCGGGTGTGGGCCACCGCCAGGTCGAGCTGGCGGTGGGCGAGGCCGACCAGTTGCGCGGCGGCGGCGAGGGCGCCGCGCAGCCAGGCCCGCTCGAGCTCCGCCGGATCCGCGGTCACGGAGGTGCCGGCGACCGACGGGGTGCGCGCGGCTGCCCGGCTGCCGTCGACGGTGACCACCGGCGCCAGATCCACGCCGGTGAGGTCGACCAACCGCAGCTCCGCGCCCGAACGCACCAGCGCCCGGTCGCTGCAGCCGGCCCACGGCAGGATGCCCGAGCCGGCCAGCTCCGCGGTACCCACGAGGTCACCGGCCACGAGCCCGGCCAGGTCGGTCGACCCGACCCCGGCCAGCACGGGCGCGAGGACGGCGACGGTCTCGGCGACGGGCAGCGGCACGGCGGCGCGGCCGACCTCCACGAACAGCGGTACGAGGTCGACCTCGGTGAGCCCGAGCCCACCGACGTCCTCGGGCACCATGGCACCGAGCAGGCCGAGGTCCGCGAGCTGCCGCCAGAGCGCCGTCCGGCCCGTGTCCCCTTCCGGGCCCCAGGCGGCGCGCACCACCTCCGGCGGGCAGGCGTCGGCGAGCAGTTCGCGGACGGCGCCGGCGAGCTCGAGCTGGTCAGGGGTGGGAGCGAATCTCATCGGGTCACTTCCGGGGCAGCCCGAGCAGGCGCTCGGCGACGATGGAGCGCTGGATCTCGTTGGTCCCGGCGTAGATCGGACCCGAGAGGGAGAACATGTGCCCGCGGCTCCAGGGGCCGTCGACCTCTGCGTCGGACCCGAGGAGCTGCAACGCCGTCTCGTGCAGGGCGATGTCGAGCTCGGACCAGTACAGCTTGTTGAGGCTGGACTCCGCGCCCGCCTTGCGCCCCTCCGCCAGATCCGTCACCTGGGCGAGGGTGAACAGCTGGTAGGCCTCGGCGCGCAGGTGTGCCTCGACCACGCCGTCGCGGGCCGAGGCGGAGAGTGAACCGGCCCGCTCGACGGCCAGCGCCCGGAGCCGCTCGGCGGCCGCGAGGAACCGGCCCGGTGAGCGGAGGGTGAGCCCGCGCTCGGAGCCGGTGGTGGCCATGGCCACCGACCAGCCCTGGCCGACCCCGCCGAGGACCGCGGAATCGGGGACGACGACATCGTCGAAGAACACCTCGGCGAAGCCCTCGTCCCCGTCGAGCCGGCCGAAGCCGCGGACGGTCACGCCAGGGGTGTCCAGCGGCACGAGGAGGTAGGTGAGCCCGGCGTGCCGGGATGCCTCGGGGTCGGTGCGGAACAACCCGAACAGGTGCGTGCAGAAGGCGCCGCGGGTGGTCCACGTCTTCTGCCCGTTGATCCGCCAGCCGCCGCCGACCTTGTCCGCCCGGCTGCTGATGGCAGCGAGGTCGCTGCCGGCGCCGGGCTCGGACCAGCCCTGGCCCCACAGCTGCTCGGCCGCGGCCATCCTGGGCAGGATCTCGTCCTGCTGCTCGGGGGTGCCGAACTCGAACACGGTGGGGGCGAGCAGGAAGATGCCGTTCTGGGTGACCCGCTGCGGGGCCCCGGCCCGGTAGTACTCCTCCTCGAAGATCAGCCACTCCCAGATGGAAGCGTCGCGCCCGCCGTAGCGCTCGGGCCAGGAGACGACCGCCCAGCGGTCGGCGAACAGCTTCCGCTCCCACTCCAGGTGAGCGGTGAAACCCTCGCGGGTGTCGCCCGAGGGCAGTCCGCGCGGCACGTTGGCATCGAGCCAGGTGCGGGCCTCGTCCCGGAACGCCTCCTCGGCCGGTGACCAGGTGAGGTCCATCAGCGACCACCTCCCGAGCCGAAGCCCTCGCGCACCTCGTCGGCGGTGCCGGACAGGTTGAGCTCGAAGGTGAAGCCCTGCTCGAACCGGTAGCTGCGCTTGACGTCCCACAGGTCGATGCCGTTGAGCGCCTCCTTGGCGGCGCGGATCACCGTCGGGTTCTTGGCCGCGATCTGCCCGGCGACCTCGAAGGCCGTGCCCCGCAGGTCAGCGCGGGGGACGACGGACCAGACGGAGCCGAAGGCGTGCAGCTGCGCAGCAGACGCGGTGGCGGAGGTGTAGAACATCGCCCGCATGAGGTGCTGGGGGACCAGCCGGGACAGGTGGGTGGCCGCGCCGAGTGCGCCACGGTCGACCTCGGGCAGGCCGAAGGTGGCGTCATCCGATGCGACGATGACGTCGGCGTTGCCGACCAGACCGATGCCACCGCCCAGGCAGAAGCCGTGCACGGCGGCGACCACCGGCACCGGGCAGTCGTAGACGGCGGCGAAGGCGGCGTAGCAGCCACGGTTGGCGCCGATGATCGCCGAGTGGTCCGGGCTGGCCTGCACCTCCTTGATGTCCACTCCCGCGTTGAAGCCGCGGCCCTCAGCGCGCAGCACGACGGCGCGGGTGGCCGGGTCACGGCCGGCCTCCGTCAGCGCATCGGCGACGGCGTACCAGCCGGCCACGGTCAGCGCGTTGACCGGCGGAGCGTCCATGACGACCTCGGCCACGCCGCTGGCATCCGCCCGCTCGAACCGGATCCCGGTGTCCATCGATTCCTTCCTCATGGGTGCTGGCTGCTGACGGACACGACCTCGCCGGTCATGTAGCTGGAGTAGTCGCTGGCCAGGAAAGCGATGACGTTGGCGACCTCCCACGGCTCGGCCGCGCGGCCGAACGCCTCGGAGTCGCTGAGCCGGTCCAGCAGCTCATCGCTGGTCACCTTGGCCAGGAACGCGTGCATGGCGATGCTGGGGGCCACGGCGTTGACGCGGACACCCTGCCGAGCGACGTCCATGGCGGTGCAGCGGGTCAGCGCCATGACGCCGGCCTTGGCCGCGGCGTAGTGGGCCTGCCCCTGCTGAGCGCGCCAGCCGACGACCGAGGCGTTGTTGACGATGACGCCCGAGCCTTGGTCGACCATGTGTCGCACCACCTCCCGGGTCATCCGGAAGGTGCCGGTGAGCGTCACGTCGAGGACCGAGGACCACTGGTCGTCGGTCATCTCCAGGATGCTCGCCGTCCCGCCGAGGCCGGCGTTGTTGACCAGCACGTCGAGCGAGCCGAACGCGGCGAGGGCGCCCTCGACGAGGGCCGTCACCTGCACCTGGTCGGTGACGTCGCACGGGATGGCGACGACGTCCGCGTCGAACTCCTTCGCCAGGAGTTCGGCGGTCTCGGCCAGCCGGCGCTCGTGCCGGTCGCTGATCGCAACACGGGCGCCCTCCTCCAGGCAGCGGCGGGCGGTGGCCGAGCCGATTCCCGTGCCGGCCGCGGCGGTGATCAGGACCGTCTTCCCGGCCAGCAGGCTGTGACCGGCCGGCGGAGCGGGAACGGACACGCAGGGGTCAGACACCGGCCACCTCCTGGGTGGGAGCGGTCAGGCCGGTGAGCACCTCGGAGGCCTGGGCGACGATGCGGTCGACGAGCTCCGCGCAGCTGGGCAGGTCGTCGATCAGGCCGGCGACCTGGCCGCTGGCCAGGCTGCCGACGTCGACGCGGCCGTCGACCATGCCGGTGCGGATCATCATCGGGGTGTTGGCGGCCATGAGCACCTGGTCCCACGAGAGCTCACGGTTCTTCCGCATGGCCAGTCCCTCGCGGACGATCGCCGGCCAGGAGCCGCCGGTCTCCCGCTTGAGGGCGACGGCACTGCGCACCGACGACGGCAGCCGGGACAGCCGCCGACCCGCGGTGAGTTGCTCGACCATCGGCGTGCGCAGCACCCGCTGCGGCACGCCGTCGATGGCGTCGGTGACCACGGTGCCGTCGACCCCGGCGTCCAGGTAGGCCTGCTTGACCTGCGCCGGGACGGTGGAGTCGGACGTGAGCAGGAAGCGGGTGCCCATGGCGATGCCCTCGGCGCCGTACGCCAGGGCGGCGACCAGTCCGCGGCCGTCGAAGAACCCACCCGCGGCGATCACCGGGATGTCGACGGCGTCGACGACCTGCGGCAGCAGCAGGGAGGTGGCGACCTGGCCGGTGTGCCCACCGCCCTCGCCGCCCTGCACGAGCACCGCGTCGGCGCCCATGGCCTGCACCTTCTCGGCGTGCCGGCGGGCGCCGATCGAGGGGATGACGACGATGCCGGCGTCCTTGAGCACGCCGATGACGTCGGCCTTGGGGGCGAGGGCGAAGGAAGCGACCCGCACGTCTTCGCGGATCAGCGTCCGCGCACGGTCCATCGCGTCGGGCGCGTCCCCGCGGATGTTCACGCCGAATGGCGCGTCGGTGCGCTCCTTGACGGTGCGGATGGCGACGAGCATGTCGTCGGCCGACAGGGTCGCGCTGGCGATGATGCCCAACCCGCCGGCGGCGGTGGTGGCGGCGGTGAGTTCGGGCCCGGAGACCCAGCCCATGCCGGTCTGCACGACCGGGTAGCGGACGCCGGTCAGCTCGGTGAGCCGGGTGCGCAGCCGTGGGTGCGGGGTGACCGTCACGCGCGGACCTCCTTGTCCCGCAGACCGCGCGGGTCGACGACCTCGCGGATGATCCGGAGCTCCTCGGCGGTCGGCAGACGGCTCTCGGGCACCTCGGCCGGCACGTCGAGCGCGAAGCCGGTGGCCTCGACCACCTGGTCGACGGTGACCCCTGGGTGCACCGAGGCCAGCCGCATGGCGCGCTCCGGACCGCTGAAGTCGAGCACGGCGAGGTTGGTGACCACCCGGCGGATCTCCACGTCCCGCTCGACGTCCCCGCCCTCGGCCCGGGCCCGGTCGTACCCGACGCCGGCGACCATGTCGACGTGCTCCACGAACACCCGGGTCGAGTGCTTCGGGATCCAGTAGCTGGTCGGGTGGTTGACCGTGTTGCCCGGCGCGCCACGCACGCCCAGCAGCTGCCGGCTGGGACGGGCGAACTCGCCCAGCGCGGAGATGTTGGCGTTGCCGAACCGGTCCACCTGGCTCGGGCTCATCATCACGTGCCGCTTGCCCGACCAGAGGATGTCGAAGATCCGGCGGAACGGGACGTAGCCCTCGACCCGGTCGAGCGGCGGCGTCTCGCCGATGGCCCAGGTACCGGTGTACAGCCGGGATTCGCCGTCGGAGAGCAGCAGATCCGGCTCGAAGGTGGCGCGGGCGGTGCGGGCCGCGATCGTGGGCACCGTCATCATCGGACTGGCCAGGATCTCGCCGTCGCCGCGCCATGCGTCGGCACACGCGGCGATGCAGACCTCGGCGCGGGTGACCGTGGCCGGGTCGACCTCGGTACGGACGTCGGTCTGCACGCTCATCGCACTGCCTCCAAGGCGTTCGCGGTCACAGCGGCCTGGTAGGCCTGCTCGTCGCCGGACAGATAGCGGTCGTGGAACGCGGCCCAGGTCTCGGGGTCACGAGCGGCCTGCACGTACTCGCGCTGGAACGCCTCGTCCCGGCCGTAGTCCGGCTCGCAGGTGGTGAAGTGCGCGCCGTTGGGGGCTTCCACGACGCCGGCGACCTCCGAGCGGCGGATCAGCAGCGACTGCACCGGACCGGCCGCGGTCAGCTCCGCGGTCGGCACGACCCGCTCGCAGGACAGGTAAGCGCGCCCGGCCGCCCCGCAGAACAGGTCGTCGAAGTAGGCGTCGGGCCCGAGGTACTGGCCGTTGCCGGCGGCGTCGGCGCGATTCAGATGCACCAGGGCGGCGTCCAGGGGCAGCGCCGGCACGGCCACGTACTCGGTGGCGTCCTCGTAGGGCGAGGTCACCCGCTTCAGGTCCGGGTTGACCGTCAGGACGTCGGAACCCAGACCCGACCGCAGCGGCAGGAACGACAGCCGGGACGCCGCGGCGTACAGCCCCCACTGGAGCATGCCCTCGTCCCACTCGCTCACGGTCACCGTGCCGTTCTGGCGGGCGGCCTGGAAGTGCGGCTCCAGCGGCACGGAGTCCAGCGAGACGAACCCGAAGACGAGGTGCTTCACCTTGCCGGCGGCCAGGAGCAGACCCACGTCGGGCCCGCCGTAGGAGACGATGGTCAGGTCCTGCAGGTCCGAGCGGCAGATCGCGCGCACCAGCGACATCGGCTTGCGCCGCGACCCCCATCCCCCGATCCCGATGGTCATGCCCGAGCGCAGCTCGGCAACCACCTCGTCCTCGGTCATCCGCTTGTCGGTCACCGGTCCCCTTCCTCGATACCGCCAGCCGTCCACCGGACCGTAGGAACCGGACCGCGACAGGGTCGGGCGCCGGACCGGTGAGTGGGCGTGGTGGGCATCTTGGGCACCAGAGGACGTGATGGCCCCGATCGCGCCCACTGAGCGGGACCTGCACCGAGCAGGGCCGCAGCCGCCCTACCGTGATCACTCCCCGATCCCCTCCGGAGGTGTCATGGGTGCGTCCGCCGAGAACACCGTCCCCGCACTGCTGCGTCGGATGGCGGCCGCCCGCCCCCACGCCGAAGCGGTGGTCACCAGCACGGTCCGCTGGACCTACGCAGACCTGCTCGACCAGGTCCGCACGGTGGCCGCTGCGTTGCTGCACCGTGGAGTGCGTCCCGGTGACCGGGTGGCGATCTGGGCGCCGAACTCGGAGCGGTGGGTGGCCGCGGCGCTGGCGCTGCAGCACCTCGGCGTCGCCGTGGTTCCGGTGAACACCCGGTACAAGGGCGAGGAGGCGCGCGATCTACTGGCCCGCACCCGCGCGGTCGCGTTGCTGACCGAGTCCGGCTTCCTCGGCCTGGACTACGCGGCGATGCTGGGCGCCGACGGGACGGCACCGGTGCCCGGATTGCCTGCGCTGCGACTGCTGGTCGAGCTGGGGAACGCGCCAACGCCGGGCGCGATCGGCTGGACCCAGCTCACCGCCACCGTCGATGACGCAGGGCGGGCCGAGGCCGACCGCGTGGCCGACGAGGTGACGCCGGGTGCGATCAGCTCGATCCTGTTCACCTCCGGGACGACCGGCCGGCCCAAGGGCGCCATGCTCGGGCAAGGACAGCTGTTGGAGGTGTTCGCCGCCTACGCGCGCGGGCTCGGCGTGGGTCCGGACGACCGCGCCCTGGCCGCCAACCCGTTCTTCCACACGTTCGGTTACGCGGCAGGCATCCTCACCTGCCTGCTCGCCGGCGCCACCCTGGTGCCCCTGCCGCAGTTCGACCCGGCGCAGGTCCTGGAGATCATCGAGCGGGAGCGGATCACCTGGCTGCCGGGGCCGCCGACGGTCTACGCGATGCTCATGGACTCCCCCGCCCGCCCGGGCCGGGACACGGGCTCCCTGCGCTTGGCGGTCACCGGCGCGTCGGTGGTCCCCGGAGAGCTGATCCGGCGGATGCGGGCCGATCTCGGCTTCCGGCAGGTCCTGACCGCCTACGGGCTCACCGAGTCCAGCGGCACGGTGACCATGTGCTCCCTCGATGATCCCGACGAGGTGGTGGAGCAGACCAGCGGCCGGCCGCTGCCCGGTGTGCAGGTGGAGATCCGCGATCAGGCCGGTGGAGTCTGTCCGCCCGGCACGCCCGGGGAGATCTGCGTCCGCGGCACCAACGTCATGACCGGCTACCTCGACGACCCGGAGGCCACCGCGGAAGCTGTCGATCCGGACGGCTGGCTGCACACCGGGGACGTCGGCTTCCTCGACGACGCCGGCTACCTGCACATCACCGACCGGCTCAAGGACATGTTCATCGTCGGCGGCTTCAACGCCTACCCGGCCGAGATCGAGCGCATCATGACCCAGCACCCCGCCGTGTCCCAGGCCGCGGTGGTCGGCGTGCCCGACCTCCGGCTGGGCGAGGTCGGCCGCGCCTACGTCATCCCGCGTCGCGGCGAGTCCCCTTCCTCCGACGCTCTCATCGCCTGGTGCCGGGAGCGCATGGCCAACTACAAGGTGCCGCGCGAGGTCGTCGTCACCGACGACCTGCCGCGGAACGCCGCCGGCAAGATCTCCAAGGTCGACCTGCGGGGCCGGGCGGGTCACGTGTGACAGCGGTTCCCGGCGGCCTCGGGGTCGGGGTAGCCGGCGTCAGCCGACCGGCCGGCGGCGTCAACGGCGGTGACCGCGGCCGGAGCCCCGGCGGTGGCGGCGTCCGGCGCTGCTCGCATGGTTCCAGGGGGACCTGGTGCTCGCCAGCAACGAACCTCCCGAAGCCCTGCAGCGCCGCACGAGCGCTTCCGGTCACTGCCCCGATCCGGGCAGAGACCTCGGTGGCCCGTCGCGCTGCTGCGGCTCAACGCGACGGGCCACCTGCGCGGGATCAGACGAACTGCCGGCTCAACTGCACGTGCCGGTTGACGTCCTTGTACAGCAGGTACCGGAAGCGACCGGGGCCACCGGCGTAACAGGCCTGCGGACAGAACGCACGCAGCCACATGAAGTCCCCGGCCTCGACCTCGACCCAGTCCTGGTTGAGGAGGTAGACGGCCTTGCCCTCCAGGACGTAGAGCCCGTGCTCCATCACGTGCGTCTCCGGGAACGGGATCACGCCCCCGGGCTCGAAGTTGACGATGTTGACGTGCATGTCGTGCCGCACGTCGGTCTGGTCGACGAAGCGGGTCGTCGTCCACGCGCCGCCGGTGTCGGGCATCGGGAGCGGCTCCACGTCGCGCTCGTTGGTCACGAACGCCTCCGGCACGTCGATCCCGTCGACCCGCTGGTACGCCTTGCGGATCCAGTGGAAGCGAGCCGGCTCGGCCTCCTCGTTGTGCAGGGTCCATGCCGCACCCGGAGGGAGGAAGGCGTAGCCACCCGGCTCGAGCCGGTGCGACGCCTCGCCGATCGTCAGTAGGAGGACGCCCTCGACGACGAAGAGGACCGCCTCGGCCGACGGGTCGGACTCGGGCTGGCGGCTGCCGCCTCCCGACGAGACCTCCACGATGTACTGGGAGAAGGTCTCGGCGAACCCCGAGAGCGGGCGCGCGATGACCCACAACCGCGTCCCCTCCCAGAAGGGGAGGTTGCTGGTGACGATGTCGGTCATCGTCGCCTTGGGCAGCACGGCGTAGGCCTCGGTGAACATGGCCCGATTGGTCGTGAGCTCGGTCTGCCCCGGCAGACCACCACGAGGGGCGAAGTACGGGTTCCTGGTCGCTGTCATGCTGGCTGTCCTTCCTGAGAATCCGCCGGAGCGGCTCGGTCCTGGCGTCGCTGGCGTCGATCGAACTCCTCGCACGCCGCCACCGACGAGGCGGCCGCGCCGCCACGTGCTCCGGACGACGCCGTGGGGCCGCAGGTCGGCGTAGGGCTCGGTCAGGTCACACCGGGACACGTCGGGCGAGCCCCTCCAGCTCGGCGCGGTCGACGCCCGTCCCGTCGGTGGCTTCCTGCGGCGTCACCGCGCCGCAGTCGATCCCGCGCAGGATGGCGCCCGCGAGGGCTTGCGCCGTGGCGGGCTCGTCCATGACCCCGCCTTCCACGCGGCCGAGGTAGGCCCTGATCCGTGCCGCGGTCGCCGGCAGGCTGGCCCGGAAGAAGCAGTAGGTGGCCAGGTAGCGGGTCGGCAGGTGTCCGGGGTGCATGTCCCAGCCCTGGTAGTAGCCGCGTTCCAGGGAGCGCGCCACGAGCCGGGCGTGGAGGCGCCAGGCCGCGTGCACTGCGTCCTGGTCACCCGTCGGGAGCACGTTGGTCGACCCATCGGAGAGATGAACGCCGGTACCGGCCGCAGCCACCTGCATCACCGACTTGGCGTGGTCGGCCGCCGGGTGTTCCAGGCTCTGGGAGGCGGCGGTGATCCCGAGTCCGGCGCTGTAGTCGTAGGTGCCGTAGTGCAGCCCCGTGCAGCGCCCGTCCGCCGCCGCGATCATGCGCGCGACGGTGGCGGTCCCGTCCGCGGCGAGGATGGCCTGCGAGGTCTCCACCTGGATCTCGAACCGCAGCCTGCCGACAGGCAGGCCATGTGCCTGCTCCAGCCGGGCGCAGACCTCCACCATGGCCTCGACCTGCGCCACCGAGGTCACCTTCGGCAGGGTCACGACGAACCCCTCCGGCAGGCCGCCGGACGTGAGGAGCCCGCCGACGACGAGGTCGAGCGTGCGCAGGCCACGCCGGCGGGTCGGCGCCTCGAAGCTCTTGAACCGGATGCCCAGGAAGGGCGGCCCATCCTCGGCCCGGGCAGCCGCGGCGAGGGCGGCGGCCACCTCTCCGGCCGCCCGGTCCTCCTCCTCGTCGGAGCGCTGGCCGTAGCCGTCCTCGAAGTCGACGCGCAGGTCCTCGATCGGCTCGCGGCCCAGCTTGGCGCGCACCCGGTCGTAGACGTCGCCCACCAGCTCGACGGGCATGCCCGTGACGTCGGCCAGGACCTCCGCCGTCGGGGCGTGCCGGTCGAGCAGCTCCACGGCCGCTGCGCCCCACTGCCTGTGGGCGTCGGCGGAGAACCGGTCGGCCGGGATGTAGACGGTGTGCACCGGCTGCCGGGTCCCCGGGTTCCCGGGGTACCGCTGCTGGAGCTCCCGATCGGCCTCGGCGAGCCGCTCGTCCAGGACGTCGGCGAGGTCGTCGCTCAGTCGGGTCATCGGCGTGGTCCTTCTCCCGTCGCGCCGCGCATCAGTCGACGACCTCGTAGGCGGGCAGGGTGAGGAAGTCGGCGAACTCGTCGGCGAGGGCCACGCGCTCGAAGAGGTCGCGGGCCTGCTCGTAGCGCCGGTCGGCCCACCCCTCGCCCACCTGCTGCCGCAACGCGGCCAGCTCCTCGTCGAGGATCTGCCGCACCAGCTCCGGGGTGACCTTCTCCCCCGACTCGAGGACGACGCCGTTGTGCACCCACTGCCAGATCTGGGACCGGGAGATCTCCGCAGTGGCGGCGTCCTCCATCAGGTTGTGGATCCCCACCGCCCCGTTGCCACGCAGCCACGCCTCGAGGTACTGCACGCCCACATCGACGTCGTTCCGCAGGCCGGCGAGGGTCCGGGAGCCCGGGATGCTGGAGACGTCGAGCAGCTGCCGCGCGGTCACCGACACGTCCCGGCGGACGTCGAGCTGGTTGGGCCGGTTCCCGAGCACCTCGTCGAACGCTTCCCGGCAGACCGGGACGAGGTCGGGGTGTGCCACCCATGAACCGTCGAAGCCGTCGCCGGCCTCGCGCTGCTTGTCCTCGCGGACCTTGGCGAACGCGCGCTCGTTGACCTCGGGATCCCTGCGGCTGGGGATGAAGGCCGCCATCCCGCCCATGGCGAAGGCGCCGCGTCGGTGGCAGGTGGCCACCAGCAGGTCGGTGTAGGCCCGCATCAGCGGCGCGGTCATCGTCACGTCGCCGCGGTCCGGGAGCACCATCGACGGTCCGGCGTCCCGGAAGGTCTTGATGACGCTGAACAGGTAGTCCCAGCGACCGGCGTTCAGCCCCGACGCGTGGTCACGTAGCTCGTAGAGGATCTCGTCCATCTCGAAGGCGGCGAGGATCGTCTCGATGAGCACGGTGGCGCGGACGGTGCCGTGCGGGATGCCCAGCTGCGCCTGGGCGAAGGTGAAGACGTCGTTCCAGAGCCTCGCCTCCAGGTGCGATTCCGTCTTCGGTAGGTAGAGGTACGGGCCGCTGCCGCGGTCGATGAGCGCCCGGGCGTTGTGGAAGAAGTAGAGGCCGAAGTCGACCAGCGCACCGGCGGTGGGCGACCCGTCGACGAGGAGGTGTCGCTCGTCGAGGTGCCATCCCCGCGGGCGCACGACGAGCGTTGCCAGCGGGCCGTCCCGGCGCAGCCGGTAGGACCTGCCCCCGGGCACGTCCACGGCGAGGACCCGCCGTACGGCGTCGGCCAGGGTCAGCTGGCCGGCCACGACGTTGCGCCAGTGCGGCGTGTTGGCGTCCTCGAGGTCGGCCAACCACACCTTCGCGCCGGAGTTCAACGCGTTGACGGCCATCTTCGGGTCGGTCGGGCCGGTGATCTCCACCCGCCGGTCGGTGAGATCGGCCGGGGCAGGCGCGACCGTCCACTCGGAACGGCGCACGCGCTCGGTCTCGGGCAGGAAGTCCAGCGCGCCCGTCCGCGCGACCTCCTCGCGGCGCTCGGCCCGCCGGGCGAGCAGCTCGCGGCGCCGGGGCCCGAATCGGCGTTGCAGTTCGGCCACGAACGCGAGCGCCTCGCCGGTGAGCACCTCCTCGCCACGCTCCACCGGATCCCCGGTCACGCGGACGTCGGTCATGGCTCGCACCTCGTCTTCCTGCACGGAGCGGACGGAGGACCACCGGGACCGGGTTGCCGGGTGGCCGGGACGGCGATCGGCCGGAAGGCCGGCTCGCCTCGGGTGGGCGTGGTCATGGCAGCCGGTGTCCCGGTCCTGCCAGGGCGAGGGTGCGGCGCAGTTCGGCCACGTGACCGGTTGCCCGGACGTCGTACATCGCCGCCTCCACCCGGCCCTCCTCGTCGAGGACGACGGTGGACCGGATGACCCCGGTCAGGGTCCTGCCGTCCACCTGCTTCACACCCCAGGCGCCGTAGGCCTCGCACACGGCGTGGTCGCTGTCGGCGAGGAGCGGGAAGGTCAGGGCCTCCTGCTCGCGGAACAGTGCCAGCTTCTGCGGGTCGTCGGGCGAGATGCCCAGGACGGTGTAACCGGCGCCGCGCAGCGAGGCGAGGTTGTCCCGGAAGTCGCAGGCCTCCGTGGTGCAGCCCGGGGTCATGGCCGCCGGGTAGAAGTAGAGGACCGCCTTCCCACCGCGCAGGCTTTCGAGGGACACCTGCTCGCCGTCCGCGGTGGGCAGGGCGAAGTCAGGGGCCGGATCGCCCGGCTGGAGCCGTTTCGACATCGTTCCTCCTGGTTGGTCTCGTGATGGCCGAACGCGGACCGGTGGTCAGATGGCCTCGATCCGCGGGTACTCCGGCCGCCACATCGCGGCGTGCACCTGCTGGACCGGGTCGTGCAGCTCGACCTGGCCCAGGCCCTCGGCCGATGCGGCCTCGGCCACCGCGATGCCGACCGCGGCGGACACCGGCCGCAGGTCGTCGACCGGGGGGAGGAGCGCGGACCCGGGGGTGCCCGCGTCCGAGAGCCGGGCGACCGCGGCGGCTGCCGCGGTGAGCATGCCGGTGCTGACCCGCCGGGCCTTGACCACCGACACCCCCAGTCCCAGGCCGGGGAAGACCAGGGCGTTGTTCGCCTGCGCGATGACGTGCTCCCTGCCGTCGTGGTGCACCGGGGGGAACGGGCTGCCGGTCGCCACCAGGGCACGGCCGTCGGTCCAGGCGATCAGGTCCTCGGGCAGCGCCTCGCACAGGGAGGTGGGGTTGGACAGTGGCAGGATGACCGGTCGCTCGGCGGCGGCCGCCATCGTCCGCACGATCGGCTCGCTGAAGGCGCCCGGCTGGGTCGAGGTGCCGATCAGGATCGTCGGCCGGGCCCGGGTCACGACCTCGTCGAGCCCGATGGACCCGCTGGGTCCGGCCCAGCCGGCCGTCTCGCCGGCGGGGCGGGCGTAGGGAACCTGGAAGTCCCGCAGTTCGGTGGCGCGCTCCTCGGTCAGCAGGCCACGGCTGCCCAGCGCCCAGAACCGCTGCGTCGCCTCCTCGCGGGACAGCCCGTCGGCCACCATGGCGTCGCGGAGCATGTCGGCGATCCCGATCCCCGCCGTCCCGGCGCCGTAGACGACCACCCGCTGGTCGCGCAGCCGCGCGCCGGTCGAGCCCAGCGCGGCGAAGACCGCCGCGAGCACGACCGCCGCGGTTCCCTCCATGTCGTCGTTGAAGGTGCAGCAGGTCTGGTTGTACCGCTCGAGGATCCTCCGGGCGTTGCTCGCCCCGAAGTCCTCCCAGTGCAGCAGGGCGTTGGGGAAGAGCTTGGTCGTCGTGGTCACGAAGGCGTCGATGAAGTCGTCGTAGCGCTGGCCGCGCACCCGGGGGTGCCGGTTCCCGAGGTACATCTCGTCGTCGAGCAGCCGCAGGTTGTCGGTGCCGACGTCGAGCACGACCGGGATGACCCGCCGGGGGTGGATCCCGCCGGCGGCGGTGTAGACGGTCAGCTTGCCGATGGAGATCTGGACCCCTCCGACGCCCTGGTCGCCGATGCCCAGGATCCCCTCGGAGTCGGTGGCGACGATGAGGTCGCAGTCGTCGGGCCCGAGACCGTAGTCGCGCATCGCGCGCTCGATGTCGTCCGGCTCGTCGATGGACAGGAAGACCCCGCGCGGCCGGTTGTAGTCGTGGCTGAAGCGCTCGATGACCTCACCGATCGTGGGGGTGTAGACGATCGGCAGCATCTCCTCCAGGTGCTCGGCGAGCAGCCGGTAGAAGAGGACCTCGTTGCGGTCGCGCAGGCTGGCCAGGTAGACGTGCCTGGCCAGTGCGTCGGGCTGGCTGCGGTACTGCTCGTACGTGCGGCGCACCTGCCCGTCCATCGCCGACACCGCGCTGGGGAGCAGGCCCTCCAGGCCCAACGCCTCCCGCTCGGCTCTGGTGAAGGCCGTGCCGCGGTTGAGCATCGGGTTGCGCAGCACGTCGTTGCCCCGGGCGCGGATGCGCGCGGTCAGGCTGTCGGGCGTACCGACCAGCTCGTAAGGCCGTTCGTACACGTGGTCACTCCTCGTGTTCGGTGTCCACCGGTCGCCGGTCAGGAATCGAGTCGGGCACACGCCGGCACTCCTCCCGCCCCGTGCGGCTAGTGCTTGGTCCGGGGCAGGTACAGGTCGGTGATGGTCCCTTCGAAGGCCTCGGCCGCCATGCCGACGCTCTCCGACAGCGTCGGGTGGGGGTGGACGGTCATCCCGACGTCCCCTGCGTCGGCACCCATCTCGATGGCCAGCGCGGCCTCCGCGATCAGCTCGCCCGCGGTCGGCCCGACCACGCCCGCACCGATCAGCCGGTGGGACCCCGATTCGAAGAGGAGCTTGGTCATGCCCTCGTCCCGCCCGAGGGAGAGCGCCCGCCCGCTGGCCGCCCACGGGAAGACGCCCGTGCCGTACTCCAGGCCCGCCGCCTTGGCGTCGTTCTCGGTGGCGCCCACCCACGCCACCTCGGGATCGGTGTAGGCCACCGACGGGATGACCCGCGCGTCGAAGTAGCTCGGCCGCCCGGTCGCGGCCTCGGCGGCGACCTTGCCTTCATGGGTCGCCTTGTGCGCGAGCATGGGCTGGCCGACGACGTCGCCGATGGCGAAGATGTGCGCCACGTTGGTGCGCAGCTGCTTGTCGACCGGGATGAAGCCCCGGTCGTCGACGATCACCCCCGCGGCGTCGGCGCCGATCAGCTTGCCGTTGGGCTTGCGGCCCACGGCGACCAGGACCTTGTCGAACACGTCCTCGGCGGGCGCGCCGGCGCCCTCGAAGAAGACCCGCAACCCGTCGGAGCCGGCCTCGACGCGAGTCACCTCGGTCGAGAGATGGACGTCCTCGTAGTGCTTGCGGATGCGCTCGGTGAGCGGGGCGACGAGGTCCGCGTCGGCTCCCGGGATGAGCTGGTCCATCAGCTCGACGACGGTGATCCGCGAGCCGAGCGCGGAGTACACCGTCGCCATCTCCAGCCCGATGATCCCGCCACCGAGCACCAGCAGGCGCTGCGGTACGTCGCTGAGCTCCAGGGCTCCCTCCGAGTCGATGACCCGAGGGTCGTCGTGGGGCACGAACGGCAGGGTCACCGGCTCGGAGCCGCAGGCGATGATCGCGGTGTCGAAGCCGACCAGCGTCGTGGACCCGTCTGTTCCGGCCACCTGCAGCTGGCTCGGGGAGACGAAGCGCCCCGTGCCCCGGACCATCGTGACCTTGCGCTGCCGCGCCAGCCCACCGAGGCCGCCGGTGAGCCGCCGGACGACGCCGTCCTTCCAGCCGCGCAGCGCATCCAGGTCGATGCTCGGCGACCCGAACCGCACCCCGGACCCGCTCATCTCCGCCGCCTCGGCGATCACCCGCGCGGCGTGCAGCAGGGCCTTGGACGGGATGCACCCGATGTTGAGGCAGACCCCGCCCAGGGCCTCGCGGGCGTCGACCACCACGACCCGCTTGCCGAGGTCCGCCGCCCGGAACGCCGCGGTGTACCCGCCGGGTCCGGCACCCAGGACCAGGACCTCGGCGTGCAGGTCGCTGTCCCGGTCCGCAGCCGGCCGCGGCGCCGGAGGCCGGCCGTGTGCCGCGGCGCCCCGCTGCGTCGGTCCCTGCTGCGGCGAGGCGTACACCCCGGCCGGGGAGCCGTAGCCGGCCTGGTCGGCGGCGGGAGCCATCGCCTCGGCGGCTTCCTGCGGCAATCCGGCCGGCTGCGGTCCCACCCGGCCGCCGGACAGGCGGAGCACGAGGTCACCAGGGCTGACGCTGTCCCCGACGGAGACCAGCACCTCCTCCACCGTCCCTGCCGCCGGGGCCGGGACGTCCATCGTCGCCTTGTCCGACTCGAGGGTGAGCACGGCCTCGTCGGCGGTGACCTCGTCGCCGGGCGCGACGTGCACCTCGACGACGGAGACCTCGGAGAAGGCGCCGAGGTCGGGGATGCGCATGTCCACGGGGACTCCAGGGCTACGGGAGGAGGCGAGAGGGGCGGGCGGGCCGGTGCAGGCGCTACAGCACCAGCCGGCGCACGTCCTCCAGCAGGTGGCACAGGTGCCGGGTGAAGCGCGCGGCGAGCGCGCCGTCGATCACCCGGTGGTCGTAGGAGAGCGACAGCGGCAGCACGAGCCGGGGGACGAACGCGGTGCCGTCCCACACCGGGGCGGTCCTCGACCGGACGACGCCGAGGATGGCCACTTCGGGGGCGTTGACCAGCGGGGTGAACGCGGTGCCGCCGATGCCGCCGAGGCTGGAGATGGTGAAGCAGCCGCCCTGCAGGTCGGGAGCGGTCAGCTTGCCGTCCCGGGCCCGGGCGGACACCTCGCCGAGCTCGCGGCTCAGCTCCCGGACGCCCTTGCGGTCGACGTCGCGGATGACCGGCACGACCAGGCCGTCGGGGGTGTCGACGGCGACGCCGACGTGGAAGTAGCGCTTGAGGACCAGGGCGTCCTTCTCCGGCGTCAGGCTGCTGTTGAACCGCGGGAACTCGCGGAGCGCCGACACCGTGGCCTTGAGCAGGAACGCCAGCAGGGTGACCCGGTAGCCCTCGGCCCGGGCCTCGACGTCGAGCTCCTTGCGGTAGGCGTCGAGCTCGGTGATGTCGGCGTCGTCGTCGTGGGTGACGTGCGGGACGTTGAGCCAGGAGCGGTGCAGGTGCGGTCCGGAGACCCGCTGGATGCGGGACAGCGGCTCGACCTCGACCGGGCCGAACCTCGAGAAGTCCTGGGGCGGGATCTCCGGGATGCCGCCTCCCGCCGTTGCGGCGGGTGCGGGGGCGGCCTGCTGCGGTCCGCGGACCTCCGTCAGCAGGTCGTCCTTGGTGATCCGGCCCTTGGGCCCCGAGCCGGTCACTCCGGTCAGGTCGACGCCGAGCTCCCGGGCCAGCCGGCGCACGCTGGGACCGGCGTGCACGCCGGCGAAGTCCGGCGCCGCGGCGGTCGCGCTCACCGGCGGGCCACCGGGCGCGACCGGAGGCGCCGCCGCCTCCGCGGAGCGGCGGGCGTGCTCCGTCACGACCTCGGCCGGCTCGTCCTGGTCGACCGTCTCCGCGGCGAGCTGCTCGACCGGGGCGGCCCCGTCGGACCGGTCGAGCAGCAGGATGGGCGACCCGACGTTCACCGTGTCGCCGACGGAGATCCGCAGCTCCCGGACGGTCCCGGCCGCGGGAGCGGGCACCTCCATCGTCGCCTTGTCCGACTCCAGCGTGACCAGCGGGTCCTCGGCCGCGACCGTGTCACCGGGCCCCACGTGGATCTCGATCACCGGGATGTCGGAGAAGTCGCCCAGGTCGGGGACCGTCACTTCGGCGGGCGAGGTCATGTCAGGCCTTCCGGACGAGGGGATGCGGTCAGGCGGTCCACGGCGGCGGGGCCTCCGGGTCGATGCCGTAGCGGCCGATCGCGTCGGCCACCGTCGTCGCCGGGACGGCGCCCTCCGCGGCGAGCGAGGCCAGGGCCGCCACGGCCAGCGCGTGGCGGTCGACCTCGAAGAACCGGCGCAGGTTGCGGCGGTAGTCCGAGCGGCCGTAGCCGTCGGTGCCCAGCACCCGGTAGCTGCCCGGGACGAAGGGGCGGATCTGGTCGGCGAAGGTCCGCACGTAGTCGCTGGCGGCGATCACCGGACCCGGCCGGTCGGCCAGGCACTGCTCGACCCAGCTGCGCCGCGGCGGCTCGGTGGGGTGCAGCAGGTTCCACCGCTCGACCGCCATCCCGTCCCGGCGCAGCTCGGTGAAGCTCGGCGCGCTCCACACGTCGGCGTCCACGCCGAAGTCGGCGGCGAGCAGGTCGGCGGCGGCGATCACCTCGCGCAGGATCGTGCCGCTGCCGAGCAGCTGCACCCGCGGCCGCGCGGCCTTGCGGCTGCGGCCCGACGGCGCGGCCGGCCCCTCGCGCAGCAGGTACAGCCCGCGCAGGATCCCCTCCTGCGAGCCCTCGGGCATTCCCGGGTGCTCGTAGTTCTCGTTCATCAGGGTGAGGTAGTAGAAGACGTCCTCCTGCTCGGCGACCATCCGGCGCAGCCCGTCCTGGACGATCACCGCGACCTCGTAGTGGAAGGTCGGGTCGTAGGAGACGCAGTTGGGGATCGCCGCGGAGAGCAGGTGGCTGTGGCCGTCCTCGTGCTGCAGGCCCTCCCCGTTGAGCGTGGTCCGCCCGGCGGTGGCACCGAGCAGGAAGCCGCGTGCCCGGGAGTCCCCGGCCGCCCAGGCCAGGTCCATGACCCGCTGGAAGCCGAACATCGAGTAGTAGATGTAGAACGGGATCATCGGGGTGTCGCTGAGGCTGTAGGACGTCGCCGCGGCGATCCACGACGACATCGCGCCGGCCTCGTTGATGCCCTCCTGCAGCATCTGCCCGTCCGGCGCCTCCCGGTAGTACATGAGCTGGTCGGCGTCCTGCGGCCGGTAGAGCTGGCCGACCTGGCTGAAGATGCCGAACTGCCGGAACATGCCCTCCATCCCGAAGGTGCGCGACTCGTCGGGCACGATCGGGACCACCCGCCGGCCGATCGCCTTGTCGCGCAGCAGCGTGTTGAGGATCCGGACGAAGGCCATCGTGGTGGAGATCTCCCGGCCCTCGACAGGGACCAGCTGCCCCCCGAAGGCGGAGAGATCCGGCACCTGCAGGGTTTCCGACGACCGGCGCCGCCGGACCGGCATCGACCCGCCCAGCGCCGCCCGGCGCTCACGCAGGTAGCGCATCTCCACGCTGTCCTCCGGGAACCGCAGGAACGGCACCTGCTCGAGCTGCTCGTCGGAGACCGGGATGTCGAAGCGGTCGCGGAACCGGGCCAGCGCCGCGCCCGCGACCTTCTTCTGCTGGTGGGTGATGTTCTGACCCTCGCCGGCCTCGCCCATCCCGTAGCCCTTGACCGTCTTGGCCAGGATCACCGTGGGCCGGCCGACGGTCCGCACCGCGGCGCTGTAGGCGGCGTACACCTTGCTGGGATCGTGCCCGGCCCGGGTGAGCGCCCAGATCTCGTCGTCGGTCATGCCGGCGACCAGCTCGAGCAGCTCCGGGTGCTTGCCGAAGAAGTGCTCCCGGACGTAGGCGCCGTTCTTGGACTTGAAGTCCTGGTACTCCCCGTCGACGCACTCCTCCATCCGCTGGAGCAGCAGGCCGGAGCTGTCCCGGGCGATGAGGGGATCCCAGTTGCTGCCCCAGATCGTCTTGATGACGTTCCACCCGGCGCCGCGGAAGATGCCCTCGAGCTCCTGGATGATCTTGCCGTTGCCGCGCACCGGCCCGTCGAGCCGCTGCAGGTTGCAGTTGACGACGAAGATCAGGTTGTCGAGCTTCTCCCGCGCGGCGAGCGCGATGGCGCCCAGCGACTCCGGCTCGTCGGTCTCCCCGTCGCCGAGGAACGCCCACACCTTGCGGCCCGTGCTGTCGGCCAGCCCGCGGCAGTCCAGGTACTTCAGGAACCGCGCCTGGTAGATGGCCATGATCGGACCGAGGCCCATCGACACGGTCGGCAGCTGCCAGTAGTCCGGCATGAGCCAGGGGTGCGGATAGGACGACAGGCCGCCGCCACCGACCTCCTGGCGGAACCGGAGCAGCTGCTCCTCGCTGAGCCGCCCCTCCAGGAAGGAGCGGGCGTAGATGCCGGGCGAGGAGTGCCCCTGGATGAACAGCAGGTCGCCGCCGTGGGTCTCGGTCGGCGCGTGCCAGAAGTGCTGGAACCCGACGTCGTAGAGGGTCGCCGCCGACTGGAAGCTCGCGATGTGGCCGCCCAGCTCGGAGGACTCCTCGTTCGCCCGCAGCACGATGGCCAGCGCGTTCCAGCGGATGAACGAGCGGATCCGGTGCTCGACCGCGCGGTCGCCCGGGTGCCGGTCCTCCTTCTCCGGCGGGATCGTGTTCAGGTACGGCGTGGTGGCGCTGTAGGGCACGGGTGCGCCCTTGCGGCGGGCCTCAGCGACGACCTGGTCGAGCAGGTGGAACGCCCGTTCGGCACCCTCGAACGCCAGTACCGAGTCCAGCGCGTCGATCCACTCCTGCGTCTCACCCGGATCCAGGTCGTCGAGCACGGAGAGCCTCCATGGTGTGAGCTGAGTCAGCTCGGTGATGGGATCGGTGCGGGACCGTCGGGACGGTGGAGCGGCTATGAACGGGCCCGCTCCGCCGTCCCGCAGGTCAGTGGGCAGTGTCCGAGGCGCGACGCGTCGGCCGGGTCGGGGTCGGGTGGTCGGTGTCGGTGTGCTCGACGACGATCCCCTCGGTGTCCCCCTCGAAGGTCGTGCCGATCGCCGGCGCCTCGGCGAAGATCGGCCCCTCCTCGACATGCCCGCGCCGCACGTTGAACAGCAGGTTGAGCAGGATCGCGGTGATCGCGGCAGCGCTGATACCGGAGTCGAAGATGACTTCGAACCAGCTCGGGAAGGGCTCGTAGAACTCCGGGATGGCGATCGGGATGACCCCCATCGCCAGGGCGGCCGCGACGATCACCAGGTTGGCGTTGCCGTCGTAGTCCACCTTGCTCAGCGTGCGGATGCCGCTGGCGGCGACCGTGCCGAACAGCACCAGTCCGGCGCCGCCGAGGACGGGCAGCGGCACGACCGCCACGATCGCCCCGAGGACCGGGAAGAGCCCCAGCAGGAACAGGATGACGCCGCTCACCGCGACGACGAACCGGCTCTTGATCCCCGTCACGGCGACCAGGCCGACGTTCTGGGCGAACGCGCTGACCGAGAAGCCGTTGAAGACGCCGGCCACGGTGGTGGACAGCATGTCGGCCTGCAGGCCGCCGGTCACGTCGCGGCGGGTGAGCCGCTTGTCGACGACCTCCCCGATGGCCAGGATGTCGGCCGTCGTCTCGGTCATGATCACCAGCATCACGACGAGCATCGAGATGATCGCGCCGATGGCGAAGGTCGGCGTTCCGAAGTGGAACGGCGCGGTGAGCTGGAAGGGCGCGGCGTCGGCCAGGGCACCGAAGTTGGTGGCACCGAAGGGAATCGCCACCAGCGTGCCCAGCACCAGCCCGAGCAGGATCGCCACCCGGTTGAAGAAGCCGCCCAGGAAGCGGTAGATCAGCACGATGATAAGCAGAGTTGCCGCGGCCAGCCCGATGTTGCGCATCGAACCGAACTCAGGGCTGGTCGCCGGCCCGAGCGCCCACCGCATCGCCACCGGGAGCAGGGAGATGCCGATGACGGTGATCACCGTGCCGGTGACGACCGGGGGGAAGAACCGCAGCAACCTGGTGAAGAACGGTGCGAGGAGCAGCGCGATGGCGCCGGCGACGATGAGCGCCCCGAAGATCGCCCGCAGCCCCGCCTCGCCGCCCAGCGGGACGCCGATGGCCAGCATGGTGGAGACGGCTGCGAACGACGTCCCCTGCACGATCGGCAGCCGGGCACCGATCCGCCAGACCCCGATCGTCTGCAGGAGCGTCGCCAGGCCGGAGATGAACAACCCGGCGCTGATCAGGTAGGTGGTCTGCGCGGTGGTGAGCTCGAGCGCGGTGCCGACGATGATCGGCACCGCCACCACGCCGGCGTACATGCTCAGCACGTGCTGCAGGCCGTAGGCGACCATGGGTCCGGGCGGCAGCACCTCGTCCACGGGGTGCACGTCGGTCGTGGCTGCACCGGCGCGGCGCTTCTTGTTCCACAGGGCCATCGGTCTTCTCTCCTCGGTCAAGGGGTCGGTGCGGTCACCAGCCCTGACCGGGGTCGAAGGCCAGACCCGGGTCGGGGGCGTCGTCACGGCGGACGGTGGCCTCGATCAGGCCGTAGGGCCGGTCGTCGGCGTGGAAGACCTCGTTGTCGTTCTCCAGCCCGAAGCGGCCGAGGTCGTAGACGAAGTGGTGCTTGTTCGGCGCGGAGAAGCGGATCTCGGCGATCTCCGGCTGGTTCTCCAGCGCCGCGGCGCCCATCTCGTAGAGCGTGTGCTGCAGCGCCAGGCTGTGGTGGTTGGCGAACGTGTCCTGCAGGGCCTGCAGGACACCGTCGTAGGACTTGCCCCAGTCGACGTCCTCACCGGTGTGGTACCACTGCGAGACCAACGAGGTGGCCACGATCCGGTCGTGCGTGGGCTGCAGTGTCGTGTACCGGTCCTCGATGTAGCCCCAGAACTCCGCGTCGGTGGTCTTCAGCACGACCAGGTCCTTGACGCCGGAGACCACCCAGGTGGTGGAGCCGTCGTAGGTGACGGTCGCCGTGCGGACGTAGCGGCCGTCGCGGACGAAGGCGTGCGGGTTGCCCAGCCGTGCCCAGGGGTACATCTCGACCTTGACCCGCGCCCGGTGGATCGGCTCGGTGTTGTCGACGAAGTGACGGGCCAGCCGGATGCCGAACGACTCCGGCTGGCCGACGACGTCGTCCTCCTTGGCGAAGGCGTAGACGGTGTTCTTCTGCGTGTCGGTGGGCAGGATCGGGGTGTTGTCACCGGTCAGGTGGGGTGCGTCCTGGTCGCCGGAGAGCGCGACGCTGACGTTGTAGTCGACGATCTCGTGGGGGTCGCTGTCCCGGAAGACCCGGACGACCCGGTTCTCCGCCTTGCCGTACTGGTTGTGGCCGAGCACGACTGCCATGTGGATCACACTCCTTGTCTAGGAACCGCGGTAGGTGGAGAAGGCGTACGGGCTGAGCAGCAGCGGGACGTGGTAGTGCCGGTCGTCGGTGACGGTGAAGGCCACCGTCACCTCGGGGTAGAAGCCGGTCTGGCCGGTGGTCGCGAAGTAGTCGCCCGTGGCGAAGACCAGGCGGTGCGCTCCGGCGTCCAGGCCGTCGGGAGCGAGGTCGCGCAGCCGGCCGTCGGCGTCGGTGACCCCTTCGCCGAGCAGCTGCCACTCCTCCCCCACCCGGCCTTCGAGGGACACCCGCACGCCTGCGGCGGGCTGCCCGGAGACGGCGTCGAGGACGTGCGTCGACAGGGAGCTCATGCCTGCAGCGACCTCTCCAGCCGCAGCCGGGTGATCTGCCGCAGCTGCTCGGCGACCTCGCGCTGTTCGGTCTCGGGGTCGTTGCGCAGCCGCCGGCGGAGCTCGGTGAGCATCTCCGCGGGCGACCGGCCGGCCGCGCGGACCAGGAAGACCTGATCGAAGCGCTCCTCGTACGCGACGTTGCCCTCACGCAACGCGGCGCGGACCTCGGCGTCGGCGTCCTCCATGCCGGACTGCTCCTGCCGGGACCAGGTGGCCTCGGTGGACGAGCCGCCCACCCGCTGCCCGATGCGGGGGTGCGCCGCCAGCGCCTCGGCCAGGTCGTCAGGTCCGAGTTCCCCGATCACTCGGTCGCTGGTGGTCAGCAGTTCCTCCACGTCGGCGTAGGGCCTGCTCGCCACCATGCGGGCGACCCAGGTGCGAGCTGCGCAGCAGGCGGCCAGTTGTTCCTCGGCCTGATCAGCAGGCAGCGTGTTGAGTTCCTGGAGACCGGGGTGCAAGACGTCCACGGACCCGCTCACCGGGTACCTCCCGTCCGCAGGGAGTGGACTGCGCGGGAGAGCGCGTTCGAGTCGATCACCGGCCGGCCGGCGATGACGCCGTCGGCCGCCGCGACGCCGGGCTGCTCCTGGACATGGCTGGTCATCGTCACGCTTCTCCTCGGGTCAACAGGTGGCCCCGCGGTTGGTCACCGGCCAGCTCTCGGCCGCGCAGCCAGGTGCTGCGGACGACTCCGTCGAGCCGCCGGCCCGCATACGGGGTGATCGGATTGCGGTGGAAGAGCTTGGCGGGGTCGACGACGAAGCCGTCGTCCGGCGCGAAGACGCAGAAGTCGGCGTCGTGGCCGGGCTCGATGCGGCCCTTGCGCTGCAGCCCGACGAGCTGCGCCGGCCGCTCGGCCATCCAGCGCGTGACGTCGGCGAGGGAGAAGCCGCGCTGCCGCGCCTCGGTCCACACGTCGGAGAGACCGATCTGCAGAGAGGATATGCCGCCCCACGCCTCGGCGAAGTCGCCCAGGTCGAGCCGCTTGAGCTCAGGGGTGCACGGCGAGTGATCGGAGACGATGCAGTCGATGGTCCCGTCGGCGAGTCCCCGCCACAGCTGCTCGCGGTTGTCCGCCTCCCGGATCGGCGGGCAGCACTTGAACTGCGTCGCACCTCCCGGGATCTCCTCGGCCGCGAACGTCAGGTAGTGCGGACACGTCTCCGCGGTGATCCGGACGCCGTCCCGGCGCGCCTCGGCGATGAGCGGGAGCGCGTCGCTGCTGGAGAGGTGGAGGACGTGCGCCCGTCCGCCCGTGGCCCGGGTGGCCTCGATGACCCGGCTGATGGCGCGGTTCTCCGCCACCCGTGGCCGGGAGGACAGGAAGTCGCGGTAGTCCTCGCTGTGGAGGCTGGGGGCCCGCTCGATCTCGCCGCCGTCCTCGGCGTGGACGATGAGGAGCCCGTCGACGGTCCGCAGGACGCCGAGGTAGTCCTCGAGGTCCTCAGGACGCAACGGAGGGAACTCCTCGACGCCGGAGTGCACCAGGAAGCACTTGAAACCGAAGACGCCGGCGGCGTGCAACGCGGTCAGCTCCCCGAGGTTGCCGGGGACGGCGCCGCCCCAGAAGCCGACGTCGACGAAGCTCTGGTCCCGGGCACTCTTGCGCTTCACGTCCAGCGCGGCGACGTCGACCGTCGGCGGGATGCTGTTGAGCGGCATGTCCAGGATCGTCGTGACGCCACCGGCGGCAGCCGCCCGGGTCGCCGACGCGAAGCCCTCCCACTCGGTGCGGCCGGGTTCGTTGACGTGCACGTGGGCGTCGACGAGGCCCGGGAGGAGCACGACGTCGTCACCGAGCTCGACGACGCGCCCGCCCTCCAGGTCTGACTCCAGCGGCCCGACCGCGGCGATGCGCCCGTCGGTGACCCCGACGCAGCCGGCCTGCTCGCGCCCGGCCGTCACGAGACGGCGGGCACGCAGGACCGTGTCGTACCGGGCCACGACGCCTCCTGCTGCATGAGAAGTGGATGGTCCGAGGGGCGCTCGCGGGGCAAGCGACACATGGCGGGGGCTCGATGACGCGGGGCCGTGCCACAGTCCCGCCGGGCGGGTCGAGTCGCCCGTCCGTTGGCGAAGGACGCTAGGAGTGTCAATGTGACCGGGTCAACACGCGGTCCACGGATATACCAAATACTCTTCGGGTCGAAGAATGGGGGCCGCTCCTCCCGGAGGGGTATTCGATATATCTTCCCCGGGATCGGGATCGGTGCGGATTCCCCGCTTGACCGCGCCTGTCAGCGGGACTTACGGTCCTGGACAGCAATTCAGCCGCACGAATCCGCCCCCCGGCGACCCGACTCCTGGTGCCATTTCTGTACTCATGAGTCGGTCGTGCACTCGCTGACGAACCGATCAAACCCACGGAAGACGTGATGGTCGCTCGCAATCGCCGGTACGAGGTCAACTGCTCCATCCTGTTCACCGAGCTGTCCCTGCTGGAGCGCCCGGCGGCCGCGAGGGAGGCCGGCTTCGATGCCGTCGAGTTCTGGTGGCCCTTCCCTGTCGCCGTTCCCTCCGACGCCGACGTCGACGCCTTCGTCGGGGCCGTCCGGGACGCAGGTGTGCACCTGGCCGGGCTGAACTTCTTCGCCGGGGACATGCCCGCGGGCGACAGAGGGCTGGTGTCCTGGCCGGCGCGTTCCCAGGAGTTCCGGGACAACATCGACGTCACCGTCGGGATCGGTGAGCAGCTCGGCTGCCGCGCCTTCAACGCGCTCTACGGCAACCGGGTCGACGACGCCCCGCAGGAGGAACAGGACGCGCTGGCAGTGGAGAACCTGGCCCTGGCCGGCCGGGCCGCGAGCCGTATCGGGGGCACGGTGCTGGTCGAACCGGTCAGCGGCGCACCTCGGTACCCCTTGCGCACCGCGACCGACGCCATCGGGGTGATCGACCGCGTCGCCCAGGAGACCGGGGCGACGAACCTGGGCCTCCTGTGCGACCTGTACCACCTGGCGGTCAACGGTGACGACCTCGACCGGGCCATCGAGACCTACGGCCGGCGGGTCGCGCACGTGCAGATCGCCGACGCCCCCGGCCGGAACGAACCCGGCACCGGCGAACTGGACCTGCACCGCTACCTCGACCAGCTGGCGGCCGCCGGTTACGACGGCTGGGTCGGGCTCGAGTACAAGCCCAGCGGCGCCTCCGCCGACAGCTTCAGCTGGCTGCACCGCTCCGCCGCCTGAACCTCACCACCCCACGACCGCTCACCGCCCCGACACGGAGGAAGTGTTCCTATGACAACGGTCGCCTTCATCGGCTTGGGCATCATGGGTGCCCCGATGGCCGGCAACCTGGTCAAGGCCGGCTTCGACGTCATCGGCCACAACCGCAGCCCCGAGCCGGTCCAGCGGCTTGCCCAGCAGGGCGGGCGCGCAGCCGGCAGCCTCGCGGAGGCGGTGCGCGACGCCGACGTCGTCGTCACGATGGTCCCCGACTCGCCGGACGTCGAGGCGGTCACCATCGGCGAGGACGGGTTCTACGGGCTGGTCAAGCCGGGGACCCTGCACGTCGACATGAGTTCCATCCGCCCCGACGTGGCGAAGAAGGTGGCCGACGCGGGCCGGGAGCGCGGCGTGCGCGTCCTCGACGCCCCGGTGAGCGGCGGGGAGCAGGGCGCGATCGACGGCACGCTCTCGATCATGGTCGGCGGGAGCCCGGAGGACTTCGCCGACGGTCGGCCCGTCCTCGAGGCGGTCGGCAAGACGGTGGTGCACGTGGGTCCGGCCGGCTCCGGCCAGACGGTCAAGGCGGCCAACCAGCTGATCGTCGCGGGCACCATCGAGCTCGTCGCCGAGGCCATCGTCTTCCTCGAGGCCTACGGCGTCGACACCGAGGCTGCGGTCAAGGTGCTCGCCGGCGGCTTGGCCGGCAACGCGATCCTCGACCGCAAGGCCGCGGCGATGCTGCGCCGCGACTTCAAGCCCGGCTTCCGCATCGAGCTGCACCACAAGGACCTGGGCATCGTCACCTCCGCTGCCCGCGAGGCAGGAGTGGTCATCCCGCTCGGGGCGGTCGTCGCCCAGCTCGTCGCCAGCTTGAAGGCCCAGGGCGACGGCACCCTCGACCACTCAGCGCTGCTCAAGCTCGTCGAGCAGCTCTCCGGCCGCCACTGACCACCAGCATCCCTCAGCAGACGCGGGTCCGGCGATCGGACCCGGAGACAGGAGACACATGCCTCGCATGAGGGCCATCTCGGCCGCGGTGCAGATCCTCGAGCGGGAAGGCGTGACGCACGCCTTCGGCGTGCCCGGAGCGGCGATCAACCCGCTCTACGCCGCACTCCGCGAGAACGGCACCATCTCCCACGTGCTCGCCCGACACGTCGAGGGCGCCTCTCACATGGCGGAGGGCTACACACGGGCCAAGGCCGGCAACATCGGGGTCTGCATCGGCACCTCCGGGCCGGCCGGCACGGACATGATCACCGGGCTGTACTCGGCGTCGGGCGACTCGATCCCGATCCTGTGCATCACCGGGCAGGCACCGACGGCGCGGTTGCACAAGGAGGATTTCCAGGCCGTCGACATCGCCGCGATCGCCGCCCCGGTCACCAAGATGGCGATGACCGTGCTGGAGCCGGCGCAGGTCCCACGGGCCTTCCAACAGGCCTTCCACCTGATGCGCTCCGGTCGGCCCGGTCCGGTGCTGATCGACCTGCCCTTCGACGTGCAGATGGCCGAGATCGAGTTCGACATCGACGCCTACGAGCCCCTGCCGGTCTACAGGCCGCAGGCCACCCGCGCCCAGATCGAGAAAGCCCTCGACATGCTGGCCGGCGCCGAGCGGCCGGTGATCGTCGCCGGCGGGGGCATCATCAACGCCGACGCCGCCGACCTGTTGGTCGAGTTCGCCGAACTGGTCGACGTCCCGGTCATCCCGACGCTGATGGGCTGGGGCGCCATCCCCGACGACCACCGGCTGATGGCCGGCATGGCGGGACTGCAGACATCGCAGCGCTACGGCAACGAGAACCTCCTGGCCTCCGACGTCGTGCTCGGCATCGGCAACCGGTGGGCGAACCGGCACACCGGCGGGCTGGAGACCTACACCCGTGGGCGCACGTTCGTCCACGTCGACGTCGAGCCCACCCAGATCGGGCGGGTGTTCACGCCCGACCTCGGGATCGTCTCCGACGCAGGAGCGGCGCTGCAGCTCTTCGTCGGGGTGGCGCGCGAGCGCAAGGCAGCCGGCCGGCTCCCGGACCGGCATCGCTGGGTCGAGGAGTGCGGCGAGCGCAAGCGGACCCTGCTGCGCCGCACGCACTTCGACGACGTCCCGATCAAGCCACAGCGGGTCTACGAGGAGATGAACAAAGCATTCGGGAAGGACACCCGCTACGTCAGCACCATCGGCCTCTCCCAGATCGCCGGCGGTCAGTTCCTCCACGTCTACCGGCCCCGCCACTGGATCAACGCCGGTCAGGCCGGGCCCCTGGGCTGGACCGTGCCCGCGGCCCTCGGCGTCTGCGTCGCCGATCCAGAGGCCACGGTCGTGGCGCTGTCCGGCGACTACGACCTCCAGTTCCTGATCGAGGAGCTGGCCGTGGGGGCGCAGTTCAACCTGCCCTACATCCAGGTGCTGGTGAACAACTCCTACCTGGGGCTGATCCGGCAGGCGCAGCGGGCGTTCGACATGGACTACGCCGTGCAGCTGGCCTTCGACAACGTCAACTCCCCCGAGCTCGGCGGCTACGGCGTGGACCACGTCAAGGTCGCCGAAGGGCTGGGCTGCAAGGCGCTCCGGGTGCACGAGCCCGACCAGATCGGCCCTGCGCTGGAGGAGGCCAAGAAGCTGCTCGTCGAGCACCGCGTGCCGGTGGTCGTGGAGATCATCCTCGAGCGCGTCACCAACATCTCGATGGGCACGGAGCTGGACAACGTCGTGGAGTTCGAGGAGCTAGCCAGCAAGGGTGAGCACGCCCCCACCGCCATCTCCGCGCTCAACCTCGACAACATGCAGCTGCTCGACTGAGGAGGGCCCCGCTGCCCCGCCGCTCGCAGGCTCGCGACGGGCCCTGCAGCGGGGCCGTCCAGTCCGTCACCAGACCGAGGGAGGGCGCATGCGCGTCGTGGTAGCGCCGGACAAGTTCAAGGGCTCCCTGTCCGCGCCGCAGGTCGCCGCCCACCTGACCGCCGGGCTGGTGCACGCCGCCCCTGGCACCGAGGTCGTCCAGGTGCCGGTTGCCGACGGAGGCGACGGAACGCTCGACGCGGCGGTCTCCGCCGGCTACCGGCGGGTGCCGGTGTCCGCCCAGGGGCCCACCGGCGAACCGGTGGCGACCGCCTACGCCGAGCGGGACGGCAACGCCGTCGTCGAGATGGCCGACGTGTCGGGGCTGCGCCGGCTCCCCGGCGGACAGCTCGCCGCCCGCACTGCGTCGAGCTACGGCACCGGCGAGGTCGTCCGTACCGCACTCGACGCGGGATGCCGACGCATCGTGCTCGGCATCGGGGGCAGCGCGACCACCGACGGCGGCGCGGGGCTGGTCCAGGCGCTGGGCGGCCGCCTGCTGGACGCCGAGGACCGCGAGGTCGGGCGGGGTGGTGCCGCTCTCGCCGCCGTTGAGGTGCTGGACCTCTCCGGTCTCCACCCGGCCCTGCGGGATGCGGAGGTCGTCGTCGCCTGCGACGTCGACAACCCGCTGCTGGGGTCGCACGGCGCGGCGGCCGTCTACGGACCGCAGAAGGGCGCCTCACCCGACGACGTCGCAGAGTTGGACGCCGCACTGGCACGGTGGGCAGAGGCCGTGCGGGTGGCGACCGACGTCGACGCGGCGGACCGCCCGGGCGCCGGCGCGGCCGGGGGCGTGGGGTTCGCGGCGCTGGCCGTGCTCGGCGCGACGCTGCGACCGGGGATCGACCTCGTCCTCGACCTCGTCGACTTCCGTGCCGCGCTGCCCGGTGCCGGCCTCGTGATCACTGGCGAGGGCTCGCTGGACGAACAGACCCTGCACGGCAAGGCGCCCGCCGGCGTCGCCGCCGCCGCCCGCAGGGCGGGCGTGCCGGTCGTCGCCGTCGCCGGCCGCTCGCTGCTGGCTCCCGCCGACCTGGCGCCCACCGGGATCCGCGCCGCGTACGCGCTGACCGACATCGAACCCGATCCCGCACGGTGCATGAGCGAGGCGGGGGCCCTCCTGGAGCGGCTGGCCGCACGAGTCGCCGCCGACTGGGCAACCGACGACGACAATGAATGATCACGTGACCGCACCAGCTCGGTCCGAGGGGAGCCTCACCATCCCCCTCTTCCTCAACGGCGAGGGCATGCGTGGGGGTCGGGTGCACCCCAGCATCGCGCACTACACCTTCCTCGGCGAGGTGCAGACCGCTCCGCGCTACCGCGTCTACGCGGGCGAGGCCGGTTTCCCGGCTCTGTGGCCGGTCACCGAGGGTGGGATCTCGGTACCCGGGGATTTGTACGCGCTGCCGCTGGAGGCTGTCCGCGACGAGTTCATGCCGGTGGAGCCGCTGGAGCTCGAACTGGCCGTGGTCGAACCCGCCGACGGGTCTGCGAGCCTCGCCGTCCAGCTCCGCCCCGAGGTCCATGCCAGGGGCCCCGGCCTCGTCGACATCTCCGACCGCGGCGGCTGGCGCGCCTATCAAGCGAGCCGAGTGCAGCAATAACGGACCGGGGAGGGCACACTACCTGCCACGAACGCCAGCAGAGCGAGGTGGCAGGTGGTTACCACGTTCCGACCGCAGACCATGCAGGAAGCGGTCCTCCAGGAGCTGCGGCGCCGGATCCATGACGGGGAGCTGCGTCCGGGGACCGTGATCCGGGTCGATGCCGTGGCAGGAGCGCTGGGGGTCAGCCGGATCCCGGTCCGCGAGGCGCTCATGATCCTCGAGGGGGAAGGCCTGGTGACGCACCGGCCGCACGTGGGGTTCACCGTCCCCAGCCTCACCGCCGAGGAGCTCGAGGAGATCTACTTCATCCGCGCCATGCTGGAGGACGAGGCCCTGCGTCGGGCGCTGAAGAAGACCACGGACGCCGACCGTGCCGCAGCTCGAGAAGCGTGCCGAGCAGCTGAGGAAGCGCTCGACCACGGTCAGGTCAACGCCTTCAGCGACAGCGGCCGTCGTTTCCACGAGGCTCTTCTCGCCCCCTGCCGCATGCCGCGACTGCTCCGCCTGCTCGCGGGCCTGTGGGAAGCGACCGAGAGCTATCGGGCGGCAAACCTGCTGGACCGGGGCGGCCAGGAGATCCTGCAGGTCGAGCACCACGTCATGCTGGATGCCTTCCTCGCCGGTGACGAGCAGCGACTGATCGAAGCGGCGGAGCAGCACCGACAGCACCTGCTTGCCGGCGCCCAGCTCGGCACGTGTCCCACACCGGACACGCCTGCCGGCCAGCGTTGAGAGCACGGGCCAGGCTGGGCACCGCCCGTCGGCGCGTCTGGTGGCGCCGCGACTGGCGGGGACCGAGGCGGCGGGGCGTCCTGCGACGACCCTCCTGCTGCCGGCCGGCGACCGGGATCACCTGAAAGCCGATCCCGACCCAGCTCGCGTTCCGCAGCTGAGTGCTGTTTCTGGTGACGGGGATCGGCGTCTGTGCAGGTCAGGGTTCGGGCAGTCGGCGGCGGGTGCCGACTGGCCTAGTGACGGAGGCAGGTTGTTCACACGTTGACTGCCTGCGGCGATGGGCCCTAGCGTCTGATGACGTGTTCGTGCGTACGTCGACCCGCCGAAACTCGGCCGGCGTGCCGGTGCGCTACCTGCAGCTGGTGCACAACCGGTGGGACCCGGCGGCCGGGGCGGCGAAGATGCAGGTGCTGCACTCCTTCGGCCGCGAGGACCAGGTCGACCGGGCCGCGATCGAGCGGCTGATCGCCTCGCTGAGCAGGCTGCTCGACCCGGCGGCCGCGCTGCGTGCGACTGGGACCGCGGCGGCGCCGGAGCTGGCGTTCGTCTCCGCCCGGCCGCTGGGCGCGACGTGGGCGCTGGACGGGGTGTGGCGCTCCCTCGGCCTGGACACGCTGCTGGCCCGGCTGCTGGCCAGCACCCGCCGCGGCGAGCGGACCGAGCGGGTGATCTTCGGACTGGTCGCCGCCCGGGCGATCGAGCCGGGCAGCAAGCTGGCCACCGCCGCGTGGCTGACCCGGCGCACTCACATCGCCGGGCTCACCGACGGCGAGCACGGCACGGTCAGCGAGGACGAGTGCTACCGGGCGATGGACTGGTTGATCGAGGCCGCGCCGCAGCTGGAGCGCGAGGTGTTCTGGTCGGTCGCTTCGCTGCTGGACCTGGAGGTCGACCTGCTGCTGTTCGACACCACCAGCACCTACTTCGAGGTCGACGACGCCGACGAACCCGTGCTGCGCGACGAGCGCGGCCACCCCCGGCCCAACCCCCAGCCCGCCGCGGATGCCGGCGCCGAGGGCGAAGGCCGCGCCGAGGACGAGGACGAGGACGAGGACGCGGGGCAGCGGGCCGGGTTCCGCACCTGGGGCAAGTCCAAGGACTTCCGCGGTGACCTGCCGCAGATCGTGATCGGGATGGCCGTCACCCGTACCGGCATCCCGGTGCGGGTCTGGTCCTGGCCGGGCAACACAGCCGACTCCGCGCTTATCCGCCAGGCCAAGGATGATCTGCGGGAGTGGACCCTGGCCAAGATCGTGTGGGTCGGCAACCGCGGGTTCACCTCGGCGGCCAACCGCCGGGACCTGCGCGCCGGCGGGCACGGCTACATCCTCGGCGAGAAGCTGCGCTCCGGTTCCGCCGACGCGCAAGCGGCGCTGGCCCGCCCCGGCCGCTACCAGCAGGTGGCGGACAATCTGCAGGTCAAAGAAGTGAAGATCCGCGACGACGAGCGGTTCGTCGTCTGCTTCAACCCCGAGGCCGCCGACCGGGACGCCGCGGTGCGGGAGGTGATGGTCGGCAAACTCGAGCACCTGATCGCCGGCACCGACCGGCTGTCGGCGACCAGACGCGCCGAGCTGGCCGGAAGGATCAGCATGATGCCCGGTCCGGCCCGCTACCTGCGCCGCACCAGCGGCGGGCTGCTCCGGGTGGACAAGGCCAAGGTGGCCGCCGAGGCCAAGCTGGACGGCAAGTACCTGCTGCGTTGCTCGGACCCGACCATGACCGCCGAGGACATCGCGCTGGGCTACAAGCAGCTCGTCTCCGTCGAACGCGGCTGGCGAGACCTCAAGACCCACCTCGAGCTGCGCCCGGTCTACCACCGGCTCGAGCACCGCATCCGCGCCCACGTCCTGCTCTGCTGGCTGGCCCTGCTCCTGGTGCGCATCGTGGAGACCCACACCGGGCGCACCTGGGCGACCGTGCGCGAGGACCTGCACGACCTGCAGGTCGGGCTGTTCACCGGCCCGGCCGGCACCTTCACCCAGACCAGCGAGCCCACCGCCGCTACCAAGAGGCTGCTGGCCGCCCTGGACGTGGCCCCGCCGAAGAAGATCCTTCAGCTCACCCCCGCCACCCCGCCCGGCCAGCAACCCGACTGACCCGCTGACCAGGGCGTTCCCGACCGCCTAGTGACACGATCCGTCACCGCTGCAACGGGCATACCTGCACGTCAACCCGCAAATTCGCGTCACTATAGTGGGCCGCTGCTGCGGAACCCGAGCCCAGCTGCACTGGCCAACGTGTTGTCGACGACGCCTGAAAACTGACCCCCTCGCGACGGTCGAAAGTTGACCCCCTCCCGAGACCCTGGCTCGAGCCGAGCCGGGGAGGGACGAGGTGCTGGCAGTGGAGGACTGGGCGGAGATCCGCC
>NZ_QVQH01000013.1 GCF_003428645.1 Geodermatophilus marinus | reverse complement strand
TCACCTTCGGCGAGCTCACCGACCGGATGGAACTGGCCCGCCACGGCGCCCACACCTTCTGGGGCCTGCTGACCCGCACCGCCGCCACCATCGCCGCGCACACCCTGCTACGGGTTCACGCCGCCGAGCTGAGGGTTGCATAAGTCAACCCCCATAACGCACCTCAGGGGCCCGCGCCGAGCGTGCGAGGTGTGGGGGGAGGGGTGGCCATCCCTCAGGGGCCCGCGCCGAGCGTGCGAGGTGTGGGGGGAGGGGTGGTCCTTCTAGGGTCCGGGTCGTGGACTGCCTCTTCTGCCGCATGGTCGCCGGTGACGTGCCGGCCACCGTGGTGCACGAGACCGACCGGACGCTGGCCTTCCGGGACATCAACCCGCAGGCGCCGACGCACGTGCTGGTGATCCCCAAGGCCCACCACCCCACCGTCGCGACACTGGCCTCCGACGACCCCGACCTGCTCGGCGCCGTCATCCGGGCGGCGCGGCAGGTGGCGGTGCAGGAGGGCCTGGCCACCGAGGACGGCGTCGAGCCCGGCTACCGGCTGGTCACCAACACCGGCCCGGCCGCCGGGCAGACGGTGCACCACGTGCACCTGCACCTGCTCGGCGGCCGGGACCTCGGCTGGCCGCCCGGCTGAGGAGCCCGGGGGCCGACCTGCCAGGCTCGGGGGGTGACCGACAACGCACCCGTGCGCATCGAGCGGGACGGCGACCTCGCCGTCGTCGTCCTGGACAACCCGCCGCTGAACCTCGTCGACGAGGCGGTGCTCGCCGCGCTGGAGCGGGTCGTCGACGACCTGGCGGGGCTCACCGACCCGGCCCGCAGCGACCGGGCCCGCGCGGTGCTGGTCGAGGCGCGCGGCAAGGTCGTCTCCGGCGGGGTGGACGTGCACCTGTTCTCCGACATCGCCGAGGGTCCGGAGCCGGCCGAGCGGGGAGCCGAGCTGTGGCGGCGGATGCTGCGGATCGCGCAGGCCGTCGAGGACCTCCCGGTGCCCACCGTCTTCGCCGCGCACGGGCTCACCCTCACCGCCGCGTTCGAGCTGGCGCTGGCCTGCGACGTCCTGCTCGCCGCCGAGCGCGCCTACTTCGGCCTGGTGGAGGTCGTCGTCGGGTTGACCCCCTCGATGGGCGGGCCGCAGCGGCTGGCCGAGCGGGCCGGCCCGGCGCGGGCCAAGGAGCTGGTGTTCACCGGCGAGCGGTACCCCGCCGCCGTCCTGGAGCGGTGGGACGTCGTGAACCGGGTGCTCCCCGACGACGGCTTCGCCGAGGCAGCCCGCGGCTACGCCCGGCAGGTCGCGGCGGGGCCGACGGTGGCGCACGCGGCCACCAAGCGGCTGGTCACCACCGCCGTCCGCCAGGGGGCGCGGGCCGCCGACGAGCTGGTGCCGGAGGTCTCCGGCGCGCTGTTCGCCACCGCGGACCTGCGCGGGGCGGTGCGCTCCTTCCTCGCGGAGGGGCCGGGGAAGGCGACCTACACCGGCCGCTGAGCGGCGGTTCGGGGGTGGGCCGCGGGTAGCATCGGGGTCGTCCGCACCCCCTCCCGCAGGAAGGCAGGGTCGAGGGTTCTTGCCCGACACCTCCCCGAACGTCCCCGTGCCCGGGGCTCCCACGTCCCGTGAGGCCTCGGCACAGGCTGCCGCGGCGGACGGCCACCTCGGCGCGCCCGCCCCGTCCGGCACCGGCACCGGGGGCACCCCGGCCGCCGTGCGGACCACCATCACCGTCCCGGACGCCGTCCCGATGGTCGCCCTGCTCGGCTCGGGCGACGAGCTGCTCCGGCTGGTCGAGACCGAGCTGACCGCCGACGTGCACGTGCGCGGCAACGAGATCGCGATCACCGGCCAGCCCGCGGACAACGCCTTCGCCGTCCGGGTGTTCGACGAGCTGATCGCGCTCATCGGCACCGGGCAGCAGCTGCGGCCGGACTCCGTGCGCCGGGTCATCGGCATGCTGAAGGCCGGGGGCTCCGAGCGCCCGGCCGACGTGCTCTCGCTGGACATCCTCAGCCGCCGCGGCCGCACGATCCGGCCCAAGACGCTGAACCAGAAGCGATACGTCGACGCCATCGACGCGCACACCATCGTCTTCGGCATCGGTCCGGCCGGGACGGGGAAGACCTACCTGGCCATGGCCAAGGCGGTCCAGGCGCTGCAGACCAAGCAGGTCAACCGGATCATCCTCACCCGGCCGGCGGTCGAGGCCGGCGAGCGGCTGGGCTACCTCCCGGGCACGCTCAGCGAGAAGATCGACCCCTACCTGCGGCCGCTCTACGACGCGCTGCACGACATGGTCGACCCGGAGTCGATCCCCCGGTTGATGCAATCCGGGACGATCGAAGTAGCGCCGTTGGCCTACATGCGGGGTCGGGCGCAGCCGACTGACGCCGCCGTGCTCACCCCGACCGGCTTCGTGCCCATGGGCTCCCTCGAGGTCGGAGACCTGGTCATCGGTTCCGACGGGCTGCCGACCCCCGTGCTGGGCATCTACCCGCAGGGCCGCAAGGACGTCTACCGCGTCACGACCCAGGACGGTGCGTCGACGCTGGCCTGCGGCGAGCACCTGTGGACCGTCCGGACCGCCTCCGACCGCAGGCGGGGCAGGTCTCGGACCATCCAGACGCAGGACATGATCGGCAACCTCCGGGCCGCGCGTGCGCGCCGCTACGAGCTACCGGTCGTCGCGCCGGTCGAGTTCGAGCCCCGTGAGGTGCCGCTCGACCCCTACGCCCTGGGGCTGCTGCTCGGCGACGGCTGCCTGACGACGGCCACCACGCCGACGTTCACCACGGCCGACGCGGAGCTCGTCGTGGCGCTGGAGGCAGCGCTCGACCGCATCGAGGTCCGGCACAAGGCCGGTTACGACTACGTCCTGCACCACGTCGACGGCGGCCGCGGCGGCTTGCGGGTCGCCAACCCGGTCACCACGGTGGTGCGTGACCTCGGGCTCGACCGGACACGCTCGGCGACCACGTTCGTGCCGGTGATGTACCTGCAGAACGCCGCAGCGGTGCGGCTCGCGGTGCTGCAGGGGATCCTCGACACCGATGGGGGGCCGGTGACCCAGCGTGGCCGGACCTGCCGGGTCCAGTACACGACGACGTCGACCCGGTTGCGCGACGACGTGATCTTCCTCGTGCGCTCGCTCGGGGGCGTCGTCTACTCACACGTGCGGCGGGCGGAGGGCCGCGCCCCTGGGCGCGCGCTCGGCCGGGACGTGCCCTACCGCAGCGATGCCCACGTGGTCGACATCCGCCTGCCGGAGGGCGTCGAGCCGTTCCGGCTCGAACGCAAGCGGCGTGCCTACCAGGCCGCCGGCGGTGGCCGGCCGATGCGCTTCATCGACAGCATCGAGCCGGTGGGCGAGCGGGAGACCTTGTGCATCGCGGTGGCGGCTCAGGACTCGCTGTACGTGACCGACGACTTCCTGGTCACCCACAACACCCTCAACGACGCCTTCGTCATCCTCGACGAGGCGCAGAACACGACCGCGGAACAGATGAAGATGTTCCTCACCCGGCTCGGGTTCGGCTCGAAGATCGTGGTGACCGGCGACATCACCCAGGTCGACCTGCCCGGCGGCGCGCAGAGCGGGCTGAAGATCGTGCGGGAGATCCTCGACGGGGTCGAGGACGTGCACTTCGCCAACCTGACCAGCTCCGACGTCGTCCGGCACCGGCTGGTCGGCGACATCGTGGACGCCTACGAGCGCTGGGACGCCGGGCGCCAGCAGGGGCCCGCGCCCGCGCCCGGGCCGGTGCGCGGCGCCCGGCCGCGCCGGCAGGGGAGCTGAGCGCGGTGCCGGTCGAGGTGGCCAACGAGTCCGAGATCGCCGTCGACGAGTCCGCGATCGCCGCGGTCTGCACGTACGTGCTGGGTGAGATGGGCGTCAACCCGGTGGCCGAGCTGGCCGTGCTGTGCGTCGACCCCGACTACATGAGCACGCTGCACGAGCGCTGGATGGGGGAGAAGGGGCCCACCGACGTCCTCGCCTTCCCCATGGACGAGCTCGACACCGGCCGGCCCGACGAGCCGGACCCGGGCCCGGCGCTGCTCGGGGACGTCGTCCTCTGCCCGTCGGTGGCCCTCCGCCAGGCGCGGGCCGCCGGCCACTCGATGGACGACGAGCTGCTGCTGCTCGCCACGCACGGCGTCCTGCACATCCTCGGCTACGACCACATGGAGCCCGAGGAGGAGAAGGAGATGTTCGGCCTGCAGAACAAGCTGCTGGCCGGCTGGCGTGCCACCCCGCGGGAGCCGGTGACCGGCGCGCCGGTCGAGCGGGGGCCGGCGGGCCGATGACCTCCGGCGAGATCACCCTCGCGGTGGTCGCCGTGTGCCTCATCCCCGTCGCCGGCCTGTTCGGGGCCGTGGAGGCCGCGCTGCAGCGGGTCTCCGTGGCGCGGGTCGACGAGCTGCGTCGCGACGGCGTCAAGCGGGCCGGGGTGCTGGCCGACGTGGTGGCCGAGCGCGCCCGGCACGTGGCGCTGCTGCTCCTGCTGCGCATCGCCTGCGAGATGGTGGCGGCGGTCCTGGCCGCCGTCGTCCTCTACCGGCTGTGGGGCGGCGGCTGGCAGACCGTGCTCACCGCCGCCGGGGTCATGACCGTGGTCAGCTACGTGCTGGTCGGCGTCGGGCCGCGGACGCTCGGCCGCCAGCACGCCTACGCCACGGCCCTGCGCGCCGCCGGCCTCGTGCGGCTGCTCGGCCGGGTCCTGGGCCCGGTGTCCACGCTGCTCATCCTGGTCGGCAACGCCATCACCCCGGGCCGGGGGTTCCGCGACGGGCCGTTCTCCTCCGAGGTCGAGCTGCGCGAGCTGGTCGACCTCGCCGAGGCCCGCGGCGTCGTCGAGTCCGGCGAGCGCAACATGATCCACTCGGTGTTCGAGCTCGGCGACACCATCGCCCGCGAGGTGATGGTCCCGCGCACCGACGTGGTCTGGATCGAGCGCACCAAGACCGTCCGGCAGGCCCTCGCGCTGGCGCTGCGCAGCGGGTTCAGCCGCATCCCCGTCATCGGCGAGAACGTCGACGACGTCGTCGGCGTGGTCTACCTCAAGGACCTCGTCCGCCGCTCGCAGAACCTCGGCGACGGCCGCGGCCCGAAGGTCGAGGAGCTCATGCGCGCGCCGACGTTCGTCCCCGAGTCCAAGCCGGTCGACGAACTGCTGCGGGACATGCAGGCCCAGCGCATCCACATCGCGATCGTGGTGGACGAGTACGGCGGTTTCGCCGGCCTGGTCACGATCGAGGACATCCTCGAGGAGATCGTCGGCGAGATCGACGACGAGCACGACACCGTGGCGCGCCCGGCGGTCGAGCGCCTCGAGGACGGCGCGGTGCGGATCACCGCCCGCCTGCCGGTGGAGGACCTCGCCGAGCTCTTCGACGTCGAGCTGCCCCGCGACGACGACGTCGAGACCGTCGGCGGGCTGCTGGCCCGCGAGCTGGGGCTGGTGCCGATCGAGGGGTCGGCCGCCGAGGTCGCCGGCCTGCGGCTGGTCGCGGAGAGCACCGGGGGCCGGCGCAACCGGATCGACACCCTCCTCGTCTGCCGGGTGGCCGCCCCCGAGGCCGCGGACGACGGCGGGCCGCCGGGGGCCACCCGCGTGGAGGACCCCGCCGACGTGACAGGCTGACCCCTCGTGAGCACGCCGGACCTGCAGCCCGAGGACGCCAAGCTCGTCACGCTCGCCCGTTCCGCCCGCGGCCGGACCGGCGCGCCCGAGGGGGCCTGCGTCCGCGACACCGACGGCCGCACCTACCTCGCCGCGTCGGTGGAGCTGCCCTCGCTGCGGCTCTCCGCGCTGCAGGCCGCGGTCGCCGCCGCCGTGTCCAGCGGGGTGACCGGGCTGGAGGCCGCCGCGGTCGTGTCGGCCGCCGACGCGGTGGACGAGGCGGGGCTGGCCGCCGTCCACGACCTGACGCCGTCCGCCCCGGTGTTCCTGGCCGGGCCGGACGGCGCCGTCCGCGGCACCGCCTGACCCGGTCGATCGCCCGATCGGCGCCCTCCGGGGGCGACGGTCGGGCGACCCTGCTCAGCCGAAGGTGATCAGCGGCTTGATGATGCCGTCCTCCTTGGTCGTCATCATGTCGAAGGCCCGCTCGATGTCGTCGAAGCCGAAGCGGTGCGTGGTCATCGGCGTCGGGTCGATCCGGCCGTTCTGCAGCAGCCGCAGCAGCCGGGTCATCCGCTCGCTGCCCCCGGGACAGAGCCCGGTGTGGATCGACTTGTCGTTCATGCCGAGGCCGAAGGCGTCCAGCGGCAGTTGCAGCGGTGACGGGTCTTCCCCGTGGTACCCGATGTTGGACACGCGCCCGCCCGCCTTGGTCACCCGTACGCAGGCCTCGAACGTCTGCGGGAACCCGAACGCCTCGATGGCCGCGTCGACGCCGGCCCCCTCGGTGCGTGCCATGACCTGCTCCACCGGATCACCCGCCGTGTGGTCGACGACCACGTCGGCGCCGAACTGCCGGGCCAGCTCCTGGCGCTCCGGCCGGGACTCGACGGCGATGATCTGGCCGGCACCCATCAGGCGGGCGCCCATGGTGGCCGACAGCCCCACCGGGCCCTGGGCGAAGACCGCCACCGTCTCCCCGAACTGCAGGGCGGCGTGCTCGACGCCCATGAAGCCGGTGCTGAGCATGTCGCAGGTGTAGACCGCCTGCTCGTCGGCGACCTCGTCGGGGATGGGTGTGAGGTTGGCGGCCGCGGCCGGGACGACGAAGTACTCCGCCATCGTCCCGTCCATCTGCGCCGTGTACCGGTAACCACCCAGTGCCCCGCCGCACTGGCTGGGAAAGCCGCGCTGGCAGTAGCTGCACCGGAAGCAGGGGGTCACCGCGTTCACCGCGACCCGCTGACCCTCCTCGAACCCGTGGACCGCCGACCCCAGCTCGTGCACCACCCCGACGGACTCGTGACCGAGCGTCCGGCCGTCCTCGACCGGTAGGGCGCCCTTGACCGTGTGGACGTCGGAGGTGCACACGAGCGCGGCGGTCGTGCGCACCACCCCCTCCTCGGGCCCGGGCCGCGGGATCGGCTTCTCGACCACCGCGGTCTTCCCCACGGCGGCGATGACGAAGGCCTGCATCGTCCCGGTCACGAGGCGTCCAGCGAGCGGTAGAAGGCCGACTCGAGGTCCAGGTAGCCGCCGAACGAGGTCGGGTCGCCGAACGGCAGCACCTGGGTGGCCCAGAAGCCGCCGAAGCCGTTGCCGCGGTCGATCCAGTAGAAGAGGTTGGCCAGCCCCGCCCAGCCCAGCGCCCCGGCCGGCCGGCCGGTGGGCGCCGTCTCCTCGTTGATCATGAACGGCAGCGACCAGGACTTGCGGATCCCGGGGAAGAACTCCGCGTCGTTGGACAGCGACGGGATCACCCCGGGCAGCGCCGTCACCTCGAGGTCGCCGAGGTGGTTCTGCACGGCCATGCGGACCGTCTCCGCGGAGAGCACCCGGCCGTGCTCCCCCTCCCCGTCGTTCAGCCACATGCGGATGAAGCGCATGTAGTCCCCGACGGTGCCGTAGAGGCCGTGGCCGCCCATGTGCACCTCGGGCGTGGAGGTGAGCTCGAAGTCGTCCATGGGGGTGAGCGACCCGTCCTCGTTCCGGGCGTGCATGGTGGCCCGCCGCTCCCGCAGCCGGTCGTCGAGCTCGAAGGTCGTGTCGGTGATGCCGAGCGGGGCGAAGATGCGCTCGGCGAACACCTCACCGAGCCGCTCGCCGGCGATGCCCTCCACCACCTGCCCGACCCAGTCGATGTTCGAGCCGTACTCCCACTTCTCGCCCGGCTCGAACAGCAGCGGGGTCTGCAGGCAGCTGCGGCTGGCGGTGATGACGCTGACCTGGCCGTGCTCGGTGGCCATCCGCAGGTAGTGCTCGTTGAAGAAGTCGTAACCGAAGCCCGCGGTGTGGGTCAGCAGCATGCGGGTGGTGATGTCCCGCTTCGGTGCCCGCAGCCGGGGTGACCCGTCGGCGGTGAAACCGTCGAGCACCTGCAGCTCGCCGATGGCGGGCGCGTACTGCTTCGCCGGTGCGTCGAGGTCCAGGCGGCCGTCCTCGACCAGTTGCAGCGCGGCGGTCGCGGTGACCGCCTTGGTGGTGGAGAACAGCGCGAAGACGGTGTCGGTCGTCATCGGCTGGTCGCCGTCGAGCCGGCGGGACCCGGCGGCGCCCTCGTAGACGTCGCCGTCGCGGTCGGTGACCATCGCGACGACCCCGGCGACGGGGACCTGGGCGTGGACGGTGGCGTCGAGGATCGCGTCGGCGTCCTGGGCGAAAGTGCGGGTGAGCTGGGTGGTCATCGTCGTCCTCTCAGCGGTGGGTGCGGCGCGCCGGGGCTCGGCACCGCGGATCCTGCTCCGGCGCGCCGGGGTTGTCAGCGGATCTCGAAGCCCGCGTAGCCGCCGGCGGCCGCCTCGGCGCACTTGTCGCGGTAGGTGCCGACGCCGCCGGTGTAGGACAGGACGCGGCGCGGCTTGCCCGGCACGTTGGAGCCCAGGTACCAGGACGTCGTCCGGGAGATGAGGTTGGCCGCGGCCGTCTCGTCGTGGTGGGCCACCCAGGCGTCCTCGGCCTCCCGGGTCGGCTCGACCACCGAGCCGCCGCGCTCCCGGACGTGCGCGACGAGGTCGGTGATCCACTCGGTCTGCTGCTGCAGGCAGGTGGTCATGTTGCACAGGGCCGCCGACGGCGCGAGGGGGACGGCGGTGGTCAGCAGGTTCGGGTAGCCGTGCTTGGCCAGCCCCATGGTGGTGCGGATGTCCCGGCCCCACTCCTCGGTCAGCGACCGCCCGCCCCGGCCCCGGATGTCGATGCGCGTGAGCGCGCCGGTGCCGGCGTCGAACCCCGTGGCCAGGATGACGACGTCCAGCTCGTGCACGGTGCCGTCGGCCAGCTGCAGACCCTCGGGCAGGACCCGCTCGATCGGGTTGTCCCGGACGCCGACCAGCTCCACGTTCTCCCGGTGGTAGACCTCGAGGTAGTTCATCTCGAGCGGGACCCGGTGGGTGCCGAAGCCGTAGTCGGTGGGCACGAGCACGTCGATCAGCTGCTGGTCCTTCAGCCGGGCGCGCATCTTCCCCCGGACGAACTCCGAGACCTGCTCGCTGACCTCGGGGTCGAAGAACATCTCCGCGAACGAGGCCAGCCACAGCTTCAGCGACCCGTTGTCGTGGATCTCCTCCAGCCGCTCCAGCCGCTGCTCCGGCGTGAGGTCGGCCCACGCCACCTCGAAGTCGTACTCGAAGCCGGTGAAGGTGCTCGGCAACGTGTCGCGCAGCTCGGGGAAGCGGGCCTTGTAGGCGGCGACGTCCTCCGGCCCGTAGGTCGGGTTCTTCATCGGCAGCACGTACTGCGGGGTGCGGGCGAAGACGGTCAGGTGCTCCACCTCGTCGGCGATGGTCTGGATCACCTGGATGCCGGTCGCCCCGATCCCGACCACGCCGACCCGCTTGCCGGCCAGCTCCACGCCCTCCTTCGGCCACCGCGAGGTGTGCACGATCGTGCCCCGGAAGGTGTCCTGGCCCGGGAAGACGTCCTCGAGCGGCGCGGAGAGCATGCCGGCGCAGGTGATGAGGAACTGGGTGTCGATCGTCTCGCCGCGGTCGGTGCGCACCGTCCAGCGCTCCCGCTCCTCGTCGAAGTGCGCGCTGGTGATCGTGGTGCCGAACTCGATGTCGCGGCGCAGGTCCAGGCGGTCGGTGACGTAGCGCATCCAGCGCTCGATCTCCGGCTGGCCCGGGAAGCGGTGTTCCCAGCTCCACCCCTCGTAGAGCTCCTGCGAGAACAGGTACTGGTAGATGTAGGCCTCGGAGTCGAACCGCGCCCCGGGGTAGCGGTTCCAGTACCAGGTGCCGCCGACGTCGTCGGCCGCGTCGTACACGCGGACCCGCACCCCCTGTTGGCGCAGCTGGTGCAGCTGGTAGAGGCCGGCCACGCCGGCCCCGATGACCAGGGCGTCGAGCTCCCGGGTGGCCTGGCCACCGGTCGCGTCCGGTGCCGTGTCGACCGTCATGTCTGTCCCTCCCGTGTGTTCCGCGCCACGATGGCGGGGCCAAGTCCACCGGTGCTCCGGGGCGGCGGGATGTCCGATTCCGGGACACCTCGCGGCGCGGCGGGTGTGGTGTGGTGCCGGTGAGCGCCGGGAGGTGATCGTGCCGGGGACCCACGAGGAGCGGTTGCCGGCGACGGCGGCGGCCCGGGCGGCCTTCCTGGAGGACGGCGGCCCCTCGGCGGCGGGGGTCCGGACGCTGGTCGCGGCGTCCTGGCTGCGCAGCCGGTCGGCCGGGGTGGACGCCGACCGGTACCGCATCACCTACCACGAGGACGTCGACCTCGACTCGCGGCTGGTGCGCTGCGCCCGGCCGGTCATCGAGCGGATGGCCGGCGAGATGGTCGACGTCCCGGTCGCGATCGCGCTGTCCGACGCCCGGGCCCGGATCGTGCACCGGCTGGACTGCTCCACCGCGGTGGGCCGTCCGCTGGACCGCGTGGACTTCCTCGCCGGGTTCAGCTTCGCCGAGGGCGGGGTGGGCACCAACGGCATCGGGACGGTGTTCGAGGCCGGCGCCCCGGTGAGCGTCGTCGGCGCCGAGCACTTCACCGAGGCGCTGGTGCGGTTCGCCTGCACCGGGGCGCCGGTCGTCGACCCGGTGACCGGCCGGGTCGAGGGCGTGCTCGACGTCAGCTCGCTGGCCGAGGACTGGACGCCGCTGATGTCCACGGTGGTTCGCCGGGCGGCCGCCGACATCGGTCGCGCCCTGCTGCGCGACCGGGGCCAGGCCCGTCAGGCCCTGTTCGAGGCCTTCGCGCGGGCGGACTCGCGGCCGCGGCAGGCGGTCATGGCCGTGGGCGACTCCCTGGTCGTCAACCGGCGGGCGCAGCAGCTGTTCGACCCCGCCGAGCAGTTCGCCGTCCACCAGCACGCGCTGGCCGTCATGGCCCGGCGGGACCGCGCCACCGACACGCTGGTCCTGGAGTCCGGGCGCCGCGTGCGGGTGCGGGCTACCCGCGTCCTCGTGGGCGACGACGTCGCCGGGCTGGTCCTGCTGCTCGACGAGGAGGCCGACCGGCCCATGGTGCCCGTGCCGCGGGGCGCCGGGGACCGGCCGCGCCCGACGCCCCGGGCGCGCGCCGACCGGGCCGGGACGGCGCCCCCGGTCTTGCCGGCCTGGGCCCGGGCCGCCGCCGAGGTCGCCGCCGCGGTCGAGCGCCGCGAGCCGGTCCTGGTACTGGGCGAGCCGGGGTCCGGGCGGCGGACCCTGGTGGCCGAGCTGTTCACGCGCGCGCACCCGGCCGGGCCGGTGGTGGCGGTGGACGCCGGCTCCGCGGTCCTCGACCTGCCCGGTTCCCCGGCCGGGCCGGCGCCGGTCCTCCTGCTGCTGACCTCCCTGGACCGCCTCGACGCCGCCGGTGCCGCCCGGGTGCGGGAGCTGGTCGGCGACCTGGACCGTCGTTGGCTGGTCGCGGGGACCGCCGACCCGGCGGGCCTGGCGGCCGGGCGGCCGCTGGAGTCGGTGCTGGCCGTCTTCGAGCAGGCCGTGACCGTGCCCCCGCTGCGCTACCGGGTCGACGACCTCCCGCGGTTGACCGCCCGGCTGCTGGCCGACCTCGCCCCGGACCGGCGGGTCCGGCTCTCGGCCGGGGCGGCCCGGCTGGTCGCCCGTCACGGGTGGCCGGGCAACCTCCCCCAGCTGCGCGAGGCGCTGTCGGACGCGTTGCGCCGCCGCCCGGTGGGGGAGATCGGGCCGGAGGACCTGCCGGCCTGGTGCCGCACGGCCGGCAGCCGCCCCCTGACGCCGATCGAGACGGCCGAGCGCGACGCGATCGTCGCGGCGCTGCACGAGCACGCCGGCAACCGGGTGCACGCCGCGGCGGCGCTCGGCGTGGCCCGCAGCTCGCTGTACCGCAAGATCCGGGCCTACGCGATCACCGAGGTCTGAGGCCGGCGGCGGGTCAGGCGGCCAGCCCCAGCAGCAGCAGCGTGCCGCCGAACACCAGGCCGCTGGCCACCAGCGTCACGGTCGTGTAGCCGAGGATGTCGCGCATCTTCAGCCCGGCGATGGCCAGCACCGGCAGCGCCCAGAACGGCTGGATCATGTTGGTCCACTGGTCCCCGTAGGCCACGGCCATGATCGCCACCGCCGGGTCGACGCCCAGCCGCTCGGCGGCGTCGAGCACCACCGGGCCCTGGACGGCGAACTGCCCGCCGCCCGAGGGCACGAAGAAGTTGACCAGGCCCGCCGAGAGGAAGGTCAGCAGGCCGAAGGTGGCCGGGCTGGCGATGCCCACGAAGGCGTCGGACAGCACGGTGATCAGGCCGGTGGCCGTCATGATGCCGAGGATCCCGGCGTAGAGCGGGAACTGCAGCAGGATCTCCCCGACGTTGGACGCCGCGTTCTTGACCAGCGCGATGAGCTCGAACGGGTTGCGCACCAGCAGCAGGATCAGCGCGAGGAACGTCCAGTTGACGATGTCCAGGGTCGGCGTGCCGCCGTCGACGTAGTGCAGGACGAGGTAGGCGGTCAGGGCCAGCCCGGTGAGCAGCGTGGGCACCCGGCTGGCGTCGACCCGGTCGGCGGGGGTGACGACCTGGTCCTCGGCCTCGGGCGCGGAGCCGTACTCGGCCCCCGCCGGCAGGGGGACGACGGGGTCCCCGGGCTTGGGGGCCGCCCAGCCGAGCGCCAGCCCGACCACGACGATGGTCACCGCGGCGGCCGTCAGGTTCCACCAGGTGAAGGTGGTCTCGGTGACCGGGAGGGTGCCGCCCAGCTGCTCGGCGAGGAAGGAGTCCTCGGTGGCGGCGGTGAGCGGCCCGGACCCCGAGTAGCCCATGTGCCAGATGACGTAGCCGGAGTAGCCGGCGGCCACCAGCAGCGGGAAGTGCAGCCGCAGCCCCCGCTCCCGGCCCTGCTCGGCGACCTCCTTGGCCAGCAGCGCGCCCACCACCAGCCCCAGGCCCCAGGTGATGAGGGAGGCGAGCGCGGCGACGACGAAGACGTAGACGTAGGCGGTGCGCGCCGAGCGCGGGACCCCGCCGAGCCGGACCAGCAGCCGCCGCACGGGGCCGGTGTTGGCCAGGGTGTGCCCGAGCAGCAGGATCAGCGCCATCTGGGTGATGAAGGCCAGCAGGCCGGCCAGCCCGTCGCCCCACGCGACCACCACCTCGCGCGGCCCCGAGTCGGTGAGCAGCAGGGCCATCAGCGCGACGACGAAGGTCAGCGCGATGGCGAAGACCAGCGCGCTGGGGATGTAGCGCTCCACCACGGAGTTGACCGGCCGCATCACCGCGGCCAGCCCGGAGGAGCGGCCGGCAGACCCCCGCGGGGTGCCGCCCTGGTCGGTCCTGGTCATGTACCGCCTCCTGCGGTCGCCGGACCCGCGCCGGCGGGCTCGCCGGCCGGGAGGCGCGGCCGACGGCCGGCGCAGCAAGCATCGTGACACCGCCCCGGGCCGGTCGCGTGCCGGGCCCGGGTGCTCAGCGCAGCGGCTGCCCCAGGGCCGCGGCGAATGTCTCGGGGTCGCGCAGCCACAGCAGCGTCGCCTGCTCGCCCGACCCGTCGGCGGTCAGGTGGCGGACGGCGACCCGCGCCCGCCCCGGCCACCGGCCGCCCCGCCGCCGGGCCCGCGGCCAGCCCTCCGGCGGCGCACCGCGGCGCACCTCGCGGACCAGGCTGCGCGGCACCACGTGCAGGGCCGTCGTGCGCCGCAGGCCGGCCACGTCGACGGAGAACCCGGCGTCGGAGACCGTCAGCCGGGACGTGGACAGGGCGACCACCGCCGCGCCGACCAGCAGCGCCAGCGGCAGCTCCCCGACGGTCGCCGACGGCCCGGCGGTCCACGCGAACAGGCCCAGCCAGGCGGCGACGAAGGCGGCGGCGGAGAGGACCACCCAGGCCCGCGGCGGGTCGTGCTGCCAGTAGACCAGCGGCGCCGGGACGACGGTGGCCGACCGCCGCGGCCCGCGGCCCGGGAAGAACCCGTACCCGGCGACCTGGACGGCGTGCCGCTCCCCCTCGCGCAGGGCCCGGACCGGGAGGGGCTCGTCCGGGGTCCGCCGTCGCCGTCCCGCCATGGCGGTGATCCTCTCAACCGCCGCGGCCGCCCGGGCCCGCCCCGCTGGCAGTTCCCTTGCGCACCGCGGCGGCCGGACCCCTGTCGCCGGCGGGCCGGACTGCCGATGGTGGAGGGCGTGACGACGTTGCTCTTCCTGCTCCTCTTCCTGCTCGTCCTGCAGGAGCTCGGCCGTCCCGCGGCCGGGTCGTCCCGCCCGGCCGCGGCCTCGTGGGCCGAGGTCCGGCACCGCCTCGCCACCGACGTCCTGGCCGGCGCCCGCGTGCTGAGCCGGCTCGGCGCGCTGCGCCGGCACGGGCACGGCGGCCCCTGCGCCTGACCGCCGCGCCCGGGGCTCCGGCGCGCGGACCTGTCGGCCGTCGGTGGGAGACTGGCGTGGTGACCGTCCCCGACCAGCCGTACCGCAGCGGCTTCGCCTGCCTGGTCGGGCGCCCCAACGCCGGCAAGACGACGCTGACCAACGCGCTGGTCGGCACCAAGGTCGGCATCGTCAGCAACCGGCCGCAGACGACCCGGCACGCGATCCGCGGCGTCGTCTCCCGGCCACGGGGGCAGCTGGTGCTCGTCGACACCCCGGGGCTGCACAAGCCCAGGAGCCTCCTGGGCCGCCGGCTCAACGACGTCGTCCGCGACACGCTGGCCGACGTCGACGTGGTCGTGTTCTGCGTCCCGGCCGACCAGCCGGTCGGCCAGGGCGACCGGTTCATCGCCCGGCAGCTGCGCGAGCTGCGCACGCCGGTGGTCGTGGTCGTGACCAAGACCGACGCCGCGTCCCGGCAGCAGGTCGCCGCGCAGCTCCTGGCGGCCGGCGCGCTGGTCGAGGCGGCCGAGGTGGTGCCGGTCAGCGCGGTCGCCGGTGACCAGGTCGAGCTGCTCGAGGACCTCCTGGTGGGCCTGCTGCCCGAGGGGCCGCCGCTGTACCCGGAGGAGCAGACCACCGACTCCGACGTCGACCGGCAGCTGGCCGAGCTGGTCCGCGAGGCGGCGCTGGAGAAGGTGCGCCAGGAGGTGCCGCACTCGCTGGCGGTGACGATCGAGGAGACCGCCCGCCGCCCCGACCCGAAGCGGCCCGGCGGCGAGCTGGTCGAGGTGCACGCCCTGCTGCACTGCGAGCGGCCCAGCCAGAAGCCGATGCTGCTCGGCCGCGGCGGCGAGGTGATCCGCGCCATCGGCACCGAGGCCCGGCAGGGGATGGAGGCGCTGCTCGGTGCCCGGGTGCACCTGGACCTGCACGTCACCGTGCTGGGGGAGTGGCAGGACGACCCGAAGAAGCTGAACAGGCTCGGGTACTGATGAGCGGCACACCGAAGTCCCTGTACCGGGACGAGGGGATCGTCCTGCGCACCCAGAAGCTGGGCGAGGCCGACCGGATCGTCACCGTGCTCACCCGCCGGCACGGCAAGGTCCGCGCCGTCGCCAAGGGGGTGCGCCGGACCAAGAGCAAGTTCGGGGCCCGGCTGGAGCCGTTCAGCCACGTGGACCTGCAGCTCTACACCGGCCGGAACCTCGACATCGTCAGCCAGGCCGAGTCGATCCGCTCCTACGGGCAGCCGATCGTCACCGACTACCCGGCCTACACCGCCGGCACCGCGGTGCTCGAGACCGCCGACCGGCTGACCGCGGAGGAGCGGGAGCCCTCGCTGCGGTTGTTCCTGCTCGTCGTCGGCGCGCTGCGCGCGCTGGCCGGGCGGGCGCACCCCGCCGGGCTCGTGCTCGACGCCTTCCTGCTGCGCGCCATGTCGGTCGCCGGCTGGGAGCCGGCGCTCGGGGACTGCGCCCGCTGCGGCGAGGCCGGCCCGCACCGCCACTTCTCCGTACCGGCCGGCGGCACCGTCTGCCCGCCGTGCCGGCCCGCGGGGTCGGCCACGCCGAACCCGGTCACCATCGAGCACCTGGAGGCGCTGCTGTCCGGCGACTGGGCCACCGCCGAGGCCAGCCAGGGCGGCACCCGGCGGGAGGGCAGCGGCCTGGTCGCCGCGCTCCTGCAGTGGCACCTGGAGCGCGGGCTGCGCTCGCTGCCGCTGGTCGACCGCTCGGAGCCGGTGGCCGCGGGCCGGGAGGCGGGCCTGCTGCGTGAGGCGTGAGGTGAGGGCCCCGTCCCCGCACCCCTCCGGCGCCCGGCCGCCGGACATCCCCGCCGACCGGGTGCCGCGGCACGTGGCCATCGTCATGGACGGCAACGGCCGCTGGGCGCAGCAGCGCGGGCTGCCGCGGACCGCGGGCCACGAGGCCGGGGAGTCCTCGCTGTTCGACTGCGTCGAGGGCGCGATCGAGCTCGGCGTCCGGGCGCTGTCGGCGTACGCCTTCTCCACGGAGAACTGGCGGCGCAGCCCGGAGGAGGTCCGCTTCCTCATGGGCTTCAACCGCGACGTCATCCGCCGCCGCCGCGACGAGATGCACGCGCTGGGGGTGCGGGTGCGCTGGGCGGGCCGCCGTCCGCGGCTGTGGCGCTCGGTGATCCGCGAGCTGGAGGTCGCCGAGGAGCTCACCCGGGACAACGACGTCCTGACCCTGACGATGTGCGTCAACTACGGCGGGCGCGCCGAGATCGCCGACGCCGCCGCGGCCATCGCGCGGGAGGTCGCTGCCGGCCGGCTGCGCCCCGACCGGGTCGACGAGCGCACCGTGGCCCGCTTCCTCGACGAGCCCGACATGCCCGACGTCGACCTGTTCGTGCGCAGCTCCGGGGAGAACCGCACCAGCAACTTCCTGCTCTGGCAGGCCGCCTACGCCGAGCTGGTCTTCCTCGACACGCTCTGGCCCGACTTCGACCGCCGGCACCTGTGGGCCGCCTGCGAGGAGTACGCGTCGCGGCAACGCCGCTTCGGCAAGGCCTGAGCGGGCCGGTCCCGGACGTCCCACGTGCCCCGGCCGCAACGCTTTCGGGGCACGGCGCGCAGGTGCGTTGACAGCTCCCGGCGCCGGCCCGACAGTGGCGGCTCCCCGTGAGAGGACGGACCCCCACCGTGAGCGAGAGCACCGCCGCGCCCGCGCATGCCCAGAACCGGCCGCCGCTGCCCGGCGACCTCACCGACGCCCTGGTCGCCACCGACCTGTGGACCGACGAGATGGTCGCCGAGGCCGGCATCCCGGTCATCGACGTCCCCCTCGTCACCGTCGGCGGTGGCGTGGGGTCGTTCGTGCTCGTCGACTACCTGCGGATCTGCGGCGTCCCCACCGACGCCATCCGCGTGCTGACCCCGCTGCGCACCCCCTGGGAGAGCTACGAGTACCTGACGACGGTCTCCCAGATCCCGCGCGGCGAGCGGCTCCGCTCGGACTCCTCCGGCACCCCGGACAACATCTGGGGCTTCCCCGGCTACGCCATCCGCGAGGCGCTGCAGGGCAACCTCACGGCGGCGTGGAACGTGCTCGTCGAGCCGGTCCTCGCCGACTACTACACGCCGCAGGCCGGGATGGTCTTCGAGTCGATGGAGAAGGAGATGCACCGGATCCGGTGGCCGGAGATGGTCGTCCCCGGGCAGGTGCGCATGACCCGCCGGCGCGTCGGCGGCGGCTACTTCACCGTGCTCACCCCGCCGGAGGGCGCCACGCCCACCCGGCGGATCGCCTACCGCAGCCGCTTCGTGCACCTCGCCGTCGGCTACCCCGGCCTGCGCTTCCTGCCCGACCTCCAGCGGTACCGGGCCGAGCACGGCGACTACAGCCGGGTGGTCAACGCCTACGAGCCGCACGAGCACGTCTACGAGCGGCTGGCCCTGCGCCCCGGCACGGTGCTCGTCCGCGGCGGCGGCATCGTCGCCTCCCGCGTGCTGCAGCGGCTCATCGACGACCGCGACCGGCGGGGCCTGAACACGCAGATCGTGCACCTGTTCCGGACCTACGTGGACAAGCCGCACGGGCCGAGCCTGTTCATGCGCCGCAAGGGGGCCGACGGCTGGGCCTACCAGGGCTTCAACTGGCCGAAGTCGACGTGGGGCGGCCAGCTGCGCGCCCGCATGTCCCGGCTCGAGGGGGAGGACCGCGCCCGGATCTACAAGGACATGGGCGGCACGAACACCCCGGTGCGCAAGGACTGGCAGGAGCAACTGGCCCGCGGGCGGCAGCAGGGCTGGTACCGCGTGGTCGTCGGCCAGATCGAGGGCATGCGCCCGGTCGGTGACCTGGTCGAGGTCTCCGTGGCCAGCGACCAGGGCCCGCAGGTGGGCACGTTCGACGTCGTCGTCGACTGCACCGGCCTGGAGGCCGACATCCGCGAGCACCGGCTGCTGGCCGACCTGCTCGACCACTCCAACGCCCAGCGCAACCCGCTCGGCCGGCTCGACGTCGGGCACCGGTTCGAGGTGACCGGCACCGGCAACGGCGGCAAGGTCTACGCCTCGGGCAGCGCCACGCTCGGCGGCTACTTCGCCGGCGTGGACAGCTTCCTCGGCCTGCTCGTGGCCGCGCAGGAGATCACCGACGACCTCGTGGCCCAGGGGTTCGGCCAGAAGCTCACCCCGGGGCGGTCCACCAGCCAGTGGTGGAAGTGGGTCCGGAACACCACCATCTGACGCCCCCCGACGTCCTTCGAGAGAGACATCCGTGATCCCCACCCTCAACGGCCGCATCCAGACCCGGGTCTTCCTGCTGGCCACCGTCGGCGTCCTGTGGACGCTCGTGCTCACCCCGCTGCTGCCGACCGGCGCACCGCTGGGCGCCTCCTACGCGGCCACCTTCTCGGTGCTGCTCCTCGTCACCGTGCTGGGCGTGCTCTGGGAGCTCGTCTACCACGGGTTGCAGCAGTTCCGGTGGGAGAAGGACTGGCCGACGTTCTTCACGCTGATCACCGGCATCCCGGAGGGGCTGCTGGTCTGGTTCCTGCTCGCCGGCGGCGCGACCTGGGTCGACAGCATGCCCGGACCGGCCTTCGTCCTGCTGTTCACGAGCACGTGGCTGCTGGTCTTCCTCGTCGCCAACGGCCCCCTGCGGGTGCCGTTCGTGCACTGGCGCAACCGGGGCGGGAGGTTCGTCTGATGGCGGTCCCCGCGCCGCTCGGGGCGGGCACCGTCCCCCCGTTCGACCAGGTGGCGGTGGCCGTCGCCCCCGGGGACGACCTGGTCGTCCGGATGCCGGGCATCGTGCTGGTGGTGTCCGTGCGGACCGCCGACGCGCCGGCCCCGTCGCCGGCGCCCCGGCTCGGCGGCTGGGGGGCGCCCCCGGTCGCCGCGCCGCAGGCGGCCCCGGTGGGGCACCCGCGGGTCGGTGAGCTGGTCGACCTCTGCCGCGCGGTGTCGGCGGCCGGCTCCCGCGCCCCCGGCCGGCGGCTGCAGGACGAGGTCCGCGCCTGGCTGTCCGCGGCCCGTGACCTGCCCTCCTTCGCGCTCGCCGCGGCCACCGAGGAGGGGCTGGCCCTCGGCCTGGTGGGCCGGGGCGTGGCCGAGGTGCCCGACCTGGGCCTCCGGCTGACCTCCGCAGACGGCGAGCGGCTGCCCGACGGCACCGCCGTCCTCGCCCGGCTGGTCGACTGGCCGCCGGCGGCGCTGCGCCTGTCGGCCGGGGCCCCGATCGGCACCGCCCCGCACCCGCTGGCCGACCTCGAGGCGGGCGCGGTGCCCGGCGCGGCCGCCGTCCTCTCGTCGGCCCCCGCCCCCGCGCGGCCGGCCGCCGCGGACGCCCCGCCGGCCACCACGGCGGTCCGGCTCCCCGCGCCCGGCGCGGCCGCGGGAGCTCTCGCCGCCGTCCCGCCGCCGCGGACGCTGCGCAAGCCGGGCCGGTCGGGGGCGCCCGGCGCACCGGTGGTCGGGTCGGCCCCGGTCGCGCCGCACCCGGACGCCGGCCCCGGGGACGAGCACGGGCACGGCTCCCCGCCGGCCCCGCCCGCCGTGCCCGAGCCGCAGGTGGAGCTGCCGCCACCGGCCCGGGCGGTGTCGCTGCTGGCCCCGCCGCCGCCCGAGGAGGCCGAGCCCCCGCGGGCCCCGCTGCCGGTGGTCTCCGGCGAGCAGCCGCCCGCGGCTGTCGCCCGGGACCCCGAGGACGGCCGTCCCCGGGTCAAGGGCTTCCTCTGCTCGCGCGGGCACCTCAACGACCCGCGGGTGCAGTTCTGCGCGCTGTGCGGCGTGCGGATGGCGCAGCAGACCGGCGTCCTCACCGACGGCGTCCGCCCGCCGCTGGGCCTGCTGGTGTTCGACGACGGCGCGACCGTGAGCCTGGACGCCGACTACCTGCTCGGCAGGGAGCCGGAGACCGACGAGCGGGTCCGCGCCGGGGCGGTCCGGCCGCTGCTGGTGGTCGACCCGACGGGCGGGGTGAGCCGCCACCACGCCGAGATCCGGCTCGAGGGCTGGGACGTCGTCCTGGTCGACACCGGGTCGGCCAACGGCACCCTGGTCGCACCGCGGGGCGCCCCGGCCTGGTCCTCCCTCGTGCCGGGCCAGCCGGTGCAGCTCACCCCCGGCATGGCGGTGCGCATGGGCAGCCGGAGCTTCGCCTTCGAGTCCCCGCACGGCGGGTACTGACCCGCACGTCGACGGCGCCCCCACCCGGTCACCGGGCAGGGCGCCGTCGTGCGCCCGGCCGGGGGTCAGGCACCGGCAGCGGGCCTCGGCTCCGGAGGTCAGGGGACCGCCGGGCCGGTGGTGAGACCGGCCAGCGTCTCCTCGAGGTCCCGGTCGCGGTCGGCCTGCCCGGCGTGCACGTGCAGCACCGGGGTGAGCAGGTCGGCCTCCGCGCCGGCCGGCGCCCCGGCGGGCGCGACCACCAGCGCCGGCAGCGCCTCCCCGGCGCCCGCGTCGTCCAGGACGGGCACGCCGGCGCGGCGCAGCCCCTCGGCGACCCCCGCGGCCCGCCGGCCCGCCCGCCAGCCGTCGCCCCCGGACCGCAGCCGCAGCGGCACCGCGCGGCCCAGCGCCGCCTGGGCGGCCAGGCGCACCGCGGCCCGGCCGTCGGGCCCGCCGTCCTGCACCAGCGACACCGGCCCGGACGGCGCCAGCCCCGCCCCGCCCAGCTCGCCGCTCACCGTCACGACGGTGCCGGCCAGCCGGGCCGGCCACGCCGGGGCCGGCCCGGGCGCCCCCTCGGGCAGCCCCCAGCCGCTGCGGACCAGGACGACGTCGGCGGCCGCGGTGCCCGCCACGTCGGCCACGTCGCTCCACGGGTCGTCGCCGAACCGGGAGGCCACCGAGGCCCGGATCCCGCGCGCCTCGACGATGCGGGCCAGGTCGCGCAGCTCGACCCCGGCCGAGGCCATGAGCGCGAGGTCGGCGCCCAGCCCGCTGGCCACCTCCGGCCGGGGCCGCGACCGGCGCACCACGCGGGTCAGCACCACCTGGGCGGGGGCCTCGCGCCCGACGAGGTCGCAGGCGAGGTGCACCAGCGCCGCGTCGCGCTCCGGTTCCTCGACCACGACGAGCACCGTGTAGGCCTCCTCGAGGCCCAGGGCGGCCCGCTCGGCGGCCGCGATGTCCCGCTCGAGCACCCGCGGCGGGTAGACCAGCCGCAGCAGCGGCGAGGTCATGAGCGTGGTGACGACGGCCATGACGACCAGCAGGGTGAACATCTCGCCGTCGAGGACGCCGAGCTGGACGCCGATGTTGAGGATCACCAGCTCGGTGAGCCCGCGGGTGTTCATGAGCACGCCCAGCGCCGTCGCCTGCCGGCGGGGCACCCGCTGGGCGCGGGCCGCGGCGAAGGCGCCCACCGCCTTGCCGGCGATCGCCACGAGCAGGATCAGCCCGAGCTCGCCGAGCCCGGTCACGTCGATCGCGCCGATGTCGACGTTGAGCCCGGTGACGACGAAGAAGACCGGCAGGAGCAGCAGCACGCTCACCTGCTCGAGCCGGTCGGTGATCTCGTGGGTGAGCGCGGCGGCGCCCTGCCGCGGCATGACGACGCCGAAGACGAACGCCCCGAAGATGAAGTGGATGCCGATCTCCTCGGTGACCCACGCGCAGCCGAGGATGCCGACGAGCACCAGCGCCAGCATGTCGGGGGTCAGCCGCCCGGCCCGCTCGTGCCCGGCCACGAGGCGGCGCAGCAGGGGCTTGACGACGCCGAACATGACGACGGCGAAGACCGCGGAGAAGACCAGGATCTGGGCGACCCCGGCCAGGGAGGTCGCCGCCACCGTGGCCACCACGACCGCCAGCAGCGCCCAGGCGAGGACGTCGTCCACCGCGGCGCAGGCCAGGCTGAGCACGCCGGTGGGGATCCGGTGCATGCCCCGCTCGGCGAGGATCCGCGCGAGGACCGGGAACGCGGTGATCGACATCGCCACGCCCAGGAAGAGCGCGAAGGACAGCAGCGGGACCGCCTCCCCGCCGACCTCGTCGTGCCGGGGGTGCAGCACGGTGGCCAGCAGGAACCCCAGGGTGAACGGCAGCACGATCGAGGCCACCGACACCGAGAGGGCGATGCGCTCGCGGCCGCGGATGAAGGAGAGGTCCACCTCCAGGCCGACGAGGAACATGAACAGCACCAGGCCGAGCTGGGCCAGCACCTCGAGGAAGGGCCGCACGTCGGGCGGGAAGAGCAGGGTGTCGAGGTCGCCGGGCAGGGCGCCGAGCAGGGTCGGGCCGAGCAGGATCCCGGCGATGATCTCGCCCATGACGGCGGGCTGGCCGACCCGGACGGCGAGCCGGCCGACGAGGCGGGCGAGCAGGACGATCACCGCCAGGTCGAGGAAGACGTAGGCGACGATCTCGGCGATGCTGTGGTCCACCGGTGCTCCGACTGCAGCCGGGCCCGTGCTGCCGGGTCCCGGGGGGCGTGGGGAGGCGGGCCCGTGCGGCCCGGGGGACCGCCCGCAGCAGGGCGGATCCGGGCGCGGATGGTAACGGCGGGTGCCCGGTCGTGGCGGCCCCGCGCGCGCGGTGCGGCCGGCGTCCCGGACGCGACGGCGCGGGCACACCCGGGAGCCGACCGCTTCCCGGACGGGCCCCGCTTCTGCACACTGGGCCGCCGCCGCACGCGCGGCGTCCCGGCACGCGCCGGAGCACGAGATCCAGGAGGACATCGGATGGATGCCGTCGGCCTGGCGGGCCCGGCGCCTGCCGCCATCGCGGACTACCAGGTGGTCCGGGTGCTGGGGGAGGGCAACAACGGCCGGTTCTACCTGGCGCGCCCGCCGGCGCGGCTCGGCCTGCCCGACGAGTACGTGGCGGTGAAGGTCTTCAGCGGCACGCACGGCGAGCAGGCCTACGAGCGGGGGGTGCGGGAGCTGCGCGCCTTCGCCCAGGTGCGCTCGCCCTACCTGGTGCGCGTCTACGACGCCGTCCTGCAGGACAGCTTCCTGTACGCGATGGAGTACTGCCCGCTCGGCTCCCTCGCCGCCCCGGCGCGTCCGCTGGGGCGCCGGGAGGTGCTGCGGGCCGTCGCGCACGCCTCCTCCGCGCTGCACGCCCTGCACGAGGCGGGCCTGACCCACGGCGACCTCAAGCCGGCCAACATCCTGCTCACCGAGGAGGGGGGCAAGCTCTCCGACCTCGGCCTGGCCCGGTTCCTGACCCCCGGGGTCACCCTCACCGGCATGGCGGGGGCGGCGTCGGTGGAGTACCTGGACCCGGCGCTGCTGCGTGGCGAGCGGCCGTCACGGGCCACCGAGGTGTTCGCGATCGGGGCCACCCTGCACCGCACGCTCACCGGCAACGGCCTCTACGGGGAGCTGCCCGACGGCGAGCCGCTGCTGGCCATCCGCAAGGTCATGACCGCCACCCCGGCGATCTCCCCGGGGATGACCCCCGACGAGGAGGCCCTGGTGCGCGACTGCCTGGCCCCGGTGGGGCGGCGCCCGCCGACCGCCCTGCTGGTGGCCCAGCGGCTCGAGGCGCTCGCGGCGGCCGCGCCGGCCTGATCAGGAGCAGCACGCACGGCGAGGGCCCCGGCCCGGCAGCTGCCGGACCGGGGCCCTCGCCGTGCGCGGCCGGGTCGCCGGTCAGGGGCGGACGAAGTCGCTGTTGGCGTTCTGCCGCCACCACTCCATGAGGGTCACCAGGCCCTCCTGCCCGGCGCCGGCGATGGCCACGATGGCCTCGGCGTTGAACTCCTCCTCGGTCCAGATGAGGAAGGCGTTCTGCGTCCCCTCGTCGACGTAGCAGGCGATCCGGCCGACCTGCTCGCCGTCGGCCTGCCAGTAGCCGTACCCCTGGGCGTCGGGGCACAGGGTGCCGGCGGGCAGCTCCGCGATCCCGGCGCCGGTCACGTCCCTGAGGAAGACGCCGTCGAGGGTCTCGGCGTCCGGGTACAGGTAGAACGAGGAGTCCTGCGGGCCCGGCTGCGCGGTCGAGGCCCCGCAGTCGAGCACCGCGAGCTCGCCGTCGTTGGACGGGTCACCGGTGCGGCAGCCGGCGCCGTCGAAGCCCAGCGGGATGATCGCCCGCAGGTCCTCCTCCGGCTCCGGCGCGGGGGTGGGCTCCGGCGTGGGCTCGGTGGTGACCGGCGCGGTGGTCACGTCGGAGGCCACCCGGGGCGTCGGGGTGCCGCCGCCCCGGGTCAGCGCGATGACGCCGACGACCACGAGCACGACCACCACCGCGGCGGCCCCCAGGACGAGCGGCAGCCTGCTCCGGCGCCCGCCGCCCGGGGCCGGTGCCGCCGGGGGGAAGCCGGGCGGGCCGGGGTCCGACGGCGGGCCGTAGCCGCCGCCGGGGGCGGACGTCGGCCCGTAGGCGGACCCCGGGTTGGACGTCGGCCCGTAGGCGGCGCCCGGGTTGGACGGCGGGCCGTAGGCGGCGCCCGGGTTGGACGGCGGGCCGTAGCCGGCGCCCGGGGGCGGCGGCGGGCCGTACCCGGTCGCGGTGCCGCCCCCCAGGCCCGCGGCGGTGCCCGCCAGCGGCTGCGGGTAGCCGGTGGCCGGCCCGCCGGGCGCGCCGGGCTGCGAGAAGCCCACCGTGTGCGGGATGAACGGCATCGGGGTGATCGACGTCGGCGGCGCCGCCGGCACCGGCCGCGCCTCGACCCCGGACTCCTTCAGCGCCGCCCGGGCGGCCGCGGCGAACTCCCCGCAGGTGGCGTAGCGCTCGGCGGGGTCCTTGGCCAGGCCCCTGCGGATCACGTCGTCCAGCGCCGCCGGCAGGCCGGGGCGCACCGAGGAGACCGCGGGCGGCTCGGTGTTGAGGTGCGCGAACATGAGCGTGGCCAGGCCGTCGCCGGCGAACGGTCGCTGGGCGGTCAGGCACTCGAAGAGCACGCAGGCCAGGGCGTAGACGTCGACCCGGCGGTCGATCGGCTGCTCGAGGAAGCGCTCCGGCGCCATGTAGTCGAACGAGCCGAGCGCGGCGCCGGTCTGGGTCAGCGCCGGGCCCTGCGCGTCGGAGGTCGAGCGGGCGATGCCGAAGTCGACCAGGTAGACGAACTCGTCGTCCCCGCTGCCGGTGACGATGATGTTCGAGGGCTTGACGTCCCGGTGCACCAGCCCGTCGGCGTGCGCCGAGTCCAGCGCCCGCGCGGTCTGGCTGATGACCGACACCGCCCGCGCCGGCGTCATCGCGCCCTCCTCGGCGAGGACGGCGGCGACGTCACGGCCGGGCACCAGCCGCATGTCGAGGAACAGCCGCCCGTCGATCTCGCCGTAGCGGTGGATCGGCACGATGTGCGGCTCGTTGAGCCGGGCCGCCAGGTGGGCCTCCCGGCGGAAGCGCTCCCGGTAGCCGGCATCGGCCGCCAGGTGCTGGGAGAGGACCTTGAGCGCGACCACCCGGTCGTGCTCGGTGTCGTAGGCGCGGTACACCTCTCCCATGCCGCCGCGCCCGAGCAGCGCCTCGATGCGATAGGCGCCGAACTGTTCCAATTCCACTGCTGGCCTTTCCGTCCCCCCGCTGTGCGGGTGCTCGTCCGGGCCGGCGCCCGGACGGCGTCGAGGGAGTGTAGGGACGCCACCGGGCCCCGACCACCGCCCCGCGCGCGGCCGGTGCGGCTTCCCGTGGCCGGTGCGTCGTGCCGTGACCCAGCTGTGATCGGCCGTCGCGCCGAAAGCGGTAGGCGGATCGCCGGTGCGCCTCTACCTTGCTCTCGCTCCGGGCCCGCCCCGGTCGCTGCCAGGGGGCCCGCGCGCCGCCCGCGCACCCCTTCGCCCGAACGGGAGACGCACGATGAGCCAGCCCCCAGGCCCCTACGGGCAGCCCGGCCCGTACACCCAGCCCGGCCCCTACGGCCAGCCGGGGCCCTACGCCCAGCTCGGCCCCTACGGCCAGCCGGGGCCGTACGCGCAGCCCGGCCCCTACGGCCCGCCGGCCGGCCCCGGCGGGCCGTTCGGCCCCGGGTCGGGCCCGGGCGGGTACGGCCGGCCGCCGCAGAGGGGCAGCGCCCTGCCGTGGGTCCTGGCCGCGCTGGTCGTGGTCCTCGTTGCCGCCGGCGTGGGCGGGTTCTTCCTGCTGCGGGACGACGACGGCGGCGGGACGACGACCGCGGCCCCGGCGACCACCAGCACCAGCGCCCCGCCCTCGTCGCAGGCCCCGGCGATGGACATGGGCATGTCCGGCCCGGTCAGCATCCCCGGCGGCGCGGGCAGCTCCCCGGGCGGCGGGACCGAGACCGGCGGTGGCATGACCGGGACGACCCCGCAGGTGCCCAGCGGCGGCGGCAGCACCGAGCAGTTCCCGGGCTCGGTCCAGCTCGCCTTCGACTGGATGGTCGGCATGGCCGACGTCGACCCGGCCGCGGTCTGGGCGCTGACCTGCCCGGAGCTGCAGCAGGCCGCTGCCGAGGGGGCGGCCGGCACCGACCTCACGCCGCAGGACTACCTGGTCGGCTTCTTCATCACCGCCACGCTGGGCGGGGCGACCATCGTCGACGGCAACGCGGTCGAGGTGCGGTACGACGCGGCCAACGCCGTCGACGTCGTCACCTTCGACCTCCAGCTGGACAGCGGCAGCACCCAGTCCGTGCAGGTCTGGGTGGACTCCCGCCTGCTGGTCTGCAACTTCGCCTGACGACGGCACGCACCGACCGCACCCGACGGCCGGCCCCGGGCGCCCGCCCGGGGCCGGCCGTCGCCGTACCCGGGGGTCGCGGGCGGCCCCGGGGCCCGGCCACCGGGCTGGCACGATGGCCGCCGTGTTCGCGGTGACCAGGTTGCGGGTGCCCGAGGCGGACGCCGGGGCGGTCGCCGCCGACGTCGCCGCGCTGCTGGCCGCCCTCGCCGGCCGCCCGGGTTTCCGGGACGGCCGGGTCGGCCGGGCCGCCGACGACCCCACCCTGTGGGCGCTGCTCACCCGCTGGGAGGGGGTCGGCGCCTACCGGCGGGCGCTCTCCGCCGCCGAGGTGAAGGTGGCCGGCGCGCCGGTGTGGGTGCGGGCCCTCGACGAGCCCGGCACGTTCGTCGAGGACGCCGGCGCCTGACCCACCCGCCGGCCCGCGGCCCCCGGGACGGCGCGAGGCGCCGGCCCGGGGGAATCCGGACCGGCGCCTCGCTCGTGGTGGTCGGGTGCGGTCAGTCCGCCTCGAGCACCTTGTTCTCCACGGGGGCCGCCGGCGCGGGGCGGCCGAGGAAGCGGTCGACCAGCGGGCCGGTCATCGCCGTCGTCACCAGGGCCATGACGACCACCCCGGCCTGCAGCTGCGGGCTGATCACCCCGGCGTTGAGCGCGACCAGCGCAACGACCAGGACCAGCAGCCCGCGGCAGTTCATCAGGATGCCGAGGGCGTTGCTCTCCGCCCAGCTCAGCCCGCCCAACCGGCCGCTGACCAGGCCGCCGCCCCACTTGGCGGCGACCGCGACCACCACGAACAACGCGATGCCGGGGACCACCGCCCAGGTCAGCGTGGTGAAGTCGGTGCGCAGCCCGCTGTAGGCCAGGAAGACCGGCAGCAGGAAGACCACCGCGACGTCGGAGAGCTTCGACACCAGGGCGCCGGTGAGCACCGGGTGCCGGGGCAGCACCAGGCCGGCGACGAACCCGCCGACGATGACGTGGACGCCGATCCGGTCGGCGGCGTAGGCCGAGGCGAGCACCAGCACCAGGACGGCGGCCAGCTGGGTGCCCTCCAGCGGCCGGTCGGCCGAGGTGCCGGAGAGCAGGCGGGCCATGAGCGGCCGCACGGCGAACCACATGACCGCGAGGTAGACCAGCGTGCCGACCAGCCGCCACAGGTGCGTCGTCCCGGGCTCGCCCGCGGCGACGCCGCGCGCGACGCCGACGGCCAGGAACATGAGGACGGTGACCGCGGCCGCCGCCGCGATGCCCGTGATGCCGAGCGGGGTGGTGGACAGGCCCTTCTCCTGCAGGATCCGGGCGGCCACCGGGAAGGCGGTCACCGCCAGCATCGCGCCGACCATGAGCGTGAAACCGACCCGCGTCGGGTCGCCGGTGCCCAGGAAGTCGTCGTCGAAGAGGACCGGGGTGAGGAGGAACGCCGCGGCCATCGGGATGGCGACCACCCCGACCGACACGGTGGCGATGCCCGCGTAGCGGCCCTTGAGCCGGTCGGTGTCCAGCTCCAGACCGACCAGGAACATGAAGAGGATCAGCGCGAGCTGGCCCAGCAGGTTCAGCCCGCTCTGCGCCTGGGCCGGGAAGAAGCAGGACGTGATGCTGGGGGCGACGCCCTCGGCCAGGGACCGGTCGCAGGCGAGGAACGCCCACGACTCGTCCCACACGAAGAGGTTCGCGCCGAGCAGCGAGGGCCCGAGCAGGACGCCGGCGAGGATCTCCCCGACCACGCGGGGCTGGCCGACCCGCAGGGCGAGGGCGCCGACGAGCCGGGCGACGACGAGGATGATCGCGACGTCCAGGAGGACGAAGGCGACCACCTGGTCCCCGGGCAGGGACGGAACGGGCATGGCGGGTCTCCGGGGGGCGGGCGGGGAGGAGGGCGGCGCATTGTGGCCCACGCCCCCGGCCGCCGTCACCGGTTCCGCGCGCGGGTTCTCGGCGGTGTCTCCGGTGCCGGTCCCCGGGGCCGCGCTCCGCGCGTGGCGGCCGGCCGGAGCAGGCGGGCACGGCCCGCCCGGCGACGCAGCCGCCGGATGAGGAGCGTCGACCACGACCTCGACGGCGAGCGGTGGGCGGCGCTGGTCGCCGCGTGGGCCAAGTGCGCCTGCTGCGGTGCCACCGGAAGGCCGCAGCAGCGCGACTGCGTGCTGCCGATCTCCCGCGGAGGGCGGTACACGGTGGACAACATCGCCCCGGCCTGCCGATCCTGCAACGCCAGCAAGTGCAACGACGAGGTCACCGGGTGGCTGCGCCGCACGCGGCTGGACGAACGGGCGTTCCTGGCGCGCCACGTCGCCGTCCGCGAGGAGCTGGCGAAGCTGTTCGGGCCGTAGCCGCGCGGGCGCGGCCGACCACCGCCGGGTGCCGGCCGACCGGCCCGGACGGCGCCGCGCGATGGCCGACTACCGTGGACCGGTCAGCCGCCGACCGCCAGCCGGATGGAGCCCCCGCCCGTGGACCCCCGCACCGCCCCGCACGACCCTGCCCGCCTCGACAAGGTGGTCAACCTCTGCAAGCGACGGGGCTTCGTCTTCCCGTCCGGGGAGATCTACGGCGGCACCCGCTCGGCCTGGGACTACGGCCCGCTGGGCGTCGAGCTCAAGGAGAACATCAAGCGGCAGTGGTGGCGGACCGTCGTCCAGGGCCGGGACGACATCGTCGGCCTGGACTCCTCGGTGATCCTGCCCCGGCAGACGTGGGTGGCCTCCGGGCACGTCGGGGTCTTCACCGACCCGCTCACCGAGTGCCAGAACTGCCACAAGCGGTTCCGCGCCGACCACCTCGAGGAGGACTTCGAGGCCAAGAAGGGCCGGGCGCCGGAGCACGGGCTGGCCGACATCACCTGCCCGAACTGCGGCACCAAGGGCGCGTGGACCGAGCCACGCGACTTCAACATGATGCTCAAGACCTACCTCGGCCCGGTCGAGGATGAGTCGGGGCTGCACTACCTGCGCCCGGAGACCGCGCAGGGCATCTTCGTCAACTTCGCCCACGTCATGGGGGCGGCCCGGAAGAAGCCGCCGTTCGGCATCGGCCAGATCGGCAAGTCCTTCCGCAACGAGATCACGCCGGGCAACTTCATCTTCCGCACCCGCGAGTTCGAGCAGATGGAGATGGAGTTCTTCGTCGAGCCGGGCACCGACGAGACGTGGCACCAGTACTGGATCGACGAGCGCACCCGCTGGTACACCGACCTGGGCATCCACCCGGACAACCTGCGGCACTACGAGCACCCGAAGGAGAAGCTGTCGCACTACTCGACGCGCACCGTCGACATCGAGTACCGCTTCGGCTTCCAGGGCTCGGAGTGGGGTGAGCTCGAGGGCATCGCCAACCGCACCGACTTCGACCTGAAGACCCACTCGGAGCACTCCGGCGCCGACCTCACCTACTTCGACCAGGCGAGCAACAGCCGCTGGACGCCGTACGTCATCGAGCCGGCGGCCGGGCTGACCCGCTCGCTCATGGCCTTCCTCGTCGAGGCCTACACCGAGGACCAGGCCCCCAACGCCAAGGGCGGGGTCGACACCCGCACGCTGCTGCGGCTGGACCCGCGGCTGGCCCCGGTGAAGGCCGCCGTCCTCCCGCTGTCGCGCAACGCCGACCTCTCGCCCAAGGCCCGCGACCTCGCGGCGCGGCTGCGCCAGAACTGGAACGTCGACTTCGACGACGCCGGCGCCATCGGCCGCCGGTACCGGCGGCAGGACGAGATCGGGACGCCGTTCTGCCTCACCGTCGACTTCGACACCCTGGAGGACCAGGCGGTGACGGTGCGGGAGCGGGACTCGATGAGCCAGGAGCGCATCGCCCTCGACCAGGTCGAGACCTACCTGAAGACCCGCCTGCCCGTCTGCTGAGCTCCGTGATCTGTCGGCCTACCGGCCTCCGACCGCGGCCAGGTGCCGTCCCGGCCTGCGCTGAGCACCAGACCCCGGCCCTCCTCGGGGACCCTGCGGGCCCCGCTCGTCGGGCCGCCACCACGGCCAGGTGCCGTCCCGGCCTGCGCTGAGCACCAGACCCCGGTCCTCCTCGGGGACCCTGCGGGCCCGCCGGCGGGTTCACCCGCTCCACCTGACGTGGAGCCGTGTCACGGCACGGCCCCACGTCAGGTGACCCGGGTCACCCCGCGCCGACGAGGTCGTCGGCGCGAGCCAGCCAGCCGTCGTCACCGGCGCGCCCGTCCCGGTACCGCCCGACCTCGCGTGGGGTCTCGCTGAAGTCCCGGGACGCAGGGCCCGGCATCGCCAGCGAGCGCCGTACCTGTGCCTCGAGCTCGGGGCGCCGGCGGTCCAGGTCCGCGACGGTGATCCGGACGAACCGCACGCCCAGGGACCGGAGCAGGTCCTCGTTCCGCTTCTCCTTCCAGAGCTCCTCCTCGGGGGACCGTCCGAAGGCCGGTCGGCGGTACTTGACCCGGCCGTCGAACTCCACGGCGAGCGCTGCGTCGGGGTACCAGCCGTCGACGACCGCGACCAGCCGGCCGCCGACCCGCAGCTCGACCTGCGGGAGGAACGGCGGCAGGCCCAGCGCGGCGAAGGTCAACCGGCCGTAGGTCTCCAGCCACGACTCCGCCCGGCCGTCGGCCAGCCCGACGGCGCGGACCGCCCGGGGCACCCCCGGCACGCACCACTGCCGGTCCAGGACCCGTTGCAGCTCCTCGCGGGTCACCAGCCCGCGCAGCAGCGCCGCGTCGGCCGCGGCAACGGCGTGCACCTCGGGCCACGCCCGGGCCACGTCGACGACGGTTCGGGCGGCGGTGGTCACCCGGTAGGCCCCGCGCGCCGCCACCTCGTCGTCCGGCAGGCCGGCCCGGGTCATCAACCAGCCCTGCCCGCGACGCCACCGGTGCGGATCGGTCAGCTCGACCACCGACGTCGCCGACCTCGGTCGCGGCATCCCCCATACCCAGGCGGCGGTCGCACCGCTCAGGACGGCGGACGGTCGCGCCGGCCGGTGGTCACGGCCAACGCGTCGAGACCGGGTCGACGCCCCGTCCGCTCCACCTCGGCGAGGTCGGTGGAGGAGACGAAGACCCCGGTGCGCAGGCGCACCCACGCACCCGAGCGCACCGCCGTGCGCACCTTGCTCTCGGCGACCCCGGTGACGGCGAGTTCGGCGGTGGTGAAGAGGCCGAGACGCCGTCGACCGCGCTCGGTCACGGCCAGCGGAACGGGGGGTGGACGGCCACGGGTGCAGCCTGACGGGCGACCGCCGTGCGCAGCGTGCGCCGGGACGATCTGTGGACGGGCGCCTGCCGCGTGGCAGGTGCCGGTCGGCCCCCCGACATCGACCAGGTCAACCCGGGCCAGCCGAGGCTGAGCCGAGCCACGGCACGGCTCCACGTCGGCCGCACCGGGTCGACCCGGCGGGCGACGGGTGCGGCCGACCGTCACCACCCGGAGCGGCCCGCCCAGGTCGCGGACCTTCCGGTGTCGAGGCGCCCCGGGTGGGTGTCGGCCGCGGTCGTCCCGGGCAGGGGACAGGGGAGCGCGGGGGAGACCCAGGGCGGCCAGGCCGCCGTCCGGTCCCCGCGCGGGGAAGGGGACCCCCGTGAAGGCAGTCGTCTACAAGGGTCCGTTCGAGGTCGCGGTCGAGGACGTCGAGGACGCCCGGGTCCAGGACCCGACCGACGTCCTGGTCCGCGTCACCTCCACGAACATCTGCGGGTCGGACCTGCACATGTACGAGGGCCGCACCTCGGCCGAGCCGGGCATCGTGTTCGGCCACGAGAACCAGGGGATCGTCGAGGAGGTCGGCCCCGGCGTCGCCAAGGTCAAGGCCGGCGACCGGGTGAACCTCCCGTTCAACATCGGCTGCGGCTTCTGCTTCAACTGCGAGCGCGGCTTCACCGGTTTCTGCCAGACGGTGAACCCCGGCTTCGCCGGCGGGGCGTACGGCTACGTGAGCATGGGCGGCTACACGGGTGGCCAGGCCGAGTACCTGCGGGTGCCCTTCGGCGACTTCAACTGCCTGGAGCTGCCCCAGGGCGACGAGCACGAGGCCGACTTCGCCATGCTCAGCGACATCTTCCCGACCGGCTACCACGGCGCCGAGCTGGCCGAGGTCCGGCCGGGGGACACGGTGGCGGTCTTCGGCGCGGGGCCGGTGGGCCTGATGGCGGCCTACTCGAGCCTGCTCCGCGGCGCGAGCGTGGTCTACGTCGTCGACAAGGTCCCCGAGCGGCTGGCCAAGGCCGAGGAGATCGGCTGCGTCCCGGTCGACTTCGGCCGGACCGACGCGGTGGAGCAGATCCGGGAGATGCGGCACGGCGACGGCGTGCAGAAGGGCATCGACGCGGTCGGCTACCAGGCGCACGGCGAGGGCGGCGAGGAGCACGCCAACGCCGTCCTGGAGTCGCTGATCGCGCTGGTCAACCCGACCGGGCGGCTCGGGGTGCCGGGGCTGTACCTGCCCGCCGACCCGGGCGGGGCGGACGAGGCCGCCCGCAAGGGGCAGCTGCTGCTGTCGTTCGGCACCTTCTTCGAGAAGGGGCTGTCGCTGGGCTGCGGGCAGGCCAACGTCAAGCGGTACAACCGCTACCTGCGCGACATGATCGTCGCCGGCCGGGCCACGCCCTCCTTCGTGGTCAGCCACGAGCTGCCGCTGGACCAGGCGCCCGACGCCTACGAGAAGTTCGACAAGCGCATCGAGGGCTACACCAAGGTGGTGCTGCACCCGGCGGCGTGAGCCGGGACCGGTCCGGGCCTCACCTACCCTGGGAGGCGTGAGCAGCAGCGTCCTCGAGCGGGGTCCGTCCACCGGGACGGGCCCCGCTCCGCTGCACCTGGGCGCCCTCACCGTCGACCCGGCCGTGGTGCTCGCCCCGATGGCCGGCATCACCAACCCGGCGTTCCGCACGCTGTGCCGCGAGTTCGGCGCCGGGCTCTACGTCTGCGAGATGATCACCACGCGGGCGCTGGTGGAGCGCAACGAGAAGACGCTGCAGATGGTCCGGGCGACCCCGGACGAGGAGGATGCCTTCTCCGTGCAGCTCTACGGCGTGGACCCGGCGACGGTCGGCCGGGCCGTGGAGATGCTCGTCGACGAGGGCGTCGCCGGTACCCGCCCGGCGCACGTGGACCTGAACTTCGGCTGCCCGGTGCCCAAGGTGACCCGCAAGGGCGGCGGGTCGGCGCTGCCGTGGCGCCGGGTGCTCTTCCGCGACGTCGTGCGCGCCGCCGTCCGCGCCGCCGGCGACGTCCCGGTGACGGTGAAGACCCGCATCGGCATCGACGCCGCCCACGTCACCTACGCGGACGCCGGCCGGATCGCCCAGGACGAGGGCGCCGCGGCGATCACCCTGCACGGGCGGACCGCCGACCAGCTCTACAGCGGCACCGCCGACTGGGCGCCCATCGCCCGGCTGGTGGAGGCCGTCGACATCCCGGTGCTGGGCAACGGCGACATCTGGGAGGCCGACGACGCCCTGCGCATGGTCGCCGAGACCGGATGCGCCGGCGTGGTGGTCGGCCGCGGCTGCTTGGGCCGGCCGTGGCTGTTCGGCGACCTCGCCGCCGCCTTCGCCGGGCGGCCGGAGCGCGCGCTGCCGACCCTGCGCGAGGTGGCCGCGATCATGGTCCGGCACGCGGAGCTGCTCGGTGCGGAGCAGGGCGAGCGGCACGGCTGCTCCGACTTCCGCAAGCACGTCGCCTGGTACCTCAAGGGGTTCTCCGTGGGGTCCGACGTCCGCCGGGCGCTGGCCATGGTGAGCTCCCTCGACGAGCTGGCCGGGCTGCTGGCCGGCATCCCCGAGCAGCCGTACCCGACCGCCGTCCTCGGCGGGCCGCGCGGGCGGACCAGCCCGCCCCGTCCCGTGGCGCTGCCCGAGGGGTGGCTCGAGGACCGCGACGACCCCCGGCCGCCGGCCGGGGCCGAGCTGATGGTGAGCGGCGGATGAGCAGGACCTCTGCGAGGACGACGGTCGAGGGAGCAGCGCAGCGAGCGCCGGCGAGCGAGGAGCGGATCGAGCCATGAGCACGGGTCCCTTCCTCTACGACGACGGCCCGGCGCCGCTGCACACGGGCACGCCGCGCTCGGCCCGCGGCCTGATCCTGGCCGTCCTGGGCGGGACCGTCGCCGTCGCGCTGGCGATGGCCGTCGGGCTCCCGCTGGTCAAGGGCAGCCCCCAGGAGCAGGCCCGCGAGGTCACCGGCGTCTTCCTCGACGCGCTCGGCCAGGGCGACACCGAGACCGCGTACCTGCTGCTGTGCACCGCGGAGCGGGCCCGCGTGGCCCCCGAGGACGTCGCCGAGGCCTACGGCGTCACCGGCGCCGGTGAGGTCGCCGCGGTGCGCGCGGCCGAGGTCGACGGGGAGGCGGCGCAGCGGGTGCGGATCGGCTGGGCGGACGGCGGCTCGTCGACCGTGACGGTCGTCAGCGAGGACGGCCCGCGCATCTGCGGGACGACGGGCTGACGCCGCGCGCCGTTCCCTTCTCAGCGCCGGGCCGGGGTGCCAGCATGTCTGCCGCCCGCCCGGCGCCCGCCCGGGAGGCCCCGAGAGAAGGAACCGCGTTGTCGCACCCGTCCCCCCAGCCGGTCGCCGGCCCGCCCGTGCCGCCCGCCGCCCCCGTGCCGCCGCCCGCCGCGCCCACGCAGATCGGCTTCCCGGGCCAGGTGCCCTTCGCGCCGCAGCCGCAGTACGCCCCCCAGCAACCGCCGACGCGCCAGCAGTACGCCACCGGGTTCCCGAACTACGTCTCCCCGCGCCCCTCGCCGCCGAACCGCACCGGCCTGGTCGTCGGGTCCGTCGTCGTGGCGGTCACGCTGCTGTTCGCCCTCGTCGGCTTCCTCCTCGTCGCCTGACCCCCCGTCGCGGGGGTCCCGTGGCCCGGGCCGTCGTCGCCCGGCACGGCCCGGCCGCGGCTCGTCGCCCGCGCACCCCACCGGTCGTGGGACGACGGCTGGCGTGTCCCCGCCGAGTGGGCCACCATCCCCCCACAAGGTCTCGACCGAGACGTATGAGACGTCTGGGTCGACGGCGCCGTCGCCGGTCGGGACCGCACGCCGGGCCGGGCCGAGGTCCGGCGCCGGCAGCGGTGAGCGCGGAGGTGCACGGTGGGCGGACCGGCGACGTGGGTCTACGACTTCAGCGAGGGCAGCAAGGACCAGAAGGACCTGCTGGGCGGCAAGGGCGCCAACCTGGCCGAGATGACCAACCTCGGGCTGCCGGTGCCGCCCGGGTTCACCATCACCACCGACGCCTGCCGGTACTACCTGGAGCACGGCAGCACACCGCCGGAGCTGGCCGACCAGGTCACCGAGCACCTGACCGCCCTGGAGAAGGCCATGGGCAAGACCCTCGGCGACCCCGGGGACCCGCTGCTGGTCTCGGTGCGCTCCGGGGCGGCGGCGTCGATGCCCGGGATGATGGAGACCGTCCTCAACGTGGGCCTCAACGACGAGTCGGTCCGGGGCCTGGCCGAGCAGTCCGGCAGCGAGCGGTTCGCCTGGGACTCCTACCGGCGGCTCATCCAGATGTTCGGCAAGACCGTGCTCGACATCGACGGCGAGCTGTTCGCCGACGCCCTCGACGAGGCCAAGCGCGAGCAGGGCACCGACCTGGACCTGGACCTCGACGCCGAGCACCTCCGCGACGTCGTCGGCCGGTTCAAGGCGATCGTGCGCGAGCAGTGCGGCCGGGACTTCCCCCAGGACCCGCGCGAGCAGATGGACCTGGCGATCAACGCCGTGTTCGACTCCTGGAACTCCGAGCGGGCGATCCTCTACCGCCGCCGCGAGCGCATCCCCGGCGACGCGGGCACCGCGGTCAACGTGTGCGCCATGGTCTTCGGCAACCTCGGCGCCGACTCCGGCACCGGGGTGGCGTTCACCCGGGACCCGGGCAGCGGCGCGCAAGGCGTCTACGGCGACTACCTGCAGAACGCGCAGGGGGAGGACGTCGTCGCCGGCATCCGCAACACCGTGCCCCTCACCGAGCTCGAGCGCATCGACGAGGCCGCCTACCGCGAGCTCATGCAGACGATGGCCACCCTCGAGGCGCACTACCGCGACCTGTGCGACATCGAGTTCACCATCGAGCGCGGCAAGCTCTGGATGCTGCAGACCCGGGTCGGCAAGCGGACGGCGGCGGCCGCCTTCGTCATCGCCACGCAGCTGGTCGACGAGGGCCTCGTCGACATGGACGAGGCGGTCCGGCGGGTGACCGGCGACCAGCTGGCCCAGCTGATGTTCCCCCGGTTCGTCTCCGGCGGGGACGCCCAGCAGCTCACCCAGGGCATGAACGCCTCGCCCGGCGCCGCGGTCGGCAAGGCGGTGTTCTCCTCGGAGACCGCCGTCCAGTGGGCCGACCGCGGGGAGAAGGTGGTGCTCGTCCGGCGGGAGACCAACCCCGACGACCTGTCCGGGATGATCGCCGCCCAGGGCGTGCTGACCAGCCGCGGCGGCAAGACCTCGCACGCCGCCGTCGTCGCCCGCGGCATGGGCAAGACGTGCGTGTGCGGTGCCGAGGAGCTGCAGGTCGACACCAAGGCCGGCCGGTTCACCGCGCCCGACGGCACGGTGGTCTCCGAGGGCGACGTCATCTCCATCGACGGGTCGACCGGCAAGGTGTGGCTGGGGGAGGTGCCGGTCGAGGACTCGGAGGTCGTGCGCTACTTCGAGGGCGAGATCGACCCGGACGCCGAGGACGCCGGTGACCTGGTGCGCAGCGTGCACCGGGTCCTCACGCACGCCGACGGCGCGCGCCGGCTCGACGTCCGCACCAACGCCGACACCCCCGACGACTCCGCCCGCGCCCGCCGCTTCGGAGCCCGCGGGATCGGCCTGTGCCGCACCGAGCACATGTTCCTCGGCGACCGGCGGCAGCTGGTGGAGAAGCTGATCCTCGCCGAGACCGACGAGGAGAAGCAGGACGCCCTCGACGGGCTCGCGCCCCTGCAGAAGCAGGACTTCCTCGAGATCTTCGAGGCGATGGACGGGCTGCCGGTCACCGTGCGGCTGCTCGACCCGCCGCTGCACGAGTTCCTCCCCGACCTCACCGAGCTGTCGGTGCGGGTCGCCGTCGCCGAGGCGCAGGGGCACCCGGACGAGGCCAACCTGCGGCTGCTGGCCGCCGTCCGCCGGCTGCACGAGCAGAACCCCATGCTGGGGCTGCGCGGCGTGCGGCTGGGCCTGGTGGTCCGGGGCCTGTTCGGCATGCAGGTCCGCGCGATCGCCGAGGCCGCGTGCGAGCGCAAGGCCGCCGGCGGCGACCCCCGCCCGGAGATCATGATCCCGCTGGTCGGGGCGGTGCAGGAGCTGGAGGCGATCCGCGAGGAGGCCGACCAGGTGCTCGCCGCCGTCTTCGCGGAGTGCGGGGTCGAGCTCGACGTCCTCGTCGGCACGATGATCGAGGTGCCCCGGGCCGCGCTCACCGCGGCCGAGATCGCCCAGTCGGCGCAGTTCTTCTCCTTCGGCACCAACGACCTGACCCAGATGACCTGGGGGTTCTCCCGCGACGACGTCGAGGCGGCGTTCTTCCACGCCTACCTGGACAAGGGCATCTTCGGCGTCTCGCCGTTCGAGTCGCTGGACCGGCCCGGCGTCGGGGAGCTGGTGCGGATCGGGGCGGAGCGGGGGCGCGCGGCGCGGCCGGACCTCAAGCTCGGCATCTGCGGCGAGCACGGCGGCGACCCGGACTCGGTGCACTTCTTCCACGAGGTGGGCCTGGACTACGTGTCCTGCTCACCGTTCCGGGTGCCGGTGGCCCGGCTGGAGGCGGGCCGGGCCGCGCTGGGGGCCGAGCACGTGGGCAGCTGAGGCACCCTCCCGCTCAGTGCGCGGCCGCGACGGCCGGCGTCTCGGGGGCGTCGAGGATCTGCCAGGGCCGCACCACGGCGCCCAGCACCGCGATCGCCAGCAGCAGCCCGGTGACGATGACCCCGGCCATCGCGGTGGCGTCGTTGCCGAGCACCCCGACCAGCGGTGAGATCGCCGCGCCCACGCTGAACTGGGCCGCCCCGAGCAGCGCCGCCGCGGCGCCGGCGGCCTCGCCGTGCGCGGCCAGCGCCAGCGCCGGGGCGTTGGGCAGGGCCAGCCCGGTGGCGGCCAGCACGCCCCACAGGGGGACGACGACACCCGGCAGCCCACCGGTCCCGGTGGTCGCGAGCACGAGCATCACCAGGGCGGAGCCCGCACCGGCCGGCACGGCGGCCGTGAGGATCCGGGCGGGCGACCACCGGCGCAGCAGCACGGGGTTGAGCTGGGTGGCGCCGATGAGGAAGAAGGCCCCGGCGCCGAACAGCAGGCCGAACTGCTGCTCGTCGAGGCCGAACTGGCCCTGGTACACGAACGAGGAGCCCGAGACGTAGGTGAACAGCCCCGCCATGGTGAGCGAGGCCACCAGCACCAGGCCCACGTACACCCGGTCGCGCAGCAGCCCGCGGTAGGTCCGCAGCGTCCCGGCCAGGCCCGCGGTCGCCCGGCGGGACGGCGGCAGCGTCTCGGGCACCGCCAGCGCGCCGAGCACCAGGAGCAGCAGGCCGTACAGGGAGAGCGCGACGAAGACCCCTCGCCACGAGGTCACCCGCAGCAGCTCGCCGCCGAGGGTGGGGGCGAGCACGGGCGCGGCGCCGAGCACGAGGAAGAGGCGGGAGAGCATGGTGGCCGCGGCCCGGCCCTGGAACAGGTCGCGCACGATCGCCATCGCGATCACGCTGCCGGCCGCGCTGCCCACCCCCTGCAGCACCCGCAGCACGCCCAGCGTGACGATGTCCGGCGCCACCAGCACCAGCAGCGAGGCCACCACGTGCAGGGCCGTGCCGGCCAGCAGGGGGCGGCGCCGGCCGAGCGCGTCGGACAGCGGCCCGATGACCAGCTGACCCAGCGCCAGGCCGGCGAGCGTGCCGGTCAGCGTGAGCTGCACCATGGCCGAGCTGGTGCGCAGGTCGGCGGCGATCGTGGGCAGCGCCGGCAGGTACATGTCGATGGTCAGCGCGCCGGTCGCCACGAAGGCACCGAGGACCAGCGCGAGCACCGCCCGGCGCGGCGGCTGCGCCGGGGCGGGTGTCGCGGTGGTCTGCTCCTGCAGGGCGGTCACGGTGCTCCCCCCGGGCGCCGGTGGCGGCCCTTCTCGTCGGTCGTTGCATCGGGCAACTCCGGAGGGGTGCCGCGTCATCCCGGTCGCGGGTGAACTCCCGGGCAACGGTGTGTTGCGTGCGCCACCGCGGGGACGCGCCGGACCGGTGTGCACACCGGCCCCGGGCGTCCCCGTCCCGACGGCCCCGCGTGGTACCCATGACGCGTGGCGGTGCGTGCGGGGAGCCTGGTGGGCAGGGTGGTCGGCGCCGTCGTGCTGGCCACCGTGCTGCTGGTCGCCGCCACCGCCGGGGCGATCTGGTGGACGGCGCGGCAGGACTCGCGCCCGTCGTCGGACGCCATCGTGGTGCTCGGCTCGGCGCAGTACAACGGCGTCCCGTCGTCGATCTTCGAGGCCCGCCTGGAGCACGCCCTGCGGCTCTACGAGCAGGGGGTCGCCCCCGTCGTCGTGACCGTCGGGGGCAAGGCCGTCGGCGACCAGTTCACCGAGGCCGAGGCCGGGCGCGACTACCTCGCCGCGGCCGGGGTCCCCGCGGACGCGCTGCTCGCGGTGCAGGAGGGCGTCGACACGCTGCAGAGCATCCGGTCGGTGGCCGCGGCCTTCGACGAGCGCGGCTGGGGGACCGCCGTCCTGGTGACCGACCCCTGGCACGCCCTGCGGGCCGAGCGGATGGCCGAGGACGCCGGCATCGCCGCCGAGAGCTCGCCGACCCGGCAGGGCCCGGCCGTGCAGACCCGCACCACGCAGTTCCGGTACATCCTGCGCGAGACGGCGGCCTACCTGCTGTACCGCGCGACCGGCGAGAGCGTGGCCGGGGCGCCGGGGATCGGCTGAGGGGGGCGCGGTGCTGGAACTCGGGAAGGCCGGCTCGGCCGGGTGCGAGGCGGGCGTGCGGCCCGTGCTGCGCGACGGCGCCGTCGTCGCCACGCTGCGGGCCTCGAACTGGAAGGAGGCGGCCACGGCCGTCGTCGGGGACCGCGCGTGGGTGTTCGCCAAGCGGTCGGGCGAGCTGACCGCCCGGTGGGCGAGCGAGCCGGAGGACGCCGCGCGGCTGCGGGCCCGGCGGACCTCCTGGTGGCGGGGCACCTGGGCGCTCGACCTGGCCGGGACGCCGCTGGCCGCCGAGCGCAGCTCGTGGTGGGGCAGCCGGTACCGCTTCCTCTCGGGGGGCCGGGTCGTCGCCGAGACCGGCAGCACCGGCGGGTGGTCGCCGCGGCCCACGCTGGACGCCGGGGACGACCTGCCGCTGGACTCCCGGGTGTTCCTGCTGTGGATCGCGCTGGTCCTGGGCCGCCGCGACCAGGCCGCATCGACGGCCGCCGTGGCCGGTGGCGCGGCCGCGGCCGGGGGCAGCTGATGGCCGGGCGCGGGCGGATCCGCGCGGCGGACATCGCGCTGGTCCGGGAGCGCAGCCGGATCGACGAGATCATCGGCGAGCACCTGCAGCTGCGGCGGGCCGGCGGCGGCAGCCTCAAGGGGCTGTGCCCGTTCCACGACGAGAAGTCGCCGTCCTTCCACGTCACCCCCGCACGCGGGCTGTACCACTGCTTCGGTTGCGGGGTGGGTGGCGACGTCATCCGCTTCGTGCAGGAGATCGACCACATCTCCTTCACCGAGGCGGTCGAGCTGCTCGCCCGCCGGGCGAACGTGGAGCTGCGCTACGAGGACGACGGCGGCCGGCCGACCGGGGCCCCCGACCGCGCCCAGGCCGGTCAGCGGGCGCGGCTGGTGGCGGCCAACACCGCGGCGGCGGCCTTCTACGCCGAGCAGCTGCGCACGCCCGAGGCGGCCCCGGCCCGGCAGTTCCTCGCCGACCGCGGCTTCGACCGGCAGGTGGCCCTCGACTTCGGCTGCGGCTTCGCGCCGGCCGGCTGGGACTCCCTCACCCGCCACCTGCGCGGCGCCGGCTACACCCAGCAGGAGCTGGTGACCGCCGGGCTGGCCAAGGAGTCCTCCCGCGGGTCGCTCATCGACCGCTTCCACCGGCGGCTGGTCTGGCCGATCCGCGACATCACCGGCGACGTCATCGGCTTCGGCGCGCGCAAGCTCGCCGAGGACGACCCGGGCCCGAAGTACCTCAACACCCCGGAGACGCCGCTCTACAAGAAGAGCACCGTCCTCTACGGGATCGACCGGGCCAAGCGGGACATCGCCCGCCGGCGCCAGGCGGTCGTCGTCGAGGGCTACACCGACGTCATGGCCTGCCACCTGGCCGGCGTGACGACCGCCGTGGCCTCCTGCGGGACGGCGTTCGGCCCCGAGCACATCGGCGTCCTGCGCCGGCTGCTGATGGACCAGGACGAGTTCAGCGGCGAGGTGATCTACACCTTCGACGGCGACGCCGCCGGGCAGAACGCGGCGATGCGGACCTTCGCCGAGGACCAGCGCTTCGTCGGGCAGACCTTCGTCGCGGTCGAGCCCGACGGCATGGACCCCTGCGAGCTGCGGCAGGCGCACGGGGACGCCGCCGTCCGGGACCTCGTCGCACGCCGCACGCCGCTGATCGCCTTCGTGCTCAAGACGACGCTGGCCGGCTACGACCTCGACACCGTCGAGGGCCGGGTCGCGGCGCTGGAGAAGACCGCGCCGCTGGTCGCGCAGATCAAGGACCACGCCCTGCGCCCGGCCTACGCCCGCCAGCTGGCGGGGATGATCGGCAACACCGACGAGGCCGAGGTCCTCGAGCGGGTCCGGCGGATCACCGGGGACGGCGGGGCGCCCGGCCGCGGCCGGCCGCGGACGCCGCGCCGCTCGCCGGACGAGATCGCCGTGGCCGTGGAGCGGGAGGCGGTCAAGGCGGCGCTGCAGGTGCCCGAGCTGGCCGGGCCGTCGTTCGACGCCATCCCGGTCGAGGCCTACACCGACGCGGACCTCGCCGCGGTCGCCGCCGCGGTGCAGGCGGCCGGGGGAGCGGCGGCGACCCGGGTGACCGGGCCGGAGTGGCTGGACGAGATCGCCGCGCACTGCGACCGGGAGACGGCGCGCGCGCAGCTGACCGCGCTGGCCGTGGAACCGCTGCGCTCGGCGGCCGAGCCCGACGCCGGCTACGTCGGGGCGGTGCTGGCCCGGCTGGAGGAGATGCACACCGTGCGGCAGGTGGCCGCGCTCAAGGGCCGGCTGCAGCGGATGAACCCGGTCGAGGCCGCCGACGAGTACATGCGCGCGTTCAGCAGCCTCATGGCGCTGGAGCAGCGGGCGATCTCGCTGCGCCAGCGGGCGATGGGCGGGCTCGGCGCATGAGCCTGGCGGAGCGGCTGCGCCGGCGGTTCACCCGGCCGCCGGAGCCGGTGCGCGCCGTCGTCCAGGCCTCCGCCGACCCCGACGAGCGGGTGCTGGCCTGGGGCGCGCTGGTCCGCGACGAGGGCTGGCTGGTGGCGACCTCGCGGGGGCTGCGCCGGGTGCCGGCCGACCTCGCCCTGCCCGACGCCGGCGAGGTCGGCGTCCTGCCGTGGCACGAGGTCGGCTCGGCCCGGTGGACGGCGACCGCCGACGGCGGCGGGCGCTTCGAGGTGACCCCGCTGACCGAGGTGGAGCCCGGCGTGCAGGCCCGCCTGCCCGTGCAGCGGCACGCGCTCACCGATGCCGGGGACCTGCCGGCCGTCGTCCGGCGACGGGTCGACCAGACCGTGGTCGCCAGCCGGCGCACCCCGCTGCCCGGGCGCGGGGGAGTGGTGCTGGTCGCCCGGCGGGTGCCCGGTCAGGCAGCGCGCGAGTGGAGCGTCGTGTTCGACGACGACGCCGACCGCCTCGACCCCGGGGCGCGCGAGGTCGCGCGGCAGAAGCTGGCCGAGGCGGTCGCCGCCGACCAGGTCGGCTGAGCGGTCCGGTCAGGGCATCGGGGGCGTGCCGGCCGGGCCGGTCGTCGTCGGCCCGCTGGTGGTCGGCGACGTGCCGGACGGCGTGCCGCTCGAGGGCACGTCGCCCAGGGAGCCGCGGCCCGCCGAGCCCCCGCCCGACGAACCGCCGCTGCCCGAGCCGCTGCCCGAGCTGTCGCGGCCCATGCGCGCCTTGACCGAGTTGGTCACCGCGTCGGCGCGGGCCTGGGCCATGCCGGCGACCTCCTGGAGCTGCGGGTTCTCCTTGGCGTTGCCCCAGGCACGCCGGATCTGCTCGTAACGCTCACGGCCGGCCTTGGCACCGAGCACGTACCCGGCACCGAAGCCGGCGAGGAAGGACAGCTTCGCCACGGGAGGCCTCCTGCTGCGTCGATGGGGTGATCAACGTAACCGCGGTTGCGGTGACGCGCGACGCGGAGCCTCCCGCGGGGGCCGGTCGGGCGTGGGGTACTCTCGTCGAGGCGCGCGGGCGTGACCCGCCGATCCCCCGTAGCTCAATTGGCAGAGCATGCGACTGTTAATCGCAGGGTTATTGGTTCGAGTCCAATCGGGGGAGCTTCTTTGAGGCTCTGACCAGCGAGTTTGCCAATCACGGCCCTATTGTCTGGCGCCGCTCCTGTCGGTCGGGCATCCTTTAAGCATCCAAATCGGATGAGGAGGATGCCGTGGGCCGACCACCGTTACCGCTCGGCACGTACGGCAAGGTCCTGTTCATCGCGCAGCCCAGCGGCCAGGTCAAGGCCCGGGCGAAGTTCCGCGACTTCGATGGCCGTGTCCGGCTGGTGTCCAAGGTGGGGCCGTCTCGCGCCGCCGCGGAACGGGCGCTGAAAGTCGAGCTCACCAACCGCCAGGCGCCTGGTGGCGCCGGCGCGATCACCGCCGGAACACGAATGGCCACGTTGGCCGAGGCGTGGATCGAGGCCGATCACGGCTGGTCGACCGGAACGCAGCGCACCTACCGCTCGGTGGTCAACAAACAGGTCAAGCCGGCCTTCGGTCAGCTCTGCATCCGGGAGGTGACTCCGGGCGTGGTCAGCCGGGCGCTGTCCGCCATCGCCAAGAGCAGCGGACCGGGCGCGGCCAAGACAGCGCGGGCGTGTCTCTCCGGGATGTTCGCGCTGGCAATCCAGGACGGCGCCGTCGTGGTCAATCCGGTCCGCGACGCCACCGCCAAGATCAGTACCGGCAAGCGAGCGCCGCGCGCACTGACTGCGGCAGAGACCGGACGACTCGTCGAGCTGTTCCGGGCGAGCGACCGCGCGACCGAGCTTGACCTGCCCGACGTCGTCGACTGGATGCTTGCCACCGGCTGCCGGATCGGCGAAGCGCTGGCGCTGCGGTACGGAACCAACGGCGACGGCAAGCCGATCCTCGATCTCAGGGCCGGAACCTGGGAGGTGAATGCCACCGTCGTCCGCGTTCCAGGCGCCGGGTTGACGGTCCAGCCGCGGCCGAAGACGACCGCTGGCTGGCGGATCATCGCGCTGCCCGAGTTCGCTGTCCGGATGCTGGAGGACCGGCGGGCGAGTTCTCGCCGGCAGACGGGCACTGAGGTCGTCTTCCCTCCGCCGCTGACCGGCGCCCTGCGGGATCCGTCGAACGTCTCAGGAGACCTCCGCCAGTTGCTCGACTCGTTCGAGTGCGAGACCTGCGAGGGGACGGGCTATCAGCTCGACGAGGACGGCTCCTTCAGGGCCGGAGCAGGCGGGCGACGCATCCGCTGCGAGGAGGGGCCGTGGTCGTGGGTCACCTCGCACACCTTCCGCAAGACCGTCGCCACGCGCCTCGACGAGGCCGGCCTCAGCCCGCGCCAGGTGGCCGACCAGCTGGGCCATGCCAATCCGTCGATGACGCTCGACGTCTACTTCGGCCGACAGGTCGTCAGCGCCGAGGCGGCGCGGGTGCTGAACCGTTGAGCTGCGTCGCCGTGAAGTCCTGGCACGACGGCGGGGCGGGGTTCACCTCCGCCAGTCACCCCGCTCGATCGGCGCGCCCTGCTTCCGCCTGCTCATGCAGCCACGCGGTCACGTCAGCGCGCCGGTAGACCACGCGACGTCCCACGCGGAAGCTGTGCGGGCCGGTGCCGAGGTGCCGCCAGTACCTCAGCGTGGAGACGGGCGAGCGCATGATCAGGGCAACCTCGGCCGTGGTCAGCAGGTCATCGGCGTTGTCCATGACGAACCTCTCTGGTTTCGTGACGCCGCCCGGGGGGAGGCCCTGCATCGCAAGGTAGGGCGAGGTATGGACAGCTCCTCTGCCAGACACCCAAGCGGGAGGTCCCAGCCGTGCTCCGGCGCGTTCCTGAGTCTCACTTGGCTCTGATGCCGGCGGTCACGGGGGCAGACTCCCGTTCTCAGACCACGGAGGAGCCGAGGCCGGTGGTGGCCAGCCAGGAGCGCAGCCACATCATCACTGCGTCCCACAGTCCGGTGACCAGTAGCAAGCCCAGAACCAGGAGCAGGACACCGCCCACTCGCATGACCGTTGGGGCGTGGCGGCGGGCGAAGGTGGAGAAGGTCAAGGCCCGACGGGCGCCGAGGGCAACCAGCAGGAACGGGATGCCCAACCCCAGGCAGTACGCCAGGCCGAGCACGGCGCCGCGGCCCGCGGACGCCTGGCTGTAGGCCAGCGAGTTCACCGCGGAGAGGGTCGGGCCCAGGCACGGCGTCCAGCCCAGCCCGAAGACGATTCCCAGCACCGGTGCGCCGGCCAGGCCGGCGGGCGGGCGCCGGTGGATGCGCCGCTCCCGCTGCAGCCAGGGGAGTGCACCGAGGAAGGCCAGGCCCATGACGATGGTGATCACGCCCATGACCCGGGTGAGCACGGGTGCCCACTCCAGCAGCAGTCGCCCGAGGCCGCCGAACAGTGCTCCGAAGGACACGAACACCAGGCTGAAGCCGGCGACGAACAGCAGGGCGCCGGCCAGTACCCGGCGCCGGTCACTGCGTGATGGTGCCGCCGTGGCAGGCGCGGTGGTCACGGCGGTCCCGGCCGCCGATGGCGGCGGAGTGGCCGGTTGCCCGGCCGCCGGCGCGGCGGCCGTTGCTCCAGTGAGGCCGGCGACGTAGCCCAGGTAGCCGGGGACCAACGGAAGCACGCACGGCGAGGCGAAGCTGATCAATCCGACCAGGGCGGCCACGGCCATCGCGAGCAGCAGGGAGCCGTCGGTGACGATGTCGGCGAATGTCGCGCCGAGGTCGCTCACGGCTCAGCCCTCGTCCAGTAGCTGGTCGAGGGCCGTGCGCAGGTCGTCTTCGGGGACGACGGCCACGTACACCGCGGCTACTTGCCCGTCGCGGTCGAGCAGGATGGTGGTGGGCACGACGTTGGCGGGGAAGCCGCGGAAGGCCAGCGCGACCTCGCCACGTGGGTCGAACATCGAGGGGTAGGTGGCGCCGACGCGATCGACAAAGGCCTGGGCGAGGTTCCGCTGGTCTTTGACGTCGACGCCGAGGAACTGCACGCCGGAGTCGGCGACGTCGGTGTAGACCGCCTGGAACTCGGGTGTCTCCACCCGGCAGGGCGCGCACCAGGATCCCCAGAAGTTGAGCACGGTGATGTCGCCATCCAGCGACTGCGAGTCGAACTCACTGCCATCGAGCAGCTCACCGCGAAACGCAGGGGCCGACTCACGCGCGTCGGCGGGGATCAGCTGGCCCAGGGGAGTGGCCTCGCTGAAGTCGAACTCCCCAGCATCGGTGGCGGTGCTGGCGTTGGTCCCCGAGCTACCGGAGCAGCCCAGGAGCATGAGGGCGGCAGCGACGAGGGCCGCCGCCAACAGGCCGCGGCGGGTCGGGTTGTCAGCCAACGAGGGAACTCCAGTACAGCCAGAACCGCTGCGTGATGGCAGCGACGATCAGAAGGAACCACGCCGTGAGCAGGACGCTGTGCCGGGTGCGCACAAGCGCGACCGCGGCGTTGACCCCTGCGGGCAGCCGCGGCGCCCAGGCGGTCAGGTTGCGCAGGGTGACGGCGGTGAACAGCGGGATGGTGACCGCCCAGACGACCATGCAGTAGGGGCACAGCGCCTCGATGCGGTACAGGCTGGCGAACATCAGCCAATGCACGAACACGACGCCGGCGGTGACGCCGGCCTGGAGTGAGGCCCAGAACCACTCGGCCAGCCGGCCGCCGGCCAGCAGCACCGCGCCGGTGGTGGCCACGACGGGGAATCCGGCGACCCCGAGCAGTGGGTTGGGAAAGCGGAAGACCTCCGCCTGCGGGCTGGCCATGATCGAGCCGCAGCTCAGGATCGGGTTGAGGCTGCAGGTCGGCACGTAGGCGGGGTCGGCCAGCAGGGCGTACTTCTCCACCGCCAGCACGAGCGCTGCGACGAAGCCGAGCAGCCCGCCGACGAGCAGCCACACCGCCAGCCCGCGGCCTCTCCCGCCACGTGCCTCGGTGGCCACCGGCCGGTCGGCGACTGCGGTGTCACTCATCGAGGGCGGCCTCGATGCGCTCGATGAACTCGTCGGTGGTGGTGACCTCGAGCTTCTCGCCGTTGAGGAAGAACGTCGGTGTGCCCTCCACGCCGAGCGCCAAGCCGTCGTCCCGGTCGGCCAGCACCCGCTCGAGAGTGGCCGGGTCGGCCACGTCCTGGTCGTACGAGGCCAGGTCCAGGCCGAGGTCGGCGGCGAAGCCGCGGAACACGGCGGCTTGGGACTCCTCCCGGTGGCTCCACTGCTCCTGGGTCTCGTACATGCGCTGGTACATCGCCTCGAAGTCGCCCTGCTGGGCGGCGGCTTCGACGGCGACGGCGGCGTTCTCGGCGTTCGGGTGGCCGGGCATCGGCATGTACCGGGCGACGAACGTCACCTGGCCGGCGTAGTCCTCGCGCAGCTGCTCGACGAACGGGTACACCGACGCGCACGCCTCGCACTCGAAGTCCAGGAACTCGATCAGCGTCACGTCGCCGGCGCCGGGTTCACCGAGGCGGTGGCTGTCCTCGCGCACAACCTGCGGGCCGCCGGCCGCCCCGCCGTCGGCGCTCGAGCCGGAACCGGACTGCCCCAGAATGAGGAACGCGGCCACAACGGCGGCGAACGCGGCGACCAGTGCGGCCGACACCTTGAGGTTGGTGGACACAGGGGCTCCCGCTCTTGCCTTCGACGCCAACGTGATACCAACATAACAACGTCCGTTGGGGCGTTGGTCCGAAGGTCGGGTCGAGAACGAAGGGGACCGATGAGCAGCGACACCTGCGATCTGCTGTGCCTGGATCTGCCGCATGCCGAGGCCGTCCGCGCCCAGCTGAGCCGCGAGGAGCAGGTCCGCGCGCGTGCCAACCAGGCGAAGGCCCTGGGTGACCCGACCCGGCTGCGGATCGCCTCGGCGCTCTCCCTCGGGGAGGAGCTGTGCGTGTGTGACCTGGCTTGGATCACCGAGTTGTCGCAGAACCTTGTCTCTCACCACGTGCGCATCCTGCGGACGGCGGACCTTGCCACGTCCCGGCGAAACGGCAAGCTGGTCATGTACCGCCTCACCGAGGCCGGCGCGCGGCTGCTGGCCGCCGTGGCGGGCCCCGCCCAGCCGCTGAACGCCGGCCCCGCGACGGCTGAGGCGCTGTCGTGACCGCCCTGCATCCGGCTCAGCTCACCGTCGACCGTCGCGCTCTCCTGGCGCGACGCATCCGGCTGTTCGTGGCCTTGACCATCACCTGGAACGTCATCGAGGCCGCGGTCGCGCTCACCGCTGGTGCCCGGGCATCGTCGTCGGCGCTGATCGGGTTCGGCCTGGACTCGGTCATCGAGGTGTCCTCGGCGCTGGCCGTCGCCTGGCAGTTCGCCGGCCGCGACCCCGAGGCGCGGGAGAAGGTGGCGCTGAAGGTCATCGGCGCCTCGTTTTTCGCGCTGGCGGCGTTCGTGACCGTCGACGCGCTCCGCTCCCTGCTCGGCTCCGGGGAGGCTGAGCACTCCAGCGTCGGGCTGGTGCTGGCGGCGCTGAGCCTGGCGGTCATGCCGTTCCTGTCCTACGCCCAGCGCCGCGCCGGCCGCGAACTCGGCTCGGCCTCGGCGGTGGCGGACTCCAAGCAGACGCTGATCTGCACCTACCTCTCCGCCGTCCTCCTGGTGGGGCTTGCCCTCAACAGTCTGTTCGGCTGGTCGTGGGCCGACCCGATCGCAGCCCTGGTCATCGCGGGACTGGCGCTCAAGGAAGGGCGGGAAGCCTGGCGCGGCGAGAACTGCTGCTCACCGGCCGAGGCGCTGCGCCCCGGCGCCCTGGAATCCACCGATGACGCCTGTGGCTGCAAGCCCGGCTGCGACTGCTGCAACTGAGGACCCATGAAGACATCCGTGCGACGCATCCTCATCGTCGCCGCGGCGACGGTCCTGGCCTCGCTCCTGCTCGTCTTCAGCGGTGGTACGGCACTGGCGCACACCGGCTTGCAGTCCTCGACGCCGACGGGCGGGGAGACGCTGACCGCAGCTCCGGACGCGGTCACCCTCACGTTCTCCTCGGCGGTCGCCTCGAAGTTTGCCCAGATCGCTGTCACCGGCCCGGACGGGGAGTCGGCCACCTCCGGGGAGGTCACCATCGACGGTGCGATGGTGTCCCAGCCGGTCAATACCAGCGGTGCAGGCGCCTATGTCGTGGCCTACCGCGTCGTCTCCGACGACGGTCACCCGGTGTCCGGCCAGCTCACCTTCACCCTCACCGGCACCGGCGGTGCGGCGACGGAGTCGGCGCCGGCTGAGCCGACCCTGGTGAACACGCCCGCACCCCCTCCGGACACGGAGACGGCGGTGTCCCCGGCCGCCGGCAGTGACACGGCCAGCGACGCGGGCAGCAGCTGGGGCCTGTGGGTGTTCCTTTCGGCGGTGGCAGTGGTGCTCGTCGCCGGGACGTGGCTGGCGTTGCGCCGGCGTAGTGCCACCGGTGGCTGAATCACGGGTCGACAGCGCGCCGGCACCGGCAAGGGTGCGCCGCGGCCTACTGGTGCTCGCCTCGGCGCTGGCGGCCATCGCGGTCTGCGGGCTCACGCTGTGGGCCGGCGGCGCCGCCGACGTCGTCTCGGTGCCGGGCATCCCGGCTCCGCCGCCCGTTGTCGCCTGGCTGGTGCCCGCTCTGCGGCTGGTCGCTGACGCGGCCGCCGTGCTGACCGTGGGCTGCCTGTTCGGAGCCGTGGTCCTCGTGCCCGGTGACACCGTGCTCAGTACGGCGGGCTACCGGTGGGTGCGCCTAGCCGGCTGGGGTGCAGTCGTGTGGGCGCTGACCTCGCTGGCCTCGCTGCCGGTCCTGCTGGCCGATTTCCTCGGCACGGGGTTCTCAGCGATCTCGCTGCGCGGCGTCTGGAGCTTCGTCGAAAGCGTCGAGCAGGGCCGGAACCTGGTCGTGGTGGCCGCCCTCGCCGCGGTCGTGGCTGCCTTCGCCCGAACCGTCCTGCACCCGGCCGGGGCGCGGGTTCTGCTCTTCATCGCCCTGGCCGCGACCGTTCCACCGGCCTTCACCTCGCACTCCGCGGACAAGGCCGACCACAACCTCGCCGTCACCGCCGTCGTCTTGCACGTGCTTGGTGTCGTGCTGTGGGCCGGTGGCCTGCTGGCACTGATGCTCGCGGCCCGGCTCTCCGGCCCGGCGCGCGTCACCGCAGTCGAACGGTTCAGCCGCCTCGCCCTACCGCTGGCCGTGGTCGTCGGAGGCAGCGGCGTCGTCACCGCCTACACGCGCTTCTCCAGCCCCGATCAGCTGCTCGACACCGGCTACGGGGCCGTGCTGCTGGCGAAGGTGGCGGCGTTCGTGGGTTTGCTGGCGCTGGCCGCCTGGCACCGCCGTCGGACCCTTCCGGCACTGCGGGCAGGGCATCCCAGGATGTTCCTCCGCCTGGCGGGCGCCGAGGCGGTTCTCTTCGCCGCCACCATCGGACTTGCCGTAGGGCTCGCGCGCACCCCGACACCTCCGCCCGTCGTCGATGCAAATGCGGCCGCAGCCCCGGCGGAGCAGCTCCACATTCTCCCGACCGCAGTCACGTCGCCTCATGATCACAGCTGCGTGAAGGACCTATCCCCCTTGGGCTGTGCAGCATGGCGCCTCAGGTGGACAGGCACGAACTGGCTGTTGACCCGTCGGATTCCGACACTATCATCGGCATTAGTCGATGATAGGAAGCCGATACCGTGCCCATGACGACGAACACCAAGGCGACCGAGCCGACGGTCGATGAGGCTGCTGCACTCTCGACGGCAGCTTGCCTGTTCCGCAGCCTGGGTGACCCGATGCGACTGGCGATCGTGCGCCACCTGATGCTGGGCCCGCACCGGGTCGTGGACCTCACTCGGCATCTGGACGGTCCGGCGCAAAGCTCGGTGTCCGCAGCACTGGCCTGCCTGCGCGACTGCGGCCTGGCCGAGAGCAAGCCGCAGGGACGCGCATCGCTGTGGTCGCTGACCACCCAGCCGGAGCTGCTCGGGCTGCTCGCTTCGGCGGAGAAGCTGCTGGCCGCGACCGGTGACCAGGTCGCGCTGTGCCCGGTGTACGGAACGGGGGCCGCGTCGTGACGGTCGCCGCGCTCGTCCTCTACGTCGTCGCTCTCGTCGTGCTGTTCGGTGTCCGGTCCTGGATCCAGCTGCGCCGCACCGGGTCGACCGGGTTCGTCGGCACCTCCGGCACTCCGGCCGACGCCGGCTGGTGGGGCGGGGTGCTGTTCGCCGCCGCCATGGTGCTGGGCCTGGCCGGCCCGCTGCTCGCGGTGGCCGGCTTCGTGACCGCCGACCCGCCACCCGCGGTGCAGTTCGCCGGCCTGGTGGTGGCGTTAGTCGGTTTCGCCGCGACGCTGGCCGCGCAGACCGGCATGGGCGCCTCGTGGCGGATCGGCGTCGACCCGGCCGAGCGCACCGACCTGGTGACCGGCGGCGTGTTCGCGCACATCCGCAATCCGATCTTCACCGCGATGGCCGCCGCCCAGGCCGGAGTCGTGCTTATGGTCCCCACCTGGATCAGCGCGCTCGCACTGGTCACGCTGGTGGCTGCCGTCCAGCTCCAAGTGCGGGCCGTCGAAGAGCCCTATCTCCGCTCGGTGCACGGCGGGGCGTACGCCGCCTACGCCGCGCGGGCCGGCCGGTTCCTGCCCGGCATCGGCCGGTTGCCAGTTACCCAGGGAGCGCAGCGATGAGCGGTGGCCACGAGCACACGCACGGCCACGGCGGCGCAGCGGGAAATCGTCGGCGGCTGGCGATCGTGCTGGCACTGACCGCCTCGGTTCTGGTCGTCCAGGTGGTCGGTGCGCTGCTTTCGGGATCGTTGGCGTTGCTTGCCGACGCCGCGCACGCCGGCACCGATGCCGCCGGCCTGGTGATCGCGCTGGTCGCGGCCACACTGGCGCTGCGCCCGCCGACGGCCCAGCGCACCTGGGGCTACCGGCGCGCCGAGGTGCTCGGCGCCACCCTGCAGGCGGCGGTGTTGCTGGCTGTGGGCGTGTTGGTTGCCGTCGAGGCGGTCGGCCGGTTGCTTGAGCCCGGGGCAGCAGAGGTGGCGGCCACGCCGGTACTGGTGTTCGGCGGCATCGGCCTGGCCGCCAACGCACTCGGCATGTGGGTGCTCACCCGCGGCGGTGCACGCAACGGGAACCTGAACATGCGGGCGGCTCTACTGGAGGTGATCAACGACGCGCTCGGGTCGGTCGCGGTGCTGGTCGCCGCAGCGGTCATCGCGGTTACCGGCTGGCAGGCCGCAGACTCGGTTGCCTCCCTGCTGATCGCCGCCATGATCGTGCCGCGCACCATCGGGCTGCTGCGGCGAACGGTGTCGGTGCTCCTGGAAAGCACTCCGCCGGGCCTGGACCTCGAGGCAGTCCGCGCGCATCTGGAAGAGCTGCCCGGAGTCGTGGCGGTCCACGACCTGCACGCCTCACAAATCAGCGACGACCTGCCGGTCCTGACGGCGCACGTGGTCGTCGAGGACGCCTGCTTCGTAGACGCGCGGGCACCGCAGCTGCTCGATCAGATGCAAGACTGCCTCGCCGAGCACTTCCCGATCAGCGTGGCGCACTCGACGTTCCAGCTCGAAGCCCGCACACACGCCGATCACGAACTCGCCGCGCACCGCTGACCGACGCTCACGGGTCCGCAGAGGCCGGAGGACGGACGAACCCGTGACCGCACATCCGTTGGCCGCCGGCGGGCCACGTCGGGCCCATCACGGCCCCAGCTGACCATCGCCGATGCGGCACAGGCGCGGAAGACGCCTTACATCCGGGGATGTGGAAGCAGGTTCACTGTCCACAGACGGCCGGAGAAGCGTTCCGTCGTCATTACGTCGGTGCAGCTTTGCGTTATGAGCGACGTAACTGAAACCGAACGGCGTACCTGTCGGTTCCCCGGCTGTCGCCGGCCAGCGGCCGCCTCCCAGGCAGGGGCCGGCCGCCCGCCGGAGTACTGCGACGACAGCGCGCACAACCGGACCGCCGCCTGGCACGCCCGTCGCCGGCTGCGCACGGAGCAGTCCGGGCACGCGGCCGGGATCGAGCAGCGGCCGATCGATGCCGCGCGGCAGCGGGCCAGTGAGCTGCACGGGCAGGTCGCCGGCATGATCGAGCACTTGAATCAGCAGCTGAAGGGGTTGCTCGAGGAGCTGCGGACGGTGGGGGATCCGGAGGCCGCCGAGCTACAGATCGAGACTGTGACCAGTGAAGCGGCCGAGCAGGTCGCGACCGCCACGGCTCGCGCCAGCCGGGCCGAGCAAGCGCAACAGCGCGCCGAGGCCGAGCGCGCGGAGGCCGACGCCGTTGCTGAGGAGGCCTCTGCCCTGAGCGAGCAGCTCCGTTCCGGGCTTGAAGAGGCTCGCCAGCAGCTAACGGATGCCGAGACGGCGCGAGACAGGCTGAATACCGAGTCGGCCGACGCTCTCGCGACCATGGATGCAGAGCGGAAGCAGTCCGCCGCAAAGTTGATCGATCTCGCGGAAGAGCTGACCGTTGTCGAGGCACGGGTGGTCGAGGCACACCGCGACCGCGACGCTGCGATCCGACGAGCGGAAGCCGCGATGGTCGCGCAGTCGGAGGCGGAAGAGCGGTCCCGCAACGCTGTCGAGCGGGCCGACGCCGAGTCGGCGCGCACTGCCCGTGCCGAGGATGCGGTCGAGTCAGTACGTCGGGGCTTGGCGCAGACCGACCGGCAAGCCGCAGATCTCCGTGACGAGGTCAGCGACCTGCGCGAGAAACTGGCGGCGATGACTGCCCTGCGGGACGCCGCCGTACACGACGCCGAGCGCGAGAAGACCCATGGCCACCAGCGAGTCGACGACCTGCGTGCCCGTCACGAGGAGGAGAACCGACGACTGCGCGAGGAGCTCGCCGAATTGCGCGGTGAGGTCAACACGGCGCGCGACGAAGCGCGCGTACAGCGCAGCAGAGCCGACCGAGCCCACGCCCGGTTCGACAACGCCGTGACAGTCAAGGCGCGGCGCCCCCAGTCGCACGCGGGACGCGCACGGCGTCGAGGCGATATCACGGCCACAGGAACCGAAGAGACCCGCGACTGATACCGGAGCAGCGTGGCCGAGTTCGTCCTACGCGCCTTGTGCGGTGATGGAGGTGGCGATGAAGACACCCCGTTGGAACCCGCGCCCTGCTGCCGTGCCAAAGATGCTGCTCGGCGAACCCACCGCCAAGGCTTTCGGCTGGACGTCACAGTCAAAGGGTGGCCGCGAGCAGAAAACCGGCCGCGAGGGCAGGGCCGTAGGGAAAGGTCCTCCGGCGGTCCCCGTCGCGCATCAAGGTGACCACGGCCTGCGTCACGGTGACCAAGGAGAAGGCGGCGAGGGCCAACAACAAGCCGCGATGCGTGGCGTGTCCGAGACCCAGGCCACCGAGCACAGCCAGGCGGACGTCGCCGAACCCTGCTCCCGCGAACCGCCAGCACAACAGCAGGACGACCCCCGCCGCCGCAGCTGCGAGACCGCTGGTGAGCAGGCCGCGCCAGTCACCGTGCACGGCGAAGCCGACGGTCAGCAGCACGCCGGTGCCGACGGCGGCCTGCCGGACGAGCGCCGTCGGGATGCGTTGGGTGACCGCATCGCAGGACGCCGCGGCGACCAAAGCGCATCCCCAGACCAGCAGGGCAGGCACCAGCCACCACGTGTCCGCACGGTGGGACGTCACGATCGCCGCGGCTCCCGCTCCGCCGCCGGCGACGGCGCTGGCCAGCGCCAGGCTCGGCCGGGCAGCGTCAATCCGCGCCAACTGAGCGAGCCCACGGGTAGTGAGCCAGGGCGTAGCTGCGGCGCCAACCAGTGCTCCTGCCACCGTGGCGACCATCCACGTGCCGTTCATCCGCTGAGGGCCACCCTTGACCTCCACGGGAACTTGTCCTGCTCGACGCCGCGCAATCCTGTGGATAGCTGCGCCATCCCAGCTTCCGGTGCGGGAGCGTGTCAGGACCGCGCGGTACACCCAGACGGGGAGGACGAGTGACGGACTCAGCGACAACTTGTCACCCGAAAGGGTGGGAACGAGACGGCGGTCACACGTCCGCTCGACCCGGAGGGCAACCTCGGTCGACGGACGGTGACGCGATCGGGGGTGATCAGGCATGGCGGTGATGCGCGCGACGGCCGGAGCGGCCGCGGTGCTCCTGGCGCTGACGACCTTGGGTTGTTCGTCGTCGTCAGACCCCGGCTCGTCGAGTGCGTCGACGTCCGGGACGTCGAGCTCCCAGACGTCGAGCCCCTCGCCGACCACTTCGAGCCCCGCCGAGGAAGCGCAGGCAGCGGCGGTCGAACTCGTCCCGGAGTACCTGCGGACGATCGACGACCTGTACCTCGACCCGTCACTCCCGCTCGACGGGATCTACCAGGTCGCGGTGGCTCCGGAAGCCACTGCCCAGGCCACAGCCATCGGGAAGTTCCGTTCCCAGGGCTACCGCCAGACCGGTCGGTCGCAGCTGGTGACTGCATCCGCCGCCAGCGTCGACCTGTCCAACACTCCCGCCGCTTCGCCGTCACCTGTCTTCCCGACCATCGTCGTCACCGCCTGCGTCGACGTGAGCCAGGTCGACGCGGTCGACGCCACCGGGCAGTCGATCGTGCCTCCCGACCGTCCGCGGTACCTCGTCCAGCAACTCACCGTGGTGAACCCGGACTATCCGGACACGTCGTCGTGGCGGGTCAGCGAGGCGCCGAACAGGCAGGCGGAGTCATGCGACGGGTAGTCCTCGCCCTGGCGGGAGCGCTGCTGTGCGTGTGCGCCTCGCTGGTCCTCTCGCCAACTGCTGTCGCTGATCCGGCGACCTGCCAGCAGTACGACTCGCACGGCATTTGTGTAGTCGGAGTCGAAACGGCCGAGGATGCCCCTGGGACGGCGGCCCCACCGGCCGCGACGACTCCCGACGGGGATGGCGGCACGCCTGCGGCGGCCTGCACTGTCAGCCCCTCCGGCACCGTCATTCCGTGCCAGGAGGGCCAGGCGTGGTGGGTGCAGGACATGCAGTGCTACGTGGAGGCGATGGCCCAACAGCCTCCCAAGGACTCGCCGATCTGGGGCGGTCGCACGGACGGCGCCATCTACAGCTGCCTTTCCTACACTGGCGGTGGAGCTTTCCCCGGTACCAACGGCTTCAGCTTCTGGTCGGCGAACCCGCCGGGGGTTCCGGCCGCGATCGATCCAGCGCAGCTCGCGCAACAGGCGCTCAGCACAATGACGGTGCCATCACCGACGACGGGCCGTTATCCGGCCGGCACTCTGCAGGACGGACAGCCGTTCACGGTCGTCAACGCCTACACCTGGTTCTGGACCGACCCGGGATCGTTCCGAGCACTGACCGCGCGTGCCGACGCCGGAGGCGTGTGGGCACAGGTGACGGTGACACCGACGGCGCTGTCGTTCACGCCGGGCGATGGGGCTGCCACGGTGTCGTGCCCGGGTCCTGGTATGGCGTGGCAGCCGGGCGACGGGGTGTGGGCCGCGTCGCCGGCGGGCTGTGACTACCGGTACCCGCACTCATCGATCCGCCAGCCCGATGGGCAGGTGACGGCGACGTACGGCATCCAGTGGTCGGTCACCTGGACGTCGTCGACGGGCGCCACCGGCACGCTGCCGGATCTGACGACGACCTCGAACGCGACGTTCACGGTGGCGGAGGTGCAGTCGGTCGTGATCAGGTGACGACGCGGGTCAACGGGATGGCGTCGCCGGCGGCCGAGCGCTATCCGGCTCCGGCGCCAGAGGCGGCGCTGCCGCCGGCTCCTCCGGTGCGTACCGCGGCGGCGAGGAAACGTGCCAGCCGCAAGTCGCTGGTCCTGAGCGTGCTGGTCGTGCTGCTCGGGGGCCTGCTGGCCTTCAGTGCCGGCCAGATGCTGACCGCGCGCACGGAGGTACTGGCGGTCGCCCGCGACGTGCAAGTGGGCTCGACGATCACCGCGGAGGACCTGACGGTCGCGAACGTGACGTCGGATCCCAACCTGTCACCAATCCCTGCCTCGCAGCGGTCCCACATCGTCGGGATGGTCGCCCAGGTGCCGCTGACCCGCGGAGAGCTGCTGACCGGCGCCCAGGTCGGCCCGGACAGCGGATTCACGGCGGGGGAGATGCTGGTCGCGCTGCCATTGAAGGAAGGGCAGTTTCCGGCCGGTGGGCTGAACCCAGGCCAGCAGGTGCTGATCGTGGCGACCCCCGGCAGCACCGGCTCGACCGGTGGCAGCGGTACGCCGTCTGCCGACTCAGACGGTCCCCGCGGTCAGCAGATCGACGCGACGGTCGCCGAGGTCGGATCGCTCAACCAGGCCACGCAGGTGGCGGTGATCGACGTGCGAGTCAGCGCCGACGACGGCGTGCGGGTGGCCGAGCTCGCCTCAACCGGCAACCTGGCGTTGATCCTGCTGCCGGCGGGGCGGTGACCTGATGCTCACCGTCGTGACCTCGGGGAAGGCCGCGCCCGGGGTGACCACCTCGACCTGGGCGTTGGCCCTGGCGTGGCCCGGGCCATTGCTCGTCGCCGACTGTGACCCGGCTGGCGGGGACATGGCGCCGGGGCTGCTGGCCGGCCGGGTCGGCGCCGACCGGGGACTCCTGTCATGGTCGACGGCGGCCCGGCGGGGTGTCCCGGCGATGCAGGCCGCCACGATGGTCGCCCAGCATGCGGTGCAGCTTCCCGAGCAGCCGCAGGTGTGGCTGGTTCCAGGAGTGACGACCGCCGCGCAGGGCACCTCGTTCACCGCCGACGCATGGGAGCGGCTGGCCTCGGCCCTTCACACGGCGAGCGCGTCGATCGGGCGGGACGCCTTGGTCGACGCCGGACGACTGGTGACCGAGCGCGGCTGCTGGCCGGTGCTGCGGGCCGCTGACCGGGTGCTGCTGGCGGTGCGGCCCAGCGTGCGGTCGGTGCACGCGGCGCAGGATGCGACGCAACGACTGCGACACGAGCTCGGCGACTTGGCGAAGGTCACGGCACTCGTGGTCGGGGACGGGCCGTACTCCGCCGGCGAAGTCGCCAAGGCGTTGGACCTACCGCTGGCGGGCACGTTGCCCTATGACCGGACCGCAGCGCAGGCGCTCTCCGACGGCGCGACGGTCAACCCGAAGACGCTGCAACGGTCCGCGCTGCTGCGCGCGGCGGCGTCCCTGGCCAAGACGCTGACCAGTCCGACCGAGGCGTCGCGTGTCGCCGAGGTGGTGGCCGGATGAGGAACGAGGACACCGCGTCGCCGCGGCTGGAAGTGCCTGCCGCCCCTGACCTGCCGCGGCCCGCCCGCGAGCGTCCGCCGTTGCCGCCGCCAGAGCCGCTGGCTGCGGTGGCCGCGCCGGTCGACGCCACACCAGCCGATACCAAGGAGCTCACCAGCACCGAGTACCGCGTCGTGGTGGAGTTGCGTGACCGGGTGTCGACCCGGTTGACGGTGGAGGACAGGAACTACGCCCCGGGCCCGCGGCGCGAGCTGACCCGGAAGTTGATCCGCGACGAGTACGACCAGTGGCTGTTGCACGAGGCCAATCGCGGCCGTCCGGCGCCGGAAGTGACCACCGAGGACAGGATCTTCGCGGCCGTGCTGGCCGAGCTGGACGGGCTGGGGCGACTGGCTCCCCTGATGGCCCGGGACGACGTGGAGGACATCCACTTCGAGGGCTGCGAGCCGACGATGCTGCGGATGGCCAGCGGCCAACTCGTGCCCGGGCCGGCGATCGCCTCCAGCGACGAGGAGCTCGAGCAGCTGCTGCGGTCGATCGGTTCACGGTCGGACGACGGTCAGACCAGCCGCGAGTTCTCCTCAGCCAGCCCCATCCTGAACGTGCGGCTGAAGGGCGTGACCGAGCTCGGCGCGCGGCTGCAGGCGGCTATGGACGTGCTGCCGCGCCCGGCCGGGGTGATCCGGGTGCACCGGTTCAGTGATCCGAGCCTCGACGACCTGCACGAGATGAACATGGTCGACTCACCGGTGCGAGGCTTCCTGCATGCGGCGATCCTCGCCGGCGCATCTCCGCTGGTCAGCGGAGCGCCGGGGGTCGGCAAGACAACGCTGCTGCGCGCGCTGGGCAACGCCATCCCGTGGAACAACGTGGTCATCACCGTGGAGGACGAGCGGGAGCTGGGTCTGCACCTGCCTCGGTGGGATCCCGAGCGCCGGCAGCTGGTCAGGCGGCACGCGGTCTGCCGACCGTTCGAGTCCCGGCTACCCAACGCTGAAGGCAGAGGGGGGTTCGACATGGGGGATGCGCTGCACCTGGCGCTGCGCGCGTCCCCGACCTGGGTGCTCGTCGGGGAGGTCCGCGGTGCCTACGTCACCTATCTGCTGGAGGCGGCGACCAGCGGCATCTCGTCGGTCATGTGCACGATCCACTCACCGTCGGCCGACGGCGTGTTCGACAAGGTGCTGATCAACGCGCTGAAGGCGCATCCGGCCCCGTCCCCGGAGCTGGTGCTGCGCTCGCTGGCCGCCCTGAACCTGGTCGTGCACGTGCATCGCGACCGTGACTACGCCCGGTACGTCTCCGGCATCTACGAACTCGGCCCGATCGGCGACTCCGGTCGGCCGGACCTCAAGCCGATCTTCGCGCCGCGCGCCGAGGACGGGCGCGCCCAGGCCACGGGGCCGGGGATGCTCAGCGAGTCGCTGGCCGAGCGGCTGACCGCGGTCGGCTTCGATCTGAACTGGCTGCACCCGGGCGCCTCGGATTGGCACACCGGTCCTCACCGCCGCGAGCGTGCGTCGTGACGGCCGGTGGCCTGCTCCTGACCCTGGCCGGGTTGCTGCTCGCGGCCGGCCTGGTCGGCGTCGTCGGGGCGGTGCGCGGCGTCTCCTTCCTGCCGGAGCGCTCGCCGTCGGTGCGCTCGTCCTCGCGGCGGGGGGCCACTCCGCTGCTTCTCGGTGCGCTGGCAGCCGGCGTGCTCGTCCTGCTGGTCACTGGCTGGCCGGCCGCGGCGCTGGGCGCTGCCGGCGGTGTCGTGTTCATTCCGAAGGTGCTCGGCGGCGGCAAGGAAGCCAAGCGGCTGATCGCCACGTCCGAGGCGCTGGCGGACTGGACGCGGCGGCTGGCCGATTTGATCAGCTCCGGCGCCGCCGGGTCGACGCGCGATGCGCTGCGTCGCTCCCTGAGCTCGGTGCCGGAGCCGATCGCCCCGGCGGTCACCAACCTGGTGACCAGGATGGGGCCACAGGGCACCGAGACGGCGCTGCGGCAGTTCGCCCGCGAGATCGACGACCCGGCCGCCGAGAAGATCGCCATGGTGCTCATCCTGCGGGAGCGCAACGGCGGGCCGGGGCTCGCCGAGGTGCTCACCGCGCTGGCCGCCGACCTCGACGACCGCTCCCGCATGGTCCGTGAAGTGGAGGCCGAACGCGCCAAGCCGCGGTCGAACATGCGCACCATCGTTGTGGTGACCCTGGTGCTGGTGGTCGGGATGACCCTGTTCGCCCGGACCTTCCTGTCGGGCTACTCGACGCCGGTGGGGCAGATCGCCCTGCTGGCAGTGGTTGCGATCTTCGCGACGTCGCTGCGATGGATGCGCCGGTTGTCCGACCCGGTCAAGCCCCCGCGGGTGCTCTTCGACCCGGACCAGGCTCCGGTGCACCGGTGACCGGGCTGCAGACGGCCACCCTCGCCGGGATGCTCATCGCGGGCGGCCTCGTCCTCGCGGTCCGTGCACTGCGTCCAGTGCCGCCGTCACTGGTGGCCGCACTGGAGCAGTTGGCGGCCGAGCCGACCGTGCGAACGGCGCCGGCGGTGACGACGTCCACCCGAGACCGGTGGGACTGGCTGCCGGGGCCGGTGGCGCGGGCGTTGGACGGGCATCTGGGCGTCTCAGACGCCGACTTGGCGATCATTGGCTGGACCCGCGCTCAGCTCGCGGGCCGCAAGCTGACCCTGGCGCTCGCCGGCTTGCTCGCTCCGTCGCTGTTCGGCCTGGTGTTCGTGCTGCTCGACGTCCCGGTGCCTTTCGTCCTGCCCGTCGTGGTCGGGCTGGGGATCGCCGTCGTCGGGTGGTTTCTGCCCTCAGCCGAGGCACGCGAGGCGGCGGAGAAGGCGCGGGTGGAGTTCCGGAGCAACCTGGAGTCCTTCCTCACCCTGGTGGCCGGTGAACGTCGCGCGCGGGGCTCGGTGGAGCAGGCACTGGAAGAGGCCGCCGAGATCTCGGGCAGCATGCCGTTCGTCCGCATGCGCCGCGCCATCCGCCGCGCGGCGCTGTCCGGCCGCAAACCCTGGGGCGAGCTGCGCGACCTCGGTGAGGAGCTACAGGTCGCCGAGCTGCGCAACCTCGCCGACATCGCGGCAGTGGCCGCCGACGGTGCCTCGGTCTACAACACCCTGCTGGCCAGCGCCCGCACGCTTCGGCACGCCGAGCTGTCCGACGCCCGTACCGAGGCCAACCAGGTCAGCGAGCGGATGTCCCGCCCGCTGGCGCTGCTGGTCACCGGACTGACCTTGTTCGTGCTCGTCCCCTTCATGCTCCGCATGTTCGGGATCTCGTCCTGACCGCACCGCCTACCCGGAGGTTTCCCATGTTCCAGCTCACCATCCGGCGCCGGGGCGCCCAGGCCGTCGTGGCGCAGTGCGTCACGGCCCTGTCCGTCATGGCGCTGTCAGTCCTGGCCTGGCTAAGCGCCGATCACGTCGCCGACGACCGAGGCTCGGACTCCTCGGAGAAGGCGTTCATGGTCATCCTGGCCATCGCGCTGGGCGGCGCGGTCAGCGCAGCGGCCATCGCGTTCGTGGCCAGCAAGACGTCGCTGTTCCAGTAGAACCGGCAGCGGTTTCATGCTCGAGGCGCGGACTCCGAACCGTGCGGCATCCTCGCCGCACGGTCCAGTCGCGCGCCCGGGCTCCCGCCGACACCGCGGCCGCGGCAGCGAGCGGGGCTCATCCAGCGTCGAGTTCGCGATCCTGTTTCCCATCATCGTCGCGCTGCTGTTGGCCGGCCCGCAGCTCGCGCTGTGGTACTTCGCCCGGGAAGCGGCCGACGCCGCGGCGCACGTCGGAGCCCGCGCCGCCAGCGTCCACGGGGCGACCGGGGGAGCGGGGCAGGCGGCAGCGGACACGTACCTGGCCAGGCTCGGGACCGGCGCGATCACCCGGTACTCGGTGACCGAGTCCGGCACCGCCACCACGGTCTCGGTGCACGTCACCGCCAGCGTGCCCAACGTGATCCCGCTGCCCGGCTTCGCCCCGACCGTCGATGTCACCGTGGTGCGCGGCAAGGAACGCTTCACCACCCCGGACTCGCCATGAGCCCCGACCTGCAGCCGGCTCCGAACGGCCGCCGACGGCGGTGGCGGGACGACCGAGGCTCGGAGTCGGTGGAGCTGGCGATCCTGCTGCCGGTCGGACTCCTCGTGGTGGCCATGCTCGTGGTCGGCGCCCGGATCGCGGTGGCCGGCGACCGCATCAGCGGAGTCGCCGGGATCGCGGCGCGGGACGCCTCGCTGGCCCGATCGGCCGCCGCGGCCCAGCAGATCGCCACCGACACCGCCACCACCGCACTGACGAGCCAGGGCCTGCACTGCATCGACGTCCAGGTCAGCGTCGACACCTCCAGGTTCACTGCGCCGCCGGGCGCCTCGGCATCGGTCACCGTCGCCGTGACGTGCACCGTCGACCTCTCCGACATCGGAGTTGCCGGCCTGCCCGGCTCTCGGACGCTGCACGACAGCGCCACCAGCCCGCTCGACCCTGCCAGGGACCTGTCGTGACACCCCGCCCGCACGCCAGCGCTGGACTCCGGGACGACCGGGGGTCCGTGGCCGTGCTGTTCTGCTTCATCGTGCTCATCGTCGGCGTCCTGGTCACCGCACTCGTCGACGCCGGGACCGCGATCCAGGCCGCCAACCGCGCCGACACCTACTCGGCTGAGGCAGCCCGCGCGGCCAGCATCGCCATCGGCCCGGTTCCCACCGGCGGCAGCACCGACGCACAGTTGGCGGCGACCGCGGCCCGTTCCTACCTCGACCAAGCCGGCGCGACCGGCACGGTGACCGTCACAGGCCCCGGCATCGTGGAGGTCAGCGTGACGGTCACCGACTCGACACCCCTGCTGGGCATCCCGGTCAGCCAGACCCGCGTGCACACCGCCCAGCTGCTGGTCGGGGTCACCTCCGGTGAGGGCCTGTCGTGACCGGCCACGCCGCCCGCCTGCTCAAGGCCGTGGGCGCCCTCGTGGCGCTGCTCGCCGTCGTCGTCGGCGTACCGGTGCTGATGGCGGTTCTGCACCTGGTCCCGGACAGCCTGCCGTCGCTGGACGAGGTCGACGCCGTCCTGACGTCCCGCGACAACGGGCAGCTCGCCGGACTCGTCCTCGCAGCCGGGGTGTGGGTGTGCTGGGCACTGTTCACCGCCGCGACAGTGGCGGAGATCGTGGCGTACGCCCGCGTACGGCCGGTTCCGGCCCTCCCCGGGCTGGGGATCTTCCAGCGGCCGGCCGCCGCCCTGGTCGCCGCCGTCGCGGTCGGCTTCACCGTCGCTCCACTGGCCGCCGGCGGCCCCGCATCCACCGCAACGGCGCCACCGCTGCCGGTCGCGGCCACATCCACCGCCGTCCCGGCGTCGGCGCAGTACGCCAGCGCACCGGTCATAGCGCAGACACCGGTCGCGTACTCCATGCCGGACGAGCACGCGCCTCCGGTCGCGACCACGACCTACCAGGTGCAGCGCCGGGACACCCTGTGGGCGCTGGCCGAGCGGCATCTCGGGGACCCGCTGCGTTATCCGGAGATCGCCAGGCTCAACCCGACCGCGGTGGGTCCGGACAACGAAATCGTCCCGGGCTCGGTGCTGGTCCTGCCGCCCGACGCGGTCGGCCTGCCGCCGATGGGCCCAGCCCCGACCACCGCGAGAATCGTCGAGGACGTCACGGTGGAACCCGGTGACACCCTGTGGGACCTCACGGAGGAGATCACCGGCAGCGGGCACAACTGGCGCCAAGCCTGGGAGCTCAACCGGGGACGCAGCCAACCCGGAGGTGCCACCTTCACCGACCCGTCGCTGATCCGACCGGGCTGGACGCTGAGCATCCCCGACCCGACCAGTCCCGCGACGCCTGCGCCCAGCGCACCGGCGCCTCCTGCAGCCGAGCCGGCACCGCCCACGACCGAACCGGCACCGCCATCAGCGCCAGCCCCGAGCAGCACCCCTCCAGCTGACCCGACCGCGCCAGGCACCAATGCGCCGCCTCCCGCCACGCCCGGTCCGGCCACCAGCGCCCCGACCTCGTCTCCCACGGCTGCACCGAACAGCGTCGAGCCGTCGCTGGCGAGGCCTGACGAGACGTCGACGGGTAGCACCTCGGAGCTGCCGATGGTCGCCTTCGCCGCCGGCGGTGGGCTGCTGCTGGCCGGGGCCTCGCTGACCGCGCTGCTGCGCTACCGCCGCAGGCAGTTCCGGCAGCGACGTCCCGGGCGCATGATCGGCAGCGCACCACCAGAGCTGCTGCGCGTCGAACGAGCACTGCAGGAGGCCGGCAGCGTCGGCAGTGCCGACGTCACCTGGCTGGACCAGGCGTTGCGGGCGCTGGTGCAGGATTTGGCGAGGGTCGACGCCGCTCGCCTGCCCGACGTGGTGGCGGCCTGCATGACCGACGACGTCCTGACTCTGGTACTCACCGAGCCGGCCTCGGGAGCCCCGGAGCCGTGGACGGTGGATTCGGCCGGCACCCGCTGGTCGATCCGGCGCGATGATCCACTGACCTACGACGAGCAGCGGCGGGCGTACTTCTTCGCACCGTTCCCCATGCTCGCGTCGGTGGGCTACACGGCCGAGGGCGAGCACTGGCTGCTCGACCTGGAACGGGTCGCGACCCTATCCCTGTCCGGGGACGCCGAACGCTGCCTGAACCTGGCCCGGTTCCTCGCTGCCGAGCTCGCGCACAACACGTGGTCGGAGATGCTGCAGGTGACCCTGGTCGGCTTCGGCAAGGAGTTGGCCCAGATCAATCCCGACCGGCTGACCCACACCGACGACGTCGAGAAGGCGATCGCGGCGCTCGACGGCCACCTGGAATCGGTCACCGAGGCCATGCGAATGGCCGACGTCGATGTGCTGTCGGGCCGGATGCGCGACGTGGCCGGCGACGCGTGGGCGCCGCACGTGCTGCTCATCGCTCCGGAAGTTGCCAAGGACAGCGCCGGGCTGGAACGGCTGATGACCGCCATGAAGCAGCAGCGGGCTGGCGGCGCGGTCGCGTTGGTGCTCATCGACGACCCGGACCACGCGGAGGCCGCCCGATGGCAGCTGACGGTCGACGAGGCCGGCATGCTCAGCGTCCCCGCCCTGGGAGTCGAGCTGATCGCGCAGCAGATCCCGGCCGACGAGGCCGCGCAGCTGGCCCAGGTCCTCGCGCTGGCTACCGTCACCGACGACCGCCCGGTCCCACCCTCTCGCGGCGATGAGGCCTGGGACGAGCACGCCGACGCCTGCGGCGGCCTTCGAGTCGACCCGTCCCGCGCCAGCCGGCGGCAGCCACCAGCGCCGGCCCAGGCGGACGACGTGCCGGTGGTCCACCAGACAGGCACCGCGGCCTGGACGACCAACTCGGTGCTACCGCTGTCCGCGCAGACCTACCTGAACCGGGCCGCGACCACCGAGCAGGACGTGCAGGCACTGGCTCCGGCCACCGACGAAGACATCCGCGATCAGGTCGAGGTCGCCGACCCTGCCCTGGACGCCGACCTCGCCGACTGGGCCGACCCGTCCTGCCCGCGGCCGAAGTTGACCCTGCTCGGCCCGGTCGAAGTGCGGGCGCAGGGCGCGCTGCCCGAGCGCAACCCGCGGCGGCAGTTCTACACCGAGATCGTCGCCTACCTGGCCACCCGGCCCGGCGGCGTGACCAGCGAGCGCTACGCCACCGCGATCTGGCCCAACGAGCCCGATGTCGTCGGCAAGACAAAGGTGCGGCAGTCGATCTCGATCGTGCGCGCCTGGCTGGGCGTCAATCCGGCGACCGGCGCGGACTACCTCCCGCCCGGGGTCACCGCCGGCGGGGTCGGCCGCTACCGCATCGACGACGTCCTCATCGACGCCGAGCTGTTCCGCCGACTGCGAGTCCGCGGGCTGGCCCGCGGTGTCGACGGCATCGCCGACCTGCGCGCCGCTCTCGACCTCGTCACTGGGCGGCCGTTCGACCTGCCCGCATCGCGGCAGGGTTCGCCCGGCGGCTACAGCTGGCTGGTCGAGGAGAACTCCCGGCTAGACCACGAGTACGCCGCCATGATCGTCGACGTGGCGCACACCGTCGCGACGCACCACCTCGCCGCCGGCGAGCCCGAGCTCGCTGCGGCCGCCGCTCACGTGGCGCTGAAAGCCGGCAGCTACGAGGACGTGCCCCTGCTCGATCTGGTCGCGGCCTGCGACGCGCAGGACAACCGGGCCGAGGCAGACGCCTACGTTGCCCGCATCCTGGCCAACCACGACGCCGAGGTGGAAGAAGACCTGCCGCCCAGAACCGCCGAGATCCTCTTCCGCCGTCAGTGGATCAACAGGGCCAGCTGACCAACGACGGAGGTGGTCGGAGGTGTGAACCGCTACGGACGGACGACGAACCTCAGAACGTCGCGTAGCCGTGCGGAGGGCCAGTCTCCCGCCCGCCCCGGACGGCCCCGAGCCGACTACCCCAGGTCATTCGCCTTCAGCTTCAGCCGCTGGGCCAGCAACATCGCCGATTCGATCGGCGAAGTCGGCGAACAGTTCTGGATGCGCATAGGGCAGGACTTCCCAATGGAGGTCTTGAACTGAGTCGATGGCGTGGACCGCAACGGCGTCCTGCTGGCGGGTGTGGTCCTCGATGAGGTGCATCTCAAGCGACTGCGCCGCTCGACGAAGGAAGGGGTCGATGCCCTCGGAAGGGATCGCCAAGGGTGTCAGAACGGCATCGCCAAGGCGGTCGACGTAGAAGCCTGCTTGCTTATCCGCGTTGCGCCTACGGGCGGCCTCTTCGAAGGTGATCAAGTCCGCTGGGAAGTAGTACTCCTCACGACGGCTTGCGTCCCAGAATCCGCCCAGACCCGAGGAGAACTGTTCGGCAGCCTGCAGCTTCTGCAGGTGGGGCAGTCGGCGGGTGCTCAACTCGGACGGCAGCAGAACGGTGCCGGACTTTGTGGAGGGCAGGCCGTACAGACCTAGGGGACGGCTCCACTCGTACTCGGCCGCGTCATAGAGCCATCGGGCCTTGGCCAGCTCCTCCATCGCCAGTACCAGTAGCGCCTGCGCCCTACCGGCGCTGCCGTGCGCCGCGAGGATCGCGCCATCCTTCAGCAGCGCGCACGAGTTGGCCATCAGGGTTTTCCACCAGTCCCGGGCGAACTCGGCGCTGACTCGCTCAACCTGTTCATGTTGTGCCATCAACGTCCAGCATCCCCCATCGAGCACGTGCGCGTTCGTCTCCAAGGGCGATTCACGGATCGCCGCTTGCTACGGCGTGTCGACTGCCGCCTACTTCCGTGGGCGCCCGGGTGTCGCTCTAACGTCGCGGCGTGGAGAAGTGGGAGCATGCGGTTCTTCGCTACAAGCAGGACCGCTACGGCACGGTGACGCTGAGACTGAGGTCGGTCGGCGCCTCTACCGTTGCCCCCATGATTATTGAATCGCAGCGCTTCGTCGGCGGGCACGAGGTCAAGCCTGGCGCCCGCATCCCGCACCCCACCAACCTCCAACCGGGCGCTCTGCAGCTGTTCACCGTTTGCGATGAAGTGAATCCGGACCGTTGGCACGCAGAGATCGCAGTACTCGGCAAGACGGTGCTCGCCACTGAGCAGTGCAACACCGACATCCAGGCCGCACGGGCCGCAGAGCAGCAGTTGGTCGACAAGCTGGCTCACTTGCTCGCCGGGTAGATCATCTTCAGCCAGGGCCGAAGTCGCTTCAAGCACCAGACTCGGGAGAACATTCGTAGTGGACGTTGTGGACCAGGGCGCCTTCGTGCGCTCCTGGAGCGTGCAGACGCGCCGCATCGCATGGCTGCTTGGCGCGGGGGCGAGCGCCGCCGCGGGGCTTCCGACCGCAACCCAGATACGCGACGACCTGCTGCTGCGGGTTTACGCCGAACGCCACGGACTGCTCCGGGAGAACCTGCACCCCAATGACCCAAAGGTCGCGGCCGAGCTAGGGGCGTACTTCGACGGTCGCAACGGCATGGTCGCGTTCGGTGCTGACGACGACTACTCCCGCGCCTTCGAGCTTGCCCTGCCTGACGAGTCGGCACGCGCGCGTTATCTGCGCGAACGCCTGGCGGGCAAGCAACCCAGCTATGGGCAGCGAGTCCTTGGCGCGCTGATCAGCGGCGGACAGACCGACATCGTCATCACGACCAATTTCGACGAGCTCCTCGAGACGGCTTCGGCCGAGGCGTACGCGGCGGTCGGTTCACCCGGGCAGCGACGGCTGCTGAACGTCGCGGCCTTGGGAAGCCGGGACCGCGCCCGTGCGGTGCTCGACCCCGACTCCCTGCCCATGCTCATCAAGCTCCATGGCGACTTTCGGGAGTCGTCACTGAAGAACCTCGACTCCGAACTCGCCGAGCAGGACGCAGTCCTACGACAGGCAGTGCACGACCTCAGCCGCACCTACGGACTTGCCGTTGTCGGCTACAGCGGCCGCGACGACAGCATTATGACGATGCTCGAGGCCGCAGCCGACATCGAGGGAGCGTGGCCCGCCGGCGTCTGGTGGTTCACGCGAGACCCCGACCGCACGCCACAGCGCGTCATGGAACTCCTGGACCGGGCCGCGGCCGCCGGCACCTCTGCCTACGTGGTCCGGCTCGGAGCGTTCGACGAACTCCTGGGTGATCTAGCGCTCCAGGTACAGCTGCCAGGCCACGCGCGCACGTTCGTCAGCCAACTCCAGCCCGCCAAGCGGGTGACTCCGGCGGCACCCCCCGACGGCCGCCAAGGATTCCCCCTGATCCGGTACAACGCTCTGCCAATTCTTCAGGCACCCACCCGCGCTCTCCGCGCCTCCTTCGCCGGTCCTGACCACCGGGAGTTCCGCGACCGGTTGAGAATTCAGGAGTACCGCGGCGCGGCCGTGATGAGCGGCGGCTCCCTATGGGGGTGGGGAAAAGCAGAGGCGTTCGCAGCCCTGGCCGGCGGCCCTGCGGAGACAGTCACCGTCGACCTCACCTCGGCGGCACTGGACCCTGGGCTGCACGCCCTCGCTCTCGAAGGGCTGACCAAGGCACTCAGCACTCGGATGCCGACCAGACCCAAGATTACCCGGCGCGAGTACGCGGTCGTCCTCACCGAGTTCGACGATCTCGACGAGCGCCGACAGGAGACTCTGGCCGCGTTCAAGAGGATCTATGGCGGTCACGTGCATGGTCACCTGCGTGTCTCCGATTACGGGTCTAACCGTGATGGGGGACCGCGTGCCTACGCCGAGGCCGTACGACTCCACCTTGAGCACCGTTGGGGCTTGAGCTGGCTGATCTTCACGCCCTTCACTTGGGTCGAACGCTGGGAACGTCCGGAGGGCCAGTTCGACGTGTTCGACCCCGCCACCGACTGGATCCGGGAACGTTGGGTCACCAGAAAGAAGAACGAGACCTGGGCTGAGCTCATCGCAGCCTGGACTGCCGCGATTACTCCGGAGCGCCGCGAGACTCCGCTCCGACTCACACGAGCACTCGGCGGGGACGCCTTCGGTGAGTTCCGACTGGGCCCTACGTCGGCCTACAGCATGAGGGCCCTGTGACAACGACGAAGGTGACCCCAGGGAAGCCCTGGGCGCCACATGCTGTCCTGCCCGAGCCGCTGCTGAAGTTCGACTCGGGATCAGCGCCAGCCACGCATCCCCACCCACTTGTCGGGTTGGCCAACCATGGCCCTTACGCCGTGCCACCGACGGGCAACATCCGTGTTGCCACCATCACGGTTCATGGCCAGCAGCAGACCCTGTATGACTTCCTGAGAAAGGTGACCCAGCCGCACGACCCGAGCGACCGCACCAGCTACGTCCCTCGGTATCCCGGCTTTAGCGAGCTGTTTCATGCCGAGCTGCTGCCGCAGACATCCGCTCATCGCAACCTCTCGCTCGACACCCCAGGTACCGGCAGCGGGGGCCACGAGCGGGTCTGCGAGGCATTGGCGAGGGCGGTCACCCAGCTTCAGACCGTTCGCGACACCTGGGACGTGATCGTGTTCCTGCTCCCACGTGCTTGGGAGCCACTGCGCAGAAGTCCCGACGGAGCCTTCGACCTGCACGACCGCCTCAAGGCTGCAGCGGCACCAATCGGCTGCCCCATCCAGATGATCCGCGAGGATTCAGCTCTGCAGTTCAGGTACGAGTGCTCGATGTTCTGGCGACTTTCGATCGCCTTGCTCTCTAAGTCCGGCGGTGTCCCTTTCCGCATGGTTCAGCCGACGCCGATCGACACGGCCTTCGTTGGGCTCGCGTACGCCATTCGTGGTGGTACCTCCAACGAGTTCGTCACCTGCTGTTCCCAAGTATTCGACTCCGAGGGCGGTGGATTTGAGTTCATCGCATACAACGTCGGCGCCGACCGAGACTTGGAGAACCCGCATCTCACCCGCGCTGAGATGCGCACGGTAATGGCCCGCAGCGCTCGCCTCTACCAGCGTCGACGCGCAGGGGACATGCCCGCCCGGCTGGTCGTCCACAAGACGTCTACCTGGCGCCCCGAGGAAGTCGAGGGCGTCTTCGACGCCTGGGGAGCTGCGGTGCCCGACATCGAGTGCCTTCAGATCAGGGCGGATACACCCTGGACCGGAGTCGCGCTGATTCCCGATAACACCAACCGGTCACGTCCCGACGCGTGGCCGGTTACTCGGGGGACGCTCCAGTACCTCTCCGGCACCGAGGCACTGCTGTGGGTTTCGGGAACAGCGCCCGGCGTCGCTCTACGCGGTGGAAACTACAATCAGTCCGCGAAGGCGCTGCCCACGCCCATCGCATTCTCCCGCGACGCTGGGAAGGGACCGCTCGAGACCCCGGCCCGTGAGATTCTCGCGCTGTCGAAGCTCGACTGGAACAACGACGCTCTCTACGGGCTGACTCCCGTGACGATTTCCTACAGCCAGAAGCTCGCCAAGATGATCGGGCGCGTGCCGTCTCTGCCTGACGGCAGCTATCAGTTCCGACTCTTCATGTAGTTGATGCCCGCTCGGCCTCGGCGGGACGCGCAGGTGCAGTGGATCGCCCGCTCACCCTGAAGGCGTGCGTTGGCTGCCCGCCGGCCGATCGGCTTTCAGCGCATGACGGTGCCCGGTGCTGGAAGCGGTCGTGCCGCCGTCGCCGTCGCACCTCGGTACGTCACCCCTTTGCTTCTCACTTCGTCACCCCTCGGTGCGGGATGCCGAGACTCCCCGGACGCGATAGCGGGGCAGCGCTGGTCACGGGGTGACGCGATCGCCCCCCTGTCACCCCAGCCAAGGGGTGACGACCCGTTGAACGTCTCTGCGGAGCGTCGACGGCATCACACCGATGCCGGAGGACCCGCACATGTTCCACGACCCCACCATCGTCGGCAGCTGGCCGGCGCTCGCCGCACGTCTGGACGGCGACGCCACCCTCGTCCGTTGGGCAGCTACCGAACCAGGCCTGGCCGGGCTGGGCAGCGTCCATGACCTGCTCGGCATTTGGGCCGAGGGCGGCGCGGACGACCGCCGCGACGTCGTGCTCGCCGCGCTCGTCCGGCGGGCCGCTGTGGACGGCGGCCGCGACGACGACGCGCTGCTGCTGACGCTTCACCTGCTCAGCGGACTGGTGCGGACGATGGCCAGGCAGCTCACAGATCTGAGCCCCGACATCCTCGCCGTGGTCGTCGGTGAACTCGCCTGCCAGATCCGCCGCTACCCATGGCGACGCCGACCTCGGGCGATCGCGGCGAACCTGCGCGCCGAGACCCGGCGGGCGGTACTCGCCGAACTGCGACCCAGCAGCCGTTACCACTCCGAGCGGGTCGAGAGCCTGACCGCTACGGGCGACATCAGTCGGATCGCAACTGCGAGCGCCGACGAGGAGGGGGAAGACCTCGACGTCGTCGACCTGCTGCAGTGGGCGGTGCGCTCAGGGGTCGACGCCGAGGACGTCGCACTGCTGATCGCCACCGAGTGCAGCCGCGACCGGCAACACCGGCGCGCCGACCAGAAGGTCGCCACCGCGCACGGCATCACGACGCGCACCCTGTACCGCCGGCGGAGCCGGACGCTGACCGCCTTGCGCGGCATGGCTCCTCAGTACCTGGCGGCTGTCGCGTGAGTCCTCTGCTGCAGGACGTCGACGAAGCCGGCGCCGTGACGGGCGGTGTGGCCAACGGCACCGACGTCGACCCCGACGAGCGACTGCTGTCGATTGCGGAGATCCAGCAGGCTTTCCGCGAGCTGCGTGCCCATCGTCCGCCATTTGCCGCAAGCAGGCCGGCCGTGCCGACGCGTCTCCACGAGCGGTGGGCTGACAGCGGTGACAGAGCGCCTCAGCGAGGCGCGAGCAGGGGTGACAGCGCGCCCGCGGCTGTCACGGGCAGGGGTGACATCGACGCGCTAGGGGCCGACTGGATCACGGTCGTAGCGGCACACGCCGGTGCCGGCGCCTCCACGGTGGCGCTGGCCATCAGCGACGCCGCCGCGGCCACCGACCGGCGGGTGCACCTGGTGGAGACTGCGCATCCCCGACAGTCGGGGCTGATTGCCGCAGCGGCGGCGGAGCTGGGCACCGACGCCGCCGGCGCCTGGCGACGTGGCTCCCGCGACCGCGTCACGATCGACCGCCGCGTCGCTGACGTGGAGCCTGACGGCTGGCCGGTCCTCCCGATCAGCGAGGAGCCGGCGGTCACCGTCCTCGATCTCGGGTTGCCTTCTCCGGAGGACCTGGCCCGGCTGGCCGCCGACCGTACGAGCACCGTCGTCGTCTGCCGGCCGACCGTGCCCGGAGTGCGACTGACCGAGCACGTGCTGAGCCAGCTCGCCGGGCAGCCGGTGATGGTGGCCGTCGTGGGCGCGGCGCGCTGGCCTCAGGTGGTCAAGGCCAACGCTGGTCCGCGGTTCCGCGACTTGCGGTCGAAGGGGCGGGTGGTCCGAGTTCCGATCGACCGACGACTGCAGACCGCCGGTCTGACCGGGGACCAGTTGCCCAAAGGAGTGGAGGCCGCCGGCCGGTCACTGGTCGCGCTGCTGATGCCCGCGGTGCCACTGCAGCATCGGCGTCGGGCGGCGTCGTCCCAGCCGAGCGCGGCGGGGGAGGCCTGGTGAATCCCCACCGGACTGCACATGCAGCGGTACGAACGGCCGCGACCGTCGCCTTCGTCGCCCTGGGCCTGGTCGTGCTGACCGCGGGGCCTGCCACCGCAGCGCCGGAGGAGCTCACCGCGGCGGTCTGCCCGGAGGCGCCGCCGGGAGTGGAGGCCTTTGCCGATCAGGTGACGGCGTGGGTGAAGTGGGGGGTCCTGGCGCTGATCGGGATCGCCGCGGTCGTGTCGCTGGGCTCAGTCCTGGTGGGCCGGATGTTCTCCCATCCGCATGCCTCCCGGTACGGGGCGATGGGCATCGCGGTGGTCGTGATGGTGGCCATCACCTACACGGTCATCCTGGTCATCCTCGGTTCGATCACCGGCAGTGGGTGCACCTGATGCGCCGCCGTCCTGACGTACATGGGAGCAGTGCGCCGGAGTGGAGCCCGGCGCGTCTTCTTGCGGCGCTCGTGGCCAGCGCGGCGGTGGCGCTGGCGGTGCTGGCCGGCCTGGTCCTGGCAGTCATCGGAGGGCTGACCGAAGAGCCGGACGAGAGGGCCCCCGCCCGTCGGGCGGCTAGCGCTGCCCCGGACATGACGCGGCGCGATGCGATGGCCGCCGCCCCGATGCCGACCGCCGACCCGCATGACGCGCTGCCCGGCCCGGTGTCGAACCAGGCTGCCGGCGTTCTCGAGCTGCCGCGCGCCACTGGAGTGGGTCCGGCGGACGTGCCCACCGGCTTTCCGCGGACGCCGGAGGGCGCGCTGGCGCAGCTAGCGGCGATCGACGTGACGGCGATGCAGAGCGGCTCGATGGCGGGCGTGCGACGGGTGATCGCCGAGTGGGCCGCTCCTGGCGGGCCGACCTCAGAGACGTGGTCGGGGGTGGACGGCATGGCGAGCCTGTTGTCCGCAGCGGGCCTGTCCGGTGCCGGGTCTCCGCAGCTGGCGATCGTCGTCCGTCCGGTGATGGGGCTGATCAAGGGCACGGTGGGGGAGGACTTCGCCGTGGTGTGCGTGAACTTCGAGTTCACCGTCACCGTGGAGCAGACCTCCCGAATCGCGATCGCCGACTGCCAGCGCATGACCTGGGCCGGGGACCGGTGGGTCATCGGCCCGGGGGAGGAGCCCGCGCCGGCGCCCTCGGTCTGGCCAGGCACCGAGGCAGCTATCGCAGCCGGCTACCGGGACCTGCGCTATGTCTGAGCAGCGACGCGAAGGGTGTAGCGGTTGGGGGCGCCGACTGGGAGCGGTCCTTCTTCTCTCGCTGGCGATCTGCTTGGTGTCCACAGGTCCGGCGGCGGCCGCGGACCCGATGGTGACGGCCTTTCCGGCCGTTCCAGGGGTGGGCGGCGCGCTGCCGTGCCTGCCGATCAATCCGTTCTGCGTGATCGGCGAAGCAGCCGGCGCGGTGGTCGAAGACGTCTGGGTCAACGCCATGTTGTCGCTGTGGGAGGCCGGCTTGTGGCTGCTAAGCCTGGCGTTCTCGGTGATCGACGCCCTGGCCACTCCGGACCTGTCCGCCGACGGCCCGCTGGCCGCCGTCTATCCGGTGACATTCGGCATCGGCGCGACCGTGGCCGCGCTGATGGCCATGGTGCAGCTGGGCGTCGCGGCGGTGCGCCGGGACGGGCAGACCCTCGGCCGGCTGCTGATCGGAGTGCTGCAGTTCGGGCTGGTCTGGGCCAGCTATATCGGGGTGGCCGCGCTGCTGGTCACCGGCGTCTCAGGACTGACCACCGCCCTGCTGCGCAACCTGCTCGACATCGACACCATGGCCGCCTTCGACCCGTCGATCAGCGTGAGCCGCGACCTGGTCGACGGCACGGTCGCCACCGTGCTGGGGGTCAGTTCGATCTTCCTGCTGGTGCCGGCCAGCGTGGGCTACCTGCTACTGATGCTGGTCCGCGAGGCGGCGCTGATCGTGCTCGCCGCGACCTCGGCGATCTCGGCAGGAGGACTGCTGGCGCAGACGTCGAGCAGCTGGTTCTGGCGGAGCCTCCGCTGGTTCCTTGCCGCGCTGCTGGTTGCCCCGGTCGCCGTGCTCGTCCTCGGCGTGGGAGTGACCATCACCGAGGGGATCCTCACCGGAGCAGAAGAGACGAGCGCCGAGGCCGCGATCGGCATGGCGGTTGTCGGCTGCCTACTCATCCTGCTCGGCGCGATCTGTCCGCTGGCGCTGTTCCGGCTGCTGGCGTTCGTCGACCCGGGCACGTCGAGTGGGGCGGGGTTGCGCTCCTCGCTGGCCGCGTCCGGTGGAGTCGTGGGCGCGCTGCAGAAGGCTGGTGGCGGGCGAGCCGCCGTGGCCACCGCGGCGGCGGGTGCCGCATCCGGTGGGGTGGCTGCCTCCGGTGCAGCGGCGCAGCTGGCCGGCGACCGCGCGCAGGGCGAGTCGACTGCAGACGCGGCGACCAGTGGGCGCTTCGCCGGCGCGCTGCGAGCGCTGGCCACGGGTACCTCCACAGCCGGCCGACTGGCCGCGGGGGTGGCCGCCTCGGCGTCAGACGTGCTGTCGGGCGCCGGCGTCGGGCACACCCACCCGTACTACGGGCAGCCGCTGCCCGCCCGGGAGCCGGCGCGCGGCAACGGCTCCGGCGGAGGGACGGCGACCGGAGGCGGGTACGGCCGCGGGCGCCGTCCCGACGACGGCGGAACACAGCCGACGAGACCGGCCGGGAACGGGCGCGTCCACTATGCCGGAGGCGCATCTTCTGCGGCCTGGCCCGCCGAGCGCTTCGACGGCATCGCACCTGACCGGCCCGGTGAGAGCGACCCGATCGGTCCCGACCAGGACGACGCGCGATGAACGCCGTCCGCTACGGCGACTACTCCCGCGACGTCTCCGGCTGGTTCCTCGGGATGACCGGCGCCCAACTGGCCCTCGTCACCCTCACGGGCGTACCGGCGCTATTGGCCCTGAACGCGCAGGCATGGGGGCTGTTCGCCATCTGGCTGCCGGTGTGGGCGCTGCTGGCCGCCGTGCTGCTGGTCCCCATTCGGGGGCGCGCGGCCGGCCGCTGGTTCGGCGATCTCTGTCTGCACGCAATTGGAGGAGCCATGGGCTGGACGGTCTTCGGCTCCCGGGCCGCCGCCGGGACGGCCGAGGACCTGTCCGCGGCCGACCTGCCCGGAGTGCTCGCCGGCATCCGGACCCACGACGGACCGCCCTACGGGCAGCTGTTCACCCGCCCGGTGATCGTGCAGGACTCCGCGGCGCGCACGTGGGCGGCCGTGGCGCGGATCGACCATCCCGGCATCGGCCTCGCTGAGCCGGCTGAGCGGGACAGGATGGGCGCCGGCCTGGCCGAGCTGTGCGAGATCGCCGCGCGCACCGAACTGATCGACGTCCTGGCACTGCAGGTGCGCACCGTGCCCGACGACGGTGCCGAGCGCGCCGCCTGGGAACGAACCCACACCCGTTCCGACGCCGCGCCGCTGGCCGCCCGGGTGAACGCACTGCTGGGCGCCACTCTCACCCCGGCCGCGGTGCGCACCGAAGCCTTCGTGACCGTCGTCGTCGGTGAGGGACGGATCGGCCGGGCCGCGAAGGAGTCCGGCGGCGGGGTGGACGGCCGCGCTCGGGTGCTGCACGGGGTGATGGCCGAGGTCGAGAGTGCGTTGCGTGGCCCGGTCGGCTGCACCGCCGTCACCTGGCTGGACTCGGCTGCACTCGCTGCCGCGGTGCGCACCGGCTTCGCTCCCGGCGACCGTGGCCAACTGATCGCCGCCGACCTGTCCGCCGCCAACGGCACGCAGCTGGCGACCGGGGTTCCGATGGCCGCCGCCGGGCCCACCCAGGCCCGCGCCGAGGTGCGCCACTACGTGCACGACGCATGGGCGTCGGTCACCGACACGATCCTGCTACCCGACTCCGGGGCGGTGCTCGGTGCACTGGCCCCGGTGCTGGTCCCGGCGACGGCGGGGGAGCGGCGCTGTCTCACGGTGTTCCTCGCCCCGCTGCCGCTGGACCGGGCCACCCGGGTGGTCGGCCGGGAGGAGATGAGCGCCACCACCGGCAACGAGCTGCGCGCCCGCATGGGCTTCCGTCAGCGGGCCCGACAGCGGCGCGACACCGAGCGAATCGGCGCCGCTGACGAGAAGCTGGCCGCCGGGCGTGCGCTGGTCCGCCCGGCCGTCGCAGCCTGTGTCACCGTCCCGGCCACCTGGCCGGTGGACGAGCACGGCCGCCGGCTCGCCGCCTCTATCCGTGCCGCCGGCTTCGTGCCGTTGCGGCTGGACTTGGCGCAGGACTCCGGCTTCGCCGCCGCCGCCATACCCCTCGGTGTGGGGCTGCCCGATCGCAGGGGACGCCGATGAACCGCCGCGGCTCCCGCCGGGGCCGGGACGTCGCGGTCCTGCTCGACGACTTCGGCCACCGGCTGCCCGCCGTCGTCGCCGTCGAGACGGCGGAACGGGAGCGCGGGCCATTCACCGCGCTAGTGCCCCGCCGCGGGCCGCACGGCCGCGGCCGGGGTCGCGCGGTGGCGCTCGCGCCGCTGTCGGTGTGGCGAATGACGTCGGAGCAGACGCCGGTGGTGTGGCCGCTGATCGCCACCAGCGGGCTGCCGCCCACCGGGGCGCAGATGGGCATCGACCTACTGTCGGGCGGGGCGTTCTACTGCGATCCGGTCGGCTGGGTCACCGACGACGACATCTCGGTCACCAACCCGAACGTCGTGGTCTTCGGTAAGCCCGGCCGCGGCAAATCCGCCACCGTCAAGGCCTTCGCGTTGCGCATGGTGGCTTACGGCTACCGCAGCCTCGTCCTCGGCGACACCAAGGACGAGTACGAGCCGCTGTGTCGCGCGCTGGGCGTGCAGCCGTTCGTCATCGGCCACGGACTCTCCGCCCGGGTCAACCCGTTGGCCTTCGGCCCGCTCGGCCACGGCTGGGAGCAGCTCGACGCCGCCGAGGCCCGCCGCCGCGAGGCCATCATGTTCGCCCGCTGGCTTGTGCTGATCCGTGGCCTGGTCGGCTCGCAGAACATGCCCTTCGGCCCCGTGGAGGAGACCGCAGTCGGCGAGGCGCTGCGACTGCTCACCGGCTACCGCAGCGGAGCCACCCGGCTGACCGAGCCCACCATCCCGCAGCTGTGGCGAGCCCTGGACGAGCCCACCGACGAGCTCGTCGCCTGCTGCCGGTACGCCGACCGGCGGCACTTCCTCGACGCCACCCGCACCCTGCGCGACGCCCTCGGCTCCCTCGTCAAGGGCTCGTTGGCCGGGCTGTTCGACGACCACACGTCGATCGAGGTCGACTGGCGCGCGCCCATCCAGTCCCTGTCGCTGTCCCGCCTCGAGCCGCTCGGCGACCAGGCCGTCGGCATCGCGTTGACCTGCCTGAACTCCTGGGGGCAGGCGATGCGCGAGATCGCCGACCCGGGTGACCTGCGCATCGTCATCCGCGACGAGACCTGGCGGCAGATGCGCCTCGGTGCCGAGGCGATGAAGAGCCTGGACGCCAACCTGCGGTTGTCCCGCCGTGACGCCGACGTGCAGATACTGCTCGCGCACAAGCCCTCGGACATGCTCACCGCCGGCGACGCCTCCTCCCAGGCGGTGGCCATCGCCCGCGACCTGCTGCATCTGTGCGACGTCAAGGTGCTGCACGGCCAGGACCAGGCCGTCGCCGACGAGCTCGCTTCCATGCTCGGGCTGACCCCGATCGCCCAGCGGGTGGTCACCGGGTGGGCGATCGCAGGCAAGGGCCGTGCCCTGTGGCTGGTCGGCGACCGTGCGTTCAAGGTGCAGACCGTCCTCACCGCGCCCGAGCTGGCCCTGACCGACACCAACGAGGCCCTCACAGGACCTCCGGCATGAGCGGGACGGCCGAGGGATTGGCCCGGGCGTATGCGAAGCGATGGCTGTGGAAGGCCGCCGCTCCCGTCGCCGTCCCAGTGTTCGGCGTACTCACCCTGCTGTTGATCCCGCTCGCGGTTCTCGCCGCTCCGGAGGCGTCGACGGCGGCGGCGTCATCGTCCTGCTCGATCGGCGGCACCGGCGCCACCGTCGCCGGCATCGAACTGGACGCCGTCCAGATGGGCCACGCGCAGACCATCGTCACCGTCGCCTCGGCACAAGGACTCGGCCCGTACGCGGCCACCGTGGCGCTGGCCACCGCTTACCAGGAGTCGCGCATCCGGATGCTGGCCAACGACGGCAGCAGCCCCGAACTCACCGCCGAACAGGCCGCAGTGACCGCCACCAGCCTGACCTACCCGCACGACGGGCTCGGCTCGGACCACGACAGCGTCAACGCCTTCCAACAGCGCTGGACCGCCGGATGGGGCACCGTCGCCCAGCTGATGGACCCCGTCTATGCCGCCGAGGCCTTCTACCGCCGGCTGGTCGAGGTACCGAACTGGCGGACCATCCCGCTCACTCAGGCGGCCCAGGCCGTGCAGATCTCGGCTGCCGGCGGCGCATACGCCCGCTGGGAGCCGCTCGCCCGCGAGCTGACCGCCATGCTGTGGCCCGCCGCCCAAGCCACCGCGGCCGACGCGAGCGGTGCGGCGGCCGGCGTCTGCCCAGACCTGCCGGTCCCGGCCGGGTCGTGGATCCGCCCCACCGCCGGCACCGTCACCTCCGGCTACGGGTCCCGCTGGGGCACCCTGCACGCCGGGGTCGACATCGCCGGCCCCCGCGACAGCCCCGTCTACGCCGCTGCCGACGGCACCGTAGTTCGGGCCGAGTGCACCAGCGCCTACTGCGACCGCGACGGCACCCTGAGCCTGGCCGGCTACGGCAACCTCGTCGAACTCGACCACGGCGGCGGGGTGACCACCCGCTACGCGCACCTGTCGGCCTACACCGCTACAGCCGGCCAGCGCGTGAGCGCCGGGGCGCTGATCGGCTTCCAAGGGTCCACCGGCAACAGCACCGGCGTCCATCTGCACTTCGAGGTCCGCCTCGACGGCGCGTTCGTCGATCCCGTGCCGTGGCTGGCCAGCCGCGGCGTCGACCTGCATGCAGCCAGCGCCGGCTGACCGGTAGAGAGGAACCAGGACGTGGACATCAACCACCGGCTCAGGGCTGGCGCGTGACGACGCCCTTCCGGCGTCGCGATCCGCAGCCAATTGCCCGGGGATGGGAACTGGCCGTCGCCGCGGCCGGTGGCGCCCTGATCGCTGTCGCGTTGGCGGCTCTGGTCGGTCTCGGGCTCGCCTCGGCGTTGTGGGGTGGTGGCTGGGTGTGGCCGCAGGGCACCGAGACGATCACCCACGTCCTCGGCGGACTGCTGGACGGCAACCCCGGCCGCGGCCTGCCGCCCGACCAACTGCGTCGGGTCGCCGGGCCCACCCCGGTGTACGCGTGTGTTGCCGTCGCCGAGCTCGTCCTGCTGACCGCCGCGGTCATCACCGCTGTCCTGGTCGCCCGCCACCGGCGCCCGGGCGACGCCCGCGGCGGCATGGCCACCCGCAGGGAGGCCGAGCAAGCCCTCGGGTTGCGCCAGCTCCGCGACGGGCGAGCGGTCATCCGCCCGGACCGATACCCGTCCAGAGGCAGCCGAGGCCGTGTCCATCGCCTCCTGTCCACAGGCGGCGACGCGATCCGGGGTCGCACCCACAGATCCGTCCCGAGCACCACTTCCCGATCGACATCCCCAGCACCGTCGAACCAGGCACCACCCGTCCGCACCGTGAAGGAGACCCCTCGATGAGCTCGACCGACGACGGCCTGAACGCCGATCTTCTCGCCGCCCGCGCCGAGGCTGCGGCACTGTTCGCCGCCGCTTCCCGGAACGACCAGGCCGGACCGACAGCGCAGCTCCACTGCCTCGCCGCAGCCACCGCCCTACGCGCACCCAGCGGCCCGGTGCCCGCGACCGCCGACGCCACCGACCCCGACCGGCTCGTCGAGCAGGCGCTGCGCATTCTCGGCAACCTGCCCGCTGACGACTTCGCGCAGCCCGACGTCCTCGCCGCGGCTCAGCACGGCCACCGCGCGCTGCGTGCGCCACGCTGATGGCCACCTCGCTCGGGCAGCTACTCGACGCCCTCGCCGACACAGCGCGGACCACGGACGACAGCGCAGCCGCGCGCGCCGATGCAGGCACCGCCTTGGGCCACCTGGGTCGGGCGCTGACCCACCTGCGCCGCGACGGCGTCTCCCCGTTCGCCGGCGATGGCCGCGAACAACAGGTCGCTGCCCTGGCTGCCGCCTGCACAGAGCTCGGCGTCCGCGCTCCGGCGACCGAGTCGGCGTTGACGCGGTTGGCGGCTGCCGCGGCCGACACCGTCGGCGTCCTGTACGACCACACCACCGTGACCAGCCGGTGGGCCGTCGCCACCGCCGTAGCCGAGACAGTGACGCCGCTGGCCGAGGTGGTCGCCCACCGCCTGCCTGCCGGTCCGGCGACGCAGTGGCACACCGAGGTCGAGCGTCAGGCGGCCCTGGTCCAGCAGACAGCCGCGCTGCAACCGCCGACACGCGCGGACGTCGCCATCCTCGACCGCCCCGTTCCAGGTCCCGCGGTCAATGCGTCCGTCGACCCGGCACGCGTGGTCCCCGATGCCATCGGCGTCCTACTCCAGGCCACGGCCCGAGCGAATGATCCGCCGTCGGTCACCGAGGTCCTGGCCTACACGATCGCCGCCCAGACACTCAGCTCCGCTGCGGAGCGCCTCGGCTCGACCGACGCACCACCGGCAGGTCAGACGACGGCGGCCGACGCCTGGCGCGCCGTCCGAGCATCCCTGCGTCCGTACGACGACGGTAGCCGCCGCTTCCACCAGCACACACCATCCGGCGTCACCGCAGCCGGTCGCCTCCATGGCGTCCTCCGCTCCGAGCCCGACCCGACCACCTGGACGGCGTCCCTGCGCTCATCGGTCACGTCCGCGGCTCAGCACCTGCCGACTCTCGCCACGCAGCTGCTCTACCGCACCGTCCGGTCCTGGGCGGACAACGGATCGCTGGTCGCCTACGCCCGTGATGTGCCGCCGCGCGAGGAGCGGGTGGCCGCGTACCTGCGCGGATATCAGCCCGGCGGGCTGGTTCGCGTCGACGCGACCGACCTGCAACCGGTCGCCGGAGCCCTGCACAACGCCCGCCTGCTCTCCCTCGCCGTTGCGGACCGGGCAGCCGATCCGGGCGCCCGCGCGATCGCCGGCTTCCCGCGCCGGGCCTGGGCCGCGAATCGGGCGCTGCTCGACGACCCGCAGACGCCGGTCGCGCTCAGCGTGGCCATCCAGCAGGCCCACCAGCAGCTGCAGGCGGCACGAGCCCAGCGGTCCGGGCCGAGCCGGGCACGCTGAAAGGAGAGACGGATGCTCACGTCAAGGTTCGACCCGACCGACGTCGGCTGGCGGCTGGGCCGCTCCTCCCAGCCGCACGGGGTGGAGCTGTGGTGCCGGTATGACCGCACCACCGGCGTCTACGGCGAGCAGGGGTCCGGCAAGACTCTCGACCTGCTCGCTCCCGCCCTGCTGGCCCACCGCGGCGCCGGCCTGGCGACGCTGACCAAGGTCGACGATTTGCTGCTGACCGCCGGACGACGGCAACGGCCCGCTGGCCCCGACGAGCCGCCGCGCCCGGTCGCGGTGCTCGATCCGTTCGGTGCGGCACCGGGATTGCCGGAGCTGGTGTGGGATCCGGTCGCTGGCTGCGTCGATCCTCGGATCGCCGAACGACGAGCCAAGGCGTTCGCCGCCGGCACCGTCGCCGGCGCGGTCACCGGCGGCCGGCAGGACAACGCCGCCCGGTTCTACGCCGCGGAGACCGCCAAGGTGCTGCAAGGATTCCTGCACGCGGCGGCACTCACCGGCCGCACCCTGGAGCACGTCCTGGAGTGGGTCGCCAACCCTGTCGCCGCCGAGCAGCCCGCCGAGATCCTGCAGCAGCATCCGCACGCGGCCCGGTTCTGGGACGGGCTGCTGGTCGGCGCGCTGCACGGCAGCCCGGACACCGTCGGCAACACTGTGACCACCGTCCAGCAAGCGATGGCCCTGTTCTTCCAGCCGGACATCAGGGCGCGCTGCGTGCCCTCGCGGGGACGGTCGGCGACCGACCTGGCCGACCTCATCGCCCGGCAGGGAACGGTGTACCTGCTCGGCCGTGAGGATCCGTACGCCTCGGCGGCACCGCTGATGACCGCGGTCGCGGAACACGTCCTCGACACGGCCCTGCAGGTCGCCACCACCTCGCCGCACGGGCGGCTGACCCCGTGCTTCCTGGCTTGCCTCGACGAACTGCCGTCCACCACGCCGCTGCCGACCCTGCGGGTGCGGATGGCCAACGAACGCGCGCTCGGTCTGTCGTTCATCTACGCCGCCCAGACCTGGAAACAGATGGTCGTCTCCTACGGCGAGGACGAAGCCCGATCGCTGTTCGGGCTCACCAACAACCTCGTCATCTTCGGCGGCGGCAAGGACGTCCACTTCTATCGGGAACTGTCCGACCTGCTCGATGACGTGCGGATCAGCCGGCGGACCGTCACCGAGGGGCCCGGCGGCATGGGCACGTCCCGCTCGGGTGAGGACGTGCGGGTGTTGCGCCCCGGCGACATCCGTCGCATCCCCGAGCGGCACGCTCTCGTCGTCGCAGGCACCGCGCCGCCGATCATCGCCCGGTTGCGGCGCTGCCTCGACGGCAAGGACGGTCAGCAGCTCACGACCGAGCTCGACGCCGCCCGTGCGCGTGTCAGCCACGCCCGCCCCGACACCGACGACGTCCAGCAGCGCACGGCTGCCGCGCTGGCCTACGCCCGCGACCACCGACTCGTCCCGAGCCGGCACGTCCAATCGGCCGACCCGCCGGTCGCACCGCAGTCCGAGACGCGGTCCTGGTGATCGTCCTGCCGTTCCCACCGCCACCCCTCGCGGTCCTGCGTGCGCTCGAACTGCTGGGGAACGCGCGTGGAGGCGACCGCGGGGGGGCGGCCCGAGCCGGCGCCCTGGCAGACCTGGAGCGCCCCTGGGAGCCGGCCGCCTGCACCGGGGAGCTGGGCGCAGCGGTCTGGAGCTGGTGTGACGACGTCGTGGCATGGATCAACCACGAGTACGCCTGGCGGCCCGCGCAGATGGTCCCGGCCTGCTGGTCCCACCACCCGCACATCGCCCGGGAGCTGCCCGTGCTGGCGGTGCTGCGGTGGGAAGCGGAGAACGCAGCAGGTCCCCAGCTGATGGAGGAATGGAACCGCTACGCCTTTCCGATGTTCTGCGACCGCATGGCGCAACGGCTCGGGGAGAGCACCTGCCGCACCGGCCGGCATCAGGACTGGCCGGCCGAAAGCCGCTACATCGCCTTCCTCGAGGCCTCGCCTCGATGATCAGCGCAGGTGCCAGCGGCTCACCGCGACGAAACGGGCGGACCAGGGCCAGGAAAAGACGTAGCCCCGGCGACATGACCAGAGATCAGCGGTCCACCGGGGCTTTCGCGGTCACTGTACGCCAGGATGGGTCGTGATGACAACGCCGACGCCGCCGGCCTTCCCACCGGCCGGTCGGTGGGTGGAGGCCTGGCTCAGTGCCCCGCGATTCGCGGTTTACCTGGCCTCCACCGGTACGGACCGCGACCGGGCGTTGGCGCTGTACGAGTGGAACGCTCAACTCAGCGCTGCACTGTTGCACGACCTGGCGCACGTGGAGGTCGGGCTGCGCAACGTCTACGACGTCGCCCTCTCCGCGCGCTGGCCCGGGCCTCCGCACTGGACTCTGGCCGCAGACACCGTCTTCGCTCCGGTGTACCGCACCCGGGGACGACGCCGCGTCGACGTAAACACCAGGCCCCGGGACAGCCTGCGCCACGCGATCGCCAACGCCGGCGGTCCGACCGCACCGCCAGGCAAGATCGTCGCTGAGCTCATGTTCGGCTTCTGGCGATACCTGAGCTCAGCGGCGCACGAGAAGACGCTGTGGGTGCCCGCGTTGCACCGCGCCTTTCCACCGGGCACCGACCGCGCCGTCCATGTCGACGGCCCGGTCGGCCGCCTGCACGACCTGCGCAACCGCGTGGCCCACCACGAACCCTTGCTGACCACCAACGTCGCCGGCCGACTGGCTGACCTGATCGCTCTCGCCGGCCGGCTCGACCCTCAGCTGGGCCAGTACCTGCAGGCCACCAGCGCGGTCTCGAGCGTTCTGGCCGCCCGGCCGTAAGGGCGCAGGTTCCGGCCGAGCGGCGCAGTAGACGCTGCAGCGGTTGGTCCCGCCAGCGCTGGGGGAACGCCGTGGTAGCGCTGCGCCAGGCAGTGTTCGCCTGACCGGCCTCAATCAGGGAGGCTCCCGTGACTTGGAGCGTCGCAGCCATCCCCGTACCCAGAGGCTGCCTCGTCTTCTTCGCCGACAGCTGGCTTGATGCGGTGATGATGTGCATGCGCGTGGGGTTGGAAGGCCGATCCGTCTTCCGCGTGGTGATATGACCACGGAGACGAGGCGGTTACCCTTCGCGTGGCCGCCACTCAATGCAGGGAGGCGAGGAAGACGGCGCTGCCAGCTCCAGACGAGCACTTGCTCTGGGCTCTTTCCGGTAACGAGTGTGCGCATCCTGAGTGCGGTCGGCGGCTGATGCAAGTCATAGACGGGGCCCTAGTCACTGTGGGTGAAGTCGCTCACATCCACGCTCAATCGACCAACGGCCCACGGTATCGGCAAGACCTGCTGCCGGAGGACGTGGATTCTGCGGCCAACTGTCTTCTCTTGTGTCCCGATCACCACAAGGCTATCGATCGCGGTCGACCACTCCCGGACGCCGAAGTGCTACAAGGGTGGAAGCGGCGACACGAAGGTAAGGTTGCTCGTGCCAGGGCGTCTCTCACCAGTCTCGCTTTCCCTAAGCCAGTGCCCGAGTATCAGACTCGTGATGAACTCACCACAGAAATCGAATGCGGGTTGGCGCAGGTCCATGCCGTCGTACTGGCGGGACTGTCCGGTAACGGCAAGACGCAGATTGCCGCGGACTATGCGATGCGCACTCAACGTCATCGTCATGTCTGGTGGCTGCGAGGAACAACCCTCGAAACATTGGATGCGGACACGAGCGCACTAGGGCGTGGCCTGGGCGTCGACAGGTGGCCCGACGAAGACCCTATTCGTTACGCTGGCAGGATACTGAGCGCGCTCGCTTCGTCGGAGGCGGGCCTGCTAGTCATCGACGACCTTGCCGACGAGGTCCTCCCTCTTCTTCAGTATGTGACCTCAAGTCTTGACTTGATAATTACATCCAAATCGCAAAGCTGGCCAGGCTATCCCGTAGTTCGCATCCCCATAGTAGACGCACAGGTGGGGCGCGGGATCTTTAGGTCCATTACAGGCCGAGTGGTGGATTCAGAGATCGAGGACGCGATCCTCGATCTATGCGCTGGCTCTCCGTTGGCAATCGCCCAGTCCGCCTCGTATCTCGATGAGACAGGCATGGACGCCGGTCGCTTCCTCGGCCTATTTGCCGCCAGTCGGGCCCGATTGCTAGACAGGGGAAAACTTTCGGGGCATGGGGGGCTGGCTGCATCCGTAAGGCTGTCTCGCGAGGCCTTGGACGGGACGACGCGGTCCGTCCTTGACCTTCTTGCCGTGCTAGGCCCTGGACCTTTTCCTATTGTCGCTATGCCAGAATTGCAGACACTACTACCAGCGCTCGGCGACGATTTAGCTCTAGAGGACCACTTGGCCTCGTTAAGAAAGTTCTCCCTCATTGAGCGTGGGCCGAAGGGTGTAGCCCTTCACGAGCTGGTTCGAGATATTGCGCGTGAGGTGCAAGGCGCCAACGAGCGTCGTTCCGCTGTGGTGCTGGCAGCCGCAGCGCTGCATGTTCTGGTGCCGGAGGATCCGTCACGTGATGCTGATCTGGTGGAGTTCGACTCTGTCGCCGGCCACGTGGACGCAGTCCTTGGGGAGTTGCGGGGCGAGGCTGCAATAGCGCCGCCCTTCACCGGCTGGCTAGCGAACAAATTCGGCCTCTACCTTCAAGCGCGCGGCCAGGATCGAAGGGCGGAAACGGTATTCCGCTCTGCTATCGAGGTCGTCGAGCGCGGGAGGGATGAAGATCGCTACGGGTTGGGTTCGCTGTATCACAATCTAGGGACAATCCTACAGGATGACGACAATCTAGATGGTGCCGAGGATGCCTTCAAGCACGCGCTAGACCTCAAGCAGCGCGAGGATGCAGATTCTCTACCGGCAGCCATAACGCTCTCCTCTCTCGCGATGGTGCAGTGGAAACGGGGGAACTACGCGGAGGCGCGTCAGCTGTTAGAGCGGGCGCTTCTCGTCTATGAGAGGGAGGGCGATGTCCCTCGAGCTGCAGATGCACTGCAAGACCTTGCAGGAATCATAAAGACCGCCGATCCTGCGGCCGCGCTGCGGCAGCTTCGAGAGTCCGTGACCCTTGCGCGGACCGCCGCGGTCGCGTGGCCGGAAGTGTGCATAGGGCTTGGGCGCATAGCGGAAGTTCACGAGGACGACGGAGACTTCGACGCCGCGCTGGGCTGTCTTGATGAGGCAGTTGAGATCTCCAGGGCGAACTTGGCAAATCATCGGCTTGCTTCGGTGCTTGCACAACGGAGCCATCTGAGAGCAGTGCGAGGCGAACTCCCCGAGGCTATTGCCGACGGCGAGGAAGCACTGTCGGTGATGGTGATGGTCGAGCCTGCCGGGGGCCTTGGTAGCGGAAGAAGGCGCGGAGACCTTGGAATCGTCCACTTCCAAGCAGGAAACCTCGATAGGGCCGTTGATCTGGTTGTTGAGTCCTATACCGAGATATCACGCCTCGTAAGGCGCGGGCATCATTCGGAAGTTATAGCGTTCGGCATCCTGTGTCGGGCGCTGGACTTCTGTGCGGGTCGACCAGACCTACTTGCGCGGCTAGTAGGACTGCTCGAAGCGGTCGGGGAGCAAGAAGCGCACGACTAATGCGGGCCTCAACGCTTAGCGGATACGATCCGTCGCCACACGAGAGCAGGTTCCCCTGCCGCCGCCTTCAGGGGACGGGCTGCCTGGCGGTGGCACGAGCTTTGAGAGGCACCTGCTCACGAATCACAACCCTTGGCGTGGCCGCGGCCGAGCTGGGAGGCGAGGGATTCGGCCCGCGGACGCACCTCGCTGGGCTGCCTGCACACTGTCGCCCAGCGTTTCCGGCCCTGTCTCTCTGTGGGACATGCCGGGGACGGAGGCCTCCACCCTCGGGTCAGTGGCCAGCTCGGGCAGCCGATCGGGCGGCCTTGTGCGGGCCGGCACGTGAGCATCTTCGGTCCGCGCTCGAGCGGCGTCGAAGACTTCGGACAGTGCGATATCGGGCGCGATGCTGGTGCGGGCCACGACGTGGGTGAGGTGCGCCGGCCAGCTCTCGGCGGGGAGGGCGGCGATGACCTCGGCGGCGCGGCGAGCGGCGTGGACCTGGCCTTCGACGGTGTCGAACCGGTCGGCGTAGACGGCGACGCGGGCGTCGATGAGTGCGCTGGCCAGGCTGTCGGAGGCCGCAAGGGCCCGACGCAGAGCGGCGGCGCCGGCCGTCTGCAGCAGCTCGGCGGGGTCCTTGCCGGTCGGAATGGCGAGGTGGCGGGGATCGTCACCACGGGCGGTGAGCTGCCAGAAGATCCGCTGGGCGGCCCGCTGTCCAGCCCGGTCGGCGTCGGTGGCGACGATGATCCCGGGCTTTCCGCCGCCGATGAATGGGCGTAGCGCGTCGGCCTGTGCGTCGGTGAAGGCCGTGCCCAGTGGGGCGATGCCGACGTAGTCGCCGTCGCCGGCGAGGGTGACTGCCAGCGCGTCGAGGGGGCCTTCCACGAGGACCGGGACGGCACCGCCGGTCAGCGCGGTGGCGCCTTCGGTGAGGCCGTACAGCTCGTGGCCCTTGGTGAACAGCGCGGTCTCCGCGGTGTTGAGGTACTTGGGGCCGGCGGGGGTCCCGTCCTCGTCGTGGTCGGGGTTGCGGCGGCCGATCCAGCCGTGGATCCCTTCGCCATCGCGGATGGCGAAGACGAGCCGGTCGCGGAAGCGGTCGATGACCCGGCCGGTGGATGCGTAGCTGCCGAGGCCGGCGGCGACGATCTCGGCGTCGGTGGCGCCGAGGCGGCGCAGGTGGCTGGTCAGTGCGGTCCAGCCCACGGGTGTGTAGCCGAGGGTGAACGGCTCCTCGTCGGCAAGGTCGGTGCCGAGCCGGTCGGTCAGGTAGGCCGGCGCCCAAGAGTCACGGAAGTGAGCGGCGAAGAAGTCGGCGGCCTGCTGGTTGAGCTCCAGGAGACGATCCCGGTCAACGCCAACTCCCTCTTCGTCAGCCCGGTCAGTTGCGGCTAGGTGACTCGGGTTGGTGGCCCGGCGGTCGGTTGGTGTCGAGACATGATGTTCGTCACCGGCCGGGTCGTCCCCGTACAGGTCCTCATGGAGAAGTTCGGTGTCGTCGGGTTCGACCAGACCGGCCAGCCAGTCGTCGGCGGCTACTCCGTCTGCAGTGGGCAGCTGATCGAGGTCGATCGGCGGCGTCGGCGCGTGTGCGCGTGCGGCGGACGCTGGGTCGGTGAGCACGCGGATCCGCCACACCAGGGCGGTGGCCAGCTCATCCGGGCGCAGTTGGTCGTCGTCGGGATGACCGGCGCGCAGCAGGTCATGGGCCGTGGACAGCACCTGGTCGGGCTGCCAACCGGCGGGGCGGGCAGCGGTGACGGCGGCGACCAGCGCGGGCCAGGCAGGGTCGGCGACCACCCGCTCGGCTGCTTCAGAGCCGAGGACGCTGGCCAGAACCGGGGTCCAGTCCGGGCGCAGCGTCTCCGGGACGTAGGAATCGGTGGCGGTCATCGCGGCGGGGGAGAGGTGCCGACACAGGCGCCACCACAGCGCGGCGGCGGGCTGCTCGTCCGGCAGGGGACGTTCGGCGGCGACGGCCCGGGCGAGCGCGGTGATGTCGATGCCGACGCGGTCGGCGGCGGCGAGCCGCTCGGCCAGGACCGGCCAGTAGGGGTCGCCGGCGATGCGTGGGTCGATGCTGTCGACAAGCGGTGCCCAGCGCGCGGTGAGCGCGCGCCCGTCGCCGAGCAGCCGCGTGACGCGGTCGTCAAGCGCCCGCTGGGCCCGGGCGTCAGCGGCGCGCGGCAGCGCCGGGCCGGTGGGACGGCGGTCGGCGTCGTCAACGCTGTGGGCGGTGCGCCAGACGGCGAGATCGGCGACCAGCTGGGGATCGCGGTCGATGAGCGGAAGCGCCCACGCGGGAGCGCTGGTGGGGGTCCAGGCGCGTGCACGGGCGGCGACATCGACGGCCGGTGAGCTGACCTGATCGGCGGAGTCGGCGAGGTAGGGGCCCCACTCGAGGTCGTCGCCGAGCGTCTTCGGAAGGCCAGGCAGCCACGGCAGGGGGCCGGTCCCGGGTGAGTGTCGTCCGGTGGGGTCGATACGCCAGTCCAGGACCGCGGCCACATCGCGGGCGTCGTCCAGACGTCGATCCGAGGCCAGGGCCTGCCGGAGGACGTCGGAGGGATCACGACCGGAGACGGCGCACAGCGCCAGGTGCGCGCGCAGGACGGGGTAGGCCGCCTGCGTGGTCAGGCCCGGCATCGCGGCGTCGGCGGCAGCGTCGATGGCCTCGAGCACCTCTAGGCCCAGGCGCTCCTCCGCGGCGGTGTTGAGCGCGTCGTAGTACCGATCTGCGGCGCAAGCAAGCAGAGCGGCGGGATCGGTCAGCTCGCGGGCCTGGCTGGTGGCTGAGGTCGGGGCGCCATCGCGAGCCAGCACACGAGTCAAGACGTCGACGGCGGTGGGCGGCAGCAGCGCGTCGCGGGTGATCACGCTGTGCGGGTCGCCGTCGCTGGCGGTGGTGAGGAAGAGGTGGTTGGCGTGTCGGCCGCGGGTCAGGGCGACGTAGAGCAGTTGGCGCGACTCTTCGCCGGTTGCGACGGTGTAGCAGGTGTCGGCGGTGAGGCCTTGCGCGCCGTGCACGGTGGTGGCGTAGCCCAGGCTGACGTGGTCGCTGACGTAGTCGGCGGGCAGGGTGAGGCGCCGTCCGGTGCGCTGGTGGACGACGTCGAGGGCGCCGGTGTCGCGGACGGCGGTGACCGTGAACCGGTCGCCGTTCTTGACCCAGTCGGTGGCGCCGATCGGGAGGGTGCGCTCGTTGCGGCGGGTGATGACCGCATCGCCGGCGGAGGCCTGCGAAGCGTCGGCGAGGGTGACCTGGGGACCGATCGCGCCGTTCTGCTGGGCGAGGCGGTCGCGGCGGGCGCGGGTGTTCAGTTCGGCGACCAGCTCGCGGGTGGGCGCCAGCATGATGGCGTCGCGCCCGGCGGCGCGGTCGTTCGACCAGGCGGTGTAGGCGTCGTCGGTCACCGTGGCCAGGTCCCCGACATGCACGCGTCCGTGATCGATGTAGTAGGCGAGGGCGGCCGGGTCGCCGTCGCGCAACGCCAGGGACGCGGCGCCCTCGGCGTGGTCAGGAGCACCGGTATCGGGGTCGGTGAAGCGCAGGACCTGCGAGAGGGTGACCGCACCGTGAGCGGCGGCGATGTCGCGCAGCACTCCGCCGGCGCCGATCGCCGCCAGCTGCTGGTCGTCGCCGATCAGCCGGACCGACCCGCCGGCCTCGGTGATGAACGCGATCGCCCGGGCCAGGTCGAGGGTGCTGGCCATGCCCGCTTCGTCGACGACCACGAGGCTGTCCGGGCCGATGCGCTTGACCCAGGGCGGGACGGCGTTGCCGGTGGATAGTGCGTGGATCAGCTTGGCGAGAGTGTCGGTGTCGGTGCCGACCTCCTCACCCAGCGCCGCCGCCGCAGCTGCCGAGGGAGCAAGGCCGACGACGTTGCCACCGTCGGCCCGCCATGCCGCGGACAGCGCACGCAGGGCGGTGGTCTTCCCGGTGCCTGCCGGGGCCAGTGCCAGTTGCACCCGGGTGCCGGAGGTGGCCAGCTGGCGGACCAGCTGCACCTGGCCGGGGTTGAGCTCGATCCGGTTGGCGGTGGACTCCAGCAGTGCGACGTCGACGGCCGCAGCCGGCACCACGCGTCCGTCACGGCGTCCGGCCGCGGCGAGGATGGCGCGCTCGGCGGCGAGGATCTCGGTCGAGGTGTACAGCGCCGAACCGGCCACGGTGTAGACGGAGCTGCCGTCCGAGCGGCGTAGCGCGGCTGGCTCGGCCACCGGCTCACGGCTGCCCAACGGCGTCGACAGGGACAGCGCTCTCTCGACGACGGCGTCGGTGGCTCCGTCGAGGTCGGTCAGCCGGATCGCGGCGGCGCGAGCCTGCCGCTCGGCCTCGGCGCGGACGTGGTTGACCTGCCAGGTCGCACGCGAGCTCTGCACCGCCGACAGCACGTGCTGGGCGGTCTGGTCGATCCATCTGCGCGTCGGGCGCTTCGCCTCGGGTCCGCGGCGGGGGGCGAGTGCACCCCGGAGGTAGTCGCGCAGGCCGCTCTCGCCGCCCAGCACCGCCAGCGCCTCGGTGCGCCAGGCGGCGCGCTGCTCGGCGTAGGAGCGGGGCTGGTGCTTACGCTGCCGGGTCTCGAGGTTGGCCCGCTGCGCCAGGGACACGGCCTCCTTCGGCGTCGGCGGTCGCCCGTGGTCGGCCTGGAACTGCGCCGACAGCTCCGCGCGGCGGCTATCGATCGACGCCCGCCGCGACGACCAGAGGCTGGGCAGCTCGCCATCGACGCCGACGATCTCGCGCACCGGGCGCTTGCTCGGGTCGGCGCCGGGACGGTCGGCGAAGCGGACGCCGAGCCGCTCGGTGAGCAGAGCCTGCAGGCGGGTGTTGTACCGCTCGGAGGCGGTGACGTTGTTCTTGTAGAGCAGCCGACCGTCGAGCGCTAGCCACCGCCCGTCGCGGGTCTGCACCTTGTTGCTGACGGCCACGTGGGTGTGCAGATCCGGGTCGCCGGCCCGTGAGTCGCGATGGGTGAACGCCGCCGCGATCAGCCCGCGTACCTCCACCTGCGCCACACCGTTGCGGCCCGTGCGGGTGTAGGCGGCGTGGTCCTCCAACCAGGTCAGGGTGTCTGCCACCGCGTCGGCGTGCGCCTGCTCGATGACGGCTGCGACCTCTGGCGGGGCGATCGCCCACAGCGTGGAGACGCTCTTGACCGGGCTGAACGTCAGGTCGTACCCGGCGACCGCGGTGGTGGCCTGCCGGGAGATGCGGGCCAGATGACCGGAGAGTTCGCGGGCGTCGGCCGGCGGACGCCCGTAGGTCTCGACGAACATCGTCGAGGCCAGCTCGGTGCGGATGCGGGCTCGTTCCTCGGCCGGCACGGGGGTGTCGGCGGGCAGGCCGAGCGCGGTGTTGTGGTCGCGGAACGCCCCTGCCGAGCGGCGGTGGAACACGTTGGCCTGCTCGTGAATCCGGTAGGGCGCGCCCAGGCGGCTGGCCTGATCGACCTGCTGGGGGGTCTTCCCAGCAAGCTGTGCATCGCGCTCGATCTGGTCGGCATTGGGGTGTCGCCCTTCCCCGAACAGCGCGACCATCTGCGCCTCGGTGACCCGGTCACCGACCGTAAAATCGGGCACGGCGGCAAGCCCGCGTCCCATCCAGACGCCCGGAGCCTCGCCCTTCTCGCTGTAGTAGTCGCCCAGGTTGTCGAACCCGCGGGTCGTGGCGTCGTGCGCAGCCACCTGGCGGGTCAGATACGTGTATCCGTCCCCCGCGGTGAGCTTGTGCAGCGTCATCACGACCCGACAATCGCGAGCACCTCTGCCACGCTCCGGCGCCGCGGCGCATCGACAAGCGGCGGTCCGGGCCGTGATGCATGAGGTGTGTCAGGTCGGAGGGGTCGGGGTGACGCCGGCTCCAGACGTCGGCCTGCTGGGGTGACGCTCGAGCCGGCAGCCGTGTCATGAGGGCGTGTGACGATCCGGCGGTCGGTCAGCTGAGAGAGCGGAGGAAGCGGTGGCCAGAACGGTGAGTCGGCAGGCGGCGGCGCTGACGAAGGCGCGGGAGCGACGACGGGCCCTGGACGCCGCCCGCGATGAACACGACCGTCGGGTCGAGCAGGCGACGGCCGAGGCGCTCGTGGCCCTGGAGGCGCGACGGGAGACCGAGCAGGGGCTGCAGGCGGCGACGGCGACGCTCGCTGAGACGCTGCGCGCCCTCCTGGCCGAGGATGTCTCGGCTGAGCGGGCGGCCGCGCTGCTGGAGATGGATACCGCCGAGGTACGGCGGCTGACGAAGATGACCGAACGGCCAGCGGCCACTCCGGCGAGACCGGTGGCCACGGGGAGCTCCTGATCGGCGCAGCCGAGCCGGCCCCATGGCCCAGAGGCAGCCGAGGTGACTCCAGTGGTCCCGCCGGCGGCGGTCGAGGACTCGCAAGCCGCCACCGGGAGCCATGGAGCGACACTAGGAGCGGCGTCAGCGAGGTCGAGGACTGGGACGAACCGGTGGTGATGAACCCACGGCCGGTGTCACGATGCGCCGGTGGGGCACTTCTGCGGCGACCGGCTGCGGCACGCTCGGCTCGCCGCCGGGTTGACCCGCGAAGATCTCGCCCAGCAGGCCGGCGTGCGCTCGGCCGACCGCGTCCGGGACTGGAGGCGGGGCGCGCACGCACCGCAGGCGCGGTACGTGCCGCGGCTGGCAGCCGCCCTCGGCGTTGACCCGGTCGCTCTGTACGACGTCGACCCGGCTCGCCCTACGCTGCGGGTGCTGCGCTTGGCCCGCGGCCTGTCCCTGGAGCAACTGGCCCAGCTGGCAGGCGTGCCGATCATGACTTGCCAGCGCATCGAGCAGGGCCGGGGCCACCGGCACGACCTGACGGCGCTGAACCGGGTGTCCCGCGCTCTCGGCATCCCTGCCGGCGCCAGGACGCGTGACCCGGCGTCAGCTGGTGGGCACGTGCCGTGCAACGACGTCGGCGGGTATCACCTGGCAGACGGCGGCGGGGCTGCACGTGGCCGGGTCCAGGGTGCCCGCCCGGGAGCGGAGCCGTTCGACGTCCGCGCGTAACGCGGTCAGCTCGGCGATGCGCCGGTCGAGGTCGGCGGCGTGGCTGTCCAGCAGGGTGAGGACGTGCTGGCACGGAGCTCCGCTGCTCGCCCGGACGGTGATGATCTCGCGGATCTCGGCCAGGCTGAGCCCGGCGGCTTGGGCCGCTTTGACGAATGCCAACCGGTCGACGGCGTCCTCGTCGTAGTCCCGGTAGCCGGAGGGACGCCGAGCCGGTGCGGGAAGTACGCCGGCGGATTCGTAGAACCGGATCGTCTTGGTCGTCAGCCCGGTTCGGGCGGCGAGCTGGCCGATACGCACCGGCGCACCCTACGACTTGACCTTCCAGCCCAGTGGAAGCCCTAGCGTCGGCTACCAGGTCATCGAGCCAAGCGGAGGAGCGGCACGTGGACGCAGTCGATCTGGTAGTCATCGGAACCGGCGGGGCGGCGATGGCTGCCGGCATCGAGGCACGCTCCCGCGGCAAGTCCGCCGTGCTGGTCGAGCATGGACCGCTGGGTGGGACCTGCCTGAACATCGGCTGCGTACCGAGCAAGAACCTGCTCGCCGCCGCCGGCCGGCGGCACCGTGCCCAGGTCAACCCGTTCCCGGCGGTGCCGACCGGCGCCGGCGACGTGGACATGGCCGCACTGACCGAGCAGAAGCAGGAGCTCATCGACCGGCTGCGGCAGCTCAAGTACGCCGACGTCGCCGAGGCGCACGGTTTCCCCGTCCGGTACGGGCACGCCCGGTTCGTCGACGAGCAGACCCTCGAGGTCGACGGGCAGCCACTGGTGGCGCCTGCGTACGTGGTGGCCACCGGCGCGGCCCCGCACATCCCCGACCTGCCCGGCCTGGCCGGCGTCGACTACGTGACCTCCACCACGGCGATGGAGCTGACCCGGCTGCCGGAGTCGCTGGTCGTGCTGGGCGGCGGCTACGTCGGGCTGGAGCAGGCGCAGCTCTTCGCGCACCTGGGCGTGCAGGTCACCGTCGTGGGCCGGTTCGCGCCGCACACGGAGCCAGAAATCGCTGCGGTGTTGCGTGAGGTGTTCGCCGACGACGGCATCACCGTGGTCGAGGAGCGCGGGGTGGCCGTGGCCGGCAGCGCCGACGGCATCGTGGTCACGACAAGCGGCGGCCGGGAGGCGCAAGGGCAGCGACTTCTGGTGGCCACCGGCCGGTACGCCGACACCGGCGACCTGGGTCTGGAGGCGGCGGGGGTGACGACCGATGAGCGGGGCTTCGTCGTGGTCGACGCGCACCAGCGCACCACGAATCCGCGGATCTTCGCTGCCGGCGACGTTTCTCGGGCGCCGCAGTACGTCTACGTCGCCGCGCAGACCGGGCACGCCGCTGCCGCAGGAGCGCTTGGTGCGCCGACAACCGTGGACTACCGCGGACTGCCCGGGGTGACGTTCACGACGCCGCAGCTGGGCAGTGCCGGCCTCACCGAGGAGCAGGCGCTCGCGCGCGGTCACGCTTGCGACTGCCGGGTGCTCGGCGCGCAGGACATCCCGCGGGCGCTGGCCAACCGGGACACCCGCGGCGCCCTCAAGCTGGTCATCGACGCCGACACCGGCAAGGTGCTGGGCGTGCACGCCGTACTCGACGGCGCCGGTGACGTGATGCTTGCCGCCACCTACGCGATCAAGTTTGGGCTGACCGTCGACGACCTGGCCGACACGTGGGCGCCCTACCTCACGATGAGCGAAGCGCTGCGCATCGCCGCCGGACTGTTCCGCACCGACAAGCCGACCAGCTGCTGCGCATGAGCGGAGGCATCCTGCTTGGGCACTGCGGGTCGGTTGCGTTCGCTCAGGTGCCAGTGTCGGAGTGCCTGGACGGCAGTACGGGGAGCCCGGACGTTCACAAGGACGGGCCAACCCGGTGAGGGCTGAGCGAGGCTCAGCCCCGGACGGTGGGGCAGTGGAACTCCGGTGACGAAGGACAGGAGGGGCGTGGCGGACGAGGAGCGGCGGCCGGGGATGCGTGCGGTGCTGGCCCAGCCGGAATTCCGGCGGCTCTGGGCGGCGCGCACGGTCAGCCAGTGGGGTGACATCTTCAGTTTCGTTGCGCTGGCCATCTTGATCTACCGGCTGACCGGCTCGGGGCTGGGCGTGGCGGGCGTCGTCGTCGCCGAGATCGTCCCGGTGCTGCTCATCGCCCCGATTGCCGGCGTGGTCGTCGACCGGCTGCCCCGCGTCCAGGTGATGGTTGCCGCCGACGTACTCCGTGCCGCCCTGGCCGGCGTGCTGGTGGTCTGGCACGACGACCCGCTGGTCATTTACGCGGTCGCGTTCGGCTTGTCCGCCGGGGCGGCGTTCTTCAACCCCGCGGCCAACAGCGTGTTGCCCTCGGTCGTGGCCGACCGGGAGATCGTCGCCGCCAACAGCGCCGTCTGGACCGCGGCGGTGCTGTCGCAGGTCGTCCTTGCGCCGCTGGCGGGAGGCCTGGTTGCCCTGGTCGGTCCCGGCTGGGCGTTCGGCATCAACGCCGCGAGCTTCGTCGTCTCGGCGCTGGCGCTGCGCGGCCTGCGGCTGGTCGAGCCGCCGGGCGAGGTCGGCCGCCGCCGGCTGCTCGCCGACGCCCGCAACGGCGTGGCCCTGGTCGGCCGCGACCGGCTGCTGCGCGCGCTTGCCATCGGACAGTTGCTGGCCGCGTTGTCGGCCGGGGCGACCAGCGCGCTGCTGGTCGTCCTCGCCGCCGAGCACCTTCGGGCACCGGCGGATGCCTACGGAATCCTGGTCGGCGCGATCGGCGTCGGCGCTGCCCTTGGGCCCATCCTCCTGCTGCGGTTCATCCCCGATCCACGCCGGCCGCTGTACGTGTTCGGCCCCTATGTGCTGCGGGGCGTGGTCGACCTGGTGCTCGCCTCGGTCCGCTCGCTGCCGGTCGCCGCCGCCGCCCTGGCCGTGTACGGCGTCGGAACCTCTACCGGCGCCGTCACCTTCAACAGCCTGCTCCAGTCGCACGTGGCCGACCGCACGCGCGGACGGGTCTTCGCCCTGATGGACCTGCTCTGGCAGACCGGGCGCCTGGCCAGCCTCGGCATCGGCGGGCTGCTCGCCGACACCATGGGGATCCGCGCCGTCTACTACCTCGGCGGCGTCCTTCTCCTGCTCGCCGCCGCCGTCGGCTTCGCCGCCAGCCGTGTCGCTGGCCCTGTCCTGCGCCGGAGCGGTGACGCCGCCGGCGAGCTTTGATTCGCCACGTCCTTGTAGTTATTGCCTGGTCGACTGGAACCGGCCGCCGCGGCAGGGGAAAAGGCCTACCTAGAAGGCCAGACTTCGACTACGGGGGGGGGCAGCACATTCTCCTGTACAGCGCCCGGAATCGACGTGCGCTGAAAGGGCAAGACACCGGCGGGCGTGTGCGCTCGGACAGGGATGAGGAGAGCCCCGCCCCGACCCCCGGTCTGGCGGGGCGGCCGGGGCGGTGCGCCCTTCTGGTCAGGTACTGGAAACTCAGTGAATCGCCTCCAATGCCGCTGGAGGGGATCAGGCGCTGTGGTCGGTGTCCTGGAGCATGTCAGGCAAAGGCGCACTGCACGACACTGACGGCCAGCGCGGCGGCGGCCGTGGGCAACGCCAGGGCCCCGGCCGCAACCGCCGTGCAACCAGCCAGTCGGCTGAGTCCGCTTCCCCCGATGCTGCCTGTGGAGAGCCGCTGGAGTCGCGCCGCAGTCAGGCGCCCGGCCATGGCGAGAGCTCCGACAGGCAGTGGGTGACCGGTCAGGCGAGACAAGGCTTCGCGGACCGCGGACGGTCCACAATGGCGGGCTGCCCGGCTGTCCGCAGCCAATTCCACGAGGTCTCGCGCGGCTTCAGGCGCTGCACGCAGCAAAGGGCACCACGGCAGAGCCAGGGCGAGTGTCTCGAGGATGGCCAGGATGAGGTGGTGTCGGCCCCTGAGGTGGGCGCGTTCGTGCTCAAGGGTGGCGTGCACGGCCGCGGGTGTCAGTTGATCCCGCAATCCCCGGCTCATGACGATCAGACCAGAGCGTCCGCCGATGGAGAGTGCCATGGGGCGCTCGTCCTCGATCCAGAGTGGGTCATGCGCCCGGCAGCCGGCGGCCAGCAGGCGCAGCTGCTGCAGGTGCGGGGCGTTGCGCCGCCGACGCCGAAGTCTTCTGTGGATGACGAGGCCGACTCTGGAGGCGATGAACGCGGCAGTCACCACCCCCGCGGCGGCGACAGCCTCCGCGGTCCCTGGCAGGACTCCGGAGGAGAGGGCCATCCAGCAGTCTCCGGCCAGACCGAAGGTGCCGGCATGATGCTCGTCGACGGGTAGGGCCACCAGGCTGAGCATGGCGAACAGCGAGGCGGCGAAGCCCAGCGTCGACAGAACCCAGCCGGTGAGCAGGATCGTCGGATCCAGGCGCCGATCCGCGAGCCACATCAGCACGCGGTGGCCGTGCCAGCCGAACAACAGAGTGCCGGCGATGAGAGCAACGACCGCGGTCACGGTTCAGCACTCCGCTTGGCGAGGCCGTCACGGAGGACTTCGGATTCCTCGTCGGTCGCGGTTTCGGCGAAGTGCAGGAGGACCGACCGTGGATCCTCCGAGGCCTCGAGGATCTCTCGCAGTGATGCCGCGGCCGCTGCTTCCCGGCTTCGTGCCGGGAGGTAGCTGTACGCGCGGCCGACCGCTTCGCGATCCACCATCCCCTTGCGGTGCAGGGTGCTCAACACCGTCATGACCGTCGTGTAGGCCAGGTTCCGCTGCACGGGCAGCCGCTCGAGAACCTCCCGCACGGTCAGTGCGGCGTCGGCCGACCACAGGACGCCCATGACGGCCGCCTCCAGCTTGCCCAGCGGTGGCACCGGTGCTCCTTCGTTAGTGCCGCAGCACGCTCTCCGTGCGTCGGAGCGGCGGAGTCGTGTCGGGAGCGGTCTCGCACGTTCCACGGTGTATCGGTCGCTGCACACTACTGGCAGTCGGCGAGGGAGTCCTCGTTCCAGCATGGCCGCAGTGGGCCGCAAGGCTCAGGAACCGTCGTCTCCGACACGGCAACTATTTGGCCCGCATAGTTGTCACGAAACGGTCACGCACCTATGTTGGCGAGGCTCGGTTCGGCAGTCGTCCTCCGCACATGGAGGCCCGTCCGGGCGCCGCCGAACGCAGGACGGGCGACCGTCCGAGACCGGGGACCCACCGCAGTACTGGGGTGAATCCTGCGAGCCGAACTGCCGGCCGCAGGTAGGGCGTCTTCCCGCCCGAATCCGTCAGCTAACTCGGTAGGCGGCCACTGGAAGACAGGAGAGCCGCCCGCCGTGGCGACTACCCATCGCGACTCCCTGCCCGTGACCCGCTCCGGCCCACAGTGGCGAAAGCGCACTCTGCTCCTGGCTGTCATCGCCGTCGTCGGGATCGATCTCGCCTCCGCCCCTGCGGCGGCAGCGCCGGGTGACCCCGTCACAGCCGAGGATGCAGCTTCTCTCGTCGCCGAGCGCGGCCACGAGCTGGAAGTTCTCACCGAGCAGTTCAACGAGGCGCGCGAGAACCTCGAGTCACAGCAGATGGCGGCGGCGGTGGCTCAGGATGAAGTCGCCGCAGCCGAGGCGGCACTGGCCGCGCTGAGTGACCAACTGGCAGCCGTCGCACAGACCGCGTACACGGGAGACGGACTCGGCGCCGTCCAGGCGTTCATGACCAGCGGATCCCCCGAGGAGTTCCTCGATCGGATCGCCCTCCTGGAATCAGTGGCCGGCCACCACAACGACGTTCTCGACCGAGTCGCGATCGCTCGGACCGCGGCCGAGGAGGCGCAGGCGGCGGCCGAGAAGGCAGCTGCCGAGGCGCAGCAGCAGGTTGACGAGGTCGCCGCTCAGCAGGCGGACCTGCAGTCGGAGATCGCCGAATACCAAGCCCAGTACACGGCGCTGACAGCCGCGCAGCGGGAAGAGGCCGACGCTGCCCACGGCGGACGGACGCTGGCCGCGCCGCCGCCCAGTGCAGTGGTGGCCGACAGCGCTGCGGCGCAGGCTGCCGTCGACACCGCAATGGCCCAGCTCGGGGACCCCTACGTCTGGGCCGCGGCGGGACCCGACTCCTTCGACTGCTCCGGGCTTACCCAATACGCCTTCGCAGCAGCGGGGATCTCGCTGCCGCACTCCAGCAGGATGCAGGCCACCATGGGCCAAGCGGTCCCGAGGGCGGAGCTCCAGGCGGGGGACCTCGTCTACTTCTACAGTCCGGTGAGCCACATCGGCATCTACATCGGCGGTGGACAGATGGTCCACGCATCTACGTTCGGTGAACCTGTCAAGGTCGGCTCTGTCGACATGTCGGGTTACGCGGGGGCGCGACGCATCGTCTGAAGGCTGGACCGCGAACTGTCGCCGTGAGGCGAACCGCCTCATGGCGGCAGGGAGTACTACGCGGCCTAGTAGCCTGAAGTCAGTCGTTGGGAGGTGGGATGTCGGCGCGACGCGTGTGGGCGCTGCTGCTGCTCGCTGCTGTCTTCTCCATGCACGGTGTTCAGTGCATGGCGGCCGACATGGACGCCGGCCACGGGACGGCGGCATCCGCGATGCCCGTGGTCCACGGCGTAGCGTCGGCAGAGTTCGTCTGGCCGGCGCTCACGGTCGTGGGGTATCAGTCGCCCGGCGTCGTCCCGGGCGCGGGTCCTGTCGCCGCCATATCCGGTCCGCCGCACGACAGTCCGTCGACGTCCGGTACCGCCTTCGGGGCGGTCTGTCTCGCGGTGCTTCTGACCGGCGTGGTCCTTCTGGGCGTGGCTGCGCTGATCCGACGAGTTCCAGGCTCCGTCGTCCGTGCCAGGGCGCCCTCAGTGCTGTGGCACGCCTGGTGGTCCAGGCTCCCGCGGCCACCGGATCTTTCCGCTCTCTGTCTCCTCCGGATCTAGGCCGAATGCCCAGACCCGCCAGCCATGTGCTCGGTCGGGTCCGTTCCGCATGCCTATGACACCGACCCAGGAGACTTGCAATGACGCGCACCACCGCTCGACTTGTCCGCCTTGCCGGCGGACTCATGACAGGCGCCATCGTGCTGGCCGGCTGCTCCGACGGAGGCGAAGGCGCCAGTGCTGGGAGCAGCGCCGAGGGCACCGCCGCCGCCGACAGCTCCGCCAACGACTCCACCGCCCACAACGACGCCGACGTGGCCTTCGTCCAGGGCATGCTCCCGCACCACGAGGGGGCCCTTCGCATGGCTCAGCTCGCCGATGGCCGGGCCTCGGACCCGAGGGTGATCGACCTAGCCGATCGCATCGAGGCGGCGCAGGGGCCGGAGATCGAGACGATGACCGGCTGGCTCGAGGCGTGGGGCGAGCCGCTGCCCGAGGAGGACATGGGCGGCATGGACCACGGCTCGGGCGGCATGGACATGGAAGGCATGTCCCAGGAGGACATGACAGCGCTGGACTCTTCCTCCGGCGCTGAGTTCGATCGGATGTTCCTCGAGATGATGATCCCGCACCACCAGGGCGCCGTGGACATGGCGGAGACCGAGATCGCCGACGGTTCCAACCCGGACGCCGTCGAGATGGCTCGGGAGATCGTCGAGTCCCAGACCGCTGAGATCGAGGAGATGCAGACGCTGCTGACTCAGTTGGGCGGATGACGCCGCGACGGGGTGGCGCTGTTCCAGCTTCGGGGCAGCGCCACCCCGTCGACAGCTTGCGCGGCCTCGCGGCTTCGCGCTTCGGCCGTAGAGCCGGAGCGCTCCCTCAACGTCAGCCCCTCCGTTTCGAAGGACTACCCCATGCGCGCTGGCATGCGTGGCTCAACCAGATCTGTTCGTGCGCCTCGTCGCCTCGCACTCTTGGCCGTCTCGGCCCTGTTCCTCACCCTTGCCGGTTGCTCGTCCAGCGACGTCGACCAGACCACGCCCGGGACCCGCTACGAGTTCAACGGCGCCACCTCTGCTGGCGAGGTGATCGAAGCCACCAGGCGCGCAGTCGCGCCATCCTTTAGCGGCGAACTTCTCGATGGCACACCGTTCGACTCGGCCGACCTGGACGGGGACATCGCCGTGCTCAACTTCTGGGGATCATGGTGTGCCCCCTGCCGCGTCGAGACCCCCGACTTCCAGGCCGTCTACGCGGAGGTGCGCGACCAGGGCGTGCAATTCCTCGGCGTCGACGTGAAAGACGACCGGCAGATGGCCAGCGCCTTCATGACCAACGTGGGCGCGGAGTATCCGTCGATGTTCGACCCGCGGGGCGAGGTCGCCATGGCCTTCCGGGGCTTCCCGGCCAACGTCGTCCCGTCGACCATCGTGCTCGACACGGAGGGACGGGTCGCCGGTGTCTATACCGGGGCCGTGGCACGAGACGACCTTCAGTCGGTGCTGTCGAGCCTCATGCAGGAGACCGGAGGATGACCGACCTCGGAAACTTGTTCGCCGACATCGTCACCGATGGGTCGCTGCTGGTGGCCTTCGCCGTGGCCGCGCTGGTCGGCCTGATCAGCTTCGCCTCGCCCTGCTGCCTGCCCCTGGTTCCCGGATATGTCGGCTACATCGCGGGGCTCGCCGGAACGGCAGTGGATGCGGAAGAACCGAGGGGCAGGGGAGCCGTACCCGCTCTCGGAACAGGGACACCGGTGGCGGCATCTGCAGGCGACGGCACGGGCGCCGTCAGGACGGCGGTCCGCAGCCCCGGCAGACGAAGAATGTTGATCGGATCCCTGCTCTTCGTCTCCGGCTTCAGCCTGGTGTTCATCTCTTTCGGCGCCCTGTTCGGTGGCCTGGGTCGGCTGCTGCTGGAGTGGGCACCGGTGCTGACCCGGGTGGCCGGTGTCGTGACCATCGGCATGGGGCTGGCGTTCCTCGGCCTGCTTCCCTGGCTGCAGCGAGAACGCCGTCTGCACCACCGGCCGTCCGGTGGCCTAGCCGGCGCGCCCGTGCTCGGCGTCGTCTTCGGGTTGGGGTGGACGCCGTGCCTGGGACCCACGCTCGCCGCGGTCAACACCCTCGCTTACGCAGAGGCCTCCGCGCTTCGTGGTGCAGTGCTCGGGTTGGCCTATTGCCTCGGCTTGGGGATCCCTTTCGTGGCGATGGCGCTCGGTGCCCGTCGCGTCGTTGGCGTGTCCGCTTGGGCGCGCCGACATGCCCACACCGTGACACGGATCGGCGGCGGCCTGTTGATCGTGCTCGGCATTCTGCTGCTCACCGGCTACTGGGATCGATTGATGTTCTGGCTTCGGGCATGGCTCGCGGCCACTGGATGGGGAGAGTCATTTCTGTGACCGACAAGTACTCACCGGCGGGGCCGGCGCGGCGTCCCTTGGTCGCGACGGCTGCAGCGGCCGCCTCGGCGCTGCTCCTCGCTGGTTGCACCTCCTCGTCCGGACAGTCGGAAGCAGCCGCCGCCGGAGCGACAGCCGGCATGCTGCCGTCCAGTCACATCCACGGTGTCGCGATCGACCCAGCTGACGGGCGGCTGCTCCTGGCCACGCACGACGGGCTCTTCGACGTGGGCGATGACGGCGAGTCAACCCATATAGGCCCGGTCATCGACCTGATGGGATTCGCCGTCCGCGGACCGGGGCACTTCCTCGCCTCAGGTCACCCCGGGCCGGACGCCGACCTGCCCGAGCCGGTCGGGCTGATCGAGTCGACGGACGGCGGCCGGACGTGGGAACCGCGATCCCGGCAGGGGGAGTCCGACTTCCATGCGCTGACTGTCAGCGATGCCGGGATCCTCGGTTACGACGGCTCACTCGTGCGTAGCGCCGACGGCGAAGAGTGGGAGCAACTACTGATCCCAGCAGCTCCGGCAGCACTCGCCGCGGCACCGGACGGGCGGACGATCCTCGCCACCACGGAGCAGGGGCTCCTCAGCTCCCTCGACGGCGGTAGGTCGTGGGTCCGGAACGACGGTGCGCCGCTCCTCCAGGTGGTCGACTGGGCTGACGACGGCATGAACGTCGCGGGGGTGGACTCGTCCGGTGCGGTGTGGACGAGCGCGGACGCAGCCCGGACCTGGCAGGCGGGGCCCAAGCTGGAATCACCCCCGCAGGCTGTGGCGGCGACGTCCTCGGTGGGGGCCTCGCTGAGGATCACCGTCGTCACGACCACGGCGCTGGTGGAGTCGGACGACGGCGGACTGACCTTTGAAGTGGTCCTGGAGGACTGAGGCGTGGCGGGTATGAGTCAGCGCAGGGAGCCGAAAGGCTCTCCTGCTGCCGCACCGGGCGATGCCCTCCCAGGTCCTGCTCGGGTGAGCACTTGATGCGTCATTGCATCACACCCCCTGGGGGTATAGGTTTCCAAGGCGTGGGTACTGGCGGGGGGTATCCGTCGGTCGGCGCAGGAACCTGTCACGGGCCACGCAGAGGCCAGCAGTTCTCGCGGCTACATGCAGCAGCGCAAGGACGACTACCTCAGGCCCCTTCGTCGGATGGAAGGGGAGGTACGAGGCCTCCAGTCCGTGGTCGAGGCCGACGAGATGATCCGCGAGGTGATCGAGGCCATCGCCGGCCGGGTCCGCTCCTGAGACAGGACCACCAGAACGAACATCCACGGCAATGCACGTACATGAGGAATCGAAAGGACAACTCGAGATGAGCACCGCCACGTACAGCGTCGTCGGCATGACCTGCGGCCACTGCGTCAACTCCGTGACCGAAGAGGTCCGCCAGGTCCCCGGCGTCACCGACGTCAGCGTCGATCTCGCCACCGGTGGACTCGCCGTCAGCGCCGTGGCCGATGTGGACGACGGTGCCGTGCGCGCTGCCGTTGAAGAAGCCGGGTATCAGGTAGCCGAGCCCGCCAACCTGCTCGCAGGGGCTGGTGACCAGACGTCCGGGTGTGGCTGCGGCTGCAGCTGAAAGTCTGCGCCCGGAGGCTGGTCGTGGGGTACCGCTAGCGGCCCATCGCCGGCCCATTCCGACGTCCGCCACGCGGGCGGCGGCACCGCAGGCAGCTGACCGAAAGTGGCCTTGTGTCGGCACGACTCGGGTGGCGCCCCTTCGGGAGCCGCCGCGCTGTAAGTGCCGGCTGTGGCGCAGCTCGGCGTCCTCATCAAAGGCCCGAAGGTGCTCAGGGTGGTCACGGTCCCGGACAAGACCGGGACCGTGGCCACCGGCCGGAGACCCCTGCTCGAGTCGTCACCGTCATGGACATGTGGCCGGCCTTACCGCGATCACTCCGACGCGCAGTCCCGCAGGGCCGAACCCTCGAAGTCGGGAACGGCGCGGGCCTGCGCCTCCTCGGTCGTGGCGGCCTTCCCGTTCTCCTCGATGTCCTGGATCAGCCACTCCATCTCGGCGATCTCGCGCTCCTGGGCCTTGATGATCTCGACGGCGAGCTGGCACACCCGGACGTCGGTGATGTCGGCGCGCTCGGACCGGGTGATGGCCAGCGAGTGGTGCGGGATCATCGCACTCATCCAGGCGGAGTCCTGCACGGTGGCCTGGCTGCGGTCCAGCGCGATTCCGCCACCCAGCAGCAGCAGGCTCACCGCCACGATCGCGATGTTGCCCTTCACGTTCTTGTACATGTTGAGCATCCACGCGAGCATGATCAGGCCCATGGTGCCGCCCATGGTGACCGCCATGAACACGCGGCTCTGGCTGAACCGGACGTGACTCCACTCCCACGTGCCGGCGAACATCGTGAAGTACATGACGACCATGGACGTCGTGATCATGGCTGTGAAGCGCAGGTACATCTTCGTCTCGTGGGACATGCCGCCGTCCTGACCGTGTTCCTTCGCCTCGTCGCTCCTCTTGGTCGCCATGGATCCGATCTCCGTCCTTGCTGTCGTCGGTGGGGAGGAACTCCGCAAACCACTGACTGCATCGTCACGCGAGCCGTTCGCCGCAGCCCGCGACGTCACATGTGCGTGGTTGCAGTGGCAGCGGTGTCGGCCCCCGGGCCCGGACCGCTGCATGGGTAGACGTTGGTTGGCGTACGTCGGACGTCTGGATGCCCGTACGGCCGTACGGATAAACCGGAGAGTCGATACCGCCGTCGGGACAGCTGGGGTTGCGCTCACGACGAACTCGCCATAAGTGCCGACTTGTTCGGCATCGATCGGGCGACATCAGCCCGCGACGCCGACGACTGGACGAAGAGCGCGCCGATCTGCGGAAGCGATGGCGTCGGGTGTCGTTGTGACCACGATGCCTTCGACAGTCGGCGGGGGCAGCTCGACGTCCAGCGCCGCTGGAGCGATGGTTCGGCCCCGGGGCGTCGTTGGGGCCGCTCTTGGCCTGGCGCCGCCGAGGCCGACCCACCGTGCAGTCCCTGTCAGCCCAGCGAGCTGATGAGGTCCCGGCACGCCCGCTCACAGCGCCGGCAGGCCTCGGCGCAGACCCGGCAGTGCTCGTGCATCGAGGCGTGGCTCTCGCACTCGTCACCGCACGCCTTGCAGGCGGCAGCGCAGGCCTCGAGCACCGCCCGGGTGAGGTTGGCGTCGTAGCCGGTGTGCCGGGAGAGCACACGGCCGGTCGTGTCGCAGACGTCGGCGCAGTCGGCGTTGGTGCGAATGCACTTGGTCAGCTCGGCGACCATGTCCTCGCTGAGGCAGGCGTCGGCGCAAGCGGTACACGCCTGGGCGCACTCGAAGCAGGCCTCGATGCACTCAAGGAGCTTCTGCTTGTCCACCCCGCCGAGGTCCTTGGGGTAGGTGTCGAGCATCTGGGCTGCCACGGTCATGGTTGCCTCCTCGGTTTCTCGGCGCCGGACGGCTCGGATGTCGCCCGGATCGGACGCCGACGATTCCGGCGGTACCCGCAGACCCGTACGGGTATGAGCGGCCTGGAGGTGTTTCTCGATGTCCGAACCTGACCACGCCCATCCGGTCGACCCGGAACGTGTCGCGCACGCCCGTGCCCGGCTGCCCAGCCGGGAAGAAGCCGCCCAGCTGACCAGCGTGCTGAGCCTGATGGCCGATCCCACCCGGGCCCGCGTGCTATTCGCGCTCGACATGGTCGAGGAGCTCTGCGTCGGCGACCTGGCTCTGGCCCTGGAGGCCAACGAGGACGCCGTCGGCTATGCCCTGCGGCTGCTTCGCACGGCGGGACTGGTGACCAACCGGAAGCAGGGTCGCGTCGTGTACTACCGCCTGGCCGAGGGCTTTCCCGAGCCGCTGCGGGAGCACTGTCTCCGCCAGTTGGTCGTCCTCTCGGAAGCGGCGCCCGACGACGATTAACGGTCGGTGTGTCGAGGCTGGCGCGGCGGCCAAGGCAGGGTGATCGTCGCCGCGCGAACATCTCCGACCACCCCTACAGTCGGGCACACCCGGACGGTCGTCCGGATGACGTTGTCGTATCCGCCGCCCGGCACCGGCCATTCCCAACGGCATCTCCGTTGAGGGGAGGAGAGCGCCATGGTTGCGCTGCTCTCGCTGGCCGTCCTGGTCGTGGCCTGGATCGTCGGGCTGTACGCGCTGTCGGCGGCGTTGCGCACCGCCCGGGGGCCCGCCGCCGTGCTGCCGTATGAGTCAGGCCTGCTTCCACAGCAGCACGCCGTGTCTCGCTACCACGCGCGGTGGTACGCGGTCACGGTCCTCTTCCTGGCCTTCGACATGGAGATGATCTTCATGTACCCGTGGGCGGTCGTGGTCGCGGACATGGGGACGACGGCCGTCGTCGAGATGTTCGGCTTCCTCGCCGTGCTGCTCGTCGGTGTCACCTACGTCTGGCGTGAAGGTGCGCTGCGATGGACCTGATCGCCCGAGTGCGGAACTGGGCGCTGGCGAGGCCGCGGGTGCTGCTCGTCGACGCCCCGGGTGCGACGACGCTCCGGTGGTCCGTCGAGGCCGAGTTGGACCGGCGCGGCTGGCCGTGCGCCGTGTCACCTGCGGACACCGACCTGCTGGTCGTCCTCGGCGAACCCGGACCGGAGCTTGCAGAAGCCGTCGACGTGCTGTGGAGCCAGGTCCCCGAGCCGCGGCGCCGAGTGGAAGTGCAGGGCACCGGTGACGTTGCCGTCGCTCTGGACCAGGGCCGAGCTGCGCTGGTCCGGCCGGCCGAATCAGGAACGAAGGAGGACGGTCGGCCGTCGCCGGCCTCCTTGCTTAGCAACGACGAGGACGAGGACGCCCACGACGAGGGCATGGGCCACGCCGGCCACGAGGGCATGGACCACGGCGGTGGTGGTCACGAGGGCATGGACCACGGCGGTGGTGGTCACGAGGGCATGGACCACGGCGGTGGTGGTCACGAGGGCATGGACCACGGCGGTGGTGGTCACGAGGGCATGGACCACGGCGGTGGTGGTCACGAGGGCATGGACCACGGCGGTGGTGGTCACGAGGGCATGGACCACGGCGGTGGTGGTCACGAGGGCATGGACCACGGCGGTGGTGGTCACGAGGGCATGGACCACGGAATGCACCACGGTGGTGAGGTCGCCGGGCTGCCCATGGCCATGACAGGCCCCGATCGGGACGGCCTCGAACTCGATGTCCTCAAGGTGGCGCTCGGGCCAGTGCTGCCGGGTTGGCCGACGGGGCTGGTCCTGCGGGCGGAGCTGCAGGGTGACGTCCTCACTTCTGCAGAGCTGACCTGGCTCGACGCCGGCATCCTCCCAGCCGCTCAACAGCAGTCCGACTCCCAGGGGGCCGCACTCGACCGGCTCGCCCGCTTCCTGGACGTGGCCGGCTGGCCGACCGCCGCCCGAGACGCGCGCCGCGCCCGGGACGGGGTAGCCGAAGGGGCCGATCGAGATGAGGCGCAACGGCTCGCTAAGGCCGTGGCGCGGCGGGTGAGCCGTTCGCGGACCTTGGCGTGGACGGCCGGGGGCATTGGGAGGCGCGGGTCCGGGGGAGACGCCCTGGACCGGGTCAGGCGTTGGTGCGACATGGCGTCGGGGCAGCCGGTCGAGGACTTGCCCGCGATGTCACTGGACGAGGTCGCGGCTCTGGTGGAGGGCGCGGAAGTCGGGAGCGCCCGGCTCCTCGTGGCCAGCCTCGACCTCAGCCCCGTGTCCGCGGTGTCGGCTCCGGAGCACCTGCATGCCTGAGCAGACTCTGGCGGAGGCGTGGGGGCTGGCCCCGGCGGTCCTCGGGGTCGTGGGGCTGGGACTTGTCCTCGGTCTCGTGGTGGCGGTGGTCGACCGCGTCGTCGTCTTCGGCGCATCGGGGGCCGCTGTCGAGCCGATCCGCTCGAGCGCGCGTCTGCTGGTCGAGCAGCGGCGGACGACGCTGGCGGCGGATCGGCTGCTGTGGCGGATCGGCTGCGTCGCTGTGCCGACACTGGCGCTGCTGTCTCTGGCGGTGGTACCCGTGGCTGGCCGGACCCTGTGGTCGACCAGCGCCGATCTCGTGTGGTTCAACGCCATGGAGGCACTGCTGTGGGCGGCGGTGTGGCTGGTCGGCTGGGGCCCGAACGCCGTCCATGCGCTGACCGGTGGATACCGATTCCTCGCCCAGGGCTTGGCCTACGAGCTGCCGCTGATGTTCGCGCTCATCACGGCTGGCCTGGCGGCCGGCTCACTGCGCACGACGGACGTCGTGGCCGCGCAGGAGGGCCTGTGGTTCGTGGTCACGATGCCGGTCGCCTTCGTGATCTTCGTGGCCAGCGCCGCGGCCTTCGCCTTCTGGGGGCCGTTCGCCGCACCCGCCGCAGCCGACATCGCCGGCGGCGTCACCTCGGAACTGTCCGGGGTGGACCGGCTGCTGGTGGAGGCCGGTCGTGCCGTCTTCCTCGGCGCGAGCGCGGCCATGGCGGCGGCGCTGTTCCTCGGGGGCGACTCCGGCCCCTGGTTGCCCGGCCCACTGTGGCACCTGCTGAAGACGCTGGCCGTCGTCGCTGCTTTGGTTTGGGTGGGACGACGGATGCCGGTGCTGCGGCCCGACCGCACGGTGGAGGTCGGCTGGATGGTCCTCGTCCCGCTGACGCTGCTGCAGGCGTTGGTCGTCGCCGTCCTCGTCCTGAACGGGTTCTACGCGTGAGGAGGAGCCGATGCTGAGCGATCTCTCCGGCTGGGCAATCACGGCCGTCGCCGTCCTAGGGGTCCTGTCGGTCGCCGCGGGGGTCGCCGTCTTCGTCGTCGACTCGATGGCACGGGCGACCTTCGCCCTGCTGGCGTCGTTCCTCGCCGTGGCGGGCATCCTGCTCGCCCTCGACCTGGTCTACCTGGCCGTCGTGACCGCGCTGATGATGACGATCGAGATGGCGATCATGGCCGTCTTCATGATCATGTTCATGATGAACCCGGCCGGGCTTATGCCGATGACGATGGTGCACAACGCCAAGGGCTCGGCCGTGACGGGTGCGGGTGCGTTCGTCGTCCTCGTCGTCGGCATCTGGACGATCGACTGGCCGACCCGGGACACCTCCCGCCCGGCTGACAGCACCCGCCAGCTCGGTGAGGCGATCATGGGCAGCCACATGCTCGTCATGCTGGTGATCGGCATCGGGCTGTTCGCCACGATCCTGGCCGGCACCGTCCTGGCCACCGCGCGCGGCCGCTACGACCGTTTCGGCCCGCGGCTGGATTCGCAGCGCCCGGATGACCCGGTGTCCGGGGGACTGCGCCGATGACCGCCGAGCTGGTGCTGCAGATCGTGCTGACCGTCGCCGCCGGCCTGATCGGTGTCGGGCTGTTCGGGGCGTTGTCCCAGCAGACGATCGTCATGGTGATGATGGGCCTCGAACTCGTCCTCAACGGTGTGCTGCTGGCCGGGGGAGCGGCCTGGTACTTCCTCGCGCCGGAGCTGCCCGACGCCCAGGTGCTGGTCGTCGTCGCCCTGGTGGTCATGGCGGTGGAGATGGCCATGGGCTTCGCCGTCACCGTCGCCTTCTACCGAGCTCGACAGCTCGACATGATCGACATGGCGTCGGACCTGCGCGGATGAGCGCCGTCCTCGGCGCCCTGGCGCTGCTTCCCGCCCTGACTGGCGCGGGGCTGCTGGCTACCGGTCGGCGGGCCGACCGCGCCGCCGGTCCGGTCGCCGTTGGTGCCACCGGCGTCGCCATCGTCCTCGCCATCCTGGTGGCGGCTGCCCGACCGAGCGTCTCCATGCCGTTCCTCGGGATCGTCGAGGGCGGGGATCTGCGCCTCGTCGTCGACGGGCTCTCCGCCGTGCTCGTCGTCCTGGTGGCCGGCATCGCCTTGCTGGTCACCGTGTTCGCCGTCGTGGACCTGCCGGCGGATGCCGCTCGGGGGCGGTTCTTCGGCTACCTGCTGCTGTTCGTCGCGGCCATGCTGGCCACGGTCACCGCGGCCACCCTGCCCGCGCTGCTGCTGGCCTGGGAGGTGATGGGCGCGACCTCCTACGCGCTCATCGGCTACCACTGGGACGAGCCGGGCAAGCTGGCCGCCGGCACCCGGGCGTTCGTGACCACCCGGGCCGGTGACCTCGGCCTGTACGTCGCCGCCGGGGCGGCACTGGCCGCGCCCGGAAGCCTGGTGCTGGCAGACCTGGACACTGCGGGCGGCGGCTGGGCGGACGTGGCCGCCGCCGGCCTGCTGGTCGCCGCACTCGGCAAGTCCGCGCAGCTGCCCTTCTCCGGATGGCTGTCGGCGGCGATGCAGGGACCGAGCCCGGTGAGCGCGCTGCTGCACTCGGCGACGATGGTGGCCGCCGGCGGCTACCTGCTGATCCGGATGCAGCCGCTCTTCGCCGCGACCGGCTGGGCCGCGACGGCGGCGGCGTGGGCCGGGGCGATGACCGCGCTGGTCCTGGGTGCGGTGGCCGTGGCGCAGACCGACTTCAAGCAGTTGCTCGCGGCCAGCACCGCCGCGCAGATCGGCTTCGTCGTCCTCGCCGCCGGGGTGGGTGCCACCGCTGGCGGCACCGCCCAGCTGGTCGCGCACGCCGCGGTCAAGGCCGGCCTGTTCGTCGCCGCCGGGGCCTGGCTCACCGCGCTGGGCACCAAGCAGCTGGCCGGCCTGCGTGGCGCCGCCCGTCGGTATCCGGGGATCGGGGCAGCGGCCACCGTCGCCGCCCTCGCGCTGGCCGGCGTGCCGCCGCTATCGCTGTGGGCCACCAAGGACGAGGTACTCGCCGGTGTCGACGGGACCGCGCTGAACATCGTCGGCCTCGCCGCCGCCGCGGTCTCGGCGGTCTACGCCGGTCGGATCCTGGCCGTCGTCCTCGCCAGGCCGGCGGGGGACGAGGCGTTCGACGAGGAGGAGCCGGGCACCCGGCGCGTCCCGGCCCTGACCACGGTCGTGGCCGGCGTGCTGGCCGTGTTCGCCGCCGGGCTGGGTGTGCTCGCGCTGCCGGCCGTGGCAGAGCAACTCAAGGCGGTCCTGGATGTGGGAGGGGAGCCGTCCCCGGGGCTGGGGGAGCTGCTGCTCTCCGGGGCGCTCGCGCTGGTGGCCCTGGGGCTGACCGTCGCCGTGGTCCGGGCCCGCCCTGCCGTCACGGAGCAGCTCTCCCGGGGGCCGCTTGCGTCGTGGGCCGGGCTGGGACGGCTGCTCTCGCCACGACCGGCGATGGCGCTAGCCCGGGCGCTGGCCACCGTGGACGACAGGGTGATCGACCGGGCGGTCGTGGGGGTGGCCCTCGGCGCCCGTCGGCTCGCCGGCATGGCATCCCGGGCGGACGACGGCGTCCTGGGCGGCGCGGTGTCCGGCGTCGCCGCAGCGACCCGCCGCACCGCGGCCGGCTCCGCGCGCATCGACACCGACGTGGTGGACGGCGCCGTCCGCGGCATGGCGCGGGCGTTCCGCCACGCGGGGGGCGCTGCTCGCCGTCCGCAGACGGGGCTGCTGCACCAGTACTACGCCCAGGCCGTCGTCGGTCTGGGGTTCCTGCTCGTCCTCCTGCTCGTGGTGAGGTAGTCGTGCTGCTGACCGTCGTGATCTTCCTGCCGTTGCTGGCTGCTGGTGTGCTGCTGGCAGTCCCGAGGGTCCCCGGTCGCGCGGCGATCGGGGTGTGGGTGGCTGCCTCCGCCGTCGACCTGGCGCTGGTCGGCTGGATGTGGTGGGGCTTCGAGCCAGGGGAGGGCGCCTCGGGCGTCGTCGACGGCCTGGCGTACGAGGCCGACCTGCAGTGGATCCCCACCGTCGACGCCGGCTACCACGTCGGCGTCGACGGGCTCTCCCTGCCGCTGCTGGCCCTGACCGGGGTGCTGTTCCTGGCCTGCGCCATCTACTCACTCCGCGAACCGGACCGGCCGCACACCTACGCCGCGCTGTTCCTCTTCCTCCAGACCGCGTGCATGGGCACGTTCGCCTCGCTCGACCTGATCCTGTTCTTCGTCTTCTTCGACCTGTCCATCGTCGGGATGTACTTCGTCATCGCCGGCTGGGGTCACGGCAACGCCCGGCGCAGCGCGCTGAAGTTCTTCCTCTACACCTTCATCGGGTCACTCGCGCTGCTCGTCGGCTTCATCGGGCTGTTCCTCGGCAGCGAGGAGCGCACCTTCGACATGGTGGCGCTGGCGGCGAACCCGCCGCTCGCGGACTCCCCGGTCGCCGGAGGGCTGGTCCTGCTGGCGATCGGTCTGGGGCTGGCGGTGAAGACGCCGCTGTTCCCGTTCCACACCTGGCTGCCCGACGCGCACACCGACGCACCGGCCGCCGGGTCCGCCGTCCTCGCCGGGATCTTGCTCAAACTCGGCACCTACGGGTTCGTGCGGATCGCCATGCCGATCCTCCCCGACGCCTGGCAGCGGTGGGCCATGGTCGCCGCCGTCGTCGGGGTGATCAGCGTGCTCTGGGGCGCGTTCGTGGCGCTGGCCCAGACCGACGTCAAGCGGATGATCGCCTACACCTCGGTCAACCACATGGGCTACGTGCTGCTCGGACTGGGCGCAGCCGGCCTGGTCGCCTCCGCCGACGAGGGGGCACGGACCGTGGCCACGGTCGGGGCGATGTACCAGATGGTCAGCCACGGCCTGCTCACCGGCGCGCTCTTCCTGCTCAGCGGCGTCCTGTGGTCCCGTGGACGCACCTACGCCTTCGACCGGTGGGGTGGACTGGCCCGGCCGGCGCCGGTCTTCGCCGCCTGCTTCGCGGTCGCCGCGTTCGGCTCCCTGGGGCTGCCCGGCTTCTCCGGGTTCATCGCCGAGTTTCAGGTGTTCACCGGTGCGCTTCAGGCCGCGCCGGTGGCCACGGTGATCGCCGTCGTCGGCATTCTCGTGACCGCCGGACTTTTCTTGCTGGCCCTGCAGCGGCTCTTCACCGGCGACACCGTCGTCCCATCCGAGACAGACCCCGACAAGCCGGCGGAGGGGCCGCGTCCGGACCGTGCGGACGGCACGACGGCGACCGCCGTCCAGCCGCGGACAGCGACCCGGATGCAGGACCTGCGCGGTCACGAGGTGGCATCGGTTGTCCCGCTCCTCGTACTCGCGCTGGTACTGGGCCTGCTCCCGCGTGCCCTGCTGGACGTGCTCGAGCCGGCCGCCATGGCGGTGGTGGAGCTGGTGGGCCGGTGACCGGCATGTCCGGCGGCGGGGAGCGGGTGCTCGCCCTGCTCCCCGAACTGCTCCTGCTCCTCGGCGCCGTCGGCGGCCTGCTGCTGGGCCTCTGGACCCCGCAGCACCGGCAGTGGCGGGTCCGGCTCCTGGTCACCGCCGCCTGCCTGGCCAGTGCGATCGCCGCTGCTGTCGCGCTGTCCGAGCCGGCGGAGCGGGTGTTTGAGGGCACCTGGGTCGTTGACACCACCACCGGCGTCGTCCGGATCGTGGTCGCGCTCGGTGTGACTGTCCTGGTCTGGCTGGCATCGGCCTCGCTGGCCGGACATCCGCGGGAGACCGAGGCCTACGTCCTCATGCTGCTCGGCGGGCTCGGCAGCATTGCGCTGGCCGCCAGCGGCGATCTGCTGCTGCTCGTCGCCGCGTATCTGCTGGCCAGCGTCCCGCTGTACGCGCTGGCCGGCTTCGCCAAGGACCCCGCAGGTGTCGAGGCGACGATGAAGTACTACCTGATGGGCGCCTTCGTGGGCGTGCTGATGCTGGTCGGCGTCGCCGCCCTTGTGCTCGCCGCCGGTACAACCGGATACCCCGACCTCGCCGCGCAGCTCCCGGAGGCATCGCCGGCGCTGCTCGCGGTGGGCGTCCTCGGCGTGCTCGCCGGGGTCGCCTTCAAGGCCGGTGCCGTCCCGGTGCACTTCTGGGTTCCCGACGTCACGGCCGGCACCACTCCGCCGATGGCCGCCTACATCACCACGATCCCGAAGATCGGCGCGGTGGCAGCGGCCTTCCGGCTGCTCGCCGAGCCCTTCGCCGACGTCCCGCTCGACGTGCCACTCCTGGTCGCCGTCATCGCCGCGGCCAGCATGACCCTGGGCAACCTGGCCGCCTTCAACCAGACCGACGTACTCCGCCTGCTGGCCTACTCCACGGTCAGCCAGGTCGGCTACCTCTTCATGGTCGTCGCCGTCGCCGCGCGCACCGATCTCGCCGTTCCGGCCCTGGCGATCTACCTGGCCGGCTACGCGGTGACCAACATCGGCGCCTTCGCCGCCGTCGCGGCGGTCCCGGTGGCCCGGACGATCACCGACTGGGCGACCGCGGTCGGACGCCACCGATGGCTCGTCGTCAGCCTCGTCGTCTGCCTGCTCGGCCTCGTCGGCACTCCACCCACGGCGGTCTTCGTCGGCAAGCTCGCCGTTTTCGCGGCGGCCTGGGATGGCGGGCTTGCTTGGTTGGTGGTCGTAGCAGCCATCAACACGGTAGCGAGCCTCTTCTACTATTTGCGCTGGATCGCTCCCGCCGCTACGGGAGTCGCCGCCAGCGAAAGCACGACGGCGGCTGCCCGGGGGACGGGGCCGGGCACCTCCGCGGGAACGGTGCAGCGTGTCGTGCTCGAGCCGGTCGTCGTTCTCCATACGGCCGCCGTCGCGTCCCTGCTTCTCGGCATCTGGTCGGGCGTCTGGCTCGCTGTTCTCCTGCCGGGCTGACTGTCCGCCACCCGGTCGCCGGAGTTCATGGCGTGCCGTACAGGGCGGCGGCCGTGCCGGCGCTGCCCCTCAACGACGCCGTGCCGCACATGATCACGCGGCGTTGATGGATGCGCGCCGGCGGGAAATGGTTCGTTTGGTGGTGGCAAGCTGCCGGGCGATGTCGCGGATGGACTCGCCGCGTTCGGTGAGGCGCCGGACGACTTCGTCCTGCTCAGCGAGGGTCAGGTGCTCGAGGCGGACGCCGTCGCCAGCGAGGGCGCGCTCGATGGCGATCTCGTCGAGGTCGTCGTCCTTCTCTACGCGCCGAGCGTGGTGTTGAGGCTCTGGGTCGGTGTCGATGTCGTCCCAGGCCAGAGGTGGCAGCCAGCCGCGTTCGGCGGCGAAGGCGCGGGCGGCGTCGGCGGCGGCGCGCTGGTCGTCGGTGGAGTGTGGTGGGCGGAGGTTCCACAGCTGTTCGTAGAGGGCGGTGACGTCCTGGGCGGTTCGCGCGGTGACGGCGTCGCTGAGCATGCTGCGTCGGAGACCAGCTGAGTTTCGGCCGAGCCTGGCGGCCAGCTCGTCGTGGGGCCATCCGATGGCGATCAGGGCCTGCAGCCGGCGACGAGTGCCCGTGGCGCCGACGTGACTGCGCGGTGCACGATTGGCCTCGTCGACGCGAACGCGTAAGACCTGGTGGGCGGTCTCGGGCCGGACCCGCCGGATGCCTGGGTTGCCGTCGCGCCCGGGGTTGGCCAGCTCGCGGACGTGGCTGGTGGAGAGGCCGGCGAGCATGGCGATCTGCTCGACGCCGATGCCGGCGGCCCGTAGCGCGCGGAGGTGCTCGCGCACCGGGGCCGCGTCCACGAACGGCCGCCAGCGGCCGAAGGTCTGCGCGCGGTGCACGGCACGGCCGGACGCGGTGTTGGCGGCGGTGCAGTCGGTGCATCGGCAGCGGTCCTTGACATAGGCGGCACGGGTTCCGTGCACATGCCGAGCACGCGGATGGGTGCAGTCCCGCCTCACCCGGCTCTGAGCGCGCTGGACACGGCGACGTGTTCGCTCGGTGGCCCGCTGGTGCTTCGCACAGGAATGGCGCGCGTGGTGAAGGTCGGCGAGGGCGTCGCTGGCGTACGTGCTGCTGTAGCCGCAGGCCGGGCAGGTACGGGTGGCGCTCATGCCCCGGCCAATGGAGATGCGGCGACGGGCTGACCGGTGTGGCCACGACCGGGTACGCCGGCCCTGCCCAGGACGTCCTCGATCCAGTCGGTGCGCAGGCTGCCGGCGTCTCCGACGTGGTCGTCGAAGGCCATGGCCGTGAACTGCTGGGCGGTGACGGCCCACTCCCGGTCGGACAGGGGCCGCTCGAGGTGCGCTTCGACGGTGGGCCGGTCGACGTAGGCGATGCTGGCGCCGATGACGTCGGCCAGGTCGGTGAGCAGACGGTGGGTGTCGCCGCTGTAGCAGTCGACGAGGTCCTGCAGCACGCCGCAGCAAGCAGGGGAGACGTGGGACGGTGCCAGCGCAGGGGCTGCCGCCGTCCGTCGTCTCGGCTGACCGCACATCCCTGCTCCGCTGGTGAGTAGTTGCTCTCACCGGGAGAAGGCGCTTTTCGGAGCCGTTTGGTGACACCCCGCCGAAAAGTCGGGTCCGGCGGCGATGGATCAGATGTCTAGCGAAGCTCCGGTCGAGGCGAGTCGTGTCGCGTCGTGGGGTTTCGTTGGTCCGTGGGGGAGTGGCTACGAGGAACTCTGCTTCTGTCTCGATCGCGACGACGGGATGTCAGCCGCGCGGGGTGTCACGCTGCCCCGGTGGGACACCCGTCGAGGAAGGGGTGAAGTCAGTGGCGAAGAGTGGATCTTCGGCGGCCCACCGAGGCGCCGGACCCGGTGATCGAAGCTGCCGGCGAGCCACTGTGACAGGCACTCTTTAGGCACCCAATACTCTCGCAACCAGTCGCTCGCAACCGTCGCAGCCAACGCTCCGCACCGTATCTGACCTGCGTGTTCAACGCGTGCCAACGCGAGCAATCGCCTCAAGATCAAATCGCAGGGTTATTGGTTCGAGTCCAATCGGGGGAGCAACACCGCAGGTCAGGTGGCAGCCTTAGCCTCCTTTAAGCCCTAGAGCCCCATCAAACCCCCATTTTTCTCTTACAGGGGCGTGGGACGGCTGGATCGAAAGGGACCCCGCTCATCCGTGGTCACCTGCGCCCACGGCGGCACGGTGATCGCAGTCCCGTCACCGAAGACGGGAGGGCCATAGGTCGACCACCCTCCGTCATAGCCAGCGCACCGCGTGGCATCTGTGTGGCCGCGGGTGGCTCCTCCTCCTGCATGCGCATCGGTCCACCTGACAGTGAGCGGCACCACGAGTACCTTGACGTATCGCAGTGCCGACCCCAGCGGGGAACCGTCTTCGGCTCTCAAGCCGGACAGCTGTCTCCTGACGGCGACCCACGTCCAAAGGAAGGGGTCCCCAACCAGGTCTTCTGCTTCAGCCCGGCGACGTCGTCGCGTGGGAACGTTTGGACTCGCGTTCTGTCATGCGGACGAGTGGCCACGAGTCACCGCAGGGCGTCGAGGTACTCGCCGCTGGCCGGGGCGGCGTTCATCGCCAGCAACCCGAGGCAGGGTATATCGCGCTGGCGAGCATGAGCGTCGTCGGCTCGCCAGGGGAGCGCGGTGGCGGGGGGCGGCACCGGGGTGGTGGCCCACAGCTCGTCGTCCCCCCGAACCTGGACGTGCACGGATGGAGTACCGGGCAGCGAGAGCTCCAGGACCCGAGGACTCCCGAGAACGACCGTGGGCCACTATCCAGCGACCTGGGAGGCGATGAGGCTTCGATCTTGTGCGGCACATGAACATCCAGGCCAGGTGCCGCTCCGGTCACCCGACGTCCGCGTCCAAGGTGCCTGGGTGCAATTGAAACCCTGATTATGCCGTTGCGCTGATTATGCCGTTGCGCTGCGCGGGAGGTGGAGACCCTATCCGCAAGTAAGCTTGCTGTTCACACCTCATCTCCGCGCCCATTGAGGGTTGACCAGCTGAAAGACTCGACTACGACCGAGTCGATCAGGTGCGCTCCGTCAGGTGCGGGCATGTCTGTTCCGTACAGATGTCGCTGGCTAAGTCGCTACACGTAGCCGCCAGCACCCGGGCTGACGCGGGAACGCGGTCGCCCGGACGGCTCGCCTGTGAGGCGCTGTCATGCTCCGGCGGGCGGCGCCATCACGACCCACCGATCTGCGACACGCCCGACGGATCGGCATGGGAACTCATGCCGACATATGCTGCAATGGCCAGCATGGGTGCTGGGGCGTTCGCCGGGCTGGTCGCAGCCATGGGACTGCCCCCAGTCCGGTTGACTCTCTTCGGTAGGGGTTAGGCCGCTGCTGCGGCGTGGGTGAGTGTCTCGTATTCGACCGGGGTGAGCCGGCCCAGGCGGCGTTGCCGCCGGCGGCGGTGGTAG
>NZ_QVQH01000012.1 GCF_003428645.1 Geodermatophilus marinus | reverse complement strand
CCTACCTCGCCCTGGCCGCGGCCATCGTCACCGTCCGTGCGCTGTGTCGGGCCGCCTGGCTGCTCTACCGCTGGGACACCCGACCACGATCACGACGCATCCGATGACCTACTGGCGGGGGCTCTAACGCGATCCGCGACATCGCCGGCTTCTCCGCCGAGCTCCGCAAGCAGTCGGAGCTGATCGGGGAGCGCATCGACCGGATCAACGACTCGCTGCACGGCATCGACTACAACCCCGGTCGCTACATCAGTCTGGAGACCGCCCGCACACCCAACATGGAGGTGCGCACCTTCCTCGCCGACCTGCGCGCCTGCACCGACGACGCGCTCGACGGCGGTGACGCGGACGGCGCCTACTCGGAGCGGAAGTTCCACCAGGTGCGTGCCCTGGTCGAACGGTTCCGCGGTCGCGACGGCTCCACCGAGGCGGACCGGATCTGGACCCAGCGGGTCACCGACGTCCGCAACTGGGTGGTGTTCACCGCCGTCGAGCGGTGGCGCGACACCGACGAGGAGCACGAGACCTACACCGACTCCGGCGGCAAGTCCGGCGGGCAGAAGGAGAAGCTCGCCTACACCGTGCTGGCGGCCTCCCTGGCCTACCAGTTCAAGCTCAGCTGGGGCGCCGACCGCGCCAAGGCCTTCCAGATGGCGGTGATCGACGAGGCGTTCGGCCGAGGCTCCGACGAGTCCACCCGCTACGCGCTCGCCCTGTTCCGCCGGCTCGGCCTGCAGCTGATCGTGGTCACCCCGCTGCAGATAATTCATGTCATCGAGCACGCGGTCGTGGCGGTGGGCTTCGTCGACAACCCCACGGGGGCTGGCTCCCGCATGCACACGCTGACGATCCAGGAGTACCGCGCCGGTCGGACGGCACACCTGAGTGCGGTCGACGAGTCCGCCAAGCGCGGAGCCGACTGAGGTGACCGGGAGGCGTCGACCGGCAGGCTGGACGACGTGGGCCGACGTCCGCACATCGCTGCGGGCGCGGTGGGACTCCGGGGAACTACTACGGGCACGGCTCACCGGCCGGCCGGTCGCCCCGCTGGTGCTGCCGGTCCGCGGCCCCAGCGCCCGCGAGGCCGCCGAGCGGTTCGGGGAGGCGCAGGACTGGGTCGCCGGCTGGCGTGCGGCCCGCTTGGGCCGGGCTCGTCTGGAGACCGCCGCACTCGGTGGGCGCCTGATCGGGGTAAACGAGGTCCCCAACCGGGTCGTGCTCGACACCGACGACGACGTCTGGACCGTGCTCGGTGTCTCCGCCGACGTCGAAGCCCTCGACGAGCTCGTGGCGACGACCGAGGCCGCACTGCCCGCCGCGCTGAGCTGGGTCGCCGCCAAGCCGCACGAGGCGCTCAACCACGCTGCCGACTGGCCAAGGCTCCTGGCAGTGGCTGCATGGATCCTGCGTCACGGCGGAGCCGGGGTGTACCTGCGTCAGGTCGACGTACCCGGAGTCGACACCAAGTTCATCGAGCAACGCCGCGGGGTGCTGAGCGCGCTGCTCGTGCGCACTTTGCCGCCCGGCCGGGTCAACCGTGCTGCACCCGCCGCCGACCTGGCGCGGCGGTTCGGGCTGCGCGGCAAGCCGGACAGCGTGCGCTTCCGCTCCTTCGATCCGGCCGACGGCCCCTACAGCGAGCTCGCCGTCCGGGTGGAGGAGCTCGCGCGCATCCCGTTCGCGGCGAAGTCCGTGGTGGTGGTCGAGAACGAGGTGAGCTACCTCGCCTTTCCGCAGGTGGCCGGCGTGGCGGTCGTCCTCGGCGACGGGTACGCCGTTTCGCGGCTTGCCGCGCTGCCCTGGCTGGCCGAGCGAGACGTCGTCTACTGGGGCGATCTCGACACGCACGGCTTCCGGGCGCTCGACCGGCTACGACGCTTCATCCCGACCGCCCGCAGCATGCTCATGGACGAAGGCACGCTACTGGCGCACCGTTCGCACTGGTCCAGGGAGCCCGTGCCCGTCACCGACCACCTGCCGCTGCTGACGTCCGATGAGCAGACCACCTACCAGCTGCTGCTGCGCCATGAGCACGGAGACCGGGTGCGCCTTGAGCAGGAGCGCATCCGCTTCTCCGCCGTCGAGCGAGCGGCGACCGGAGCGTTCCCGACGACGTGACGTCGGGATGCCGGCTGGTCGGCGCCGCGCTGTGGTCGTGGTCGCGACCGCCGTCGCCGGGGCGGTCGACGTTCCAGGCGGCTGCCGGCCTGTTCGCCGAGCGTGGCGAGCCGGTGTCGCAGCCCGCGCAACCGGACGAGGTTGGCGGTGAGTGTCTCGTCGTAGCTGCGGAGAGCAAGGGCGGAATGTCCCTGGTGGAGGCCCGGCACCGCTGGCGCTCCCAGAAGACGGGAGCCGGCCGAGGAACCCGGGCTCGTGTCCCTGAGCGCTTGAGGTGCACGCCCCGAGCTTGGCGGTGTGCATCAACTGGTGTCCGAGGGGGGACTTGAACCCCCACGCCCTATACGGGCACTAGCACCTCAAGCTAGCGCGTCTGCCATTCCGCCACCCGGACCGGTGAGCCGCCCTCGCGGGCGACGGCAGCCAGCATAACCGAGCCGCCACCGGGGTCGGCACACCCCCGGGTGGCACGATCGGCAGCATGTCGGAGCCGACCGAGAAGCCGCTCGCCCGCGCCCAGGACGAGGTCGCGGAGCTGCTCTCCGACCTCATCCGCATCGACACCACGAACACCGGCGACACAGCCACCTGCGCCGGCGAGCGGCGGGCCGCGGAGTGGGTCGCGGGGAAACTCGACGAGGTCGGCATCGACAGCGTCGTCCACGAGTCGGAGCCCGGCCGCGCCAGCCTGGTCGCCCGCATCCCGGGCCAGGACCGCAGCCGCGACGCCCTGCTGGTCCACGGGCACCTCGACGTCGTGCCGGCCGACGCCGCGGAGTGGAGCGTGCACCCGTTCTCCGGCGAGGAGCGCGACGGCTACGTCTGGGGCCGCGGTGCGGTCGACATGAAGGACATGGACGCCATGGTGCTGGCGCTGGTCCGGGACTGGGCGCGCACCGGCACGCGGCCCCCGCGCGACGTCGTCCTCGCCTTCGTCGCCGACGAGGAGGCCGGCGGCCGGCTCGGCGCCCGGTTCCTGGTCGAGGAGCACCCCGACCTGTTCGAGGGCTGCACCGAGGCGATCAGCGAGGTCGGCGGGTTCAGCATCACCGTCCGCGACGATCTGCGCCTGTACCTGGTGCAGACCGCCGAGAAGGGGCTGGCCTGGATGCGGCTGACCGCCGGCGGGAGGCCCGGGCACGGTTCGTTCGTGCACGAAGACAACGCCGTCACCCGGCTGTGCGCCGCGGTCGCCCGGCTGGGCGCGCACCGCTTCCCGACGGTGCTCACCCCGCCGATGCGGCAGTTCCTCGCCGCGGTCGAGGACGCCTACGGCATCGCGATCGACCCCGACGAGCCCGAGCAGGCCTTAGCCCGGCTGGGCAGCATCAGCCGGATGATCGGCGCGGCGCTGCGCAACACGGTCAACCCCACGATGCTCGGCGCCGGCTACAAGGCCAACGTCATCCCCGGCACCGCGAGCGCCACCGTCGACGGCCGCTTCCTGCACGGCCAGGAGCAGGAGTTCGAGCGCCAGCTGGCCGACCTGGTCGGCGAGGGCGTGCGGCGGGACTGGATCGTCCACGACCAGGCCGTGGAGACGACCTTCGACGGCCCGCTGGTCGAGCAGATGGTCGCCGCCCTCCGCGCCGAGGACGACGGCGCCCGCCCCGTGCCCTTCACGATGAGCGGCGGCACCGACGCCAAGAGCTTCGAGCGCCTCGGCATGCGCTGCTTCGGGTTCTCCCCGCTGCGGCTGCCGCCGGACCTGGACTTCGCCGCGCTGTTCCACGGCATCGACGAGCGGGTCCCGGTCGAGTCGCTGCGCTTCGGCGTCCGCGTGCTCGACCGCTTCCTCCGCGCCTGCTGACACCGCCCGGCTCGCGGCCCGCGATCATGATGTCCGGGAACCGGCACGCCGCGGCGGCCCGGCGAGTCGCCTCCTGGACTTCATGATCGCGCGGCAGGAGAGGTCCTGGAGCGGGTGGTCCGGCGGCGCCGGGTGAGGGTGCCCGGGTGGGACGACGGGGTCCGTGGTGTGATGCCCGGGTGACCGACAGCACACCCCGTCCCGGCTCCGTCGCGCTCATCACCGGGGGGACCGGCGGCTTCGGCCGCGCCCTCGCCACCCGGCTGCGCGAGCGCGAGGTCACCGCCGTCCTCGCCGATCTCGACAGCGAGCGCAACCGGCAGGCCGCCGCCGACCTCGGCTGCCCGTTCCTGGCCCTCGACGTCACCGACCGCGCCGCCAACGAGGCCGTCGTGGCCCGGGTCGAGGCCGACCACGGCCGGCTGGACGCCGCCTACCTCAACGCCGGCATCTCGGCGGCCAAGAGCGACGACGCCCTGGACCTCGAGGAGTTCATGCGCGTGGTGGACGTCGACCTGTTCGGGGTCGTCTACGGCGCCGTCGCCGCCCGCCCGGCCCTGCAGCGCGCCGGCGGCGGGGCGATCGTGGTGACGGCGTCCCTGGCCGGGCTGTCCCCGATGGCCACCGACCCGGGCTACAGCGTGGCCAAGGGCGGCGCGATCGCCTTCGTCCGCTCGATGGCGCCCCGCCTGGAGCGGGAGGGCATCCGGATCACCGCCATCTGCCCGGGCTTCGCCGACACCGCGATCATCGACCGCATCCGCGAGGAGTTCACCGCCGCCGGCTTCCCGGTCCTGTCGGCCGACGAGGTCGCGCAGGCCATGGTCATGGCGTGGGAGCAGGGCGAGCCCGGCGCGGCCTACGTCGTCCAGCCGGGCGTGGGGACGGTGCCCTACCGCTTCAAGGGCGTCCCGAGCGCCCGGACGGCGGCCGGCGAGACCGCCGTCGTACCCGAGGCGCTGCGGCCGCCGTCGATGCGCTGACCCCCGGGCCGCCGGGCCGGCCGCGCGCCGGGCCGGCGGCTCCGCGGCGTCAGGTCCGGGGCTCCCGGCAGGCGAAGAGGAACGCCGGCGGCACGTTCCACGGGGTGATCGTCCGCGTCACCGAGCCGAACCGGCGGCGCAGCTCGCCGAGGATGATCGGCGAGTACTGGATGACCAGCAGCGCGCCGTCCGGGGCCAGGGCCCGGGGCAGCAGGTCCAGCACCCGCCGCCGCAGCCCGGCGTCGAACGAGGTGTAGGGCAGCGCCGAGACCAGGACGTCGGCGCGCTGGCCGTCCAGGTGGGTGTCCAGGTTCTCCGCCGAGTCGCAGACGACCTGCAGCCGCGGGTCGTCGTAGCGGGCGTCGAGCAGCTTGGCGAGGTCCGGGTCGATCTCCAGGGAGACCAGGCGGGCACCCGGGCCGAGGCGGGCCAGGATCTCGCCGGTCTGCACGCCGGTGCCGGCGCCCAGCTCGACGACCAGGCCGGCCGCGGAGAGGTCGGCCAGGTCGAGCATGCCCCGCACCGCCCAGCGGGAGGTGGGCAGGACGGCGCCGACCTGGCGCGGGTTGGCGAGGAACGCGCGCAGGAAGCGCAGCCGGTCGCTCATGTGCTCGCTCATGTGTCCTTCCCCGGGCCGCCGGACCTCCGGGCGGCCGTTCGTCCGGTGCAGCGTGGCACGGCGGCGCGCGGGCCGCGATCGGGACCGGGTGACCACGCTCACCGGGGCGTCTGGCAGGGTCGCGGGCATGCGCGCATGGCGGGTCCACCAGCTCGGCAACCCCTCCGACGTCATGAGCCTCGACGAGGTCGAGCAGCCCACCCCGGCCGACGGGCAGCTGCTGGTCCGCGTCCGGGCCGCGGCGCTGAACTTCCCCGACGTCCTCATGGCGCAGGGCGTCTACCAGGAGAAGCCGCCGCTGCCCTACACGCCCGGCGTGGAGCTGTGCGGCGAGGTCGTGGGAACCGGCCGGCGGGTCATCGGGTCGCCGTCCGGGGGGCCCGGCGCGTTCGCCGAGTACGCCCTGATGGACGCCGACAACGCCTGGCCGGTCCCGGACTCGCTGCCCGACGAGAAGGCCGCCGCCCTCTACCTGACCTACCAGACCGGCCACGTCGGGCTGCACCGCCGGGCCCACCTGCAGCCGGGGGAGTGGCTGCTCGTGCACGCCGGGGCCGGCGGCGTCGGCTCGGCCGCCATCCAGCTCGGTAAGGCCGCCGGCGCCCGGGTCATCGCCACCGCCGGCGGGCCGCGCAAGGTCGAGGTGTGCCGGGAGCTCGGCGCCGACCACGTCGTCGACTACACCGCCGAGGACTTCGTGCCGGTGGTGAAGGAGGTGACCGGCGGCCGCGGTGCCGACGTCGTCTACGACCCGGTCGGCGGCGACGTGTTCGACCGCAGCCGCAGGTGCATCGCCTTCGAGGGCCGGCTGCTCGTGGTCGGCTTCACCAGCGGCCGCATCCCCGAGGCGCCGGCCAACCACGCGCTGGTGAAGAACTACAGCGTCGTCGGCCTGCACTGGGGGCTGTACCGGAAGATGGAGCCCTCGCTCATCGCCACGACCCACGACGCGCTGGTCGCGCTGGTCGAGGCGGGGCAGGTGGACCCGCTGGTCGGTGCGGTCCGCCCGCTCGAGGAGGCCCCGCAGGCCCTCGCCCAGCTGGCCGACCGCAGCACCGTCGGCAAGGTCGTCCTGCTGCCCTGAGCCGGCGGGGTGCCACGGGCGCGGGAACGAGCCCGTGCACCCCGCCGGGGTCAGATGTGCGGCTTGGGCAGGTAGGACAGCCGTGCCCGCCGGCGCAGGACGACCCTCCGGGTGCCGTCCGCGTGCAGCTGGAGACGGGCGAGCTCCCAGCCCCCCGTGTCCGCCTGCAGGCTCAGCATGGTCGCCGCCGCGGACCGGGACGTGCCCGGTGGGATCCGCAGCGGCGCGAACTCGTAATCCCCTGCGACCGCCTCCACCCGGCCGATTGTGCCCGCCCGTCGCCTGCCGGTCACGCGCGCGTCACCCCCGCCGCCGCACTCCGCGCCGCCGCCGCCGCCCGCCCTGCCGGTCCCCGACCGCGGCGGGCAGGATGGGCACCGACCGCACGACCCGACGACGAGAGGCAGGTGGCCGTGACCGAGCCCCGCACCGACGTGCCCGACGCCGACCGGGCCGAGCAGGACGACCTGGTGGACGCTCCCGAGATCTCGATCGCCGGTGACGCCGCCCCGCTGCCCGAGGGCGTGCCCGAGGCCGATGCGCTGGACCAGCAGCTGGTGGCCCGCCCGCGTGGCACCGGCGGCCCTGTGCACCCCGTGGGCGACCGCGAGGCCGACGACGCCGACGTCCTGGAGCAGGAGGCCGACGTCCCGGTGGAGGACGACCCCGACCTCGACTGACGGACGGCGCTGACGGGCAGCGCGGCCGGTCACCCGATGGGGTGGGCGACCGCGCGCGCCCGAGCCCGGCCCGGCAGCCTCGCGCGGGTGACCGCTGCCTGGATCGCCCTGGGGCTCATCGCGGTGGGGCTGCCGCTGCTGGCCTGGTGGGTCGGCGGCCGGGCGTTCTGGCGGCGCCTGCGGCCGGGCGCCGAGCCGGACACCTACCGGGCGGTGGTGCGCCGGCACGGGCTGCGGCCGGCGGAGGCCGCGCAGGTCGAGGGTGCGGTCACCTGGGGCCGGGAGCTGGCCGACCCGCGGCTGCGCGCCGCGGTGGTCGACTGGGCGCAGGAGCTGCAGCGGCTCGCCGAGGAGCGCCGGGAGCGCTGGGCCGCACGGCGGCTGCTGGTCGTGCTCGTCCTGCTCGCGTACGCCGGGCTGCTGGGCGGCGCCGTGCTCCGCAGCGCCGTGCGCGGCGAGTGGGGGCCGCTGCTGTCCGGCGCCTTCTGGGCCCTCGTCTGGGTGCTGCCCGGGGCGTGGCTGGCGGGCGGCCCCCGGCGCGCGATCGAGCGCAACAGCGGGCCGCCGCCGGAGTCCTGACCCTCGGTCCCGGGGCCGCCGAGGTCGACGTCGGGCGCCGCGCCGGGTCTCGCCGACGTCGCGGTGGGCGGCGCCGCACCTGGCCTTCCCCGCGGAGCCGGAGTGTGGTTAGGCTTGCCTAACTCACTCTCGGAGGTCCGGAGGTCCCGCGATGACGACGAGCCCGATGCAGGTGCCGCTGGGGGTGGCCGCCGGACCCGCCGAGCGCGCGCGGACGGTCGCCACCCGCGCGGCCGCCGCGCTGTGCGTGCGGGACCTGCCCGCCGGCCGGCCCCTCGCCGCGGCGACCACCACCGAGGGTGACGTGCTCGTCCTGGTGCCCGCCTGCGGCGAGGTCGCCACCGCGCTGGAGGGGGCCGGCGGTGAGCTCACCGCGGCCCTGCTCGTCAGCGACCACGCGCCGGTCCCGCTGCGGCAGCCGGTCCGCGCCCAGGTGTGGCTGTCGGGCTGGCTGGCCGCCGTCCCCGAGCCGGTGCGCCGGGAGGCGGCCCTGGCCTTCGCCGCCGTCCGCCCCGCCGAGCAGCTGCTCGACGTCGGGACGGCGGCCACCCTGCTGCGCCTGGACCTCGCCGAGGTCGTCCTGCGCGAGGGCTCCCGCTGCACCGAGGTGCCGCCCGCGGGGTTCGCCGCCGCCCGCCCCGACCCGCTGGCCGGCGTCGAGGCCGCGATGCTCGGCCACCTCGACCGCGACCACCCCGAGGTCCTCGCCCTGCTGCGCAGCCGCATCCCCGCCGGTGACCTCGGCCCCCGCGACGTCGTCCGCCCCCTGGGCATCGACCGCTTCGGCTACCGGCTGCGGATCGAGCGGCCGGCCGGCCACCAGGACCTGCGGGTGCCCTTCCCGCAGCCGCTGACCTGCGCCGGCCAGCTGCAGTCGGCCACCCGGCGGCTGCTGTGCGCGGCGCGGGCCGCCCTCGCCCGCCGGGACTGAGCTCCGCTCGCGGCGGGCCCGGGAGCAGGGGGGAGCGTGGGGAACGGGGGGGAGGCGCGCCTCAGCCGGCGTTCTCGGCCAGCAGCCGGGCCAGGCGGGTGCGCCGCGGGCGGACGTCGACCTCCCGGACCGCTCGTGCCAGCGCCGCACCCGAGGCGTGCACGATCGACAGGTGCCGCTGCGCGCGGGTGAGCGCGGTGTAGACCAGCGGCCGCGACAGCATCCCCCCGGCCTCGGGCGGGAGCACGACCACCACCCCGGGCCACTCCGACCCCTGCGCGCGGTGCACCGTGATCGCCCAGCCGTGCCGCAGGTCGCCCAGCGCCTGCCCGCTGACCGTCACCGGGCCGGAGGCGAAGGCCACGTCGAGGGCGCCGTCCCCGGTGCCGGTGACCACGCCGACCTCCCCGTTGGCGAACCCGATCGGCTCCAGGTCCAGGTGGTTGGCGGTGGCCACCACGCGGTCGCCGACGTCGAAGCCCCACACCGTGCCGTCACCCGGGTTGAGCCGCGCCTTGAGCGCCTTGTTGAGCTCGATGGTCCCGGCCGGGCCGCGGTGCACCGGCGTCACCACCTGGACCGTCGCCGGGTCGATGCCCAGCGCCCGGGGGATGGAGTCGGTGACCAGCTGCACCACCCGTCGGGCGGCCTCCGCGCTGCCGGTCGCCGGGACGACGACCACCTCGCGGTCGGGGGAGTCCACCGGCGGCAGCTCCCCGGTCCGGACGGCGTTGGCCAGCCGGGCGATCGCCCCGCCCTCGGCCTGCCGGTACAGGGTGGTCAGCTCGGTGACCGGGACGACGCCGGCGTCGATCAGGTCGCCGAGCACGTGGCCGGGGCCGATGGAGGGCAGCTGGGCGGGGTCGCCCACCAGCAGCAGGTGGGTGCCGTCGGCGCAGGCCTCGAGAAGGGCGGCGGTCAGCTCGACGTCGAGCATCGACGCCTCGTCGACGACCACGACGTCGGCGTCGAGGGGCCACTCCTCGTTGCGCGCGAACCCGCCGGTCGTGCCCTGGGCGCCGAGCAGCCGGTGCACCGTGACCGCGGGGTGGTCGGTGAGCTCCTCCAGCCGCTTGGCCGCCCGGCCGGTCGGCGCGGCCAGCGCGACCTCGGTGCCCTTCGAGCGCAGCAGCGACACGACGGCGGCCACGGTGCGGCTCTTGCCGGTGCCGGGCCCGCCGGTGAGCAGCGAGACGCCGGCGCCGAGCACCTGCGCGACCGCGGCCCGCTGCGCCTCGTCCAGCCCCTTGGCCACCGAGCGGACGGCGGCCGGGTCGGCGATCCGCCCGGCCGTGGCGGCCAGCCGGGCGACGTTCTCCGCGACCGCCTCCTCGGCCATGCCGAAGCGGGCCAGCGACAGCTGGCGCAGCGCCGGGTCCGGTTCCGGGAACTCGTCGACGTCGACGTCGGCGTCCTCGTCGAGCTCCGGTTCCGGCGGCTCGTGCTCCAGCACCTCGCCGGACTCCACCGCGGCGACGACCGCGGCCGCCGGGTCGGCGATGCCCTCCGCGCGCAGCGCGGCCACCACCAGGTCGGCGGGCAGCACGGTGTGCCCGTCCCGCGTGGCCGTCCGCAGGGTGAGGGCCACGACCGCCCGCCCGCGCCGGGTGTCCTGCCGGTCGGCCCGGGGGAGGACGGCGATGGCCAGCCGGTCGGCGTCGGCGAGGGAGACCCCCGGCAGGCCGAGCAGCGCCCACGGGTCGTCGCGCAGCCGGCGGGCGGCGTCCTGGCCGAGCGCGTCGGCGACCCCGGCGGCCAGCCGGGCCTCGAGCCCGGCGCCGACGAGCAGGCCGACCACCTCGTAGGTGGGCTGCGCCGACAGGAACGACGAGAACAGCCGCTCGGCGCGCTGCCGGCCCACCCGGGGCAGCCTGAGCAGCCGGTCGGCGGTGACGCCGTCCGGGGAGGTGATGCCCGCGGCGGGCAGCTCCGCGGCGGTCCGCTTGCCGAGCCCGGGCCACAGGCCCGCGGCGCAGAAGGCGGCGAAGACGGGGTCGGCGGGCGCGGTCACGGGCGCTCGGGGTAGGAGAAGTGCGGCGCCGAGACGTCCTCGAGCGCGGTGCGGATGGCGGCGGGCAGCCGCACGGCCTCGGCGTCCAGCGAGACCTGCAGCTGGGCGGCGGTGCGGGCGCCCACCACCGGCGCGGTCACCCCGGGGCGGTCCCGGACCCAGGCCAGCGCCACCGCCAGCGGCGTGGTGCCCAGCCCCTCGGCGGCGGTGATCACCGCCTCGACGATGCGGTCGGAGTCCGGCGTCCGCAGCGCGTCGACGAAACCCTGCCACTGCGGGGAGGCGCCGCGGGACTCCGACGGCGTGCTGTGCCGGTACTTGCCGGTGAGGATCCCGCGGCCCAGCGGCGACCAGGCCAGCACGCCGATCCCCAGCGCCTCGGCGGCCGGCACGACCTCGCGCTCCACCCCGCGCTGCAGCAGGGAGTACTCGACCTGGGTGCTGACCACGGCCACCCGGCCGGGCCACGCCCGCTGCCAGGTCGCGGCCTGGGCGGTCTGCCAGCCGGTGAAGTTGCTGACGCCCACGTAGCGCACCCGGCCCGAGGCCACCGCCGCGTCGCAGGCGGCCAGGGTCTCCTCCAGCGGCGTCGTGTCGTCCCAGGCGTGCAGCTGCCAGAGGTCGACGTGGTCGAGGCCGAGCCGCTCGAGGGAGGCGTCCAGGGCGGCCAGCAGGTGACCGCGCGAGGCCCCGCGGCCCATCGGGCCGGGCGCGGTGCGCCCCACGGCCTTGGTGGCGACGAGCACGTCGGAGCGGGGGACGACGTCGGTGAGCAGCCGGCCCAGGGTGCGCTCGCTCTCGCCGTCGCAGTAGACGTCGGCGGTGTCGACCAGCGTGCCGCCGGCGTCGACGAAGGCGGTCAGCTGCATCGCGGCCTCGTCCTCGTCGGTGTCCCGGCCCCAGGTCATGGTGCCCAGTGCGAGGCGGGAGACCACGAGCCCGCTGCGCCCGAGTGCGCGTTGTTCCACGAGGGGCCAACCTACCGCCGCACCCCGCGGCCGGCCGGGGGCGCGACGGGGGCCGGGGACGGCGGGGGCGGGTGTGACGCGAACCCCCTCCCGGTGCGCGCGCCTGCCGCACCGGCGGCCCTAGGCTGGCCTCCCGTGCCCGCCTCCCCGCGTCCGCCCCGCCCCGCCGCCGACCCCGTCGCCGGGCGGGCCGGCCGATGAGCTGGGTGGAGGCCGTCGTCCTCGGCGTCGTCCAGGGGCTCACCGAGTTCCTCCCCATCTCCTCCAGCGCGCACCTGCGGGTGGTGGGGGAGGCCTTCGGCTGGGGCGACCCCGGCGCGGCGTTCACGGCGATCACCCAGATCGGCACCGAGGCCGCGGTGCTGCTCTACTTCCGCCGCGAGATCGGGCGGATCGTGCGGGCCTGGCTGCGGTCGCTGGGGGACCGGTCGGCGCGCTCGGACCCCGACGCCCGCATGGGCTGGCTGATCATCGTCGGCACCGTCCCGATCGTCGTCCTGGGCCTGCTCCTGCAGGACCGCATCGAGACCACCTTCCGCGACCTGCGCATCGTCGCGCTCGCCCTGGTCGCCTTCTCGCTGGTGCTCTACTGGGCCGACCGGGTCGGGACCAGGAAGCGGGAGCTGGACCAGCTCACCGTCGGCCACGGCATCGCCTTCGGCTTCGCCCAGGCCATGGCGCTCGTGCCGGGCGTGTCCCGGTCGGGCGGCACGATCACCATGGGGCTGTTCCTCGGCTACTCCCGGTCGGCGGCCGCCCGCTACTCCTTCCTGCTCGCCGTCCCCGCCGTCCTCGGCTCGGGCTTCTTCCAGGCCTACGAGGCGCTCACCGGCGGCGTGGCCGGGGAGACCGTCGACTGGGGGCCGACGCTGCTGGCCACCGTGCTCGCCTTCGGCATCGGCCTGGTGGTCATCGCCTGGCTGCTGCGCTACCTCGACCGCGGCAGCTTCACCCCGTTCGTCGTCTACCGGGTGGTGCTCGGCCTGGCGCTGCTCGCGCTCGTCGGCGCCGGGGTGCTCGACCCGACCGGGGTCACCGCCCCGGCCCCGTCCCCGGCACCCTGACGCGCTGCGCCCGCCGCCGGCCGTGGTCGGCCCGATCGGCCGTGATCATGGACGTCCGGTGCGTCGGCGCGCCGTACCCGGCGTGTCGCCGGGCGACGGTGCCCATGATCACGGCCGGGCGGGGCGCCGGCGGCCCCTCTGCGGGGGCCTGCCGCGAGCCCGCGAGCGGTGGGGGGCAGGAGGGTCCTTCTAGGCTCGGGCGTCGTGACCACCGTCATCCTGCTGCGGCACGGCCGCACGACGGCCAACGCCGGGGGCGTGCTCGCCGGGTGGAGCCCCGGTGTCCGGCTCGACGAGACCGGCGAGGCACAGGTGCGCGCGGTGGGGGAGCGGCTGGCGCCGGTCCCGCTGGCGGCCGTGGTGAGCAGCCCCCTGGAGCGCTGCCGGCAGACCGCGGACGCCGTCCTCGCCGGGCGTGACCTCGAACCGGCCACCGACGAGCGGCTCGGCGAGTGCCGCTACGGCGACTGGACCGGCCGCCCGCTCAAGGAGCTGGTCAAGGAGCCGATGTGGAAGGTGGTGCAGCAGCACCCCTCCGCCGCGGTGTTCCCCGGCCCGGAGGGGGAGGGGCTGGCCCAGACCCAGGCCCGCGCGGTCGCCGCCGTCCGGGACTGGAACGCCCGGCTGGGCCCCGACGCCGTCTGGCTCGCCTGCAGCCACGGCGACGTGATCAAGGCGGTGCTCGCCGACGCGCTCGGCATCCACCTCGACCAGTTCCAGCGGATCGTGGTCGACCCCGCGTCGATCTCGGTCGTCACCTACACCGACACCCGCCCCTTCGTGGTGCGGATGAACGACACCGGCGGGGACGTCGCCGCCCTGGTGCCGCCGAAGAAGAAGCGGCGCCGCCGCCGGGCCGGGGACTCCGACGCCGTCGTCGGCGGCGGGGCCGGCGCGACCCCCTGACCTGCCGGTGCGGCCCGGCCGACCCGCCGCGCCCCGGCTGGCCGCGCGGGTCGGCCCGCGTAACCTGGGACCGTGCCGCGCCAGGTCTTCCTCTTCGACCGCCCGTCCCGGTTCGTCGCCGGCACGGTCGGGCAGCCCGGTGACCGCACCTTCTACCTGCAGGCCTCGGACATCGCGGGCCGCGTGGTCAGCGTCGCGCTGGAGAAGACCCAGGTGCAGGTCCTGGCCGACCGGATGAGCGAGCTGCTCGACGAGGTCGCCACCCGCCCGGGCGCCGTCGTCCCGCCCGACGCCGACGTCGACGACCTGGAGCCGCTGACCGCGCCGGTCGACGAGGAGTTCCGCGTCGCGGCCATGGGCCTGGCCTGGGACGGCGAGGCGCAGGCCGTCGTCGTCGAGGCCGTGGCCGCCGGCGAGGAGCCGATCGACGAGGACGCCATCCTCTCCGACAGCGACGAGGGCCCCGACGCCCTGCGGGTGACCATCACCCCCGCGGCCGCGCGGGCCTTCGTCGTCCGGGCCCGCCGGGTGGTCGCCGCCGGCCGGCCGTCCTGCCCCCTGTGCTCGCTGCCCCTGGACCCCACCGGGCACGTCTGCCCGCGGCAGAACGGCTACCGCCGCTGAACCGGCAGCCCCGATGACCGAGCGCCCCGCCGACCCGGCGTCGGACCTGCGCGCCCCGGCCGACGACGACGAGGCCCGCGCCCTGCTGCTCGCGGGCGAGATCGACCTCGAGGGCCGGATGCTCGACGCCAGCAACGTCACGCTGGTGGGCGCCGTCCGCACCGCCGAGCTGGCCGCCGAGTGCGTGTACAAGCCGGTCGCCGGGGAGCGGCCGCTGTGGGACTTCCCCGACGGCACCCTCGCCGGCCGGGAGGTCGCCGCCGCGCTGGTCTCCGACGCCACCGGGTGGCGGGTGGTCCCGCCGACCGTGCTGCGCGACGGCCCGTTCGGCCCGGGCATGGTGCAGCTGTGGGTCGACGGCGACCCCACCGTGGACCTCGCCGCGTTCGTCCGGCTCGACCACCCGGGGCTGCGGCGCATGGCGGTGTTCGACGCGGTGGTGAACAACGCCGACCGCAAGGGCGGGCACATCATCCCCACCCCGGCGGGGCACGTGCACGGCGTCGACCACGGCATCTGCTTCTCCGCCGAGCCGAAGCTGCGCACCCTGCTGTGGCGCTGGGCCGGCCAGCGCCTGCCCGCCGACGCCCTCGCCGTGCTCGAGCGGCTGGCCGAGGGGCTGCGCGACGACCTGGGGGAGCAGCTGCACGAGCACCTCACCCGGCGCGAGGTCCGCCGCACCCAGCAGCGGGTGGCCGAGCTGCTGCGCACCGGACGGCACCCCGAGCCCAGCGGCGACTGGCCCGCGCTGCCCTGGCCGCCCTTCTGAAGGACCCCGTCCTCCCCACCCCTCGCAGGCTCGGGGCGGGCCCCTGGACGGGGCCGGGACGATGGGCCGGTGCCGCACCGCAGCCGCCTCGCCGTCCTGCTCGTCGACCTCCCGCCGGAGCTGCACGACGCGGGCCGGGACTTCTGGTCCGCCGCCACCGGGCACCCGGTCGAACCGGACCCGGTCGACGACCACTGGTCCTCGCTGGGCTCGTTCGCCGACGGGTTCCACCTGGAGGTCCAGCGCACCGGCCGGGGCACCCTCCCGCGCTGGCACGTCGACATCGAGACCGACGACATCCCCGCCGAGGTGGCCCGGCTGGAGGCGCTCGGCGCCCGGCGCATCGAGGACATGGGCGGGTTCTGGCAGATGAAGGACCCCTCGGGCCTGGTCTTCTGCGTCGTCGGCGTGCAGACCGCGGAGTTCGACCGGCACGCCACCACCTGGGCCTGAGCGGGTGGTCGGTCGCGCCCCGGTCAGTCGAGGCGGACCGCGTCGAGCATGGCGGCGGCCTGCAGCCCGTCGCCGTCCACGGTGAGCACCTCCAGCGGGACCCGGCGCCACACGGTCAGCAGCAGGTCGAAGGCGGTGCCGGTGAGCGCCGCGACGGGGAAGGGGCGGCTCCCGGGGAAGAGGGTGCGCTCGGCGTCGACGTCCACGGCGTGGAGGACGACGGGGTGCGCCGACCCCGGGGGCCCGTCCGGGAGAGCCCCGGGCACCATGACCTCCAGCCACTCGTCGATCCCGTCGAGCGCCACCCGCGCCGGCACCGGGCGGACGTCGTCGAGCACCTGCTCGGCGTCCACCGTGTGCACGACCGCCTCCATCGCCTGCCGGCGCAGCACGAAGCCGACGTCCTGCCGGAGCGCCCAGGTCCACACCCGCTCGGCGGGGTCGGCGCCGGCCAGCGCGGTCTCCAGCTCCGCCGACTGGGCGAGGCCGTAGCCGAGCAGCTCGTCGTCCGGGTGCCGCACCGGCTCGGGGTAGCCCGACGGGTCGGCCGCCCGGGTGCGCACCACCCAGGTCCAGAAGTGCTGGACCTCGGCGAGGTGCCACACCAGGTCGGCCATCGACCACCCCGGGCAGCCGGGCACCGCGGCCCGCCACCCGTGCCCCAGCACCGCCTCGGCGGCCGCGTCGGCGAAGCGCGCGTTGCGCTCCTTCAGCACCGACAGGTGCTCCTCCGGTCCCACGGTCCCTCCTCCCGTCGGGGGACGGGCTGCCCGGCCGCGTCAGGTGCCGCATCTACGCTCGACCCGTGCTCGCCTGGCCCGCCCCGCTCCTGCCGACCCTCCCCGGGACCGGCCCCGCGCTCAAGCTCCACGACACCGCGCGCGGCGAGGTGGTGGCCACCGCCCCCGACCGCGTGGCCCGGATGTACGTCTGCGGGATCACGCCCTACGACGCCACGCACCTGGGGCACGCGGCCACCTACCTCGCCTTCGACCTGGTCAACCGGCTGTGGCGGGACGCCGGGCACGGGGTGCACTACGTGCAGAACGTCACCGACATCGACGACCCGCTGCTGGAGCGGGCCGAGCGGGACGGCGAGGACTGGGTGGTCCTCGGCATGCGCGAGACGGCGCTGTTCCGGGAGGACATGACCGCGCTGCGGGTCCTCCCGCCCGACGACTACGTCGGGGCGGTGGAGTCGATCCCGAGGATCGTCGCGCACGTCGAGACCCTCCTCGACGAGGGGCTGGCCTACCCGCTCGACGACGGCACCGGCGACGTCTACCACGACATCGCCCAGGCCCCCGGCTTCGGCGGGGAGTCCGGCTACGACGAGGCCACGATGCTCACCCTGTCCGCCGAGCGGGGCGGCGACCCCGACCGGCCCGGGAAGCGCAACCGGCTCGACCCGCTGCTCTGGCGCGGGCAGCGGCCGGGCGAGCCGTCCTGGCCGGGCCCGCGCGGGGTCGCCGGCCGGCCGGGCTGGCACGTCGAGTGCACCACCATCGCCCTGGCGACCATCGGCATGGGCTTCGACGTCCAGGGCGGCGGCAGCGACCTGGTCTTCCCGCACCACGAGTTCTCCGCCGTCCACGCCGAGGCCCTCACCGCCGCGATGACCGGGGTCAAGCAGCCCTTCGCCAAGGCCTACGTGCACGCGGCGATGATCGGCCTCGACGGCGAGAAGATGAGCAAGAGCCGCGGCAACCTGGTGTTCGTCTCCAAGCTGCGGGGCGAGGGCGTCGACCCGATGGCCATCCGCCTGGCCCTGCTCTCCGGGCACTACCGCACCGACCGCGCCTGGACCCAGGACCTGCTCGACCGGGCCCGCGCGCGCCTGGCCCGGTGGCGGCGCGCGGTCGCGCTGCCCGCCGGCGTCCCCGCCGCGCCGGTGCTCGCCGCGCTGCGCGAGCGGCTCACCGACGACCTCGACACCCCGGGGGCGATCGCCGCCGTCGACGCCTGGGCCGAGCGCACCCTCGCCGCCGGCGACCACCCCGCGCTGGAGGAGGGGGCCCCGGCGCTGGTCCGGGACGCCGTGGACGCCCTGCTCGGCATCGCGCTCGACCCGGTGGCCCCCGAGCCGGCGCCCGCCGGCTGATGCCCGCCGCGGCGGCCGGGCCGTTCCGGCGCACCGACCGGGCGGCCCGCGAGCGGGAGGAGGAGGCGCTCGCCCCGGCGGCCACCCGCGCGGCGGCCACCCGCGGGCGGGCGGTCGACGAGCCGGAGGACCCGCTGCGCACCGCGTTCGAGCGGGACCGCGACCGCATCCTGCACGCGAAGGCCTTCCGCCGGCTCAAGCACAAGACCCAGGTCTTCCTCAACCCCGACGGCGACCACTTCGTCACCCGGCTCACCCACACCCTGCAGGTCACCCAGGTGGCCCGGTCGTTGGCCCGGGCGCTGGGCCTCAACGAGACCCTCGCCGAGGCCGTCGCGCTGGGCCACGACCTGGGGCACTCGCCGTTCGGGCACATCGGCGAGGACGCGCTGGAGCCCTACGTCCCCGGCGGCTGGCACCACGCCGCCCAGGGCGTGCGGATCGTCGAGGTGCTCGAGCACCTCAACCTCACCTGGGAGGTGCGCGACGGCATCCGCGCGCACAGCTGGAAGATCGACCCGCCGCCGGACACCCGCGAGGCGGAGTGCGTGCGCTACGCCGACCGCATCGGCTACCTCTCGCACGACGCGCTGGACGCCGTCCGCGCGGGCGTGCTGCGCCCGGCCGACCTGCCCGCCCGCGCCCGGGCCGTGTTCGGCGAGCCGGGCAGCCAGATGGTCGGTGCGATGGTCGACGCGGTGGTCTCCGGCACCCTCGACCCGGGCAACGGCACCGGGCGGGTGGTCATGGCGCCGGGCCCGCTGGAGGCCTTCCACGAGCTGCGCGCCTTCATGTTCGAGCGGGTCTACGCCTCCGAGACCGCGGCCGGGCAGAAGCAGCTGGCCATCGACGTCACCCGCCGGCTGGTCGACCACCACCTGGCCCACCCGGAGCTGATCCCGGCGTCCTACCGCGACACCGCCGCCGACCCCGTCACCCAGGTCGTCGACTACGTCTCCGGCATGACCGACCGCTACGCCCTCACCGTGCACGACCGGCTCTTCGACGCCGACGCCACCGCGCAGATGCGCCCGCTGCTGCGGCTGCCCTGACCGCCGGTCCCGACGGGTGCGCTCAGCCGTCGACGGGGCCGAGGGTCACCGTGCCGTCGTCGGCCACCGCCCAGCCCGGGTTGTGGGCGACCTCCCAGCGGATGCCGGCCGGGTCGGCGAAGTACCCGTGGTACCCGCCGAAGGCCGCCGGCTGCGCGGGCTTGAGCAGCCGGCCGCCCGCGGCCACGGCGTCGTCCAGGCAGCGCCGCACCTCCTCCGGGCTGCCCACGTTGTGCGCCAGGCTCAGCCCCCCGCCGGGGGACACGGCGCCGGCCGGCAGGCCCATGTCGGCGGCCAGCTCGGCCGCGCCCCAGAGCCCGACCAGCAGCCCGTGCCCGAGCTGGAGGAAGACGATCTCCCCGGGCACCTCGAACACCGGCCGCCAGCCGAGCCCCTCGACGTAGAAGCGCCGGGCCGCCGCCACGTCGGGCACGGCGAGGGTGAGGAGGTCCAGTCGTGGCTGCATGGGCCCAGCCTGCCCGGGGCCCGCCGCCAGCGGACGCCGAGCCAGTACCGTTATCCCCAACTTCACCCGTACGCGGGCCGACGCGCCGGTCGAGGACGCAGATCTGGTCGGCGACACGGGCGGACACGCCGAGGCCGGCGACCACAACTGCCTTCTCGGCCAAGGATGACCGTTATCCCCAACGATGTACCGACCGGAGGGAGGCGACGGGCGCCGGGTGCGCACCGGACCGCGGTCAGTTGGGGGAGGAGCCCCGCCGGCGCAGGTACCGCTCGAACTCGCGGGCGATCGAGTCACCGCTGGCGTTGGACAGGTCGACCTCGGTGGCCCGCTCCTCGAGCGAGCGCACGTACTCCACGACCTCGGCGTCCTCGTTGGCCATCTCGTCGACGGTCTTCACCCAGTCGTCGGCCTGCTGCGGCAGCGCCCCCAGGGGCACGGCCAGCTCCAGGACCTCCTCGACGCGCTGCAGCAGGGCGACGGTGGCCCGCGGCGAGGGGGGCTGGGAGACGTAGTGCGGGACGGCGGCCCAGAAGCTCACCGCCGGCAGCCCGGCCTGCACGCAGGCGTCCTGGAAGACGCCGAGGATGCCGGTGGGCCCCTCGTAGCGGGAGGTCTCCAGCCCCCAGCGCTCGGCGGACTCGGCGTCGTAGGCCGAGCCGCTCACCGGGGTGGGGCGGGTGTGCGGCGTGTCGGCCAGCAGCGCACCGAGGCCGATCACGGTGCGGACGTCGAGCTCCCGGCACAGCTCGATGAGCTCCTGGCAGAAGCCGCGCCAGCGCATGTTCGGCTCGATGCCCCGGATGAGCACCACGTCGCGGTCGGCGTCCGGCGGCCGGGCCACGGAGACCCGCGTGGTCGGCCACTCCACGCGCCGGCTCACCCCGTCGACGAGGGAGACGGTGGGCCGGTTGACCTGGAAGTCGTAGTAGTCCTCGGGGTCCAGCGCGGCGAGGGGGGTGGCGTCCCAGATGAGCTCGAGGTGCTCCAGCGCCCCCGTGGCGGCGTCCCCGGCGTCGTTCCAGCCCTCGAAGGCCACGACCACCATGGGGTCGTCGAGGCGGGGCAGGTCCTCAGGGGTGGACTTCGGGTCGGTCACCCCTGCGAGCCTACGTCGGTCCGCTGCCCGCGCCTCCCTACGACGGCCCGGCGGGGGAGTGCGACCGCCCGCCCGCGGGGACGGCGGCGACGACGGCGCGGACCGCCCGGCCCGTCCGTGAGACGATGGGCGCCGGTCGGGCGCCCACCGTCGGGGCCGACCGCCGCCCGCCGGCCACCCGGCCCCGCAGCACCGCCACCCTCGAGGACGCCCGTGCCCCAGCCGCCCGACCTCCGTCCCGACGCCACCGACGAGCTCACCGCGCTGCTGCGCGACCGGATCCTGGTGCTCGACGGCGCGATGGGGACGGCGATCCAGCGCGACCGGCCCGACGAGGCCGGCTACCGCGGGGAGCGGTTCGCCGACTGGCCGGTCGACGTCCAGGGCAACAACGACCTGCTGGTCCTCACCGCACCCGAGCTGGTCGCCGGGATCCACCGGGAGTACCTGGCGGCCGGCGCGGACCTGGTGGAGACCAACACCTTCAACGCCAACGCGGTCTCGCTGGGCGACTACCGCATGGCCGACCTGGCCTACGAGATCAACCTCGCCGCGGCCCGGCTGGCCCGGCGCGAGTGCGACGCGATGACCGCCCGCACCCCGGGCCGGCCGCGCTTCGTCGTCGGGGCGCTGGGCCCCACCACCCGGACGGCGTCCATCTCCCCGGACGTCAACGACCCGGGGGCCCGCAACGTCACCTTCGACGAACTGGTGGCGGCCTACCTCGACCAGGCCCGCGGGCTGGTCGACGGCGGGGCCGACGTCCTGCTGGTCGAGACGGTCTTCGACACCCTCAACGCCAAGGCCGCGATCGCCGCGCTGGAGACGCTGTTCGACGACCGGGGCCGCCGCTGGCCGGTGATGGTCTCGGGCACGATCACCGACGCCTCGGGGCGGACCCTGTCCGGGCAGGTCACCGAGGCGTTCTGGTACTCCGTCCGGCACGTGCGGCCGCTGCTGGTCGGGCTGAACTGCGCGCTGGGCGCCGCGGAGATGCGGCCCTACCTCGCCGAGCTGTCCCGCGTCGCCGACACCTTCGTCTCCTGCTACCCGAACGCCGGGTTGCCCAACGCCTTCGGCGAGTACGACGAGAGCCCCGGGCAGACCGCCGAGGTGCTCGGGGAGTTCGCCGCCAGCGGGTTCGTCAACCTCGTCGGCGGCTGCTGCGGGACCACGCCCGAGCACATCGCGGCGATCGCCGCCGCCGTCGAGGGCCGCGCCCCCCGCACCCCGCCCGAGCTGCCGCCGGCCCTGCGCCTGTCCGGTCTCGAGCCGCTGACCGTCACCGCGGACAGCCTCTTCGTCAACGTCGGCGAGCGGACCAACATCACCGGGTCGGCCCGCTTCCGCAACCTGATCAAGGCCGGTGACTACCCGGCCGCCCTCGCCGTCGCCCGCCAGCAGGTCGAGGCCGGCGCGCAGGTCATCGACGTCAACATGGACGAGGGCATGATCGACGGCGTCGCGGCCATGGACCGGTTCACCCGGCTCATCGCCGGGGAGCCGGACATCTGCCGGGTGCCGGTGATGATCGACTCCTCGAAGTGGGAGGTCATCGAGGCCGGGCTGAAGAACGTCCAGGGCAAGCCGGTCGTCAACTCCATCTCGCTGAAGAACGGCGAGGAGGAGTTCCTCGCGCAGGCGCGGGCCTGCCGCCGCTACGGCGCCGCGGTCGTCGTCATGGCCTTCGACGAGCGGGGCCAGGCCGACTCGCTGGAGCGCCGCCGGGAGATCTGCCGCCGGGCCTACGACCTCCTGACCGGGCGGATCGGCTTCCCGGCCGAGGACGTCATCTTCGACCCGAACGTCTTCGCCGTCGCCACGGGCATCGAGGAGCACGCCCGCTACGGGCTGGACTTCATCGAGGCCACCCGGTGGATCAAGCAGCACCTGCCCGGCGCGCTGGTCTCCGGCGGGATCTCGAACGTCTCGTTCTCCTTCCGCGGCAACAACCCCGTCCGCGAGGCGATCCACGCCGTCTTCCTGTACCACGCCATCGGCGCCGGGCTGGACATGGGCATCGTCAACGCCGGGGCGCTGGAGGTCTACGAGGAGGTCCCCGCCGAGCTGCGGGAGCGGATCGAGGACGTCGTCCTCGACCGCCGGCCCGACAGCACCGAGCGGCTGCTGGAGATCGCCGGCGACTACGCCGGGGACGGCGCCGCGAAGGAGGCCGCGGCCGAGGAGTGGCGGTCCCTGCCGCCGGCCGAGCGCATCACCCACGCCCTGGTCAAGGGGATCGACGAGTTCGTGGAGGCCGACACCGAGGAGCTGCGGTGCGAGATCGCCGCCCGCGGCGGCCGGCCCCTCGAGGTCATCGAGGGCCCGCTCATGGGCGGGATGAACGTCGTCGGGGACCTGTTCGGCGCCGGCAAGATGTTCCTGCCCCAGGTGGTCAAGTCCGCGCGGGTGATGAAGAAGGCCGTCGCCCACCTCGTCCCGTTCATCGAGGCCGAGAAGCAGCACGGGGACGCCGGGAGCGGGGAGGAGCGGCGCAGCAACGGCACCGTCGTCATGGCCACCGTGAAGGGCGACGTCCACGACATCGGCAAGAACATCGTCGGCGTCGTCCTCCAGTGCAACAACTACGACGTCGTCGACCTCGGTGTGATGGTCCCCGCCCAGCGGATCCTGGACGCGGCCAAGGAGGAGGGCGCCGACGTCATCGGCCTGTCCGGGCTGATCACCCCGTCGCTCGACGAGATGGTGAACCTGGCCGCGGAGATGGAGCGGCAGGGCTTCGACATCCCGCTGCTGATCGGTGGCGCCACGACCTCGCGGGCGCACACCGCGGTCAAGGTCGACCGGCGCTACCACGGCCCGGTGATCTGGGTGAAGGACGCCTCCCGGTCGGTGCCGGTCGTGGCGGCGCTGCTCTCCGACGAGCAGCGGCCGCGGCTGCTCGCCGAGACCGAGGCCGACTACGACGCGCTGCGCGAGCGGCACGCCGCCCGCCAGGACACCCGGAGGCTGCTGCCGCTGGCCGCCGCCCGCGCCGCCGCGCCGGAGCTGGACTGGGCCGGGTACACCCCGCCGCGCCCGCACATGCTCCTGCAGCAGGCGCACGACGTCTGCGGGGGGCCGTCCTGCGACCACCGGCACGGCGCGGTCACCCAGTTCGTCAAGACGATCCACGACCAGCCGCTGGAGGAGCTGCGCCGCTACATCGACTGGCAGCCGTTCTTCCTCGCCTGGGAGATGCGCGGCCGGTTCCCCGACCTGCTGCACAACCCGGCCAGCGGCGAGGCCGCGCGGCGCCTCTTCGAGGACGCCCGGCGGATGCTCGACCGGATCGTCGACGAGCGGTGGCTGCGGGCCAGCGGCGTGGTCGGGCTGTTCCCCGCCGACCGCGTCGGGGACGACATCTGCGTCTACACCGACGAGTCGCGCACCGCGGTCCGGGCCACGCTGCACCAGCTGCGCCAGCAGACCGAGGGCCGCGACGGCGCCCCGCGGAAGTCGCTGGCCGACCTCGTCGCCCCGCGGGAGACCGGGCTGGCCGACCACGTCGGCGCCTTCGCCGTCACCGCCGGGCTCGGGGCGGCCGAGCGGGTCGCGGCCTTCAAGGCGGGCCACGACGACTACAGCGCCATCCTGCTCGAGGCGCTGGCCGACCGGCTCGCGGAGGCCTTCGCCGAGCGGCTGCACGAGCGGGTGCGCACCGAGCTGTGGGGCTACGCGCCCGACGAGCGGCTCGACGCCGACGGGCTGATCGCCGAGCGGTACCGCGGCATCCGCCCCGCCCCCGGCTACCCCGCCTGCCCCGAGCACAGCGAGAAGCGGACGCTCTGGGAGCTGCTGGACGTCGAGGCGGCCACCGGCATCCGGCTCACCGAGAGCATGGCCATGTGGCCGGGCGCCTCGGTGAGCGGGCTGTACTTCTCGCACCCGGAGTCGCGCTACTTCAACCTGGGCCGGATCGGCCGCGACCAGGTCGAGGACTACGCCCGGCGCAAGGGCTGGACCCTCGCCGAGGCCGAGCGCTGGCTGGCCCCCAACCTGGCCTACCGCACGGAGGACGAGTGAAGGACCCCGCTGCCCCCCACCGAGAAGGACCCCGTCCTCCCCACCCTTCGCACGCTCGGGGCGGTACCCGGGACGGGGCCGGCGGCGGGGCTCTGCAGCAGGGCTGTCCCGGCGCCGTGCAGGCGGTGCTGTTCGACATGGACGGCACGCTGGTGGAGACCGAGGAGCTCTGGGGCGACGCCCTGGCCGCCCTGGCCCGGCGGCACGGTGGCGAGGTGTCGGCGGGCGCACGCGCGGCGACGGTGGGCACGAGCATGCCGGTGGCGCTGGGCATCCTCTACGCCGACCTCGGACTCGACGCCGACGCCGCGCGGGTGGTGGCCGACACCGTGTGGGTCGAGGACCTGATGGTCGGCCTGCTGGACCGCCCGCTGCGCTGGCGGCCGGGGGCGCGGGACCTGCTCGCCGAGGCCCGCGACGCCGGGCTCCCGACGGCCCTGGTGACGACGACGCCCCGCCGGCTGGCGGCGCCGCTGCTGGCCCGCATGTCCGACGACCTCGGCCCCCGGCTGTTCGGCGTCACCGTCTGCGGCGACGAGGTGCCGGCCACCAAGCCCCACCCCGCGCCCTACCGGCAGGCGATGGCCGCGCTCGGGGTCGCCGCGGCCGGGTGCGTGGTCGTCGAGGACTCGCCCTCCGGCGCGGCCGCGGGGCTGGCGGCGGGTGCCGCGGTGCTCGCCGTCCCGTCGCTGCAGCCGGTGGACATCGCGCCGGGGCTGACGCTGCGCGGCAGCCTGGCCGGCGTGGACCTGGCCGAGCTCGGGACGCTGCTGCCCGGCCGGGAGGCCGCCGGCTGCCCGGCCTGACCGCGCCTGCCCCGCCCGATCGCTCAGCCCCGGAGGACCTCCCGGCCCCGCAGCACGACCAGCCGGGGGCGCTGCAGGCACGCCGGGTCGGTGAGCGGGTCACCGTCGACGGCCAGGAGGTCGGCGTCCCGGCCGGCGCGCAGCCGCCCGGTGCGGGAGCCCAGGCCGACCGCGTCGGCCGCCCGCCCGGTGGCCCCGGCCAGCGCCTCGGCCGCCGGGACGCCGCACGTCGCCACCAGCTCCCCCACGGCCAGGGCGACACCCCCGTGCGGCTTGGTCGGCCCGACGCCGGCGTCGGTGCCCGCGAGGAGCGCGACACCCCCGCGGTGCAGCGCCGCCGCGGTGACCAGGTGGTCCTCGTAGCTGGTGCCCGACGCGGCCATGCGCGCCAGCACGTGCGCCGGCGGCTCGATCCCGGGAAGCCGGCCCAGCGTGGGGCAGACCGCCGTCCCGGCCGCGGCCAGCCGGGCGGGCAGGTCGCCGGGCACCCGGGCGCCGGCGCCGGTCAGGCAGCTGCAGTGCTCGATGCCGTCGGCGCCGGCCGCCAGCGCCGCCTCGACCGCGGGCAGGGCGTGCGCGTGGGCGGTGACCGGCAGGCCGGCCCGGTGCGCCTCGTCCACGACGGCCCGGACCTCCTCGGGGGAGAACTGGCAGGCCGTGACGTCCGTGCCGGGGGTGAGCAGCCCGCCGCTCACCATGACCTTGACGACGTCGGCACCGCGCTCGGCCCGCTCGCGGACCGCCCGGCGCAGCCCCGGCACGCCGCTCACCTCGCCGCCCATCGCCCAGCAGTGGCCGCGCGGTGCGGTCAGCGGCGGGCCGGAGGCGACGACGGTGGGCGCGCCCGCGGCGCGGCGCGGCCGGTCCGCGACCACCCAGTCGCGGTCGCCGAGGTCCCGCACCGTGGTGACGCCGGCCCGCAGCTGCCCGGCCAGCGCGCGGGTGACGATCCCCTCGAGCCGCTCGGCCGCCAGGTCGGGGAGCTGGTCGAGGGCGTGCGGGCCGCCGTCGGCGCACAGGTGGACGTGGGTGTCCACCAGGCCGGGGAGCAGCGTGGCCCCGGGCAGGTCGGTGACGGTGCAGCCCTCGGGCGCCGGGGCGGCGGCCGGCTGCACGCCCCGGATCGTCGCGCCGTCGACGAGCACCAGCGCGCCGCCGGGGAGCGGCCGCTCGCCGTCGAAGGCCCGGTCGGCTCGGTACCCGTGCACGGGCAGCTCCCCGGCGTCGAGGTGGGGTCGGCCCCCGCATCGTCCTCCCGCCCGGGTCCGCGGACCAGCGGGTCGGGCGTGGCCCGCGACCGGGACCTCGCGGCCTCCGCCCGGTCGCGGCACCGGCCGGGGTCAGCCGGCGGCACCCGGGCCGGCGGCGGCCCGCTCGGCGGCGCGCGCCACCTGCCGCAGCAGGCGGCGGGTGACCAGCACGTGCCCGCCGGTCCCGATCACGGCCAGCCGGTAGGCGGCGCTCCGGAGGCCGGGGAAGGCCGCCCGGGTCTCGAGGCCGAGCCGGGACCCGCTCCCGCAGGGCTCGACCCGGGCCACGATGGCGTAGCGCGCGAAGCGGTGCCGGCCGGCCAGCACCAGCAACCGGGGCGGCCGGGCGGCCACCACCCGGAAGCCCGGCACGGTGGAGCCCACGCCCGCCCGGCCCCACGCCGTCGTGGCCGACGGCTCGCAGCCCAGCAGCCGGGCCAGGGCCGGCGAGGTGCCGGTGCCGAACGCGCTCCCCAGCACCTCCAGGACGCCGGTCCACACGGCGGGCGGCGGCGCGCCGACGACGAGGGAGTGCTCGTCGACGGGGGGCAGTTCCTCCAGCGGCATGCCGGGCGACGGGGCCGGGGTGCGCGCGGGCGGCTCGTTCAGTCCCGCTCGACGACCGGCAGCGACGCCCAGCCGGCCGCGGCGGCGGCCTCCGCGGGGAACGGCGGCGGGGTGCCCCCGAACGACGGGCACAGGGCCTGGTGGTCGCACCAGGAGCACAGCCGGGTGCGGTTGGGCCGGAAGTCGCCGGTGGCCACCGCGCGCTCGATCGCGGCCCAGATGGCGGCCAGCGTCCGCTCGAAGCGCACCAGCTCGCCCTCCTCCGGTGCGTAGGTGAGCGTGTCGCCGTCCCCGAGGTAGATCAGCTTCAGCTGGCTGGCCACCACGCCCCGGGTGCGCCAGAGCACCAGCGCGTAGAACTTCATCTGGAACAGCGCCTTGGCCTCGAAGGCCTCGCGCGGCACGGACCCGGTCTTGTAGTCGACCACCCGCAGCGCCCCGTTGGGGGCGACGTCCAGCCGGTCGACGTACCCGCGCAGCAGCAGCCCGTCGGGCAGGGTGACCTCGACCAGCTCCTCGCGGCCGTGCGGCTCGATGCGGGACGGGTCCTCCAGGGTGAAGTAGGTCTCCACCAGCCGCCCGGCCGAGGCCAGCCAGCTCTCCAGCGGCTCGCCGGCACCCTCGGCGCCCTCGGCGGTGACGAGGGCCGCGACCTCCGGGTCGGCGGCCAGCTCCTCCCAGGCCGGGGCCACCAGTGCCCGGGCGGCCTCCGGGGTGCGCTGCGCGGCGGGCAGGTCGTAGAGCCGCTCCAGCACCGCGTGCACCAGCGTGCCCCGCACGGCCGCGGCGCTGCGGCGCTCCGGCAGCCGGTCGATGGCGCGGAAGCGGTACAGCAGCGGGCAGGTCTTGAAGTCGGCCGCCCGGCTGGGGGAGAGGGCCGGCCGGCGCGGCGCCGCGGGCCCCGTCGCGCCGGCGGGCACGTCCGGGGAAGGGGCAGCCGCGGGGGCCGGCCGCCCGGGAACCGCGCTGCCGTGCGCCGAGCCCTGCGCCGAGCCCTGCGCTGTCGCCGTCGTCATGCCCGCGAGGCTAGGCGGGTCCGCCGACAGTTCCGAGCGCGCACGCCGGGCGCCCCGGTGCCCTCGTAGGCTGGCCGCCCGTGGACGTCGAGCAGCAGAGCGCCGAGCAGCGGACCCCGGGACACCCCGACGCGCCGGCGGCGCCCGGAGGTGCGGACCCGCGGGACCCGGTGCCGGGTGCGTTCGTCGCCGGCGACCGGGTCCAGCTCACCGACCCGAAGGGCCGGCTGCACACCGTCGTCCTCGAGCCCGGGAAGCTGTTCCACACCCACCGCGGCGCCATCGCCCACGACGACCTCATCGGCGCGCCGGAGGGCTCCGTCGTCCACTCGACGGCCAACACCGGCTACCTGGCGTTCCGGCCGCTGCTGGCCGACTTCGTGCTGTCCATGCCGCGCGGGGCCCAGGTCGTCTACCCCAAGGACGCCGCCCAGATCGTCGCCTTCGGCGACATCGGGCCCGGCATGCGCGTGCTGGAGGCCGGCGCCGGCTCGGGGGCGCTCACCTGCTCGCTGCTGCGCGCGGTGGGGGAGCGCGGCGGGGTGACCAGCTACGAGCGCCGGGAGGACTTCGCCGACGTCGCCCGCGCCAACGTCGGCGCGTTCTTCGGCGACGTGCCGGGCAACTGGGCGCTGCGGCTGGGTGACCTCGCCGACCACCCGGCCGGGGAGGTCGTGGACCGGGTCGTCCTGGACATGCTCGAGCCGTGGGCGGTGCTGCCCGCGGTGGCCGCCGCGCTGCGCCCCGGCGGCGTCCTCGTCGGGTACGTGGCCACCGCCACGCAGCTGTCGACCTACGTCGAGGCGCTGCGCGCCCAGGGCGTGTGGACCGAGCCGCACGCCTGGGAGACCCTGCTGCGGCCCTGGCACGCCGTGGGGCTGGCGGTGCGCCCGGAGCACCGGATGGTCGCCCACACGGCCTTCCTGGTGACCGCCCGCCGGCTGGCCGAGGGGGTCACCGCCCCGACCCGGCAGCGCCGCGCCCAGCGGCACTGAGGCGGGTTCCCCGAGGCCCCGACGCGGACGGACCCGGGCCGTTTCCCGGCGCCCGCGAGCCCCCGGCACACCGTCAGCGGCCGTGTATAGATTTGCCTCCTGGCTCCCCCGATGTGCGGAGGTGCGCGATGGGCCTGGGTCCCGACGAGTTCCGAGCGCGACGTGAGCGCGACGTGTCCGCGCTGCTCAGCCAGATCTCCTACCTCGAGGAGGAGATCGGCCTGCTGCGTCGCAAGGTCGCCGACAGCCCCCGCCAGGTGCGCGCGCTCGAGGAGCGGCTCGCCGAGGCGGAGGGGCGCGCGGCGTTCCTCTCGGAACGCAACGACAAGCTGGCCGGCACGCTGCGCGAGGCGCGCGAGCAGCTGGTGGCGCTCAAGGAGGAGATCGACCGGCTCGGGCAGCCGCCGTCGGGGTACGGCGTGTACCTGACCCGGTACGAGGACGGCACGGTCGACGTCTTCACCGGCGGCCGCAAGCTGCGGGTGTCGGTCTCCCCGGCGGTCGAGCCCGACGAGCTGCGGCACGGCCAGGAGGTGATGCTCAACGAGGCGATGAACGTCGTCGAGGCCTGCGGCTTCGAGCGCTCCGGTGACGTCGTGATGCTCAAGGAGCTGCTCGAGCCCGTGGCCGGGGAGGCCCCCCGCGCCCTGGTGATCGGGCACACCGACGAGGAGCGGGTGGTGCACCTCGCCGACTCGCTGGCCGACCAGCCGCTGCGCAGCGGTGACTCGCTGCTGCTGGAGACCCGCTCGGGCTACGTCTACGAGCGGATCCCCAAGAGCGAGGTCGAGGAGCTCGTGCTCGAGGAGGTCCCCGACATCGACTACTCCGACATCGGCGGCCTGGCGCGGCAGATCGAGCAGATCCGGGACGCCGTCGAGCTGCCGTTCCTGCACGCCGACCTGTTCCGCGAGTTCGAGCTGCGCCCGCCCAAGGGCATCCTGCTCTACGGCCCGCCCGGCTGCGGCAAGACGCTGATCGCCAAGGCCGTGGCCAACTCGCTGGCCAAGAAGGTCGCCGCGGTGAAGGGGGAGGGGCAGGCCCGGTCCTACTTCCTCAACATCAAGGGCCCGGAGCTGCTCAACAAGTACGTGGGCGAGACCGAGCGGCACATCCGGCTGGTGTTCCAGCGGGCGCGGGAGAAGGCCGGCGAGGGGACGCCGGTGATCGTGTTCTTCGACGAGATGGACTCGATCTTCCGCACCCGCGGGTCGGGCGTGTCCTCCGACGTGGAGTCGACCATCGTGCCGCAGCTGCTCAGCGAGATCGACGGGGTCGAGGGCCTGGAGAACGTCATCGTCATCGGCGCCTCCAACCGCGAGGACATGATCGACCCGGCGATCCTGCGGCCCGGCCGGCTCGACGTGAAGATCAAGATCGAGCGGCCGGACGCCGAGGCGGCCCGGGACATCTTCAGCAAGTACCTGACGACGACGCTGCCGCTGCACACCGACGACCTGGCCGAGCACGGCGGCAGCCGCGAGGCGACGATCGCCGGGATGATCCAGCGCACCGTCGAGCGGATGTACACCGAGAGCGAGGAGAACCGCTTCCTCGAGGTGACCTACGCCAACGGGGACAAGGAGGTCCTGTACTTCAAGGACTTCAACTCCGGCGCGATGCTGCAGAACATCGTCGACCGCGCCAAGAAGATGGCCATCAAGGAGCGGCTGGACACCGGCGCCGGCGGGCTGCGGGTCGGCCACCTCATGCAGGCGTGCCTGGACGAGTTCAAGGAGAACGAGGACCTGCCCAACACCACCAACCCCGACGACTGGGCGCGGATCTCGGGCAAGAAGGGCGAGCGGATCGTCTACATCCGCACGCTCATCAGCGGCAAGGGCAGCGAGTCCGGCCGCGCGATCGACACCGCGACCAACACCGGCCAGTACCTGTAGCCGGTTCCCGCAGCCGCCCGGCCCTCGGCCCGGTCCGCGCCCCCGGGGCGCCGGCCGGGCCGTCGGGGTGCGCCGAGCGGGAGGGGCCGGGTGCGCTCGGTGACCGCGCCCGCCGGTGCCGGGCACGGGCCGCCTAGGGTTGGGCCATGAGCGTGCGGCGGGTCATGGGCACCGAGGTCGAGTACGGCGTCTCGGTGCCCGGGCAGCCCTCGGCGAACCCGACCACCCTGTCCAGCCAGGTGGTCAACGCCTGGGCGGTGGCCGAGGCGCCGACGCCGCGGCGGCCGCGGTGGGACTTCGAGGAGGAGTCGCCGCTGCGCGACGCGCGCGGCTTCGACCTGTCCCCGGCGCAGGCCCTCGACCACGCCGACCTCGACGAGGACGCCGGCATGGCCAACGTCATCCTCACCAACGGGGCGCGGCTCTACGTCGACCACGCCCACCCGGAGTACTCGACGCCGGAGGTCACCAACCCGCGCGACGTCGTCCTGTGGGACAAGGCGGGGGAGTACGTGATGGCCGAGGCGGCCCGGCGGGCCGCGCGCATCCCGGGCACGCACCCGATCCAGCTGTACAAGAACAACACCGACGGCAAGGGCGCCTCGTACGGGGCGCACGAGAACTACCTGATGGACCGGCGCACGCCGTTCCTCGACATCATCCGCGGGCTGATCCCGTTCTTCGTCACCCGCCAGGTCGTCGCCGGCTCCGGGCGGGTGGGCATCGGCACCGAGAGCCGCACGCACGGGTTCCAGATCTCCCAGCGGGCGGACTTCTTCGAGGTCGAGGTGGGGCTGGAGACCACCCTCAAGCGGCCGATCATCAACACCCGCGACGAGCCGCACGCCGACGCCGACAAGTACCGCCGGCTGCACGTGATCATCGGCGACGCGAACCTGGCGGAGCTGTCCACCTACCTCAAGGTCGGGACGACGTCGCTGGTGCTGGCCCTGATCGAGGCCCGCGCCCTCACCCAGGACCTCACCATCGAGGAGCCGGTGGAGGCGCTGCAGGCCATCAGCCACGACCCGTCGCTGACCCACCGGGTGCGCCTCCGGGACGGGCGGCGGATGACCGCCCTGGAGGTCCAGGAGGCCTACCTGGAGATGGCCCAGGCGCACGTGGACCGCACCGGGACCTCCGACGAGCAGACCGCCGACGTGCTGCGCCGGTGGGCCGAGGTGCTGGTCGACCTGCGCGCGGACCCGATGCGCCTGGCCGACCGGCTGGACTGGCCGGCCAAGCTGCGCCTGCTGGAGGGCTACCGCTCCCGCGACGGGCTGGCCTGGGGCGACTCGCGGTTGCAGCTGGTCGACCTGCAGTACTCGGACGTGCGCCCGGACAAGGGCCTCTACCACCGGCTGGTGGCGCGCCGGTCGATGACCCGGATGCTCACCGACGAGGAGGTCGCGCGGGCCGTCGCCCGGCCGCCGACCGACACCCGCGCGTTCTTCCGCGGCGAGTGCCTGCGCCGCTACCCCGCCCAGGTGGCCGCGGCCTCCTGGGACTCGGTGGTCTTCGACCTGGGGCGGGAGAACCTGGTGCGGATCCCGACCATGGAGCCGCTGCGGGGCACCCGCGACCACGTGGGGGCGCTGTTCGAGTCGACCTCGTCCGCGCAGGAGCTGGTCGACACGATCACCGGCGGCTGACCCCGCCCTCCGCGGCGCCGACGCCCGTTCGTCACCCCGCGCGGGTAGCTTGCACCACAGGCAGCGGTCACCCCGGACGCAGCCAGCCACGACACGGAGGCACCCATGGCCACGAGGGACACCGGCGGTCAGCAGCGCGCGACCCGTTCGCGGGAGGAGACCGAGGAGGTCGAGGCCTCGGTCGACACCGAGGTCGCCGAGCGGCACAAGGAGATGTCCGAGGACATCGACTCCATCCTCGACGAGATCGACGAGGTCCTCGAGGAGAACAGCGAGGAGTTCGTCCGGTCGTACGTTCAGAAGGGCGGAGAGTGATCGCGTAGTCACCTAGCGTGACTAGCAAGCGATGCCCATCGTGCGGCGAGGAGAAACCGACCGGTACCTTCGGTCGTAACCGTTCGCTCAAGGACGGTCTTTCCTTCTACTGTCTGGACTGCAATCGGCAGCGAAACAGCCGGTGGTACCGCCAGAGCCGTCAGAAGCAGGGCAAGCAGGTCCGCGACCACTCGTGGGTGCCGGCCGGGCACCGGTGGTGTCCGACCTGCAAGCAGGCAGTGCCGCACGCCGACTACCTCCGCAACCGGAGGACCGCCTCTGGATTCGGGAGCCGGTGCAAGGCGTGCCACAACGCGGCAGGCAGCGCTGCATACCTGCTGCGCGTCCACGGGCTCACGCGAGCCGAGCTCGACGAGCTCCGCGCTGCCCAGGGTGACCGGTGCGGCATCTGCGGGGAGCCGGGGCCGGAGCACCTCGACCACGACCACGCGACCGGCAGGACGCGCCGGTTGCTCTGCCAGCGGTGCAACCAGGGGCTCGGCCTGTTCCGCGACGACCCGGCGCTGCTGCACACCGCCGCGCTGTACGTCCAGGGGCACCGGGAGCTGCACGCGTCCGAGCGGCTCGCCCTCGCGGAGGCGCCCGGCCCGGCTGACGGGCCGCCGGTAGGGTCGCACCGACGTCAGGCGAGGTCCCGGGCAACGGGGCGCACGAGCGGGTTCCGCCGGCAGCGGCCGGCGAGAGAGGCGGATGGGTGACCGAGTCGTCAGCTGGCCGGGGCGGGTTCTCACCCGCCTACCTGGACCGGGTGGGGTCCTCGTTCACCGACTTCCTCGCGGCGACCACGCCCGAGTTGCTGCCCGGCCGGCGCCCCGTCCCGCAGCTGCCCGTCGGTGACCTCACCCCGCACGGCACGACGATCGCCGCGGTGACCTACGACGGCGGCGTCCTCATGGGCGGCGACCGCCGGGCCACCATGGGCAACCTCATCTCCAGCCGGGACATCGAGAAGGTCTACCCGGCCGACGCCTGGTCGGTGATCGGCATCGCCGGCGCCGCAGGCATCGCGATCGAGATGGTGAAGCTCTACCAGGTCGAGCTCGAGCACTACGAGAAGATCGAGGGCCTCACGCTGTCCCTCGACGGCAAGGCCAACCGGCTGGCGCAGATGATCCGCGGCAACCTCGGCGCGGCGCTGCAGGGCCTGGCCGTCGTCCCGCTGTTCGCCGGCTACGACCTCGACGCCGCGCCCGGCACCTCCCCGGGCCGGATCTTCAGCTACGACGTCACCGGCGGGAACTACGAGGAGCGCGGCTACGCGACCGTCGGCTCCGGGTCGCTGTTCGCCCGCAACTCGCTGAAGAAGACCTGGCGGGCGGGCCTGGGCCGGGACGCCGCGACCCGCGGCCTCGTCGAGGCCCTCTACGACGCCGCCGACGACGACTCGGCCACCGGCGGGCCGGACCCGGTCCGGCGGCTGTACCCGATCGTCTACCGGGTGGACGCCGAGGGCGCCGTCCGGCTCCCCGACGACGAGGTCGCCGCCGTCGCCGCCACCATCGTCGACGAGCGGGCCGCCGCCGAGGGGCAGGGCTGATCGCTGTGACCATGCCGTACTACGCCTCGCCCGAGCAGGTCATGCGGGACCGCTCGGAGTACGCCCGCAAGGGCATCTCCCGCGGCCGCAGCGTCGCCGTGCTCACCTACGCCGACGGCGTGCTGTTCATCGCCGAGAACCCCAGCTCCACGCTGCACAAGGTCGGCGAGCTCTACGACCGCATCGGCTTCGCCGCCGTCGGCCGCTACAGCGAGTTCGAGAGCCTCCGGGTCGCCGGGGTCCGGCTGGCCGACGTCCGCGGCTACTCCTACAACCGGCGCGACGTCACCGGCCGGGTCATCGCCAACGCCTACGCGCAGACCCTCGGCGAGGTGTTCACCCAGCACATGAAGCCCTTCGAGGTGGAGCTGTGCGTCGCCGAGGTCGGCGACACCCCCGAGGCCGACCAGCTGTTCCGGCTCACCTTCGACGGCTCGGTCGTCGACGAGCCGGACTTCGTCGTCATGGGCGGCCAGGCCGAGGCGGTCAGCGCCGACCTGCGCGAGCACTTCCTGCCGGGCATGGGCCTGGCCGACGCGCTGCGGGTGGGGGTGTCGGCGCTGTCCACGGTCAGCCCGGCCACCACCGGCGGCAACGGCGCGCCGACCCAGCTGACCGCGGAGCAGCTCGAGGTGGCCGTGCTCGACCGGCGGCGGCCGCAGCGGGCCTTCCGGCGGGTCGTCGGCGCCGCGCTGCGCTCGCTGCTCGACGGCGGGGAGGCCGTGGCCGAGCCGGCGCCCGAGCCGCACACCGCCGCGCACGCGCCCAGCCACCCGGCGCCGGGCACCCCCGCCGGCCTCGGCGACCCGGCGGCTCCCGACACCGGCGGGACGGCCGGCAGCGAGGGTGACGAGGACCCGCCGCGCGGCTGACCAGGGGTGCCGCGCGGCCGGCGACGGGGTAGCCCGAGGACATGCCCACCTACCGCGTCAACGACGAAGCCGTCGCCCGCGCCCGGGAGCTGATCGACTCCGGTCGGGTCGACGTCGACACGCCGTGGTCGGACGCCGCGCCCTCCACCGAGCAGGCGAACGAGGAGATCGCGCGGCACGGCTGGGACGGCTTCGGGTCCTGGCACCTCGCCGTGGACCCCGACGCCTCCGAGGACACCAAGAAGCGCTACTCCTTCCCGTACGGCGACTTCTCCCGCGTCAACCGCGCGGCGCTGGTCCACGGCAAGCAGCGGGCCGCGCAGAACGACCACGACGAGGTCGTCCGCGCCGTGGACGAGCTGCTGCAGCGGCTGGACGAACGGCGCGGCTGAGGGACCACCGGGCGTCGCCGGCCACCGGCCGCCCACCGGGCGCGCCGCAGCGCGACAGGGGGCCACCGTCGGCATCGGCGCCTACGCTCGGTCCGTGGAACGACGGATCTTCGGGATCGAGACCGAGTACGGCGTCACGTGCACCTTCCGCGGCCAGCGCCGGCTCTCGCCGGACGAGGTGGCCCGCTACCTGTTCCGCCGCGTGGTGTCGTGGGGGCGCAGCTCCAACGTCTTCCTGCGCAACGGCTCCCGGCTCTACCTCGACGTCGGCAGCCACCCCGAGTACGCCACCGCCGAGTGCGACGACCTCACCGAACTCGTCGTCCACGACAAGGCCGGGGAGCGCATCCTCGAGGGCCTGCTCGTCGACGCCGAGCAGCGGCTGGCCGAGGAGGGCGTCACCGGCGACATCTACCTGTTCAAGAACAACACCGACTCGGCCGGCAACAGCTACGGCTGCCACGAGAACTACCTGGTCGGCCGGCACGGGGAGTTCAGCCGGCTGGCCGAGGTGCTGATCCCGTTCCTCGTCAGCCGGCAGATCGTCGTCGGCGCCGGCAAGGTGCTGCAGACCCCGCGGGGGGCGATCTACTGCGTCAGCCAGCGCGCCGAGCACATCTGGGAGGGCGTCTCCTCGGCCACCACCCGCTCCCGGCCGATCATCAACACCCGCGACGAGCCGCACGCCGACGCCGAGCGCTACCGCCGGCTGCACGTCATCGTCGGCGACTCGAACATGAACGAGACGACGACCCTGCTCAAGGTCGCGATCACCGACCTGGTGCTGCGGATGATCGAGGCCGGGGTGCCGGTCAAGGACATGACGCTGGAGAACCCGATCCGCGCCATCCGCGAGATCAGCCACGACATGACCGGCCGCCGCAAGGTCCGGCTGGCCAGCGGGCGGGAGATGTCGGCGCTGGAGATCCAGGCCGAGTACCACTCCCGGGCCGCGGAGTTCGTCGACCGGGAGGGCTTCGGCCCGGTGCACCGGCAGATGCTGGAGCTGTGGGGGCGGGTGCTCAAGGCCGTCGACACCGGCGACCTGTCGCTCATCGACCGGGAGGTCGACTGGGCCACCAAGTACCAGCTCATCGAGCGCTACCGGGCCAAGCGGGACCTCCCGCTCTCCCACCCTCGCATCGCCCAGATGGACCTCGCGTACCACGACATCAGCCGCACCCGCGGGCTGTACTACCTGCTCGAGCGCAACCACCAGGTCGACCGGGTGGCGCACGAGCCCCGGGTGTTCGAGGCCAAGAACGTGCCGCCGCAGACCACCCGCGCCCGGCTGCGCGGGGAGTTCATCCGCCGGGCGCAGGAGAAGCGCCGCGACTTCACCGTCGACTGGGTGCACCTCAAGCTCAACGACCAGGCCCAGCGCACGGTGCTGTGCAAGGACCCGTTCAAGGCCGTCGACGAGCGCGTCGACAAGCTCATCGCCAGCATGTGAGCCGTCGGCCCGACGAGTGGGGCCGGAGGTCTCCGCGAGGAGGGCCGGGGTGAGTGGCTCGGCGCGGCCGGGGGACGGCACCTGGCCGCGGTGGTCGGTGCGACGAGTGGGGCCGGAGGTCTCCGCGAGGAGGGCCGGGGTGAGTGGCTCGGCGCGGCCGGGGGACGGCACCTGGCCGCGGTGGTCGGTGCGACGAGTGGGGCCGGAGGTCTCCGCGAGGAGGGCCGGGGTGAGTGGCTCGGCGCGGCCGGGGGACGGCACCTGGCCGCGGTGGTCGGTGCGACGAGTGGGGCCGGAGGTCTCCGCGAGGAGGGCCGGGGTGAGTGGCTCGGCGCGGCCGGGGGACGGCACCTGGCCGCGGTGGTCGGTGCGACGAGTGGGGCCGGAGGTCTCCGCGAGGAGGGCCGGGGTGAGTGGCTCGGCGCGGCCGGGGGACGGCACCTGGCCGCGGTGGTCGGTGCGACGAGTGGGGCCGGAGGTCTCCGCGAGGAGGGCCGGGGTGAGTGGCTCGGCGCGGCCGGGGGACGGCACCTGGCCGCGGTGGTCGGTGCGACGAGTGGGGCCGGAGGTCTCCGCGAGGAGGGCCGGGGTGAGCGGCTCGGCGCGGCCGGGGGACGGCACCTGGCCGCGGTGGTCGGTGCGACGAGTGGGGCCGGAGGTCTCCGCGAGGAGGGCCGGGGTGAGCGGCTCGGCGCGGCCGGGGGACGGCACCTGGCCGCGGTGGTCGGTGCGACGAGTGGGGCCGGAGGTCTCCGCGAGGAGGGCCGGGGTGAGCGGCTCGGCGCGGCCGGGGGACGGCACCTGGCCGCGGTGCGGTCCGGAGGACCGCCGTGTCAGGGCACGCGCAGCGCGGCGTAGCGGCCGGCGGCGGCCGCGGCCAGGAAGTACGGCCGCTCCTCGTCGTAGCCGCGGCCCATCGTGGACAGCGGCACGGGGGAGAGACCCAGCGCCGCCTCCAGGCCGTCGACGTCCACCCACACCACCGGGTTGCGCTCCGGCTGGCCGGCGAGGTCCTCCTCCACCTGGCCGCCGAGTTCCGAGCCGAGGCCGCGGGGGGCCACCAGCGTCACCCCGCCGAGCGCCACCCTGCCGAACGCGGTCAGCGAGTGGTGGGAGACGCCCCGGTGGCGGGGACGCGGGTCGGCGTCGGAGATCCGCAGCGCCCCGATCGGCTGCCCGCCGAGGGTGCTCACCGCGTTGCACGCCTCGCCGGCGGCCACCCCGGAGAAGCCCCACGACGTCCCGGTGCCCAGGTTGCCCGGGCCCTGGCTGACGATCGCCACGTCCGCGCCGAGCACGTGCCGGGCGGCCAGCAGGCCGGTGTGCAGGGTGACCGCCTCCAGGTCCCCGCCGAAGGCCTGGCCGACGGTGACCACCCCGGCCAGGGACGGCGCCAGCGCCGACAGGGTGCGGGAGAAGCCGGCGACCAGCGCCCCGCCGTCGGTCATCACGTAGGCGACCCGCAGGTCCGGGTCGGTGGCCAGCACGCCGATGAGGGCCGCCGGCAGCGCCGAGTGCAGGTCGGCGACCACCACCGGCATGCCGCCGAGGTCCTCGGCGTCGGCGATCGTCCGGTGGTGCTCGGTGTCCTGCTCGTCGACGCCCTGCACGCTCACCTGCAGCGGGGTGTACCGGGCCTTGACCAGGTGGCCGGGACCGGCCGGGTCCGGCGGCAGCCGGTCGGGGACGGCGACGACCAGGGCGTACCCGCCGGTGCCCAGCCGCTGCGCCCAGGCGGTGGTGTTGAGCAGCACGGTGTCGCCGACCTCGGGCGTGCCGACCAGCGAGGGGTGGGCCAGCGCCCGCAGCTCGCCGTCGCCCGGGACCTCCACGGTCAGCTCCTGGGCGTCCCGCCAGGCCCGCCCCCGGGCGGTGACGGTGCCGCGGCGCCAGCGGATGCGGTGCGGTGTCGTGCTGTCGTCCCCCACGCGGGCAGGCTAGCCAGGCCGTCGGGGCGCCGGTTCCGCGGCCGGTCCCGGGGCCGCCGCCGGGGCGGCCGCCGCGGCCGTCGGCCGGGGGCCGGATTCCGGGCGACCGGCCGGGGCGTCGGCGACTAGCCTGTGCGCCGTGTCGGCGAAGCGGGCGGAGCGGCTGGTCAACCTGGTCATCGCCCTGCTCGGGACCCGCCAGTACGTGACCGCCGCGCGCATCCGCGCCACCGTCCCCGGCTACGAGCCCGACGACGGCACCGCCCGCGCCGACGAGGCGTTCAAGCGGATGTTCGAGCGGGACAAGGCCGAGCTGCGGGAGATGGGGGTGCCGCTGGAGACCGGCCGCACCAGCGTCTTCGACACCGAGGACGGCTACCGCATCGCCCGCGCCGACTACGAGCTGCCCGAGATCACCCTCACCGGCGAGGAGGCCGCCGCGGTCGGGCTGGCCCTGCGGCTGTGGGAGTCCGCGCAGCTGGCCGGTGCGGCGCACAGCGCGCTGGTCAAGCTCAAGGCCGCCGGCGTGGAGGTCGACACCGGCCGGGGCCTGCCGCTGCAGCCGCGGCTGGACTCCGACGAGCCCGCCTTCGAGGCCTGCTACGCCGCCGCCCGCGACCGCCGGGCGCTGGAGTTCGACTACCGCCGCCCCGACGAGCAGGAGCCGGCCCGCCGGCACGTCCAGCCGTGGGGGGTGGTCGCCTGGCACGGCCGCTGGTACCTCGTCGGGTTCGACCTCGACCGGCAGGAGCGCCGGTCGTTCCGCCTCTCCCGGGTGGTCGGCACGCCGCGGGCCGCCGGGCCGGCCGGCGCCTTCGAGCCGCCGGCCGACGTCGACCTCGCGGCGATGGTGGCCGGCCAGTTCGGCGGCGCCGAGCAGACGGTCGTCGTCCGCGCCCGGCCGGGCACCGCGGTCGGCCTGCGCCGGCACGCGACCCCGCTGGGGGCCGCGGCCGACCGCGCGGCGGGCGGCACCGGGAACGGCGGGGAGCCCTGGGACCGGCTCGAGCTGCGCACCACCGAGCCGATGCGGTTGGCCGACCAGCTGGCCGCGCTCGGGCCCGACGTGCTGGTGGAGGCCCCGGCCGCGGTGCGCGACGCGGTCATCGAGCGGCTGACCCGGCTGGCGACGATGGCATGACCACGGCCGGTACCAACGAGCGGATGACCCGGCTGCTCACGCTGGTCCCGTACCTCACGGCCCACCCCGAAGGGGTGCCGCTGGCCGAGGCCGCCCGCGACTTCGGCGTCCCGGAGCGGCAGCTGCGCCGCGACCTCGAGCTGCTGTGGATGTGCGGCCTGCCCGGGTACGGCCCGGGCGACCTCATCGACCTGTCCTTCGAGGGCGACCGGGTGCGGGTCACCTTCACCGCGGGCATGGTCCGCCCGCTGCGGCTCACCACCGACGAGGCGGTCGCGCTCGTGGTGGCGCTGCGCACGCTCCTGGAGCTGCCCGGCCTGGCCGAGCGGGAGGCGGTCAGCCGGGCGCTGGCGAAGGTGTCGGCGGTCGCTGGGCACGCCGGGGAGCGGGTCAGCCCGGTCGCCCTCTCGGTCGACGCCCGCGAGCAGGCCCTGGCCGTGGTCCGCGACGCCCTCGAGCGCCGCCGGGCGCTGCACCTGCACTACTACGTGCCCACCCGCGACGAGCGCACGGAGCGCACCGTCGACCCGATGCGGCTGCTGCTGGTCGACGGCCGCTGGTACCTCGAGGCGTGGTCGCGCGAGGTGGCCGGGGTGCGGCTGTTCCGGCTCGACCGCATCGACGACGTGCAGGTGCTCGACGAGCCGGCCGCGCCACCGCCGCAGGCGGCGCCGCGCGACGTGGAGGCCGGTCTGTACCAGCCCGAGCCCGGCGCGCCGGTGGTGCGGCTGCGGCTGGCCCGGTGGGCCCGCTGGGTGGCCGAGTACTACCCGGTCGAGGAGGTACGGGAGGTCGACGACCCGCCCGGCGGCCTGGTCGTCGTCCTCCGCACGCACGACCTTGCCTGGGCCCGCCGGCTGGTCGCCTCCCTGGGCGGGGCGGCCACCGTCGACGCGCCCGCCGAGCTGGCCCGGGCCGTGGCCGACGACGCCCGCGCGGCGCTGGACCGGTACGCCGCGGGCGCGCGGCCGGCGCCCGGCCGCGGCGGTTAGGGTCGGCGCCGTGCTGCTGCTCGTGGTGTGGACCGCCGTCGTCGTGCTGGCCGCCGTGGTGGTGGGCGCCGTCGTCCACGGCACCGTCGGTGCGCTGCGCCGCCTCGACCGCGAGGTCCGCGGGTTCCAGGCCGAGCTGCGCCCGGTGCTCGCCGAGGTGCAGGCCGCCGCGGCCCGGGCCGCGGACACCCGGAGTTCACCCTGACGTGGGCGCCCCCCGCACTTGGGGGGCAGGCAGGCACCGGCACGCGACGTAGCATCGAACCGCCACCGCACCCCTGGAGGACGTCATGGCCGGACTCGGCCCGCTGGAGATCGGCCTGATCATCCTGGCCGTCCTGCTGCTCTTCGGTTACAAGAAGCTGCCCGACGCCTCCCGCTCGCTGGGCCGCTCGCTGCGCATCTTCAAGGGCGAGATGAAGGGCATGAAGGACGACGACGTCCGCACCCGGGACGCCGCCCGCACGACCCCCGTGCGCGGTCAGGTGCTGCCGGCCGCCCCGTCGGAGGGCGAGCGGCTCGAGGCCGAGGCGCGGGCCGCCGAGGCACGCGCGGCCGAGCTCCGGGCCCGCGCCGCCGGGCAGGCCGGGGCTCCCGACAGCTCCCGCTGACCCCCGCCCGCACCCGATGAGCGCCACCCCCTCGCGCCGGTCCCTGCTGCGCCGGCGTCGCCGGCGGGACCCGGCGGCGACCATGACGCTCATCGCGCACCTGACCGAGCTGCGCAACCGGATCGCCACGGCGCTGCTCGCGCTGCTGGTGGCCACGGCGGTGGCGTTCTGGTGGTACGGGCACGGGTTGGGGGAGTTCATCCGCGCGCCCTACTGCGGGCTGCCGGCCGACCTGCGCTACGGCGGGGACGCCGCCGGCGGCTGCGGGCTGCTGATCACCGACGTGTTCGGCGGGGTGTTCATCCGGCTGAAGGTCAGCTTCCTGGCCGGTGCGGTGCTCTCGGCGCCGGTGTGGCTCTACCAGCTGTGGGCGTTCATCACCCCCGGGCTCAAGCGCAACGAGAAGCGCTACGGCGTCACCTTCGTGGTGGTGTCCACGCTGCTGTTCGCCCTGGGGGCGGTGCTGGCCTACGTGTCGCTGTCGGCGGGGCTGGAGCTGCTTCTCTCGCTGGCCGGCGACGGGGTGGTCGTCGCGCTGACCGCGCAGGACTACATCGGGTTCGTGCTCGCCCTGCTGGTCGCCTTCGGGGTCAGCTTCGAGGTGCCGCTGGTCGCCGTCGCGCTCAACCTGGTCGGGGTGCTGTCGCACGAGGTGCTGGCGCGGAGCCGGCGGTGGATCTTCTTCCTCACCGTCGTGTTCGCCGCGTTCGTCACCCCGACCCAGGACCCGTTCACCATGCTGCTCATGGCCGGGCCGATGATCGTGCTGTTCGAGCTGGCCATCCAGCTGGCCCGGGTGGTCGACCGGCGGCGGGCGAAGCGGGCGGCCGTCGAGCACTTCCACGGGCTGTCCGACGACGAGGCCTCGCCCCTGGACGCCGTCCCGTCCGAGCTGGACGCGCCGCCCCCGGACCTCGACGCGGGGCTGCGCCGCGAGGACGAGCCGGCCGGGGGCCGGCCCGCGCCGTCCCGCCGCTGACGGCCGCGGGCGCGCCCCGCCGCCCGTGCCGGCGGAGCGCCCGGCCGGGCGCTCAGCGCAGTTCCTGGATGCGGACCATGTTCCCGGCGGGGTCGCGGACGGCGCAGTCCCGGACCCCGTAGGGCTGCTCGGTCGGCTCCTGCACCACCTCGGCGCCGGCGGCCTGCAGCTGGTCGAAGGCGCCGTCGAGGTCCTTGGTGGCCAGCACGATCGAGGCGTAGGTGCCCTTGGCCATCATCTCGGCGATGGTGCGCCGCTCCTCGTCGGTGATGCCGGGGTCGGCGGCCGGCGGGTGCAGGACGAGGGAGGTGCCCGGCTGGTCGGGGGAGCCGACCGTGATCCAGCGCATCCCCTCGTAGCCGACGTCGTTGCGGACGGCGAAGCCGAGGATGTCGCGGTAGAAGGCCAGGGCGGCCTCCGGGTCGTCGTGGGGCAGGAACGCGTAGTGGATGGTGACGTCCATGGCGGTCACGCTAGGGACGGCTCGGCGGTCCGGGCTTCTCGATTCCTGACCGGTCGGGTCACCTGCCGGGCCACGCAGGAGGGGATCCCGGCCGTGGCGCGCGCCGCCCGCTGCCGGTAGGTGCTGGGCGGCACCCCGACCAGCTCGGTGAAGCGGGTGCTGAAGGTGCCCGGCGAGGAGCAGCCGACCGCGAAGCAGACCTCGGTGACGCTGAGGTCGCCGCGCCGCAGCAGCGTCATGGCGCGCTCGATGCGCCGCGTCATGAGGTAGGCGTACGGCGGCTCCCCGTAGGCCAGCCGGAACCGGCGGCTGAGGTGCCCGGCCGACATGTGCACGCCGCGGGCGAGCGCCTCGACGTCCAGCGGCTGGGCGTACTCCCGGTCGATCCGGTCGCGCACGCGGCGCAGCCGCGCGAGGTCGCGCAGGTGCTGCGCCGCGGCCGGTGTGCTGGTCACGCGGTGGATGGTGCCCGCCGCGGGGCCGGCGGTCGAGCCCCACGGCGGGGGACCGGGCCCCGGCTCGCCGCGGGACCAGCGGTCGGCGGCCGTCACCGGGCGCCGGCGGCCGCCGGCGCCGCCGGGGACGCGGCCCGGTGCGCGGCCACCGCGGCGCCGGTCTCCTCGGTGACGAGGTCGGCGTTGATCTGCGCGGCGGCCATGGCGCCGGCGGCGGCCGCCGCGCCGACCTGCGCGGCCAGGTCGGTCACGTTGCCGGCCACCCACACGCCGGGGACGTCGGTGCGGCCGAACGGGTCCGCGGGCAGGTGCTCGCCCACCCCGGCGGGGTGGGGGACCGGGTGCAGCCCGAGACCGGCGAGGAACGCGGCGCGGGCCCGCATCCTCGTGGCCACCGCCAGGGCCTCGAGCGGCACCCGCGTGCCGTCGGCCAGGTCGACGCCGGCCAGGCGGTCGTCCTCGACGTCGACGCCGGCCACCGCGCCCGTCACCACCCGGATCCCGCGGGCGGCCAGCTGCTCGGCCTCCGCGTCCTCCGGCGGCCGGGTGTGGGCCAGGTAGGTGACGTCGGCGGACAGCTGCCGGAACAGCAGCGCCTGGTGCACCGACATCGGCCCGGAGGCCAGCACGCCGATCGCCCGGTCGCGGACCTCCCACCCGTGGCAGTAGGGGCAGTGCAGCACGTCGTGCCCCCACCGCTCCCGCAGGCCGGGGACGTCGGGCAGCTCGTCGGCCAGGCCGGTGGCGACCAGCAGCCGCCGGGCCCGCAGCACCCGGCCGCCGGCCAGGGACACCACCAGCGCGCCGTCGTCCCGGGTCACCCCGGTGACCTCGCCGCGGAGGACGGAGCCGCCGTAGCCGCGGACCTCGGCCCGGCCCCGTTCCAGCAGCTCGGCCGGCGGCACGCCGTCGCGGGTCAGGAACCCGTGCACCCCCGCGGCGGGTGCGTTGCGCGGGTCGCCCGCGTCGACCACCAGCACCGACCGGCGCGACCGGGCGAGCACCAGCGCCCCGCTCAACCCGGCGGCGCCGCCGCCGACCACCACGACGTCCCAGTCCTGCTGCTCCTGTGCGCTCATGCCGGCCACGGTGCACCCAGGCGGACCCACTGGCAAACGTCCTTGCGGTAATGGCAAGCTGGGCCGGTGGACGACGACCTCGAGCAGACCCTGGCGGCGGCCGGCCCCCGGCTGCGGGCGCTGCGCAGGCGCCGGGAGACCACCCTCGCCGACCTCTCGGCCGCCACCGGCATCTCGGTGAGCACCCTGTCGCGGCTGGAGTCCGGGGCCCGGCGGCCCACGCTGGAGCTCCTGCTGCCGCTGGCCCGGGAGCACGGGGTCACCCTCGACGAGCTGGTCGGGGCCCCGCCGACCGGTGACCCGCGGGTGCACCTGCAGCCGGTCACCCGGCACGGCATGACGATGCTGCCGCTGACCCGCCGGGCCGGGGGCATCCAGGCCTACAAGCTGGTCATCGCGGCCGGGGACCGGCGCGAGCCCGACCCGCAGACCCACGAGGGCTACGAGTGGGTCTACGTCCTCGACGGCCGCCTGAGGCTGGTGCTGGGGGAGCACGACCTGGTGCTCCGGCCCGGCGAGGCCGCCGAGTTCGACACCCGGGTGCCGCACTGGTTCGGCGCCGCCGACGGGCGCGCGGTGGAGTTCCTCAGCCTCTTCGGCCGGCAGGGCGAGCGGGCGCACCTGCGCGCCCGGCCGGCCGCCCGCGGCCGGTGAGCGCCGGATGAGCGCCGAGGTCGCCGTCCTCGTGCCGCCCGTGGCGGGCCGGGGCCGGGCCCGGGCGGTGACCGCGGACGTGCTCGCCGCCCTGGGGCGCGCCGGGCTGGCCCCGCGGGTCCTGCCGGCCGCCACCCGGGCCCGCGCCGAGGCCGAGGCGGCCGCCGCCGTCGCCGCCGGCGCGGCCGCCGTGGTCGCCGTCGGCGGGGACGGCGCCGCCCACGCCGCCCTCCAGGCGGTGGCGGGGACCCCCACGCCCCTGGCCGTCGTCCCGGCCGGGACCGGCAACGACCTGGCCCGCGCGCTGGGGCTGCCGGCCGACCCCGTCGCGGCGGCCCGGGCCGCCGCCGGTGACCTGCGCGCCGGGCGCAGCCGCACCGTGGACGCCGGGCGGGCCGGCGGCCGCTGGTGGGCGACCGTGCTGTGCTGCGGGTTCGACGCGGCGGTCACCGAGCGGGCCGACCGGCTGCGCTGGCCGCGGGGGCCGCGCCGCTACGACCTCGCCGTCCTGGCCGAGCTGGCCCGGCTGCGCCCCCGCGAGGTGACCCTGGAGCTCGACGGCCGGCCGCGCACGCTGCCGGTCACCCTCGTCGCGGTGGGCAACACCGCCTGGTACGGCGGCGGCCTGCCGGTGTGCCCCGGCGCGGACTGCGGCGACGGGCTGCTCGACGTCACCGTGGTCGGGCCGGTCAGCCGCCGCGAGCTCGTGCGCACCCGCCCGCGGCTGGCGGCGGGAGCGCACCTGACCCACCCGGCGGTGACCGTCCACCGGGTCGCGCGGGTCGGGCTGGCGGGGGAGCCGGGCCTGGCCGCCTGGGCCGACGGGGAGCCGGTGGGCGCACTGCCGGTGACCGCCGAGTGCGTGCCGGGGGCGCTGCGGGTGGTGGGCGCGGGCGTCTGACCGGCCGCCCGTCCCGGGGACGCCGGCCGCCCGTCCCGGGGATCAGGTGGGATCACCGTTGCCGGTCCTGGCTCACCATCGGTGGTGAGCCAGGACCGGCAACGGTGATCCCACCTGGTCATCGGCGGCCAACAGTACCGTTATCCCCAACATTGACGCCGACATGAGTCGGACGCGCCGGGAGCGGGGAGCGCGCCTACCGTGGAGGCCATGTCCAGCCCCGCTGAGCGGTACGCGGCTGCCCGGCGGCGCAGCGCCCACCCCGTGTTGGCCGAGTTCACGGCGGACCTGTCCTTCTCCCTGGACCCCTTCCAGGTGGAGGCGTGCGAGGCGCTGGAGCGCGGGGCCGGCGTGCTGGTGTGCGCGCCCACCGGGGCCGGCAAGACCGTGGTGGGGGAGTTCGCCGTCCACAAGGCGCTGGCCGAGGGGCGCAAGGCCTTCTACACCACGCCGATCAAGGCGCTGTCCAACCAGAAGTACAACGACCTCGTCGAGCGGTACGGCACCGACCGGGTCGGCCTGCTCACCGGTGACAACGCAGTCAACGGGAACGCCCCCGTGGTGGTGATGACCACCGAGGTGCTGCGCAACATGCTCTACGCCGAGTCACCGGCGATCGCCGGCCTCGGCTACGTGGTCATGGACGAGGTCCACTACCTCGCCGACCGGTTCCGCGGCGCGGTCTGGGAGGAGGTGATCATCCACCTCCCGCCGTCGGTGACCCTGGTGTCGCTGTCGGCGACGGTGAGCAACGCCGAGGAGTTCGCCGACTGGCTGGTCACCGTGCGCGGGGACACCGCGGTGGTCGTCAGCGAGGTCCGGCCGATCCCGCTGTGGCAGCACATGCTGGTCGGCACCCGGGTGTTCGACCTGTTCAGCCTGCGCCCGGCCGCGCACGCCGCCGACTCCGAGGACACCCCGCGGGGGCGCTCGACCCGGGACCGCGGCGCCAGCGTGGTCGACCCCGAGCTGGTCCGCTACGTGCGCGAGCACGAGCGGCGCATCGAGGGCTGGGACGGCGGTCCCCGGCGCGGCTACTCGCACCGGCCGCGCTACCGCCCGCCGGCCCGCCCGGACGTCGTGGAGCGCCTCGACCGCGCCGGCCTGCTCCCGGCCATCACGTTCGTGTTCAGCCGCAACGGCTGCGACGCGGCCGTGGACCAGTGCCTGCGCGCGGGGCTGCGGCTGACCGACGAGTGGGAGCGCGCCGAGATCGCGCGGATCATCGACGAGCGCACCGGCTCGCTGCCCGAGGAGGACCTGCACGTCCTCGGTTTCTGGGAGTGGCGGGAGGGGCTGCTGGCCGGCCTCGCCGCGCACCACGCCGGGCTGGTGCCCGCGTTCAAGGAGACCGTCGAGGAGTGCTTCGTCCAGGGCCTGGTCAAGGCGGTGTTCGCCACCGAGACCCTCGCCCTGGGCATCAACATGCCGGCCCGGACGGTCGTGCTCGAGCGGCTGGTCAAGTGGAACGGCGAGGCGCACGTCGACGTCACGCCGGGGGAGTACACCCAGCTCACCGGTCGCGCGGGGCGCCGCGGCATCGACGTCGAGGGCCACGCCGTGGTCGTCTGGGCGCCGGGCATGGACCCCTCGGTGGTCGCCGGGCTGGCCAGCACCCGCACCTACCCGCTGCGCTCGTCGTTCCGGCCCAGCTACAACATGGCGGTGAACCTGGTCAGCTCCTTCGGCCGGGCCCGCGCCCGGGAGCTGCTGGCCTCCTCCTTCGCCCAGTTCCAGGCCGACCGCTCGGTGGTGGGCCTGGCCCGCGCCGCCGCGCGCCACGAGAAGGACGCCGAGCGGTGGGCGGCCGAGATGCACTCCGAGCACGGTGACGTGGCCGGGTACGCCCGGCTGCGCCGCGACATCGCCGAGCGGGAGAAGGAGCTCTCCCGCGACTCGGCGGCCAAGCGCCGCCTGGAGGCCGCCGACGCCCTCGCGGCGCTGCGCCCCGGCGACGTCATCCGGGTCCCCTCGGGTCGGCGGCAGGGCCTGGCCGTCGTCCTGGACCCCGGGGTGACCGACCTGGCCGAGCCGCGCCCGCTGGTGCTCACCGAGGACAAGTGGGCCGGCCGGCTGGGCGCGGTGGACTTCCCCTCGCCGGTGTCGGCGCTGGCGCGGGTCCGGGTGCCGAGGAACTTCAACCACCGCAGCCCGCACGCCCGCCGCGACCTCGCCGCGACGCTGCGCAACGCCCGCGTCGAGCACGAGCTCGGCGCCCGGCGGGTCAAGCAGCGCTCGGCCGCGGCCGACGACCCGGTGCTGCACGACCTGCGTCGGGCCCTGCGCGCCCACCCCGTGCACGCCCTGCCCGACCGGGAGGAGCGGGTGCGGGCGGCAGAGCGGTGGTGGCGGGCCACCCGGGAGGCGGAGGGCACCCACCGGCGGATGGCCGAGCGGACCGGGTCGCTGACCCGGCAGTTCGACCGCACCTGCGATGTGCTCGAGGAGCTGGGCTACCTCGTGCCCGACCCGGACGCGCCGCCGCGGGACGACGAGGACGTCGTCGGCGCCGAGGTGGCCGACCGGGCGCCGCTGGTGACCGGGGACGGGCGGCGGCTGGCCCGGGTGTGGTCGGAGGCCGACCTGCTCGTCGCCGAGTGCCTGCGCGCGGGGGCGTGGCGCGGGCTAGGCGCCGCCGAGCTCGCGGCGGCGGTCTCCACGCTGGTGTTCGAGGCCCGGCGGGAGACCCCGGGCCAGCCGGCCGTCCCCGCCGGCAAGGTCGCCGCGGCGATCGGCGAGATGCGGCGGATCCGCGCGCGGCTGCAGGACGTCGAGCTCGACCACGGCGTCCCCGCCAGCCGCGACCTGGACCTCGGCTTCGCCTGGGCGGCCTACCGGTGGGCCGACGGGCAGGGCCTGGACCGGGTGCTGGCCGGCGCCGAGCAGGCCGGCACCGAGCTCTCCGGCGGGGACTTCGTGCGCTGGGCCCGCCAGCTGGTCGACCTGCTCGACCAGCTGGCGAAGGTCGCCGACGAGCCGGTGGCCGCGACCGCCCGGCGCGCGGTCGAGCGGGTGCGCCGGGGCGTCGTGGCCGTCGCCGTGGGCGGCTGAGCCCTCGCCGTGGGCGGCTGAGCCCTCGCCGTGGGCGGCTGAGCCCTCGCCGTGGGCGGCTGAGCCCTCGCCGTGGGCGGCTGAGCCGGCGCCGCGCGGTTTGCCCGTCGCAGCGCCGCTCGTGGTGCACAATCCTCCCCGCCGTCGTGACAGGCGGTCACGGGGATCCGCCAGCCGATCGGGAGCACGACGATGACCAACCCACCGCACGGTGGTCCGCAGCCGGGCTCGTACGGGCAGCCGGGGTACGGCCAGCCGCCGGCCTACGGCCCGCCGGGGCAGTACGGCCAGCCCGGCTCCGGTCAGCAGGCTCCCGCCCAACCGCAGCAGCCGGGGTACGGGCCGCCGCCGGGCTACGGGCAGCCGGGGCAGTACGGGCAGCCGGGGCAGTACGGGCAGCCGGGGCAGTACGGGCAGCCGGGGTACGGCCAGCCGGGCCCGTACGGCCCGTACGGCCAGCCGCCCGGCTACGGGCAGCCGCCGGGCAGGTCGCGCACCGGGCTGGTCGTGGGCCTGGCCGTGCTCGCCGTGCTGGTCATCGCCGCGGCGATCGTCCTGCCGCTCGTGCTCGGCGACGAGGTCCTCGACCGCGGTGCGGTCGAGGAGGACGTGGCCGTGCAGTTCGAGGAGGCCAACGGCGTCGGCGTCGACCTCGACTGCGCTGACGAGATGACCGTCGAGGCCGGCGCCACCTACCAGTGCACCGGCACCACCGCCGACGGCGAGGACGTCACCATCCGGATCGCCATCACCGACCCGGACACCGCCGCCTACACCTGGCAGGAGGTCTGAAGGAGGACCCCCCTGCCCCCCACCGCTCGCAGGCTCGCGGCGGGACCCTGCAGGGGGGCCGCCCGTCCTCCTCACCCCTCGCACGCTCGGGGCGAGCCTCCGGACGGGGCCCCGATCAGGCCAGGGCGTCGGCGGGCCAGCCCAGCGCCGCCCCCAGCCGGCGCACGGACGAGGCGATGCCGTGCTGCTCGGCCAGGGCGGCCAGCCGCCCGGGGTCGGCGGGGCGGCGGGGGAGCGCGTCGTCGAGCGGCGGGAGATCGATGTCGCGGGCGACGGCCACGACGACCGGTGCGGCGTCGAGGTAGCCGGCGCCGGCGTGCAGCTTGCGCAGCACCGCCGCGGTCAGCGGTGCGGCGGGGACGACGGTGCGCGCCGCGGCCGCCCGGATCCCGGCCAGGTCGCCGAACGCGGTGATCAAGGCGGCCGCGGTCTTCGCGCCGATGCCCGCCACGCCGGGCAGCCCGTCGCTGGGGTCCCCGCGGAGGACGGCGAAGTCGGCGTAGGCCCGCCCCGGGATGCCGTACCTGGCCGTCACCGCGGCCTCGTCGACGGCCTCGATGTCGGTGATGCCGCGGGCTGTGTAGAGCACCCGGACGCCGCGGTCGTCGTCCACCAGCTGGAACAGGTCGCGGTCGCCGGTCACCACGTCCACCGGGCCGGCGGCGCGGGTGGCGAGGGTGCCGATGACGTCGTCGGCCTCGTAGCCGGGCGCGCCGACGCGGGCCACCCCGGCGGCGGCGAGCACGTCCGCGAGCACGGGCACCTGCGGGCCGAGCTCGTCCGGCGTCTCCTCCCCGCCGTCGGCGGCCAGCCGGTGCGCCTTGTAGGAGGGCAGCGCCGCCACCCGGAAGGCCGGGCGCCAGTCGTCGTCCCAGCAGGCGACCAGCCGTTCCGGGGCGTGCGCGGTGACCAACCGGGCGGTCATGTCCAGGAAGCCGCGGACGGCGTTCACCGGGCGGCCGTCGGGCGAGGTGACGCTGGTGGGCACGCCGTAGAAGGCCCGGAAGTAGAGGCTGGCCGCGTCCAGCAGCATGGTGGTCACGTCCCGGGACGGTAACGGCCCGGGCCGGTGGGCAGGGGGCGTGGATAGTCTCCGCTCGTGCCTTCACCCACCCCCGCCGGAGCGCTGGTGACCGGCGACCGCGTGCGCCGCGCCCGCGAGGCCGCCGCCGAGGGCGGCGCCGACGTCCTGGTGCTCACCCCCGGGTCGGACCTGCGGTACCTGTGCGGCTACCACGCCCACGCGATGGAACGGCTCACCGCGCTCGTCGTCCCCCGGGCCGGGGAGCCCTTCCTCGTCGTCCCGCGGCTCGAGGCGCCGATGGTCGACGCGAGCCCGGCCGGCGGCCTGGGGCTGGAGGTGCTCGCCTGGGACGAGACCGACGACGCGTTCGCGCTGCTCGCGCGGGAGGTGCGCGCCCGGCTCGGGTCCGACCCGGCCCGGGTCGCGGTGGGGTCGCGCACCTGGGCCGAGCACGCGCTGGGGGTGCAGCGGGCCCTGGGCGGGGCGGTCCTGGAGCTGGCCGCCCCCGTCCTGGACCGGCTGCGCATGGTGAAGACGCCGGCCGAGGTGGCCGAGCTCGCGGCCGCGGGGGCGGCGATCGACCGCGTGCACGCCCGGATGGGGGAGTGGCTGCGGGCCGGCCGCACGGAGGCGCAGGTCGGTGCGGACATCGCCGCCGCGATCCTCGAGGAGGGCCACGTGGCGGTCGACTTCACCATCGTCGGGTCCGGCCCGAACGGGGCCAGCCCGCACCACGAGCTGTCCGACCGGGTGGTGGCCGAGGGCGACCTGGTGGTGGTCGACATCGGCGGGGAGACCGCGACCGGCTACCGCTCGGACTGCACCCGCACCTACGCCGTCGGCCGGGGCCCCGACGCGGAGACCGCTGAGTGGTACGCGGTGCTGCAGGCGGCGCAGGCCGCCGCGTCCGCCGCCGTCCGGCCGGGGGTGACCGCGGAGGCGGTGGACGCCGCCGCCCGCGACGTGATCACCGCGGCCGGGTGGGGGGAGCACTTCATCCACCGGACCGGGCACGGGATCGGCCTGGACACCCACGAGGCGCCCTACATCGTCGCCGGCAACGCCCTGCCCCTGGAGCCGGGCATGGCCTTCTCCGTCGAGCCGGGGATCTACCTGGCCGGCCGGTGCGGGGCGCGCATCGAGGACATCGTCGTCTGCACCGAGGACGGCGTGCAGAGCGTCAACGGGGGTCCGCGTGACCTCGTCGTCCTCCCCGGGTGAGCCGGCGGGCGGCGTCCCGGCCACCTCCGGCGACGTCGACCGCGCGCTGCTCGCCGCCCTCGCCCGCGACGGGCGGGCCAGCTACACCGACCTCGCCGAGCGGGTCGGGCTGTCGGTGTCGGCGGTGCACCAGCGGGTGCGCCGCCTCGAGCAGCGCGGCCTGATCACCGGCTACCACGCCCGGATCGACGCGCGGTCTCTGGGGCTGGGCCTGACCGCGTTCGTCTCCATCACGCCGATCGACGTGGCCCAGCCCGACGACGCGCCCGCCCGGCTGGCGCACCTGACCGAGATCGAGGCCTGCCACTCGGTCGCCGGCATGGAGAGCTACATCCTCAAGGTGCGGGTGTCCTCGCCGGACGCGCTGGAGGCGCTGCTGCAGAAGATCCGGGCGGCGGCCAACGTGACCACCCGCACCACCGTGGTGCTCTCCACCTTCTACGAGGACCGCCCGCCGCTCTAGCCGGTGACCGGTGGCCACGGCACGGGGACGCCGGCCCGACGGGTCGGCCGGATGAGCTCCGCCGGCTCGACACCGCGTCGAACGTGTGTTCGGATGGGCGGGTGCGGTGGGATGCGCAGCGGCTGGATGCCGAGGACGCCGGTGCGCTGCCCGGGATGCCGACCCTGCGCGGGCTGCTGCGCAGCGTGCAGGTGCCCGGGTTCCCGGGGGTGACGTTCCACGAGGTGGCCGGCCGCAGCGCGCTCAACGCCGTGCCGGCGGGCTCGCCGATGCCCTTCCGGTGGAGCATCAACCCCTACCGGGGCTGCACCCATGCCTGTGTCTACTGCCTGGGTCCGGACACTCTCGTCCTGCTGGACGACGGGCGGCAGAGGCCCATCGTCGACCTGCGGGTCGGTGACCGGATCGTGGGGACCGAGCGGCGGGGCACCTCTCGGCACTACGTGATCACAGAGGTGCTGGCGCACTGGTCGACGGTCAAGCGCGCCTACCGCGTGCGCTTGGCCGATGGCACGGAGCTCATGGCCAGCGGCGAGCATCGATTCCTGACCGGACGCGGGTGGGAGCACGTCACCGGGACGACGTCCGGCCGCGATCGGCGCCCCCACCTGACTGCCAACGACGAACTGCTCGGCTACGGCCGGACCGTGGCCACGCCGGAGGACGGAGCCGACTACCGACGCGGCTACGTGACCGGAATGGTCCGCGCCGACGGTCACCTGGCCGTGCACCGGTACCAGCGACCGGGACGGCGGCACGCCGAGCAGCACCGCTTCCGCCTCGCCCTCGCCGACGACGAGGGTCTGCGGCGGACGGAGGACTACCTGGCCCGCTCGGGGGTCGGCACGCATCGCTTCTCCTCCACCCCCGCCACCGAACGGCGGCGTGCGGTGAACGCCATCCGGACGTCGTCCGCGGGCGCCGTCGCTGCGATCACCGCGCTGGTCGAGTGGCCGGATCGGCCGACTCCCGACTGGCACCGTGGTTGCCTCGCCGGGGTGTTCGACGCAGGGGGAAGTCGCAGCGAACACGTCCTGCGCCTCTCCCACGCTGACGCCGAGATCCTGACGAGGACGCAGGGTGCCTGCGCGGCATGGGGGTTCGACGCAGTGATCGAGGATCGAGGGCTGCCGACCGGCGTCTGCACCGTCCGGTTGCGTGGCGGCCTGAGGGAGCAGCTCCGCTTCCTCCACCTGGTCGACCCGGCGATCCGCCGGAGGTGCACTCTCGAGGGCATCGCCGTGACGAGCGATGCGGGCCTCCGAGTGGTGGCCGTGGAGGACCTCGGACTCGAGCTGCCGATGTACGACATCACCACGGGCACCGGCGACTTCGTCGCCAACGGGGTCATCAGCCACAACTGCTATGCGCGCGGCACCCACGAATGGCTGGAGCTGGACGCCGGGCGGGACTTCGACACCCAGGTGGTGGTCAAGACCAACCTCGTGGAGGTGCTGCGCCGGGAGCTGGCCCGCCCGTCGTGGCGGCGCGAGCACGTGGCGCTGGGGACCAACACCGACCCCCACCAGCGGGCCGAGGGCCGCTACCGGCTGGTGCCCGGGGTCATCCGGGCGCTGGCCGGCTCCGGCACGCCGTTCTCGGTGCTCACCAAGGGCACGCTGCTGCGCCGCGACCTGCCGCTGCTGGCCTCGGCCGCCGGGCAGGTGCCCGTGGGCCTGGGCGTGTCGATGGCGATCCTGGACGACGACCTGCACGGGGCCCTGGAGCCGGGCGAGCCCGGCCCCCGGGCGCGGCTGGACCTCGTCCGGGCCGTCACCGACGCCGGCCTGCCCTGCGGGGTCTTCCTCGCCCCGGTGCTGCCCGGGCTCACCGACCGCCTGGCCGACCTCGAGGCGGCGCTGTCCGCCGTCGCCGACGCCGGGGCCACGGGGGTCACCGTCGTCCCCCTGCACCTGCGCCCCGGGGCGCGGGAGTGGTTCTCGGGCTGGCTCGCGCGGGAGCACCCGCAGCTGGTCCCGCGCTACCGGCAGCTCTACCGCGGGTCCACCGTGGCACCGGAGTACCGCCGTTGGCTGGGTGCGCGGGTCGCGCCGCTGCTGGCCCGGTACGGCCTGGACCGGCAGGCCGGGGGAGCGGCCCGCGGCGTGCCCGGTGACGCCGAGGTGGGCTTCCCGGCCGGCAGCCTCCCCGGTGCCCCACCGGCGCGGGCTCGGGACACCACCCCCGCGGCCGAGCAGCTCACCCTGCTGTGAGGGTCCGGCGGGGCGGCGTGACCGGCTGACAGCATCACGGTCATGACGGTCGTGCGCTCGCTGCTGCTGTTCGGTCTCGCCGCGCTGGCCGAGATCGGCGGGGCGTGGCTGGTGTGGCAGGGGGTCCGCGAGCACCGGGGCTGGCTGTGGGCCGGGGTGGGTGTGCTGGCGCTGGGCGCCTACGGGTTCGTCGCGACGCTGCAGCCCGAGGCCCACTTCGGCCGGGTCCTGGCCGCCTACGGGGGCGTGTTCGTCGCCGGGTCGCTGGCCTGGGGCGTGCTGGTGGACCGGTTCCGGCCGGACCGCTTCGACATCCTCGGCGCGCTGGTGTGCCTGCTCGGCGTCGCCGTCATCATGTACGCGCCGCGGGCCTAGCGGCACCTAGCCGCCGGGGCCGTCCAGCCGCTCGGCCCGCGCGGCCCGGGCCCTGCGCGCCACGACCCGCTCGGCCCGCACCGCGCCGCGGGCGGCGACCGGTGCGGCCCCGGCGGCCAGGGCGAGCCGGCGGAACGAGTCGTAGGACAGCTCCCGGTAGCGCACCGCCAGGGCCTCCACCTCCGCGCGCCGGGAGGGGGGCGCGGTCTCCCGCAGGTACCCGGCGGTGCGGGCGGCGTGCTTGGCGAAGGTGACCTGCAGGGCCTGGGTGGAGAGCCGGCCGCCGACCGCGGAGCCGAAGCCGGGGCCCTTGCGGAGAGCGGGCAGCACCCACGGGCTGGCGGCGAGGGCGGGGTACCGGTCGCGGGCCGCCTCCCAGGCGTGCCAGGCGGTGAGCGCGCCGGGCACCGACCAGCGGCCGTCGTCGGTGTGCACGAGCAGCCGGCGCGTCGAGGGGTGCACCTGCTCCCGCCGCAGCGAGCGGAACTGGCCCACCGTGCCCGGCCAGCCCAGCGCCAGCGCGCACCAGGCGACGGCGCGCAGGTGCTCGGGATCGCTCCCGCGCACCTCGGTGAGCGGCCGGAGCTCGAGGGTCACCGGGTCCGGTTCCGGGGTGGGGGCGCCGGGCAGCGCCAGCCCGCCGTAGCGCGCGACCTTGCTGTACAGGGCGATCGTGGCCGGCTTCCACTCCCGGGCGACGGCGATGGGGGAGAGGCCCTCCTCGCTGAGCTGGTCGGGGCCCAGGCCCAGCTCCAGCGCGGCGTCCACGAGCCGGCGCCACTGCGGCTCGTAGCCCTCCGGGGCGGCCAGCCGCGCCCAGGCGCGCGCCGCCGGCGGGCTCGGCATCTCCGGCAGCGGGGTCTGCCACGGACCGGTCACACCTCCAGCTTACCCGTTATCCCCAACAAAGCGCCACATGGAACGTGAGCGACCACGATGGGGGAACGGCGCCTCCGGCGCCGGAGCACCGACCGCAACGCCCGTTCCCCGGTGTCGACGCGCGGGATCCGGCGGGGCCCCGGAGGATCACCCGGTGCGCACGGTCGGGGTCGAGGAGGAGCTGCTGGTGGTCGACGCCGCGGGGCGGCCGACCCCGCGCGGGCCGGCCGCGCTGCGGGTCGCCGCCTCCCGCGGGGAGGGGGAGACCGTGGGCGAGCACGACCACGGGGGCCCGGGGGAGGGCGGGGACGCCGCCGGGGCGCGGCTGGTCCCGGAGCTGAAGGCCCAGCAGGTCGAGTTCGGCACCCGCGTCTGCGAGCGGCTCGACGACGTGGCCGCCGAGGTGCGGCACTGGCGGCAGCGGGCCGACGCCGCGGCCCGGGCGGTCGGCGCCCGCGTGGCGGCCCTGGCCAGTTCCCCGGTCGCGGTGGAACCGGTGACCACGCCGGGGGAGCGCTACGCGCTGATGACCGAGACGTTCGGCCTCACGGCCCTCGAGCAGCTCACCTGCGGGTGCCACGTGCACGTCTCGGTGGACGGCGACGAGGAGGGCGTCGCCGTGCTCGACCGGATCCGCGTGTGGCTCCCGGTGCTCACGGCGCTGTCGGCCAACTCGCCGTTCTGGCTGGGCCGCGACAGCGGGCACGCCAGCTACCGCGCGCAGGCGTGGGGGCGCTGGCCCTCGGCGGGCCCGACCGAGCCGTTCGGGTCCGCCGAGGGGTACCACGGCGTGGTGGAGCAGCTCCTGGCGTCGGGGACGATCGTCGACGCGGGGATGGTCTACTTCGACGCCCGGCTCTCCGAGCGGTGGCCCACCGTCGAGGTGCGCACCGCCGACGTCCTGCTGCACGCCGAGCACGCCGTCGTCCTCGCCGGTCTGGTCCGCGGCCTGGTCGAGACCGCGGCTCGGGAGTGGCGGGCCGGGCACCCGGCGCCTCGGGTGCGCAGCGAGCTGCTGCGGGTGGCCGGCTGGCGGGCCAGCCGCTCGGGTCTGGACGGCGAGCTCGTCCACCCGGCCTCCGGGCGGCCGGCCCCCGCCGCCGCGGTCGTGGCGGCGCTGCTCGACCACGTGGGGGAGGCGCTCGTCGCGTGCGGCGACGACGCCCGGGTGCGCGCCGGTGTGGCCGACCTGGTGCGGGGCGGCACCGGCGCGGCCTTCCAGCGGCGGGTGCACCGGGAGACCGGGGAGCTCGCCGCGGTGGTTCGGGCGGCGGTGACGGCCACGCGGGTCTGAGGCGGCCGCCGGGAACGGCCGGTTATCGTCCCGCCATGGAGACCGCTCGCTGGCGCGACGTCGTCCGCCGGGACCTCTTCGGGCCCCGGCCCGACCCCCGTGACCGGCTCTACCGGCTGGTGATCCGGCTCGTGCTGGTGGTCTTCCGGCTGCTGGACCTGCGCTTCGACGTGCGCGGCGGCGAGCACGTCCCGGCGTCCGGGCCGGCGGTGGTGTGCAGCAACCACGTCAGCTACCTGGACTTCACCTTCCTCGGCCTGGCGGCGCTGCCCCGGCGCCGGCTGGTGCGGTTCATGGCCAAGGAGTCGGTGTTCCGCCACCGCGTCTCGGGGCCGCTCATGCGCGCCATGCGGCACATCCCGGTGGACCGCCGGGCCGGGGCCGCCGCCTTCGACGCCGCGGTGCGCGCGCTCAAGGACGGTCAGGTCGTCGGGGTGTTCCCCGAGGCGACGATCAGCAGCAGCTTCGTGCTCAAGGACCTCAAGGCCGGCGCCGCCCGCATGGCCATCGACTCCGGCGCCCCGGTGCTGCCCGCGGCGGTCTGGGGCGGGCACCGCATCACCACCAAGCACCACCCGGTGGACCTGCGGCGGGGCGTGGCCGTGACCGTCGTGCTCGGGGAGCCGATCGTGCCGGAGCCGGGGGAGACCGCGCCGGCCCTGCTGGGGCGCATCCGGGCGGCCATGGAGGTGCTGGTCGACGAGGCGCAGCGCACCTACCCGCAGCCGCCCTCCGGCCCGGCGGAGCTGTGGTGGCAGCCGGCGCACCTGGGCGGCACGGCGCCGACGCCGCAGCAGGCGGCGGAGCGCGACCACCCGGACGTCCGGGGGACGCGGCGGCGGCTGCCGCGGCCGCACCCGGTGGCGCGGCTGCGCCGCCTGGTCGGTCGGCGCGGGCGGCGCTGAGGGCGGCCGCACCCCGGCGCTACTCCACCACCGGGGGCGCGACCAGCCGGAACACCTCGAGCTCGGCGTCGTACCAGCGGCGCATCCGGCCGAGGTGGACCATCCCGAGGCGCCGGCAGACGGCCATGGACGCCTCGTTGCCGGGGCGCACGACGGCGTAGACCTCGGGCAGGCCCCCGTCGAAGGCCTTGCGCACCACCGCGCGGGCGGCCTCGGTGGCGTAGCCCCGCCCCCAGGCGTCCGGGTGCAGGTGCCAGCCGACCTCGACCTCGCCGACGCCGTCCGGGAGGGGCTTGAGCAGCACGGTGCCCAGCACGGTGCCGGTGGCGGCCTCCTCCACCGCCCAGACGCCGTAGCGGTCGGAGCAGGCGCAGACCTCCGTCCAGCGGGCGACGAGCTCCACCGGGGTGAGCGCCGGGGGGCCGCCCAGCCAGCGGGTGACCGCGGGGCGGCCGTAGATGTCGGCCAGCCGGGCGAGGTCGTCGCGGGCGGTGGTCCACGGGCGCAGGCGCAACCGTCCGGTGTGCAGCACCCCGGCCCCGGCCGCCATGGGGCGCCCCTACCCGCCCGGCGGGCCCCGGGACACGCGCGCCGGCGGCCCCGTCCCGGGTCGGCCCCGTCCAGAGGCTCGCCGTGGCCCCGTCCAGGGGCCCGCCCCGAGCGTGCGAGGGGTGGGGAGGACGGGGTCCTTGCTCAGTCGACCAGGGACGCCTCCCGGGAGGCGGCGGCCAGGTCGGCGGCTCCGTCTCCTCCACCCGCCCAGCCGCCGCGGGCCCGCCACCACGCCTGCCCGGTCCGGGGCAGGGTGTGCACCGGGTCGTAGTAGGTGTAGCGGCGGTCGAGGGCGCCGTCGTCGTCGCGCTCGATGCCGGTGCGGTAGTTCTTGGTCCAGTAGCTGATGCCGCGCTCGCGGTCGTACTCGGCGACCTGGTGCACCCAGCGCTTGCCGACGTAGGGGACGTCGCAGACGATCCGCGGGGTGGCGAAGCCGGGCAGGTAGCCCATGAGGTCGTGCTGCAGGGTCTGGGCCTCGGCCAGCGACACCCGCCAGTGCTCGGCGCTGGGGATCATGTCGCACATGTAGAAGTAGTAGGGCGTGATGCCGGCGCCGTCGAGCAGCGCGAAGCACAGGTCGAGCAGGTCGGGGGCGGTCGCGTTCACCCCGCGCAGCAGCACGCCCTGGTTGCGCACGTCGCGCACCCCGGCGGCCAGCAGCGCCCCGGCCGCCTCGGCCACCAGCGGGGTGACCTGGGCGGCGGTGTTGACGTGGGTGTGCACGGCCAGGGACACCCCGCGCGCCCGCGCCGTCGTCGCCAGCCGGGTCATGCCCGCGACGACGTCGTCCTGCAGCCAGTGCTGCGGCAGCCCCATGAGCGCCTTGGACGCCAGCCGGACGTCGCGCACGGACTCGATCTCCAGCAGCCCGGCGACGAACGCCTCGAGGTTCTTGAACGGCAGGTTGGCGACGTCCCCGCCGGAGACCACGACGTCCCGGACGCCGGGGGTGGCCCGCAGGTACTCCAGCATCGCGGCCTGCCGGTCGACCGGCTTGAGCGCGAAGCGCAGCTTCTCGACCGCGGGGGTGGAGTTGCCGACGAGGTCCATCCGGGTGCAGTGGCCGCAGTACTGCGGGCAGGTGGACAGCAGCTCGGCGAGCACCTTGGTGGGGTAGCGGTGGGTGAGCCCCTCGACCGCCCACATCTCGTGCTCGTGCAACGAGTCCCGGGCCGCGTAGGGGTGGCTGGCCAGCGGGCCGGGGAGCCGGTCGGAGGCGACCGGGAGCATGTAGCGGCGCACCGGGTCGGCGCGCATCGCGGCGGGGTCGGGCACCCGGTCGGGGACCATCGTGTTGAGCATCTGCGGCGGCAGCAGCAGCGACATCGTCGCCCGGCCGGCCTGGTCGGCAGCGACGTCGGCGTAGAAGGGCTCGTCGAGCAGGTCGCCGTACACCCCGCGCAGCTGGCGCAGGTTCTTGACGCAGTGGGCGCGCTGCCACTGGGCGCTGCGCCACTCCTGCTCGGTGACGTCGGCGAACCCGGGCAGCCGCCGCCAGTCGGGCTCGACCAGCGGCCGGGCGACGTACTCGTAGGGCTGTTCCAGCACGGCGCGCACCTCTTCCGGGGGTCGGTCCTCCCTCGATCCGGCACTGTACGGGAAGATGTCCGTCACACGGTGACGATCGCGATACGTTCTCCTCCCACGATGGGGTGAGACAGGAGGATCGGTGGATGCGGTAGGGCGCGCCCTCGGGGTGCACCGGGTGCTGGAGCCGGTCGGGGTGCTGCCCCAGGCGGCCCTCCGGCTCGACCCCGACCCGGCGATCGGGCCCGACGAGGTCCGCGTGTCGGTGCAGCGGCTGAACCTCGACGCCGCCTCCTTCCGGCAGCTGTCGGAGTCCTGCGGCGGGGACGGCGCGGCGGTGCGGGCCGCGGTGCTCGACATCGTGGCCGCGCGCGGCAAGATGCAGAACCCGGTCACCGGCTCGGGCGGGATGCTCATCGGGACCGTGGCGGCGGTCGGGCCGGGGTCCCCGCTGGGCCTGCGGGTCGGCGACCGGGTGGCCACGCTGGTCTCCCTGACCCTGACCCCGCTGCGGATCACCGACGGCCTGGCCCGCTGGGACGGCCGCTCCGAGCAGGTCCCCGCGGAGGGGACGGCGGTGCTGTTCGCCCGCTCCGTCGCCGCCGTCCTGCCCGACGACCTGCCCGACCCCGTGGCCCTCGCCGTCCTCGACGTCTGCGGGGCGCCGGCCGTCACCGACCGGGTGGTCCGGCGCTCCGGGGCGCGGTCGGTGCTCGTGCTGGGGGCGGCGGGCAAGTCCGGGTGCCTGTCGCTGGCCGCGGCGCGGGCCGCGGGGGCCACGGCCCTGACCGGGCTGGTCCGCGACGAGCGGGAGGCCGCCGCCCTGCGCGCGGCCGGCCTGGCCGACCGCGTGGTCGTCGCCGACGCCACCGACCCGCTGGCCGTCGCCGCGGCGGTGGGCGAGCCCGCCGCGGTCACGGTCGTGTGCGTCGACGCACCGGGCGCCGAGCACGGCGCGGTCCTGGCGACGGCACAGGGTGGCACCGTGGTCTTCTTCTCGATGGCGACCTCGTTCGCCCAGGCGGCGCTCGGCGCGGAGGGGATGGCAGCGGACGTGACGATGCTGATCGGCAACGGCTACGCACCGGGGCACGCGGAGGCGGCGCTCGAGCTGTACCGCCGCTCGGCCGGTGTCCGCGCCCTGCTCGACGCACGCGTGCCGGCATGACGCTGCTGCTCACCGACGTCACCGTCGGCGACCGGCCCGGCCGCGCCGTCCAGGTCGCCGGCGGGCGGATCGCCTGGCTCGGCGACGCCGTCGACGCCCCGCGCTCCGACCGGGTGCTGGCGGCGGAGGGAGCGCTGCTCACGCCGGCCTTCGTGGACGCGCACGTGCACGCCACCGCGGCCGGGCTGGCCCTCACCGGTCTCGACCTGCACTCGAGCGTGAGCCTGCGGGAGGCGGTGGAGACCGTCACCGGGCACGTCACCGCCACGCGCGGCATCGTGCTCGGCACCGGCTGGGACGAGACCGGCTGGCCCGAGGGGCGCGGGCTGACCCGCGCGGACCTCGACGCCGTCGTCGGCGACCGGCCGGCCTACCTGGCCCGCGTCGACGTGCACTCGGCGGTGGCCTCCACCGCGCTGCTGGACCGGGTGCCCGGCGTCACCGCCCTGCCCGGCTGGTCCCCGGACGGGCAGCTGCGGCTCGACGCCCACCACGCCGTCCGGCAGGCCGCCTACGGCGCCGTCGACCCCGTGCAGCGGCGGGCCGCGCAGCGCGCGACGCTGGACGCCGCGGCGGCGCTGGGCATCGGCACCGTGCACGAGATGGCCGGCCCGGAGGTGTCCGGCGCCGAGGACCTCGCCGGGCTGCTGGCGCTGGCCGCGGAGCGGCCCGGGCCGCGGGTGCTCGGCTACTGGGGCGAGCTGGCCGGCCGCGGCGGGCTGGTCCTGGTCGAGGAGCTCGGCCTGGCCGGGGCCGGGGGCGACCTGTTCTGCGACGGCGCGTTCGGCTCGCACACCGCCGCCCTGTCGGCGCCCTACGCCGACCGGCCGGGCACCAGCGGAGCCCTGCGCTTCGACCCCGGCGACCTGGTCGAGCACGTGCGCGCCTGCACCCTCGCCGGCGTCCAGGCCGGGTTCCACGTCATCGGCGACGCCGCGCTCGCGCAGGTGCTCGCCGCGGTCGGGGAGGTCGCCGCCGAGCTCGGGCTCGCCGCCGTCCGCGCCTGCCGGCACCGGCTCGAGCACGTGGAGATGGTCGACCCGGCCGCCGTGGGACGGCTGGCCCGGTGGGGCGTGGTGGCCAGCGTCCAGCCGGCCTTCGACGCGGCCTGGGGCGGCACGGAGGGCATGTACGCCGAGCGGCTGGGCGTCGAGCGGGCCCGGGCGACCAACCCGTTCGCCGAGCTCGCCGACGCCGGCGTCGCCCTGGCGCTGGGCAGCGACGCCCCGGTCACCCCGCTGGACCCCTGGGGCGGGGTGCACGCCGCCGTCGACCACCGCACGCCGGGCGCGGGGCTGCGGCCCTTCGACGCCTTCGACGCCGCCACCCACGGCGGGTGGCACGCCGCCCGCGCCGAGCACCCCGCCGGGCCCCTGGCCGTCGGGGCGCCGGCCGACCTCGCGCTGTGGGAGACCACCGCGACGCTCTCCGCCGTCCTGGCCGGCCGGGCCCGCCCCGCCTGCCGGCAGCTGCTCGTCGCCGGGGAGGTCGTCCGATGACCGCCCGGCTCGACCTGGACCCCGCGCTGGTCACCCGCGCCCGGGAGCTGGCCGCGTGCGCCGCGCAGCCGGTCGTCGACCTGGCCCGGGCGCACACCACCGTCTCGGTGGAGCGCGCGGTGCTCCGGCTGGCCGGGCTGACCGGCACCGACCCGGTCACCGGGGACGGCGACCGGCGGGAGGGCACCGCCCGGGACGGCACGGCCACCGACCGGGTGCCGTGGGTCAACCGGGTGGTCGACGCCGTCCGCGACCAGGTGGGGCTGGAGCACGGTGTCGCGCTGCCGGTGTGGCACGCCCTCGCCTCGGGTGCCGCCCCGGACCTGCAGGCGGTGGCCGAGCAGGTGGGCGCCGGGACGGCGCGCTTCGTCGTCCCCACCGGTGCCGGCGCCGAGCGCGCCCGGGACGCCGCCCGTGCCGCCGTCGCCGCCGGCCTGGCCCGCGTGGACGCCAACCGGGCCCGCCGCGAGGAGCTCGTCGCCCGCCTCGGGGACGCGCCGCGCCGGCCGTGGGTCTACCTCATCGTGGCCACCGGCGACATCCACGAGGACATCCCGCAGGCCCAGGCCGCCGCCCGGGCCGGCGCCGACGTCATCGCCGTCATCCGCTCCACCGGGCAGTCGCTGCTGGACTACGTGCCCGAGGGCGCCACCCGCACCGGGTACGCCGGCACCTACGCCACCCAGGAGAACTTCCGGCTGATGCGGGCCGCGCTGGACGACGTCAGCGCGGAGCTGGGCCGCTACGTGCGGCTGACCAATTACGCCTCCGGGCTGTGCATGCCGGAGATCGCCGTGCTGGCCGGCCTCGAACGGCTCGACATGATGCTCAACGACGCGATGTACGGGATCCTCTTCCGCGACATCAACCCGCGGCGCACCTTCGTCGACCAGCGGTTCAGCCGGATGGTGCACGCCCGCGCCGGCATCGTGATCAACACCGGCGAGGACAACTACCTCACCACCGCCGACGCCGTCGACGAGGCGCACACCGTCACGGTCAGCCAGTTGCTCAACGAGACGCTGGCCAAGGAGGCCGGGCTCGAGGACTGGCAGCTCGGCCTCGGGCACGCCTTCGAGATCGACCCCGACCTGCCCGACTCCTTCCGGCTGGAGCTGGCGCACGCGCTGCTGGCCCGCTCGCTGTTCCCCGACGCGCCGCTGAAGTGGATGCCGCCGACCAAGCACATGACCGGCGACGTGTTCCGCGGCTACCTGCTCGACGGCTTCTTCAACCTGGCCGGGGCGCTCACCGGCCAGGGCATCCTGCTGGTCGGGATGATGACCGAGGCCGTGGTCACCCCGTGGCTGTCCGACCGCGACCTGGCCCTGCGCAACGTCCGCTACGTGCTCGACGCCGCCGGCGGCCTGGTCGAGGACTTCGCCCCGCCGCCCGGCGGGTTCATCGACCGCCGCGCCGACAGCGTGCTGCGCGAGGCGGTCGCCCTGCTGGAGCGGATCGCCGACCACCCGCAGGGGCTCATCCAGGCGATCGCCGACGGCACGTTCGGCATCACCCGGCGCCCGCCGGACGGCGGCAAGGGCCTCGACGGCGTCGTCGCGCTGACCGCTGAGGCGTACAACCCGGCCCTGGAGCTGCTGGAGGCGGTCCGTGCCTGACGGGATCGACGTGGTCCGCCCCTACGGGGACACCACCGGCGACGGCATGGTGCAGCTGTCGTTCACCCTGCCCGTGCCGCCGGGGCCGCGGGCCGAGGGGGCGGCGCTGCAGCTGGCCGGGAAGATGGGCATCGCGCCGGCGATGGTGGTGCACAGCCACGGGATCGGCGGCGGGGGCGGCGGCGGGGCGGCCTTCACCTTCTTCGTCGTCTACGGGCCGGTGCGCCACCTGGTCGACCTCGCCGCCGTGCAGGTGGAGGAGCGGGCCTACCCGCTGCTGTCGCCCGGCGAGGTCGACGGCGCCATCCGGGCCGGGCTGCACCGCCAGCTGGTGGTGCTGGGCGCCTGCATCGGCACCGACGCGCACACCGTGGGCATCGACGCAATCCTCAACATCAAGGGCTTCGCGGGGGAGAAGGGCCTGGAGTACCACCGGGAGATGCGGGTGGCCAACCTCGGCGCCCAGGTGACCGTGCCCGAGCTGGTCGCCCGCGCCCGGGCCGAGCGGGCCGACGCCGTCCTGGTCTCCCAGGTGGTCACCCAGCGCGACGCCCACCTGCGCAACACCCGCGAGCTGGCCGCCGCCTTCCGCGAGGCGATGGGCGAGGCCCGGCCCCTGCTCGTCGTCGGCGGCCCCCGCTTCGACCCGGCGATGGCCGCCGAGCTCGGCGTGGACCGGGTCTTCGGCCGCGGCACGACGCCCGGCGAGGTGGCCAGCTACCTGGTGCACGCCCTGATCGGCTCGCGCCGACCCGACACCCCCGCCCCGGAGGACCCATGACCGCGTCGCACGGCGCCCCCGCGGGGACCGACCCGCGGCTCGGGCTGATCGTCACCCACCGCCGCTACGTGCCCTACGCCCACGCCCACTACGGCGGGGACCTCGTCGACGGGGCCTACACCCTCGGCCTGTTCGGCGACGTCGCCACCGAGGTGGCGATCGTGGCCGACGGCGACGAGGGGCTGCTGGCCGGCTACACCGACGTCCGCTTCCTGGCGCCGGTGCGGGCCGGGGACGTCCTGGAGGCGACCGCCGAGGTGGTGCGGGTCGGGCGGCGCAGCCGGGAGCTGCGGTGCACCGCCCGGGTGGTCGCGCGGGCCGAGCCGGAGCGCGGGCCCTCGGCCGCCGCGGTGCTGGACCCGCCGCTGGTGGTCGTCGAGGCCACGGCCACCCTCGTCGTCCCCTGACCCCGACGGCGCCGGGCGGTGGTCACGGCGCCGTGATCGCGGGGATCCGCCGGGGGGAACCGGGTGGGTGGGATGCTGGGGGCGGTCGCGGGCGGGGACGCCGGTGGCCGCCGTCCCGTCCCGCCGCGGTACGGGGACCCACCGCGCCGGAACCGACCGGCGCCACGGACGGGAGGTGCGGGTGCTCGCCAGCGACACCACCGGCACCCTGGCGCCCCCGCCCGGTCGCGAGCCGGCCGCCCGGCCCGGCCGCGGGCTGCCGGCCCGGCTGGGCCGGACCGCGCTGGCCGCGGCCGGCGGGGCGCTGGTGTTCCTCGCCTTCCCCGGCTGGTCGCTGTGGTGGCTGGCGCCGCTCGGCCCGGCCGCTCTCGCCCTGGCCGCGCACGGCCAGCGGGCCCGCACCGGCGCCTGGCTGGGCCTGGTGCTGGGCCTGACCTGCTTCGTCCCGCTGCTGTCGTGGAGCGGCGTCTTCGTCGGCGCTCTTCCCTGGCTGGCCCTGGCCGGCTCGCAGGCCGCCTACGTCGCGGTGCTGGGCGCGGCCACCGCCGTGGTGAGCCGGTGGCCGGCCTGGCCGCTGTGGGCGGCGGCGTTGTGGGTGGCCCAGGAGGCGCTGCGCGGGCGGTGGCCCTTCGGCGGCTTCGCGTGGGGCCGGCTGGGCTTCAGCCAGACCGAGGGGCCCTTCCTGGCGCTGGCCGGCTACGGCGGGGCGCCGCTGGTGGGCTTCGCCGTGGCGCTGACCGGCACCCTGCTGGCCGCCGCGGTGCTGGCCGGGGCCCGCTCCCGGCGGAGGGCCGCCGCGGCCGCGCTCGCCGGGGCCGTGGCCGTGCCGCTGGCCGGGTGGGCCGCCTGGGCCCCGCTGGCCGGGCCCTCGCTCACCGCCGGCGGCCGCACCGCCACCGTCGCCGTGGTGCAGGGCGGCGTGCCCGAGCCGGGCCTGGACTTCAACGCCCGCCGCCGGGCGGTGCTGGACAACCACGTCGCGCAGACCGTGCGGCTGGCCGAGGCGGTCGCGGCGGGGGAGCGGCCCCGGCCGGACCTGGTCATCTGGCCGGAGAACAGCTCCGACATCGACCCCTTCGCCAACGCCGACGCCGCCCGCGCGATCAGCCGCGCCGCCGCGGCGGTCGACGCCCCCGTGCTGGTCGGCGCGGTCGTGGACGGGCCGGGGGAGTTCATCAGCAACACCGCGATCGTCTGGGACCCCGAGGACGGGCCCGGCGACACCTACGTCAAGCAGCACCCGGTGCCCTTCGCCGAGTACGTGCCCTTCCGGTCGTTCTTCCGCCTGTTCAGCGACAAGGTCGACCTCGTGCGGCGCGACTTCGCCGCCGGCACCGAGCCGGGGGTCCTCGACATCGGCGGCACGCGGATCGCCGACGTCATCTGCTTCGAGGTCGTCGACGACGGGCTGGTGCGCGACGCGGTCCGGGCCGGGGCGGGGATGGTCGTCGTGCAGACCAACAACGCCACCTTCGGCTACACCGACGAGAGCGCCCAGCAGGTCGCCGCCGCGCAGGTGCGGGCCGTGGAGTTCGGCCGCTCGGTCGCGCTGGCCTCGACCAGCGGCATCTCGGCGGTCATCGCCCCCGACGGGTCGCTGGTGCACGCCTCGGGGCTGTACACCTCGGCGGTGTTCGTCGAGGAGATCGCCCAGCGCGACGCCGCCACGGTCGCCGAGCGGGTCGGCGCGGGGCCGGAGTGGCTGCTCACCGCGCTGGGCGCCGGCGCGGTGCTGGCCGCCGCCGGGCCGGCGCTGGCCCGCCGCCGGGCGGTCGCGTGAACCGGGTGCTGGTCGTCGTCCCCACCTACGACGAGCGGGACAACCTCGAGCCCGTCCTCGCCCGGCTGCACGCGGCGCTGCCCGACGCGCACGCCCTGGTGGTGGACGACGCCTCGCCCGACGGCACCGGCGAGCTGGCCGAGCGGCTGGCCGCCGCGGACCCCCGGGTGCACGTGCTGCGCCGGCCGGCCAAGCAGGGGCTCGGGCCGGCCTACGTGGCCGGGTTCCGCTGGGCCCGCGCCCGCGGTTACCCGGTGCTGGTGGAGATGGACGCCGACGGGTCGCACCACCCCGAGCAGCTGCCGGCCCTGCTGGCCGCCCTGGACGGCGGCGCCGACCTGGTCCTGGGTTCCCGGTACGTGCCGGGCGGGCGGGTCGAGGACTGGCCGGCCCACCGGCTGCTGCTGTCCCGGGCGGGCAACGTGTGGACCCGCTGGTCGCTGCGCCTGCCGCTGGCCGACGCCACCGGCGGCTTCCGCGCCGTCCGCGGGGAGCTGGTCGACCGGCTGCCGTTCGACGAGGTCGCCAGCCAGGGCTACTGCTTCCAGGTCGACTGGGCCTGGCGGGCGGTCCGCGCCGGCGCCCGGGTGGTCGAGGTGCCGATCACGTTCACCGAGCGCGCCCGGGGGCGGAGCAAGATGACGCCCTCGATCGTTGGAGAGGCATTGGTACGGGTCACCGCGTGGGGCCTGCAGGACCGGCTGGCCGATCGGCTGCCGGGCCGGGTCCGCCGCCCCGTGCCGGGACGGGTCCGCGACGGCGGGCGGTCGAGCGCGGTCCGATAGGCGGGCCGGGTCCGCACCGCCGGGACGGGCCGGGGAGTGCCGTGGACCGCACCCACCGCGTGGGCAGCCGCATCCGGCTCGCCGTCGCGCTGGCCGCCGCCGTCGAGGTGGCCGTCGTCGTGCTGGTGGCCGGCTGGATCGGCATCGGCTGGACCCTGCTGGCCATGCTCGCCACCAGCGCGCTCGGCTGGGTCCTGCTGGCCCGCCAGGGCACCCGGGCGCTGGCCGACCTGCGGGAGCGGGCCCGCTCGGGCCGCGCGCCGGGCCGGGCCCTGGGTGACGCCGGGCTGATCGCCGTGGGCGGCCTGCTCATGGTGCTGCCCGGGTTCGTCGGCGACCTGCTGGGCCTGCTGTGCCTGCTGCCCCCGACCCGGTTCCTCGTGCGCGGGCTGGTGGCCCGGGTGCTCGCCGACCGCATCCCGGTGGCGCTGCGCGGCCCGGTGCGCGTGCGCAGCGCCCGGGTGGAGGAGGTCGAGGTCCAGGAGGTCTGGCGGCCCGGCCCGCAGCCGCGGGCGGCCCGGCCGCGGGTCATCGAGGGCGAGGTCGCCGAGGGCCAGGCCGTCGACGGCCAGGTCGTCGAGGGCCAGGCCGTCCCCGGAGCGCACCGCGACGGCCCGGCCGGACGCCCGTAGCCGCCGCGCCCGACCGCCCACCGGCCCCGGACGCGCGACGGCCCCGGTGGGGCATCCCACCGGGGCCGTCGACGGGGCCGGGACGGCCCGGCGCTCAGCTGGCGCGGGTGCGCCGCCCGCGCAGCACCTCGAGGCGCTCGGCCAGGACCTCCTCGAGGTCCTCGACCGACCGCCGCTCGAGCAGCATGTCCCAGTGCGTCCGCGGCGGCTTGACCTTCTTCGGGGTCGGCTCGGCGCCGCCGACCAGCCGCGCGGCGGAACCGTCGAACTTGCACTCCCAGGTGTCGGGGAGCTCGGCATCGTCGGCGAAGGGCACCGTGAACAGGTGACCCGAGGGGCACCGGTACTCCGCGTACTGCCGCTCGATCGGCGCGGTGTTCCGCTCGGTCTCGTAGCTCACGCTGCCCAGTCGGCTGCCCCGCAGGGAACGCTCGCCCATGGCACACCGTCCTCTCGTGCAAGTGGTGTCGGTCGGTCCTCGACGTCGCAGGCAGGTGATACCCACCGGACGGGAGAGTCGACAGGACCAACGACAGAATTCGCGGAGAGATTCCGCAGAGACGGTTACGGATCATCTCATGGGGTGGTATCGGTGGTCTCGGCGACCCCCCGGACGGGTCAGGGGAGCGCCAGCTGCCCCGGACCGGCCGCGGTCGGGCCGAGCTGGCCGAGCACGTGGTGGCGCCGGCACAGCACCTGGTAGTGGACGTCGGCGTCCTCGCCCGGCGCCGAGGTGGGGGCGGTGTCGGCGACCACGACCGTCTCCCCCTCCCGGACCAGCACGCCGGCCGCGACCCGGGCGTTGAGCAGCCCGGGCAGCCCGCACCAGCACAGCACCTCGACCTGCACCCGCTGCACGTCGTCGGCGACCTCGAGCAGCCGCTGCGTACCGGGGAACAGCCGGGTCCGGAAGTCGGTGGTCAGGCCGAAGGCGTAGACGTCGACGTGCGACTCGTCGACGAGCTCGGCGAGCTGGTCGACCTGGGCGGGGGTGAGGAACTGGGCCTCGTCGACGATCAGGTAGTCGACCCGCTCGCCCCCGGCCCAGGACGCGCGCACCAGCAGCCGCAGGTCGGTGTCCGGGGCGACCTCGACGGCCTCGCGGCACAGCCCCACCCGGGAGGAGATCCGCGGCCGCGCCGACCGGTCGCCCTGGGTGAGCAGGATCCCGCGGCGGCCCTGCCGGCTCTGGTTGTGGTCGACCTGGAGGGCCAGCGTGGACTTGCCGCAGTCCATGGGCCCGTGGAAGAAGCGCAGGTGCGCCGGGGCGGGGTGGCGGCGGCGGTCGCCGGCCGCCGGCACCGCGGAGAGCACCCGACCGCCGGCGGGATCGACGTCGAGCGGGGAGGTCACAGGCGCTCCGGTGGGGTGTTGCCCGCGGCCAGGACGGCGCGGCGGATCGGCAGCGCGGCCAGCGCGACGAAGCCGGCCACGAAGAAGACGACGAGGCTGACGATGGCGTACCGGTAGGAGCCGGTCAGCTGGTAGGTCAGCCCGAAGGCCAGGGGGCCCAGCCAGCTGGTGCCACGGTCGCTGATCTCGTAGAAGCCGTAGTACTCGGCCTCCTTGCCCAGCGGGATCAGCTGGCTGAACAGCGACCGGGACAGCGCCTGCGTGCCCCCCTGCACCAGCCCGATGACCGCGGCGAGGGCGTAGAACTGCCCGACCGCCCCGGCCTCGAGGAAGAACGCGGCGACCAGCACGCCGATCCACGCCAGGAGGCTGCCGAGGACGACCCGCTTGGCGCCGTACCGGGCGGCCAGCCGGCCCAGCGCCAGCGCCCCGGCGATCGCCACCACCTGCACCATGAGGATCGCCCCGGTGAGCACCGACTGCTCCAGGCCCAGCTCCTCGACGGCGTAGGTCGCCGACAGCGAGATCACCGTCTGGACGCCGTCGTTGAACAGCAGGTAGGCGCCGAGGAACCACAGGGTCAGCGGGAAGGCCCGCATCTCCCGCAGCGTGGTCGCCAGCTGCCGGAAGCCGGTGCGCGACCGGACGGCGTCGACGTCGCGGACCGGCCGGTTGCGCAGCCGGGAGACCGTGAACACGGTGAACCCGCCCCACCACAGGCCGGCGGTGGCCAGGCAGATCCGCACCGCCTCCCCGGTGGTCAGCCCCAGCGACGGCGCGCCGAGCACCAGGCCGAGGTGCACGGCCAGCAGCAGCGCCCCGCCGACGTAGCCGAAGGCCCACCCGCGGCTGGAGACCAGGTCCCGCTCGTCGGGGCCGGCGAGGTCGGGCAGCCACGAGTAGTAGACGACGGTGGCCGCGCCGAAGGCGATGTTGGCCAGCGCGAACAGCACCGCACCGAGCAGCCACCGCCCGTCGGCCACGAAGAACAGCCCGGTCGTGGCCAGCGCGCCCAGCGCGGTGGCCCCCGCCAGCATCTCCCGCTTGCGGCCGGTGCGGTCGGCCACCGCACCGGTCAGCGGGAGCACGAGGACCTGCAGCAGCACCGAGACCGACAGCACGTAGGAGAACCAGCTGCCCGGGGGGATGGACAGCCCCAGCAGGTCCAGGCGCCCGTCCGGGCCGGCGCCGTCCTCGGCCACGGCGGTCAGGTAGGGGCCGAGGAAGACCGTGGTGACGCTGGTGTTGAACACCGACATCGCCCAGTCGTAGGAGTACCAGCCGAACCGCTCGCGGCGCAGGGCCGGGTCGGCGGGCACGGTGGCGCTGCTCGTCACCGGCGCAGGGTGGCAGCCGGCAGGACGCCGGTCCACCCGGCACGCAGGGACGCCCGCCGGCCGGGGGTCAGGGGGTGTGCCACTGGCCGCGCTTCTCCAGGACCTCGCGCAACATCGCCGGCCGGTCGGTCATGATGCCGTCCACGCCCAGGTCGAGCAGCGCGCTCACCTCCGCCTCGGTGTCCACCGTCCACACGTGCACCTGCAGCCCGCGGGCGTGCGCCGCGGCGACGAACCGCTCGTCGACCAGCGCGCGCCCCCCGAGCTGCAGCGGCACCTGCGCGCACCCGGCCGGGATGCGCACCAGCCCGGCCGCCCGCGGCGAGTAGGACGACAGCCGCAGCGCCGCCACCCCGCGCGGCCCCAGCGAGGTGCACACCGAGGGGCCGAAGATGCGGCGCACCGCGGCCAGCCGGGCGTCGGAGAACGAGGCCAGGCACAGCCGGTCGGCGACGCCCATGCGCCGCACCAGCCGGGCGAGCGGGGCCAGCACCCCCGCGGCCTTGACGTCGAGGTTGAACCGGACGTCCGGCCAGGCGGCCAGCAGGTCCTCCAGCCGCAGCAGCGGCTCGCGGCCGCCGATGCGCGCCGTGGCGACCTCCGCCCACGGCAGCTGGTCGATCCGCCCGGAGCGGTCGGTCACCCGGTCCAACGTCGGGTCGTGGAACGCGACGGGCACCCCGTCGGCGGTCACCCGGACGTCGGTCTCCAGGTAGCGGTAGCCGAGCCGGACGCACGCCTCGAAGGCCGGCGCGGTGTTCTCCAGGTGCTCGATGGCACCCCCGCGGTGGGCCATCGCGATGGGCAACGGCCCCTCGAGGAAGGCGTACCGGGCGGCGACCACGGGCGACACGCTAACGCCGCAGGTCGCCGGGCCGGTCACCACCCGGTCCCGGTCACCGTCCCCGGGCCACCGCAGCCGCCATCCGGGTGACGATGTCCTCCAGCACCGGACGCGGGGTGGCCAGGTTCAACCGGACGTGGCCGCCGCCGGGGGAGCCGCACTCGGGCCCGTCGACCAGCCCGACGCCGGCCGCCTCGAGGAAGAACGCCCCCGCCGACGCGGGCAGCGCCAGGTCGCGGCAGTCCAGCCAGGCCAGGTAGGTGCCCTCCGGCGGGGTCCACCGCACCGCGGGGAGGTGCTCGGCCAGCAGCTCCCCGAGCCGCCGCCGGTTGCCGTCCAGGTAGGCCAGCACGTCGGCCAGCCACGGGCCGCCCTCGGTGTAGGCCACGGTGGCCGCCAGCACCCCGGGGGTGGAGGCGCCGTGGTCGAACAGGAACGCCACCTCGGCCCACTGCCGCGCGTCCTCCTCGTTCGACAGGATCAGCTGCGCGGCCTTGAGACCGGGCAGGTTCCAGGCCTTGGACGCCGAGGTCGCGGTGATCGTGTGGGTCGCGGTGGCGGGGGAGAGGGAGGCGTAGGGGACGTGCCGCGCCCCCGGGTACACCAGCGGCGCGTGGATCTCGTCGGCGAACACCCGGGCCCCGGCGTCCTCGACCACCTCGGCGAGGGCCCGCTGCTCGTCGGCGCCGAAGACCCGGCCCAGCGGGTTGTGCGGGTTGGTGTGCACCAGCAGCGCGCCGCCGGCGGCGAAGGCGCGGGCGATGCCGTCGAGGTCGTAGCCGTACCGGCCGTCCGCCCCCTGCCGGAGCGGCACCTCCAGCAGCGGGCGGCCGAGCAGCCCGGGCAGGGTGAGGAACGGCATGTAGGCCGGGGTGGGCAGGACGACGGGGCTGCCCGGCGGGGTGAAGTGGTCGATCGCGACCCGCAGCCCGGCCACGACGTCGGCCAGCGGGCTGATCCACCGCGCCGGCACCTCCCAGCCGTAGCGCTCGGCGTACCAGCGGGCGCAGGCCCGCGCCATGGCGTCGGCCGCCCCGGGGGTCAGGTAGCCGAAGCGGGCGGCGTCCACGGCCTCGTGCAGGGCCCGGGTGACCTCCGGCGCGGTGCCGAAGTCCATCTCGGCGACCCACGCCCCGAGCGCCGGCGGGTCGTGCCGGGTCCACTTCAGGCTGCCCGCCGCGCGCAGGGCCTCGGCGCTGAGCGCGTCGAAGCCGGTCGTCGGGTCCGCGGCCACCGCTCCTCCTCCCCGGCGGATCGTGCTCCCGCCGTTACACCGCCCGGTCGGGCGTGTCCACCGGTTCGGTCACCGGTGGGGTCTACGGTGCCCACCGTGGCAGATCAGCAGGTCCGGCAGGTGACCGCGGAGGAGGCGACGACCGGTCTCCCCACGCCCCGCAGCGACGGCGCCGGCGAGCGGCGCTGCGGCTGGTGCCGGCGGGTGCTGCCGCAGACGGGCTCGGTGGGCCGGCCGCGGCAGTACTGCGGGCAGGCCTGCCGGCAGCGGGCCTACGAGCAGCGCTCGGCCACCGCGAAGGCCGGGCTGTCCGGCGACGTCGTCCTGGTCAGCCGCGCCGAGCTCGACGGCCTGCAGGACCGGCTCTACCAGCTGCGCTGCGCGCTGGAGGACGTCGAGACCCTGCTGTCCGAGCGGCCGACCAAGGCCGAGCTCGAGCGTTCCCTGGCCGACCTCGTGCGCTCGACCGGCCGGCTCGACCGGCTGTGGGTGGCCGAGCGCCGCTGACGACCTCCGCGGCGCCGGTCAGTCCGGGTCGTGGGTGTCGTCGTCGTTGCCCTCCTCGGCGTCGTGGATGTTCGGCAGGTTCTCCCGGTCGGCCTCCTCCGGCGAGAGCGTCTGCTCGGAGCCGGAGTCCTCGGTGGTCCCCTCGTCGGGGGTGGCGGGTGAGCCGCAAGCCGCCACCGTCGCCGCACCACCGAACAGGGCCAGGGCGGTCGCCAGCGTGGCGAGCGGACGTCTGAGTTGCATGACATCGACCCTACGAAGCCGACGGGGTGCGCGCCCGTCGAGCCCCCGCGCACCCCGCACATTGCGTCACTGTGACGTAATCGGGGGTGGATCGGCGGACCCGGGGGAGCCGGCTCGGCGGCGGTCCCGGGGGCGGTCTCGGTGCTCGGGTCGCGGCCGGCCGGGGCGGCGCGGCCGGCCGGGGCGGCGCGGGCGCCCGGACGGGGCGAGCGGCCGGGTCGGCGGGGCGACCGGCGGTCACCAGCAGGCACCGGCGGGCATCCGGTGGCCGCACGGACCGACCCGCAGGGACCGACCGGCACGGGCGGAGCCGCCCGAGGCGGCGCTGCGAGAAGCCGTGACGCCGCGAACCCGGCCGCGTCGGCGGTCCGGGCGACCTGCCCACGCACGGCCGACCGGACCGCCGGACGAGCTCCTGTCCCGCCTCGTCAACTGACCGCCGATAATGCACATTATGTCAACTAGAGCGGAGGGGACGCGGGTGCGGCGCCTCCCCGCGCCTCGACCGGCTCGCTGAGCGCGGCCGGTGACACCGGCTCACCGGAGGGTCGCGACGTCGTAGTCGGCGAAGCGGCGGTCGCTGCTGACCAGGACGAGACGGCGGCGCTGGGCCTGGGCGATGAGCATCCGGTCGAACGGGTCGTCGTGGTGCCGCGGCAACGCACCGGCTGCCAGTCCGTCCTCGACGGTGACCGGCAAGGCGTCGAATCCCTGTCGGTCGACCTCCTCCGCCAGGCTGCTCGGGACGGCCAGCTTGCCGAGTGCCGCCTTGATCGCCGCCTCCCATGCCGAGGCGGCGGAGACGAGCACCGTCGAGGCAGGGTCGGCGATCGCCTCCTGCATCGTCGGCGTCAGCCGTTCGTCGCCGAACAGCCACCACAGCAGGACGTGGGTGTCCAGCAGCAGCATCAGCCCGTCTCGCCGCGGAAGGCGGCCAGCACGCTCTCCGGCGTCTCGTCGAAGTCGTCGGCGAGGTACCCCCGACCCCGCCACGCACCGGGCTGCCGCGGCTCTCGGGCCACGGAGACGAGGACGAGACGGGCGACGGGCTTGCCGGAGCGGGCGATGACGACGTCCTCCCCCGCCTCGACCGCCTCCAGCAGCCGGGACAGGTGCGTCTTCGCCTCGTGCACGTTCACCGTCCGCACCATGCCGCCAGTGTGCTTGGCTAAGTCGGACTAGGTCAAGAGGTCACCCGCCCGTCAGGACGACGCGGTTGCCGTCCGGGTCGGTCAGCCGCAGGACCCGGGACGAGGTGGCCTGCTCCGGTCCGGGGTGGTCGATCCCGTCGCCGCGCAGCCGCGCCGCGACCTCGTCGAGGCCGTCGACGTCGAGCACCACGGTCGAGCCCCCCGCCCGCGGCGGCTCGACCCACACCTGCACCCCCGACCCGCCGGTCAGGTGCCACTCGAGCAGTCCGTCCATCGGCCGGGCGTCCGGCCGGCGGCCGAACAGGGTCGTGTACCAGCGCTCGGCGGCGGGCAGATCGCGGACGGTGGCCTGGGCGAGGACGCCTCGGAACGTCACGGCATCTCCTCCGGTCGGGGGACTCCTGCCTGTGCAGCGACGACCGGGCGGGCGTCGGGAACTGATCGCCGCTACCTCAGCCCGCCTGCGCCAGGCGGACCCGCGGGTCGAGGGCGGCCACCGCGACGTCGGCGAGGGCGTTGGCCACGATGACCACCGCCATGACCACCGCGGTGAGCCCGAGCAGCAGCGCGCGGTCCCGGTCGCGGATCGCCTCGACCAGCGCGGCGCCCAGCCCGGGCATGCCGAACACCTGCTCGACCACGATGAGGCCGACGAACAGCTGGCCCACGGTAGCGGCCACGAAGGTCACCACCGCGGTCAGCGCCGGCCGCAGCGCGTGGACGCCGACGACGCGCACCGGCCGCAGCCCGCGGCTGCGGGCGGCGTGCACGTACGGCGAGGCCAGCGCGTCGGAGAGCTCGGCGCGGGTCACCAGGGCGACGTAACCGGTCGACAGCGCCGCCAGGGCCAGCACGGGGAGCACGTAGGTGTCCGCCTCCCCCGACCCCCCGGTGAGCGGCAGCCAGCCGAGCTCGAGCCGAACACCACGCGCAGCGCCGACGCCGCCACCAGCACCGGCGTGCCGACCAGCAGCAGCGCGACCGCGTAGACACCGACCCCGCCGCGCCGACTGCCGGCCGCCAGCGCACCGGCGACCACGCCCACCACCGACTGCACCACCAGCGCGCCGAGGAGGACGACCGCGCTCACCGGGGCCGTCGTCGCCACGACCGCGCTCACCTCGGGCCCGCCACCGGGGTCACCCCAGGCGTCGACGGGGAAGCCCCGGCCGAGGTCCCCGGTCACGACGTCGCCCACCCACAGCAGGTACTGCACCGGCAGCGGCTCGTCGAGGTGGTACTGGGCGGTGACCGCGTCGTAGACCTCCTCCGGCGGCGGCCGGTCGCCGAACAGGCCGCGCACCGGGTCGCCGGGCAGCAGGGTGACCGCGACGAAGACCAGGGTCAGCGCCGCCCACAGGCTGGCCACCATCTGCACGGCCCGGCGGGCGACGAAGGCGCTCACCGGCACATCCTGGCAGCGGCGCGCGCCGGGAGGAGGCGGCGGCGGGACGGCGGCGATCCGGTACGGCACACTCCCCCGGTGCTCCCGCGTCCGGCCCGGCGCCCGGTCAACGTGCCGCTGCTGCTCGCCGTCGTGCTGCTGGGCACGCTGACGGCGATGGCGCTCGTTCCCGACGCCTTCACCGACGCCGACCCCCGCGACTGCAGCCTGGCGGACTCGCTGCGGCCGCCGAGCCGGGAGCACCCGTTCGGCTTCGACCTCTTCGGCTGCGACTACGCCGCCCGGACCGTCCACGGCACGCGGACGTCGCTGCTGCTGGCCGCCGCCGTGGTCGCCGGCACCGCGCTCCTGGCCCTCGTGGTCGGCACGCTGGCCGGGTACGCCGGCGGGGTCGTCGACGCGCTGGTCTCCCGGGTGACCGACGTGTGGTCGGGCATCCCGATCGTGCTCGGCGGGCTGGTGCTGCTCAGCGTCACCCAGGAGCGCGGGCTGGTGCAGGTGGTCGTCGTCCTCACCGTGTTCAGCTGGCCCCCGATGGTGCGGGTGATGCGCGCGGCCACCCAGCGGACCAAGGAGCTGGATTTCGTCACGGCCGCCCGCGCGCTCGGGGTGGGCCGGCTGCGGCTGGTCCGCCGGCACGTGCTGCCGTCGGCCCTGCGGCCGCTCGCGGTGTTCGCCAGCGGCTACGCCGGGGTGCTCATCTCCACCGAGGCCATCCTGACCTTCGCCGGGGTGGGCCTGCAGCGGCCGGCGCAGTCGTGGGGCATCCAGCTGCAGCAGGCCCAGGAGCGGGTGCTGCAGGCACCGCACCTGCTGGTCTTCCCGGGGCTGTTCCTGGTCGCCGCCGTCCTGGGCTGCGTGCTGCTGGGCGAGGGGCTGCGCGCCCGGTCGCCGGGACGGCGATGAGTCCGGGCGCGCCCACCGGTCAGCACCCCACCGACCCCCGACCGCCGGAGGACCCCGTGCCCGCGACCATCCGCCCCGTCCTCGTCACGCCGGACCTCGACCGGCTGCTGGGCTTCTACACCGGCCTGCTGGGGGCCGAGGAGACGATGCGCTTCCCCGAGCAGGGCCCCGTCTCCTACGTCGGCCTGCGCCTCGGGGACTCCGAGCTGGGCATCTCCACCGACGCCTCGGTGCCGACCGGCCCGCCCGGGCGCGTGCTGCTCAGCATCGAGGTGGCCGACGTCGACGCCCTCCTCCCCCGGGCCGGTGAGCTCGGCGGGTCGGCGGGCCCGGCGAACGACATGCCGTGGGGCCAGCGGGTGGCGCACGTGACCGACCCGGACGGCAACCTGGTCAATCTGACGCGGACCCGGTGAGCCGCCGGTGACCCCGCGGCCCGACGGCACCCGCGGCATCCTGCACCCGGCGGCGATCCCGGACGTCTTCACCCTCGACCGCCGGCCGCCGACGCCGGCGACGGCCGACCTGGTGGCCGTCTTCTGGCAGGTGCGCTGGGACCTCCCACCGGGCGTGGTGCACGAGTCGCTGGTGCTGTCCTTCCCGGCGGTGAACCTCTCGGTGGAACCCGACGGCGTCTGGGTGACCGGACCGGTCTCGGGCACCTACCGGCGGCCGCTGCGGGGCGCGGCGACGGTGCGCGCGGTCCGCTTCCGGGCGGCCGGCTTCCGGCGCCTGGTCGAGGGCCCGGTGAGCCGGCTGCGCGACCGGGTGGTCCCGGCCGCCGACCTGCTGCCCGTGCCCGCGGACCTCGCCGAGCGGGTGCGCACCGCCGCCGACCCGCAGGAGGCGCAGCGCGTGCTGGACGAGTGGCTGGGCGGCCTGCCCCGCCGGTGTGCCTCCGGGTGCGAGGACGCCGAGGCGGCGGTCGCCCTGGTGGAGGCCGACCGCACCCTCACCCGCGTCGACCGGCTCGCCGAGCGCACCGGCTACGGCGTGCGGGCCCTGCAGCGGCTGTTCACCGACCAGGTCGGGCTGCCGGTCAAGCTGGTCGTCCGGCACGCGCGGCTGCGCGAGGTCGCCGAGCGGGCCCTGACCGGGGACGTCGACTGGGCCGCGGTGGCCGCCGAGCTCGGGTACAGCGATCAGGCGCACCTGGTCCGGGACTTCACCGCCGCGGTCGGCACGCCCCCGGCCCGGTACGCCCGGCGGTCGCGTTCCTCCAAGACCGCCGGCGGGCGCACTCCCTAGCGTCGGGGCATGACGACGAGCACGCTGCCGGCCACCTACGACCGGCTCGCCGAGGCGGCGGCGGAGGCCGCCCGGATCGCCCGCGGCGCGGCCCGCGCGCCGCTGGACTCCCCCACCCCCGACGCCGGGTGGGACCTGCGGGCGCTGGTCAACCACTGGGTCCTCTACAGCGCGCACGGCCTGGAGCGGCGGGCCCGGCGGGAGCCGCTGACCGAGGAGCTCACCGCCCGTGACTTCGCCGGGGAGCCGGACTGGGCGGAGCGCTACGCCGCGCAGCTGGACCGCGCGCTGGCCGCCTGGCGGGACCCGGCGGCGTGGGAGGGCGAGATCGACCTCGGTGGCATGCGGGTGCCGGCGGCCGACGTGGCGGGGATGCTGGTCAAGGAGCTGGTGCTGCACGGCTGGGACGTCGCGCGGGCGACCGGCCAGGAGATCACCGTGCCCGAGGCGACGGCCCGACTCGTGCTCGACCTCGTCGTCGAGCACGGCGCGCTGTTCCGGGAGCACGGCGGTTTCGCCGGTGAGCTGCCGGTCCCGGCCGGCGCCGGCACCCTGGAGCGCGCCCTGCGGCTGTCCGGTCGGGACCCGGCCTGGCGGCCGTGACGTCCCCGGACGTGCACCACCGCCCGGAGGTCCGTCCCCCCACATGTCACTCCGGCCCCAGCCACCGGGACACCTGCGGCTCCAACACGGCGAGCACGATCGCCAGAGGCCCGATGACCCACGCAACCGCATCGGTGGCACGTTCGGCGTCGTCCGTCACCCACTCCTGCACCGGCCAGGCGACGGCCGCTGCGACACCCACTGCCAGGACCGCGCCGAAGGCCAAGCGGAGCAGCGTCCGCCGTGCTGCTCGAGCGGCTCGCACCGGCCGGTGGAACGCCAGCACCACCAGGACGATCAGGCACCCCACCACGGTGCCGAAGGCATCCCAGTCGCCCTCGCCGGTGAACAACACCACCGATCCGGCGAGACCCGCGAAGACCAGGGCCGCGCTGTCGACGCCCCGCAGGGCACCCTCGGCGGCGCCGGGCGGGGCCGGAACGGGTTGTCGGGGCGTGGCCACCACGGGAGGGTCGTCTTCCCACGGCGCGCCGGACAGAGGCCCACGACCCTGGGGTCTCAGCCTCGGATCACCGTCCCGGCCTGGCGGCCGGAGGGAGTCAGCGGGCGGTGACCGCCACCCGCACGCCCAGGGCGACGAGCACGGTGCCGCTGACCGCCTCCAGCCGCCGCCGCACCCGGGGCCGGCGGAACCACGCCCCGGCCCGGGCGACCGCGGCCGCCAGGCCCAGGTAGAGCGCGGTCTCCAGGGTGACCTGCAGCAGCGCCAGGACGGCGGTGGTGGCGAACACCGGGCCGTCGGCGGGGACGAACTGCGGGTAGAACGCGAGCATGAAGACGGCGGCCTTCGGGTTGGCCAGCTGCACCACCAGGCCCTCGCCGAACGCCGCCCACCAGCGCCGGGCCCCCGTGGCCGGGACCGGCGCCGGCGCCTCCTCCCCGCGGTCGCGCCACGCCGCCCGCCAGGCCCGCAGCCCGAGCCACAGCAGCACCACCGCTCCGACGACCCGGAGCACCACGTAGGCGACCTCGGAGGCGGCCACGAGGGCGGCGAACCCGGCCCCGGCGGCCAGCGCCCACAGGTACAGGCCGAGCTCGAGCCCGAGGACGGTGGGGACCGCGCCGGCCAGCCCGCGCAGCGCCGCGCGCCGCACGACGAGCGCCATCGCCGGGCCGGGCGAGGCGGAGATGAGCAGCACCGCCAGCACGAAGGCGGGCAGGGTGCCGAGGAGGTCCACGCCCGGATGCTCGCACCCGGTGCCCGGCCGGTCGAGCAGGTTCCCGGGCGGGACACCCCGGGATCACCGTGGGCGGGTCCCGCCTCCTGCCGGGCCGGTCGGGTTGACTGCCGACCCGTGGACGTCGTGCAGCGGTTCTGGACCCGCGTCACCACCCCGGTGCCGGACCTGCCGACCGCCGTGCTCCTCGCCGCGCTGGCCGTGGCGGTCGTCGTGGTGCTGACCCCGGCGCTGTGGCGCCCGGCCCGCACCGTGGTGACCATCGCGCACGAGGGCGCCCACGGCCTGGCGGCGCTGGCCGCCGGACGGCGCCTGGCGGGGATCCGGCTGCACTCGGACACCTCCGGGCTCACCGTGTCCGCCGGCCGCCCCACCGGGGCCGGCATGGTCCTCACCTGCGCGGCGGGCTACCCCGGTCCGGCGCTGGCCGGGCTGGGCGCGGCGGCGCTGCTGGCCGCCGGGCACGCGGCCGGGCTGCTGTGGGCGCTGCTGCTCCTGCTGGCGCTGCTGCTGGTGCAGATCCGCAACTGGTACGGCCTGTGGGCGGTGCTGGCCACCGCCGCGGTGGTGTTCGCCGTCACCTGGTGGCTGCCGGCCGCGGCGCAGGCCGCGTGCGCCGCGGCCGGCACCTGGTTCCTGCTGCTGGCCGCCCCGAAGGCCGTCGTCGAGCTGCAGCGCGCCCGCCGCCGCCGGGCCGCGCCGGACTCCGACGCCGACCAGCTGGCGCGGCTCACCGGCCTGCCCGCGCTGCTGTGGGTGGGGTTGTTCCTGCTCGTGGACGCCGGCGCGCTGCTGCTGGGCGGCTGGTGGCTGCTCGGCGACGGCCGGCTGCCCGGCTGACCGGGCCCGGGCTCAGCCGCGCGCGCGGCGCCGCGGCGCCAGGCCGGGCGGCTGCCGGACCGGTTCGACCTCGCCCAGCGCCGGGATCGGCACCTCGGTCTCCTCCTCGTCGACGGTGATCCGCCGGCCGTGGTGGTGCACGTCCAGCGGCTCACCCTCCACGAGGCGGTAGGTGGCCGTCGTCGGCAGCACCGTCACCAGCAGGCAGCGGCCCTGGTAGCGCACCCGGAAGCGCAGCCGGGTGACCGGCCCGGGCAGCCGCGGGGAGAACAGCAGGTGCCCCTCGTGGTCACGCATGCCGCCGAAGCCGGCCACGGCGACCGTCCAGCCGCCGGCCATGGAGGCGATGTGCAGCCCGTGCCCGGAGTTGCCGTGCAGGTTGTGCAGGTCGGTGAGCGTCGCCTCGGCCCAGTAGTCGTAGGCCAGCCCGACGTGGCCGGTCTCGGCGGCCACCACCGCCTGCTGCGCGGCCGACAGGGAGGAGTCCCGGACCGTCCGCGCCTCGTAGTAGGCGAAGTCCGCGGCCTTCTCCTCCTGGGTGAAGGCGTCCCCGCGCAGGTGCAGCGCCATGACCAGGTCGGCCTGCTTGACGACCTGCCGGCGGTAGAGCTCGTAGTAGGGGTAGTGCAGCAGCAGGGGGTAGTCCTCCTCCGGGGTCCCGGCGAAGTCCCACTCCTCGTGGTGGGTGAAACCCTCGGACTGCATGTGCACGCCGAGGCGGGGGTCCCACGGCACCCGCATCGTCTTGGCCGCGCGCGTCCAGGTCTCCAGCTCCTCGTCGGAGACGTCCAGCCGGCCGGCGACGTCGGGCTGGCGCCGCGCGGCCGCCACCGCCTCGACCATGTTCCGCTGCGCCATGAGGTTGGTGTAGACGTTGTTGTCGACGACCGCGGTGTACTCGTCCGGGCCGGTCACCCCGTCGATCCGGAAGCCGTCCTCGGCGTCGAAGTGCCCCAGCGAGGCCCACAGCCGGGCGGTCTCGATCAGCAGCTCGGCGCCGTGGTCCCGGTCGAACTCCTCGTCCAGCGTGGCGTGGTGGTAGCGGACGACGGCGTCGGCGATGTCGGCGTTGATGTGGAAGGCCGCCGTCCCGGCCGGCCAGTAGCCCGAGGTCTCCTCGCCGCGGATCGTCCGCCACGGGAAGGCCGCCCCGCGCCGGCCCAGCTCCCGGGCCCGGGCCCGGGCCAGCTCGAGGGTGGAGTGCCGCCAGCGCAGCGCGTCGCGGGCGGCGTCCGGGGCGGTGTAGGTGAGCACCGGCAGCACGTAGGTCTCGGTGTCCCAGAAGGTGTGCCCGTCGTACCCCGGCCCGGTCAGGCCCTTGGCCGGGATGGGCTGGCGCTCGGCGCGCAGGCCGGCCTGCAGGACGTGGAAGATGCCGACCCGGACCGCCTGCTGCAGCTCGTCGTCGCCCTCGATCTCCACGTCGGCGTGCGCCCAGTGCTCGTCGAGCACCTCCTTCTGCTCGCGCAGCAGCCGCTCGAAGCCGGCCAGCTTGGCCGTGGCCAGCGCGCCCTCGACCTGGTCGCGCAGCGCGGCGGCCGACCGGCGGGAAGACCACCCGTAGGCGAGGTACTTGACCACCTTCACCGCCGAGCCCTGCGGCAGCCGGGCGGCGAGGGTGAAGCGGGCGAGGTCCTGACCGGCCTCGACGTCCTCCTCGGCCGAGTCGGGCACGTCCACGACGTGGTCCATGCCCGCCGCCATCCGCAGCCGGCTGCGCTTGGTGCGGTGCACCAGGACGGCGCGCCGGCCCCGCCCCACCGCCATCTCCGACACCAGCGGCCGGGCCAGCGCCGCGGCGGCCCGCGGGTCCTCGGACTCCGTGGCGCTGTCGGTCGGCTCGTTGGCCAGCAGGTCCGACTGCAGCGCGATGTAGAGGTCGCCCCGCCCGTCGGTGCACTCGACGGTGTACTCGATGGCCGCGATCGACCGGCGCCGCAGCGACACCAGCCGGGTGCTGGTCACGACGACCTCCCGGCCGTTGGGCGAGCGCCACTCAGTCCGCCGCCGCAGCACGCCCCGGCGCAGGTCCAGGGTGCGGCGGTGCTCGACGACCTCGCCGTAGTCGAGGTCCAGCGGGGTGTCGCCGACCAGCAGCCGGATCAGCTTGCCGTCGGTCACGTTGACGACGGTCTGCCCCTGCTCGGGGAAGCCGTACCCCGCCTCGGCGTAGGGCAGCGGCCGCTCCTCGAAGAAGCCGTTGAGGTAGGTGCCCGGGACGACGACCGGCTCGCCCTCCTCGAACGAGCCCCGCATGCCGATGTGCCCGTTGGCCAGCGCGAACACCGACTCGTTCACGCCCAGCGAGGCGTGGTCCAGGCCGGTCTCGGTCAGCGCCCAGGGCTCGATGGGGAAGCTGGCCCGCCCCTCGGTCACGGCCGCTCACCGCCGTCGAGCAGCTGGTCGAGGTCGGTGACGACGACGTCGGCGCCGGAGGAGCGCAGGCCCTCGGCCTGCCCCACCCGGTCGACGCCCACCACCAGCCCGAAGCCACCGGCGCGCCCGGCGGCGACCCCGGCGAGGGCGTCCTCGAACACCGCGGCCGCGGCCGGCTCGACCCCGAGCGCCCGCGCACCGGCGAGGAACGTGTCGGGGGCCGGCTTGCCGAGCAGCCCCTGATCGGCCGCGACCACGCCGTCGACCCGGGCGTCGACCAGGTCGGCGAACCCCCCGGCGGCGATGACCTCCCCGCCGTTGCGCGAGGCGGTGACGACGGCGGTGGCCAGCCCGGCGTCCTTGACCGCGCGCAGGTAGCGCATCGAGCCGGGGTAGACCTCCACGCCGTGCTCGGCGAGCTCGGCGTGCACGAGGTCGTTCTTGCGCCGGCCGACGCCGTGCACGGTCGCGGCGTCCGGCGGGTCGTCGGCGGTCCCCTCCGGCAGCGTGATCCCCCGGCTGGCGAGGAAGTCCCGCACGCCGTCGAGGCGGGGCTTGCCGTCGACGAAGCGGTTGTAGTCCAGCTGGGTGAACTCGGCCGCGCCCGGGTCGGAGCGGCGGAGGAACTCGTCGAAGGTCCGCTTCCAGGCGGCCATGTGCACCGTCGCGGTGCGCGTCAGCACGCCGTCGAGGTCGAACAGGCAGGCGCGGATGGCGCCGGGGAGTCCGAGCACGACTGGGACGCTACCGCCGCACCGGGCCCGGCGCGGGCGGGAGCACCCGGTCGGGTCCCGGCCCTCCGACCTGCGCGGCACCGGTGCCACTCCCTAGGGTCGGCGGCGTCAGCGTCCCCGTCCCGGGAGGAACCCGCCATGGCCGACCGGCCCGCCCCGCCGAACCCGTTCGAGTACCTGCCGCAGGTCCCCGGCTTCACCGTGACCAGCACGGACTGCAGCGACGGGCAGCCCCTGCCGCGGCCACAGGTCAGCGGGGTCATGGGCGCCGGCGGCGAGGACGTCTCGCCGCACCTGTCGTGGTCGGGCTTCCCCGAGGGGACCAAGAGCTTCGCGGTGACCGTCTACGACCCCGACGCCCCGACCCAGAGCGGCTTCTGGCACTGGGCGGTGGCCAACATCCCCGCCGCGGTGACCGAGCTGCCCTCGGGGGCGGCCTCCGACGGCGGCGCCGGCCTGCCCGAGGGCGCGGTGCAGCTGCGCAACGACGCCGGCTTCCCGGGCTTCGTCGGGGCGGCCCCGCCGCCCGGCCACGGGCCGCACCGCTACCTGGTCACCGTGCACGCCGTCGACACCGAGACCCTGGACGTGGGCCCGGACGCCACCCCGGCGGTGCTGGGGTTCAACCTGTTCAGCCACACCCTGGCCCGGGCCACGCTCACGGCCACCTACGAGCAGGGCTGAACCAGGCCTCTGAGCAGGGCTGACGGGGTCGCAGCGCAACTCTGCGACGACGCAGGGCGAGCGACGCGCCGGTTCACCCGGCCGTCGCTTGAGCGCTGGAATTGTTGCCCGCAACGCAGAGCACCATCGGGGCATGACGGCCGCCCGGAGGCTGCGCCGTCCTGGGTCTCTGCGCCGGGGCGGCCTGGTCCTCGCCCTGCTCCTGCCCGCCCTGCTCGCCACCGCGCTGGTGCTGCCCGAGCGGCGGGCGTCGGCCGGCGAGCTCGTCCCGGCCGACGCCGTCCCCGCGATCACCGCGGCCTACGGCGCCGCCGGGGCGCTCGCCGTCGTCGTCGCCCCGCAGCTGCAGCCGGCCGGGGACCTGCCCGAACGCGCCGCCGAGGCCCGGGCCGTGCGGGCGCTGGCCGCCGCCCGGGGCAACGACCTCGCCGACCGGCCGTTCCCCACCGCGTCCATGGTCAAGCTCTTCCTCGCCGAGCAGGTGCTGCACCGGGCCCGCACCGGCCAGGTGGGCCTCACGGACGCCGACCGGGCCCGCCTCGAGCGGATGATCACCCGCTCCGACGACCCGGCCGCCTCCGCGGTGTGGGTGCAGTTCGACGGCGCGCAGGCCGTGCAGGACGTCGCCCGGCGCTACGGCCTGCTGTCGACCACCCCGCCGGCGGAGCGCGGCCAGTGGGGCGAGACCTACACGACCGCCGCCGACCTCGCCCGCTTCATGGCGCTGCTGCCGGTCGTCGCCCACCCCGACGACGCGGCCACCCTGCTCGGCTGGATGCAGGCGGCCACCCCGATCGCGGCCGACGGCTTCGACCAGCAGTTCGGCGTCTTCGGCACCGTGCCGGGCACGCCCGCGGTCAAGCAGGGCTGGATGTGCTGCGTGGGCGGCACCCGGCACCTGCACTCGCTGGGGGTGTTCGACGGGCAGGTCGTCGTCCTGCTCAGCGAGGTGCCCCGCTCGACCGGCTACGCCGCCGCCCGGGCCGCGCTCGACACCGCCGCGGCCGCGATGCACCTGAGCACCTGAGCGGCGCTCAGCCCGGGTCGCCCGAGGGGGCCCGGTCGGCCAGGCCGACGGTCGCCAGCCGGGCGAACCCGACCCGCTCGTAGACCCGGGCCACGTCGTCGTCCCCCGCCACGAGGAACACCAGGTCCGCGGTCTCGCGGGCGTGCGCGACGAGGGCCGAGGCGAGCCCGGCCCCGAGCCCGCGGCCGCGGAAGCGGGGCATCGTGGCCAGCCCGACGATCTCGCTGACCTCCCCGCCGTCGACGCCCAGGGGGTGGTGGGCCCCGATGGCGACCGGCTCGCCGTGCTCCACCGCCACCATCAGGACGGTGCGGCCGGTGGCGATCCGCTCGCGCAGGGCGGCGGTGCGGGCCGACTCGGGCGGGCCGGGCAGCGCCCCGTCGGCTTCCCCGTCCGGCCCGGGGTGGGCGAACGCGATGGCCGAGAGGTGCTGGTAGCGGGCCAGCTGCGGGTCGTCGGCGCCGATCACGTAGAGCCGCACCCCGGTCGGGAGCAGCAGCTCGACGGGGTCCACGCTCACCAGCAGCGGCGCCTCCTCCACGGTGAGCCCGGCGGCGCGGACCGCAGCGGCCGCCGTGGGCGCGCACTCGCACACCCACTCCACCGCCACCGGGAGCCCCGAGCGCTCCTGCAGCTCGGCCGCGGCCCGCACGTCGGCCGCCGTCACCGTGGCCTCGGGGCGGGGCCGGGCCGGGTAGGGCCAGGCGGGGCTGCCGACCGGGACGTCGAGGGAACCGACCGTCTCGATCCGGGCGTCGGCCAGCGGCGCGGCGGCGGAGTACCGCTCGATGCGGTCGAGCAGCCCGGACTGGTGCACCACACCGGCACCCTAGACGCCGTCGGCCGGTTCCCGGCCCGGCAGGCGGCCGCGGGGCCCCCGGCCGGGTGACCGCCGCACCCCGGACGGCACGATGGGGCCCGTGACGGCAGGGACACGCACCCAGGTCTCGCCCTACGCGGTCTTCGACCGCGGTTCATGGCGAGCGCTCGCGGCCGGCTCGACCCTGCCGCTCGACGAGGCCGAGCTGCGCGCCCTGGCCACCCTCGGCGACCGGATCGACCTCGACGAGGTCGCCACGGTCTACCTGCCCCTGGCCGAGCTGCTGCGGCTGCACGTGGAGGCCAGCCGCCGGCTGTGGGCGGCCCGCAGCGCCTTCCTCGGCGACGGCACGGCCAAGGTCCCCTACGTGATCGCCGTGGCGGGCAGCGTCGCCGTCGGCAAGAGCACCACCAGCCGGCTGCTGCAGACCCTCCTGGCCACCGGCCCCGACGCCCCGCGCGTCGACCTCGTCACCACCGACGGGTTCCTGCTGCCCAACGCCGAGCTGGAGGCCCGCGGCCTGCTGGGCCGCAAGGGCTTCCCGGAGAGCTACGACCGCCGCGCCCTCCTGCGGTTCCTGGCCGCGGTGAAGTCCGGTCGCGGCCAGGTCAGCGCACCGCTGTACGACCACCAGTCCTACGACGTCGTCCCGGGGGCCCGCCAGGTGGTCGACCGGCCCGACATCCTCGTCCTGGAGGGGCTCAACGTCCTCCAGGCCGGGCGCCTCCCCGACGGGCACGCCCCGGAGGTCTTCCTCTCGGACTTCTTCGACTTCTCCGTCTACGTCGACGCCGCCGAGGCCGACATCCAGGAGTGGTACGTCGAGCGGTTCCTGGCCCTGCGCCGGACCGCCTTCCGCGACTCGACCGCCTACTTCCACCGCTACGCCGACCTCACCGACGAGGAGGCCCGCGCGACGGCGCTGTCCATCTGGGCGGCGGTCAACGGCCCGAACCTGCGCTCGAACATCGCCCCGACCCGCTCCCGGGCCCGGTTGGTGCTGCAGAAGTCCGCCGACCACTCCGTTCGGCGGGTCCTCCTCCGCAAGATCTGACCGGGGTCTCCCCCGTCGCCGCTGGTTCGCCTGTCATCCTGATTAACAACACTGTTGGGGATAACGGTACAGGGAACCGGGGCGCCCCCCGCGGCGTTGACCTCGGGCCGCCGCTCGTCACCGTCCCCGGAGGTCCCGTGCTGCCCACCCTGCCCAGCCCCGCCGCCCAGGCCGAGCGCCTCCTCCACCTCGGCGTCGCCGAGCTCGCCGGCGTCCCCGCCGAGGAGCTGCAGGCCACCGCCGCCGGCGCCCCGGCGGGCCTGCTCGTCCTCCCCGTCGCCCCCTCCGCCCTCACCCCGCTGGTCGAGCGCGAGGGCCACCGCGCCTTCGTCGTCACCGACATGACCGACGTCGACGAGTTCGCCCCGGCCGCCGACGTCACCCTGCCAGCCGGCGCGGCCTACCTGGTGGAGGACCCGGCCCGTGGCGACGACCTGCTCGGGTTGCGACCGGTGGAGGCCCTGCCGCTCATCGCCGCGGCCGGGCGCACGCCGCTCACCCTCGCCGAGGGGCTGAGCTGGCTGCTGCAGTGCCCCGGGGTGCTGGCGCGCAACGCCTGCTTCATGACCCTGGGCTCCCGCCGCCGACGTCCCGACGGCTCGCTCGACCCGCGGACACCGGCGCTGTGGCTGAGCAACGGCACCGGCCGGGACGGCGCGGCCCGGCGCGGGGCGCCCAAGGTCGGCTGGTGCTGGGCCGGCAACCGGCACACCTGGCTCGGTTTCGCCACCGGCGCCCGGCGCCGGGCCCTCTGAGCCGCCGGACGGGACCGCGTCGCTGCTCTCCCCCTCCTACGTCACCGACCGACCGTGGTCGCGGCGTGTGTTGGGGATAACGGTAGTATGGCGGGCGTGCCGGCGGGTCCGGCGCCGGGGTGGGCGCCGGACCCGCCGGAGGGTGCGGGAGGGCTCGCTCAGGCCTGGGCGCCCGCGGGCACCGCGTCGGCCACCGTGCCGAGGTCGTCGGGCGCACCGCCGCCGGACCCCCCGTCGCCGGACGCCACCGACTCGGCGAAGGCCTCGATCGGCGGGCACGAGCACACCAGGTTGCGGTCCCCGTAGGCCTGGTCGATGCGCCGCACCGGCGAGAGGTACCCGCGCCCCCGCAGCGCGGGCAGGGGGTGGACGGCGACGTCCCGGCTGTAGGGCCGCCCCCACTCCCCCGCCAGCATGGCCAGCGTGTGGGGGGCGTGGCGCAGCGGGTTGTCGCTGCGGTCGTACTCCCCCGTCGCGACCTTCTCGATCTCGGCCCGGATGGCCACCATGGCGTCGACGAAGCGGTCGAGCTCGGCGAGGTCCTCGCTCTCGGTCGGCTCGACCATGAGGGTGCCCGCGACCGGGAAGCTCATGGTCGGGGCGTGGAAGCCGTAGTCGACCAGCCGCTTGGCGATGTCGTCGTTGGTGATGCCGGTGGCCTTGGTGAGCGGCCGGATGTCGAGGATGCACTCGTGGGCGACCAGCCCGCCGGCTCCGGTGTAGAGGACCGGGTAGTGGTCGCGCAGCCGGGCGGCGACGTAGTTGGCCGCGAGGACGGCGTGCTCGGTGGCGCGGGTCAGCCCGTCCGGCCCCATCAGCCGCAGGTAGGCCCACGAGATGGGCAGGATGCCCGCCGACCCCCACGGGGCGCCGGAGACCGGCGCGCCGCCGCTGCCGGTGTCGGCCAGCGGGTGCCCGGGCAGGAACGGCACCAGGTGCTCGGCCACGCCGACCGGCCCGACGCCGGGCCCGCCCCCGCCGTGCGGGATGCAGAAGGTCTTGTGCAGGTTGAGGTGGCTCACGTCGGACCCGAACCGGCCCGGCCGGGCCAGGCCCACCATCGCGTTGAGGTTCGCCCCGTCGACGTAGACCTGCCCGCCGGCGTCGTGCACCGCGGCGCAGATCGCCTGGATCTCGGTCTCGAAGACCCCGTGGGTCGACGGGTAGGTGATCATCATGGCGGCCAGCCGGTCGGCGTGCTGGCCGATCTTGGCCCGCAGGTCGGCCACGTCCACGTTGCCGGCCGGGTCGCAGGCGACCACGACGACGCGCATGCCGGCCATGACGGCGCTGGCGGCGTTGGTCCCGTGCGCCGAGCTGGGGATCAAGCACACGTCGCGCCCGGTCTCACCGCGCGCGCGGTGGTAGCCCCGGATCGCCATCAGCCCGGCGAACTCGCCCTGCGACCCGGCGTTGGGCTGCACGCTCACCGCCGCGTACCCGGTGATCTCGGCGAGGTCCGCGCAGAGCTCGTCGATCAACCGCCGGTACCCGCGGGCCTGCTCGGCGGGGGCGAAGGGGTGGATGTCGGCGAACTCCGGCCAGGTGACCGCCGCCATCTCCACGGCGGAGTTGAGCTTCATGGTGCACGAACCCAGCGGGATCATCGTGCGGTCGAGCGCGAGGTCCTTGTCGGCCAGCGCCCGCAGGTAGCGCATCAGCGCGGTCTCCGAGCGGTGCGCCGAGAAGACCGGGTGGGTGAGGAACGCCGTCCGCCGGCGCAGGTCGGCGGGGAAGGCGGCCGGGCCCGCGTCGTCGTCGGTGCCGTCGGCCGGGACGCCGAAGGCCTCGGCCACCGCCCGCAGGTGGGCCGGCGTGGTCCGCTCGTCGCAGGCCACGGCGACGGTGTCGTCGTCCACCCGCCGCAGGTTGATGCGCCGCTGCGCGGCCGCGGCCACCACCTCGCCGGCGCGGCCGGGCACCCGGGCCTGCACGGTGTCGAAGAACCGGTCGTGCACGACCTCCACCCCACCGGCCCGCAGCCGGCCGGCCAGCGCCTGCGCGCTGCGGTGCACCCGGGCGGCGATGGCGGTGAGCCCCTCGGCGCCGTGGTAGACGGCGTAGGCGCCGGCCATGACCGCCAGCAGCACCTGCGCGGTGCAGATGTTGCTGGTCGCCTTCTCCCGGCGGATGTGCTGCTCGCGGGTCTGCAGGGCCAGCCGGTAGGCCGGGGCGCCGTCGGCGTCGACCGAGACGCCGACCAGCCGGCCGGGCAGCTGCCGGGCCAGGCCCTCGCGGACCGACAGGTAGCCGGCGTGCGGCCCGCCGTAGCCGAGGGGGACGCCGAAGCGCTGGCTGGTGCCGCAGGCGACGTCGGCGCCCCACTCCCCCGGCGCCTCCAGCAGCGTGAGGGCGAGCAGGTCGGCGGCCACGACCACCGCGGCACCGGCCCCGTGCGCCGCCGCGGCCAGGGCCCGGTGGTCGCGCACGGCGCCGCTGGCGCCGGGGTAGGACAGCAGGACGCCGAAGGCGCCGGCCTCCGGCAGGTCCGCCGGCCAGCCGCCGGAGAGGTCGGCGACGTGCAGCCGGATGCCGAGCGGTTCGGCGCGGGTCCGCAGCACCGCGAGGGTCTGCGGCAGCGTGTCCTCGTCGACGACGAAGACCGCCTCGGCCCGCGCCCGGCCCGCGCGGCGCACCAGCGTCATCGCCTCCGCGGCGGCGGTGGCCTCGTCGAGCATCGAGGCGCCCGCGACGGGGAGGCCGGTGAGGTCGGCGACCACCGTCTGGAAGTTGAGCAGCGCCTCGAGCCGGCCCTGGCTGATCTCGGGCTGGTACGGGGTGTAGGCGGTGTACCAGGCGGGGTTCTCGAGGATGCAGCGGCGGATCACCGCGGGGGTGACGGTACCGGAGTAGCCGAGGCCGATCATCGAGGTGACGACCTCGTTCTCCTCGGCGCGCTCGCGCAGCGCGGCGAGGACGGCGGCCTCGTCCGCGGCCGGGGTGAGCTCGAGGGGGCTCCGGTCGTGCACTCCCTCGGGCAGCGTGGCATCGACCAGCGACTGCAACGACGGGTGCCCGACGACGGCGAGCATCGCCTCGGTGTCCTCGGGCCGGGGGCCGATGTGCCGGCCGGCGAAGGACCCGGCGGGGTCCAGCGAGGAGAGCGCGGGGAGGGGGCCAGCGACACGGTCCGCCATTACCGCGACGCTACCAGCGGCCCGCCATCGTGCCGTGGGCAACCGGCCGGGACGTCGTCGACCGTGCCCACGATCCCGACGATCACGGGCGCACGGCCCCGCCGATCACGGGCGTCGTGCAGCCGACATGCGGCGACCCGCCGTCCGAGGCGGCCACGTGCCCGTGAGCGATCGGCGGAAGCCCGATCGCGCAGCTCAACCGGCGGCGCGGCGGCGGCGCCGGCGGGACAGCTCGTCGTCCGCCGGACGCACGGTGACCCCGTCGAGCCGCTCGGCGGGCAGCTCGGCCAGCTCCCCCGACAGCTCGCGCAGCGCGCCGGAGACGGCGATGCCGAACACGCCCTGGCCGCCGGCGAGCAGGTCGACCACCTCCTCCGCGGAGGTGCACTCGTAGACGGTGGCCCCGTCGGAGAAGAGCGTGACGTTGGCGAGGTCCTTGATCCCGCGGTTGCGCAGGTGGTCGACCGCCTTGCGGATGTTCTGCAGCGACACCCCGGTGTCGAGCAGCCGCTTGACGACCTTGAGCACGAGGATGTCGCGGAACGAGTACAGCCGCTGGGTGCCCGAGCCGGTGGCGCTGCGGACCGACGGCGCGACCAGGCCGGTACGGGCCCAGTAGTCGAGCTGTCGGTAGGTGATGCCGGCAGCGGCGCACGCCGTCGGGCCGCGGTACCCGACGAGGTCGCTCTCGACCTCGTCGTAGGCCGGTGCCCCCACGGCGGCGTCGCTGAAGAGCTGACCCTGGGAGCCGTTGCTCTGGTCGCTCACGTCAGCGTCCTCCTCTGCGTCCCGCGGCGGTCGCCCCGGTGACCAGCGGCGTGGGTCACCCGACGTCCCAGGTGTCACACCGGTGTTGTTCGCCGACCGTAAGCCGGGCCCCTGGGCCGGTCAACTGAGCGGGGCGGCGTGTCGCAGCACTCACCCGGCGGGGTGGTATCGGCAGCCGACGGGCCCGCCGGTACCGCCGAGGCGGTTCCGACGGGCCCGTGGTGCGGACGGGGCGGGCGGTGCCCGTGGGTCAGCCGCCCGAGCCGGAGCCGGCGCCGAAGTCCTCCGGGGAGATCTGGTCGAGGAACTCCCGGAACTTCTCGACCTCGTCCTCCTGCTCGTCGGGGATCTCGATGCCGACCTCGTCGAGCAGCGCCTCGGCCCCGAAGATGGGCGCCCCGGTGCGCACGGCCAGCGCGACGGCGTCCGAGGGGCGGGCGCTGACGACCCGGTCGTCGCCGAAGACCAGCTCGGCGATGTAGATGCCGTCGCGCATCTCGGTGATGTTGACCGCCTCGAGCGTGGCGCCCAGGGTGCGCACCACCTCGCGGAGCAGGTCGTGGGTCATCGGCCGCGCCGGGCGCACGCCCTGCTGCTCGAAGGCGATGGCCGCGGCCTCGACCGCGCCGATCCAGATCGGCAGGTACCGCTCCCCCTGCGTCTCCTTGAGCAGCAGGATGGGCTGGTTGCCGGGCAGCTCGACCCGGACCCCGACGACTCTGAGTTCCTGCACGGTGCGGCCCCCTCAGCTGCGGCCCGGGTGGGCGGACGGATCGGTGTGCGGCGGCTGGTGGACGGTCGGGCCGGCTCCTGGACCCGACGCCGACCACGGTACGCCCGAGTCAGGGGCGCAGGAGATCCCGGAGGCGCGCCTCGAGCAACGCGCCGTGCAGCTGCGCCGAGAGCGCCGCGAGCTCGCGCAGCTTCTCCGTGGCCCGGGTCCGCGCCTCCTCCGAGCGGGCCCGCAGCACCGGCGCGACGAGCTGCTCGACCAGGCCGGCCTCCCGCTCGGCGCCGTTCTGGTACACGCGCAGGTGCCGCGGCTCGATGCCGTGCCGGGCCAGGCCCGCCGCGGCCCGGGCGATGGGCAGGTCGGCGGCCGGGTGGCGGCCGTCGGCGTCGGTCGCCAGCAGGCCGAACTGCACGCAGTCGGCCAGCTGCTGCGGCTCCAGGCCGGCGGTCCGGGCGAACTCGTCCGGCAGCAGGCTGGCCGCCGGCCGCTCGCCGCCCTCGACGGCCGGCGGGGCCGGCGGGGCGCCGGGCAGCGGCTCCCCCCGGTCGATGGCCTCCAGGTGCTCCTTGATCACCCGCAGCGGGAGGTAGTGGTCCCGCTGGGCGGTGAGCACGTAGCGGAGCCGGGCGACGTCGGCCGCGGAGAACTTGCGGTAGCCCGAGGGCGTCCGCTCCGGGTGCACGAGGTCCTCGGTCTCGAGGTACCGGATCTTGCTGATCGTGACGTCGGGGAAGTCGTCCCGCAGCACGGCGAGCACCTCGCCGATGGTCAGGCGGGGGCTGCGCTGGTCGTCGGCGTCCCCGAACGCGCTGGCGCGCGAGGCCACCACGCTCATCCCGCCGTCGGCACCGGGGCCCGACGGGTACCGCCCGTGCCGCTCACGAGCGGGGTGCGGGCTCGCCCGTGCGGGGACCGGTCAGGTAGACCAGGCGGAACTTGCCGATCTGCACCTCGTCGCCGCCGGCCAGGCTGGCCACGTCGACCGGCTCGCGGTTGACGTAGGTGCCGTTCAGGCTGCCGACGTCGTGCACCGAGAAGCCGCCGCCCTCGCGGTGGAACTCCACGTGCCGCCGGCTGACGGTGACGTCGTCGAGGAAGATGTCGCTGTCGGGGTGCCGGCCGGCGGTCGTGACGTCCTGGTCGAGGAGGAACCGGCTGCCGGCGTTCGGCCCGCGCTTGACCACGAGCAGCGCCGAGCCCGCGGGCAGGGACTCGACCGCACCGGCGTGCGCGTCGGACTCGGAGACCTCCGGGGTCTCGACGGAGTCCTCACCGCCCACCTTGGGGATCACGCTGGTGGACTCGCCGATCCGCTCCTGGGACAGCGCCGCGCCGCACTGCGCGCAGAAGCGACTGCCCTCGGGGTTGTTGTGGCCACAACGAGTGCAGTGCACGTCTGTCTCCTCCGGTGCAGGGGGGCACCGCCGCGGGCTGGGGAAGCCGCGGGCGGCCGGCGGACGACGGGCCGGACGGCCCGCCTCGGGTCGGCCGCCGTGCGGGGCACGGCGGGCCGTGGGACATGGAACCAGCGGCCGACCCGAGGGTCAACCGGACGTGCAGGGTGAGGGACGGGCTCCCGGGAGGGGCGCCGCGACGCCTCGTCCCCGAGCATAGTGAGGGGGGTCGGCGGCCACTGCGAGCACCGACCGCGGAGGTCAGGACGCGTCGACCAGGGCCTGGTAGGCCGCCGCGTCGAGGAGCTCCCCGGTCGGGTCCGCGGCGTCCTCGACACGCACCTCCACCAGCCAGCCGGCGCCGTAGGGGTCGGCGTTGATGGTCTCCGGCGCGTCGTGGAGCGCCTCGTTGACCGCGGTGACGACCCCGGGGACGGGCGAGTAGACGTCCGACACCGACTTGGTGCTCTCGACCTCCCCGATCGGGGCGCCCGGGGCGACGTCGGCGCCGACCTCCGGCAGCTGGACGAACACGATGTCGCCGAGGGCGTCCTGGGCGTGGTCGGTGATCCCGACCCGGACGACCCCGCCCTCCTGCAGCTGGGCCCACTCGTGCTGCTCGGTGTAGCGGCGGTCGTCGGGGGTGGCCATGCGGCGTCGTCTCCAGTCGGTCGAGGGGTGCGGCGGTCGGGGGCTGCCGTCGCCGGGGCGGGTCAGTCGTCGCCGTCCGCCGGCTGAGCGTATTGAGGCACGTCGAGCGGCCGCAACGCGTCCACCACGACGCGGTCGGCGGTGGTCGTCTCCACGCTGCCGCCCTGGCGGCCGACCCGGTCGACGACGCCACCGGGGATGGCCAGGGCGGTCTGCAGGTCCTGCGGGGAGCCGATGACGACGAACTCGTAGGGGCTGTCCACCGGCCGCCCGTCGACCCGGAGGTCGCCGGGCTCGCCGGTGACCGGCGTGGAGACACCCACCCGGACGCCGTCGATCTGCATCGTCTCGGCCCCCGCGCCGCGCAGCTCCTGGATCGCGTCGAGGAGGTCGGCGACCCGCAGCGCGCCGTCGGGGTCGCGGATCGTCATCAGCAGGCCGGGCCCCTCGGCCGCGACGGTGCCGTTGAGGATGCCCAGCGCCTCGACCCGGTCCCGGGCGGCGGCCAGGGCGGCGGCGTCCTGGTCGCCGGAGCTGCTGAGCTCCCGCAGCGCGGCGCGCTGGGAGGTGATCTGCGCCGAGAGCCGGGCCTCCTCGGCATCGAGCTCGTCGAGGATGGTGACCAGGTCCTCCTCGCGGGCGCCGGCGAGGTCCTCGTCGGTCCCGGTGTTGCGCACCTGCACGGCGAAGGCGAAGCCCAGCAGCAGGGTGAGCACGCCGATGAGGACGGCGGCCAGCGGGTCGCGGCGGCGCCGGGGGGATCGGCCGCCGGGGTGCGGTCCCGGCCCCCCGGGCGCTCCGGCGGTGTCCTCCGGCGCCGTCTCCTCCGGAGCCGTCTCCTCCGGCGCGGTGTCCTCCGGCGCGGTGTCCTCCGGCGCGGTGTCCTCCGCCGCGGTGTCCTCCGCCGCGGCCGCCTCCGCCGCGGCCGCCTCGGCCGCCTCGGCCGGGGCGCCGGGGACACCCGGCTCCTCCGCGCCGTCGTCGGGGGCGGCTCCGGGCCGCGGTCGCCCGGTCATGCGCGGAAGAGGTGCCGGCGGATGGCCGCGGCGTTGCCGAAGATGCGGATGCCGAGGACGACGACGACCGCGGTGGACAGCTGCGCGCCGACACCGAGCTGGTCGCCGAGGAAGACGATCAGCGCGGCGACGACCACGTTGGACACGAACGAGATCACGAACACCTTGGCGTCGAAGATGCCGTCGAGGCGGGCCCGGGCGCCGCCGAAGACGGCGTCGAGGGCGGCCACCACGGCGATGGGCAGGTAGGGCTGCAGCCACAGCGGGACGGTCGGGTCGAAGGCGATGCCCAGGACGATCCCCAGCGCCAGCCCGAGGACCGGGATCACCCGCCACCCCCGGCCGGCTCCTCGGCGAGGGGGGTCGCGGACCGGAGCTCCGGCGGGCTCCCGGCGGGCAGGGTCAGCTCGTCCTCCTGGGCGAACTCGAAGCGCAGCCCGAAGGACTGCGAGATGACGGCCAGGGAGGCGACCTCCGGGCTGGCGAGGAAGTCCGAGCGCAGCGTCGCGGGGTCGCCGATGGCGCTGACCAGGTAGGGGTTGGTGACCGGGCGGAAGTCGACCAGCACCGCCTCCCCGGCGAAGCGGATGGCCGTCGTCGGCCCCAGCCGCTGCCCGTTGATGGCCACCGCCTCGGCGCCGGCGGCCCAGAGGGCGTTCACCACCAGCTGCAGGTCGCCGTCGCGCACCTGGCCGCGGGGGTCCACGCCGCCGCCGCCGACCGGGTCGCTGTCGGCGTCGGGCTCGGCGTCGGCGAGGGTGACCAGCAGCCCCGGCCCCTCCACCGCGGTGGCCGCGGCCGCCACCTCGGCGGCCTCCAGGGCGTCCAGCGCCCGCTGCCCGACGGCCGAGGCGGCCAGCGCCTCGGCGCGGGCGGCGGCGACGTCGGCGCGCAGCTGCTCCAGGTCGGCGGCCAGCCGGTCGGTGGTCTCGGTCGCCGCCATGATGTCGTCGACGAGGGCCGCGCGGATCTCGGCGCGGGCCGGTTCCCCGGCCGCCGCCTCGTTGTAGGTCACCCCGGCCAGCAGGCCGGCGAACGCCAGGGTGAGGGCGACGGCCACCTGCCCCGCCCGCCGCCGGCGCGGCGGCTCCGGGACGCCGGCCGCCGCGCGCTCGGCGCGGGCCCGCGCGGCCTGCTCGTAGGCGGGGTCGAGGGTCTCGGCGAGCACCTGGTCGAGCAGCGAGGCGCCCATCGAGCGGGGGCCGCCGCCGCGCGGCGCGGTGCTCACGGCGCGGCTCCCGCGGCGTCCGGCCGGGGGCCGTCCGGCCGCACCAGGCGCACGGTCTGGACGACGTAGAACGCGCCGGCCAGGACGTAGAGCGCCGCGCCCCAGATGGTGAGCGCCCAGGCCAGCGGCTGGGCCACGGCGACCACCGGCCCGTCCCCCTCGGCCAGGAGCAGCAGCGGGAAGGCGTAGAGCAGGATGAACGTGGCCGCCTTGCCCAGGTAGTGGACCTGCAGCGGGGGCCAGCCGTGCCGGCGCAGGACCAGCAGCGCGACCCCGAGGACGGCCTCCCGCCCGAGGAGGACCAGGACGAGCCACAGGGGCACCACGTCGCGCAGCGCGAAGGCGACCAGCGTGGCGACGATGTAGAGCCGGTCGGCGGCCGGGTCGAGCAGGGCCCCGAGCCGGCTGGACTGGCCCATCGCCCGGGCCAGCTTGCCGTCGGCCCAGTCGGTGAGGCCGGCCAGGGCCAGGACCGCCACGGCCCAGGCGTCGGCCTCCGGGCCGAGCAGCAGCCACAGGAAGACCGGCACGCCGAGCAGGCGCAGCACCGAGAGGGCGTTGGGCAGGGTCCAGACGCGGTCGGGCAGGTCGTTGCGGTCAGCCGGGGGGTGGCCCGCCGCGGTGGGACGGGCCGACGCCGACGACCCCTGGGACGACGTCACGACACCTCCGCACCCGCTGGACACCGCTGGTGCAGGCTAGTGTCCCGCGCCGCTGCCTCCCCCGGCGGCGCACCGGCCGCCCACCGTGCCCGGGCCGGTCACCGGGTGGGGCTCAGGCCGGCACCGCGGTGAGCGAGGCCGGCGCCGGCTCGTAGCCCAGCGCCCGGCGACCGAAGCTGCCGGTGCCGTGCGACACCGAGCGCAGCGCGCCGGCGTAGGTGAGCAGCTCCACCTCCGGCACCTCGGCCCGCACCGTCGTCCGGTCGCGTTCGGGGTCGGCCTCGCTGCCGGTGACGCGGGCGCGCCGGGCCGACAGGTCGCTCATGACCGCGCCGACGTACTCCCCCGGCACCACGACCTCCACCTCGCACCAGGGCTCGAGCACCTTCGTGCCGGCGGCGGCCGCGGCCTCGCGGAGGGCGAGGGCGCCCGCGGCCTGGAAGGCGGCGTCGGAGGAGTCGACCGAGTGCGCCTTGCCGTCGACGAGGGTGACCTTGAGGTCGACCAGCGGCCGCTCGCCCTCGATGCCGCGCGCGGCCTGGCCGCGCACGCCCTTCTCCACGCTGCCGTGGAACTGGCTGGGCACGGTGCCGCCGACGATGCGCTGCTCGAAGACGATCCCGGAGCCCGGCTCCCCGGGCTCGACGTCGACCACCACGACCGCGTACTGGCCGTGGCCGCCGGACTGCTTGACGTGCCGGCCGGTGACGTGGGCCGGCGCGGCGAGGGTCTCGACCATCGGCACCCGGACCGGCACGGTGGTGACCGAGACGCCGTGCCGGGTGCGGAGCCGCTCGAGCAGCACCTCGGCGTGCGCCTCGCCCACGCACCAGAGCAGCAGCTGGCCGGTGTCGGGGCGCCGGTCGAGCCGGACCGTCGGGTCCTCGGCGACCAGGCGGCCCAGCGCGGTGGCCAGCCGGTCCTCGTCGGCGCGGGAGGAGGCCTCGACGGCGACGGGCAGCTGGGGCACCGGGAGGTCCCACGGCGGGACCAGGCGGGGGTCGTCGGGCGAGGAGAGCGTGTCACCGGTCTCGGCCGACGCGAGCCGGGTCACGGCGCACACGTCACCGGCCGGGCAGGCCGCGACGGGGCGCAGCGAGGGGCCCAGCGGGGAGGAGACCGCGCCGATCCGCTCGTCGACGTCGTGGTCGGGGTGGCCGCGCTCGGCCATCCCGTGGCCGGAGACGTGGATGGCGGTGTCGGGGCGGAGGGTGCCGGAGAACACGCGCACCAGCGAGACCCGGCCCAGGTAGGGGTCGGTGGTGGTCTTGACGACCTCGGCGACCAGCGGGCCGTCGGGGTCGCAGGCCAGCGCCGGCGCCGGGGACCCGTCGGGCCGGGTCACCGGTGGGCAGCCGTGCTCCACGGGGCACGGGAAGGCGGCGACCAGCAGGTCGAGCAGCTCGGGGACCCCGACCCCGCCCAGGGGCGCGGCGCACAGGATCGGGTGGAAGTGGCCGCGGGCGACGGCGGTCTCCAGGTCGGCGACGAGGTCCCCGACGGCGAGCTCCTCGCCGTCGAGGTAGCGGTCCATGAGGGTCTCGTCCTCGCTCTCGCCGATGATCCCCTCGATCAGCTCGGCGCGCAGCCGGTCGGCGTCGGGCCCGCCGGCCTCGACGTGCGGCTCGAGCAGGGAGAGCAGGCCGGTGACCGCGCCGTCGGCACCCCGCTGCGGGACCTGCAGCGGGAGCACCCCCTCCCCCAGCTGCGTGCGGCAGGACCGCACCGCCTCGTCGAGGTCCGCGCGCGGCCGGTCCAGCTGGGTGATGACCACCGCCCGGGGCATGCCGACCGCCGCGCACTCCTCCCACAGCTGCACGGTCGTCGCGTCGACGCCGTTGACGGCGGAGACGACGAACAGCGCCGCGTCGGCCGCGCGCAGCCCCGCGCGCAGCTCGCCGACGAAGTCCGGGGAGCCCGGGGTGTCCAGCAGGGTCAGCCGGTGCCCGGCGTGCTCGACGGTGGCCACCCCCAGCGACACCGAGCGCTGCTGGCGGATCTCCACCTCCTCGCTGTCGAGGCAGGTCGTGCCGTCCTCCACCCGGCCGGCGCGCGGCAGCGCGCCGGTGGCGACCAGCAGCGCCTCGGCCAGGGTGGTCTTGCCCGCGCCGGCGTGGCCCACGAGGGCCACGTTGCGCACTTCGCCGGCCGCTCGCGGGGCCGGGGCGGTCCCGGTGTCCTTGGCCACCCGGCTCAGCCCCTGGCCGGCGCGGGGACCACGGTGCAGGTGCCCGCCGGGAAGAAGACACCGGTGTGCCCGTCGGGGTCCCAGCGGACGACGTAGGGCGGGCCGCCCTGGTCCCCGCGGACCTCGAGCACCTCACCGGTGCGCTCGGGCTCCCCCTGGTGGGTGGAGTGGACGACGATCCTGTCCCCTACTCGTGCCTGCACAACGACCTCCACGAGACCCGGCTGTGTCGTGCATCACAGCCTGCCCGCGGGGTGCGGGCCGATCAAGGGGCCCCTGTGCCGTTCCGCATCCGCGGGCCCCGCCCCGCCGCCGACCCCGCACCGGCGGCCCCGGGTCGTGGTGGTCGGGCGCCGGTCATGCTGGTGCCATGGCGGGCAGCGACCACGTGGCCGGGCGGGACCAGGAGACCGGGCGGGCACACGCCGTCCCCCGTGACGTCGCCGACGGCCCGGCACCCTGGCTGGGGGTCTGCGGCGTGCCCGTCGGCGTCGTCCAGGGCAGCTGGGCCGGGCCGCGCGGGCTCGGGTCGGCCGACCCGTGCCCCGACTGCCGCCGGCTCGTCCTCGGCTGACCCGTCCCTCACCCGGTATCCGACGGCACCACCGCCGTCGACCCGCACCGCCGGCGGCGCCGGACGCCTACGCCACGGGCAGGCCGACCAGCCCCGCGGCGAGCCCGAGGACGGCGCACACCCCCAGCGTGCGCAGGACCGACCACCTGGCCGCGAACAGCAGGGCGACCGCGATCGCGGCGATCGCCACCGCCACCCACCGGACCGTGCCGGGCTCGGGGACCTCCAGCGAGACGACCCCCCAGTCCAGGCGGTGGGTCCGGCCGAAGAGGGTGTGCACCGCGAGGTACACCCCGAGGCTGGCGATGACGCCGACGACCGCGGCGGTGATCCCGCTCAGCGCCGCGGCGAGCGACCGGTTCCCCCGCAACCGCTCCATGTACGGCGCGCCCAGCAGCACGAAGAGGAAGCTCGGCACGAAGGTCACCCACGTCACCAGGAGCGAGGCCAGGACGGCGGCCACCCACGGGTCCAGCCCGCCGGCGGCGCGGTGGGCACCGAGGAAGGCGACGAACTGCACCACCATGATCAGCGGTCCGGGCGTGGTCTCGGCCAGGGCCAGGCCGCGTGCCATCTCCCGCGGGCCCAGCCAGCCGTAGACCTGCACCGCCTGCTGGGCCACGTAGGAGAGGACGGCGTAGGCACCGCCGAAGGTCACCACGGCGGCCCCCGAGAAGAAGACGCCCAGCTCCGTCAGGGTGCTGGACGGGCCGCTCAGGAGTGCGACCGCGGCGACGGGTGCCCCCCAGACGACCGACCCGACGAGGAGCACCCGCAGCGTCCGGCGGGCGCTCGGCCGCTCGCCGTGCAGGACGTCGTCGGGGACCACCGACCGGGGCCCGGGGTCCGCTTCCTGACCGCTCTCCGCCGGCGGGGTCGAGGGGCGCCGGCGGGCCAGCACCCAGCCGGCGGCCGCAGCCGCCGCGACCACCGCCGGGAACGGCACGGCGAACAGGCTCAGGGCGAGGAAGGCGGCGACCGCGATCGCGGCGAGCGCACGCGTCCGCAGCGCTCGGCGGGCCACCCGCCCGACGGCCTGCGCGACGACGGCCAGCACGGCCGCGGACAGGCCCGCGAAGAGCGCGGTGACCGCGAGGGTCGACCCGGCGGCGACGTACAGCGCCGACAGCGCCAGCAGCGCCAGGGCGCCGGGCAGCACGAACAGCCCGCCGGCGACCAGGCCGCCCCGGGTGCCGTGGAGCAACCAGCCGGTGTAGGTGGCCAGCTGCTGGGCCTCCGGCCCCGGCAGCAGCATGCAGTAGTTCAGGGCGTGGAGGAACCGGCGTTGACCGATCCACCGGCGCTCGTCGACCAGGGTGCGCTGCAGCACGGCGATCTGGCCGGCCGGGCCGCCGAAGGTCTGCAGCGAGACCAGGAACCAGACGCGGACGGCGGTGCGGAAGGGGACCGCCGGGTGCTCCTGCCCGCGGGCGCCGCCGGCCGACGTGCCGTTCACGGGCCGGACCCGGCCCCCGTGGCGCTCGGCCCGTGCCACGGCTGCCTCACCGGAGCCCGGGGCGGTCGGCCGGCCCCGGTCGGCGCGGGGCGGTCACCGACCGGCAGCCGTGGGCCCCGCCTCGACGTCGGGACCGGCGGCGAGCCGCTGCGCGGCCTGCGCGGCGACGGCGTCGGCCGACTCGGTCGCCCGGTCCCGGCGGTACTGCCGGTAGGAGTGGACGACGGCGGCCACCCAGACGACGGAGACCCCCGCGTAGGTCGCGTAGCGCACCGGGTCGGCGGCGTCGATCCACTCGCTCTGCAGCAGGGTCCGCGTGTTGGTCAGCACGATCATCCCGCCCACGAGGGAGCCGAGCAGGCGGGGCGGGACGTGGCGCACCAGCCACGCGGCGACCGGCGCGGCGACCAGACCGCCGGCCAGCAGGCCGAGCGCCCAGGTGGCGTCCACACCCTGCGAGCCCAGGGCCACGAGGAACCCCAGGCTCGCGGCCGACGCGACCAGGAACTCCGAGGTGTCGATCGAGCCGATCACCTTGCGCGGCTCCATCCGGCCGCTGGCCAGCAGCGCCGGGGTGCCGACCGGCCCCCAGCCGCCGCCGCCGGTCGCGTCGACGAAGCCGGCCAGCACGCCCAGCGGCCCGAGGAAGCGCCGGCGCAACGGCTGGCCCAGCCGCCGGCGGTCGACGCCCCGGAGGGTGAAGCGGACGAGGATGTAGAGGCCCAGCACCAGCAGGATCACGGACATCACCGGCGCAGCCACCTCGGTGGACAGGCTCGAGAGGACCTGCGCCCCCACGAACGCCCCGGCGGCGCCGGGGACCCCGATCCGGGCGACGACCCGCCAGTCGACGTTCCCGAAGCGCCAGTGCGCGAGGCCGGACATCACGCTCGTGCCGATCTCGGCGAGGTGCACGGTCGCCGACGCGGCGGCGGGGTTGGTGCCGATGGCCAGCAGCAGGGTGGTCGAGGTGACCCCGTAGGCCATGCCGAGGCTGCCGTCCACCAACTGGGCACCGAGGCCGACCAGGGCCAGCAGGACGAGGGTCTTCACGGACGGCCTCCCTGTCTGCCGGGATGGCGGCGCGTGCAGCCAGCGGCGGGGCAGGGCGAATTCCTACCAGATCGGTCGACTTGGGCGTAAGGAGTCGCTGCGCGGTCCTGCCGCGGCGACCGGGCCTCTGGGCGCGCGGCGGCCGGCCGGCACCGTGGTCGACGTCACCGATCCCCGGGTGCGCGTGGTGCGGGGCCACGCCGCAGCACCCCGCCGGTGCGATCGGGTCGCGACCTGCTCCCGCCACCACCCGTCCGGCACCCGAGCCGCGGGGCGGGCCCCCTCTGACCGGCCCGCCCCGGCCCAGCGGGGCCGGGGCGGGCCGGCAGGTCAGTCGAAGAGGACGACCCCCCGGATGTTGCGGCCGGCCTTCATGTCGTCGAACCCCTCGGCGACCTGCTCCAGCGAGTAGGTGCGCGTGACCAGCTCGTCGAGCTTGAGCGTGCCGGCGGTGTACTGGGCCAGCAGGTTGGGGATGTCCCACCGGGGGTTGCACCCGCCGAAGAGGGCGCCCTGCAGGCGCTTCTGGAACACCGTGAACATGGTGTGGTTGAAGGGCACGCCACCGCCGCCGCCCCGCATGCTCCCGGTGCCGGTGACGACGACCGTGCCGGCCTTCCGGATGGACATCACCGCCTCGCCGATGTGGTCGCCGGTCACGACGCCGACCGCCACGACGGCCGCGTCGGCACCCTGGCCGTTGGTCAGCGACCGGGCCAGCTCGGTGGCCTCGCCCATCGTCGCGGCCGTGTGCGTCGCCCCCAGCTGCTTGGCGGTCTCCCGCTTGAACTCCACCGGGTCGACGGCGATGACCGCGCGGGCACCGATGGCCCGGGCGGCCTGCACGCTGTTGATCCCGACCCCGCCGATGCCCATGACGACGACCACGTCGCCGGCCCGGGCCTCCGACATGTTGGTGACCGAGCCCCAGCCGGTGGGGACGCCGCACGCGACGAGCGCGGCCTTGTCCAGCGGCAGGTCCGGGTCGATCTTGACCGCCGACCGGGCGTCGACCACGGTGTGCTCGCTCAGCGCGGCGAGGCCGTAGGCCTGGCCCACGGGCCGGCCCTGGTAGGACATCCGGAAGCTGGTCGGGTCCTCGATCCGGGCGCCGGAGAACAGCCGCGCCCCGAGGTCGCACAGGTTCTGGTGCCCGGTCGAGCACATCCGGCACCGCCCGCAGACCGCGACGAAGCTGAGGACCACGTGGTCGCCCTCGGCCCAGCCGGGGGTGTGCGGACCGACGCCGACGACGACGCCGGCGCCCTCGTGGCCGCCGGCGAGGGGCAGCCGGAGGGGCGGGGCGCTGCCGGGCGGGACGTCGTGGTCGTCGGTGTGGCACAGCCCGACGGCGGCCATCTTGACGAGCAGCTCGCCCTGGCGGGGTTCGTCGAGGTCGACCTCGGTGACCTCGTACCGGCCGGGCTGGGTGTGGAGTACTGCGCTGCGGGTCTTCACGTCTGCTCCCCGTGGAGTCGTGTCGCGCGGCCACCCGGTCGTGCCCGCGCCGTCGGGTCCAGCCGAGTCCGAGCGGCTGGTCTCGCCCCCCGCGGTGACCGGCCTCCCGCCCGCGTCCCCGCCGGCGCCGGTGGCGTCGGCGGCGGGCGGCGGGCCGGGCCGCCACCGTTCCGGCCGGGACCTCCGCACCTCCCCCGCGGTCCCGCCCCCGCGGGGCGCCGCCGGCCTCGCCCCCGGAGATCTCGGTCACAGTCCTGCGCCGGCGGCAGCAATGTAGCGGCCCGGGCGGCCTGCGTGGGGTGCTCGCTCGCAGGCCGGACCGCCGCCGGGCACGGGGTGACCGCGTGCGGCGCCGCCGGCCGGCCGGGAGGGTCACCACCGCGCCCCGCCGACCGCGCGGCCGGAGGATTCCCCGCGTCGCTGCGCTCGGTTCCCCGTCACCGGGCCGTCGGCCACCTCACGGTGGCACTGTGTTGGGGATAACGGTGGAGCCGGGTGTACGGGGCTCCGCCCGCGCCGGCGCGGTGGGGCGTGGCGCGGCCGGCGCGGTGGCCCGGCCCGGGGAGGCGGTCGGCTCGCCTCCGGGCGGGACCGCTCCCCGGGCCGTGGCAGCCCGTGTCACATCCCGGCCGCCGGCGGTGCTCAGGAGACGTGGACATCGCATGGCGCGGGGCGACCGCACCCGCCGCCGCACCGCGCATCCTGTCCCCGGGCGGGCGCGGCGCGGCGGCCGGGCGAGTGGAGCGGGAGGACGGCGGAGCCGTGGCGACTCCTCGGGGGGGCGGAGCCGTCCGGGCCGACCTCGAACAGGTCTTCCGCACCGCCTACCCGCGGGTCGTCGCCGTCGCCGCCCGCGTGCTCGGCACCCGGGACGCGGCGGAGGACGTCGCCCAGGAGGTCTTCCTGGCCTTCGCCCGGTCCGCGGTCCCGGCCGGCGAGGCCGGCGGGTGGCTGTCCGTGGCCGCCGCCCACACCGCGCTGAACCACCTGCGGTCCGACCGCCGCCGCGCCGCCCGCGAGGAGGCCGCCGGCGACGGCGAGGCCGTCGCCCCGGACGTGGCCGACGCGGTCGTGACCCTCGACGAGCGCCGCCGCGTGCGGGCGGCGCTGGGGCGGCTCCCCCGCCGGCAGGCCGTCGCGCTCGTCCTCCGGCACAGCGGCCTGTCCTACGCCGAGGTCGCCGCCGCCCTCGATCTGTCCCCCGGCAGTGTCGGCACCACCGTCCGACGCGCCGAGTCCGCCCTGCGCGAGGAGTTGAACCGTCATGCGTCATCCCACTGACGGCACGCTGCGCCGTCTCCTGGACGAGCCGGCCGGTGTCGCCGACGCCGACCGCGAGCACGTCGCCGGCTGCCCCGTCTGCCTGTCCGGGCTGGCCGCCGCCCGCGAGGACGCCGCAGCCACCGGCGCGGCGCTGGCCGCCGCCCCGGCCGTCGACGTCGACACCGGGTGGCGCCGGCTGTCGCACGCGGTCGCCGCCGACGGGCGCCGGCCGGCACGCGCCCCGGCCCCCCGCCGCCGCGCCCTGCTGCGCAGCCCGGTGGTCGCCGTCGTCGGGCTGGTGGCCCTGCTCACCGGGGCCGGCGCCGCGGCCGCCGCCGACTGGCTCCAGGTCTTCCGGACCGAGCAGGTCGCCCCGGTCGCGATCACCGAGGCGGACCTGGTGGCGCTGCCCGACCTCTCCGCCTTCGGCGAGGTCGAGGTGCTCGAGGAGCCCGACGTCCGCGAGGTGGCCGACGCCGCCGCCGCGGAGGCCGCCACCGGGCTCGCCGTCCCGCAGGTCGAGCAGCTGCCCGGCGGCGTGACCGGGACCCCGGTGTACCAGGCCGGCGGCCCGCTGAGCGTGGTGTTCACCTTCTCCGCCGAGCAGGCGGCGCAGGCGTCCGGCGGGACGCTGCCGCCCCCGCCGCCCGGGCTGGACGGCAGCCGCTTCCGGCTGACCGCCGGCCCCGGGGTGGCCGCCGTGTGGCCGGGCGCGAGCGGCCTGCCGGCCCTGGTCGTGGGCCGAGCGGTGGCGCCCACCGCCGACTCGTCGGGGATCCCCTTCGAGACCGCCCGCGACTACGTCCTCTCGCTGCCCGGCCTGCCCGACGACCTGGCCGCCCAGCTGCGGTCCTTCACCGCGGACGGGACGACGCTGCCCCTCCCGGTGCCGGCCGACTTCGTGACCAGCGCCGACGCGGACGTCGACGGGCTGCCGGCCACGGTGCTCACCTCGCGGGACGGCGTGCTGGCCGGCGTGGTGTGGGTCGAGGACGGCGTGGTGACCGCGGTCGCCGGGTCGCTGAGCGCCGACGAGGTGCTGGCCGTGGCCCGCGGGCTGCGCTAGCGGTGGCCGCCGGCCCCGCCGCCCGCCCGGGCGGCCCCTCCCCCGGCACCGCACGCCCCGACACCGCGGGCCTCGACACCGCGGGCCTCGACAGCGCGCGGCAGCTGCTGGCCGACCTCCCGCCGTCCGCGGCGGTGTGGTGCTCGGGCCTGCGCAAGCGGTACGGACGGCGGACCGCGGTCGACGGCGTGTCCTTCACCGTGGGCCGCGGCGAGGTCCTGGGGCTGCTCGGGCCGAACGGGGCCGGCAAGACCAGCGTCATCAAGATGCTGCTGGGCCTGGTCCGGCCCGACGCCGGGGAGGTGCTGCTCCTCGGCCGCCCGGGACAGGACCCGCAGGCCCGGGCCCGCGTCGGCTACCTGCCCGAGCTCTTCCGGTACCAGCCGTGGCTCACCGCGGCCGAGGTGCTCGCCCTGCACGTCCGGCTCTCCGGCACGGCGGTGCCCGCCGCCGAGCAGCGGGACCGCCTGGCCCTCGTCGGGCTCGCCGAGCGCGCCGGCGACCGGGTGGGCGGCTTCTCCAAGGGCATGCAGCAGCGCCTCGGCCTGGCCGTGGCGCTGGTGGCCCGCCCGGAGCTCGTCGTCCTCGACGAGCCGACCAGCGCGCTGGACCCGCTCGGCCGCGCCGACGTCCGGGACGTCGTCCTCTCCCTCCGGGACAGCGGCGTGGCGGTGCTGCTCAACTCGCACCTCATCGGCGAGGTCGAGCGGGTCTGCGACCGGGTGGTGATCCTGGACAAGGGCCGCGTCGCCGCCTCGGGCACGCTCGCGGAGCTGCTCGGCGCGCGCGAGCTGCGGCTGCACCTGGAGGGCGTGGGCGCGGCGGCCGAGCAGCGGCTGGCCGCCGCCGGCCGCCTGACCCGCAGCGGGGACTGGTTCAGCGTCGCCCTGCCCGACGACGACGAGGCGGCGGGGGTGCCCGACCTCGTGGCCGACCTGGTCGGCCACGGGGTGCGCGTGCACGCGGTCGAGCCCGCCCGGATCAGCCTGGAGGAGCGGCTGCTGGGCATCCTGCGGGACGGGGAGCGGCGGTGAGCGCGCGGGTGGTCCTGACCGTCGCCGGGCTCACGCTGCGCGAGGCGGCCCGCCGCAAGGTGCTGCGCGCGCTGGCCGGGCTGACGGTCGTGCTGCTGGCCCTGTCGGCCTGGGGCTTCTCGCGGATCTCCACCGAGTTCGGCGGGCTCACCACCGGCGAGGCGCGCTTCGCCGCCGCCACGGTGCTCAACCTGGTCATGTTCGGGTTCAGCCTGATCGCGGCGCTGGGCACGGCGTTCCTCGCCGGGCCGACCCTGGCCGGTGAGGTCGAGTCGGGGACGGCGCTGGCGATGCTGGCGCGGCCGGTCCGGCGCTCGGCGGTGCTGGTCGGCAAGTGGCTGGGGCTGGTCGCCTTCGGCAGCGGCTTCGTCGTGCTGGCCGGGCTCGCGCAGTTCCTCGTCGTGCAGGTCACCGTCGGCTACTGGCCACCGCAGCCGGTGACCGGCCTGGCGCTGCTCGCCGGGCAGACGGCCGTGCTGCTCACCCTGGGCCTGCTGCTGGCCACCGTCATCTCCCCCATGGCCTCCGGCGTCGTGGCGGTGGGCCTGTTCGGGGCCACCTGGATCGCCGGCGTCGTCGGCGGGATCGGCGCGTCGCTGGGCAACGAGGGCGTGGCCCGGGTCGGGACCGTCTCCCGGATGCTCCTGCCGACCGACGGCCTGTGGCGCGGGGCCATGCACGCCTTCCAGGACCCGACCCTGCTCACCCAGCTGGGCCCCGGCTTCGAGGGCTTCCCCTTCCTCGGCGAGGCCCCGCTCACCGCGACCTACCTGGCCTGGGCCGCGCTGTGGGTGGTGGTCGTCCTCGGGCTGGCGGCCATGGCCTTCCGGCGCCGCGACCTCTGACCGCCGGGTTCAGGCGTCGCCGTCGTCCAGCGGGGCGACGGCGAGGATGCCCTGCCGGCGGGCCCGGTGCACCGCGTCGCGCCGGGTGTTCACGCCGAGCTTGCCGTAGATGGCGCGGACGTGGGTCGCGGACCAGCGCGGCCAGCCCGTGCCGCGGACCGGCCGCGGTGAGCACGTGGACGTCGTCGAGGACCAGGCGCAGCGGGACGGCCAGGAGGTCGACGGCGTTGACGGCCGCGGCGAGGAAGCGGGAGTCCCGCCCCGGGTGGGCGGGCACGGCCAGCCGGGCGAGCGACGAGCCGGCGGGAACGGCGGCGCAGCCGGTCAGGGCGGTGAGGACGGTCGACCACAGCCGCTGGTCGTCGTCGTCGTCCTCGTCCAGGGAGACCCACGCCGTCGCGCCCGGACCGCGCCCCACCCAGTCGGCCAGCAGCAGGGTCTTGCCGTAGCCGGCCGGCGCGGAGACCACCACGACCTGCCCGGCGGTGGCCGCCGCGAGCGCCCCCAGCAACCGGGGGCGCGGGACGTACCCCGGGGCCAGCCGCGGCACGGCCGTCTTCACGCGGGGCACCCCGGGGAGCCGTGCGCCCCGTTCCTCTGCGGCCGGTCGCGCGTCCATCGCACCCGTGGAACTACGACGATCGAGAGGATTCCCGCGGTTCCGACCTCCCGGGAGCGGACGGCCCTCGGCCCCCGCGGGCGCGGCGACCTCTCGTCCGCGGCGGACGAGGCCGGCGGCCACCCTCTCCCGGCAGGCTGCCGGCACCGGTGCGCTCGGCCGAGGAGGTCCTGCGATGAGCACGCTCGACGTGCGGCAGCCCGACCCGCCCGACCCGCCCGGGCTCCCCGACCCGGCCACCCCGGACGACGACGGGTACAGCCTCGCCTTCGCGGTCGGGGCTCTCGCCCTCACCGCGGGGGTCCTGATGGCCCTCGTCGTCCTGGCGTGGCTGCTGGGCGCACCCTGAGCCGCGGCGGCGTCCACCCCGTCGCCGCCGCCGGTGCTCCCCCCTCCTGCCACGCCGGCCGGCTCTTTCGGCGGCTGTGTTGGGGATAACGGCGCTACCGGGCAGTGGTCGGGCACCCGCGACGGCGGACAGCCGCGGAAGCCTCACCGGGGGTTCGGGAAGGAGCGGTCGCCGAAGAGGACGCGGCGGGCGGCGGCCCGTCCGGGAGGCGTGCGCAGCAGGGCGAAGGCCGCCGCGGCCACCGCCGGCGTGCGCACCTGCGCCAGCCCCCGGCGCAGCAGGAGGCGACCCCGGAACCCGGCCCGCAGCGCGGCACCGTCGTAGGCCGACAGCCGCTCGGCCCGGCCGGTGCGGAGGGCCTCGTCGAGCACGGCGGCGGCGTGCTCCGACAGCCGCAGGCAGGGGTCGAGCCCGCCGGCGGTCAGCGGGGAGACGGCACCGGCCGCGTCCCCGACCAGGAGCCCGTCCGCGCAGCTGATCCGGCGCAGCAGCCCGCCGACCGGGATCGGGCCGCCGCGCCGCTCGACCTCGGCCGGGCGGGCGGCCCGGGGCAGGCCGGGCGCCAGCCCGGGAGCCGTGGCCCGGAACCGCTCGAGGGCGCCGCGCAGGCCGTCGGGGAAGCGGTCGGGGTAGCCGGCCACGCCGACGTGGGCGTGCCGGCCGTCGTCGACCACCCAGGCCAGGTAAGCGGGGGCCAGCGAGGGGTCGAGCACGCAGTGGAAGACCGGCGGCCGCCCGCCGGCCGGGACGGCGAACACCTCCTCGGCGCCGACCAGCAGCGCGCGGTTGCGGTCCAGGCCGAGGTCGCGGGCGACCCGGGAGCGGGCGCCGTCCGCACCGACGACGAACCGCGCCCGCACCCGGAGCGGCCCACCCGGGCCGACGAGGACGTGCGCGCCGTCCCGCCGGCCGGTGTAGCGGGTGCCCAGCGCGACCCGGACACCGGCATCGGCCGCGGCGCGACCCGCTGCCCGGTACAGCGGCGCCATGTCGCCCACCCGGTACTCGTCGCGGGCGCTGTCCAGCGTCACCGGGCGGCCGCGTCCCGGCGGGTGGAGCACCACCCGCCGGATCGGCGGCCCCAGGTGCTCGGCCGGGAGCGGGAAGTCGTCGAGGGTCTTCCGGACGAAGATCCCCGTGGTGCGGACCGCGCCGCCGAGGCCGGTGCGCCGCTCGGCCAGCAGCACGTCGTGGCCGTGCCGGGCCAGCAGCGTGGCGGTGTGCAGCCCGGCCAGCCCGGCCCCCACGACCAGGACATCGGCGGCGACCTCGGCGGCGACCTCGGCGGGGACGTCGGCGGGGACCTCGGCGGCGGTCACCGGTTCGCGTCGTCCCGGGCCAGCCGCAGCCAGCCCAGCAGGAGCGCGCCACCGGCCCAGGCGAGCAGGGCACCCACCGCCGAGGCCTGCGTCATCCCGGGCACCTCGCCGAGCAGCAGGAACGCCGCCCCGGACCCGGGCAGGACCTCCGCGAGCGCGGCGGTCCAGTCGTAGGGGAACTGCGGGAGGAACAGCGGCAGGACCAGCATGAGCAGGACCACCGCGATCAGGGCACCGGCCGTGCTGCGCAGCAGGAAACCCAGCCCGACGGCCAGGGCGCTGCCCGCCGCGACGACGAGGGCGACCGTGGCCAGCACCTCGACCCCCTCGCCGGCGGGCAGGCCCAGGACCGGGCGGGCCGCGACCCACGCCGTGCCGGCCGAGGCCAGCGCCAGCAGCACGGCCAGGGTCGTCGTCACGGCCACCGGGACGAGGGTGCGCGCGGCGAACAGGACGGTGCGCCGCGGGGTCCACTGCAGCGTCGGCACGATGCCGCCGGTGGCGTGGTCGCCGGTGACCGCCGTGAGCGCGAGCACCAGGAGGAGGAACTGGGCCGGCATCGCGGCGACGGAGGCCACCACCCACGCCGGGTCGCCCTGCGCCGCGTCCCCGGCCGACTCCAGGCCGGCCAGCGCGCCGATGCCGATCCACACCAGGGCCGCGGCGAGCAGGAACCACCAGGTCGCCCGCACCGTCCACAGCCGGGTCCACTCGGCGGCGCCGGTGCGGGCGAGCACGCGCACGGCGGGGACGTCGCGGCCGGGCCCGGCCGGGGCGGTCACCGGCGCGGTCACGGGGTCACCCCCGTCGCCGTCCCGGCCGGCTCGGTGCGGCCGCCGGGGAACTCCACGCTGCTGCCGGTGAGGGCCAGGTAGGCGTCCTCCAGCGACCGGGCCACCGCGGAGAGGTGGGACAGCGGGACGCGGGCGGCGTTGGCCAGCTCGCCCACCTCCTCGGCGCTGCTGCCGCCCACCTCCAGCTCGGCGGCGCCGGTGCGCTCGACCGTGGCGCCGTGCCGGCGGAGGACGGCGGCCAGCTCGTCGGCCCGCGACGTCCGCACCCGCACCCGGGCGGTGCCCAGCCCCCGCAGGATGTCCTCCGTCGTGGCGTCGGCGATCAGCCGGCCGCGGCCGATGACCACGAGGCGGTCGGCGGTCTGCTGCATCTCGCTGAGCAAGTGGCTGGAGACCAGCACGGTGCGGCCCTCGTCGGCCAGCCGGCGCAGCAGCGCCCGGATCCAGCGCACGCCGTCGAGGTCGAGCCCGTTGACCGGCTCGTCGAACAGCAGCACGCGGGGGTCGCCGAGCAGGGCCGCGGCGATGCCGAGGCGCTGGCGCATGCCCAGCGAGTAGCCCCGGATCCGGCGGCGGGCCGCCCGGCCGAGCCCGGCCAGCTCGATCACCTCGTCCACCCGGCGCTGCGGGACGCCGTTGGTGCGGGCGGCCACGCGCAGGTGGCTGCGGCCGGTGCGCCCCGGGTGCACGGCGCCGGGGTCGAGGAGGGCACCCACCGCGCGCAGCGGCTCGGCGAGGGCCGCGTACGGCCGCCCCTCGACCAGCGCCCGCCCCGACGTGGGCCGGTCCAGGCCGAGGACCATCCGCATCGTGGTGGACTTGCCCGCCCCGTTCGGGCCGAGGAAGCCGGTGACCTTCCCGGGCTCGACGTCGAAGGTCAGGTCGTCGACGGCGAGGACGTCGCCGTAGCGCTTGGTCAGGCCGCGGACCTCGATCACCGGCGCGCCCCGTCGAGGGCGTGCGGCGCGGCCGGGTCGCCCCCCGTGCCGTCCGCGTGCCCGCCGGGCACCCACTCGAGCAGGTCGCCGGGCTGGCAGTCCAGCACCCGGCACATGGCCTCGAGGGTGCTGAAGCGGACCGCCTTGGCCCGGCCGTTCTTCAGCACGGCCACGTTGGCCGGCGTGAGCCCGACCCGCTCGGCGAACTCCCCCACGCTCATCTTGCGCCGGGCCAGCTGCACGTCGATGCGCACCACGATGGGCATCAGATGACCGCGTCCAGGTCGGCCCGCAGCGTCGTGGCCTGCATCAGCAGGGCGCGCATGACCACCATGAGCAGCCCCACGACGGCCCCCACCAGCAGCAGCACCAGCAGCAGGGCGGGCAGCACGGGGTCGTCGCTGACCTCGTCGACGATGAAGTAGTAGCTGCACACGAAGGCGCCCAGCAGCATGGCCCAGCCGAGGGCGATGGCCGCCACGATCGCGTCGACCCACGGCCGGGAGCTCGCGCTGAAGATGCGGTCGTGCTCGACCAGGGTCAGCAGCTGCCAGGTGCAGACGATGACGACCTGCACGCACAGCAGCCCGAGCACCGAGACCGCGAGCATCGCCCACCGCATGAACGACTGCTCCAGCGAGGGGTCGGCGAGGTCGGGCAGCACCGCGGGCAGCGCGAGGACCTGGGCGGCGACGAGGGCCGCGAAGACGACCACGAGCAGGATCCGGAGCGGGCCGACGGCCCGGCGCACCTGGGACATGCATCGAGTTTCGATAGGCGGCTATCGACTGTCAATAGGACGCGCGGAGTCCACCCCCGCCCGCCGCCTCCTGCTGCCGGGTGGTCTCGATCCAGGCGTCGATGGTCTCCCACCAGTGGTAGAGCCAGTCGGTCTGCTCGGCCTCGCCGCGGGGCACCTCGGCGGCCGGGACGAACCACCAGCGCAGGTGGAGGGTCTTGTCCACGGGCAGGCCCCGCCACAGGTCCCGGACGGTGGCGAGGTGCTCCAGGCCGGTGTGTGCCACGAGGACGACGTCGGCGTGCGGGGCCGCCCCCAGCGCGGCGGCCACCCCGGCCGGGCGGGGCGGCAGCACGTGGCGCATCCCCTCGGCCCGGCGGACCGCGGCGGCCAGACCGCGGCCGCGCAGCCGCTCGATGGCCCGGACGCGCCGCGCCGGGGTGAAGTTCGCCCCCTCGGGGAAGATCAGCAGGGCGTCCTCCTCGCCCAGGTCGCGGGCCAGCTCGGCGATCGCGTCGGTGGAGCTGTACCCCTCCACCGGCCGCGCGGTGACGAAGTGGTTGGGCAGCCGGTTGAGGTAGACGTCGAGGAGCGGGTCGAGCTGCAGCACGTCCTTGAGCACGATCCGCGGCTGGCGCAGGTGGTCGCGGTTCATCAGCGTGTGCACCAGCAGGAACGAGTCACCCGGGCCCGCGTGGCGGGAGAGCACCACCATCGCGTTCGTCGACCCCGGCAGCCCGTCGTCCAGCGGTGACCAGGACTCGCCGTCGGTGACCAGCCGCAGGGCGAACAGCCGCTGCGCCACCCGCATCAGCGCGTCGAGCAGCAGGCGCAGCACGGTGTAGTGCGCGGCCCGGGAGGCGCGGGTGTCCAGCCGGCGGCCGAGGCCGGCGAGCACCCACAGCACCGCCGCGGCGGCGAGGCCGAGCACCTGCAGGGCCAGGTAGACCAGCGCCAGGAACAGCAGCCGCAGCGCGTACCAGCGCCCCGGCAGCCACACCGAGGCCACCGCCGCCACCGGCACGAGGACCGGCAGCGCGAGGACGCCGGCGACCAGCGCGCCGACCAGCACCGGGCCGGTGACCCGGCGGACGCGGCGGGGTGGCAGCACGTCAGACCTCCCGGTCGCCGGAGGGGGCGCCGCCGGCGTCCCCGGCCTCGGCCAGGTACCCGGCAGCAGCTTCGTAGGCCCGGTCGATCCGCTCGGGCACGCGGGAGAAGTCCCGGTAGCGCAGGTCCCTCAGGTCGCCGGCGGATGCGGCGGCCCGCTCGCCGGAGGGCAGCACGTGCACCGTGACGCCGGGCGGCAGGGCGGCCAGGTCGGCGGCGAAGCGGTGCCGCCGGGCGATCTCGAAGGCGACCTGGGCCACCTCCCACGGCCGGGCGGGCGGGCGCAGGGGCCGGTCGATCCGCCCGACGTGGAGCACGAAGACCCGGTCGGCGCCCAGGGTGACCGCGCGGCCGACCGGGATGCTGTGCACCAGCCCTCCGTCCAGGTAGTGCTCGCCGCCGAGCTCCACCGGGGGCAGCAGCCCGGGGACCGCGCAGGAGGCGAGCACCGCGTCCAGCAACGCGCCCTCGGTGAACCAGCGCTCGGCAGCCCGCTCGATGCTGGCCGCGACGCACTGGAACGGGACCGCCAGCTCGGCGAAGGTCCGCACCGGCAGGTGGGCCGCCAGCAGGTCCCGCAGCGGTTCCCGCGGGTGCAGGTGCGTCCGGGTCCGCACGAGGGTGCGCGCGCGGGTGAGCACCGACCCGGCGAAGACGCCGGCGGAGGCGAGGTCCTCCCACACCCCCCGCAGCCGGTCCACCGCGGCCGGTGCCGGGTCCGCGGCGACGAGCGCGCCGTTGATGGCCCCCACCGACGTGCCGACGACGAGGTCCGGGCGGATGCCCCGCTCGAACAGCGCCCGCAGCATCCCGACCTCGGCGGCGCCCAGGACTCCCCCGCCGCCGAGGACGAACGCCGTGCCACCCCGCCCGGCGGCGTCGGCCGCCGGGTCCGCCGCCGCGTCCGTGGCCGCATCCGTGGCCGGGTCCATGGCCGGGTCCATGGCCGGATCCTGCCAGCCGGGTGCACCGGCTGCGTCGCCCGCCGGCTCGGCGGCGGGGACCGCGTGCCCGCCGCCGGGGGGCGGCGCCTAGCGTCGACGGCGTCCACCCCTCCCCCGAGCACCCCCGGGACCGCCCCGCCATGAGCACCCCGCCACCGGCTCCCGCCGGCACCGGCCGCGCCCCCGCGCCGCGCCGCTGGGCCACCCCCGGGAGGGGCGGGGCGGTCGGCATGGTGCTCGGCGGCATCCTCTCGGTCCAGTTCGGCGGCGCGCTGGCCGCGACGATGTTCGACCGGGCCGGTCCGGCCGGCATGGTCACCCTGCGGCTGTGCGGCGCGGCGCTGGTGCTGCTGCTGGTGGTCCGCCCGCGGCTGCGGGGCCGTTCGCGCGCCGACTGGGCCGTGATCGCGGCCTTCGGGCTCTCGCTCGCCGCGATGAACGGGCTGTTCTACGAGGCGCTCGCGCGGATGCCGATCGGCGCGGCGGTCACCGTGGAGTTCCTGGGGCCGCTGGGCCTGGCCGCGGTGCTCTCGCGCCGGCTGCAGCACCTCGGCTGGGTGCTCATGGCCGCCGCCGGCGTGTTCCTGCTCGGGTACGGCTCGCTGACCGGGCTGGACCCGGCCGGCGTCGTCCTCGCCCTGGGCGCGGGGGTCTGCTGGGCGGGCTACATCCTGCTGTCGGCCGAGACCGGCCGGCGGTCGACCGGCCTCGACGGGCTGGCCCTGGCCAGCGCGGCCGCCGCGGTGCTCGTGCTGCCGGTGGGGCTGACCGCGGCCGGACCGGCGCTGGTGCGGCCCGACGTGCTGCTCGTCGGCCTGACCGTCGCGCTGCTCTCCTCGGTGGTGCCCTACGCCCTCGAGCTCACCGCGCTGCGGGCCCTGCCCAGCCGGGTGTTCGGGGTGCTGATGAGCCTGGAACCGGCCGCGGCGGCGCTGGCCGGGCTGCTCGTGCTCGGCCAGGTCCTCACCCCGGTGCAGCTGTTCGCGGTCGGGCTGGTCGTCTCAGCCAGCATCGGTGCCGCCCGCTCCCCCGCCCGGCGTCCCCGGACGGGGGCGGTCTGACCGCCGGGCGCCTGCCTCAGCGCAGCCGGCGGGCCCGCAGCACGAGGTCGGCGGTGTGGTGCGCGCCTGCGCCGGAGGCCACGTGCCGGGGCCGCCGCTCGTCGACCTCGACCAGCCAACCCGCGTCGAGCAGCCGGGCGACGTCCGCCGGGCCGACGTAGTCGGCCGGGTCGAAGCCGGCGGCGCGGGCCTGCTCGGCGTCCACATCGGCGTGGTGGACGACGAGCAGCGTGCCCCCGGGGGCGACCGCGGCCAGCAGCGCGCGCTCGGCGTCCCTGCCGGGGGTGGTCCGCAGCGCGGGGTACTGGGCGGAGACCAGGTCGAAGGCGGCCGGCGGGAGATCGGCGTCGAGCAGGCCGGCGCGCTGCCAGGCCACGTCGGCACCTACCTCCCGGGCGTGGCGCGCCGCGCGCTCGAGCGCCACCCGCGAGACGTCGATCGCGGTCACCCGCCAGCCGCGCCCGGCCAGCCACACCGCGTCGGCCCCCTCGCCGCAGCCCACGTCGAGCGCCCGGCCGGGTTCGAGCCCGGCCGCCTCCGCCACCAGGGCGCCGTTGGGCCGGCCGCTCCAGACCTGCGGCGCCCCGGCGTACCGCTCGTCCCACTCCGCGGCCTCGACGCCGCCGGGACCAGGGCCGCCGGGACCAGGGCCGGGTGGGGTCTCCGTCATGCGGGGCAGCATCGCCTCCCGCCCGCGGGAGGGGCACCGCGGCCTTGCCGGTCCGGCAAAGCGCAGCGGCCCCGGGCGGCCGGAGACCGCGGCGTGTCGGCCGCCGGGCCAGGGCCAGGCCGTGCCGGGTGACCTGCTCGATCGTCGCCCGCGACCGCGACACCGGCGAGATGGGCGTCGCCACCCGGTCCCAGGCCTTCGCCGTCGGCAGCAGCGTGCCTGGCCGCCACCACGCCGCAGTTCCTCGAGGCCGCGCGCCGCTCCGGACCGGCCGGCCTGCAGCCGCAGGACGTGCTCGCCCGGGTCCTCCCCCCGGACGCCCGAGGGCCGGGCAGGGGGTGACGACGGCGAAGTCCGGGGCGGGCGCGTCGTGAGCTGGGCCAGCACGTCCGGGGACACCGTGCTCGCGGGCGTGCCGAAGCCGCCGTGGCGCAGCTCGTGGGCGCCGGAGAGGTAGGCGCAGCGCCAGGTGCCGTTCTCCGCGCCGTAGCCGAGCTGCTCGTAGGTGTCAGCGAGCAGCTCCCGGGCGGCCCGGTGGGCCGGCTCGGCGAACACGACGTGGTTCAGCACCTCGGCCGTCCAGCGGAGGTCCCCGGCCGCCGAGGAGTCCCGGGCCTTGGCCACGACGGCGTCCGCGCCGCCCATGAAGACGACGTAGCGGCGCGCGGCCGCCGCCGGCGGGTGCGGCCACAGGTGCGCCGGGTTGCCGTCGTACCAGCCCAGGTAGCGCTGGTAGATCGCCTTGACGTTGTGGCTGACCGAGCCGTAGTAGCCGCGCGCGTGCCAGGCGTCCTCCAGCGCCGGCGGCAGCACCACGGCCTCGGCGATCTCGGCCCCGGTCAGGCCCTGGTTGAGCATGCGCACGGTCTGGTCGTGCAGGTAGGCGTACAGGTCGCGCTGCAGGGCCAGGAACTCCACGGCCCGCTCCCGGCCCCAGGTGGGCCAGTGGTGGGAGGCGAAGACCACGTCCAGATCGGCGCCGAACAGGTCGACCGCCTCGGTGAGGTAGCCGGCCCAGGCGTGCGCGTCGCGCACCTGCGCGCCCCGGATGGTGAGGACGTTGTGCAGCACGTGGATGGCGTTCTCCGCGATGCACAGGGCGTGCCGCTGCGGGAAGTGGACGTGCATCTCGGCCGGCGCCTCGCTGCCGGGCGCCATCTGGAACACCATGCGCACGCCGTCGACGACCTCCTCCTGCCCGGTCGTCGTCACCTCGACCGTCGGCGGGATCAGACCGAAGCTGCCGGTCGACGTGGTCTGGCCCAGCCCGGCGCCCACCTGGCCCCGCGGGCCGCGGGGCAGCGCGGCGCCGTACATGTAGCCGGCCCGCCGGCCCATCGCCGTCCCGGCGAGCACGTTCTCGCTCACCGCGTGCGCCACGAACCCCTCGGGAGCCAGGACCGGCACCCGGCATGCGTCGACGTCCTCCTGCGCCACGACGCCGCGGACGCCGCCGAAGTGGTCGGCGTGGCTGTGCGTGTAGACCACCCCGGTCACCGGCCGGTCACCGCGGTGCCGGCGGTAGAGCCCGAGCGCCGCGGCGGCGGTCTCGGCGGAGAGGAGCGGGTCGAGCACGACCACCCCGCGGTCGCCCTCGATGAAGGAGACGTTCGACAGGTCCAGCCCGCGCACCTGGTAGATGCCGGGCACCACCTCGAACAGCCCCTGGACCGCGCAGAGCGTCGACTGGCGCCACAGGCTCGGGTTCACCGTCGGCGGCGCGTCCCCGGTGAGGAAGGCGTACGAGTCGCCGTCCCACACGACGCGGCCGTCGGCACGCACGACCCCCGGTTCCAGGGCGGCGAGGAACCCGCGCCGCGCGTCGGCGAAGTCCTGCCGGTCGTGCATCGGCAGCGACTTCGCCAGCTGCTCGTGCTGGGCGACGATCGTCGCCGACGCGGCCTTCTGCTCGGTGCCCATCCGAACCCCCTCGTCGGCTGCCGAGGCCGTCCCGGCCCGGGGAGCAGCGGGGCCCCGGCCGCCCTGGCCGCCGCCAGTCACGGGGCGGCGGCCGCCCGCGCGCCTCGTCCGCCGCGGATGAGGACCGCGCCGGTCCCGGCCGGACCGTCCTCAGCGGCGCGCGAGGCCCGGCGAGACGGAGCTCCGCCGGTCACCGGTGAAGCGCGCCAGCAGGTCGGCCATGGCCCTCGGCTCCCAGCTGTGCTCCGAGCCGGCGACCTCGGCCCGTGTGGCATCCGGCAGCGCCGCCGCGAGCGAGGCGGCCGCGGCCGGCATCTCCTCGAGGGTCTCCTCGCCCACGACGAGCAGCGTGGGCACGTGCAGGTCCCCGAAGAGCTCGGCGTGCGGCGCGGACATCGCCCGCTCCAGGGCCTCGGCGTCGGCGCGCAGGCTCTCCGCGTGGCGGACGAACGGTCCCCACAGCGGGGAGTCCCGCAGGCCCTGCAGCACGTCGAGCGGGATGTCGGCCATGTAGTGCGCGACGGCGCCTCCCCGGTCGCCCGCGTCGAGCAGCCGGTACAGCTCCGCGGTCCACTCCCGCACCCCCGGGGACACGGGGTCGAGCGGGGCCTCGAAGAGCACCAGCCCGTCGACCGGCAGGCCCACGTGCGCGGCGCGCAGCGCGATGGCGCAGCCGGAGGAGTGGCCGCACAGCACCGCCCGGCCCCCGGCGACCTCGATCACCGCCGCCACCGCCGCCAGCTCGTCGGCCAGACCCATCCGCCCCTCGCGGAAGCTGTCGGCCCGGCCCACCCGGTCGTGGACGACGGTGCTGAACCCGCGGTCGGCCAGGATCTCGGCGGTCTCGGTGGTCCGGGGGTCGATCGCGCGGAAGGGTCCGGCCCCGGCGACGAAGACGACGGCGGGGCCCTCCCCCCGGCGGTCGTAGCCGACGGTGTCGCCGGCCGACGTGGTCACGTGCTCGGTCATGCCCGCTCTCCTCCACAGGTGGGGGTGGTCGCCAGTGGTGACCCGGCCCGGCCCGCGCACTCATCGGCCCGCGCACCCGACAGCGCCGTCCCCCCGCGGCCGACCGCCTTCACCGCCACCCGACGCGGTCGACGCGCTCGTGGCCCTGGCGACCGCCTCGTGGCCGTGTGACCGCGCGGCGTCGCCGCCCCCGTGACCACCGGCCGTCCGGGAGACTGCGCGGTCACCGGCGGGGCGGGTGACCGCCCCGCACCGACCCCGCCGGCAGCGGGACGAGCCCGGGGCAGGAGGAACGATGGGCGAGGACCCCGGCAGCCCCGTCATCGTCCGGCCCGGCGAGGGCGCGCGCGTGCACGGGCTCGACATGGTCCGCAAGGTCGACGCCGGCAGCTTCGACGGTCGCCTGCTGGTCGTGGAGGGGCGGATCTCCCCCGGTGAGCTCCTCCCGCCGCACACCCACACCCGCGAGGACGAGTGCTCCTACGTCGTCTCCGGGCAGGCGACCTTCCAGGTCGGCGAGCACGTCGTCGCAGCTGCGGCCGGCAGCTACGTGCTCAAGCCGCGCGGGGTGCCGCACGCCGTCTGGAACTCCGGCACGGAGCCCGCACGGGTGATGGAGGTGCACGTGCCGGCGACGTTCGCCCGCTACTACGACGAGGTCGGCGCGATCCTGGCCGATCCCGCGATGGGCGAGACCGAGCGGCGGGAGGCCCTGGCGGCCCACCACGCCCGGTACGGCGTGACGTTCCACTGGGACCGGGTGGCGGCTCTCGCCGAGCGCTACGGCGTCGTGCCGCAGCCGCCCGGGGGCCCGCTGCGGCGTCCCGCCCCTCAGCCGCGCGGGGGCACGGGCGGGTCCGAGTCGTCGTAGATGCGTGCGACGGCCAGCCTGCCGCTCCCGCCCCGGACGTACACGGCGACCCCGGCCTCCGGCGGCAGGTCCGTGCGCCCCCAGCGGACGACGTTGTACTCCAGGGCGCAGGCGCGCCCGTCATCGGTCGCGGTGCAGTGCTCCAGCGGGATCCCACCGCCGTTGGAGAAGAACGACCCGTACAAGGAGCGCAAGGCGTCGTGGCCACGGTGGACGTGCTCCCCGCCGGCGGGCTCCCGCACCCAGCCGTCGGGCTCGAAGGCGGCCACCGCGGCCTCGACGTCGCCGGCGGCGAGCGCGCGCTGGTAGTCCCCGACGACGTCGGCCTCGTGCACGTCCGGGTCGGGCTGAAGCAACGGCGGGCGGACGGCGTGCCCGCCGGTCAACGGCCACGTGCTGAAGTAGACGCGGATCTCGACCAGGCGCGCCTCCTCGTCGCGGTCGGCGACGATCGCCACGGGCAGCTCGACCCGGCCCGGGTCTGTGTCCAGGCGCAGGACGACCTCCTCCACGGTGCGCGTGTCACCGACGACCAGGTCCACGGCCTCGACGGCGGCGTTGCGCTCGGCCAGCCACGCGTTCGTCCCGGCCACGAACCGCGCGAAGGCACGGGTGCCCTTGACCCGGCCGCGGACCGGGTGGTGCAGCTCGGGCTCGCCGGCGAACGACCCGATCAGCGCGTCGGTCTCGCCGGCCATCACGCCGGCGAAGTAGGGGACGGCGGGCAGCCGCTCGCGCCGCCCCTCCGCCCGTACGCGCTCCAGGACGGGGGCGGAGAACAGCTCCGGGATCCAGGGCACCCGAGCACGGTGCCACACCACCGCGGCTCTCCACCGGCTCCGGCCTCCCGTGAGCCGGACCTGCCGCGGTGCAGCGAGGTCGCGCGCGGCGGAGGACGTCCCGCGCGGGGCCAAGGTGGACAGCCGCGGAACGCCACGTCGGGCAGATCCTCGTACGGCTCGGCGTCCGCTCCCGCGCGGAGATCGCCGCGTGGGCGGCGGTCGGGTCACCGGCCCGCTGGGCCGTCGCGACCAGCCGCTCCCGACCGGTGGGCTCCCTCCGCCCGGACTCGTCGGGACACCGGCGTGCGACGACGCGCCGCACACCGACTCCTTCCACCGCACCGTCACCGGTGAGCGCCGCGGGGCAGGCCGCACGGTGCCGGTGAGCACCACGACACCGATCCCGGTCACCCGGGCGAGAGCCGATCCGGTTCCCCGGAGGGCCGGTAGCTGCCACGCTCCCAGAGGTGACGGTGCCAGTCCGTCGCGTGCCGGTACACGGCCGACGCGCGGAGCAGGCGGTCATCGCTTCTGTGCTGGCCGCGCCCCGTCACGGGCGCAGCGGCGTCCTCGTCGTGCGCGGACCGGCCGGGGTGGGCAAGTCGACCCTGCTGGAGCTGGCGGTGGAGGGGGCCGGGGACCTCCAGGTGCTGCGGGCGCGGGGGGTGGAGTCCGAGGCGGAGCTGCCCTTCGCGGGTCTGCACCAGCTCCTGCACCCGGTGCTCGACCACCTGCCCGTGCTGGCCACCCCTCAGCGACGGGCACTGGCCACGGCGCTCGGACTCGAGGACGGCCCGTCGAACGCCGGGCCCTCCGAGCGGTTCCTCGTCGCGCTGGCGGTCCTGGGTCTCCTGGGCTCGGCGGCCGAGCAGTCGCCGGTCGTCTGCGTCGTGGACGACGCGCACTGGCTCGACCACGCGTCGGCCAGCGCGATGCTGTTCGTCGCCCGTCGGCTCGGCGCCGACCCGGTCGCCGTGCTCCTCGCGGTCCGGGACCCGGATCCGCGCTCCCTTCCCGCCGCCGACCTGCCGGAGCTGCAGGTCGGCGGTCTGGACGTCGACGCGGCCGCTGCCCTGCTGGCGGAGCGGGCCGCGACCCACGTGGACCCCGGGGTCTGCGAACAGCTCGTGCACCGGACCGAGGGCAACCCCCTCGTGCTCAGCGAGCTCCCGTCGGTCCTGACCGCGGAGCAGCTGGCGGGCCTGGCCCCGCTGCCGTCCCCCCTCCCCCTGCCGAGCGACGTGGGGTGCGTCTTCGCGGACCGCGTCCAGCGTCTACCGGACGACGCGCGCTCGCTGCTGCTCCTCGTCGCGGCCGAGGACAGCGGCGACCTGGCCCGGCTGACGACGGCCGCGCGCGTGCTCGGCCTCCCCGACGACGCGCTCGAGGCCGCCGAGACCAGCGGGCTGGTCGTCGTCCGGGAGGGGATCATCGGCTTCCGCCACCCGCTGGTCCGATCGGTCGTCTACCAGGCCGCCACCACCCTCCGGAGACGGGAGGCCCACCGGGCGCTGGCCAGTGCGTCGGGGACGGTCGGCGATGCCGACCGTCAGGCGTGGCATGCGGCGGCGGCGGCCCTGGAGCCGGAGGAGGCGGTCGCGGCGGACCTCGAGCAGGCAGCGGCCCGAGCGTGCGATCGGGGCGGGTTCGAGGCCGCCACGGCCGCGCTCGTCCGGGCCGCTGACCTCAGCTCGGACGTCCGCGATCGCTGCCGTCGCCTGGTCTCGGCCGCCGGGAACGCCTGGAACGCCGGACACCTCGGGGAAGCGGCCAAGCTGCTCCTCGTCGCCCGACCGCTGGCCCCGGACGTCATCCTCCGGACCGACGTCGACCGGCTCCGCGGGTGGCTCGAGTTCACCATCGGCTCCCCTGCGACGGCGCACCGGATCCTCGTCGACGCAGCCGGCGCCGTGGCCTCGAGGGACAGCTCACGGGCCCGTGCCATGCTGGCCGCCGCCGCGGAGTCGGCGTGGCTGTCCGCCGACGAGGGTGTGGGCGTCGAGATCAGACGGGTCATGACCGGCCTCGCTCCCGCGCGGGACGACCGTGACCGTCTGCTGGCCGATCTGCTCACCGGCTTCCTCGCCTTCCTCGAGGGACGGCCGCGGGAGTCCGTCCCGCTGATCGCGGGGGCGGTGACGGCCGCCGAGCGGCTCGGGGACAGGGACCTGCTCGCGGCGGCGGCCCAGAACGCGCACTACATCGCCGACGACGATGCGGCGCTGCGGCTGACCACCAGGGAGGCGGCCCGCGCCCGGGCGGACGGCGCGGCCGCGGACCTGCTGTTCGCCCTTCCCCGGCTGATCCACGCCGAGCTCCTGCACGGCCACTGGACGGCGGCAGCGGCGGGAGCGTCCGAGGCGCTGCGCCTGGCCGACAGCATGGGCGACCCCGAGCTGGCCGCGCTACCGCTGGCCTGGCTCACGCTGCTGAGCTCGTTGCGGGGCGACCTCGACGGCTCCCGCCGCTACGCCGCTCGGGCCGGTGCCCTGGCCGAGCGGCACCCGTTGGGGGTCTACCGGCAGCCCATGCTGCAGGTCATCCGGTGGGCGGGGGCCACGGAGAAGCTCGCCGCGGCGCGGCCGGTCTCGGCGTTCGTGCTCGTCGACGGCATCGACCACCCGGTGGTCGCCGCGATGGCCACCGCGGACCGCGTGCAGGCCGCCGCCCGGGCGGACCACCGCGAACGCGCCCAGCGGTGGTCGGCGGACGCCGAGGAGTTCGCCGCGGCCACCCACGCGCCCTGGGCCGAGGCCATGGCGGCGCACTGCCGAGCCGTGCTGTCCGAGGGCGCGGTTGCCGCCGAGCTGTTCGCCGAGGCGCTGCGCCGGCACGAGGGCTCCCGCCGTCCCTTCGATCGCGGGCGCACGCTGCTGGCCTACGGTGAGTTCCTGCGCCGCTCGCGCAGGCGCGTTCAGGCGCGCGCTCACCTCGCGGCGGCGCTCGACCTCTTCGAAGGGCTCGGCGCTGCGCCCTGGGCCGAGCGAGCCCGATCGGAACTGCGGGCCTGCGGCGAGGCCAGCCACCGGCGCGACCCGTCCGCGGTGCTGCGCCTCACCCCGCAGGAACTCCAGGTGGCGCGGTTCGTGGCCACCGGGTTGCCCACGCGTGCCGTGGCCGCGCAGCTGTTCCTCAGCCCGCGCACCGTCGACTTCCACCTGCGCAACGTCTTCACCAAGCTGGGCATCAGCTCACGGGCGGAGCTCGCGGCACACCGGCTGGACTGAGCCTCGATCCACCGTCGGATAGGCGTGTGACTGCGCGTCGGAAAGCACGAATGCCCCTCTGAGCAGGAACGATGTGGCTTGTCTAAGGCCCAAATCGTCCGCGCAGAAGGGCATCCGCTGGATGCG
>NZ_QVQH01000011.1 GCF_003428645.1 Geodermatophilus marinus | reverse complement strand
GCATCGGTAGAACCCGGCGCGGAATTCCCGCAGTCGATCGGCGGCCTCCGCGGCCGAGACCTCGCCAACGCCGCCTTGCGGGTGAACACTGTCCATCACGGCCACCGGTGATCGTTTGCAGCTCGCAACTCCAAAGGATCACCCGGTGGCCGCCCTCATGCCAGCCCCCGGATCACGGTCCTGTCATTCGAGGACCCACGGGGTTAAACGACAAGCTAAGCGCGTGCGGGGATATCGGGCTCCTCCCCCGCGGAGCGCAGCTCCTCGAACGCCTCGTCCATCCGGTGAGCGAGCAGTGCGTCCAGTTCATCGTCCTCGTCGGAGAGCGCGGGGACGGGCGCCGGCACGGCTGCGACGGCTCTGGGCACCTCGGCGGCACCGATCGTCACGTCGAGGTAGGAGCTCGGCCCTTCCCCCATGTCCCGCCTCGCACTCCACGAGGGGCTCAGACTTTTCACCGCGTTCTCGCACCACGGGAAGACGGGACCGTTGACGAGCGACCAACCGGGGAGGAGGCGGGCCGCGTAGCGTGGAGCCTCCAGGTCCACGACGAGGACCGTCGCACCGGTGCTGTTCCTGAGCCTGTTCGGGCCGGTACTCCACACCACCGTGGACACCCCCGGTGACATCGGCCTGGCTTGCACGGGTGGCCGTAGCGGGGCAACGCCTGACGAACCGGGTCACCTCGGCGACCGCCCACTCGAGGTCAGGCGGCGGCACGTCACGGGTGCGTCACCGCCTCGACCCGTCTCACCGGGCTGCCGCCACAGCACCCTCACCCGCGACGCCCGTGACGCGGCTCAGCGGGGTGTGGCGGGCCCCGGCCGGAACGGGGCGCCGTGGGCGCACACGATCAGCGTCGCGAGCTCGACCACCCGCTCGCGCTGCTGCCGCAGCTGGTCGCGGTCGACCGCGTAGGGGTCGTCGGCGGGCCCGCCCTCCGTCCACCACAGGTGGGTGAGCGCGACGACGTCGTCCGGCGTGCCGACGAGCGTGGTGATGTCCTGCGGGGTGTGCCCGGGCGTGGCCAGCAACCGCAGGCTCGGCGTGAGGTGCACCCCGTCGGCCGCGCGGCGCGTGAAGACGTCGCCCTCGATGACCGACTGGAAGTCGTGCACCGGGACCGCCGGGAACAGCGCGATGTTGACCGTGTGGTCGAGGTGGTGGTGGCTCACGACGACGTCGGTGACGTCCTCCGGCCGCACGCCGAGCTCGCGCATCGGCCGGAGGATGAGGTCGCGGTCGGCGACCATGCCGGGGTCGACCACGACGACCCGGTCGGCGTCGCGGACCAGGCTCACCGTGCCGGCCACGTGCGGCGGTCGCACGTACCCCTCGACGAGGACGTCCAGGCGGGCGGTGCGCGAGAGCTCCACAGCGGGACCGTAGCCGCCCCGCCGGCCCGCGTCCTGCGCGCGAACCCCGGGCAGGGCTGCCGCACGGCTCGGCCGGACGCAGCGGTCGCGGCCGGCGGTCGGTGGACCGACCCCCCGAGGAGGGCGTCGGCGCGCCGGGCACCCGGGCGTCACCGGGGCCGGGGCGGCACCAGCTCGAGCAGCGCCAGACCGGCGACGACCAGCGCCACGGCCGCGACGGCCAGCGCGACGTGGTCGAGGCCGGTGCAGGCCAGCGTCGTGGACCCACCGACGCCGCGGGCGGTCACGTGACCCGCCGTGGTGTACATGTCAGCACCTCCCCCCGGTGCTCACGCCGCCGCAGGGCCCACCGCACCCCCAGAAGGCGTTGGACTGCACCGGCCCCCGCGGAGCAGGACGAGCACGGTGAGCAGCAGGTAGGCCTGGAAGGCGAGCACACCGAGGCCGATGCCGACCTGCTGGCCCCAGTAGCGCAGCGTGACCCGGTTGACGCGGTGGTGCCGGAGAGTCTCTACCGCCCCGCGCTGCCACCGCATGCGCTGCTTCCACGGGTCCAGCCAGGTCGGCATGGTCTCCGTGACGACCGAGCACTCCACCGGGCTGGTCAGCCACCAGCCGAGCGTCTTGAGGGCCAGGATGAGCTCGTTGTCCTCGGTGAGGGCGAGGGTGTCGTAGACCTGGGGCGATGACGGCGGTGTCGTCGGTGCAGTTGTCGGCGATGACCACGACGCGGTCCGGGCGGCGGGTCTGCTCCTGCAGCGCGGCGAGGGTGGCCCCGGTGCCGGCCGCCGCGTCGTGGACGGGGACGAGGACCACCACGCGGCTGGGCGCCGCCGTCCCGACGACCTCGTCCGCCATGCCGGCCTCCCCGTCCGCGCCGGCGCGGGCCGCACCGGTTGCCCCCGGTGGACGGCGGCCCGGGCTCCGGGGTGCAGCCGGTGGCCGGCGGACTCGCCCGGGCGGGTGAGGCCGCGGAGCGACCGGGCGGGGCGGGTCCCGGCCGGTGCGCCGCCGGCGGGGCCGCCCGGCCGGCGGTCAGGCGGGGCCGAGGACCTCGCCGACCAGCGGGACGAGCGCCGCGAAGGCCTGGCCGCGGTGGCTGCGCGCGTCCTTCTCCTCCGGGGGCAGCTCGGCGGAGGTGAGCTCGAGGCCGTCCGGCACGAACACCGGGTCGTAGCCGAAGCCATTGGTGCCCCGCTCCGCGCGGACCACCCGCCCCCGCCACGCCCGCTCCACCACGTGCTCGGCGCCGTCGGGGGTCACGAGGGCGGCGGCGCACACGAAGGCGGCCCCGCGGCGGTCGTCGGGGACGTCGGCGAGCTGCCCGAGCAGCAGCGCGGTGTTGGCGCGGTCGTCGCCGTGCCGGCCCGACCACCGGGCGCTGAGCACCCCGGGCATCCCGTTGAGGGCGTCCACGGCCAGCCCGGAGTCGTCCGCGACCGCGGGCAGCCGGGTGTGCCGCACCGCCTCGCGGGCCTTGAGCAGGGCGTTCTCGGCGAACGTCGCCCCGGTCTCGGGCACCTCGGGGTAGGCCGGGACGTCGCCGAGACCGACCACCTCCACCCCGCGGACCGCGGAGGTCAGCAGCCGCTGGAGCTCGGCGAGCTTGCCGGCGTTGCGGGTGGCGAGGAGCAGGCGCGTGCTCACCGTCGCCCCGCGTCCGCGGCCAGGGCCTCGGTCTGCATCCGGGTCAGCTCCGCGCAGCCGGCGACGGCGAGGTCGAGCAGCGCGTCGAGGGCCGCGCGGTCGAACACGCCGTTCTCCGCGGTGCCCTGGACCTCGACGAAGCTGCCGTCGCCGGTGCACACCACGTTCATGTCGGTGCCGGCGCGGACGTCCTCCTCGTAGGCGAGGTCCAGCCGCGGCTGGCCGTCGACCACGCCGACGCTCACCGCGGCCACCGACCGGGCCAGCGCCGTGGGCCGGACCAGGCGGCGCCGCTGCCCCAGCCAGGCGACGGCGTCGGCCAGCGCGACGTAGGCGCCGGTGATAGCCGCGGTGCGGGTGCCCCCGTCGGCCTGCAGGACGTCGCAGTCGACGGCGATGCTGTTCTCGCCCAGCGCGCCGAGGTCGACGGCCGCGCGCAGCGACCGCCCCACCAGGCGGCTGATCTCGTGCGTGCGCCCCCCGATGCGGCCCCTGACCGACTCGCGGTCGCCCCGGGTGTGCGTCGCCCGGGGCAGCATCGCGTACTCGGCGGTGACCCAGCCCAGGCCCGAGCCCTTGCGCCAGCGGGGCACGCCCTCGGTGACGCTGGCCGCGCACAGCACGCGGGTGCGGCCGAACTCGACCAGCACCGACCCCTCCGCGTGGTCGAGCCACTGGCGGGTGATGGTGACCGGGCGGAGCTGGTCGGCCGCCCGGCCGTCGGGGCGGGAGCCGGGGGTCGCTGTCACGTGTGCCGACAGTAGTGCGCCCGGGTGGGCGCCCTCCGGGCCGTCCGGCCGCCACGGGTGGCGGGCGGCCGGGGCGGGCCGGGCCCGCGGGCCGACGCGAGCCGGTCGCGGTGTAATGACCCCCATGCGTTCGGAGCTGCGGGCGGTGCGCACCGGCGGGGTGCCCACCGTGGTCGACCTGACCGACGAGTGCGCCGAGTTCGTCCGTGACGAGGCAGACGGACTCCTGCACGTCTTCGTGCCGCACGCGACGGCCGGGGTGGCCGTCATCGAGACCGGCGCGGGCAGCGACGGCGACCTGCTCGCCCAGCTCGACGAGCTGCTGCCCCGCGACGACCGGTGGCAGCACCGGCACGGCAGCCCCGGGCACGGCCGCGACCACGTGCTGCCGGCCTTCGTGCCCCCGCACGCCAGCGTCCCCGTGCTCGAGGGGCGGCTGCAGCTGGGCACCTGGCAGCGCATCTGCCTGGTGGACACCAACACCGACAACCCGCAGCGCCACGTGCGGCTGTCCTTCCTCGCCGGCTGACCGAGCAGGTGCGGCACCCGCCACCGGGGAGGGGTGCTGGAGGCGGCCGACGGGGCACGGCAGGATGCCGCCCATGACCGACAGCGCCCCCGCGAGCGCCCCCGTCCGCCTCTCCCCCGGCGACCCGGCGCCGGAGTTCACGCTGCCCGACGCCGACGGCAACCCCGTCTCGCTGGCCGACCACCGGGGCCGCCGCGTCATCGTCTACTGCTACCCGGCGGCGATGACGCCGGGCTGCACCACGCAGGCCGTCGACTTCACCGCCGCCGCGGGCGAGCTGGCCGAGGCCGGCCTGGACATCATCGGCATCTCCCCCGACCCGCCGGAGCAGCTGCTGCGCTTCCGCGAGAAGGAGGACCTGGGCATCACGCTGGTCTCCGACGTCGGCAAGCAGGTGCTGCAGGCCTACGGCGCCTACGGGCCCAAGAAGCTCTACGGCAAGGAGGTCGTGGGCGTGATCCGCTCGACGTTCGTGGTCGACACCGAGGGGCGGATCGAGAAGGCCGCCTACAACGTGAAGGCGACCGGCCACGTCGCCAAGCTGCGGCGCGACCTCGGCCTGGGCTGACGCCCTCCGGGACCGGCCCGGCCGGTGCCGTCCACGCCGGGGGCCCCGCCGGGCCGGTGGCCGCCCGCACCGCACGTCACGCCCGCCACGTCCCCGGCCGGGGCTGGCACTCCGGCCCGCAGGCGTACCCGGGTTCCCACGGGAAGCGGCCCTCGACGTGCCGCCAGGCCAGCTGGTGGGCGGGCACGGAGTACTCGGGCGGCCGCTGGTAGAAGCGGTTGGCGCCCAGCAGGACCTCCCCGGGGTTCGGGCAGACCTCGACGACCAGGACGCCCTCCCAGTCGGGCCAGGTGAGCAGCTCCCCGGGCACCAGGTCGCGGCCGACGGCCACCTCGCCCGCCGCGCGCTGCAGGACCCCGTGCGCGGTGTCGACGTCGAGGCCGACGACGACCAGCTCGGGGTGCCCCATGCCGAACAGGCCGATGGTGTAGCCGAAGGCGGGCTCGTCGGGCCGGTCACCTGCGCCGACGTACTGCACCGCCCAGCGCGAGGAGCGGATGACCTGGGCGAGGTGGGCGTCCTCCTGGTCGAGCCAGGCGGTGGTCTGCGGGTCGGTCGTCATGCCCGGCAGCGTGCGCCCGGGGTGCGACGGGACGCGGCCGCTCCCGGCCCCAGCTGTGGACCGGCGGGCGGCTGTGGACACCGGCCCCGGGACGTCAGCCCCCGCCGTCCGCGCGCCGCGCCCGCGCCCGGCGACGTCCCTCGTGCATCGCCTGGACCCGGGCCGGCGGGATCGCCCGGCCCTCCTCGACCAGCTCGGCCGGCAGGTCCTGCGGGGCGGGCAGCAGCGACGACCAGGCCTCCTGCTCCCGCAGCTCCCCCGCCGTCCGGACGGTGACCCCGCCGGGCCGCGCGGCCGGCAGGTCCTCCCACCGGACCGGCGCCGACACCGGCAGGCCGGGCCGGGCCCGGGGGCTGTAGGCGGCGACGATCGTCGAGGTCCCCGAGCGGGTCGCGTCGAGGAAGACCCGGCCGTGGCGGTCCTCGCGGATGTAGGCGGTGGTCGCCAGCTCCGGGTCGAGCCGCTCGGCCCGGACCGCCAGCGCGCGGGTGGCGGCGGCGACGTCCTCCACCCGCGCGCCCCGCACCGGGACGACGACGTGCACGCCCTTGGACCCGCTGGTCTTCACGGCACCGCCCAGACCGGCCTCGGCGAGGGCCCGGCGCACCAGCCCGGCCGCGCGCACCACCACGTCGAAGTCGGCGCCCTCGGGCGGGTCGAGGTCCACCACGAGCCCGGTCGGCCGCTCGGCGCCGGCGGGCAGGAAGGGGACGTGGAACTCGACCGCCCGCTGGTTGGCCAGCCACAGCAGCGTGCGGCGGTCCTCGCAGAGCACCATGTGCACCTCGCGGTGCGTGGCGGCGGACCACACCGGCACGGTGCGCACCCAGCCCGGTGCGCCCTTGGGCACGTTGCGCTGCACGAACGGCTGCTGCCCGGGGCGGACCCGCACCACCGACAGCGGGCGGCCGGCCAGCTGCGGCACCAGCCGGTCGGCGAAGGCGTCGAGGTGGTCGACCAGGTCGCCCTTGGTCACCCCGAGGCCGTCGCCGAGCTCCGAGTCCAGGCTGGTCAGCCGGACGCCGTCCCGTTCGTCGTCGACCACCGGCCCACCGTGCCCGCGGGCGCGTGACCGGGCAAGCGGGGACGAACAGGCGGCCTCCTGCAGGGGCCCGCCGCGGCCCCGTCCCGGGTGCCGCCACGAGCCTGCGACGGGTGCGGAGGACGGGGTCCTCCCCCGGTGGGGGGCAGGAGGTCCTGCATCAGACGTCATAGGTGGCGCCGGGCGCCACCAGCTCGGCGGAGGGGAACACCGCCCGGGCGTCGCTGAGCTGGGCACCGGCGTCCACCCAGGCGGGCACGTGGGTCAGCAGCAGCCGGTCCGCGCCGGCCGCCGCGGCGTGCTCCCCGGCCTCGCGGCCGGTGAGGTGCAGGCCCGGCGGCAAGCCGGGGACGTCGGGGTGCGCCGCCTCGGCCAGCAGGACGTCGGCCCCCCGGGCGAGGCCGACGACGTCCGCGCTGGCGCCGGTGTCACCGGTGTAGACCAGCGACCGGCCACCGGCGGTCAACCGGACGGCGTGGCACTCCACCGGGTGCGCGGTGCGGACCGTCTGCACGCGGAAGGGCCCGAGGTCGAACGGCGCGCCGGTGAGCAGCGTGAAGTCGAAGACGTCCTCCAGCGGCGCGGTGTCCCCGTAGTAGGCCGCCGCGAGCCGCCGGTCGGCGCCGGCCGGGGCGTAGAGCGGCACCGGCCGGCCGCGGGAGCGCCCCGAGTAGCGGTGCCAGACGATGAAGGGGGCGACGTCGAGGCAGTGGTCGGCGTGCAGGTGCGACAGGTAGAGCGCGTCGATCGTGGCCGGGTCGGCGAGTGCCTGCAGGGTGCCGAAGGCGCCGTTGCCCAGGTCGAGCAGCACGCGGAAGCCGTCGTGCTCGACCAGGTAGCAGGATGCCGGCGACGCCGGGCCGGGACCGCTGCCGCAGCAGCCGACCACCGTGAGCCTCACCCGACCGCCCCTCGCTGCCACGCCGACGACGCAGGTGAGGCTAGCCGCCGGGGTCGGGAGACCGGGCTCACGCCCGGTTCAGGCCCAGAGCTGGCCCTCCAGCGCCGCGGTGGCCTCGTCCAGGGTGCCGGCGTAGGCGCCGGTGGACAGGTACTTCCACCCGCCGTCGCAGACGATGAACACGATGTCGGCCCGGCGCCCGGCCGCGACCTCCTTGTCGGCGATGCCCAGCGCCGCGTGCAGGATCGCGCCGGTCGAGATGCCGGCGAAGATGCCCTCCTGCTCCACCAGCTGGCGGGTCCGGCGGACGGCGTCCTGCGGGCCCACGCTGAACCGGGAGTCGAGCAGCTCCGGGTCGTAGAGCTCGGGGACGAACCCCTCGTCGATGTTGCGCAGGCCGTAGACGAGCTCGCCGTAGCGGGGCTCGGCGGCGATGACCCGGACGTCGGGCTTGTGCTCGCGGAAGTAGCGCGAGCAGCCCATGAGCGTGCCGGTGGTGCCCAGCCCGGCGACGAAGTGGGTGATCGACGGGAGGTCGGCGAGGATCTCCGGGCCGGTCCCGGTGTAGTGCGCCTCGGCGTTGGCCGGGTTGCCGTACTGGTAGAGCATCACCCAGTCGTCGTGCTCGGCGGCCAGGCCCTTGGCCACCGCGACCGCCTGGTTGGAGCCGCCCGCCGCCGGGGAGCTGATGATCTGCGCGCCGTACATCTCCAGCAGCTGGCGCCGCTCCACGGAGGTGTTCTCGGGCATGACGCAGATCAGCCGGTAGCCGCGCTGCCGGGCCACCATGGCCAGCGAGATGCCGGTGTTCCCGCTGGTCGGCTCGAGGATGGTGTCCCCCGGCTTGAGCCGGCCCTCCTTCTCGGCCGCCTCGATCATCGAGATGGCCGCGCGGTCCTTGATCGACCCGGTGGGGTTGTGGTCCTCGAGCTTGGCCCACAGCCGGACGTCGGGGGTCGGCGACAGCGTCGGCAGCCCCACGAGCGGGGTGCCGCCGAGCGAGTCGACGAGGGAGGCGAAGCGGGCCATGGGATCTCCGGGGACGGGCGGGGGCGGTCGCGGTGCGGGCGGCGCCGCTCAGCAGCCGCCGGCGACCGCCGGGAGGATCGTCACGGAGTCGCCGTCCTTGACCTGGGTGTCGAGCGCGCCGGTGAAGCGGACGTCCTCGTCGTTGACGTAGACGTTGACGAAGCGGTGCAGCTTGCCCTCCTCGGTCACGAGGCGGTTCTTCAGGCCGGGGTGCTTCGCGTCGAGGTCGTCGACGAGCGCGCCCAGGGTGTCGCCGTTGCCCTCGACGGTCTTGCTGCCGCCGGTGTGGGTGCGCAGGATGGTCGGGATCCGGACCTCGATGGCCATGGCGTCTGCATTCTCCTCTGTGCTGGGGGGTGGCCGACCCGCGGCAGGCGTGCACGCGGTCGGGAGCGTCTGGTCGGGCAACGCCCGCGTGCCGCGGGGCATTCCGCGGCGGCCCGGCGGCCCGGCGGCCCGGCGGCCCGGCCCCGTCCAGGGTCCCGCGCCGAGCCTGCGAGGCGTGGGGGGACGGGGTGTTCTTCAGTCGTAGACGACGGTCGTCGGCGAGTGCCCGAACAGGTAGGACTCGACGACCTCGACGTCCTCCTCGCGCACCTCGCCGTCGACGATGCGGAAGCTGCGGAACTCGACCTCGTCGCCGGCCAGGCCGGTCCGTTCCCCGTGGTGCCGCGTGGAGACCAGCACGTAGTGGGCGTCGGGCTCCGAGGCGTAGCTGATGTCGGTGCGCGAGGGGTAGGCCTCGGTGGCCGTGTGCGAGTGGTAGATGACCACCGGCACCTCGTCGCGGTCGTCCATCTCCCGGTACAGCCGCAGCAGGTCCTGCGAGTCGAACTCGTAGAAGGTGGGCGAGCGCGCGGCGTTGAGCATCGGGATGAACCGCTCCGGGCGGTCGCTGCCCTCGGGCCCGGCGACGACGCCGCAGGCCTCGTCCGGGTGGTCCCCCCGGGCGTGGGCCACGATGGCGTCGTAGGTCGCGCGGTCGATGCGCAGCACGCGCCCAGTCTAGGAGGGCGTCGTCCCCCGCCCGCCGTGCAGGCCCCGTGACGGGGCGGCCCCGGCCGCGCGGGCACCGGGGGGCGCGGCCCCGCCGGGGGGTCCGGGCACCCCGATACGGTGCGCACCGTGCTGCTCGAGGTGCTGATGGTCGCCGGTGTCCTGCTCCTGGCGGTGCCGGCCCTGGCCCTCGGCGCCCGCGGGGTGCTGCGGCGCAGCGGGCACTACAGCAGCGACGTGGCCGCCGACCGGGCCTCGCTGGTGCTGCTGGTCACCATCCGGTCCCTGACGCTGCTGCTGGTGTTCCTGCTCTCGGCCGTCGTCCTCGTCTCCGCGGTGGGGGCGGTGGTGCGCGACGTGGAGATGCCGAGCCTCGTGTCGGTGTTCTTCGTCCTGGACCTGCTGCTGGTGGCGCTGGTGCTGCTCACCTTCGGCCGGCGCGACCGCCGGCGAGCGCGTCGACGAGCGACCCCTGCAGGCCGGTGAGCCAGTAGTAGACGGCCAGCTGCTGGGCCTCCTCGGAGGTGAGGTCCTCCGGGGGCTCGGTGTCCTCCCGCACGTCGAGCCGGGTGCCCAGGGCCAGCCGCAGGTCGTTGCTGGTGCGCAGCCAGGCGCCGGCCTGGTCGGCGTCGAGGCGGACGACGCCGCCCCGCGGGGGCAGCGTGGCCCGCACGGTGGCGAGGTCGTCGGCCTTGCCGCCGCGCAGCGAGTCCTCGGTGAGCTCCCGGTACTCGGCGGCGAGCTCGGCATCGCCGCGGTGGCCGGCCGGGAAGAGCCGCTCGAGAACGGGGTCCCCGGCGACGTCGGCGGCCTCGGCGGTCAGCAGCTGCTCGAGCTGGTCGAGCAGCAGGCCGACGATGCCGGCCTCCGCGGGCTCCAGGCGCGCCTCGACCGCGTCGCCGCGGCGTCGGAAGGCCCTCACGAGTCGCGCTGGTAGCTGGCCCACAGCCCGTAGGCGTGCAGCCGGCTGGTGTCGTGCTCCATGCGCTCCCGGGGCCCGGAGCTGACGACGGCCCGGCCCTCGTGGTGGACCTGCAGCATCAGCGTGGTCGCCGTCGGCTCGTCGTAGCCGAACAGCTCCTGCAGCACGTAGGTCACGTAGTTCATGAGGTTGACCGGGTCGTTCCAGACGATGGTCACCCACGGGCGGTCGAGGTCGCCGTGCTCCTCGACGGTCTCCTCGGGCGTCCGTGCGGGCGCGAGCGGTGCGGCCACGTCCCCACTCTAGGACGGCGCTCCTCCGGCGGTGGGCACCCGCCGACCGCCCTAGGCTCCAGGGCCATGCCACCCGGACCCGCGCTGCTCACCGACCGGTACGAGCTCACGATGGTCGCCGCCGCGCTCGCCGACGGGACGGCCGCCCGCGACTGCGTCTTCGAGGTGTTCGCCCGCCGCCTGCCGCACGGCCGCCGGTACGGCGTCGTGGCCGGCACCGGGCGGCTGCTGGAGATGCTGCCCCGCTTCCGGTTCGGGGACGACGAGCTGGCCGCGCTGCGGGACCAGGGGCTCACCGACCCGCGGCTGCTGGACTGGCTGGCCGACTTCCGCTTCGGCGGCGACGTCGACGGCTACGCCGAGGGCGAGCTCTACTTCCCCGGCTCCCCGGTGCTCAGCGTCCGCGCCCCCTTCGCCGAGGCCGTGCTGCTGGAGACCCTGGTGCTCTCCGTGCTCAACCACGACAGCGCGATCGCCTCCGCGGCCGCCCGCATGGTCACCGCGGCCTGCGAGCGCCCGTGCATCGAGATGGGGTCGCGGCGCACCCACGAGGAGTCGGCGGTCGCCTGCGCGCGGGCCGCCCACCTGGTCGGCTTCGCCACCACCTCGAACCTGGAGGCCGGCCGGCGCTACGGCGTGCCCACGGCGGGCACCAGCGCGCACGCCTTCACCCTCCTGCACGACGACGAGGAGTCGGCCTTCCGCGCCCAGGTGGCCGCGCTCGGGGTGGGCACCACGCTGCTGGTCGACACCTACGACGTCGAGCAGGGGATCCGGACGGCGGTGCGGGTGGCCGGCCCCGAGCTGGGCGCGATCCGCCTCGACTCCGGGGACCTGCCCACGCTGGCCACCCGCGCCCGGGCCCTGCTCGACGAGCTCGGCGCGCACCGCACGCGGGTCATCGTCACCAGCGACCTCGACGAGTACGCCATCGCCGGGCTCATGGCCGCGCCGGTCGACGGCTACGGCGTGGGCACCTCCCTGGTCACCGGGTCCGGCGCCCCGGCGGCGGGGATGGTCTACAAGCTGGTCGAGCGGGACGGCGTGCCGGTCGCCAAGCGCTCCGAGGGGAAGAACTCGGTGGGCGGCCGCAAGAGCGCCGTCCGGCGGCACGACGCCGACGGCGTGGCGACCGCGGAGGTGGTCACCAGCGAGCCGGTCCTGGCACGGGACGGGGACCGGGAACTGCTCGTGCCGCTGGTCCGGGACGGTGCCCTCTGCGACGACCGCTCCGCCCGGGAGCTGCTGGCCGAGGCGCGGGCGCACCACGCGCGGGCCCGGGGGGCCCTGCCCGCGGAGGCCTTCGCCCTCTCCCGCGGGGACTGCGCGATCGAGACACTGACGGCCTGAGAGGAGGACCCGTGATGACCCGTGCGCTGCTGGTGGTGGACGTGCAGAACGACTTCACCGAGGGCGGGAGCCTGGCGGTCGACGGCGGGGCCGAGGTCGCCGCGCGGATCACCGAGCACCTGCGGGACCGCCGCGGGGAGTACGCGCACGTGGTCGCCACCCGCGACCACCACGTCGACCCCGGCGGGCACTTCGCCGAGGTGCCCGACTACGTCGACACGTGGCCGGCGCACTGCGTGGTCGGTACGGGGGGCGAGGAGCTGCACCCGCGGCTGGACCGCGGACCCATCGAGGCCGTCTTCGACAAGGGTGAGCACGCCGCGGCGTACTCCGGGTTCGAGGGCCGGGCGGACGGCGTGGCGCTGGCCGACTGGCTGCGGGCGCGCGGGGTGGACGCCGTCGACATCGCCGGGCTCACCGCGGACCACTGCGTCCGGGCGACCGCGCTGGACGCCGTCCGGGAGGGCTTCGCCGTCCGGGTGCTGCTGCCGCTGACCGCGGGCGTGGCCGCGGCGACCACCGAAGCGGCGCTCGACCAGCTCCGCGGCGCGGGGGTGGAGCTGACCGGGGACGTGCACCGGCCGGTGCGGCACTCCTGAGCCGGTCGCGGCCGACCCGCGGTCCCCGGCCGGCCCGCGGGTACCGGCCCGCCCGCGGCTCCGGCCCGGTCACACGGCGTCGAGGACCTCCTCGCGGGTGAACCCCAGCACCTGGAGGACGGCGTCCAGGTAGGGCTGGTTGAGCGCGGTGTGCGCCTGCTCGCGGACGTAGGGCTTGGCGTTGAACGCGATGCCGAGCCCGGCCACGCCGAGCATGTCGAGGTCGTTGGCGCCGTCCCCGACCGCCACCGTCTGGTCCATCGGGATGCCGTACTCGGCGGCGAACCGCTCGAGCGCCCGGGCCTTGCCGGCGCGGTCGACGATCTCGCCGACCAGACCGCCGGTGAGCCGGCCACCGGCCACCTCGAGGGTGTTGGCCGCGGCGAAGTCCAGCCCGAGCTGCTCGGCGAGGGGGTCGGTGATCTGGGTGAACCCGCCGCTGACGATGCCGCAGCGGAACCCCAGCCGCTGCAGGGTCCGGATCAGCGTGCGCGCGCCCGGCGTCAGCACCAGCGCCCCGCGCACCTCGTCGAGGACCTCCACCGGCAGCCCGGCCAGGGCCGCGACCCGGGCCCGCAGCGACTCCGCGAAGTCCAGCTCGCCGTTCATCGCGGCGGCGGTGATGCGGGCGACCTCCGCGGCCCGGCCGGCGCGCTCGGCGAGCTCGTCGATGACCTCGCCGCGGACCAGGGTCGAGTCCACGTCGAGCACGATGAGCCGCTTGGCCCGCCGGGCCAGTCCGACCTGCTCGACGGCGATGTCGGCGCCCGTCCCGGCAGCCACGGAGGCCAGGGCGCCGCGCAGGGCGACCGCCTCCGCGCCGGAGACGGTCAGCTCGAAGGAGGTCACCGGGTAGTCCGACAGCCGGCGGATCGCGTCGATGTTGCCGCCCACGCCGGCGATCGCCGACGCCGCGCCGGCGACGGCCGCGGGCGGCACCGGGCGGCCCAGCACGATCACGTGGTGCAGCCGGCCGGCGGGTGCGGCGTCCAGCCCGCCGTCGGGCGCCGCCTCCACCGCGACCCGGACACCGGTGGCCGCGCCGACCTCCTCCGCCAGCCCGCCGAGGTGGGTGAGGAAGGCGGCCTCGTCGGTCCCCTCCGAGGCGCGCACGACGACGCCCAGGACGAGCTGGCCGTGGACGACGACCTGCTCGACGTCGACCACCTCGACGGCGGGGACGCCCGAGCCGTTGCCGGCCAGGGCGGAGAAGAGCCGGGCGGTGACACCGGGCCGGTCGGCGCCGGTCACGGTGAGCAGGGCGCGGGCTCCGTCGGCCGGTGGTTCCAGGGTGGTGCGGGGGTTGCGGTCCAGCGGCACGGCCGCCATCGTGCCGCACCGCGGGCGTCCGCCTGCCCGGGGGCTCCCCGCCGTGGACGCGGCGACGCCCCGCCGGCTCGAGCCGGCGGGGCGTCGCCGCGCAGCGCCGTCCCGGGAGGACGGGCGGCCCCCCTGCAGGGCCCCGCCGCGAGCCTGCGAGCGGTGGGGGGGCAGGGGGGTCCTTCCTCAGGTCGGGTCGGGGTCCCGGCTCCCGTGCCGGGCGCCGCCGGTGAGCCCCAGCTCGCTGACCCCGCCGAAGGGCTCGTGCCGCTTGCCCACGTGCTTCTCCGACTCCAGCCGCTCGAGCAGGTGCGGGTAGTGGGCCTCGAACGCCGGGCGCTCGGAACGGATCCGCGGGATCTCGGTGAAGTTGTGCCGCGGCGGCGGCGACGAGGTCGCCCACTCCAGCGAGTTGCCGTGGCCCCAGGGGTCGTCCCGCAGCGCCAGCGGGCCGAACCGCCAGGACTTCCAGACGTTGTAGAAGAACGGGATCGTCGAGGCCCCGAGCACGAAGGACCCGATGGTCGAGACCACGTGCATGGTGGTGAAGCCGTCGCTGGCCAGGTAGTTGACGTAGCGGCGCGGCATGCCCTCGTTGCCCAGCCAGTGCTGGATGAGGAACGTGGCGTGGAAGCCGACGAAGGTGAGCCAGAAGTGCAGCTTGCCCAGCCGCTCGTCCATCATCCGGCCGCACATCTTCGGGAACCAGAAGTAGACCCCCGCGTAGGCGGCGAACACCACGGTGCCGAAGACCACGTAGTGGAAGTGCGCGACGACGAAGTAGCTGTCGTTGACGTGCCAGTCCAGCGGCGGCGAGGCCAGCAGCACGCCGGTCAGGCCGCCGAGCAGGAAGGTGACCATGAACCCGAGGGAGAACAGCATCGGCGTCTCGAAGGTCAGCTGACCCCGCCACATGGTGCCGATCCAGTTGAAGAACTTGATGCCGGTCGGCACCGCGATCAGGTAGGTCAGGAACGCGAAGAACGGCAGCAGCACCGCGCCGGTGGCGTACATGTGGTGCGCCCACACGGTCAGCGACAGGCCGCCGATGGCGATGGTCGCGAAGACCATGCCCTTGTAGCCGAACAGCGGCTTGCGGCTGAACACCGGGATGATCTCGGTGACGATGCCGAAGAACGGCAGCGCGATGATGTAGACCTCGGGGTGCCCGAAGAACCAGAACAGGTGCTGCCACAGCATCGGCCCGCCGTTCTCCGGCGAGTACACCAGGGCCCCGAGCTGCCGGTCGGCGAGGAGCGCGAACAGCGCCGCGGTGAGGATCGGGAAGGCCAGCAGGACCAGCAGGCTGGTGACCAGCGTGTTCCAGCAGAAGATCGGCATCCGGAACAGCGTCATCCCCGGCGCCCGCAGGCAGACGATCGTGGCGATGAAGTTGACGCCACCGAGGATGGTGCCCAGGCCGGAGACGGCCAGGCCGGCGATCCACAGGTCGGCACCCGCACCCGGGGAGTGCACGACGCTGGACAGCGGGGTGTAGGCGTACCAGCCGAAGTCGGCGGCGCCACCGGGGGTGAAGAACCCGGAGACGGCGATCGTGCTGCCGAAGAGGAACAGCCAGTAGGAGAAGCTGTTCAGCCGCGGGAACGCCACGTCGGGCGCACCGATCTGCAGCGGCATGATCAGGTTCGAGAACGCGAAGAACAGCGGCGTGGCGAAGAACAGCAGCATCACCGTGCCGTGCATGGTGACCAGCTGGTTGTACTGCTCGGGCGAGAGGAACTGCAGCCCCGGCTGGCCCAGCTCGCCGCGCATGAGCAGGGCCATCAGGCCACCGATCACGAACCAGAAGAACGAGGTGGCCAGGTACATCAGGCCGATGGTCTTGTGGTCGGTGGTCCGCAGCAGGTTCGAGAGCCGCGAGCCCTTCTCGACCCCGTGAGCCGGGCTCGGCCGGCTCACGATCGGTGCGGGTGCGATCGTCACGGTCGCGAGCTTAGACGGTGCCGCGGACCGCCCCCCGGGCGCGGGAGGAGCGTGGCGGTCCTGCGGCCGAACCGTGACCGCGGGCGGGCCGCTCACCCCGACCGCACCCAGGTCCCGACGTCGACGGCGAGGGTGACCGGGGTCGGCTCGGGCAACCCCGCCAGCGCCCGGTCGAGGGCACCGGGGGCGAGGTGGTGGGCGTGCGGCCCCATGCCCACCAGCGCGCGCACCGCCGTCCGGTCCAGCCGCAGGCGGGCGCGCACCGGGGTCGTCCCCGCGGCCCGCAGGTGCGGGTCGAGGCCGGCGGCGAGCCGCTCGGCCTTGCCCGGTTCGACCCGGAGCAGGCCCAGGGGGGCCACGATCTCGGCGAGGTGCTCCGGCGCGGGGGTGGCGACGACGAGGCGGCCGCCGGGTCGCAGCACCCGGGCGGTCTCCGGCCCGTTGCGGGGGGCGAACACCACGAGCACCCGGTCGACGACGGCGTCGCGCACCGGCAGCCGGGCCCAGCTGTCGGCGACCACGGCCACCGCCCGCGGGTGCGCGCCGGCGGCGCGGCGGGCGGCGTAGCGGGACGAGTCGAGCACCAGCCCCACCGCCCCGGGCGCGCGCCCGAGCACGCCGGCCAGGTGGTGGCCGGTCCCCCCGCCCAGGTCGAGCACCGCCTCCGGCGGCGGCCCCTCCCCCGCGAGGACGGCGTCGGCGAGGGCTGCGGTGAGCCGCCCGAAGTGGCCGGCGGCCAGGAAGGCGACCCGGTCGGCGACCATCCCGGCGGTGTCGCCGGACGGCGGCCGGTGCCCCGGCGGCAGCAGCGTGACGTGCCCCTGACGGGCCCGGTCGAACGAGTGACCGGCGGGGCAGCGGAGCCCGGCGTCCCCGGGCAGGGCGGCCAGCGGCCCGTCGCACACCGGGCAGGCCAGCAGGGCAACCGCGCCCGGCGGCCAGGGCCGGCGGGCGCTCACCGCGGGACCGGGTGGAAGGTCACCTCGGAGAGGACCCCGGCGTCGGCGACGGCGGTGACGTACGTGCCGTGCGGCTGCCGGCGCCGGTCGGTGGGCGAGCCGGGGTTGAGCAGCCGCAGCCCGCCAGCCGCGGTGGTGTCCCAGGGGATGTGGCTGTGCCCGAACACGAGGACGTCGACGTCGGGGAAGCGGGCCGCGCAGCGCTCCTCCCGGCCGTGCTTGCCCCCCGTCTCGTGGACGACGGCGAACCGGATGCCGCCGATCTCGGCGCGGGCCACCTCCGGGAGCCGTTCGCGCAGTGCCCCGTGGTCGTTGTTGCCGTGGACCGCCAGCAGCCGCCGCGCGCGCTCCTCGAAGCGGTCGAGCAGGGCGACGTCCACCCAGTCACCGGCGTGGACGACCACGTCGGCCGCGTCGATCGCGGCCCACAGGGCACGGGGCAGGTCGCGGGCCCGCGTGGGGACGTGCGTGTCCGTCGTGAGCACGAGGGAGACCGGCACGCGCCCATCGTGGCAAACGGCCCCCTCGGCCCCGGCGGGTCGGGTGGCCGGGTCAGGGACCGGCGGAGCGGGCGGCCATCGCCCGCAGGCGGGCGTTGTAGGCCTCCAGCTCGGCGTCCTCGGTGCGGACGGCGGCGCGGTCCAGGCGCCGGGCCCGGCGGTCCTCCGAGCCCATCCACGAGAACAGCACGATGGCCAGCACGAAGATGGTCGGGAGCTCGCCGAAGGACCAGGCGATGCTGCCGGCGGTCTTCTGGTCGACGAGCGGGTTCACGCCCCAGCCCGCGGGCGGGTCGGCGAAGGTCTGCACGACCAGCGAGCCGGCCATGAGGATCGAGACGCCGAAGAAGGCGTGGAACGGCATGGGGATGAGCAGTTCGAGGATCCGGCCGCCGTGCCCGACCGTGCGGGGCCACGGGTCCTGGGCCAGGATCGGGCCGAAGAACAGCAGCCCGGTCACGGTGAAGTGGGCCAGCATGAACTGGTGCCCGACCGGGTCGGCCATGAGCGCGTCGAACAGCGGCGTGAAGTAGACGCCGTAGAGGCTGACCAGGAACAGCGGCAGCGTGAACGCCGGGTGCGACAGCACGCGGGCGACCCGGCTGTGCAGCGCGTCGAGCAGCAGCGCCCGGGGGACGCCGGCCAGGCCCCGGCCGCGGGGCAGGGTGCGCAGGGCCAGCGTCACGGGCGCGCCCAGGAGCAGCAGCAACGGCGCCACCATCGACAGCACCATGTGCTGGGCCATGTGCATGCTGAACAGCACCATGCTGTAGCCGTTGAGCCAGGTGCCCGTGACGGCGAACAGCGCGGCGCAGCCGGCCAGCCAGGAGGCCGGCCGCCACCACGGCCAGGCCACGCCGGTGCGGCGCAGCCGGACGTGGGCGACCAGGTAGGCCACCGCCCCGAGCAGGCTCAGCACCGCCAGCACCGACCACGCGTCGAGGTGCGGCAGGAACATCCGCCCCCACGTCGGCGGCTCGGGGGGCACCCACATGCCCGAGTGCTGACCGTGGTCCACCGCTGCCTCCCGCCCGTCGTGCCCAGCGCCCCCACTCTCCCACCCCGCAGGCACCTCGGGGTCGGGCCGGACGTGTGATCGCGGACGGCACCCGCCGGACGACGGCGGCCCCCCGCAGGTAGGAGGACCTCGCCCCTCCCGACCCTCGCACGCTCGGGCCGAGCCTCCGGGCGAGGCCGACCTGCGAGCGGCGGGGGGGCAGGGCGGCCCCGTCCAGAGGCTCGCCGCGAGCTCGCGAGCGGTGAGGGGGACGGCGGCCCCGCGTCGGGGTCCCGCCCCGAGCCGGCGAGGGGTGGGGGGACGCGGGGTCCTCTCAGTCGTGGTGGACCGGCGCCTCGTGCCCGGCGTGCGTGCCGGCCTCCAGCTGGAAGGTGCAGTGCTCGACGTCGAAGTGGTCCCCGAGGCAGGCGCACAGCGCGTCGAGCACCCGCCCGCCGTGCCCGGCCTCGAGCTCCTCGTCGGCGACGACCACGTGCGCGGAGAGCACCGGCATCCCCGAGGTGATGGTCCACGCGTGCAGGTCGTGCACGCCGGTGACGCCGGGCACCCCGAGGATGTGCTGCCGCACCTGGTCCAGGTCGACCCCGCGGGGTGCCGCCTCGAGCAGCACGTCGACGGCCTCGCGGAGCAGCGACCAGGCGCGCGGCGCCACGAGGACGGCGATGACCAGCGAGGCCACCGTGTCCGCGGGCGTCCAGCCGGTGAGCGCGATGACGACGGCGGCGGCGATCACGGCGACCGAGCCGAGCGCGTCCCCGAGCACCTCGAGGTAGGCGCCGCGGACGTTGAGCGACCCGGTGCGGCCGCGGTGCAGCAGCGCCAGCCCGACGAGGTTGACGGCCAGGCCGAGCGAGGCGACGCCGAGCATGACCCCGGAGCCGACCTCGGGCGTCTCCCCGATGCGGCGCACGGCCTCCACCACCACGTAGCCGGTGACCGCGAGCAGCAGCAGCCCGTTGGCGACCGCGGCGAGGATCTCCACCCGCTGCCAGCCGAAGGTCCGCCGTCCCCGGGGTGGGCGCTGCGCCAGGGACACCGCGCCCAGGGCGAGGCCGACGCCGAGCGCGTCGGTGGCCATGTGGCCGGCGTCGGCGAGCAGCGCGAGGGAGCCGGAGACCAGGGCCCCGACGACCTCGGCGACCATCACGAGGAGGGTGAGGACGAGCACCACCGCCAGCCGGCGGCGGTGCGCCGCCGACGCCGTCCCGGCGCCCCGGCCGGGACCGTGGGCGTGGCCGTGGGCGTGGCCCATCAGCAGTCCCTCCCGGTCGCGCGCGGCATACGGCCATCCTCCCGCAGGGCGCCACCCGAGCCGGGGGGCGCGCTCGTCAGATGGCGACGCCGCGCTCCTGCAGCCACGGCACGGGGTCGACCTTCTGCCCGCCGAGCCCGCCGACGATGACCTCGAAGTGCAGGTGCGGGCCGGTGGACTGCCCGCGGTTGCCCAGCAGCGCGATCGTGTCGCCGGCGCGGACGACCTGGCCGGGCTGGACGAGGATCTCGTCCATGTGCCCGTAGACGGTGACGTCGCCGTTCTCGTGCTGGATGTAGACGACCAGGCCGTAGCCGCTGGCCGGGCCCGCCTCGAGGACGACGCCGTCCATGGCCGCGTACTCGGGGGTGCGCATCGGGGCGGCGAGGTCGATGCCGGCGTGCATGCGGCCCCAGCGCTCGCCGAAGCCGCTGGTCAGCCGGGCCCCGGCCACGGGGAGGACCGCCTGCGGCCGGGCCGCCTCGGCCGCCGCCTCGGCGGCGAGCCGGTCGGCCTCGACCTGCGCCTGCGCGGCCGCGGCCTGCTCGGCCTCGCGGGCGGTGTGGCTGGCGGTCAGCTCCTGCAGCCGCTCGGCGTCGGGGGTCACGGGGGTCGCGTCGGACCGGGTGTCCAGCCCGAGCTCCTCGGCCACGCTCATCGAGCCGCCGGCGCCCGCCGCGAGCGCGACCCGGTCCCCGACCGTGAGCCCGCCCAGGGCCGTCGCGCCGACCAGCGCCGCGGCGAGGTACACCGCCGGGCGACGCGCCCGGGCGGGCGGCGCGAGCCACCGGCGGCGGGTGCGCCCGGGCAGCTGCGGGGCCGGCGCGGGGTCCGGCACCCCGGCGAGGGCGACCGCCTCGGCGTCGGACGTCAGGGCGGGCAGGTCGTCGACGGGCGCGAGCCCCGAGGCGGGCACCGTGCGGGACCGGTCGTGGTCGAGGGGGCTCATGCACCAGGCTTCCGGGAGGCGACAGGACTCGGCCCACCACCCGAGCGGGCGGTGGGCCGGGGCCCATGTAAACACGCCGTGACCGTTTCGTGATCTGACGACCGGGGTACTAACCAGCGCTTTTGTGTCCTGGCTCACCAAGACTCACGGATGTGGTTCGACGCTGCGTCACCTGGTGTGACGCGACGCGCTCGACGCGCCGGGGAGGCGCAGGTGCCCGGGGCGATGCACCTCACGCCGGGCAGGAGAGGCCCGACCGAGCTCACCGACCCCGAGGAGCAGCTCTCATGCGCGCAGTCACCTGGCACGGCCGGGCCGACGTCCGGGTGGACACCGTCCCCGACCCGACGATCCAGGAGCCGACCGACGTGATCGTGGAGATCACCTCGAGCGGCATCTGCGGGTCGGACCTGCACCTGATCGAGGTCATGGCCCCCTTCATGACCGTGGGCGACGTCATGGGCCACGAGCCGATGGGCGTCGTCCGCGAGGTCGGCCCGGAGGTCACCGCCGTCCGGCCCGGTGACCGGGTCGTCGTCCCCTTCAACATCTCCTGCGGCACCTGCTGGATGTGCTCCGAGGGCCTGCAGTCGCAGTGCGAGACCACCCAGAACCGGGAGCAGGGCTTCGGCGCCTCCCTGTTCGGCTACACCAAGCTCTACGGCCAGGTGCCGGGCGGGCAGGCCGAGTACCTGCGCGTGCCGTTCGGCAACACGCTGCCGATCAAGGTCCCCCAGGGCCTGCCCGACGACCGGTTCGTCTACCTGTCCGACGTGGTGCCGACCGCGTGGCAGGCGGTCCAGTACGCCGCGACCCCGCCCGGCGGCACGCTGCTCGTGCTCGGCCTGGGACCGATCGGCGACATGTGCACCCGCATCGCGCGCCACCTGGGCATCGAGAAGGTGTACGGCGTCGACGTCGTCCCCGAGCGGCTCCGGCGGGCGACCGCCCGCGGCACGGAGGTCATCCGCTCCACCGACCAGGACGACGTCGTCCCGGCCATCCGCGACGCCACGCAGGGGCGCGGGCCCGACGCGGTCATCGACGCGGTCGGCATGGAGGCGCACGACTCCCCGTTCGCCTGGGCCGCGCAGAAGGCCTCGGCCGTGCTCCCGGACGCGGTCATGGAGAAGGTCATGCAGGTGGCCGGCGTCGACCGCCTGGCCGCGCTCAACACCGCCATCGAGGCCGTCCGCCGGGGCGGGACGATCTCCCTGTCCGGCGTCTACGGCGGCGCCACCGACCCGCTGCCGCTCATGCGGATGTTCGACAAGCAGGTCCAGCTGCGCATGGGCCAGGCCAACGTCTGGCGCTGGGTGCCCGACATCCTGCCGCTGCTCACCGAGGGCGACCCCCTGGGCGTCGACGACTTCGCCACCCACCGGGTACCGCTCGAGCAGGCCCCGGAGGCCTACGCGAACTTCCGCGAGAAGAAGGACGGCACGGTGAAGGTCCTCCTGCAGCCCTGAGCGCGCCGGCCGGCCCCCCGCGTGTGAGCAGCCCCACCCGCCGGTCGGGGCATGCCGCGCGGGGGTACCGGCTTGGCCCGGGAGAGGGTCGCAACCGACCCCGGCCGGACGACGACGTCCGCCGCCCCACCGTCGTCGTCCCCAGGAGCCCTGCCCCGTGCCCCGCGGTCTGCTCGCCCTCGCCATCGGTGCCTTCGGCATCGGCACCACCGAGTTCGTCGTCATGGGGATGCTGCCCCAGATCGCCGGCGGGCTCGGGGTCTCCGTGTCGGCCGTCGGCCTGCTCATCTCCGCCTACGCCGTCGGCGTGGTGCTGGGCGCTCCGACGCTCACCGCCCTGGGGGTCCGCTTCGCACCCCGGCGGGTGCTGGTCGCGCTGATGGTCGTCTTCACGGTCGGCAACCTGCTCTCGGCGCTGGCCCCGACGTACGAGGCGCTGGTCGCCGCCCGGGTGCTCACCGCCCTGGCGCACGGCTCGTTCTTCGGGGTGGGCGCGGTCGCGGCCCGGCGGCTGGTACCGCCGGGGCGGGCCACCCGCGCGATCTCGCTGATGATGACCGGGCTCACCCTCGCCAACGTGATCGGCGTGCCGCTGGGCACGTTCGTCGCCCAGCAGACCAGCTGGCGGCTCGTGCTCGGCGGGATCGCGGTCATCGGCCTGGTCACCATCGCCGGCCTGGTGGCCTGGCTGCCCGACGAGGCCGGCGAGGGCGGGGACCTGCGGGCCGAGCTCCGGGCCTTCCGGCGCGGCCAGGTCTGGCTGGTCCTCGGGCTGACCATGGTCGGCTTCTCGGCCCTGTTCGCCGTCTACAGCTACGTCAGCCCGATCCTCACCGACCTCGGCGGCATCCCCGAGGTCTGGGTGACCCCGGTGCTGGCGCTTTTCGGCATCGGCACCACCGTGGGGACGCTGGCCGGCGGCCCGCTCGGCGACCGCTTCGGCTTCGCGTTCGTCGTCGTGGGGCTGCTCGCCACGGCCGGCGTGCTCGTCGCCTTCGCCGTCCTGGCCCGGACACCGGCGGCCGCGGTCGTGCTGCTGGTGCTCTTCGGCACGCTGGCCTTCGCCCTCGGCCCGGTCGTGCAGAACGGGGTGATCGTCGCCGCGCGGGTGCCCGGCGGCAGCCTGGTGTCGGCGGCCAACCAGGGCGCGTTCAACGTGGCCAACGCCCTGGGGGCGGCCATCGGCGCGGCCGTGCTCACCGCCGGGTTCGGCTTCACCGCCCCCATCTGGGTGGGCGCGGTGCTGGCCCTGGTCGGCTCGGGCGTCGCCGTCCTCGCCCTGGTGGCCGAGCGGCGGGCGGCCGCGCCGGCCGCGCTCGCCGGGGCCGTGCCCGCGCCGGAGGTCACCGGCGCCGCGCGCGCGTAGGGGGGACGCCGACCTCAGCGGCCGGGCGCGGGACCGAGGACCCGGTCGAGGTGCGCGTTGGCCAGCACCCCGGTCGGGTCCAGCCGGTCGCGGACGGCGAGGAACTCGTCGAAGCGCGGGTAGCGCTCGCGCAGGGCGCCGGCGTCCAGCCCGTGCAGCTTCCCCCAGTGCGGCCGGCCGCCCACCGCCGCGGCGATCGACTCCAGGGCGCAGAACCACGGGCCCGGGTCGGTGCCGGCCGGCACGTGGGCGGCGACGTAGGCGGTGTCGCGGCCGCCGGCCGTCGACAGGGGGACGTCGTCGGCGGCGGCCAGCCGGACCTCGACCGGGAAGGCGGTGCGCCAGTCGCCCGCGGCGTGCACCCGGCGCAGCTCGGCGAGGACCGCCGGGGCCTCGCCGCGCGGCACCGCGTACTCCATCTCCAGGAACCGCACCCGCCGGCGGCTGACGAACACCCGGTGCGAGTGGTCGGTCCAGGTCCGCGGGCCCAGCGCCCGGGCCGAGAAGCGGGCCAGCGGCGGGACGAGGGCGGGCACCCGCCGCCCGGCCGCGACCACGCCGGCGAAGGCGGCGTTGGCCAGCACCTCGTCGTCCCACACCGCCTTCCAGCGGGGCAGCGGGTCGAGCCCGCCGTCCAGGCCCACGCGGGTGTGGCACTTGAGCAGCGTCGCGTCGGTGTGCGGGAACCAGTAGAACTCGACGTGGTCGGTGGAGGTCATGAGCTCCTCGAAGCGCTCCAGCGCCTCGTCCAGCCGGCCCGGGCCCTCGACGGCGTGCAGCGCGAACGCCGGCTCGGCCTGCAGGGTCACCGCCGTCACGACGCCCAGCGCACCCAGCCCGACGCGGGCGGCGGCGTAGACGTCGGGGTGCTCCTCCGGCGTGCAGCGCAGCACCTCCCCCGCCGGCGTGACCAGCTCGAGCGCGCGCACCTGGGTGGCCAGCCCCCCGAAGGCGGCGCCGGTGCCGTGCGTGCCGGTGGCCAGCGCGCCGGCCACCGTCTGGCGGTCGACGTCCCCGAGGTTGGTCAGCGCCCAGCCCGCCCGGCACAGCTCGGCGTTGAGCCGGTAGAGCGGCGTCCCGGCCCCGACGGTCACCAGCCCGTCGCCGGTGACCGTGATGCCGGTGAGCCCGTCGAGCACCAGCTGCGTCTGCTCGGGGCGCCCGATCGCGGAGAAGGAGTGGCTGCTGCCGATCGGCCGCACCCGGCCGCCCGAGGCGGCCGCCGCGCTGAGCTCGGCCACCACGTCCTCGACCGAGCGCGCGTGCACCACCCGGGCCTCGGCGCGCTCGTTGCCGGCCCAGTTGCGCCAGCGGGCCCGCTCCGCTCGCTCGACCGCCGCCGACCCAGGCACGCGGGCACTCTGCCGGGCGGGGAGTGCGCAGGTCAACCGGCCCATCCCGGCCTTGACCCTCCGCGGTCGCGCGGCCACGCTCTCCCCGGTGAGCGCCGTCCCGTCCCCGGCCCGCGCCCGGCTCGACCGGGCCACCGCGGACCTCGACCCGCCCCTCGCCGTCCTCGACCTCGACGCGCTCGACGCCAACGCCGACGACCTGGTGCGCCGCGCCGGCGGCCTGCCCGTGCGGGTGGCGAGCAAGTCGGTGCGCTGCCGGGCGGCGCTGCGCCGGGTGCTCGCCCGGCCCGGCTTCGCCGGCGTCCTGGCCTACGCGCTGGCCGAGGCGCTGTGGCTGGCGACCGGCCCGGACCCGGTCAGCGAGGACGTGGTCGTCGGCTACCCCACCGCCGACCGCGCCGCGCTGCGCCGGCTGGTCGCCGACGGGACGGCGGCGGCGCGGGTCACCCTGGTCGTCGACTCGACCGACCAGCTCGACCTCGTCGACTCGGTGGCGCCCCCCTCGCGGCGGCCGCCGGTGCGGGTCTGCCTGGACGTCGACGCCTCGCTGCGGGCCGGGCCGGTGCACGTCGGGGTCCGGCGGTCCCCGGTGCACACCCCGGCGGAGGCCGCCGCGCTGGCCCGCGCGGTGACCGGCCGGCCGGGCTTCGTGCTGGCCGGGGTGCTGGCCTACGAGGCGCAGGTCGCCGGCGTGCCCGACGACCCGCCCGGGCGGCGGGCCCGCGGCCTGGCGGTGCGCGGCCTGCAGGCGGTGTCGGTCCGCGAGCTCGCCGGGCGCCGGGCCGCGGTCGTCGCGGCGGTCACGGCGGTCGCCCGGCCGGGGTTCGTCAACGGCGGTGGCACCGGCAGCCTGGAGCGCACCGCCGCCGATGCCGCGGTCACCGAGGTCGCGGCCGGCTCGGGGCTGTTCGGGCCGACGCTGTTCGACGGCTACCGCGCCTTCACCCCGCGCCCGGCGGCCCTGTTCGCGCTGCCGGTCACCCGGCTGCCGGGCCCCGGGCTGGCGACCGTCGCCGGTGGCGGCTGGATCGCCTCCGGACCGCCCGGTGCCGAGCGGCTCCCCCGGCCGGTGCTCCCCGCGGGCCTGCGGCTGCTGGGCACCGAGGCCGCCGGGGAGGTGCAGACCCCGCTGCGCGGGCGGGGGACGGCGGGGCTGCGGGTCGGCGACCGCGTGTGGTTCCGGCACGCCAAGGCCGGGGAGCTGTGCGAGCACGTCGACGTCCTGCACCCGCTCGCCGGGGACGTGCGGGGCGAGCCGCTCCCGACCTACCGGGGCGAGGGGCGGGCGTTCGGCTGAGGCCCACGGCCGGGATGAGCGCGGGACAGGAAGCCGTGCCCGGGCGTCAGCGGGCGCGGGCCACCCGGGCCTCGTCGAACACCGGCTCGGCCGACTCGTACACGAGCCCGTCGCTGCCGAAGACCAGGAAGCGGTCGAAGGAGCGGGCGAACCAGCGGTCGTGGGTGACCGCGAGCACCGTGCCCTCGAAGGCGGCCAGCGCCGCCTCGAGCGCCTCCGCGGAGAGCACGTCGAGGTTGTCGGTCGGCTCGTCGAGCAGCAGCAGCGTCGCGCCGGAGAGCTCGAGCAGCAGGACCTGGAAGCGCGCCTGCTGCCCGCCGGAGAGCGTCCCGTAGACCTGGTCGCCCGAGGCCGCCAGGCCGTAGCGGCGCAGCGCGGCCATCGCCCGGCCGCGGTCGACCCCCGGCCGCCCGGGCTCGCCGTGCCACAGCAGGTCGACCAGGGTCCGGTCGAGCCACCCGGGGTGGGCGTGGGTCTGGGCGAACAGCCCCGGGACGACGCGCGCCCCGAGCCGCCAGCTGCCGGTGTGGACGACGCCCTCCCCGGCCAGCAGCCGCAGGAGGTGCGACTTGCCCGCCCCGTTGGCCCCGAGCACGCCGACCCGGTCGCCGTACCAGACCTCCAGGTCGAACGGCCGCATGAGCCCGGCCAGCTCCAGCTGCTCGGCCACGACCGCCCGGACCCCGGTCCGGCCGCCGCGCAGCCGCATCGCGACCCGCTGCTCCGGCGGGCGGTCCGGCGGCGGGCCGGCCGCCTCGAACCTCGCCAGCCGGGTCTGCGCCGCCCGGTACCGCGAGGCCATGTCCGGGGAGTTGGCGGCCTGCTGCTGCAGCGTGCGCACCAGGTCGACGAGGCGCTGGTGCTCCTCCTCCCAGCGGCGGCGCAGCTCGGCCAGCCGCTCGTGGCGGGCCTCCCGCGCCGCGGGGTAGGAGGCGAAGCCCCCGCCGTGCACCCAGGCGGTCCCGCCCTCGACGGTGACCACCCGGTCGGCCACCCGGGCCAGCAGCTCCCGGTCGTGGCTGACGAACAGCACCGTCTTGCGGGTCTCCAGCAGCCGCTGCTCGAGCCACCGCTTGCCGGGGACGTCGAGGTAGTTGTCGGGCTCGTCGAGCAGCAGCACCTGGTCGGGTCCGCGCAGCAGCGCCTCCAGGGCCAGCCGCTTCTGCTCCCCGCCCGAGAGGGTGGACAGCTCGCGGTACTTGCACCGCTCGTAGGGCACCCCGAGCGCCGCGACGGTCACGGCGTCCCAGGTGACCTCGGCCTCGTAGCCGCCGGCGTCCCCCCACTGCGCCAGCGCGTCGGCGTAGGCCAGCTGCGCGGCGTCGTCGTCGGTCTCCATGAGGGTCAGCTCGGCGGCCTCCACGGCCTCCCACGCGGCCCGGACGGCCGGCGGCGCGACGTCGACCAGGAAGCGCTGCACGGTCGTGCCGTCCCGGACCGAGCCGATGAACTGCCGCATGACGCCGAGGCCGCCGGAGCGCGCCACCGCGCCCGCCTCGGGGACGAGGTCGCCGCCGATGATGCGCAGCAGCGTCGTCTTGCCGGCGCCGTTCTCGCCGACGAGGGCCGCGCGGGCTCCCTCGCCCACCCGGAAGGAGACCTCGTCGAGCAGCACCCGGCCGTCGGGGAGGGTGTGCCGGACCCCGGTCACGTCGACGTAGCCCACCCCGACATGGTGGCGGGCGGGGCAACCGGTGTCAGACGCCGGCCTCCAGCCGGGTCCGGGCCAGCCGCTCGACGAGCTCCGGGAGCGCCGTCACGGGCACCCCCGAGAGGTCGCGGCGGCAGGTGCGCACGACGGTGCCGATCACCTGCGGGCGCAGGCGGGCGGCGAACTCGTCGGAGAGGCGGGCGACGGCCTGGTCGACGGCGGGGTCGTCGGTCAGCGTCATGCGGGGAAGACCCTCTCGTTCGGGGCGCGACACCTCCCAACCGTCACTTGTGCACCGTTCGCACACCAGGGCCCTTCGTCCCTGCCGGGCCCCGGGGGCTGCGCGGGACCCGCCGCGGGGCCACGATGGGGCGGCGACCGAGGAGGTGACCGCGTGCCCTTCGCCGACCGCCGCGACGCCGGGCGGCAGCTCGGCGCCCGGCTGGCCGACCTCGGGCCGGCCGACCCCGTGGTGCTCGGGCTGCCCCGCGGCGGGGTTCCGGTGGCGGCCGAGGTGGCCCGCGCGCTCGACGCGCCCCTGGACGTGGTGCTGGTGCGCAAGCTCGGCCTGCCGGCCCGGCCCGAGCTGGCGATGGGGGCGGTCGGCGAGGACGGCGCGGTGGTGCTCAACCGGGACGTCCTCGCCCGGTCCGGGGTCGGCGAGGAGGCCCTCGCCGCGGTGGAGCGGCAGGAGCGGGCCGAGCTCGCCCGCCGCGCCCGCGCCTTCCGCGGCGACCGCCCGCGGGTCCCGCTGGCCGGCCGGACGGCCGTGGTGGTGGACGACGGCGTGGCGACCGGGGCCACCGCCCGGGCGGCCTGCGCGGTGGCGCGGACCCTGGGCGCCGCCCGGGTGGTGCTCGCCGTCCCGGTCGCCGCGCCCCGGGTGGTCGGCGAGCTGGCCGGCGAGGTCGACGAGCTGGTGGCGCTGGAGACCCCGCCGGGGTTCCGGGCCGTGGGCCAGGTCTACGGCGACTTCACCCAGACCCCCGACGAGGAGGTCGTGGCGCTGCTGGCCGGCCGGGGCCCCGGTCAGGTCGACGCGTAGCCGTTCCGCCCGGCCGCGGTGGCCGCCACGGCGTCGCGGACGAGCGCGGCCAGCTCCGCCTCGTCGACCCGGTCGAGCGAGGTGAACCGGATGCAGCTCTTCCCGCAGGACACCCGCCCCAGCCGGTCGGCGCGCGCCTCGGCGAGGTACCGCCCGTCGACGACGGCGGACACGTACAGCGACAGGTGCCGCTTCTGCGCGGCCAGGGCGAGCAGCGGCCACGTCGTGGTCTCCCGCGCCGACCGCGGCCGGTAGGGCATGAGCCCGTAGCCCAGCATCGTCGACGAGCCGACCGGCACCAGCTGCCGGTCGATGCCGGGGGCGGCCGCGGTGACCAGCGCGTCCACCCGGCGCAGCTCCTCGGCGCGGGGCCCGGCCGCGTCGAACCAGGCCTCGACGTCCCCCTCCCGGGCATCGCTGCCCACGGTCACCTCCTCAGCCCAGGGCGATCGAGAGCACCGTGGCCCCGGCGGCCAGCAGCATCGCCAGCACCACGACGGCGGCGACCAGCCGCCGGCGCCGCTCGGCGTCCCGGCCGCCGGCGCCCCCCATGCCCATCACGGCGCGGAGGTTACCCCCGGGCACCGACGGGCCGGGCCGGTGCGCGACCCCACAGCAGGGTGTCGAGGGCGGTGCCCGCCGGGGTCTCCCGGCGCACCTGCTCCAGCCGGTCGACCTCCAGCAGCGCGGCCACCGGCGCCAGCCGCTCGACGCTGTGCAGGATCGCCGGGTCCTGCGGGCCGCCGACCCCGTGCGCCACGTTGTCGGCGTCGTGGCCGAGGACGAGCAGCCGGCCGCCGGGACGCAGCCAGCCCACCGCGCGCCGCAGGAGCCCGGTCGTGTCGACCTGGGGCAGGTGCAGGTAGGCCACGAGGACCAGGTCCAGCGAGCCCTCGGGCGCCGCCCAGGTGAGGACGTCGGCGGTCACCCAACGGACGCGGTCGGCGCCCGGCCGCGCCCGCCCGCGGGCCAGCCCGGTGGCGGAGAAGTCGACCGCGGTCACCTGCCAGCCGAGCCCGGCCAGCCACAGCGCGTGCCGCCCCTCCCCCGCGGCGAGGTCCACCGCCTCGCCCGGCGGCAGGCCGGCCAGCAGCCCGGCGACCAGCGCGTTGGGCCCCTCGGACCACTGCTGGCTCCCGGCGTAGCGCGCGTCCCAGTCCTCTGCTCGCACGGCGCCGAGTCTGCCCGCGGCCCGCGGGGGCCCTCCACCCCCGGGCGGCCCGCGGCGGCGCCCCGGCCCTGCTCGCCTTCAGTGCAGGACCATGCCCCCGGCCACGTGGAGGGCGTCCCCGGTGAGGTAGTCGGAGTCGCTGGAGGCGAGGAAGACCGCGGCGCGGGCGACGTCCTCGGGCTCGCCGACCCGGCCCAGCGGGGACAGCGCCGACCAGGAGGCGGCCTCGGGGCGGTCGGCGGCGGTGAGCGGGTCGCGCACGTAGCCCGGGCACAGGCAGTTGACCGTGATGCCGTGCGGGCCGAGCTCGTGGGCGGCCGCCCGGGTCAGCGCCATGACCGACGCCTTGGCCGCGGCGTAGTGGGCCTGCCCGCCGGCGCCCCTGCCGGCGCTGGCCACGTTGACCACCTTCCCGACGCACTCGTCGCCGGGCGCCCGGAAACCGACCATGGCCAGGGCCGCGGCCTGGATCGTGGTGAGCATCGTCTGGGCGGGCAGCGAGAAGCACGAGGCCAGCTCTGCCGGCTCCACCTCCAGCAGGGGCGCGAACCGGCCGGGCCCGGCGTCGTTGACCAGGACGTCGATGCCGCCGAGCCAGGCGATCGCCTTTTCCGTCGACTCGCGGGTCTGGCGGACGTCGTCGAGATCCACCGCCCAGGTCCGGCAGCCGACGTCGGCACGGAGCCGGTCGAGCGCGGGACCGTCCCGGTCGAGGACGACGACCCGCGCCGCCTCGGCGGTGAAGGCCCGGGCGACGGCCGCCCCGATGCCGCTCGAGCCGCCGGCCACCACGACCCGGCGTCCGGGGAGCCGCCTCACCGGGCCGCCCGCCGGGGGGCCGGGGCGGGGGGCTGCTGCTGGGGGTGGGGCATGGGCTCGCGTCTTCCGTCCGGGGGTGCGGTCCGCGCGCCCGTACCCACTCTCCCCCGCGTCTCACCACCTTCTTCCGGAACAACTCGTGCCGGACGGCCCGGCGGCGGGCGTGGGACGGCGCCGCCCGCGGTAGGCCCCGGGCATGGCCGCCGTCATCTCGCTGGTCGTCGTCGTCATGCTCGGGCTGGTCGTCACCCGGGTGGCCACCGTCGCCCTGACCATGACCGGGATGACCCTCCAGCACGCCCGGTTCCAGGCCCGGTCGGCCTTCACCGGGACCGGCTTCACGACGTCCGAGGCCGAGTCCGTGGTCGACCACCCCGCCCGCCGCCGGATCGTCATGGTGCTCATGCTGGTCAGCGGCGCCGGTGCGGTGTCGGTGCTGGGCACCCTCATCCTCAGCTTCACCGGCGTGGACTCCACCGCCGGCGGCTTCGCCCGGGCCGGGGTGATCGTCGGCTGCCTGGCGGTGCTGCTCTGGCTGGCCCGCAACCGGGCCGTCGACCGGGCGCTGCGTCGGGTCATCGAGCGCTACCTCCGGCGCTGGACGGACTTCGACGTCCGCGACTACGCCGCGCTGCTGCACTCGCGGGGGCCGGTGGCGGGTCGTGCAGCTCCCCGTGGCCGACGGCGACTGGGTCGCCGCCCGCCCGCTCGGCGAGCTGCGGCTGCCCGAGGAGGGCATCACCGTGCTGGGCATCGAGCGCGCCGGCACCTGGGTCGGCGCGCCGAGCCTGGACGAGCAGCTGTGCGCCGGCGACGTCGTCGTCCTCTACGGCCGGGAGGCGATGCTCGCCGACCTCGCCGAGCGCCTGCACGGCGAGGAGGGCGACGTGGCCGGCGAGAAGGCGCGGGCCTGGCACGCCGCGACCCCGCCGGTCGAGCAGCTGGAGCCGGGACCCCGGCGGCGGGCGCCGTCCCACCCGGTCGGCTGACCCCCGGACGTCGCGGCGCGGGCCGCCGGCGTGCGCGCCGCCGGTCCGCGCCCGAGGGTGAGGGGGTGCGCGAGGTGCGGCTGGTCCCCGTCGAGCCGGAGCACCTGCCGGCCGTCCGGCCGTGGTTCGACGACCCCGAGACGCGGCGGCGGCTGGGCGGCCCCGAGTGGCCGGTGCGGGAGCTGGCGCTGCGCGGTGCCGCCCGCGAGGAGGAGTTCCGCGGGGCGCGGGTGCTGCGGGCCCACTCCTTCGTCGCGCTCGACGACCGGGGCCGGCCCGTCGCGCAGATCGGCGGCGACGTCTACGACCGCTGGACGACGTGGGACCCGGCCACCGAGCGGGTGCTCGCGACCGACCCGCGGCGCAGCATGGGCGCCGCCTACGTCGTCGACCCGGCCCGCCGCGGGCAGGGGTACGGCCGGGCGACGCTGCGGGCGCTGGTCGCCGCACCCGCGACCGCGGACGTGGTGCAGTTCGTGCTCGGCATCGAGCCGGACAACGCCGCCAGCCTGGCCGTCGCCGCGGCGGCCGGGTTCGCGGTCCTGACCGCCGAGCCCGACGCGGAGGGCATGGTGTACCGGCACCTGGTGCGCGCAGCGGCCGTCCCGTCGCAGGGCCGTGCCAGGGTCGGGCCGTGACCACGTCAGCCGGGGGGACCGCGTCAGCCGGGGGGACCGCGTCAGCCGGGGGGACCGCGTCAGCCGTGCGGGTGTCGCCGCGGGAGGTCGCGCTCCTGCGCCTGGTGGCCCAGCGGGTCGCCGGGCCACCGTTCGCCGATGCCGCCGCGGCGGTCCGCGCCCTCGGCGCGGTGCAGGGCCAGGACCTCCCCGGTGCCCTGACCTCCGTGGCGCTGCGCACCGCCGGCCGGTCGCGGGCCGGGGTGGCGGCCGCGCTGGACGCCGGGGACGTCGTCCGCTCCTGGCCGATGCGCGGCACCCTGCACCTGGTCGCGGCCGAGGACCTGCCCTGGATGCTCGACCTGCTGGGCCCGCGGGTCCTGGCCGGGGCGGCGCGGCGCCGCGCGACCGTCGGCCTGACCGAGGCGGACCTCGAGCGGGCGCGGGAGGCCGCCGCCGGCGCGCTCTCCGGTGGCCGGCGGTCGGGCCGCACCGACCTGCTGGCCGCGATCGGCGCGGCCGGGGTCGACGTCTCGGGCCAGCGCGGCTACCACACCCTCTGGTACCTCGCCCAGACCGGGACGCTGGTCCTCGGACCGACCGCCGCCGGGGACCAGGCCTTCGTGCTGCTCGACGAGTGGGTCCGCTCGCCGCGGCGGCTCGAGGGCGAGGAGGCGCTCGGCGAGCTGGCGCTGCGGTACTTCACCGGCCACGGCCCGGCCACCGTCGCCGACCTCGCCCGGTGGGCGGGCACCACGGTCCGGGACGCCCGCACCGGGCTGGCGCTGGCCCGGCCGCGGCTGGAGACGATCACCGTCGAGGGCACCGAGCTGCACCTGGACCCGGCCACGCCCGAACGGCTGACCGCCTGCCGGGCCGAGGCCGGGGCCCTGCACCTGCTCCCCGGCTTCGACGAGTTCGTGCTCGGCTACGCCGACCGCACCTGCGCCGTGCCGGCCGAGTTCGCGCACCGCATCGTCCCCGGCGGCAACGGCGTCTTCCGGGCCACCGTGGTCAGCGGCGGCGGGGTCGTGGGCACCTGGCGGTGGACCGGGCGCGGCACCGGCCGCGCGGTGGCCGCCGAGCCGTTCACCGCCTTCGCCGACGACGTCGCCGCGGGCATCCCGGGGGCCGCCGCCCGGCTGCCGTGATCCGGGTGGCCGGGCCGCGGCCGCACGCGGTTGGCTGGGCGCATGGAGTACACGCGTCTGGGCAGCACCGGCCTCGAGGTCTCGCGGATCTGCCTGGGGATGATGAGCTTCGGCGACCCCGCTCGCGGCAACCACCCGTGGAGCCTGCCGGAGGAGGACAGCCGCCGGCTGATCGAGAAGGCGCTGGCCGCGGGCATCACCTTCCTCGACACCGCCAACGTCTACTCGGACGGCTCGAGCGAGGAGATCACCGGCCGGGCGATCCGGGACTTCGCCGACCGGGACGACGTCGTCCTCGCCACCAAGGTGCACGGCCGGATGCGCCCGGGCCCCAACGGCGCGGGGCTGTCGCGCGTGGCGGTCATCCGGGAGTGCGAGGCCAGCCTGCGGCGGCTGGGCACCGACCACGTCGACCTCTACCAGATCCACCGGTGGGACCCGCACACGCCGGTCGAGGAGACGCTGGAGGCGCTGGACTCGCTCGTCCGCTCGGGGAAGGTGCGCTACCTCGGCGCCTCGTCGATGTGGGCCTGGCAGTTCGGCAAGGCGCTGCACACCGCCGGCGAGCGCGGCTGGCACCGCTTCGTGTCGATGCAGGACCACTACAACCTGCTCAACCGCGAGGAGGAGCGGGAGATGCACCCGCTGTGCGCCGACCAGGGCATCGGCGTGATCCCGTGGAGCCCGCTGGCCCGCGGCCGGCTGACCCGCGACTGGGAGGAGAGCACGCAGCGCTCGGGCACCGACGAGTTCGGCAAGCGCCTCTACGACCAGGCCGGCGACCGCGAGATCGTCGCCCGGGTCGCCGAGGTGGCCGCCGCGCGGGGGGTCCCACGCGCCCAGGTGGCGCTGGCCTGGGTGCTGTCCAAGCCGGTGGTGACCGCCCCGATCGTCGGCGTGACGAAGGAGGCGCACCTGGACGACGCCGTCGCCGCGGTCGACCTCGGGCTGACCGACGAGGAGGTCGCCCGGCTGGAGGAGCCCTACACCCCCCACGCCGTGGTCGGGTTCTGACCACCGGTGCCCGGCCGGCCCCGCGCGGGGCCGGCCGGGCGCCGTTCAGCTCTCGAGCCCGGCGGCGAACTGCTCGAGGTCGTCGAGCACCAGCCCGGCGCCGAGGGGGCCGATGGCGAGGAACCAGCGGTCGTCGTCCACCTCGAAGGCCCGCCCCTGCTGCACCGCGGGGATGGTCTGCCACAGCCCGCCACCGGTGACCTCCGCGGCCGCGCCGGCGCCCTCCTCGCCGTAGGAGGACCAGAAGACCACGTCGCCCCCGGCCTGGGCGATCTCCTCCGGGCCGACCTCGACGAAGGTATCGGCGGTCCGCTGGACCTCGGGCCGGGCGAAGCCGACGTCGTCGAGGACGGCGCCGATGAAGGAGCCCTCGCCGTAGAGCCGGATCGCGGTGGGGTCGGTGAACCGCACCATGCTGACCTCGGTGCTCGCCGGGTCGCCGTAGAGGGCGCCGACCTCGGCGGCCCGCTCCTCGTGGTCGACCAGCAACTGCTCGGCCTCGTCCTCGAGGCCCAGGGCCTCCCCGGCCAGGAGCAGGTTCTCCTGCCACGTCTCGCCGATGTCCTCCGCCATGACCGTCGGGGCGATCGCGCTCAGCTGGTCGTAGATGGCCTCGTGCCGGATGACGTTGGAGAGGATGAGGTCGGGCTCCAGCGCCGCGATCTCCTCCAGGTTCGGCTCCTGGATCGTGCCGACGTTGGCGATGTCGGCCGGGTCGGCCCCGGCCTCCTCGATGTAGGCCGGCAGCTCGTCGCTGACCGCGGTGCGGACCGCGCCGACCGGTGTCACGCCGAGGGCCAGGGCCGTGTCGAGCTCCCCCGTGTCGAGGACGACGACCCGCTCGGGGGTGCCGGTGACCTCCGTGCTGCCGAGCGCGTGCTCGACCGTGCGGCTCTGCTCGGCCGCCGGCTCCGTCGTGGTCGTCGTCGCGCCGTCGTCGGCCGATCCGCAGCCGGCGAGCAGCAGCCCCGCCACGGCGGCGAGCGCCCCCCGGCGGTACCGCACCGTTGCCTGCACCGTCGTCCTCCTCCCGCGCGCCGGACGGTCCGGCGCACTGGGGAGAACTTAGGCGAGCCTCACCTCAGCGGGTCGGGCGGGCCGGGTCAGCGGCGCTCGACGACGAAGACCGGGATCTCGCGGTCGGTCCGCTCCTGGTAGTCGGCGTACGGCGGGTAGGCGGCCACCGCCCGCTCCCACCAGGCGCGCCGCTCCTCCCCGTGCACCTCCCGGGCCAGGCCGTCCCACGGCTCCGGCCCGTCCTGCACGGTCACCTGGTCGGGGTGGGCGCGCAGGTTGGCCACCCAGGCGGGGTCCGCCGGCGCCCCGCCCTTGGACCCGACCATGGCGTAGGCGCCCCCGTGCTCCACCCGCATGAGCGGCTGCTTGCGCACCTTCCCCGAGCGGGCGCCGCGGGTGCTGAAGACGACGACCGGCAGGCCGGTGTCGCGCAGCGTGTTGGCCTCGCGCCCCCCGGTGGCCTCGTAGCGCTCCACCTGGTCGCGGACCCAGGCCTCCGTGCTCGGTTCGTACTCGCCGTCCAAGGGCATGACCCGACCCTAGGGGTCCGCCGCCGTGCCCGCCGCCCGTCGGGAGGCGGCCCCGTTCCGGCCGCCGGCGCTCCCGCCCCGGGACCGCTGCAGGGAGGTGCTCATGCCCGCACGGCAACCCGCCGAGATGGCGCAGGCAGCCAGCGAGACCGGCGCGAAGAAGGTGCACCGGACGTGGGACCGGGTCACCGTCAGCGCCTTCCTGGCCGGGGCCTACATCGCCTTCGGCGGGCTGGTGGCGATCACCGTCTCCTCCGGCCTCGACCCCGCCACCTGGGGCACGCTGCCGACGCTGTTCACCGGCGCGGTGTTCACCCTGGGCCTGGTCCTGGTGCTGATCGCCGGCTCGGACCTCGCGACCGGGAACATGCTGCTGGTCCCGCTCGGTGCGATGCAGGGCCGGATCGGGGTCGGCGACGTCGTCCGCAACCTGACGCTGGTGCTGCTGGGCAACCTGCTCGGCGCCCTCTTCGTCGCCTACTTCCTCGCGGTCTCCACCGGCGTCATCGGCGACGCCGGGGCCGAGCCGGGCAGCAGCGGCGCCCTCACCTACGAGCGGCTGGCGGGCATCGCCGAGGGCAAGGCCGGCGGGCACACCGCGTGGGAGACGTTCCTGCGCGCGGTCGGGTGCAACTGGCTGGTCTGCCTGGCCGTCTGGATGTCCCTGGCGGCGACCACGGTGTCCGGGAAGATCCTGGCCGTCTTCTTCCCGATCATGGCGTTCGTGGCGATGGGCTTCGACCACGTCGTCGCGAACATGTTCTTCCTGCCCGCGGCGATCTTCGCGGGGGTCCCCGACCTGGGCTGGGGCGACGCGCTGCTCAACTGGCTGCTCGCGGGGGCGGGCAACCTCGTGGGGGCCGTCGTCTTCGTCGGCACCTCCTACTGGTACCTGTTCCTCCGTGACCAGCCCGCAGAGCCCGCGCAGGCCGAGGAGGCCGAGCGCAGCTGAGCCCCCCGCGCCCGAGGTCGCCGTCCGCGGCGAGGCGCTGCTGGTCGTCGACCCGGAGGTCGCCGACCTGGGCGTCTCGGTGCAGGTCCGGGCTCCCGACCGGCAGCGCGCCCTGGAGCGCTGCACCGCGCGGCAGGAGGAGGTCGCCCGCCTGCTCGACGCGGCCGGTGACGCCGTGGAGGACCGGCGCACCACGGGTCTGGCGCTGTTGCCCGAGGACCGTCCCGGGCGCCCGGGCTGCCGGGCGTCGCTCACCACCCGGGTGACCGTCCCGCCCGGTGCGGTGGCCGACCTCGCGACGGCGCTGGGGCGGCTGGAGGACGTCGCGGTCACCGGCCCGCACTGGCGGCTGCGGCCCGGCAGCCCCGCGCTCGAGCAGGCGCGCCTGGCCGCCGTCCGGGACGCCGTCGTCCGGGCGCAGCAGTACGCGGCGGCGTTCGGCGCCCGCCTGACGGTCCTGCTCGAGGTGGCCGACGCCGGGCAGGGCGGCCCCCGGGTCGCGGCCCCCCTGGCGGCGGTGGCACGGTTCGGGTCCGACGAGCCGCGGCTCGACCTCACGCCGGCCCCCCAGGAGGTCCACGGCGCGGTCGAGGTGCGCTTCGCGATGTCGCCCCCCGACCCGGAGGTCTTCGGAGCATGAGGTACCGCGAGGACGCCAGCCTGGACACCTCCGGCGTCCGCGACCGCCGCGGGGTGCCGGGCGGCCGCGGGCTGGCCGTCGGTGGCGGCGGGCTGGGGCTGGTGGGCGTCGTCGTCCTCGTGCTCGTCCAGCTGCTCGGCGGCGGGGACGGCGGGGGTGCGGGCGCCGCGCTCGGCGGGCTGTCCGGCCTCGACCAGGGCGAGACCGCGGACAACACCCAGCTGGCGCAGGAGTGCCGCACCGGGGCCGACGCCAACGCCTCGCGCGACTGCGCTGTCGTGGCCGACATCGAGTCGATCCAGGACTACTGGACCGGGGTGCTCGGCAGCGCCTACGCCCCCACCGAGACCGTCTTCCCCGGCTCCGTGCAGACCGCCTGCGGCGGGGCCACCAGCGGCTCCGGGCCGTTCTACTGCCCGGCCGACCGGCTCGTGTACATCGACCTGACCTTCTTCGAGGACCTGCGCACCCGGTTCGGCGCGGAGGGCGGCGCCTTCGTGGACGCCTACGTCATCGCCCACGAGTACGCCCACCACGTGCAGGACCTGCTCGGCACCAACCAGCAGGTGCGGCCCGGCGAGACCGGCCCCCTCTCCGGGACCGTCCGGCTGGAGCTGCAGGCCGACTGCTACGCCGGGGCGTGGGCGCGGCACGCCGAGACGGTGCCCGACGACTCCGGCGCCCCGCTGATCGCCGAGATCACCCAGGATGACGTCGACCGGGCGCTGGACGCCGCCGGCCGGATCGGCGACGACTTCATCCAGCGCGAGCTCGGCGGCGGCACCGTCGACCAGGACGCCTTCAGCCACGGCACCTCCGAGCAGCGGCAGCGCTGGTTCCTCACCGGCTACGAGACCGGCGACCCGGCGCGGTGCGACACCTTCGCCACCGACGACCTGGGCTGACCGTGACCGACTCCCTGCGACTGGCCACCGACGGCCCCGTCGCCGTCCTCACCGTCGACCGGCCGGAGAAGCGCAACGCCTTCAGCGCGGCCATGTGGGCGGCGCTGCCCGAGGTGCTGGCCGGGCCGGCCGCCGACCCGGCCGTCCGCGTGCTCGTGGTCACCGGCGCGGGCCGGAGCTTCTGCGCCGGCGCCGACATCGGCGACCTGCTCGGCGGCCCGGACACCGAGGACCCGATGGCCGCCCTGCGCCGGGACAACCTCGCCGCGCAGGCCGCGCTGCGGTCGTTCCCCAAGCCGACGGTCGCGATGGTGCGCGGGCACTGCATCGGCGGCGGGGTGGAGCTGGCCACCTGCTGCGACCTGCGCCTGACCGACCCGACCGGCCTGTTCGGGGTGACCCCCGCCAAGGTCGGTGTCGTCTACGCGCCCGAGTCCACGCGGGCGCTGCTCGACCTGGTCGGGCCCGCGACGACCCGCTGGCTGCTGTTCAGCGGCGAGCTGCTCGACGCCGACGCCGCCCTGCGCACCGGGCTGGTCGACCGGGTGGTGCCGGCCGACGACCTCGAGGCGGAGGTGACCCGGCTGGCCGGGGTGCTGGCCTCGCGCTCCGCGCTCTCGCAGCGGGCGACCAAGGAGGTCGTCGCGGCCCTGACCGCCCGCCGGGACGGGCAGGCCGAGGCGGCCCGGTGGTACCGGGAGACGATCGCCTCCGGCGAGCTGGCCGAGGGGGTCGCCGCCTTCGCCGCCCGCCGCCCGCCCCGTTTCCCCTGGCGGGGCTGACGCCCGGGCCGGCCCCGGTCAGGAGGCCGCCGCGAGCTCCTGGTCGTCGGCCTCGACGGCGGCGTTCCAGTCCGCCTTCTCGGCCCGCCACCCCTCGTCGGTGCGGCCGAGCCGCCAGTAACCGGAGGCGGAGAGCAGCTCCCGCGGCACGGCGAGCTCGGCGCGCAGGTGGCGACGCAGCTCGCGGACGGCGCCGGCCTCGCCGTGCACGAAGGCGTGCACCCGGCCGGCGGGCAGCCCGGCGGTGCGGACGGCGTCCACGAGGGCCGCACCCGGGCGCCCGTCGCGGTGCACCCACACCAGCTCCACCCGCGGCGGCAGGTCCAGCGGCTGCTCCTCCGCCGCGTCGGCCACCTCGACGAAGACGCGGGCGGTCGCCCCCTCGGGGAGCCGCTCCAGGGCCGCCGCGATCGCCGGGAGGGCGGTCTCGTCACCGGCCAGGAGGTGCCAGTCGGCCTCGGGCAGCGGCGCGTAGGCGCCCCCGGGGCCCAGCAGCTGGACGAGGTCCCCGGGGCGCGCGGCGACCGCCCACGGTCCGGCCACGCCCTCGTCGCCGTGGACCACCACGTCGAGGGTGAGCTCGGCGGCCGCGGCGTCCCAGCGGCGGACCGTGTAGGTGCGCAGGACGGGCCAGTGCTCGCGCGGGTGCTCCTGCTGCACGGCCTCCATGTCGAAGGGGGCGCGGTAGCCGGCGCCGGGCGGCGGCAGGACCAGCTTGACGTAGGAGTCGGCGTGCTCCGGGGCGAAGCCGGCCAGCCCCTCCCCGGAGAGGACCAGGCGCACCAGGTGGGGCGTGACCCGCGAGACCTGGCGGACGGTGGCCAGCCGCGGGGTACGCGGACGGCGCCGGGCGGGTTCGGGCATCGGGACTCCTCGCCTGCGGGTCAGGGAAGGCTCACCTTACCCGGGCGGGCCGGGTCGGCGGTCCTCCCACCAGCGCACCTGCGGACGGACCCGTTTCGCGGGGGCGCGACCCGGGGTACCCAGACAGCGGTGCGCGGCAGCCGGCCCCGCACCCGGCCCCCGCGGCCGACGAGCGGCCGCCACCGGCGCCCGGTCGCTCCCCGCCACCCGATCGCACCGTCCCGCGCCCGTCCGGGCCCTCCGTGACGCCACACGGTGCGCTGACCTGCACACGGCCGGTAGACGGCCGTCGATCGTAGATGTGTGGGTGATCGCGTGGTGGGTACGCGCCTCGACCGACACCAGATCGTCACATTCGTGACCCACCCGCCCAGGAGGAGCGATGACCCACTCCGTAGACACGCCGTTCCCGCCGCCCCCCGCAGCCGGTGCGGGCGGCTCCGGCGCGACGTCCCCCCAGACCGCGACGTCCCCCCAGACCGCGACGTCCCCCCAGACCGCGACGACCTCCCAGGGCGCGTCCACCGCGGACGTCGCCAAGGACGAGGCCCGCGCCGTCGGCCAGACCGCCGGCCAGCGCGGCAGCCAGGTCGCCTCGACCGCCGCGGACCAGGCCAAGGAAGTCGCCGCCGAGACCAGGCAGCAGGCCCAGGCGCTGGTCGACCAGGGCCGCAGCCAGCTGCGCTCGCAGGCCGTCTCCCAGCAGCAGAAGGCCGCGCAGGGGCTCACCGGCATCGCCGACCAGCTGCGCTCCATGGCCGAGGGCAACGGCGCGCCGTCCGGCCCGGCCCGTGACCTGGTCACCGAGGCCACCGACCGCGTCGAGCAGGTGGCCCGCTGGCTGCAGGACCGCGAGCCGGCCGACCTGCTCGACGAGGTCCGCTCCTTCGCCCGCCGCAAGCCCGGCACCTTCCTGCTCGGCGCCGCGCTCGCCGGCGTCGTCGCCGGCCGCCTCACCAGCGGCGTGAAGGCAGCGCACTCCGACGACGGCCGCGGCCGCTCCGCCGACCACCGGCAGACCAACTACGTCGACCCGGCGCCGGCCTACTCGACGACGACCCCGGGCTACGAGACGACCTCGGGCTACGCGGCGACCCCGGGCTACGGCGAGACCACCGCGTACGCCGAGACGAGCACGCCGACCACGACCGCCCCGACGGCCGGCACGACCGCGGGCACCGCCGTGCCGCCGCCGCCGTACGGCACCGTGCCGCCGGCCGGCACCGCCGTCCCGCCGACCACGCCGGCCGGCTGGGACGACCCGACCCGCCGCCCGGGCCAGGGGGTGTGAGGCAGCGATGAGCTCCCCCTACTCCGGCGCGACGCCGGTGACCCAGCAGTCCCCGCAGGCCGCGGGCCCCACCCACGGCGACTACGCCGTGCCCCCCGACCAGGGCGCACCGCACAGCGGGTCCATCGGCACCCCGATGACCGCCGACGGCCGCCCCGATGTCGAGGGCACCAGCGTCGGCCAGCTCTTCGGCGAGGTCGCCAAGGACCTCTCCACCCTGATGCGCCAGGAGCTCGCCCTGGCCAAGGCCGAGGTCAAGGCCGAGGCCGGCAAGGCGGGCAAGGGCGCGGGCATGCTCGGCGCCGCCGGGTTCGCCGGCTACATGGTGCTGCTGTTCCTCTCCTTCGCCCTGTGGTGGGCCCTGGAGAACGTGATGGACGCCGGCCTGGCCGCGCTGATCGTGGCGGTGCTCTGGGGCGTCATCGGCGGCATCGCCTACGCGATGGGCAAGAAGGAGCTCAAGCGCGTGAACCCGAAGCCCGAACGCACCGTGGACACGCTGCAGCAGGTGCCCGGCGCCCTCAAGCCCCGCTGACCCCGCCCTCCCGAGACCTGGAGCGACAGACATGACCACGAGCAACGACCCGGACGCCATCCGCCGGCAGATCGAGCAGACCCAGCGCGAGATCAGCTACGACGTCGACGCGCTCAACGAGAAGGTGAACCCGGCCCGCGTCATGGACCGGCGGGTCACCTCGGCCAAGGGCCGGTTCTCCCGGATGCGCGACCGCGTCATGGGCAGTGCCCACGACACCCGGGACTCGGCGCGGTACCGGGCCCACGACGCGGCGGGCTCGGTCCAGGACCGCGCCCACGGGGCGGCCGAGTCCGTGCAGGGCGCGGCGTCGTCGGCGGCCTCGGCCGTCCAGCAGGCCCCGGACACCGTCGTCCGCCAGACCCAGGGCAACCCCCTGGCCGCCGGCGTCATCGCCTTCGGTGTGGGGTGGCTGGTCTCCAGCCTGCTGCCCGCCTCCGAGCGCGAGCGCGAGCTGGCCCAGCAGGCCGAGCAGGCCGTCCGCGAGCACAAGGACGAGCTGCTGCAGCCGGCCAAGCAGGCCGCCCAGGAGATGCGCGAGGAGCTCCAGCCGGCCGCCGAGCAGGCCGTGCAGGAGGTCAGGTCCACCGCGCAGGACGCCACCGAGACGGTCAAGCAGGAGGGCCAGTCCGCGGCCCAGGACGTGCAGGGCCGCGCCCAGCAGTCCCGCGAGACCGTGCAGAGCCGCTCCGGCAGCTGAGCCCCGCGCACCCCGCGCCCCCCGTCCGGCACCGCCGGGCGGGGGGCGCGGTGCGCCCGCTCCCCCGTCGGGGTGAGGTCCGCACCGGTCGGCTGCGGCCGGCGGGCCGGGCGGCCGACGTCCTGGGTGTGCCGCCCGCGCCCGCCCTGCCCCCGCGCGCGCCGGCGGGCACGGACCCGCCGGTCGAGCCGGCCGAGCTCGCGCTGCGGGCCGAGGTGGAGCGGCTGCGCGCCGAGAACGCCGAGCTGCGCGCCCTGCTGCGGCGGCCCGGCGGTGACCAGGCCGCCGACCCGGCGACCGCGGCCCGGATGCTGGCCGCGCGCGCCCGCACGATGACCAGCGTCGTCGACGCGGTCACCGAGCAGTCGATCATCGGCACCGACCCCGATGGTGTCGTCCGCGTCTGGAACCCCGGCGCGGAACGGCTGCTCGGCCTGCCCCGCACCGCCGTGGTGCGGCGACGGCGGGTCACCGACTTCCACCTGGCCGAGGAGCTCGACGCGGCCGGCGGCGGGCTGGAGGCGCTGGTCGCCGCCGCCCGCGCCGACGGCCGCGACGTGCGGGACTGGACCTACGTCACCGCCGGCGGCCGGCGCCGGACCGTCTCGGTCGCCGTCACGCCGCGCACCGACGAGGACGGTGCGCCCGCGGGGTGGAACTTCGTCGGCACCGACGTCACCGACGCGCGCGAGACCGAGCGGCTCAAGGAGCAGTTCCTGGCGCTGGTCAGCCACGAGCTCCGCACGCCGCTGACGTCGATCCTCGGCTACCTCGAGCTCGTCCTCGACGCCCCCGGCGACGCCCTCCCCGAGCCGCTGCGCGGGTACCTGGCGACGGTGGGCCGCAACGCCGAGCGGCTGCAGCGCCTGGTCGGCGACCTGCTGTTCACCGCCCAGGTCGACGCGGGCCGGTTCCCCCTCGACCGGGCCGCGGTGGACCTCGCCGAGGTGGTGCGGGCGGCCGAGGAGTCGCTGCGGGTGAGCGCCCGCGCGGCGGGCGTCGCGGTGACCGTCGCGGTGCCGCCCGGCGGGCTGCTGGTCTCCGGGGACGCCGGCCGGCTGGGGCAGGTCTGCGACAACCTGCTGTCCAACGCGGTCAAGTACACCCCGCGCGGCGGCCTGGTGGAGCTGTCGCTGGCCGGGGCGTGGCGGGCCCCGGACGGCACGGTCACCCCGGACGAGGTCCCCGGGGCCGTCCCGGTCGCCCGCCTCACCGTGGCCGACACGGGGATCGGCATCCCGGAGGACGAGCAGGGCCTGCTCTTCGCCCGCTTCGCCCGGGCCTCGACGGCCCGCCGCTCCGGGGTCCCCGGGATCGGCCTCGGCCTGGCGGTGACCGCGGCCATCACGGCGGCGCACGGGGGCGACCTCGCGGTCGCCAGCGCCGAGGGCCGCGGGACGACGGTCACGCTCACCCTCCCCCGCTGAGCAGCCCGGGTCTTGCGGCGCTCTTGCGGTCGCCGGGCGGCGCCGCTGCGGCCGGCCCGCCACGGTGGACGGCGCACCCCACCGACTCGGAGGACGCGCATGCCCACCCACCGGCCGCCGCCCGCGGCCAGCCCGACGGCCCTCGTCGTCGCCGAGGACCCCGCCGACCGCGGCCGCGCCGCCGGCCTGCTCGCCGCCGGCGGGTGGGTCGTGTCCGCCGCCGCGGACGTCCGGGAGGCCGTGCGGGCCGCGCGCCGGACGGGCCCCGACCTGGTGGTCAGCGCCCTGGCCCAGCCCCGGGAGAGCGCGGCGCTGCTGCGGCGGCTGCGGCTGGCCGGCTGCCGGGCGCACCTGGTGGTCGTCGCGCGCGGCGCGCGCGCGGGCGACCGCGCCGAGCTCCTGGCCGCCGGGGCCGTGGCCTGCCTGCCCGAGCTGCCCGAGCCCGGGCTGGTCGCGCGGCTGCTGCTCACCCGGTTGCCGCCGGTGGCCGCCCCCGCGCCCGGTCCGGCGCTCCCCGACGACCGCGAGGTGGGACGGCTGGAGGCCGGGCTGCGGGAGGACCACGCCCGGGCGCTGCCGGGCCGGGTGCGGGCCGTCGCCGACGCGGCGCACGGCGGGGACCCGGTCGCGCTCGCCGCGGCCGCCGGCGCGCTGGCCGGCGTCAGCGGCCAGCTCGGGGACGCCGAGGTGGCCGGGCTCAGCTCGGCGATCGCCCGGGCCGCGCGTCGCGGCGAGGTCGCCGACGACCTGGTGGGCGTGCTCGTGACCGTCGCCGGTCAGCCCACGAGCCGGTAGCCGACCCCCCGGACGGTGCGGATCTCGGCCTCGGCCAACCCCGCGGCCTGCAGCTTGCGGCGCAGGTTGGACATGTGCGCCTCGACCAGCCGGACGCTGCCGGCCCAGTCGGTCTGCCACACCTCGCGCAGCAGGGTCTCCCGCTGCAGCACCCGGCCCGGCCGCGCGGCCAGCGCGGCGAGCAGGTCGAACTCGGTGCGGGTCAGGTCGACCGCGACGCCGTCCACCCGCACCTCGCGGGTGTCCTCGTCGACCTCGAGGTCGGCCAGCCGGAGGACCGTCCCCGCCGGCTCGGCGCCGGCCGGCCCCGCCGGCACCCGCGGACGGCGCAGCATGACCTGCACGCGGGCCACCAGCTCGCGCGGCGAGAACGGCTTGGCCATGTAGCCGTCGGCGCCGACGGCCAGGCCGACCAGCAGGTCGACCTCCTCGGCGCGCGCGGTGAGCATGAGCACGTAGCACCCGCTCGACGCCCGGATCTGCCGGCACACCTCGGTGCCGTCGGCGTCGGGCAGGCCCAGGTCGAGGACGACGAGGTCCGGTTCGGCGCGGCGGATCTCGGCCAGCGCCGCCGCGGCGGTCCCCACGGCCGCCACCGCGAGCCCGGCGCGGCGCAGCACCGTGGTGACGAGGTCGCGGATCTCCTCGGTGTCCTCGACGACGAGCACCGACTGCTCGGTCACGGCTCCCGTGCCTCCTCCCGGCCGCGGTGGACGCGGTCCTCCGCTGGCGTGGATCGGCACGCCCGCCGTCGGGGTGCAGCGTTGCCCGGCTCGTCTCCCCCGGGCGGATGAGGTCCTCCGGGCCGTGAGTCCGCTCACGTCGCAGGCCGCTGACCTGCGGGTCCGCGGCAGGGTCGGCTTCGTTACGGTTTCGTGACGGAAGCCGGGCGGGTATGCCTGGTTCCCGATGACCTCGACGCGCACCGACGAGCCCGCCCGCCGGCCCGCCCGCGAGCCCGCCCGCCGGCCGCCCGCCGCCGAGGCGGGCAGCCGCGTCCTCGACCTCGACGTCGTGCGCGGGGTCGCCATCGTGCTGGCGCTGGGCTGGCACTTCAGCCGGCACCCGAGCGGGTTCCCCGTGCTGGACGCGCTGCAGTGGCCGGGCGGGACGTTCGGCTGGGCCGGCGTCGACCTGTTCTTCGTGCTGAGCGGCTTCCTGGTCGGCTCGCTGGTGCTCCGCGAGCGGCGCCGCACCGGCCGGTTCGACGGCCGCCGCTTCACCGTGCGCCGGGCGCTGAAGCTGTGGCCGGTGCTCTACCTGTTCCTGGCCGTGCAGCTGCTGGCCGGGTCGGTGCCGTGGGACGACCTGTGGCACAACGCGCTGCACGTGCAGAACTACCTGGGCACGCCGGTGGTGCACCTGTGGTCGCTGGCCGTCGAGGAGCACTTCTACCTGGCGCTGGTGGTGCTGTTCCCGCTGGTGACCCGGTGGTCGCGCTCGGTGCGGCCGTTCGCGGCGCTGCTCTGCGGCGTCCTCGTGGCGGCGCTCGCGCTGCGCGTCTGGGGCACCGCGGCCGGGCTGCACGAGGTCACCCTGCAGTGGCGCACCCACTTCCGGGCCGACTCCCTGGCCTTCGGCGTCCTGCTGGCCGTCGTCGCCGTCCACCGGCCCGCGACCTTCGACCGGCTGCTGACCCGCCGGCGCCTGTGGGCCGTGCTCACCCTGCTGGGCGTCGCCTGGCTGGCGACGATCGGCAAGGACGGCGCGCTCGGCTCGACCCTCGGCTACACCGTCGCCTACCTGACCGCGGGCGCGTTCCTGCTCCTGCTGCACCGCGCGCCGCTGGTGGCGCGGGTGCCCGCGGTGTCGGCGCCGCTGGCCGCGCTGGGCCGGTACTCGTACGGCGTCTACATCTGGCACATCGCCGCGGCGCAGTTCGTGCTGGGCCGGCTGCCCGGGGTGGAGTACGCGTCGTGGACGCCGCTGGAGCAGGTCCTGAAGTACGCCGCGGCGGTCGCCGTCGGTATCGCCGCCACCCTGCTGGTCGAGCGCCCGGTGCTGCGGGTGCGCGACCGGCTGCTGCCCGCCGACGGCCGGCGGGCGGACACCGAGGCACCCACCTCGGGCTGGGGGGACGGCCCGGCGCACCCGGTCCCCCGCCACCGCGCCGAGGGGCCGGCGCTCCCGCTGGTGCCCGAGCGGGACCCGGTGCTCGCGCTGCGCTGACGTCGGCCGGGACGACCGCAGGTCAGCGCATGCCGGCCCGGTGCAGGACCACGGCCGCGGCCGGGGTCGGCGCCGTCGCCCCCCGGTGGACGGCCGTGACGACGAACCCGTGCGGTGCCGCGGCCCGCGCGACGGCGTCGGTGGTGCTGCGGTCGGCACCGGGGCGCATGACGGAGAACGCCACCACGGCGCGCCCGCCCGGGGCGAGGACGCGCTGCACGACGTCCCACTCGGGGGCCGGCGGGGTCCAGAACGCCCGCACGTCCACGGCGACCACGACATCGACCGCCCCGGGTGGGAGGTCGGCGGCCACGAGCGGCGCGGTGAGCAGCCGGACCGTGCCGGCGTCGACCGCGGCCCGGTTGCGCCGCGCGGCCGCCGCGGTCATGGTCGCCGAGCGGTCCACCGCGACGACCTCCGCGCCGGCTGCGACCAGCAGCGAGACCAGCACCCCGTGCCCGCACCCGACCTCGACGACGCGCTCGCCGGGGCGGGCGGCGACCACCCCGGCGACCCACGCGAGCCGCTCGGACGGCGCCGGGCCGACGGGTCGAGCACCGTCCTCCACCCCCTCGCCGCGCCGGCTCATGCCCGGACCACAGGACCCGGCACCGGCCTCGTGGCGCGGCACGACCGGGTGGACGGCCACGCCCGTCGTCGGCGCGTCGGGTGCCGCTTCAGGGGGCCCGGCCGAGGCCGGCGCACCGCGGCGTTCCCGCGGGAACGCCGGCGCCGGGAGCTCACCCCGCGTCCGTGACCGGGCCGCCATCGGCGGCCAGACGGAAGAGGTGGTCGCGGTACCCCATGAGGACGCTGACGACGTAGCCGAGGTCCATGCGCTCGCCGGTGGGGGCGAAGGCGGCGGGGAGGTCCGCTGTCGCCGAGCCCAGAGTCTCCGCGACCGTGCGTGGCACGGGCAGCGGGGCGGCCGCGCGCCGGACGCGGCCGGTACGGCTGCGGCGGCCGGGCCCACGGGCCGGGGCGGGCGCGGCCGGTCGCGCGCGACCCCCGTCCCGCCGAGCGGAGGGCTTCCGCGCGGCGGACCGTGCTGCCGTGCGGGAGCGGCCGGGCGCGGTCGCCGGTTCCGCGCTGGCGGGGGCCGCCGGACGGCGACCGACCTGCCGGTCGACGGGGTGGACACCCGCGAAGACCTCGTCCGGATCCGGCCCGGCACCCGGGTCGGCGGGGTGCGGGTCGGCGGGATCGGGGAGGCCGGTGGTGAACGCGGCGTCGGCCCGGCCCCAGACGCGCCGGCCGTCGGGGGTCGTGGCGATCAGCCGGCCGCCGCGGCGGACCATGACCAGGTCCAGGTCGTGGGCCAGACCGTGGTCGACATCGCAGAGCAGCACCAGGTTGGTCAGGTCGGTGCGCCCACCGAACAGCCAGTGCCGCAGGTGGTGGGCGTGCAGCCGCTCGATCCGGGTCTCCTCGCAGCCGGGACGGGCGCACCCGCCGTCGCGGCGCAGCAGCGCCCGGCGCTGGGCGCGGGTGGCCAGCCGGCGGCGCCTGCCGCAGGCGAGCACCTCGGGACCGTCGTGCACCATGCCCACGACGGTGGCCTGGCAGGTCAGGCGGCGCACCTGGGCCGGCGAGAGGGCCGGCCCGCCCTCGAGGTGCGCGCGGCCGGCCGCCGCGTCGTCGGCCAGCACGGCGGCGTCGACGTGCACGACCACCTCCCGGCGCGGCGGGTCACCGGCCCGCCGGCCGGTGTCGGCGGCGGCCTCGGCCAGGGACAGGAGAGCCGCACAGCGACGAGCAGTCGTCACCGAGCGGTGCGCTCGCAGGTCACCGGCGCACGCACCCGCACCCGGGGCGCTCTCAGGATGCGTCGCCGCGGTGCCCTGCGCCGCGGCTGTCGCGGCCTTCGTCGCCGCCGCCCGCTCGCGGCGGGCGGTGCGCTCGGCGAGTGAGTCGACGGCAGCCAGCAGGCGGGCGCCTTCCTCGGCCGGGAGCCGGACCCGCAGCTGCAGGCTCCCGTCCTCCGCCCAGTCGACGTCGAAGCGCGGCTCGGCCGGAGGCGGGGCCGGGTCGGCCTGCTCGTCGGCGGTGCGGTCGGCGCGGCGCCACTGCCGGACGACGCGCTCGGTCTGCGCGGCGGTGGCGGCCCGGGCGAACTCCAGCAGCGCGGTCTCGGTGTGCGGCTCGGCCACCCGGGTCAGCGCGCGCACCTTGGCGTAGGACAGCCGCCCGGCGGCGTACGCGGCCGCCGTGACCGGCAGGCTGCGCAGCGCCCGGGCGACGCGGACGTGCTCGCGGGCGGCGCCGGGGGACAGGCCGCACTGCCAGGACAGCCAGTGCGCGCAGGAGCGCACCCCGTACCCGCCCCAGCCCTCGCGCGCGTCGAACTCCGCGACCAGCGCCAGCCAGGCCGCCCCGGCCGCGGCCAGCCGCACCGCACCGGCGCAGATCTCCCGCGCCAGCTCCTCCACCGACCGCGCACCGCCCTCGTCGCCACTCGAACCCATGTTCGCACCGTAGGACCCGCTACCGACAGAACCGCAGGTCAGCAGCATCGGTGCGAGCGCGGGACCGCGGGCGAGAGCCCCGGGTCGCAGGCAGGGCGGCTCGGATGCGCCCACTCCTCCCGGACACCGGCGTTCCCGCGGGAACGCCGGCGGACGCACGGGATCCCTTCCGGAGCACGTCCGGCGCACAGTGGGTGCGGGGAGCGGTGGGTCGGACCGCAGGCGTTCCCGCGGGGACGTCGCCGGCGCCGGTGGCCCGGACGAGGCCACGGAGGCGCGGGGCAGACCTCGACAGCCGGGGACGCCGCGCCGGTCCCCGAGCCGACGGTGCCGCGGTAGGAACGCCGTCGTGGGACGCGGGTCGTCGATCGAGGAACGGGTCGCCCGAGCGGCCGAGGCCGCGCTGCAGGAGCACGGGTACGTGGCACCCGTCGACGTGCTGGTGCGCATGGGCTGGCTGCAGCCGGTGCACCGTGATCATTGGCGGCAGGGGCGCGTGCGGGATCTCGAGCAGGTCGTGGAGGCCGGTCCGGGCAAGGTCTCGACGGCGATGCGGGCGTTGCAGCGCTGGGCCCGCGAGGAGGGGCTGCAGCCGACCGAGACGGACCACCTCGCCGGGACGCGCGACCGCCGGGGCCTGCAGTTCTCCGCCGGCGGCGCCGCCGCCGTCGAGCGGGAGTACCGCACGCACTGGATCGCCCCGACCGCGTCCGGGGCCGAGCGCGCCCGCCTCCGCGAGCGGGGCAACCGAGCGCCGGACCTCGTCGTCGTCTCACCGCTCAGGGACTGGACGTGCGCGGCGTGCGGCGGCACCGGGCACCTGCTGCTGATGGAGGACGACGCGCCGCTGTGCCTGGTCTGCGCCGACCTCGACCACCTGACCTTCCTGCCCGCCGGCGATGCCGCCCTGACCCGGAGGGCGAGGAGGGCCAGCCGCCTGTCGGCGGTGGTGGTGCGCTTCAGCCGGTCCCGGCAGCGCTACGAGCGGCAGGGCGTCCTCGTCGAGGAACGGGCGCTGGTGGAGGCCGAGGCGTCCTGCCTGGCCGACGAGGAGGCACGGGGTCGCCGCCGCGACCGCGACGCGGAACGGCGGCGTGCTGCCGACAGCCGGCTCGCCGAGCAGATGGCCGCGGAGGTCAGGCGCCTGTTCCCCGGGTGCCCGGCGGAGCGCGCCGCCGCGATCGCCGAGCACACCGCGGCGCGGGGTAGCGGTCGCATCGGCCGCACCGCCGCGGGCCGGCGTCTCGACGAGCACGCGGTCGAACTGGCGGTCGTTGCCTCCGTCCGCCACCGCGACACCGACTACGACGCGCTGCTCATGGCCGGCCTGCCGCGCGACGAAGCCCGCGCGCGGGTCCGTGCGGCCGTCGACGCCGTCCTCGACCACTGGCGCACCGTCCCACGGTGAGGCGATGCCGGCCGAGCTGCCCTGGCTGCGGGCCCGGTTCGAACGGCTCCTCCCGGAGGCGGTCGAGGCGCGGAGGAAGGGGCGGAGGGCGAAGGTGGACCCATGAGCGCACGCGCAGGACCCGGCGCGGACACCGTCGCGTCCCTGACCGTCGCGGAGAGAGCGGCCCTGTGCCTGGGGTCGGACTTCTGGCACACCGCCGCCGTCGAGCGTGCCGGCATCGAGGCGATCACGCTGTCCGACGGCCCGCACGGGTTGCGCGTGCAGCCGGCCCAGGGCGACCACGTCGGCATCTCCGGCAGCCTGCCCGCCACCTGCTTCCCCACCGCGTCGGCCCTCGCTGCGACCTGGGACGTCGGCCTGATCGGCGACGTCGGGGCGGCGATCGGACTCGAGGCGCGGGCGCAGGGCGTCGCCGTCGTCCTCGGGCCCGGCGTGAACATCAAGCGGTCCCCGCTGTGCGGCCGCAACTTCGAGTACTTCAGCGAGGACCCGCACCTCTCCGGCCGGCTCGGCGCAGCGCTGGTGAGCGGCATCCAGTCCCAGGGCGTCGGCGCGTCGGTGAAGCACTTCGCGGCGAACAACCAGGAGACCGACCGGCTGCGGGTGAGCGCCGACGTCGACGAGCGCACCCTTCGGGAGATCTACCTGCCCGCGTTCGAGCACGTCGTGACGGCCGCCGGCCCGTGGACGGTGATGTGCGCCTACAACCGGGTCAACGGCGTGCACGCTTCGCAGAACCGGTGGCTGCTCACCGAGGTGCTGCGCGACGAGTGGGGCTTCGACGGCCTGGTCGTCTCCGACTGGGGTGCCGTCGTCGACCGGGTCGCCGCCCTCGCCGCCGGCCTGGACCTGGAGATGCCGCCGAACCTCGGGGTCAGCGACGTCGCGGTCGTCGACGCCGTCGCCTCCGGTGCGCTCGAGGAGGCGGTGCTCGACACCGCCGCCGGCCGGGTGCTGCGGCTGGTCGAGCGCGCCCGGGCCCGCCGGCCCGCCGAGATCGACGTCGACGCCCATCACGCGCTGGCCCGGCGCGCCGCGGCCCGCGGGATCGTGCTGCTGAAGAACGACGGCGACGTGCTGCCGCTGACCGCCGCCCGCGTCTGCGTCGTCGGCGAGTTCGCCCGCACCCCCCGCTTCCAGGGCGCCGGCAGCTCCGAGGTCAACCCCACCCGCGTCGACACCGCGCTCGACGAGCTGCGCCGCACCCAGCCCGACCTGACCTTCGTGCCGGGCTTCGACCTCACCGACCCCGGCCGCGATGGCGCCCTCTCCGACGAGGCGGTCACCGCCGCGCGCGACGCCGACGTCGTCGTCGCGTTCCTCGGCCTGCCGCCGGAGGACGAGTCGGAGGGCTTCGACCGCACCCACATGGACCTGCCGGCGGCGCAGACGACGCTGCTGGACCGGCTGCTCGACGGGCCGGCACCGGTCGTCGTCGTGCTCGCCAACGGCTCGGCGGTGCTCCTCACGCCCTGGCACGAGCGCGCAGCTGCCGTCCTCGAGTGCTGGCTCGGCGGGCAGGCCGCCGGCGGTGCCGTCGCGGATGTGCTCACCGGCGTGGTCAACCCCTCCGGGCGGCTGACCGAGACCATCCCGCTGCGGCTGCAGGACACCCCCTCCTACCTCAACTTCCCCGGAGAGGAGGGGCACGTCCGCTACGGCGAGGGGGTGTTCGTCGGCTACCGCGCCTTCGACGCGGCCGACCGGCCCGTCGCCTACCCGTTCGGCCACGGCCTGTCCTACACCGGCTTCGACTACACCGACCTCGCCATCGACACGGCCGGCAGCGTCGACGGCGACGACCTGGTCCTCACCGCGCGGCTGACGGTGACCAACACCGGCGCGGTCGCCGGCCGGGAGGTCGTGCAGCTCTACGTCGGCGCGCCGCCCGGCCGTGTCGCCCGTCCGCCGCGGGAGCTCCGCGGGTTCACCACGGTGGACCTCGCGCCCGGGGACGGCACCGCCGTCGAGTTCACCCTCGGCGCCCGCGACCTCGCGTACTGGTCGACCGCGCACCGCCGGTGGGTCGTCGACCCCGGCACGTACCGCATCGCGGTCGGCGCGTCGTCCCGGGACATCCGGCTCACGTCCGGCGTGCACGTCGACGCCACCCCACCGCGGCCCCGCCTGGACGGTTCGGCGACGCTGCAGGAGTGGCTGACCGACCCCGACGGTGAGGCTGCCCTCCGCGCCGCCGTCGGGACCGACGGGGACGGGCGGCCGAAGGGGATCCTGGGCGACGTCGCACTGCTCCGGGTGATCGGCAACTTCCCCCTGGCCACGCTGGCCGCCTTTCCCGGGCTCGGCATCACCCACGACCTCGTCCGCGACGTGACCCGCCCCGGACGGTGAACGACCGGCCACCTCGGTGAACGCCACGTGCCACCCCGGGCACGCCGCACCGGCGTCCGCGTTGCACTGGTCCTACCGCACGCCGATGCCTGTTGCAGCCCAGCCGGGAGCACTACCATCGCCTCCGCCCACCGGGCCCCGCTGTCGGCCGACGGACCCGACATGTCAACGAGCAGAAGCCTCTGACCGGCTCTGCAGCTCTGTGATCCCGCCGTCCCGAGGTGGTCGTCGTGCGTGCATCTCGTGTCCTCGTCGTCACCCTCGGAGCGCCGGTCCTGGTGGTCGGGACCACCTTTCCGGCCGGAGCCCATCCGCTCGTCGCCGGTCCGGCGATCCCGGTCTCGGGACCGAGCCCGTTCGCCGGCTGCCCGGTCGGGGCGGCCCCCGGGGAGGATCCCGGCACCGTGTACACGGACACCGAGGTCGAGCCGTTCGTGGCGGTGGATCCGACCGACCCCAGCAACGTCATCGGCGTGTACCAGCAGGACCGCTGGTCCGACGGCGCGGCTCGCGGGTTGGTGGCCTCCCGTTCCGCGGACGGCGGCCGGACGTGGACGGAGAGCTACGCGGCCTTCAGCGAGTGCTCCGGAGGAGATCCGGTGTACGACCGCGCGACGGACCCGTGGGTCACCTTCGACGCCGCCGGCGACGCCTACCAGATCTCGCTGTCGATCTCCGCGGACCAGGCGACGTCGGCCATCCTGGTGTCCAAGTCGACCGACCAGGGTGCGACGTGGGGTCCGCCGGTCACGCTCGTCCGTGACGACACCCTGGACAGGTTCAACGACAAGGAGTCGATCACCGGTGACCCGACGCGACCCGGCCACGTCTACGCGGTGTGGGACCGGGTCACGTCCCCCCTCGGCCTCCCCGGCCGGCCTTTCGACCTTCCCTCGGTGCTCCGCCATGGCGTGCCGCTGTTCTCCCGGACCACCGACGGCGGCCAGACGTGGTCGACGCCGACCGCGATGACCGGGGGACTCCTCGGCACCGTCGGCAACCAGATCGCCGTGCTCCCGAACGGCACGCTCGTGGACGTCTTCTTCGGCTACAGGCGCGCGGGGTTGCTGCCGACCCCGAACTCGCTGTTCATCGGTGTGGTGGTGAGCACGGACGCCGGGGAGAGCTGGTCGCGTCCGATCCCGATCTCCGACTACGTGCCGGCCGTCTCCTGCGACGGCGAACAGGTGTGCGACCCCGACAGCGCTGATCCGGTGCGGGCCGGGACGAACCTCCCCGACATCGCCGTCGACCCGGCCACCGGCCGGGTGTACGTGGTATGGGCCGACGCCCGCTTCTCCGGCGGCGGGACCACCGACGTGGTGCTCTCCAGCTCGGACGACGGGACGAACTGGTCGACACCGGTGAAGGTCAACCAGACCCCGACGCCCGTGGCCGCCTTCAACGCGACGGTGGACGTGTCGTCGGACGGCACCGTCGGTGTCCTCTACTACGACTTCCGGGAGAACACCCCGGCACCCCCCCTGCCGACCACGGTGCTGCTGGCGCACTCCCACGACGCAGGGGCGACCTGGACCGAGCAGCGGCTCGCCGAGCCGTTCGACATGCAGAACGCACCCGTCGCCCGGGGTTTGTTCCTGGGTGACTACCAGGGGCTGGACAACATCGGGCGGGACTTCCTCGCGTTCTTCTCGCGGACAGGGGCGGCGGACGACACCGCCGACGTGGTGTCCGTCCGGGTCAGCGCCCCGTAGGCCGCGAGCGGCAGCAGCGACGCTGCTGCTCGTGGAGGGCGCCCACCCCGGGTCGTCATGGAGGTGCTCGGCCACGCACGGATGCGCACGACGACGGACACCTACGGCCACGTCATGCCGGCCCGCGGTCGCGACGCCGCGGACCGCATGGGCACGGCGCTGTGGGAGTGGTCCGGCACCCCATCAGCTCCGGTGGCCACCGGACACGACCAAGGCCGCTCTCCCGGAGGGAGAACGGCCTTGGTCGTCGGGGTGGAGCTGAGGGGACTCGAACCCCTGACCCCCACACTGCCAGTGTGGTGCGCTACCAGCTGCGCCACAGCCCCGTGCTCGCCGGCCCGGTGCGAACCCCGAGCCGCCAGCAACTGTACAGGGCCGTGCGCGCCCCCCGGGGCGGGGGGTCCGGCGGGTCAGCCCTCCTTGAGCTGCGCGATGCGGACGTGGTTGCCGAACGGGTCCCGCAGGCCGAAGTCGATCCCGTAGGACTGCTCGGTCGGCTCCTCGGTGAGCTCGACCCCGCGCGCCCGGAGCTCGGCGTGCACCGCGTGGGCGTCGTCGACGGCGAAGAAGAGGTGGCCGCCCGCCGCCCCCTTCGTGACCAGGTCGCGGACCTGCACGGCGGTCTCCTCGCTCATCGCCGGCGGGCTCGGCTGCTCGAGCAGGATCTTGTGGTCGGGGTCGCCGGGGACGCGGACGGTCAGCCACCGCATGAACCCCAGGTCGACGTCGGTGTCCACCTCGAGGCCGAGCTTGCCGACGTAGAAGTCGAGCGCCCGGTCCTGGTCGAGGACGTAGATGCCGGAGATGTTCAGTCGCTTCATCATGGGCAGCACGCTAGGGACGGTCATGGCGGCGGCGCTTCTCCGAAACTGCTCGGTCGCAGCCAGGCCCGCGCGAAGCAGGAGGGGACGGGGCCGATCGGCCCGCGGCGGCGGTAGGCCGACGGTGGCTCCCCGACGATGTCGCGGAAGACCCGGCTGAACGTGCCCAGGCTGGTGAAGCCGACGTCCATGCAGATGTCGGTCACCGAGCGGTCGGTCGTCCGGAGCAGGAACATCGCGCGCTCCACCCGCCGCCGCTGCAGGTAGCGGTGCGGCGTCTCGCCGAAGACGGCCCGGAAGCTGCGGATGAAGTGCGCCTCGGAGACCAGCGCGATCCGGGCCAGGGCCGGGACGTCGAGCGGCTCGGCGAAGCGCCGGTCCATCGCGTCCCGGGCGCGCAGCAGCCGGCGGTTGGCGTCCTCGGTGGCCGGCCCCACGGCGGCATCCCACCACGGCGGGCGGCCGACCGGGGGCGGGGACCGGCCGTGGCGGGCTCACACCTCGACGCCGCGCGCCTCCAGCCACGGGATCGGGTCGACCCGCTCGCCACCGACGCCGCCCTCGTGCACCTCGAAGTGCAGGTGCGGGCCGGTGGACTGCCCGCGGTTGCCCAGCAGGGCGATCGTCTCCCCCGCCTGCACGTACTGCCCCGGCTCGACGAGGATCTCGTCCATGTGGCCGTAGACGGTGACGTCGCCGTCGTCGTGGAGCAGGTAGACGGCCAGGCCGAACCCGCTGGCCGCCCCGGCCCGCAGCACGACCCCGTCGACCGCCGCGTACTCGGGGGTGCGCATCGGGGCGGCGAGGTCGATGCCGTGGTGGAAGGTCCCCCACCGGGCCCCGAAGCCGCTGGTCAGCCGGGCCCCGTCGACGGGGAGCACGGCCTTGGGCCGGGCTGCCTCGCGGGCGGCCTCGGCGGCCGCCGCCTCGGCCTCCGCTCGGGCCGCCCGGGAGGCGGCGACCTCGGCCAGGCGGGCCTGGGCCTCGGCCACGGTGATGGCCGCCTGCGGCAGCAGCGGCAGCTCGTCGTCGCCGGTGAGCAGCTCCTGCTGCGCGGCGAGGACCGAGGTCGGCCCCGCGGCCGCCTCGGAGGCCCCGGCCCCCCCGGTCACCCCGGCGACGAGCCCGCCGGCGACGAGCGCGGCGAGCAGGAAGGGCACCCGGCGGGCGAGCGGCACACCGGTCACCCGGGTGGTCGCGCGACGCCGTCCAGCCATGCACCTGCCCCGTCTCGTGGGAGGACGTCCGTTCGCGCCCGGTCCGGTGGCCGATCCAAACACTGCGTGACCGACCTGTGACCGGCAGTCCGGCGTGTCGGATCGGGACGCGCCGACCCGGCACCCCGGCCGCCCCACCGGCCACACCCGCCCCACGGCGTCGGCCGCTGTGATCCGCGTCCCCCGGGTCGACGGCCCCGGCCTCCGCCGTGTAGTCATGACACCGACACCCGCACCACCCGACGACCCCGGTCCCGACGACGCCGGCCCGGGCGGGTCGACCAGCGCGTGAGGGGGACCGACCGCACCGACGACGCCGAGGGTGGTGCCGCATGCCGACCGCACCGGGTCCCACCGGGGCGCGGGTCCGCCGCGAGCCGCCCCACCACGTCGTCTGGTCCTGCTTCCGCGGTCTCTACGGCGACAACCCGCGCGCCCTCCACGAGGGGTGGCCGAGCCGTGGCGTGCCCGCCCGCCACACGTGGCTGTGCCTCCCCGAGACCGTCGGCACGGTGCCCGCCGGGGTCACCCCGGTCCTGTACCGCACCCCCGAGGCCCGGGCCGCCCTGGAGTCCGCCGACGTCGTGGTCGCCAACGACTGCCTCTCCATGGAGTGGGACAAGCAGCCGGGCACCTTCTACCTGCAGACCTGGCACGGCACCCCGCTCAAGCGCATCCACCACGACGTGCAGCCGGCCCGGCCCGGCTGGCTGGACGCCGCGGACCGGGACGTCGCCCGCTGGGACCTGCTGCTGTCGCCCAACCCCGTCTCGACCGCCCGGTTGCGCGGCGCCTTCGGCTACACCGGAGAGGTCGCCGAGACCGGCTACCCGCGCAACGACGCCCTCAGCGCGCCGGACCGCGACGCCGTCCGGGCACGCGTCCGGGCCCGGCTCGGCATCCCCGACGGCGTCACCGCCGTCCTCTACGCCCCGACCTGGCGCGACGACCTGGTGCTCGACCGGGCCGGGGACGCGCCGGACTTCGAGCTGCCCGTCGACCTCGCCGACTTCGCCGGCCGGCTCGGCGGCGACCACGTGCTGCTGGTGCGGTTGCACAACATCGTCTCCGGCCGGCTGGCCGTCCCGCCCGGCCTGCCCGTCGTGGACGTCACCGACGACACCGACACCGCGGGGCTCTACCTGGCCGCCGACGTGCTCGTCACCGACTACTCCTCGGCGATGTTCGACTTCGCGGTGACCGGCAGGCCGATCCTGCTGTTCCCCTACGACCTCGAGCGCTACCGGGACTCGCTGCGCGGGTTCTACGACGACCTCGAGGAGATCGCCCCGGGCCCGCTGCTGCGCACCAGCGCGGAGCTGGTCGGGGCGATCCGAACCGTGACCGAGCACTCCGCGCGTTGGGCCGGCGCATACGCGCGCTTCCGCGACACTTTCTGCTCCCTCGAGGACGGGCACGCGACCGACCGCGTGCTCGACCTCCTGTTCGGCACCCGGCCGACGACTCCACCAGGAAGGGGATGACCGTGCGGACCCACGACCGAGCCTCGACGAGCGCTCCGCGAGATCTGGCCCGCCCCGCGGCGCCCCGGCTGCTGCACCCACCGGTGCAGGTGGTGATCCTCGCGGCCGGCATGGGCACCCGGCTGGGCCGGCCCCACCCCAAGCCGCTGACCCCGCTGCACGACGGGCGGAGCATCCTGCAGCGCCAGCTCGACGTGCTCGACGCGGTGCTCGGCCCCGGCGTCGACGTGACCGTCGTGGTCGGGTTCGAGGCCGAGCGGGTGATGCGGGCGGTGCCGCAGGTCCGCTTCGCCTACAACCCGCAGTTCGCCGTCACCAACACCTCGCAGAGCCTGCTGCGCGGGCTGCGCAGCTCCCGCGACGGCGGCGTGCTGTGGTTCAACGGTGACGTCGTCTTCGAGGCGGGCGCGCTCGACCAGGCGCTGCCGGCCCTGCGCGCCGACGAGAGCTTCGTCTGCGTGGACACCTCCACCGTCGCCGACGAGGAGGTCAAGTACACCCTCGACGCGGAGGGCTTCATCGCCGGGCTGTCCAAGACCGTGGCGGGCGGGCTCGGCGAGGCGGTCGGCATCAACTACGTCTCCGCCGCCGACAAGCCGGTGCTCGTCGAGCACCTGGCCGCCTGCGGCGCCCAGGACTACTTCGAGCGCGGCATGGAGACCGCGATCGCCACCGAGGGCCTGCGTTTCCGGCCGCTGGACATCTCCCGGTTCCCCGCCGTCGAGGTCGACTTCGAGACCGACCTGGTGCGGGCCAACGAGCTGCTCGCGGCCCGCGCGCGGCTGCAGGCCCTGACGGGGGACATGGCCGGGGACGCGGCCGCGACCGTCACCGCCTGACCCACCGCCGCCGGCCGCCCGCTCAGCCCACGGGCTGCGGGTCGCCGGCCGGCTCGGTCCGCCGGCCGGTCTCCCGGAACCGCCGCCCCGCCGCGAGGCCACCGAGCACCAGCCCGGCCCCGAGGGCGACCAGCACGGCGACGGCCGCCCGGGCCGGCAGCGCCGGCCCGGCGGCGAGCACGTGCGCGGTCCACAGGACGTCGACGTCCGGCAGCCCCTGCACGAGCAGCAGCCACCCGAGGACGACGGCGAGCAGGCCCACCAGCGACCCGCGACCTCGGCGCGCCGCCCACAGCCCCAGGCCGGCCACGGCCAGGGCGGTGAGCGCCGGCAGCAACGCCGACGCGATCGCCCCGGCGTGCGAGGCGACGCTCGCCGGCGGCTCCGGGGTGGCCAGCGCGTGGTAGAGGGCTGCGACGCCCCCGAGCAGCAGGAGGGCGCCCAGCGGCCGGGGCGTGCGGGCGACCAGCCCGGCGGCCGTCCCGGCCAGGGCGAGCAGCGCGTACGCCGGCCACACCAACCAGGCCGGGGGCGGCGGGCTCCAGGTGAGCTCCCCGCGCACGGCCAGCGGCGTGCCGCCGTGGCTCATCGGCACCAGCCACTCGACGACCAGGTGCTGCCGGGTGGGGTCGGCGGCGACCGCCGGGGGCAGCACCCCCTCGCTCATCCAGTGGGTGCGGTGGTCGTGCCACACGTAGGCCGGCTGCGTGGAGACCTGCTGCCAGTCCGGCGCGGCGTCCGGGTCGGCGGAGGGCGGCAGCGCCGTGCGGCCGAACCGATCGAGGTTGATGTAGGTGGCCGGGCTGTTGGCGTTGCGCCAGACGCCGTCCGGGCCGATGCGCAGGTAGGGCTCGTCGGAGTAGCCGGGCACCTCGACCTCGGCGGCGGTGCGGTTGACCACCTCCAACTCGTCGCCGGAGGAGAGCACCCGCACCGACACCCCGGGCACGGCCGGCTCGACCGACAGCACCCGCGCGTCGAAGTCGCTGCCCGCGGCTCCCCCGCCCACGTGCGCGGTGGCCGGCCCGGCGAGGAGCAGGGCGGCTCCCGCGGCGAGGACGACGACCAGCAGGCGGGCCGCCGCGCGGATCACCCGCCCGCCACCTGGGTCAGGTCGGCGGCGATGTCGCGGCTGGTGTTGCCGGCGTCGAAGGCCACGTGCGCCTGGTCGTCGGCGCCGTACAGCAGCAGCAGCGAGGAGTGCAGCCGGCCCTGGTCCTCGGCCAGCGGCACGCCCGCGGCCAGCTGGGCCTGGTCGATCGCCCGCTGGTCGCCGGTGAGGCCGGTGAAGGGCACCGGCAGGTCGGCGTCGAAGCGGTCCAGGTACCCGCCGAGCACCTCGGGGGTGTCGGTGGCCGGGTCGGTGGTGACGAACACCACCTGCACCTGCTCGGCCAGCGCGGGGTCCACGCCGCGCAGCGCGACCGCGACGTCGGCCATCGTCGTGGGGCAGATGTCGGGGCAGTTCGTGTAGCCGAAGAACAGCAGCGTCGGCCGGCCGGCGGTGGCGGCCCGGAAGTCGTAGGGCTGCCCCGCGCCGTCGGTCAGCGTGAAGGAGGGCCGCTGGTAGGGGTCGGGCAGGTCGATGCCGGCGAAGCGGTCCTCGGGGCCCTCGACGACCGCGGCACCACCCGAGTGGTCGTGGCCGGCGGCGGTCCCCTCGTCGGCGGCGGCACCGCCGCAGCCGGCCACGGCGAGGCCGGCCGCGAGGGCCAGGGCGGCGGTCCGGCTGCGGCGGTGCGAGCTCACGAGGACACGGTACGACGCCCGGCGCGCCAGCCCAGGAACGCACCGGCGGCGCCGAGCAGCAGCGCGACGACGGCGAGCACTAGGGCCACGGTCCCGGTGCCGCCGTCGTCGGACGCCGACGCGGCCTCCTGCACGGCCGGCTCGGCGGCACCGTCGCCGGCCGCGGCGGCGTCCCCCCCGTGCCCGCCGGTGCCCCCGGTCAGGGCCAGCACGGGCGCCGGCCGGTCCGGCTCGGCCTGCCCGTCGACGGTGGGCTCGATCCAGGCCGCCTCGGTGCCGTCGCTGTAGACCTGCACGGCCGGGAAGGTGAGCGAGGTCGCATCGGGCAGCGGGCCGCCGGAGAGGGCGAACTCCTGGAACTGGCCGGGCTGGATGCCGGCGCCGTCCTCGGCGCGGAACTCGACCACGGACACGTAGGAGGTGATCTCCCGGCCGTGGCTCTCCAGCGGCTCGGCCGGCTCGGAGGTGGTGAGCGTGGCGGTCCAGCCGGGCACCGGCTGCACCCGCAGCGAGGCCATGGCCGACTCCTCGGGGATCGAGATGCGCAGCGCCACGGTGCCGGCGGTGTCGCTCTCGTTGGGCACCCGGAAGGTCAGCTTCCCGTACCCGCCCGGGGCGGCGTCGGCCGAGGACACGGTGACGTGCGCGGCGGCGGCGCCGGCGCCGGCCAGCAGCGCGGTGAGCACCGCGAGCAGGACGACGCCCAGCCGGGCGAGCGGTCGGGTTCGGGACGAGGACACGGTTCTCCTGTTCGTCGTGCGGGGCCCGGTCAGCGGACCGGGAGCGTGGTGGTCGCGGTGCCGGCGGTGAACTCGTCGAACCGCACGGTGACCGCGAGGGTCCAGGTGCCGGCGCCCGGGACGGTCATCCCGTCGCCGACGTAGTGGCCGGGCCCGGCCGGGGCGAGGTCGACCTCCAGCGGGCCGATCTCCTGGGCGGGCTCGGCGAGGGTGACCCGGATGCCGGCCGGCTGGGTCAGCCGGCCGGCCTCGTCGAAGAGGTAGAGGTGCAGCGTGTTGGGGCCCACCGCGGCGGGGTCCACCGAGACCTGCAGGCTGCCGGCGGCGCCGGCGGAGGTCTTCACGGGCAGGGTGACGTCGACCGGCTGCGCCACCGCGGACCGGGCCGGCGGTGTGCCGACCAGCACTGAGGTGACGGCGAGCACGACGACCGCGACGCCGAGCTCCACCAGCACCGAGCGGCGCAGCGCCGGGCGCTCGGCGACGGCGGCCTCGGCCAGCTGCCCGGCGCGGGCCTCCGCGGCGGAGGTCACCGCCGGGTCGGCGCCCGCGGTGGCGGCGACGGCCTGCGCGGGGACCCGGCGGCGGCCGGCGGGGCGGGGCCGGGCGACGCCCAGGTGCTGCTGGACCCACACCCGGGACACCCCCGCGGCGGCCAGCAGGAGCAGGACCAGCGCCACCTTGGCCAGCAGCAGCCAGCCGTAGGTGGTCGACACCAGCGCCGCCGGGGAGCCGACCTCGCGGACCGCCTGGACCACGCCGGTCACCACCAGCGCCGTCACCGAGGCCGATGCCAGCCGGGAGAACGGGGGCAGCGCGGCGGCGAGGTCGGCGGCCGGCGCACCGGCGCGCAGGACGCCGGCCACCAGCGCGGCCAGGCCGCCCAGCCACACCGCCATGGCCGCGACGTGCACGGCCGCGGCGGCGACCGCGAGCACGGGCCAGGGCCCGGCGACCGGGTGCCCGACGGCGGCGGTGGCCAGGACCAGCGCGCCGGCGAGCACGCCGGCGACGACCACCTGCGGCCGTTCCGGCGAACGGCCGGCCTGCCAGGCCGGTCGCAGCACGACGAGCACCGCGGCGGCCAGCACCGCTCGGACCAGCAGGGCGCTCCCGGTCTGCGAAGCGAGCGTGGCCCGCAGCAGCGCGGGGTCGAGAACGGAGCCCGGACCGCTGCCGGCCGCGTAGGGCCCCTGCAGCAGGAGGGCGAGCAGCGCCGAGCCCGCGGTGACCGCCAGCCCGGCGGTGGCCAGGGCCCGCAGCCGCGGCGACGCCCAGCCGGCCGGCCACCCCGCGAGCAGCAGCACGGGGATCCCGAGGCCGAGGGCCAGCCCGGCGAAGCCGAGCCAGCGGGTCAGGGGCAGGGCCGCCGCCACGACGGGGTCGGTGTCCCCGCCGGCCGCGGCGGCGCCGGCCGGGACGAGCTCGCCGTCCCCCACCGCGAACGACCACGCCCCGGACACCGGGTGCGAGTCGGCCGACACCACCCGGTAGGTGACCAGGTAGCCGTCGTCCTCCAGGTCGCCGCGCAGGGGGATGACGACCGTGCCGCCCTCGACGGTGGCGGTGCCGGTGTCCACCCGGTCGCCGGCGGAGTCGAGCACCCGCGCGTAGCCGGCACCGAGCCCCACGCCCTCGGTGAACGTGAGCGTGACGCGCTCGGGGGCGGCCTCCAGGCGGGCCCCCTCCCCCGGGTCGGTGGCGACCAGCTCGGCGTGCGCCGCGGCCGGCCCGGCGGTGGCGACGCCGGCGAGCAGCCAGCCCGCGAGGAAGAGCAGCAGCAGCGCGGGCCGGGGCCGGGCGGGGGCGGTGCGGGGTGTCATGCGGCCACCCGGTCCCGGGCCAGCGCCGGGAGGGCGCGCGACCGGCGGCGCCGGCGCCAGGCGATGGTCGCCACCAGGGAGAGCCCGGCCAGCAGCAGCAGGTGGGCGACGGCGCGGTCGGCGTGCACGTGGCCGGCCCGCAGGTCCGCGACCGTCAGCGTGGCGAGGAGGGCGGTGAAGGTGCCGAGGAAGGGCAGGGTGCCCGGCGCCAGGCGGGGGGCGGCCGCGACGGCGAGCAGGGCGGCGGCCACGCCGAGGTTCCAGGCCCCGGTCTCGTGGGCCAGGTGCACCGGGGCGCTCATGGCACCTGCCCCGCTGGTCAGCGCCGGCCACGCCCAGGCCGCCTGCGCGACCCCCACCGCCAGCAGCGCCAGGCGGAGCGCCGAGGTGACCAGCCGGGACCGGGCGGCCACCCGGGCACCGGGCAGCGTCCGCGGCAGCGCGGCGAGCACCTCCCGGGTGAGGTCGGGCACCGGTGGCGCCGGGGCCAGCCGCGCCCGCCGGGTGACCAGCTCCGTCCGCTCGGCCCACCCTGCGCACGCGGCGCACCCGGCCAGGTGGCGGTCGAGCTCGGCGGGGTCGACCCCGGGCGGCTCGCCGTCGAGCCGTGCGGAGAAAGCCTCGCGGCATGCGGGACACTGCATACCGCAGTAGTCGTCGGGGGCGCCCGGCTGGTTCCCCCCTTCTCAGGGATGTCCGCGCGCCCCCCGCCCGGGGAGGATGCGGAACATGGACGAGCTGGAGCGGCTGGCCGCCGACGCCGCCGGCGGGGACCCGCTCGCGGCGGCGGCGCTGGTGCGCGCCACCCAGTCCGACGTGTGGCGGCTGTGCGCGGCGCTGGGGGACCGCCAGTCGGCCGACGACCTCACCCAGGAGACCTACGCCCGGGCCTTCGCCGCGCTGCACCGGTTCGAGGGGCGGTCCTCGCTGCGCACCTGGCTGCTCGCCATCGCCCGTCGGGTGTGCGCCGACGCGATCCGCGCGCGCCGCCGGCGGCGGCTGACCCTGGTCCGCGACGACGCCGACCTCGAGGCCCTCGGCCCGGCCGGCGCCGGCGACGGGGTGGCCGAGGGCGCGGCGGTCGGCGACCTGCTCGCCCGGCTCGCCCCCGACCGCCGGGAGGCCTTCGTCCTCACCCAGCTGCTGGGCCTGCCCTATGCCGAGGCCGCCGAGGTGGCCGGGTGCCCGGTCGGCACGATCCGCTCCCGGGTGGCGCGCGCCCGCGCCGACCTGGTCGCGGCCCTCGGCGAGGAGGAGGCCGGGTCGGCGAGGGCGTGAACCGGCCACCCTGATGTCGGCCACCCCGCCCGGAGGGCGTCCCGCTGTGCGGGATCCCCGAGGCGCATATCCCGATCGATCTGGTAGACATTCCGCCGTGGCGGCGACGACGGTGCTCCTGGTGGGGCGGATCCACGTCGACCTGCTGCGCGTCTGCACCGCCTGCTGTCCGGGCCGCTGACCTCCCGCGCGCGCCGCGCGCCCCCGTCAGACCCCTCGCCGTGCTGCGCCCTGCCGCGCGCCCGCGGCCCTCCCCGGATCCGGAGACGCACCGTGAAGACCCTCGTCCTGCTCGCCCTCGTGGGCCTGGGCGCGCAGCTCGTGGACGGCAGCCTGGGCATGGCCTACGGCGTCACGTCGACCACGCTGCTCCTGGCCCTCGGCACCAACCCGGCCGCGGCGTCGGCCACCATCCACCTCGCCGAGATCGGCACGACCCTCGCCTCGGGGCTGTCGCACTGGAAGTTCGGCAACGTCGACTGGCGGGTGGTCGCCAAGGTCGGCGTCCCCGGCGCGGCCGGTGCGTTCCTCGGCGCAACGGTGCTCTCGAACCTGTCCACCGCGGTCGCCGCCCCGGTCATGTCGCTGATCCTGCTCTCCCTCGGGGTCTACCTGCTGGTCCGCTTCACCCTGCGCGGGGTGGACCGCCGGCACCTCGGCAAGCCGGTCCGCAAGCGCTTCCTGGGCCCGCTGGGGCTGGTCGCCGGGTTCGTCGACGCGACCGGCGGGGGTGGCTGGGGGCCCGTCGGCACCCCGGCCCTGCTGGCCAGCGGCCGGATGGAGCCGCGCAAGGTCATCGGCTCGATCGACACCTCGGAGTTCCTGGTGGCCCTCGCGGCCAGCCTGGGCTTCCTGGTCGCGCTCGGCTCGCAGGGGATCGACGTCCTGTGGGTGCTCGGCCTGCTGGCCGGCGGGCTGGTCGCCGCGCCGATCGCCGCGTGGCTGGTGCGGCACGTGCCGCCGCGGATGCTGGGCTCGCTGGTCGGCGGTGTCATCGTGCTGACCAACACCCGCACCCTGCTGCGCAGCGAGTGGGTGGACGCCGGGGACGCGGTGCGCTACCCGGTCTACGCGCTGCTCGTGCTGGTCTGGGTCGCCGCGGTGGTGCACTCCTTCCGCGAGTACCGCAAGGACCGTGCGCTGGAGTCGGCCGACGCGCTGGCCGCCGACGCCGCCCGGGTGCACGACGGGGCCCGGGTGCGCGACGAGATCGAGCTGCCGGCCGACGCCGCCGACGCCGCCGACCTCGGCCGGGTGTCCTCCGGCCGGCCCAGCGCCCCCCGCGACTAACGGGCCTCGACCGCGTCCTGGCTCACGGTCGCCGTAGAAGGACCCCGTCCTCCCCACCCCTCGCTCCGCTCGGGGCGGTGCCCTGGACGGGGCCGTGGTGAGCCAGGACCGGCGATGACCAGCTCAGCTGATCATCGGAGGGCAGCGCCCCGTCAGCGGACCGCGAGCAGGACCGCCTCCAGCTCCCGCGGCAGGCCCGGGCGGGGCAGCCCGTGCGGCGGCTCGGGCAGGGCGTCGACCGTCTGCAGCCACGCCCAGGTGTCGGCCACCGTCTCCCGCAGCGGGCGGCTGGGCAGGCCGAGCTCGCGGGCGCGGGTGGTGTCGACGTCCCACGCCGTCCGCGCCGTCTCCCGCGGCAGCCACAGCGGCAGGTGCACCCACGGCTCGACCCCGGCGGCGAGCAGCTCCTCCTCGGGCACCGGCACCCACCGGGCGTCCCCGCCGGTGACCTCGCGGCACAGCTCCAGCAGCCCGCCGAGCGTGGTCATCCCGGCCGGGCCGGTCGCGTTGACCGCCCCGGCCCGCCCGGCGGCGGCCGCGTCGACCAGCCAGCCGGCCAGGTCGCGCGCGTCGACGGCGGCGATCGGCTGGTCCAGCGCGTCCGGGACGACGACCGGCCCACCGGCCGCGATCCGGCGCAGCCACCAGCCCAGCCGGTCCACGTCGTCGAAGGGGCCCGCGATCAGCCCGGCGCGGGCGGTGAGGAAGCGCCCGGGGTGCGCCGCGGCGAGCACCCGTTCCGCCTCGGCCTTGACCGGGCCGTACTCCTCGGCGTCGCTCTCCCAGGTCGGCTCGCCGTCCTCGGGGCCGATCGGCCCGGGCGGCCAGCCGGCGTAGGCGTTCAGGCTGCTGACGAACGCGTAGCCGCGGACGTCGCCCAGCGCCGCGGCGGCGTTGCGGGCGGCCGCCCGCGACTGGCAGGAGGTGTCGACGACGGCCTCGGGCGCCCAGCCCCCGAGCGCCGCCGGCAGCGCCGCCGGGTCGTCGCGGTCGCCGTGCAGCGCGCGGGCACCGGCGGGCGGGGCGCCCGAGACGCCCCGCGTGAAGGTCGCCACCTCGTGCCCGCGGTCCAGCGCCGCCGCGACGACGTGCCGGCCGAGGAAGTGGGTGCCGCCGAGGACGAGCAGTCGCATGGGAGCACCCCAGCCGAGCACCCGCCCCGCCGTCCAGCCGGTTCGCCGACGGCGCAAGGCCGGCCCCGGCGGCCCCTCCCGGGCACCGCCCCGAGCGGAGCGAGGGGTGGGGAGGAGGGGGGTCCTCCTTCAGACCGCCCGGGAGTCCACCTGCGCGACGACGTGCGGGACGGGCGAGGTGCGCGCGGCCGCGAGCACCAGCTGCGGCGAGCGCGGCAGGTTGCGGCGGGTGCACAGGCGCAGCGCCCGCGACCCGGTGATGACGTCGGTCTCCGGCGGGACGACGAGGAGGTTGCCGCGCCGGTTGCCGCCGGCCCAGCTCAGGCACACCAGGTTGGGGTCCATGCTGCGGAACCCGCCGGTGCGCACCACCCGGCCGTTGACGACCACCTTGCGCGGCGCGGGCAGCCACGGCTCGATGGGGTGGGTGAACCGCTCCACCCGGATCCCGTGCCGCTCCAGGGCCGCCACGAGCTCGGGGACCTCGACGGCGAGGTCGCGGCTGCGGGGGAACCAGGCCCCGTCGAAGGCCGCCTCCCCGGCACCCGCATCGCTGCGCACGCTCACCCGGACGTCGATCCCGCCGCGGAAACCGCCCGGCACCTGCGCACTGCTCATCGAGGTCCGCCCTCTCCTTCTCCGCTCCCGGGGCCGCGGGGAGACGACCCCGACCCGACCGTAGGCGGGCGGCACCGGGGCGCCCGGCGAGCCGGGGACGGGCGGGTCGGCGGCCTCCGGCTCGTCATCACCACCGGTCACGGTCTGGTCACGACGCCCCGGCCGGTCGGCGGCCGGCCAGCGCGCGGCTCGAGGACCGCGCTGCCGTCGTGACGGCGACTCCCCGGCCTCCCGGCGGGCGTGCGAGAAGGCCCTCCCTCAGACCTTGGGCTTCCGGTTGCGGGACTTGGCCCGCTCCGTCTGGTCGAGGACCACCTTGCGGACGCGGACGGCGGCCGGGGTGACCTCGACGCACTCGTCCTCGGCGCAGAACTCCAGGGCCTGCTCCAGGTTCAGGATCCGCGGCGGCACCAGGCGCTCGAGCTCCTCCGCGGTCGAGGACCGCATGTTGGTGAGCTTCTTCTCCTTGGTGATGTTGACGTCCATGTCGTCGGGCCGGGAGTTCTCACCGACGATCATGCCCTCGTACACCTCGGTGCCGGGCGCCACCATCAGGGAGCCGCGCTCCTGCAGCGAGAACATCGCGTACGACGTCGCCACGCCCTGCCGGTCGGCCACGAGCGAGCCGGTCGGCCGCGCGCGCATGTCACCGGTCCAGGGCTCGTAGCCCTCGAGGTTGTGGTTGAGGACGCCGGTCCCGCGGGTCTCGGTGAGGAACTCGGTCCGGAAGCCGATCAGCCCGCGCGAGGGGACGACGTACTCCATCCGCGCCCAGCCGGTGTCGTGGTGGACCAGGTTCTCCATGCGGCCGCGGCGGGTGGCCAGCGCCTGGGTCAGCGTGCCGACGTACTCGCCGGGGGTGTCGATGGTGACCCGCTCGACCGGCTCGTGCAGCTTCCCGTCGATCTCCTTGGTGACGACGGTCGGCCGGCCGACGGTGAGCTCGAACTCCTCGCGGCGCAGCTGCTCGACGAGGATCGCCAGTGCCAGCTCGCCGCGGCCCTGCATCTCCCAGGTGTCGGGGCGCTCGGTGGGCAGCATCCGCACGCTGACGTTGCCGACCAGCTCCTGGTCGAGCCGGTTCTTGATGAGGCGGGCGGTGAGCTTCTTGCCCGCGCGGCCGGAGATCGGCGAGGTGTTGATGCCGATGGTGATGGAGATCGACGGCTCGTCGACGGTGAGCGGCGGCAGCGGCCGCGGGTCGTTGGGGTCGGCGAGGGTGTCGCCGATCATGATGTCCTCGATGCCGGCGATGGCGACCAGGTCGCCGGGGCCGGCGCTCTCGGCCGGGGTCCGGGTGAGGCCCTCGGTGACCAGCAGCTCGGTGATCTTGACCCGCGAGACCGACCCGTCGGTCTTGCACCAGGCCACCTGCTGCCCGCTCTTCATCGTCCCCGAGTGGATGCGCAGCAGCGCCAGCCGGCCGAGGTACGGGGAGGCGTCGAGGTTGGTGACCTGCGCGCGCAGGGGCTCCTCGGCGTCGTAGGTCGGCGCCGGGATCGTCTCGAGCAGGGTCGCGACCAGCGGGGCGAGGTCGGGGCTGTCGGGGCTGGTGCCGTCGGCCGGCCGGGTGAGGGAGGCCTGCCCGGTCTTGCCGTTGGAGTAGACGATCGGGAACTCGAGGGCCTCGGGGTCCATGCCGTTGTCCTCGAGCAGCTCCATGAACAGCTCGTAGGTCTCGTCGACCACCTCGGCGATGCGGGCGTCGGACCGGTCGGTCTTGTTGACCACGAGGATCACCGGCAGCCGCTTGGCCAGCGCCTTGCGCAGCACGAAGCGGGTCTGCGGCAGCGGGCCCTCGGAGGAGTCGACCAGGAGGACGACGCCGTCCACCATCGACAGCCCGCGCTCGACCTCGCCGCCGAAGTCGGCGTGGCCGGGGGTGTCGACGATGTTGACCGTCACGGGGTTGCCGTCGGCGTCGGCGAGCCGGATGGCGGTGTTCTTGGCCAGGATGGTGATGCCGCGCTCGCGCTCGAGGTCCATCGAGTCCATGACCCGGTCCTGCGTCGAGTCGTTGTCCGTGCCCTCGCCCTTGGCGCGGCCGAGCGCCCCGGCCTGGCGGAGGAGGGCGTCGACCAGCGTGGTCTTGCCGTGGTCGACGTGGGCGATGATCGCCACGTTGCGCAGGTCGTCGCGGGTGGGCATGCGGAAGGGCACCTCAGGAGGTCTCGGTGGGTCGGCGCGCCCGACTCGTCCACGGGGCGCCCAGACACCAGGGGTAACGGCCGCCGGCCCGGCGACCTTCCCAACCTACGCGCCGGCGCCCGGACGGGGACGGTCCGCGACGGCCCAGGTGACCCCCGCGGCGGCGATCGTGACCAGACTCACCGCCAGCCAGGCCGCCATCCCCATCCCGAGGGCGAGGACGTGGGCGAGCACGAAGGCGCCGACGTACAGGGCGCCCAGGCCGAGCGCAACGGCCCACCCGCGTCGCTGCACCCACAGCCAGGCCGCGGCCAGCCCGCCCAGGGCGAAGACCGCGCCGCCGAGCGCCCGGACGCCGGTGCCCTGCGCGACCCCGAACCCGGCGGCCAGGCCGACGGCGACGAGGACGGCGGAGGGGAACCGGGTGCGGGCACGGGTCAGCGTCGAGGTCGTCATGGCGCCAGTGTCCCCGCGCGGGCTCAGGCGGTGGCCGCCTCGACCGCGGCGCGCAGCCCCTCGGCGGTGCACGGCGCGGACGGCGGTGTCCGGGTCCGGCAGCTCCAGCGCGCCGGCCACCGGGAGCACACCGCCCAGCACCAGGCGCGCCGCGGTCGCCAGCCAGGGCAGCGGGGACCTCTCCACGCCATCGTGGTCGTCCGGGACGGGCCGGGAGTCCCCGGGCGGGCCCCTGGGACCCCGTGCGCCACCCGCCCCGGGCGCGCCAGGGCCCCGGGCGCGGTGCCCGGGGCCCTGGTGGCGTACGGGGACGGCCGCCCAGCGGAGGAGGGCGGTCCTGCCTCAGGCGGTGCGCAGCACGGCCTCGATCTCCAGCTCGATGGCGACCTTGTCGCCGACGACGACGCCGCCGCCGTCCATCGGCATCTTGATGTCGACCCCGAAGTCGTTGCGGTTGATCTCGGTGCGGGCGGAGAAGCCGGCGCGGTAGCCGCCGTAGGCGTCGGCGCCGAAGCCGTTGAGCTCGAGGGCGAGGGTCACCGGGCGGGTGCGGCCCTTGAGGGTCAGCTCGCCGTCGACGAACCAGTCCCCGCCCTCGGCGCGCACGCCGGTGGACCGGAAGGTCATCCGCGGGTGGTTCTCGACGTCGAAGAAGTCGGCCGAGCGGATGTGCGCGTCGCGCTGCTCCTGCCGGGTGTCGATCGAGGCCAGCTCGACGACGGCGGTGACGCCGTTCCGGGCCGGGTCCTCGGCGGTGACGATCTCGCCGCCGAACTCGCGGAAGTAGCCGCGGACCTTGCTGACCATCATGTGGCGCACCGAGAAGCCGACCGTCGAGTGGCTCGCGTCGATGTCCCAGGTGCCGGCGACGTAGCCGGGGATCTGCGTGGCGGAGAGGGTGCTGGTCACGGTGACCTCCAGGTAGTTGAGCGCTTGACCTTCTGCGCAGACGGTAGCGTAGTTGAAGACTTGAGTATTCCGCCAGTACTCTCAACGCATGAGTTCGCACGCGTCCCCGGGCCCCGACGCCCCCGGCTCCCCCACGGGGGAGCCCCGCTGGCTGGACGCCGAGGAGCAGAAGGCGTGGCGCGCGTGGCTCTACAGCACCCTGCTGCTGCAGGACCGGCTGGACCGCGAGCTCTCCCACGGCACCGGCATCTCGCACGCCTACTACGAGATCCTGGTCCAGCTGTCGGAGACGCCGGGCCGCATGATGCGCATGAGCGAGCTCGCCGACCGGTGCCTGTCCTCCCGCAGCCGGCTCTCGCACGCGGTCTCCCGGCTGGAGGAGCGCGGCTGGGTCCGGCGGCAGGTCTGCCCGGAGGACGGCCGCGGGCAGCTCGCCGTCCTCACCGACGAGGGCTTCGCCGCGCTCGAGGCCGCCGCCCCGGTGCACGTGGAGAGCGTGCGCGCCCACCTGTTCGACCAGCTGACCCCCGCGCAGGTCGCGGCCATGCGGGACCTCGGGGAGACCCTGCTGCGCCACCTCTCCCCGCGCTGAGCCGCACGGGGCGGCCGAGCAGCGGCGGGCCGAGCAGGACCTCGGTCTCCTCCGGCAGCACGTCCCGCACCCGCCGGTCGCCGCCCTCGCCCGAGGTGAGCGGGGTGGATCCGTCAGTGTGACGCCGACGGATCCACTCCGCTCACGGCCCGGCGTCCTCCGGCGCGGCCGGCCAGCGCGGGACGCCGGCGACCGAGCCCTCCCCCAGCCGGGCGGCGAACCGGGGCGGGCGCTTCTCGAGGAAGGAGGTCACGCCCTCGACGGCGTCCGGGCCGGCGCCCAGCTCGGCCAGCGCCCGCGACTCGGCCCGGTGTGCGTCCCACGGGGACGGCGCCCCGAGCATCGACCACAGCAGCTGCCGGGCCGCACCGACGGCGATGCCGGAGGTGTTCTCGGCGATCTCCCGGGCCAGGCCCAGCGCCGTCGGCAGCAGCTCGTCGTCGGGCACCACCCGGGAGACCAGCCGGCCGCGGAGGGCCTCGGCGGCGTCGAACACCCGGCCGGTGGCCACCCACTCGACCGCCTGGCTGATGCCGACCACCCGGGGCAGGAACCACGTCGAGGCGGCCTCCGGCACGATGCCGCGGCGGGCGAAGACGAAGCCGAACCGGGCCGACTCGGCGGCGATCCGCACGTCCATCGGCAGCGTGATCGTCGCCCCGATGCCCACCGCCGGACCGTTGACCGCGGCGATGACCGGCTTGCGCAGCGCCGCGAACGGCAGGGACGCGATGCCGCCCCAGTCCCGCGGCACGCCGTCGATCGTGCCGCGCGGCACGGGGTCGGGCCGGGCGCCGCGGTCCCGGAAGGTGCCGCCCCCGCCGCCGAGGTCGGCGCCGGCGCAGAACGCCCGGCCGGCACCGGTCACCACGACCACCCGGACGTCGTCGTCGGCGTCGGCCTGCCGGGCCGCGGCCGCGAACTCGGCGGCCATGACCGGGGTGAAGGCGTTGAGCGACTCCGGGCGGGACAGGGTGATCGTGGCGATCCCGTCGGCGACCTCGTAGCGCAGCTGGGTGGGGGTCACGCGAGCGAGCCGGCCACCGCGAGCCGGGCCACCGCGTCGAGGTGCTCGGCGGCGTCCCCGAGCAGCAGCCGGTCGACCTTCGCGCGGCGCCAGTACAGGTGCGCGTCGTGCTCCCAGGTGAACCCGATCCCGCCGTGCACCTGGATGCAGGTCTCGGCGGCGCGCTCGACGACCTCGGCCGCCCACGCCTTCGCCGCCGAGGCCGCCAGCGGCAGCTCGTCCGGCGCGGCGTCGGCCGCCCACGCCGCCCACCACACCAGCGAGCGCAGCTGGTCCACCCCGACCCAGGCGTCGACCAGCATGTGCTTGACCGACTGGTAGGAGCCGATCCGCCGGCCGAAGGCCTCCCGCTCCTGCGCGTAGCCCACCGCCATCTGCACGCAGCGGTCGGCCGCGCCGAGCCCCTCCGCGGCCAGGACGGTGGCAGCGACCTGCCGTGCCCGCTCCCACAGCGCCGTCGCGTCCTCGGTCAGCACCCGCCGCGTGGTCATCCGCACCGAGGCCAGCCCACGGGTGGCGTCCAGGGGCGCGCCGGAGGTGGCCTCGCCCTCGCCGGCGACGAGCGCGCCGGAGTCGTCCAGGGCGAGGAACAGCGTCGCCCCGGCGGCGTCCAGCGACGGCGCGGAGCCGTCGACCGACCCGTCGAGCACGGCGAGCGCCGCCGAGCCGTCGGCCAGCTGCCCGGCGAGGTCGGGGTGGTCGGCGAGCAGCACCGCCGCCCGGGCCGCGGTGACCAGCGAGGGGCCGGCCAGCACGGCGCCGCCCTGCTCGGCGACGACGGCCAGGTCGAGCACCGAGCCGCCCGCGCCACCGGCCGCCTCCGGGACGGTGATGCCCAGGAAGCCGATGTCGGCCAGCGCCTTGTGCCCGGGGGCGACCGCACCGCCCTCCAGCGCGGCGCGGGCGGCGGCGGCCGAGGCCTGCCCGCGGTAGAACTCGCGGGCGCCGGCCGCCGCGTCGCGCTGGTCCGGTCCGAGGTCGAAGTTCACCGGGCACCCCCTGCGGGCCGGCCCGAGAAGGGCGCCGCCTTGTCCGAGCGCGGTTCCGGCGGCAGGCCCAGCACCCGCTCGCCGAGGATGTTGCGCAGCACCTGGTCGGTGCCGCCGGCGATGGCCAGGCCCGGCAGGTAGCCGTTGGTGCGCTGCCAGGAGTCGTCGCCGTCGGCGGCCGCCGCGTAGACCGCGTCGTCGCCGAGCAGCCGCACGCCGGCGTCGGCCACCAGCTTCGCCGCCGCGGTGCCGGCGAGCTTGCCGGCGCTGGCCTCCGGGCCGGGCACGCCGCCCTGGCTGAGCACGGTGAACCTCCGGTAGCCGGTGTAGCGGGTGGCCAGCGAGGCCACCACGGCCCGGCCCACCGCCTGGCGGGCCAGCACCTGCCGGTCGGGGTCGAGCCGGGGCAGCCGCTCGCGGGCGTGCCGGACCAGGGTCTCCACCGGCAGGCCCAGGTCGCCGCCCGCGCCGCCGATCGCCACCCGCTCGTTCATCAGCGTGGTGAGGGCGACCCGCCAGCCCTCGCCGGGCTCGCCGAGCCGCTCGGCGTCCGGGATGCGGACGTCGTCGAAGAAGACCTCGTTGAAGCCCGCCGAGCCGACCATCTGCCGCAGCGGGCGCACGGTCACCCCGGGGGCGTGCATGTCGACGACGAACATCGTCAGGCCGGCGTGCTTCGGTGTGTCCGGGTCGGTGCGGGTGAGCAGGATGCCGAAGTCGGCGACGTGGGCCAGCGTCGTCCACACCTTCTGGCCGTTGACCACCCAGTCGCCGCCGTCCCGGACGGCGGTGGTGCGCAGCGCGGCGAGGTCCGAGCCGGACGCCGGCTCGCTGAACAGCTGGCACCACACGTCGTCGGCCCGCAGCAGCCGGACGAGGTAACGGGCGCGCTGCTCGTCGCTGCCGTGTGCGATGACGGTGGGGCCGCACATGCCGATGCCGATGTGGTTGATCAGCGTCGGGACGCCGGCCCGGGCCAGCTCCTGCTGCACGATCGCCTGCTGGACCAGCGTGCCGCCCTGGCCGCCGTACTCCCGCGGCCAGGTGACGCCGACGAGGCCGGCCTCGGCCAGCACCCGCTGGGTGCGCCGCAGCTCGGCCTCGTGGGTGCCGGCGTCCACCCGGTCGCCGGCGCCGACGTGCAGCAGGTCCCCGGCGGCGCGTTCCAGCCGGGCCCGGACGTCGGCCCGGTAGGCCGCCTCGTCGGGGGTGTCGTCGAAGTCCACGCCTGCCTCCTCCTCGAGTCGAGCGCTCGGGTGCGCAGCGTGGCAGCGGTCACCCGGAACGGTCAACGGTGACTGTCCGTGCGGGCGTCGCGCGCCTACCCTGCCCCGGGTGACCGCCGAGCCAGCACCACCGCGGAGCCGGTCCGCGCGGACCGCCGACAGCCGGGCGCTCATCCTGGACGCCGCCGTGGCCTGCCTGGTCGAGTCCGGCTACGCGGGCGCCTCCACGCTGGCCGTGCAGGCGCGGGCCGGGGTGTCCCGCGGCCGGCTGCTGCACCACTTCCCGTCGCGGGCCCAGCTGCTGGTCGCCGCCGCGGGGCACCTGTCGACCACCCTGCTGGCCGAGGTCCAGGCGCGGGCCGCGGCCCTGATGACCGACCAGCCGCCCGGGCCCGAGCGGGTCGACCGGGCCATCGACCTGATGTGGGCCACGTTCCACGAGCCGCCCTTCTGGGCGGCGATGGAGCTGTGGACGGCGGCCCGCACGGACCCGGAGCTGCGAGGCGCGCTGCAGGCGGAGGAGCGCCGGCTGCGGACCTCGATCCGGCTGGTCGCCGACGGCATCTGGGGCCCGGAGATCGCCGCCGCCCCGCTCTACGCCGAGCTGTGCGAGCTGCTGTTCACGAGCATGCGCGGGGTGGCCTGCGTGTACGCCTTCGAGGCCCGGCCGGCGGCCACCGACCCGCACCTGGCGCTGTGGAAGCGGCTGGCCGCCCGGATGCTCTTCCCGCGCCCGGAGGGGTGACGGCGCTCCTCGTCGGGGCGGTGGCCCGGGTCGGCGGACGGTCAGGGTTGACCGTCCGCCCCGGCCCCGACAGCATGACCCGCGTCACACCCCGTGCGAGGAGGGCCCGTGGACGTCTCCATCCCCCGGTTGCAGGGCCGCGGCATGACGGTCAGCGACCAGCTCGCCCGCTGGGCGCGGCGGACGCCCGCGGCGACGGCGCTGCGCTTCGAGGGCACCGGGCGCAGCTACGCCGAGTTCGACGAGCGGGTGACCCGGCTGGCCCGGGCGCTGGCCGACCGCGGCGTGCGGCCCGGCGACCGGGTGGCCGTCCTCGGGCTGAACTCCCTCGAGGTGTGGGAGTCCTACCTCGCGGGCGTGCGGCTCGGCGCGGTCGTCGTCCCGGTCAACTTCCGGCTGGTCGCCGACGAGGTCGCCTACGTGCTGGCCGACAGCGGCGCCGTCGCGCTCGTCGTCGACCCGCCGCTGGCCGAGGTGGCCGCCAAGGCCCGCGCCCAGGTGCCCGGCGTGCACACCGTGCTGACCATCGGCGAGGAGCTCGAGTCCGCCCTGGCGGCGGCCGGGGCCGAGCCGCTCGACGTCGACGTCGACGAGGCCGACCCGGCGTTCATCATGTACACCTCCGGGACCACCGGCCGCCCCAAGGGCGCGGTGCTCACCCACCGGAACCTGGTCATGCACGTCTTCAGCCAGGTCACCCACCTCGGCGTGGACCCCTCCGACCGGGTGGGGGTGCCCGGCGCGCCGCTGTTCCACATCGCCGGGCTGGCCGGTGGGCTGCCCGCGCTCCTGTTGGGCGGCACCCACGTGATCCTGCGCTCGGGCGGCTTCGACCCGGTGGCCACGCTGGACCTCATCGAGCGCGAGCGGGTCACCAACATCTTCCTCGTGCCGGCGATGTGGGCGGCCGTGGTGGCCGTCCCCGACATCGCCGCGCGGGACCTCTCCTCGCTGCGGCGCATCTCCTGGGGCGCGGCGCCGGCGTCCACCACGCTGCTGCGGAAGATGATCGACACCTTCCCCCAGGCCGAGGTGGTCACCGCCTTCGGGCAGACCGAGTGCAGCCCGGTCACCTGCTTCCTGCGCGGCGAGGACTCGATCCGCAAGATCGGCTCGGTCGGCACCCCGATGCTGAACGTCGAGGTGCGGGTGGTCGACGAGGCGATGCAGGACGTCCCGCAGGGCGAGGTCGGCGAGATCGTCTACCGCAGCCCGATGGTCATGAAGGAGTACTGGGGCAAGCCCGAGGCGACCGCGGAGGCCTTCGCCGGCGGCTGGTTCCACTCCGGCGACCTCGTGCGCCAGGACGAGGACGGCTACTACTACGTCGTCGACCGCAAGAAGGACATGATCATCACCGGCGGCGAGAACGTGTACTGCGCCGAGGTGGAGGACGTGCTGGCCGGGCACCCGAAGGTCGGCGAGGTGGCGCTCATCGGCGTCCCGGACACCCGGTACGGCGAGGCACCGCTGGCCGTGGTCGCCCCGCGGGACCCGGCCGACCCGCCGTCCCCGGCCGAGCTCGACGCCTGGTGCCGCGAGCGGCTGGCCCGGTACAAGAACCCGCGGGAGTACTCGATCGTCGAGGCGCTGCCGCGCAACCCGAGCGGGAAGGTGCTCAAGACCACGCTGCGCCAGGAGCACTCGGCCGGCTCCCTGGTGGCCGAGCCCGCGGTCTAGGGCCGCCCGCGCCGATCAGTCGGCCGGGACCAGCGGGGGGGCGCTCGGCCCAGGCCCGCTCCAGCGCCTGCAGCAGGACGTCGGCCGGCTGGGCCCCGGAGACCCCGTACCTGCGGTCGAGCACGAAGAACGGCACGCCCCGGATGCCCAGCGCCTGCGCCTCCGCCTCGTCGGCCCGCACGGCGTCGGCGTGCCGCTGGTCGGCGAGCACCGCCCGGACCTCCTCGGCGTCCAGCCCGGCCTCCCCGGCCAGCCGCACCAGCGTCTCCCGGTCGCCGACCGCCTCCCCCTCGGCGAAGTAGGCCCGCAGCAGGCGCGCCTTCACGGCGTCCTGCACCCCGCGCTCGCCCGCCAGGTGGATCACCTGGTGGGCCTGGAACGTGTTGGCCCGCACCGCCCGGTCGAAGCGGAACTCCAGGCCCTCCGCGGCCGCGGCCTCGGTCATCGAGTCGACCATCCGCTGAGCCGAGGCGACGTCGGTGCCGTACTTGGCCGCCAGCCGTTCGGCGTACCCGGTCGCCCCGGCCGGCTGCCCGGCGGGTTCGGAGCCCGCCGCGGGGTCGAGCTCGAAGGCCCGCCACACGACCTCGACGTCCTCCCGGTGCGGGAACCGGGACAGCGCCTCCTCGAACCGGCGCTTGCCGATCGCGCACCACGGGCAGACGACGTCGGACCAGATCTCGACCTCCACGACCGGCGCAACGCGCCCCCGCCGCCCGGACTTCCCGGTGGGGCGCCACAGCGCGCGGAATGCGCCCGTGTCACCCCACCGGGGGCTCAGGCCGCCGGCCGTTCGGCGCCCTCCTCGAACAGCTCCCGCGAGACCACGCCGGTGTCCGGGTTGTCGGTGAACAGGCCGTCCACCCCGGCCTCCCAGAAGGCGAGCTGCTCCTCGATGGCCCGCCCGTAGTCGTCCTCGGCCCCGCCATCGCGCAGGTCGGCCGGCAGGAAGGTGTTCTCGTTGCGGAACGTGTACGGGTGCACCAGCAGGCCGGCGGCGTGCGCGTCGTCGACGAAGCCGGTCGGCTCGCCCAGCGTGCCGTCGTCCTCCCGCGGGATCACCTGGGCCTTCTCGGGGCCGACGCCGTCGGCGTACCCGGCGACGTCCGCCAGCCCCTCGGCGGTGGAGAGGTCGGCGTAGGTGCGGTCGTCACCGGTGGCGACCAGGTCGTAGGGCGCCCCCGACGCCGACAGCAGCTGCACCAGCGGCACGCGGACGCCGGCCTGGTCGAGCTCCTGCAGGTTCGCCGTCTCGAAGGACTGGATGAACACCGGGGAGCGGTGGTGGTCCAGGCCCGCCTCCCGGAGGTCGGCCAGCAGGAGCTCCTCGAGGGAGAGATCGATGCCGTCGAAGTAGGTCGGGTGCTTGGTCTCGACGTAGACGCCGATCTCCCGGCCCAGCTCGCGGGACAGCTCGGCCCGCAGCTCCAGCACCTCGTCGAGGGTGGGCACCTGGTAGAGGCCGTCGTAGAGGGTGTTCTCCTCCCGGATCTCGGGCAGCCGCTCGACGGCCCGCAGGCTGCGCAGCTCCTCGAGGGTGAAGTCCTCCGTGAACCAGCCGGTGAGCTCGACGCCGTCGATGGTCCGGGTGGTGCGCCGGTCGGCGAACTCGGGGCGCTCCGCGACGTCCGTCGTCCCGGAGATCTCGTTCTCGTGCCGGGCCACGAGCACACCGTCGCTGGTGCTCACGACGTCTGGCTCGATGTAGTCGGCACCCATCCGGGCGGCCAGCTCGTAGGAAGCCAGGGTGTGCTCGGGCCGGTAGCCCGAGGCGCCGCGGTGACCGATGACCAGCAGCTCGCCGGCGGTCTCGCCGCCGCGCGGCACCTCGTGCGGCGGGGCGGCCGCGGCCGGCGCAGTCACCAGCAGCGGGACGGCGAGCGCCGAGGCGGTCAGGACGGCGGTCCGGCGGTGGGTGCGTCGCACGAGGCCTCCAAGGGCTCCGGCGACGCCCTTCGCCGCCGGCCCCCGCTGATCCCAGGGGCCCCCGGTGTCCGCGGCCCGGCCGCCCGGCGAACGCCCGGCGACGGCTCGCCAACCGGCCGGTGCGGCCGCGGTCAGTCCTGCCCGAGTTCGGCAGCAGGGTGTGACAGATGTGCGTCATCCCGCCTGGTCCTGCTCACCGGACGGGGTGGCGGCAGAACACCCGACCTGCGCCCGCAGGGGCGCGCTGGCCTGCTCCGGCTCAGCCCCATCGGCGGCCATTCCATGCGGCTCACCAGGGTTGACCCGCGTCGTCGGACGTGGGGCCGGGTCACAGGGCGGCTCCACGTTGGGCCGCGCGGCTCGACCCGCACCGGAGCGCGCCGACTTCCCACCCAGATCACACCTTGCGGCCGTACTCAGCCCTGCCAGACCTCGGCGACCTCGGCGAGCACGGCGGCCGCCTGCGCCCGGCCCGCGCGGGCGGCGGCGGCCCGGGCGGCGGGGTCGAGCACGTTGCGGCCGATGGCCCGCCGGGCTGCGGCGTCGGGCGAGACCACGGCCACCCGCGCGACCATCGCGCCGACCTGGGCGTCCACGCTCGCCATGGGCCCGAACCCGCGCGGCAGGGGCGCGAGGACGACGACCCGCTCGAAGCCCGCGGCCAGGTCGGCGTTGGCCGCCGAGCGCATCCCGCCGTCGACGTAGCGCCGCCCGCCGATGGTCACCGGCGGGTAGACCCCGGGCACCGCGCAGCTGGCGGCCACCGCCTGCACCAGGGGGACCCCGGAGCCCCGGTCGAACGGGGTGAACTCGCCGCTGCCGGCGTCGACCGCGGTGATCGTCAGCGGCCGGTCGGGCCACTCGGTGCTCACCAGCCGGGAGCCGATGACGTCGAGCCGCTCCTGCTCGGACGGCGTCCGCCCGGCCCGCTCGGCGGCCAGCGCGACCTGCCCGATGCGCCGGCGGAACTCCGCGTCCCGGCCCCGGCTGCGCAGCGCGGCCCAGGCGAACCAGGCCAGCGAGGAGCGGCGCAGGTGCGCCGCCCGCTCCCCCACCGGGGGCTGGAGCTGGCGGGCGTAGGCGGCCTCCAGGTCGGCGCCGCAGGTGACCTGCGCCCCCACCACCGAGCCGGCCGAGGTGCCGACGACGAGGTCGGCACCGGTGAGGTCCACCCCCGCGCCGGCCAGGCCGGCGAGGACGCCGATCTCCCACGCGATGCCGGTGATCCCGCCGCCCCCGAGGACGAGGGCCGTGCGCTGGTCGCTCATGCCCCCATCCTGACCTGCGGTGACCTCTCGACACCCGCTGTGACGTGAGCCACGCTGGGGCACCCGCAGAGAGAGGATCCGCATGACCGCCACGCAGGACGCGCCGACCCCCACCGCGAACAGCTGGCCGCCCGGCCTGCCGCGCTCGCTCGACTACCCGGAGGTCGCGGTCGGCTCCATCCTGCGGGCGGCGGCCCGCCGGTGGGGTGAGCGGCCCGCGTTCGTCGACCACGACGTCCCGCTGACCTTCACCGAGCTCGCCGAGCGGGCGCACGCGGTGGCCAACTGGCTGGTCGACCACGGCGTCGGCCGGGGCGACGTCGTCGCGGTGCACATCCCCAACTGCCGGCAGTACCCGCCGGTCTACTACGGGGTCCTGCTGGCCGGTGCGACGTTCTCGCCCACCAACCCGCTGCTGCCGGCCGCCGACCTCGCCGCCCAGCTGACCGACGCGGGCGCGACCGTGCTGGTCACCTGGGACCAGGTGCTGCCCTTCGCCCGCCCGGCACTGGCGCAGACCCCGGTGCGCACGGTGGTCGTCACCGGCGAGGCGCACATCACCGACTTCGCGGCGACCGTGGCGCACGAGGCGGGCGAGACCGACCTCGCCGAGCTGCTGGGCGGCGACCCGACCGACCGGCGCCACGACGCCGCGGTCGACCCGGTGGCCGACCTGGCGCACCTGGCCTACACCGGCGGCACCACCGGCGTCAGCAAGGGCGTCGAGCTGCCGCACCGCAACGTCGTCACCAACGTGCTGCAGTCGGCCTGCTGGACCTCGGGCTCGCTGCCGGAGCTCGACGAGCACGGCGACGTCACGCTGCGGCAGGTGCTCGCGCCCGAGGAGATCCCGACCCGGCTGGGCGAGGGGGTGCTGGTCAACCTGACCCCCTGGTTCCACGCCATGGGGGCGATCGGCTACCTCAACGGCATGGTCCTGAGCGGGACGACCGTGGTCATCCACATGCGCTTCGACCCCGCGCGCTACGTGGAGGACGCCGTCCGGTACCGGGTGACCAGCATCGGCGGCGCCCCTCCGGTGTTCGTGGCGCTCCTGCAGGTGCCCGGCATCGGGAGCGCGGACCTCTCGCGGGTGCGGGGCGTCTCCAGCGGCGCCGCCCCGCTGCCGGTACCGCTCATCGAGCGGCTGACCGCCCTCCTGCCGGAGGCGGTGATCGGCGAGGGCTACGGCCTCACCGAGGTGACCATGCAGGCCACGGGCAACCCGTCGTTCCGGTCGGGCACCCGCAAGGCCGGCACGGTCGGGGTGCCGGTGTTCGACACCGAGATCAGCATCCAGCCGCTCGGCGGGGGCGCCCCGCTGCCCCCCGGGGAGCGCGGCGAGGTCTGCATCCGGGGCCCGCAGGTCATGCGCGGCTACGCGCACCGCCCGGGGGCCACGGCCGAGGCCATCGACGCCGACGGCTGGTTCCACACCGGGGACGTCGGGGTGCTCGACGAGGACGGCTACCTGGCGATCGTCGACCGCACCAAGGACATGCTGCTCTACAAGGGCTACAACGTCTTCCCGCGCGAGCTCGAGGAGGTCCTCTTCGGCGTCCCGGGCGTGGCCGGCGCCGCGGTGGTCGGCCGGCCGGACGAGGAGGCCGGCGAGCTGCCGGTGGCCTACGTCGTCCGCAAGGACGACGCTGCGGGCGCGGCGCTCACCGCGGAGTCGGTCATGGCCGCCGTCAACGACCGGGTGACCCCCTACAAGCGGCTGCGGGACGCGGTCTTCATCGACGCGATCCCGGTCTCGGCCGCGGGCAAGGTGCTCAAGCGGGAGCTCGCCGCGCGGGAGCGCGCGGCCGCCACCGGCGGCTGACCGGGGGCTGACCGGGGGCTGACCGGCGGCCGACCGGCCCCGCCGCCCCGCCCGGCTCACCCGGGCGGGGCGGCGGGGCGGCACGAGGCGCTCGGGCTCACTATCGTCCGGCGGGTGGCGAGCGAGACCGAGACAGGCACCGAGCACACCGGCGTGCAGATCGCGCACGTCGAGGACTCGCCGATCCGGCAGGTGACGCGCCGCCTGGTCATCGCGGCGGCCATCCTGCTGCTCACCATCCTGCTGGTGTGGCTGGACCGGGACGGGTACCGGGACAACGCGGACAACGACGTCACGCTGCTCGACGCCGCCTACTACTCCACGGTGTCGCTCTCGACCACCGGCTACGGCGACATCGTGCCCGTGACCGACGGCGCCCGCCTGTTCAACTTCGCCGTCATCACGCCGCTGCGCGTGATGTTCCTCATCGTCCTCATCGGGACCACCCTCGAGGCGCTCACCGCGCGCTCCCGGGAGGAGTTCCGCATCCGCCGCTGGAGGTCTCGCGTGCGCCAGCACGTCATCGTGTGCGGCTACGGCACCAAGGGCCGCAGCGCCATCCGTTCCCTGCAGGCCAACGGCACACCCCTGGACCAGATCGTCGTGGTCGACCCGGAACCGCGCGCCATCGACGAGGCGAACTCGGTCGGGTTGACCGGCATCGTCGGCGACGCCGGGCGCACCGAGGTGCTGCGGCGGGCCTCGATCGAGCGGGCCCGCGCGGTCATCGTGGCGGCCAACCGGGACGACGCCTCGGTGCTGATCACCCTCACCGTCCGGCAGCTCAACCCCAGCGTGCCGATCACCACCAGCGTGCGCGAGGAGGAGAACGCCAACCTGCTGCGCCAGTCGGGCGCCGACACGGTCATCACCACCTCGGCGACCTCCGGGCGGCTGCTCGGGCTGTCCACCGACGCCCCGCGGGTGGTCGCCGTCGTCGAGGACCTCGTGACCGGCGGGCAGGGCCTGGACCTCAAGCAGCGGCGGGTCACCGCCGGGGAGGTCGGCCTCGGCCCCCGGCAGCTGCGCGACATCGTGCTGTCCGTGACCCGGGGCGGGCGCACGCTGCGCTTCGACGACCCGCTGATCGGCACCCTGCAGGCCGACGACGTCCTCGTGGTGGTCAAGTCGCACCCGAACACCGGGCAGCCCAGCGGCGGCGCCGAGGGCCGCGCCGCCGCCGTCTGACGAGGACGGGGCCGGGCACCGTCAGTCGGTGCGGCGCACCCAGGTGGGGGTGGGCTCGCCGCGGCCGCGCAGCTCCACCACCGCGCCGGGCAGCCAGGCACGCCGCTCCTCGCCGGCCGCCGCCGCCGCGGCGTCGCTGGCCACCGCGCGGCCGGGTACGGCCTTGGCCAGCTCGGCCAGCCGCGCGGCCTCGTTGACCGCGTCGCCGATCACCGTGTACTCCAGCCGGCGCGCCGCGCCGACCTGGCCGGCCCAGACCGGCCCGGCGGCGACCCCCACGCCCACGTCCAGCTCGCCGGCGGCCCGGACCGCCGCGCAGATCCGGCGGGCCGCGCGCAGCGCCGCCGCGGCCGCCGCGGGGTGCTCGGCCGGTGCGCCGAAGACGCACAGCGCGGCGTCGCCCTGGAACTTGTTCACCAGCCCGCCCTCCTCCTCCACCGCGTCGACGACGACGGCGAAGAACCGGTTGAGCAGGCCCACCATCCGCTCCGGCCCGGTCCGCCGGACCAGCGCCGTGGAGCCGGCGACGTCGACGAACAGCGCGGCCACCGGGCGGACCTCGCCGTGCAGGGCGGCGCCCGCGGTCAGCGCCCGGGCGGCCACCGGCGTCCCGACGTGCCGGCCGAAGAGGTCGCGCAGCCGCTCCCGCTCGGCCAGCCCGCCGGCCATGGTGTTGACCCCCTCCTGCAGCAGGCCGATCTCGCCGGCGTCGTCCAGCCGCACGCGCACGTCGTGGTCGCCGCGGCCGATCCGCTGCACCGCCCGGCGCAGCCCGCGCAGCGGCTCACCGACCGAGCGGGCGGTGGTCGCGGTGGCCAGCAGGCCGAGGAGGAGCGCGGCGACGAGCAGCAGCACCACCGGCCCGCGGCGGGGGCCGCCGGGGTTGCTCGGGTCGAGGAAGAGCAGCACCAGGCCGAGCAGCGGCACGCCGCTGGTCACCGCCCAGGTCAGCAGCAGCCGCGGGCGCACCCCCAGGCCGGGCGCGCCGTCGGGTGGGTGGGCCGCCAGGGCCCGGGTGGTCACCCCGCGCGCGGTGCGCAGCGCCAGCAGGTAGGTGACACCGGCGCTCACCACCCCGCCGAGCAGGGCGGCCAGGCCCAGCCGCAGGCCGACGAGGGGGAAGGGCGAGACGACGGCTCCCACCACGCCCACCAGGAGGGCGCCGGCGAGCCACCCGACCGCGGTGAGGAGCGCGGCGTCCACCGGCAGCCGCAGCGCCTGCGCGGCCTCCTGCGGGGTGGGGTCGCGGCCGGCCAGCAGCCAGGTCGCCGTGGCCCGCTGCCGCCGCAGGCCCGCCAGGACGCCGGCGGGGAGGGCGAGGACGACGTAGGTCAGGGCGGTGAGCACGATGACCGCGCGCCCGCCGCCGTGGTCCTGCGCGCCGGCGGACAGCCCGACCAGCAGCAGCGCGACGGTGCCGGCCGCGACGAGGTTGGCCGCGACGACGAGCAGCAGGATCGCCGGGACGGCACGGCGGCCGCTCGGCGCCCACGCCGGCGCGGCGTCGAACCGCCCCGGCGCTCCGCTCGTCACGCCCCCATGGTCACCGACGCGGCGCGCGCGACCGCCCGTGACGGTTTCGTGTCGGCCCGCCGGGTGGCGTGCGCGTGCAGCCGGTGGGGGGAATCCCGGGGACGACGACAGCGGACGACAGGAGGGCCCGTGAGGCATCAGCTACTCGTCGGCACCGGCGCTGCCGTGCTGCTCGGTCTGACCGGCTGCAGCGACGCGGACGTCACCGAGGGCTCGGCCGGGCAGGAGGCCGGGACGGGCTTCACCGAGGCTCCCGAGAACGGCACCGACGAGGCCGGCGAGCCGTTGGAGGTCCCGGTCAGCCCGGAGGCCACGCTGGTCGACCCCGAGGGCAGCACCGCCGGCGGTGCGCAGCTCACCGAGGGCGGCACGGGGGCCGTGCTGGTCGTGGACGCCAGCGGCCTGGCCGCGGGCAGCCACCCGGTCACGCTGCACGCGGTGGGCGACTGCACGGCCTCGGACGGCACCACGGCCGGGGAGGTGTTCGCCGCCACCGGCCCGGTGCTGGACGGGGAGGAGTACCGCGACCTGCCCGCCCTGGTCGTGACCGAGAAGGGCACCAGCGAGTACAGCTCGGCGGTGGGCACGGCGGAGATCGGCGACCTGATGGACGACGACGGCTTCTCGGTCGTGGTCGGCCCGTCGGACGGCGGGGGCCCCGGTTCCGGCCTGGCCTGCGCGGCGTTCACGGCCGCGCAGGACGAGACGCCCACCGAGGACCAGGGAGGAACCGGGGACGAGGAGGTCGACCTCGGGACGTAGAGCTCGCAGGCCGGACCTCGGGGACCCGGGGCGACCGGTGACCGGTCCGGCTGCTCAGGTGCGCTCGAGCACCTGGCGCAGGCGGGCCAGGTCCGCGCGGTTGGCCCGCCGGACCGCCACGGCCACCACCGGGGCCGCGAGCCGGGAGAACCCGGTGGGCCGGCCGCGGTTGCGCAGGGTCATGCGGGTGCGCCCCGGGTCCACCGGCTCCCAGGTGTAGGTGGTCTCCATCGGGAACGGGCCGTCGGCCGTCCGCATGACCAGGCGCCGGCCGGGCTCGAGGTCGACCACCTCGTAGGTGTAGGCCAGCCGGCGGCCGAGGAAGCGGGCGACGAAGTCCACGCGCGACCCCACGGCCAGCGGCCGTGGGGAGCGCTCCTCGACCGAGGAGATGTTGGCGTACCAGTCGGGGGCGTGCGCCGGGTCACCGGCGTAGGCGGCCACCTCGTCGACCGGGCGGGCGACGACCGTCTCGGTCACGACGTCGACGTCCCGGGCCACGGCGCCACCTCCCACGGGTGCGCCCATGGTCCCGCCGCGGCGGTGGGCGGTCCAGGGTTCAGACCCCCACCGCGGCGGCCGCGTCGGCCTGGAGCACCAGGTCGGCCGCGGTGGTGAGCCAGCCGGCCACCAGCAGCAGCGGCCAGGGCTGCTCGTCGTCCAGCGACGCGGTGGCCGCCACGAGCCCGGCCTGGGCGACGGCGCGGCATGCGATCGTCCTCATGCCCCTTGCTCTCGGCAGCCGGGGCGCGCGGCTGCAGCGGGGACACGCGGACGTCACACCAGGGAGGCAGACGTCACAGGTCGACCGAACCCCGGATGCAGGTGACCGTGGCGCCGCCGACCCACACCGCGCCGTCCCGCGAGTCGATCTGCACGACGCCGTCCCGGCCGACCCGCGAGCCCTGCCCGGCCCGGTAGGACGGCGGCGCGGCGCCGGCGCCGATCAGCCACTGGGCGACGCCGGCGTTCAGGCTGCCCGTGACCGGGTCCTCGCGGATGCCGACGGGCAGGCAGAAGGCGCGCAGCTCGAACTGCAGCGGCGCGCCCCCGGGGTAGGCGCCGACCACGCCGACGTCGTACTCGTCCATCTCCGGGCCGCGCGGGTCGAGGTCGAGGACGGCCTGCGCCGAGGCGAGCTGGACGGCGACCCAGCCGGGCCCGTTGTCCACCCACTGCGCGGCGACGACGTCCGCCCGGTCGACGCCCAGCCCGCGGACGATGCGCTGCAGGTCCGCCTCGTCGACCGGGCCGGAGCGCACCAGCGGCGGCGCCTGGAAGGCCAGCGCCCCGCCGTCCCGGGCGATCTCCACCAGGTCCGCGCCGCACTCCTGGACGACGGCGTCCGCCCGCCGCGGTCGCCCGCCGGCCTGGAGCCAGGCGTGCGCCGAACCGAGCGTCGGGTGGCCGGCGAAGGGCAGCTCGCCACCGGGGGTGAAGATGCGCAGCCGGTAGTCGGCCTCCGGCACGGTCGGCGGGAGCACGAAGGTCGTCTCGGACAGGTTGGTCCAGTGCGCGAAGCGGGCCATCGCCTCGTCGGGCAGCCCGTCGCCGTCGAGGACGACGGCCACCGGGTTGCCCCGGTAGGCGGTGCGGCCGAAGACGTCGACCTGGGCGAACGGGCGCGCGGGCATGCGGGGCTCCTGTCCGGGAGGGTGGTGACCGCCCGACGCTAGGCGACCGCGCCGCCCGCCGGACCGGGCCACTGCCCGCCGGTGGACCGCTCGGAGGAGCCCCGGCACCGGCCAGGACTCACACCAGGCGCAGCACCGTCCGCTTCAGCCGCACGATGAGCCGCATGGCCCCGGACCGGGTCAGCTCGCGCTGCCGCTCCTGCAGCCGCCGGCCCAGCTCCTGGAGGCGTTCCTCCCCCAGCGCGTGCGACTGCGGGAACATCCGCTGCTCCTCCTCGACGGTGTGGTGGTGCAGCGTCGCCTCGAGCATGCGGACCTCGGTGGCGAACTCCGGGTCGTCCGGGGCGGTGCGCATGACGGTGGCCAGCTGGTCGTCGATCTGCCGGTGCTCGGCGTGCGCGACCGACAGCAGCGGGGAGACGTCGGCGACGGCGGGGTAGAACAGCTCGTCCTCGATCTGGGCGTGCACCTCGAGCTCCCGCAGGAACTCCGCGCGCAGCCGCCGGCGCTGCCCGGTCTGGGCGTCGGTGGTCCCCGCGAGCTCGCGCAGGAGGCCGCGCAGCACGTCGTGGTGGGCCACCAGCACCTCGTCGGCCCTCACCGCGACGCCTCCTCGACGGTCGTGACCGCCGTCGGGGTACGCCAGTGCGCCCGGCGGCGGACCTCGACCCGGCCGTCCCGGAGCCGGGTGTCGTAGCACGGGAGGGGTGCCGTCGACGGGCCCTGCGCGGGTTCCCCGCTGTCCAGGTCGAAGCGCGACCCGTGCCAGGGGCAGACCAGCTCGCCCCGGTGCAGCCAGCCCTCGCCGAGCGGGGCACCCAGGTGCGGGCAGCGGCCGCCGACGGCGCGCACCGTGCCCGCCTGCGCCACGAGCACGAGGGGGCGGCCGTCCACCTCGACGCCGACGGCCTCCCCCTCGACCAGGTCGGACTCGTCGGCCACGGCGGTGAACCGGCGGGGCTCCGGGCTGCGGTCGGCGTGGTCGGTGCCGAGGCCGTGCCGGTAGGCCAGCGCGCCACCCAACCAGCTGCTGGCCAGCGTGACCGCGAAGCCGGCGGCCCCGCTGAGCCGGGCTCGGCGGGCCCGCCCGCGCCCCCTGTCCCGCAGCGACCAGGCGTACAGCGCCAGCGCGGTGCTGTTCAGCGCGGCGTGCGCCAGGCCGACGCGGCGGGCGCCGTCGTGGGCGTGCTGCCAGTCGGTGAACCCGGTCGCCGCGGAGGCCACCGCGCCGGCCACGCCGATGCCGACCACGGTGCGGGCGGCCTGCCCGGTGCCGGGCCCGCCGCGGCCGGCGGCGTCCAGCCCGTCGAGCACCAGCGCGGCGGCCCACGCCCCGACCGGCACGGTGACCAGCGCCGGGTGCAGCGGGTGGCCCAGCCAGACGCCGTGCAGCAGGTCCTGCAGCGGCCGGGCGTACCGGCCGGCCAGCAGGAACGTCAGGGAGACGCCGTGCTCGACCTGGTAGCCGGGCGCGTCCAGCACCTGCCAGCGCTCGACCGCCCCCAGCGCCCGCTCCAGCAGGCCGTGCACGGTCACCGGGCCCGCTCCGTCTCCGTCTCCGTCTCCGTCACGGGACGGACCTGCCCCGGCTCCCCGCGCCGAAACCCCTCGCACCCCCGTGTGACGACAGGCGGGACGATCCCGGGCCGCATGCCCCGGACAGGGCACAAGGACCCGCCCGGGGGCGCGCCGCCGGGTGTAGGCACGGGCGGTCCGCGGCCCTCCCCTGCCGGCGGCGCACCGTCGACCGGCAGCAGCCGCGGCCGCCGGGAGGCGACGATGCGGGTCCACGCCCGACCACGGGGTGCAGCACCGACAGCGGACGGCGACGGCGGCGCGCGCACCGGCGCGCCGCAGCGCTCCTACGCCGCCAAGGCCGGCTGGTCGGGCGTCGTGTTCGCCCTGCTGCTCGTGGCGTCGGTGGTGCTGGTGAGCCGGGTCCCGGGGCTGACCGCCTCCGACCGGGAGTACGCGGACTTCTACGCCGGCGGCGGCGACGAGATGGTGGCGGTCGGGCTCTACCTCGTCCCGTTCGCGGGGATCGCGGCGCTGTGGCACATGACCGCCACGCGGATGCTCCTGCAGGCCCGGCGGCCGGACTGGTGGACCGACGTCACCCACTGGCTGCACCTGGCCGCGTGCGTGCTCTTCGTCGCCATGCTCTTCGCCGGCGCCGCCGCCGCGGGCTCCCCCGCCCTGGTGGTCCAGTTCTCCGACGCGGCCGCGCTGGACCCGGAGGTGGCCCGCGGCATGGCGGCCGCCGGCTACACGCTGGTGTTCGTCTACGGGGTGCGCGCCGCCGGGATGTACATGATCACCACGACCGCCCTCGCCCGCGCCGCCGGCGCGGTGCCCCGGTGGCTGGCCCTCCTCAGCTTCCTGGCCGCCGGGTTCCTGCTCGTGAGCACCACCTTCCACCCCGCCGTCCTGCTGGTGTTCCCCGTCTGGGTGCTGGTGGTCAGCACCCGGCAGCTGGTGCGCCGGCCGACTGGAGCGACGCCATGACCGCGACCATCCCCGTCGACGAGATCCCCGGCCCGCACGGCCTGCCGCTGCTCGGCAACATCCGTGACGTGGACGCCGACGCGCCCATCGAGAGCCTGATGCGGCTGGCCGACGAGTACGGGCCCATCTACAAGCTGGTCATCCCCGGGGGGACGCGGCTCATCGTCTCCGGTCCCGAGCTGGTGGACGAGCTCTGCGACGACGCGCGGTTCGACAAGAAGGTCAGCGGCGGCCAGGCGGCCCTCCGCGGTGAGATGGGGACGTCCGGCCTCTTCACCTCCGACACCCAGGACCCCATGTGGCGCCGGGCGCACAACATCCTGATGGCGCCGTTCAGCATGCAGGCGATGCGGGACTACACGCCGAGGATGCTCGACATCGCCGATCAGCTCATCGAGAAGTGGGCCCGGCTCAACCCCGGCGACGAGGTCGACGTGCCGGCCGACATGACCCGGCTCACGCTCGACACGATCGCCCTCTGCGGGTTCGGCTACCGGTTCAACTCCTTCTACCGCGACACGCCGCACCCGTTCGTCGAGGCGATGATGCGGACCCTCGCGGAGGGGCAGGCCCGGGGCCGCCAGCTCAAGGTCCAGGCGCGGCTCCGGATCCGCGCACAGCGGCAGCTGGACGAGGACCAGGCGTTCATGAACGACCTGGTCGACGGGCTCATCGCCGACCGGCGGGCCCAGGGGGACGCCGGCGACGCCACCGACCTGCTCGGCCGGATGCTCACCGGCGTCGACAAGCAGACCGGCGAGCGTCTGCCGGACGAGAACATCCGGGCGCAGTGCATCACCTTCCTCATCGCCGGTCACGAGACGACGTCGGGCCTCCTGTCGTTCGCGATCTACTACCTGGTGAAGCACCCCGACGTCCTCGCGCGGGCGCGGGCCGAGGTGGGGCAGGTGCTCGGTACCGCGGCATGGCCGACGTTCGAGCAGGTCATCCGGTTGCGGTACGTGCGGCAGGTCCTCGACGAGACCCTCCGGCTGTGGCCGACCGCGCCCGCCTTCACCCGCTACCCCTACGAGGACACCGTCCTCGGCGGCCGCTACGGCATCCCGGCCGGCACCGTGATCACCGTCCTGACCCCCGCCCTGCACCGGACGCAGTCCATCTGGGGGGACGACGCCGACGAGTTCAACCCCGACCACGTGGCCGCGGAGCGGCTCGCCGCCATCCCGCCGAACGCGTACAAGCCGTTCGGCAGCGGGCAACGGGCCTGCATCGGCCGCCAGTTCGCGCTGCAGGAGGCCACCCTCGTCCTCGGCATGCTGGTGCAGCGGTTCGAACTCGTGGATCACCTGGACTACCAGCTGCGCATCAGGAGCGCGCTCACGATCAAACCCGACGACTTCGTCATCCAGGTCCGGCCGCGGCCGGACGTGATCATCCAGCCCCCGGTCGCCGCGCCGGAGGCCGAGGCGGCCGTCCCCGCACCCCGCACCGAGCCGGTGCCGTCGGTGGTCCCGCACGGGAGCCGGCTGAGCGTGCTGTTCGGGTCGAACCTGGGGACCGCGGAGGCGCTCGCGGCCCGGCTCGCCCAGGAGGGCACCGAACGCGGCTTCGACGTCACGCTCGGCGCGCTGGACGAGCACGTCGACGACCTGCCCCGGGATGGCGCGACGATGATCGTCTGCTCCTCCTACAACGGGACGCCGCCGGACAATGCCACGGACTTCTGCCGGTGGATCACCGACGCGCCCCCGGATGCCGCCCGCAGGGTGTCCTACACGGTGTTCGGCTGCGGCAACACCGAGTGGACGAGCACCTACCAGGCAGTGCCGACCATGCTCGACGAGCAGCTGGCGGCGCACGGCGGCCGGCGGCTGCAGCCGCGCGGCGAGGGCAACGTGGCCGGCGACTTCGACGCGGCCTACCGCTCCTGGCACGGCGAGCTGTGGACGCAGGTGGCCGCTGCGCTGGGTCTGCCGGCCGACGTGGCCGCCCCCGCGCCCGCCGGCCCGCGGCTGTCGATCACGCTGACCAACCGGCAGGCCAGCAACCCGGTGATCACGTCCTACCGGGCCCGGCCCGCCCGGATCCGGACCAACCGCGAGCTGCTCGCCGCAGGGCCCGGGGGCATGCCCGACCGGTCCACCCGGCACATCGAGATCGCCCTGCCCGAGGACATGCCCTACCGGGCGGGTGACCACCTCGGCGTGCTCCCGCGCAACAGCATCGACCTCATCCGCCGGGTGATCGCCCGGTTCGGGCTCGACGCGGGGCAGTACCTCACCATCATCCCGAACAGCGGCACGCACACCCACCTGCCGATCGACGAGCCCACGCCCCTGCTCGGTGTGCTGGCCAGCTGCGTCGAACTGCAGGACGTCGCCCGCCGCGACGACATCGAGGTCCTCGCCCGCTACACCGACGACCCCGAGCAGAAGGCCGCGCTGGATTCCCTCGCCGGCGCCGATGAGGAGTCCCAGGCCCGCTACCGCGAACAGGTGTTCGCGACCAACCGGTCGGTGCTCGATCTGCTCGAGCAGTTCCCCGCCTGCCGGCTGCCGTTCGAGGAGTACCTCGACGTGCTGCCGCCGCTGCGCCCGCGCTACTACTCGATCTCCTCCTCCCCCATGGCCGACGGCGGGGTCTGCAGCATCACCGCCGGCGTGGTGCGCGGGCCGGCGCGCTCGGGCACCGGGACGTTCACCGGAGTCACCTCCGGACACCTCGCGCAGCTGCCGGAGGCCGGCACCGTGTTCGTCTTCGTGCGCGAGCCCACGATCCCGTTCCGGCCGCCGCAGGACACCTCCGTGCCGATGATCATGGTCGGCGCCGGCACCGGGCTGGCTCCCTTCCGCGGCTTCCTCCAGGAGCGCGCAGCCCAGCGGGACCAGGGCCTGCCGACAGCGAGGTCGCTGCTGTTCTTCGGCTGCCGCACCTCGCTGACCGACGAGCTCTACGCCGACGAGCTGCGCGACTACGAGCAGCGGGACGTCGTCCGGGTGGAGCGCGCGTACTCGAAGGAGCCGGGCCGGCCCGGGCGCTACGTGCAGGAGGCCATGCTCGACTGCGCCGACGAGGTGTGGGGCCTGCTGCAGCAGGGCGCTGTCGTCCTCGTGTGCGGCAACGCCGCCACGATCGCCCCCGGGGTGCGCAGGTCTCTGCTGCACATCTTCCGCGAGCGCACCTCGACGACCGACGCGGACGCCGAGGCCTGGCTGGCCGGGCTGCGCACGGCCGGCCGGTTCGTCGAGGACATCTGGGGCGGCTGACGGCGGGGAGGTGGCGGCGTGATCGAGCGGGTGGTGGTCCTCGGCGCCTCCGGCGACCTCACCCGCCGGCTGCTCATGCCGGCGGTCGCCGCGCTCGCCGACGCCGGTGAGCTGCCCCCGCGGCTGGCGGTCCTCGGCTCGGCCACCACCGACCGGTCGACCGAGGGGCCCCCGGCGGCGCGGCACCGGCGGTCCGGCCGGGCTGCAGGCGGCCCGGCAGCCCGCTGGTGGACTGCCGGGCCTCGGCCGCGCGCGCCTGCGCGCCGACGCGGGGCCGTGGAGGCAGCATGCGCGCGTCCGGCGGTCGGCGCCGCTCCGGGTGCGGGGCCGGGCGACCGGGAGGCGGGCATCATCGCGGTATGCCACGCCGTCCGGCCCCCCGGGCCGCGGTGGCGGTGGCGGTCGTCACCGCCGTGCTCGCCGTCGCGGTGTTCGCGCTGCACCCGGCCGTGACCGCCACCGCGAAGTCCGCGTTCGTGCTCGACGGCGCGTTCGGCGGTCCGCTGCCCCGGCCGTGGGCGCCGGCGGTCGAGCGCAGCGAGCGCGCCGTGGCGGGCGTCGTCGTCGACCGCTACGCCCCTCCCGGCGGCGCCCCGCCGGTCCTCCTGGTCCCCGGGGCGGCCCCCGCCGGCCGGGACGACGAGCGCGTCGTGTCCCTGGCGTCGTCCCTGGCCGCCGCGGGACGGGAGGTGGTGGTCCCGGAGCTGCGCCTCTACGCGGCGGAGCTGGACGTCGACGACGTCGACCGGGTGGTCCGGGTGGCCGCGCACCTCTGCCGCGGTGGCGGCGGGCTGGTGCTGCTCGGGTTCTCCTACGGCGGGTCGCTCGCCCTGGTCGCCGCCGCGGACGACCGCGTGGCCGGCTGCATCGACCTGGTCGCCACCTTCGGCGCGTACGGCGACCTGGTGGGCGTGATCCAGGCGGCGGTGACCGGGGTGTCCGTGGTGGACGGCGAGGTCCACCCGTGGGAGGCCGCCGACGGGTCCGTCGTCCGCAGGGTGGTCCGGGACGCCGCGGCGAGGCTGGTCCCCGAGGAGGAGCGGGCACCGCTGCGCCGCGCGCTCGAGCAGCAGGACCCCGGCGGGCTGCCCGCTGCCGCGCGGCTGGTCTACCGCATGGTGACCACCGACGACCCGGCGCTGGTGGCCGAGCTGGCCGGGCGCCTGCCGCCGCCCGGGGACGCCCTCGTCGAGACCTTCTCCCCCGTCGACGTGGCGGGGGAGGTCGAGGCCGACGTGCTGGCCGCGCACGCCCTCGACGACCCCGCCGTGCCGGTCGCGGAGCTGCTGCGGCTGCAGCGGGCCTTCCCCGGGGCGCGGGTGGCGACGCTGGGCTCCTTCGAGCACGTGGACCTGAGCACGGACGACGGCCTCGGCCCGCTCGTCCGGGACCTGGCGGTCGCCGGGGCCTTCGTGCAGGCGCTGCTGCGGCCGCAGGAGGACTGGCCGTGGGAGTAGGGCGGCGGGGACGGCGGGTCCCCGTCCGGCGCCGTGCCGGGTGCCGACCACCGCCGGAGGGGCGGGTTCTGCGCCAGGATGTCCCCAGCTGCGGCGGGGCCCAGGCCGACCGGCGCCGGAGGCCCGGCTACCCGCGGCTGCACGGACGCGGAGAGCTGGCAGGGCACGCCGATGACCGACCCGGACCGCCGTTCACCGCCGTGCGCGCTGGTCATCTTCGGCGCCTCCGGTGACCTCACCGCGCGCAAGCTGCTGCCGGCCCTGGAGCGCCTGGCCACCTACGGGGCGCTGCCGCCCCAGGTGACCCTGATCGGCGTGGCCCGCACCCCGATGTCCGACGGCGAGTTCCGGGACTACTGCCGCGAGCGGGTGCCCGGCACGGCCGGCCCCGGCTGGACCGCGCTCACGGCCTCCGCCCGGTACGTCGCCGGCGGGTACGACGACCCTGCCACCCACCGGCGCCTGGCCGAGGTCCTCGACGAGTGCGACCGCGACGCCGGGACCGCCGGGAACCGGGTGTACTACTTCGCCACCCCGCCCCGGCTCTTCGGCCCCATCGCGGTCCACCTGGCCGAGGCCGGTCTCGGCCGGTCCCCGCTCGGCGGGTTCGTCCGGGCGGTGATCGAGAAACCGTTCGGCTGGGACGAGGCCAGCGCGCGCGACCTGTACGCCGACCTGTCCTCGGCGTTCGCCGAGGAGCAGATCTTCCGGATCGACCACTACCTGGCCAAGGAGACGGTGCAGAACCTGCTGGCCCTGCGCTTCGCCAACTCCATCTTCGAGCCGATCTGGAACCGCACCTGGGTGGACAACGTGCAGATCACCGTCGCCGAGACGCTCGGGGTCGGCGACCGCGGCGGCTTCTACGAGACGACCGGCGCGATGCGCGACATCGTGCAGAACCACGTGCTGCAGGTGCTCTCCCTGTTCCTCATGGAGCCGCCGACGTCCTTCCACCCGGAGGCGATCCGGGACGAGAAGGTGAAGCTGCTGCGCGCCATCCGGCCGCTGGACGAGGCGGCGGACGTCACCGCCAACGCCGTCCGCGGCCAGTACACCCGCGGCGGCACGCGCGAGGACCTCATGACCGGCTACCGGGACGAGCCGGGCGTCGACCCGCTGAGCTCCACCGAGACCTTCGTGGCGCTGCGCCTCGACATCGACAACTGGCGGTGGACCGGCGTGCCCGTGTACGTGCGCACGGGCAAGCGCCTCCCCTGCCGGGTCACCGAGGTCGCGATGGAGTTCCACCGGCCGCCCCAGCTGCCGCTCTTCCCCGGCCCCGCGGGCGACCTCGAGCCCGACGCGCTGGTCGTCCGGGTGCAGCCGGACGAGGGGCTCAGCCTCCGGTTCGGCGCGAAGGTGCCCGGCCACGCGTTCCGGGTGCAGAAGGCCTCCATGGACTTCTCCTACGAGAGCTTCGAGGAGCAGGCCCCCGACGCCTACGAGCGGGTGATCCTCGACGCCCTGATCGGGGACCCGACGCTGTTCATCCGCGCCGACGAGGTGGGCCGTTCCTGGCGCATCGTCGACCCGGTGCTGGAGCACTGGTCCGAGGACCCCGGGTCGATCCCGCTCTACCAGGCGGCCACGTGGGGCCCCCCGGAGGCCGCGGCCCTCATCGCCCGCGACGGCCGGCGCTGGCGCACGCCGTCCTGACCCGCGGGCGTGCCCGGACCCGTTCTCCCCCGGCCCGGGCGCTGCCACACTGGTCGGGCGCGGCGAGGGGGCGGTCGGTCATGACGACACCCGGGAGCCTGCGCCTCACGCTGCCCTTCCTGCCGGTGGCCGGGGCGCTGTTCTGCATCCAGCTCGACTTCTTCTCCCTCGCGCTCGCGCTCCCGACCATCGCGACCGACCTCGGGTCGACCACGACGGACCTGCAGTGGCTGCTGAGCGGCTACATGATCGCGCTGGGGTCGCTGCTGATCCCGGCCGCGCGTTCCGGCGACGTGCTGGGCCGGCGCCGCGTGCTGCTCCTCGGCACCACGGTGTTCGGGGCGACGTCGCTGGTGTGCGGGCTGGCCTCGGCGGTCCCGGTGCTGATCGGCGCCCGCGTCGTGCAGGGCCTGGGCGCCGCGATGATCATGCCGACGGCGCTGGCGCTCGTGACGAACGCGACGACCGAGGACGTGCGGCCGCGGATCACCGGCGCCCTGCTCGGCCTGGCGGGTGTCGGGACGGCGCTGGGCCCGGTCGTCGGCGGGGTGCTGGCCTCGGAGGTCAGCTGGCGGTGGGTGTTCCTGCTCAACGTCCCCATCGCCGCGCTGGCCTTCTGGGGGGTCCTGCGGCTGCCGGGGTCCCGGGACGAGTCCGGGCCCCGCACGCTCCGGCAGCTGGACTGGTGGGGTGTGGTCTCGGTGGTCGCGGGGCTGGCGCTGGTCAGCGTCGCGATCGACGACGTCGGCGTCGAGGGCTGGACGAGCCCGGTCACCGTCGTCCCGCTGGTCGCCGGCCTCGCGCTGCTCGCGGCGTTCGCGGTGGTGGAGACGCGGACCGCGGCACCGCTGGTCCGGCCGTCGCTCGTGCGCGACCGGGTGTTCCTGGTGCTCGCGGTCGCGGGCACCATCGCCAACATCGGGACCTGCGTGTACATCGTCCTCGCGACCCTCGAGCTGCAGGACGTCCGGGGGTACTCCGCGGCCGCCGCGGGGCTGGTCTTCTTCGCCTCCTCGCTCGGGCTGGCGCTGTGCGGACCGCTGTCCGGGCCGCTGTCCGTGCACTTCCCGGCCGGCATCGTCATGGGGGTGGCGGTGCTGCTGGCCGCGCCGGCGCTGGCGCTGCTGGCCGTGGCCGGCCCGCTGCCGGTCTACGTCGTCGCGCTCACGCTCTGCGGCCTCACGACCGGCATGGGGTACTCCCTCGGCCAGGTCGCCGTGCAGAACGTCCTCCCGCCCGCGCGCTCCGCGGAGGTCACCAGCGTGCTCCTCACGGTCCTGATCAGCGTCGGCGGCGTCGGCGTGGTGGCCGCCACGGCGGTCGTGGAGGCGGTCGGCGGCGGCCGGGCCACGACCGACGGCATCGAGCTCGTCCTGGGCGTCCTCGCCGCGGTGCTGCTCGTGGCCGGGGTCGTCACGCTCGTCGCCGCGGCGCGACGGCTCCGCGCCGCGGCGGCGAGCGGTCGCCCCGGCCGCAGCCGGCTCCCGACGTGACGGTGGGCGGTGCTGCGGCGTGAGAGCGGCCGTCCGCGACCGGTACGGGCCCCCCTCCGTGCTGCGGGTCGAGGAGGTCCCCGTCCCCTCCCCCGCGGCCGGCCAGGTGCTGGTCGAGGTCGCCGCCACGTCGGTCAACCTGAGCGACTGGGAGACCCTGCGGGGTTCCCCGCTCTACGCCCGCATCGGCGGGCTGCGCTCCCCGGCCCGCCGGACCCCGGGATCGGACATCGCGGGGCGGGTCACCGCCGTCGGCGCGGGCGTCACCCGGTTCCGGCCGGGCGACGAGGTCTACGGCGACAACCTGGCGCTCACGGGCGGGTTCGCCGAGTACGCCGTCGCCGCCGAGTCCGCGCTCGCGCACAAGCCCGGGGGACTGAGCTTCGTGCAGGCCTCGACCATCCCCCAGGCCGGGGCGATCGCCCTGCAGGGGACCGCCGGTGCCGGGCCCGGGCGCCGGGTGCTGGTCAACGGCGCCGGTGGGGGCTCGGGCTCCTTCGCCGTCCAGCTCGCGAAGCGGGCCGGCGCGCACGTCACCGGCGTGGACAACGCCGGCAAGCTCGACCACGTGCGGGCCCTGGGCGCCGACGAGGTCCTGGACCACCGGCGTCAGGACTTCACCCGCTGCGGGCCCTACGACCTGGTCCTCGACCTGGTCGCCCACCGCTCGGTGCTCGCCTACCGGCGCGCCCTCGCGCCCGGTGGCCGGTACCGCTGCGTCGGCGGATCGGTGCCCGCGCTGCTGCGCGTCCTGACGATCGGCTGGGTGGCCGGCCGGCTCACCGGCCGCCACCTGGGGGTGCTCGCCGTGCGGGAGGGGCCGGCGCACTTCGAGCCGCTGGCCCGGCTCGTCCTGGCCGGGGAGGTCGGCATCCACGTGGACCGCACCTTCGGGCTGGACGACGTCCGCGAGGCGCTGACCCACGTCGGTGCGGGCCGGGCCCGCGGGAAGGTCGTCGTCCGGATCCGCTGACCGGCCCCGGCGGACGGCGGGACGCCGTCAGGTCACCGCCCCGACCGCCTCGCCCAGCGGCAGCCAGCGGACCGCCCGGCGGACGTCGTCCGGCGCCCTGGCGAACTCCCGCTCCGCGGCCTCCCTCCCCTCGGTGAAGTGCGACCACCCCTCGTAGTGCACCGGCACCACGGTGCGCGGCCGCAGCTCGCGGCACAGCCGCACGGCGTCGCGGGCGGTCATCGTGTAGCCCACCGGCCCGGTGGTGCCGAACCGCACCCGGCCCAGGTGCAGCAGCGCGGTGTCGACCCGCAGCCGGCGCGCCACCTCGCGCAGACCGCGGAACAGCACGGTGTCGCCGCTGATCCACAGCACGCCGTCGTCCTGGCCGGCCCAGCGCAGCGCGAAGCCGGTGACCTCCCCCACGACCGGCCCGCTCAGCGGGGGGCCGTGCCGGGCCGGCGTCGCGGTCACCTCGATCGCCGGCCGGCCGGGTGCCGTCAGCTCCGTCGTCCCCCACCGGCGCAGGCCCCGGGCGTTCGGGCCGAGCCGGGACGCCGCCGACGGCGTGGTGACCACCGTGCCCACCGACGCCAGCAGCGCCCGGCCGGCCTCGTCCAGGTTGTCGGCGTGCTGGTCGTGGGTGAGCAGCACGGCGTCGACCGGGCCGAGGTCGGCGGCGGCGACCGCCGGCCCGGTCAGCTTCCGCGACGAGCTGCCCCAGCCGAACGACCACCGCCGCCCCGGCGGGTCGAACGTGGGGTCGGTGAGCAGCCGCCGGCCGGCCACCTCGACCAGGACGGTCGGGCCGCCGACGTGGGTCAGCCGGACGCCGTCCACCTCAGGGCGCGCCGGTGACCCCGGCCCGCGGGCGGGCGTGCCGCACCGCCCAGTCGAGGACGTGGTCGGCGATCTGCTCCCACCCCTCCTGCGCCGGCAGCAGGTGCGCGTAGCCCGGGTGCTCCTCGATCTCGACGACGCCGGTGGTGTAGTGCCTGGCGTTCGAGCGCTGCACGCTCGGCGGCATGATGTGGTCCTCGCCGCCGGAGACGAACAGCAGCGGTGGGCGGTCCGGGTTCGCGTAGTCGACCGCGGCGTCCTGCGGGCCGGGCATGAAGTTGGCCAGCACCGAGCTCCACAGGATCCGGCCGGAGGCCGGCACGTGGTAGCGCCGGTAGAGCCGCAGCGACTCCTCCTCGCTGAACGTGTTGGTGAAGGCGTAGTGCCACTGCTCCGGGCTCAGGCCCACCGCCCGGTGCCGGTTGGCCGGGTTCCTGAAGGCCACGAACGTCGAGCGCAGCTGCGACAGCGGCAGCACCCGGACGCCCTCGGTCGGCGCGGAGTTCAGCGCGACGCCCACGGCCCCGTGGCCGCGGTCGAGCAGGAGCTGCACGAGCGTGCCGCCGGCCGAGTGCCCGATGAGGATCGGCGGCTGCTCCAGCGCCCCGACCACCGACGCGAGGTGGTCGACGATCGTCGGCAGGGTCAGCTCGGCGATCGGCGCCGGATCGGCGTTGAGCGCCTCGACCTCGACCTCGAACCCCGGGTAGCCCGGGGTGAGGACGCGGTAGCCCTGGGCCTCGTAGCGGGCCTTCCACCCCTCCCAGCTGCGGGGCGTCACCCAGAAGCCGTGGACGAGCACGATCGTGTCCGGCCCCCCGGGGCGGGGGCCTGGGCGCGGGGCGGGGACGGCGTCGGTCATGGTGGGTCTCCCTCGGTCGGGCCCGCGCGCGGGCGAGCAGGACGGAACGGTCTCCCCGGGAGGAGACCCTGGCAGGGCGGGCGCGCCCGGGATGGTCCGTGCGTGCACGGTTCTGGCCCGTGGGTGCACGCCGCTCCGGGGCCGCGGAGGGGGCGCCGGCTCGGCGTGGGAGCGCTTCCGCCGTCCCCGCCGCTCTGCCAGGCTGGCGCGGCGCGAGGAGGCGCACCGACCGTTCCGTGCCGCTCCGGCGGGAGGCCCGCGATGCTGCTGCTGGACACGGCGACGGTCGCGCCGGAGGACCGGGTGAGCGCCTTCCGGGCCGCCTTCGACCAGGCGTCGGTGCCCTGCCGCATCGAGCACCTCGACCCGGCCGACCGGGTCCGCTCGCGCATGCACCTGTGGCACTTCGGCGCGGCCAGCCTCTTCACCACCGACGCCTCGGGGTTCCGCCTCGTGCGCACGGCGCGGCACGTGCGCGTGGAGAGCCCGGCGGTCGTCGCCCTGGCCCTGCAGACCGGCGGGGTCGGCCGGTTCCGCCAGTTCGGCACGGACGCCGTGGTCCCCACCGGTGCGCTCATGCTCAGCGACCTGACCGGCCCGTACGAGTTCTCCTGGCTCGGCAGCGGCGGGTCCCGGGCCTTCCAGATCCCCTACGAGCGCCTCGGTCTGCCGGTCGACGTCGTCCGCGCCGGTGCGCCGCGGCTGCGTGCGAGCCCGCTGCACGACCTGGTGCGCGACCACCTCGAACGGCTGGCCGCCCGCCCGGAGGAGCTCTCCGCCGACCCCGGTGCGGCGGTGCTCGGGTCGGCGACGGTCGACCTGGTGCGCGCGCTGCTGGTGTCCGCCGCCGGGCACGGCGACCTCGCCCGCACGGTGCGGGAGGAGACGCTGCTCACCCGGCTGCGGGCCTACGTCGGCCGGCACCTCGCCGAGCCCGGGCTGACCCCCGAGGTGATCGCATCGGCGCACAACGTGTCGGTGCGCCGGCTGTACCAGGCCTTCGCCGAGGCCGGGCTCAGCCTGGAGCAGTGGGTCATCGGCCAGCGGCTGGAGGCGGCGCGCTCGGCGCTGGTGTCGCCGGCGGGGATGCGCCGCCCGGTCGAGGCGACCGCGCGCTCCTGCGGGTTCGGCAGCCCGAGCCACTTCACCCGCCGCTTCCGGGAGGCCTACGGAATGACGCCGCGGGAGTGGCAGCGGCAGCACCGGGGAGGGAGCGGCGCCGGCCCGGTGCAGGGCCGTCCGCCCCTGCCCGGCGGGCCCGCCGGCTCCTAGCGTCGGTCCATGACCAGGAAGCCGCTGCGGTGCCGGTTCGGGCTGCACTCCTACGTCCAGCGGCACCCGGACGGCGAGCGACCCGCGGGGCCGGACCACCGGATCTGCCGGCGGTGCGGGAAGCACACCGACGTCCCGTTCGGCAACGTGCCGGGGATGGGCCTCGGCGGCGGGGGCGGCGGGGGCGGCTTCTGACAGCGGGCGCGCGGTCGACCCGCCGGGGCGTCGGTCAGGAGTCGTCGACCGGGACCTGCAACGTCCGGATCCCCGGGAAGCCGATCCACAGGCGCCCGTCGGCCGGGACGAGCGTCACCATGGCCTGCTCGCAGCGCGGGCAGCGGAGCACGAACCCGGCGCCCCGGTAGACCTGCGTCGCCCCCATCGGCGAGGGTGCGCCGCAGCCGGCGCACGTCGCGATCGTGGTGGTCGTCTCCACCGCGAAGACGTCCTGGAGCAGTCCGGCGACGGCGTTGCCGTCGAGCATCGCCTCGTCCATCTCACCCTCCCGTCGGTCCGAAACGTTCGGTCCTGATGCGCTGCGGCTCGTGCCCGAGGGCCACCAGCGCCTCCGCCACCGCCTCGACGAACGGCGTCGGACCGCAGACGAAGGCGTGCGGCCGCGCGGCCGGGCCGGGGCCGACCTCGGCCAGCATGTCGGCGTCCACCCGGCGCGCGTACCCGCTCCAACCGGCCGGCCGGGACGCCGTCAGCGTGTGCACCACGGTCAGCCCTCCCCCGGCGAGCCGCCCGAGCTCGGCTCGGTAGAGGACGTCCTCCTCGCTGCGCGACGACACGAGCAGCCGGGTCTCCGCCGGGCTGCCGACCGCGGCCCGCAGCCGGACCATCGCCATCAGCGGCGCGAGCCCCGAGCCGCCGCCCACCAGCAGCAGCGGTCCGCCGTGCGCCGGCTCCCACACGAAGTAGCCCCCGACGGGTCCCCGCAGCTCGATCCGGTCGCCGGGACCGATCTCCCCGGTCAGGTAGGGGGAGACCTCGCCGTCCTCGACGCGCACCACGGTCAGCTCGATGCGCGTCCCGTCCGGTGCGGAGGCGATCGAGTAGCTGCGCTGGGCCTGGTAGCCGTCCTCGGCCGTGAGCCGGAGGTCGACGTGCTGCCCGGCCCGGTGACCTGCCCAGCCCGGGACGTCGAGGACGAGCGTCCTCGCCCGCGGCGTCTCCGCGCGGACGTCGACGACGTCCGCCACCCGCCAGGTCAGTCGCCCCAGTACCGCTGTTCCCGCCATGGGTCTCCGTAGTGGTGGTAGCCGTTGACCTCCCAGAAGCCCGGCTCGTCGTGGTCGAGGAGCCGCAGGCCGCGCACCCACTTGGCGCTCTTCCAGAAGTAGAGGTGCGGCACCAGCACGCGCGCCGGGCCGCCGTGCGCCGGCTCGAGGGGCTCCCCCTCGTACTCGAACGCGATCCAGGCCTTGCCGTCGAGCAGGTCCTCGAGCGGCAGGTTCGTGGTGTAGCCGCCGTCGCTGTACTGGACGACGTGGTCGGCCGAGGTCTCCACCCCGTCGAGCAGCGTGTCCACCGACACCCCCCGCCACACGGTGTCCAGCTTGGTCCACTTGGTCACGCAGTGGATGTCGCGGGTGACCTCCTCGCTGGGCAGCGCGCGGAACTCCTCCCACGTCCACCGGCGCGGCTCGTCCACCTCCCCGTCGATCGAGAAGTCCCACCGGTCCAGCGGGGTGTGCGGCGTCGGACCCGCGGAGAGGACCGGGAAGTCCCGCGTCACGTACTGGCCCGGTGGCACCCGGTCGGCGGAGGCCGCCTCGCGGCGTCCCCGGAAGCCACGCGTGATGATCGACATCGTCGGCTCCGTTCCTCCTGGCGGCCGCTGGTCAGCCACGCGGCTCGGGGACGCGGGGTTCGCGCAGCGATCGGAAGCCCGCCCGGATCTCCTGGGAGAGCAGCTGCGGCTCCTCCCACGCCGCGAAGTGCCCCCCTCTCTCGACCTGTCCGTAGTGGACGAGGCGGGGGTAGGCCTGCTCCGCCCAGCTGCGCGGGGCCTGGTACTGCTCCCCGGGGAAGACGCTGACCGCAACGGGGACGGCGACGCCCTTGGCGTCGAAGAAGCCACCCCGGTACTCCCAGTACAGGCGGGACGCCGAGACGCCGGTGTTCGTCAGCCAGTAGAGCGTGATGTTGTCGAGGACCTCGTCCCGGGTCAGCTGCCCCGAAGCGCTCGTGGTCCGGTGCAGGGCCGAGGCGACCGCCGCGGCCGGCTGGCCGTCGGCGTCGTTGTGGTCCAGGAGCCAGGCGGCCAGGCCGACCGGTGAGTCGGCGATGCCGTAGAGGGTCTGCGGCCGCGCGGCCATGTACCGGGCGTACTCGACCTGCCGGTAGGTCCTGAGCAGCTGCTCGCAGGCCCGGTGCTCCTCCGCCGGGAGACCGGGCGGCGGCGGGCCGCCGGCCAGGAGGACCCGGTCGACGTCGGCCGGCACGGTCGCCGGCATGTTGGTGTGGATGCCGAGCAGGCCGGCAGGCTCCTGCAGCCCCATCTGGTCGACGACGAACGCGCCCCAGTCGCCGCCCTGCGCGACGTACCGGGTGTAGCCGAGACGCTCCATCAGCGCCGCCCAGGCGCGGGCCATGCGCTCGGGACCCCAGCCAGGGCTGGTCGGCTTGCCCGAGAAGCCGTACCCGGGCATCGACGGGATCACCACGTGGAAGGCGTCGGACGCGCTCCCGCCGTGGGCCGTGGGATCGGTGAGCGGCTCGACGATCTTGAGCTGCTCGATGACCGATCCGGGCCATCCGTGGTTCACGACGAGCGGCAAGGCCCCGTCGTGCGGCGACCGGACGTGGACGAAGTGGATGTCGAGCCCGTCGATCTCGGTGACGAACTGCGGCAGGGCGTTCAGCCGCGCCTCGCAGGCACGCCAGTCGTAGCCGGTGGCCCAGTGGTGCGCGAGCTCCTGCATGGTGGCCAGCGGCACGCCCTGCGACGCGTCGGGCACCGTCTCGCGCTCGGGCCAGACGGTCCCGGCGATCCGCCTGCGCATCTCGGCCAGCACCTCGTCCGGCACGTCCACGTGGAACGGGCGGATCGCCCGTCCGGTGTCGTGTTCGACTGCTGTCATGGCGGGGGTTCCCCTCGGTCTCGCGATAGCGGTGGTCGACCGCCCGGCGGGTCGGCCGGGGGCAGTCAGCCGAAGGTGACGGCGAAGGCCCGCACGCCGGGGTCGGCGAAGCCGATCTCGAACGTGCGCTCGACGACCGGGCGGCGCTGGCGGACGAGCTGGTGCAGCCGCGGCTCGGTGAGCGTGCCGGCGCCGTCGTCGTCCACGTCCTCGCCGTGGTCGGCCCCCGGCGGCCGGCCGTCGAGCAGCACGCGGAACGGCACCGGGACGGTCACGGCGGGTGCCATGACCAGGTGCAGGTCCCGGGCGGTGAAGCGGACGCGGATCCGCCCGCCCGGCTCGTCCAGCAGCACGGCGTCCGGCTGCACCGTCCACCCGCCGGTCAGGGCCCAGTGCTCCGCGGGCAGCCGGGAGGGTGCGGTGTAGCGGCGCGAGCTGCCGACCGCCAGGCGCTCCGGGGAGGCGAAGTGCTCGGTGCGGTCGGCCCCGAGGTAGGTCTCCCCCGAGGCCAGGTGGGCCCGGTCGGCGGCCGCCTCGACGCCCCGCCCCTCGACGTCCCGCTCGTCGCCGACCGGCCCGGGGAGCGTGCCGTCGGCACCCACCTCGGAGAGCAGCTGCCGGATGACGCCCTCGGACTCCTCGTAGGCGCCCTCACCGGCGTGCGTGAACCGGATCTTCCCCTGCGCGTCGACGAGGTAGAGGGCGGGCCAGTACATGTTGGCGAAGGCGGTCCACACCGCGTAGTCGCTGTCGACGGCGACCGGGTGGCGGATCCTCAGGTCCTCGACCGCCCGGCGGACGTTGCCGACGTCCCGCTCGAACGCGAACTCCGGGGTGTGGACGCCGAGCACGACCAGGCCGGAGTCCCGGTACGACTCGTGCCAGGCACGCCGGTACGGCGCGGTGCGCAGCCAGTTGATGCAGGTGTAGGTCCAGAAGTCGACCGCGACCACCCGGCCGCGCAGCCCCTCGGTCGTCAGCGGCGGGGAGTTCAGCCACCCGGTGGCGCCGTCGAGGGAGGGCATGCCCCCCTCGACGAGGTGGCGGCCGGGCGCCCAGCCCGGGCCGCGGATCGCCTCGCGGAGGGCGGCGAGCAGCGACTGCCTCGGTTCCACGGTGCGCCCCGGTCCGGTCAGCGCAGCGGCCGGAAGGCCGCCCGGACCTCGGCGGCGAACAGCTCGGGCTCCTCCCACGCGGCGAAGTGGCCGCCCCGGTCGACCTCGTGGAAGTAGCTCAGCGTGGGGTAGGACTGCTCGGCCCAGCTGCGCGGCGTCCGCCAGATCTCGCCGGGGAACGTGGTGAAGCCGACCGGGACCGCGACCGGCGGCGGGGGCTGCCCGGAGGCCGCCGCGGCCGCCCGGGCCCCGCCGTCCTCCCAGTAGGACCGGGCCGCCGAGGCCCCGGTGCCGGTCAGCCAGTACAGCGTGATGTTGTCGAGGACGTGGTCGCGGGTGAGGTTGCCCGCGGGCTGCCCGTCGACGAACGCGCGCGCGATCTTGTGGTAGCTGTCGGTGTCGTGGTCGCACATCCAGGCCGCCAGGGCGGCCGGGGAGTCCAGCAGGGCGTAGCCGATCGTCTGCGGCCGGGTGGCCATCTCCAGGAAGTAGCCGAAGCCGCTCTGCTGGAAGGTGGCCAGCTGCTCCAGCGCCGCGCGCTCCTGCTCCGTGTCCCCCGGCGGGGGCCCGCCCAGCACCGTCACGAGCAGGTTGACGTGGATGCCGAGCAGGCCCTCGGGCGCCTGCCGGCCCATCAGATCGGTGACCGCGGCGCCCACGTCGCCCCCCTGGGCGACGTAGCGGGTGTAGCCGAGGCGGTCCATCAGCTCCGCCCAGGCGCGCGCCACCCGGCCCGAGTCCCAGCCGAGCTCGGCGGGCTCGGCGGAGAAGCCGTACCCGGGCAGCGAGGGCAGCACGAGGTGGAACGCGTCCTCGGCCCGGCCGCCGTGGGCGGTGGGGTCGGTGAGCGGGCCGACCGAGTCGAGCAGCTCGACCACCGAGCCGGGCCAGCCGTGGGTCATGACCAGCGGCAGCGCGTCGGGGTGCCGGGAGCGCACGTGGAGGAAGTGGACGTCCACCCCGTCGATCTCGGTCAGGAACTGGGGCAGGGCGTTCAGGCGCGCCTCGCAGGCCCGCCAGTCGTGGTCGGTCGCCCAGTAGCGGCACAGCTCCTGGACCGCCGCGAGCTGCACCCCCTGGGAGCGGTCGGCCACCAGCTCCCGGGACGGCCAGCGGGTGGCGGCGAGGCGCCGGCGCAGGTCGGCCAGGTCCTCCTCCGGGACGTGGACCTCGAACGGGCGCAGCGCGGTGGGGTCGGCCTCGGTGCGGGGACCCGGGACGGCGGTGGCCGTGGTGCCGGTGGTGCGGGACGTGGGGTCGGTCGGTGCGGACATCTGCGTCTCCTCGACTCAGACGTCGCGAGGGGGATCCCGCCGCCTCGTCGCTCGGGATGCCCGGTCGCGTGCGTGGGTGAGGTGGACTCAGCGGCTCGGCCGGTGATCGACGCTCCGTCAGAGGGGGAGCTGCTCGGGTCCGTGGGCGATCGAAGCGCCGGCCGCAACTCGGCGTCAAGCACCTCCGCGCGCGCCGTGGCTCGTCGTCATCAGGGACGTCGCCCTGTGACGCCGACCTCCGAGCGCCCTCCCGAGGTCAGCGGTCGCGGTGCCGGTTCTCGGCGCGGTCCTCGACGGCGCCGTGGCGCAGCAGGCTGGTGATCGCCAGGGCGAGCCCGCCCCAGATCACGACCATCGCCACCACCATCATCACGATCGCGGCCGCGCTCACCGGTGTCCTCCCTCGTCGTGCCCGGTCCCCGGGCGGTCGCGGGGGGCCGGGTCCGTCGCAGTGGTCGCGTGCAGGGGCGTCGCCGGATCCGATCCGGGTGGCGGCCCGTCCAGGTGGGTCCCGGCGTGCCACGGCAGCCGGGCGAGGAGGAAGCCGACCAGCGGCAGCGCCAGGACCAGTGCCCAGCCGCAGACCACCAGCAGCCAGGTCGGGTAGTCCTCGTAGGGCGCGGCGAGGTCGTCCCGCAGCGCGAACACGAGCACGAGAGCCAGCCCCACGGGGGCGACCAGGCTGACCAGCACCCGCCAGCCCGCGCCGACCCGGGGACGGCCGTGGACGTTGAGGTGATCGCCGAGCCCGGTCAGGGCTCTGAGCACCCAGGCGACGATGAGCATGCTGACCAGCGCGACCACGAGGATGCCGTACTGGTTGACGAAGTGGTCGACGACGTCGAGGACGTAGATGCCGCTCGTCGTGCTGAAGAGCACCAGGCTCAGCACCGCGGCGGGGACGCCCACCAGAAGCGTCGCGGTGAGGCGGCCGGTGTCGAGCTTGTCGCGGACGGCGGAGATCACGACCTCGATCACGCTGACCAGCGAGGTGACGCCGGCGATGACCAGCGAGCCGAAGAACAGGACGCCGAGGAGGGCGCCGGCCGGGGCCTCGCTGATGATCGTGGGGAAGGCGATGAAGGCCAGCCCGATCCCGTCGCTGGCGACCTCGCCGACCGCGACCCCACCGGCCTGGGCCATGAACCCGAGGGCGGCGAACACGCCGATGCCGGCGAGCAGCTCGAAGCCGGAATTGGAGAAGCCGACGACGAGGCCGGAGCCGATCATGTCCTCGCGACGGCCGACGTACGAGGCGTACGTGATCATGATGCCGAAGCCGATCGACAGCGAGAAGAAGATCTGGCCGAACGCGGCGGCCCAGACGGGAGCCGAGGCGAGCGCCGACCAGTCGGGCGTGAACAGCGCGTCGAGCCCGGCGGCAGCGCCCTCCAGGAACAGCGCCTGCACCACGAGGACGGCGAAGGCGAGCACCAGCACCGGGATGAAGACCAGCGAGGTCGCACCGATGCCGCGCTGGACGCCCAGGGCCATGATCACGAGGACGGCCAGCCAGACCAGCAGGAGCGGCACCAGCACCCCGGGCACGATGTCGGCGGTGACCTCGACGTCCCCGGCCTGGAGGAACTCGCCGAAGAAGAACCCCTCGGGGTCGGCACCCCAGGCCTCGTCGAGCGAGAAGAAGGTGTAGCGCAGCGCCCAGGCGATGACCGCGGCGTAGTAGACGGCGATGACGAAGCAGATGCCCACCTGCCACCAGCCCAGGCCCTCGGTGCCGCGGCGCAGCCGGGCGAAGGAGAGCGGCGCGGAGCCGCGGTGGCGGTGGCCGATCGCGTAGTCCAGGAGCAGGAACGGGATGCCGGCGGTCAGCAACGCGACCAGGTAGGGCACCACGAAGGCGCCGCCGCCGTTCTCGTAGGCGACGTACGGGAACCGCCAGATGTTGCCGAGCCCGACGGCGGAGCCGATCGCCGCCAGGATGAAGACGCGCCGGGAGCTGAACGCGCCGCGCCGGCGCGCCTCGTCGGCCTGCCCCGGGGCTCTCCCCTCCGTCGTGCTCATGCGCCCTCCTGTGTGGTGGTCCGCCGCGCCTGCGCGGCACTGCGGCACCGGCCGACGTCATGCCGTCGAGGAGAGGATGTCAGGATCGCGGCCCCTCGGCTGCCGGAGCGTCCGGGACCGGGTGGGCGGCCGCGCCCGCCTGCGGGACGAGACCGCCCCGGGCCCGGGAGGCCGGGGCGGTTCGGATCCGCCGAACGCCCGCTCCGACCGTCACCCGGACGTCCGCGAGCTGCGTTCGCGCCGGGACCATCAGGCCGGCACGTGGCGGCGCAGCGGCCGGGCCAGGGCGGCTCGCAGCGCCGGGACGGCGGCGTCGGGCCGCTCGAAGCAGGGGTCGTCGCGCACGTCCTCGATGACCTCGAGCGGCCAGCCGAACCGCGCGGCCGCCGCCTCGGCGATCTGCAGCCGGTTCTGCAGGTCGTGACGTCCCCAGATCATCGACACCGGCACCGGGATCCGGGCCAGGTCGCGTCGGCGGAGCGGGAACATGCCGAAGGCGGTCGCGAAGGCCAGCACCGCCGAGCGGGAGCCGCGCTGCCGCACGCCCGCGAGCGCGTAGTCCGCGAGCGGGTCCCAGCGCGGCCCGAGGTCGCGCCGCACGCCGTCGAAGTCGTACATGCACCGGCCGACGAAGCGGTCCAGGCTGCGGACCGTCGGGTGAGCGATGTAGCCGGCGAGTGCCGCGGCGAACGACACCGCCGGCCGGCTCATGGCCAGCCCGCTCGAGTCGACCAGGACCACGCGCTCCACCGGTCCGCCGTCGATCGCGTGGCGCAGCGCGAGGGCACCGCCGGCCAGGTGGCCGACGAGCGCGGGCGGCCCCGGGCAGGTCTGCCCGATCAGGTCCCGCAGCCAGGACAAGAAGCGCTCGGCATCCAGCGGCCCGTCGCCGGGCAGCCCCGAGGCGCCGTGGCCGGGCAGGTCGGGGACCACGACCCGGTGGGTCGCGGTGAGCGGGGGGACGACGCGGCCCCACAGGGCGGCGAACTCGCCAGGGCCGTGCAGCAGCACGACCGGCGGGCCCTCGCCGCCCTCCAGGACAGCGGTCGGGATGCCGGCGGCCTCGAGCCGCCGCTCGGTCAGCGGCAGGTCGTGGATCGTGCTCGCGCGGATGCCGGCGATCGTGCCCGCTCCCGCGGCGTCGCCGCGGGGGCCCGTCCGGCCGGTGGTGTCGGTGGCGCGCATGACGGCCTCCTCCGGTTGTGCTCGTGCCTCTCTCGGACGCCGTCGACGCTAGGGAGCGCGACCCGGTGCGGGCATCGACCGGGACGACCAACTCTGCCGGCCCGGCCGTGGTCCGAACGGGCCACGCGCCCCGCACCGGGGCGCGGCGGAACCGTGCCGCGCGGAAAGGGAATAGGTCAGACGAGGTCGTGCTGCACGGCGAAGGCGACCGCGGCCGCGCGGGAGGAGACCCCGAGCCGGGCGAACACATTCTGCAGGTGCCGCCGGACCGTGTGCTCGCTGAGCACCAGGGTGGCGGCGATCTCGCGGTTCGTCTGCCCCTGTGCCACCAGCCGGAGCACCTCCAGCTCCCGGTCGGTCAGCCCGCTGGGCCGCTCGGTCGCCTCCGGCGCCAGCCGCGCGGCGACCCGGGCGAGGTCGTCGACCGCGCCGAGCTGCTCGAAGGTGTAGCGGGCGGCGTCCCACTCCAGCAGCGCCCCGTCGGCGTCGCCGAGGGCCGACCAGACCTCGCCCAGCAGGATCCGCACCCGCGCCGCCTCGTAGGGCACGCGCAGCTCGTGCCAGGCGTCCCGGGCGCGGGCGAGCACCGCCCCTGCCTCCCGGGGAGCCCCCTCCGCCAGCAGCACGGTGCCCGCCGCGGTCGTGGCGATCGCCCCCAGCCATTCGCCCGGCTGCTCCCGGGCGAGCGCCTCCAGCTCGTCGGCGGCCGCGCGGGCGGCCGCCGCGTCGCCGGTGGCGCAGCAGACCTCGATCGCCGCGACGAGCAACGCCCAGCGGTCGGCCGCGGTCGTCGCGGTCGCCAACACGGCGTCGACGGCGGAGCGGGCCTCCGCGCCGCGGCCCTGGGCCAGCCGCAGCAGGAGCATGCCGGGCTGCGGCGAGTGGCCGTGCTGGCTCGCCCGCCGGTAGCAGTCCTCAGCGTCGGGGTGCCGGCCCAGTCGCCGGAGCAGCTCCCCGGTCTCGTACCAGGCCATCCCGACCGCCGGCTGGCCGGGCGGATCGGCCAGCCGCTGCCGTGCCCGGGCCATCTCCTCCATGGCCTCGGGCCAGCGGCCCTCCATCGCGAGCACCTGCGCGCGGTGCACGAGGCACTGTCCCCGGTAGGGCACGAGCTCCGGCTGGGCGGCGCACCAGCGGCTGAGCACGCCCGTCCACTCGCGCGCCCGGTGCAGGTCGAAGGCCTGGTGGCAGGTCACCACGACCGCGCAGTACACGATGCCGACGGTGACCGGCGAGACGTCGTCCGCCGTCACGGCGACCATCGCCTCGTCGAGGAGGCGCAGCCCGGTGTCACGCCGGCCCCCCGCGATCATCGCCTGCCCGCGGCCGCAGAAGCCGAAGGCGGTGACGTCGGGATCACGGAAGCGCCGGCCGATGGCGACCACCTGGTCGAACACGTCCGACGCGACCTCGCTCTCCCCGACGCCCAGGTGGTGGAGGGCCATCGCCGCCATCAGCAGGCCCTGCTCCGGGCACGGAGGGTTCCCCGCCTCGGCCAGGGTGCGCTGGGCGCGGGCCAGCCAGCCGCCGCCGCGGGCCGGCTCGCCGCGCAGGAGCAGGGCGAGGGCCAGCCAGAACGCGCTCCTCGCCGCGCGGCGGGCCTCACCCGCCTCGTCCAGCCGGTGCACGAGGCGCTCCATCGCGTCCTCGTGGGCCTCGTCGTGCCCGCTCAGGTAGGCCGCCAGCGCCAGCCGTTCCAGGTCGTCGGCACCCAGTTCGCCGTCCCGGTCGGCGGCGCGCAGCGCGTCGTAGGCCCGCGCCCACTCCCGGGCGGCCACCGCCTCCCGCGCCGTCGTGAGCTTCTCCGCGAGCGTCATCCGTCTCCCCACCCCATGAAACCGCCGACCGGACCGGCCGGTCCAGGGGTGTGGGCCAGGCTCCGGTGGATCGGGCCGATCCGCCGGAGCCTGGCCCGGAGTCCCGCCGTCAGCCCGGCCCGGCCGGGACCGGTGGCCGTGCCGCCACCGTGCCCGCGAGCGGCAGCAGGCCGACCACCAGCGCGGCCGCGCCCACGACCAGCGCCGCCCCGAACGGGAGGAAGCGGGACACCGCGGTGACCGCCAAGGCGCCGACGACGACCGCGGTCAGCGCCCGCCCGAGCACCTTGGCGCGCACGACGGCCCTGGCCGCGCAGGCCACACCGACGGCGAAGACCGCCGCCGAACCGAGCAGCACCGGCCGGAACCAGGGCTCGAGCTCGATCAGCACCGCCTCGGCGTCGGCGCCGGCGAGGGAGGCCGCCAGCACCCCGATCTCCATCGCGGGCAGCAGCGCGAACAGCGTGCTGCCGACGACGACGAACGGCACCGCGCGGCCGCTCCACCGCCACTCGCCCCGCTGCCGCAGCGCCGTGGCGACCGCGAGGAACGCGAGCGCGACCAGCGCCGAGCCGACGGCCGCGACGAGGTGCGCGATGGACCACCGGGTCGTCGACGCGGTCAGCGCGGCCGCCACGTCGTGCTTGTGCCGCAGGTCGGCGATGAACGGGTGGTAGAGGATGCCGCCGAGCAGCACGAGCGGCGCCACGGCCACGATCGCCGCGCCCAGCAGCCGCCGCGGGCGGCTCCACGAGCCCGGCCCGGGGCCCCGGGCGTACCCCGCCGAGCGCATCGACGGCGACGGCCGGGCGGTGTGGCTCGGCCGTCCCGGGGACGTGGTCGCGGTCACGCCGGCACCCCCGTCACGCAGCGGTACACCGGCCAGAACTCCACGGGCGGCGGCGGACCCTGCGCCCCGGCGGCGCGCAGCGCGGGGGCCAGCTCGTCGCGGACGAACCGGCGCCCCTCCTCCTCGCTGTCGAACACGTCGATCACGCGCCAGCCGCCGTGCGGGCCCGGCCCGGCCAGGTGCACGCTGCCGCCGATCGGCAGGGTCCGGCCGGCCGCGACCCGCTCGTAGATCTCCTGTGAGCCGTGGGGGTTGTCGATCATCATGATGACGGACATGGGGTGCCTCCCCGGGTTCCACTGATGTTCCTGACGCCCTCCGACGCTAGGAATGCGGGCGCGGCGCCTCATCGCCCGAAGCGACCAACCACCGGCGGCCGCGGCGTGGTCGGATCGGACCACGTACCGGTGCGGCCGTTGCGGCGGCAGCGGCGCGCGCGGCGCGTAGGTCAGCGCCCGCCGCCACGACCGGTTGTTCCGCCGGAACGCAGCCAACACACATGGCGCCCAGGCCGATCGGGAGGGGCAGCACGAGGTCAGCGCGCCGTACCCCCGCCGGGGACATGACCCACAACTCCGCCGCCGCGGCGCCGTGCACCGCCGCACGCACAGCGGACCTGGCGAGGACCGGGCCTACCTCCGTGTGCGGTGGCCCCGGGCCCGTCTCGCGAACGAAGGTGCCGCCTTTGCGCCAGCACCCCGGGAACGCCCGGGTGGAGCCGTCCGCACAGCGGCCCTACGGCACGTGCTCGACAGTCGGTCTCGCCGCCTGGAGGACGGGCATGGTCGACGTCGCAGACATCCACTACGCCGAGACATGCCCAGCTGCTCGGCACAAGGCTGTCAGCGCCCCCGCAGACGGCAGACGCCTGACCCGTGCGGCTCCATCGTCGGGTCGATACGCCAGGCGGCTGCGGCGCCCGTTGACGCGACGAGAAGCCCCGGCATGCGAAGAGGCCGGCGGCCACCGCGTGAGCAGTGGCCGCCGGCCCCTGTGTCGCCAGCTGCGGTCCCGGCATCTCGCCGAGACCCCGGGGTGGAGGTGGCGGGAATCGAACCCGCGTCCTTCGACGCAGAACCAGGGCTTCTCCGAGCGCAGTCCGCTGTGTCTCTGCTCGGCCCCACCGATCCCACGGACGGGTCGGTGTGACGGGCCCAGTCGCTGTGAGGTGTCCCGCACGTACCCGCGACCGGCACGCACGGTGAGTCATCTAGCTGATGCCAGATTCCGGGCCGATGACGAACCCGGGCTGACAGACACGCCTAGCTGCGATCAGGCAGCGAGAGCGTAGTCAGTGCGCTTATCAGCGGCACTTGTTGTGTCGCAACGCATGGTTAACGAGGTCATCGTTGCCTTCCTCGGCTCGCTTCCCCTGGTCGAACGACCGAAGTCGAGACCATTCACCCCCTGTGTAGTTGTGCACCCAGGATAACCGGGCCGGCCACCGGGTTGTTCCCCGCGCGCCGCGCGACCGCCCCGCTTCCCCGCCCTTTCGGGTGATCATGGGCATCTCGCCCGCCGACACGCCGACGACGGTGCGCCACCCGGCAAGAACCCCATGATCACGGCGGAGGGGGCCGGTCACGGCGGAGGGGACCGGGACGGCGGCGTCAGATCCAGTCGCGGCGCTTGAAGACGGCGTACAGCGTGAGGCTGACCCCGATCATGAGCACCACCGCGAACGGGTAGCCCAGGTGCCACGCCAGCTCGGGCATGTCCTCGAAGTTCATCCCGTACACGGTGCCCACCAGCGTCGGGGCGAACAGGATGGCCGCCCAGGCCGAGATCTTCTTGACCTCCTCGCCCTGGGCGATCGAGGCCTCGGTCAGCTCCCGGATCTCCTCGTTCTGCCGCTGGGCGACCAGGGTGGCGTTGACGGTGAGGATGTCGCGCAGCTGCAGCCGGAAGGCCTCCACCCGCTCGGTGACGCTGGCGACGTGGTCGGCGACGTCCCGGAGGTAGCTGCGCAGCTCCTCGTCGACGCCGTACTTGTCGAATCCGGCCGAGATGGCGGCGAGGATCCCGGTCAGCGGCTGCGCGGCGCGCTGGAACTCCAGCACCTCCTGCGACAGCTCGTAGATGCGCCGCGACACCCGCGGGTCACCGCCGAAGACCTGGGTCTCGATCTCGTCGATGTCGTTGGCCAGGCCCGCGACCACGGGCGAGTACCCGTCGACGACGGCGTCCAGGACCGCGTACAGCACCGCCTCGCTGCCCTTGTCGAGCAGGTCCGGCTGGCTCTCCAGCCGCCGGCGCACCCGGGCGAGGTCCGGCGACTCGCTGTGCCGGACCGAGATGGCGAAGTTGGCACCCAGGAACAGGTGCAGCTCCCCGAACTCGACCTCCTCGGTCGCGTCGAGGTAGCGGGCGGCCTTGAGGACGACGAACAGCGTGTCGCCGTAGCGCTCGAACTTGGGCCGCTGGTGCGCGGTGATGGCGTCCTCGACGGCGAGCTCGGGCAGGTCGAACAGCTCGGCCAGCTCCCCGAGCTCCCGCGGCTCCGGGCGGTAGAGCCCGAGCCAGACCAGGCGCTCGTCGTCCTCGGCCAGCCACTCGTGGCTCTCGGCCACGGAGTCCGGCGTGGCCACGCGGCGGCCCGAGGAGTACACGGCGTTGTCGACGATGCGGGACGGCCGCCGGTCCGGCGCGGGGGCGGGCGCCGGGGCGGGCGCGGCCAGGGTGAGCGCGGGCCGCGGGCGGCGGGTCAGGCTGGACAGGGCGGTGAGGGGCGCACGGCGGCGGTCGGCCACGACGGGACTCCCGGGGGGACGCGGGGGCGGGGGACGCGTCAGGGCCCGGCACCGCGCGCGGCCGGCGTCCCGGTCCCACCCCGCGTGTGCGAGGAGGAGGACGGGTCGGTCAGCGGGCGGTGCGGAGCCCGGTGCCGGTACTGGGCGGTTCGCTGCGCATGCGCTCCACTCCCCTCCCGTACCCGGTCGCGACGGCCCGCGGTGGCCGTCGACCATCGTGGCACGGCGGGGCGACCCCGCGCCCGCCCGGACGGCGAACGCCATCCCTCCGGGCGGTGAACATCACACGGCGCCGGCCGGCCGCCGCGGCGTCAGACCTCGAGGACCAGGCCGATCATCACCGGCAGCAGGACGACGATCAGCAGCGCGCCGAGCACGTCGAAGCTGATCCCCGACCGGATCATCTTGGTGATCGGCACGACGCCGGAGCCGTAGACGATCGCGTTCTGCGGGGTCGACACCGGCAGCATGAACCCGAACGACGCGGCGAACGTGGCCGCCAGCGCCGGCACGAACGGGTTGATGCCCGCCGCCACGGCCACCGGGATGACGATCGGCACGACGACCGCGGCGGAGGCGGTGTTGCTCGTCGTCTCGCTGATGATGATCGCGAGGATCACCGCGAAGACGGTGATCGCGAGCGTGCTGGTCAGCCCCAGCCAGTCGGCCGAGCTGGTGCCGATCGTCTCGGCCAGCCCGGTGTCGGCCAGCAGCGAGCCGAAGATGATGCCGGTGCCGAACAGCAGGATGGTGCCCCAGTCGATCCGCGCCGCGTCCGACCAGTTGAGGGTGAACTCCCGGCTCTTCCAGTCGGTGGGCAGCAGGAACAGCAACGAGGCGCCGAGGACGGCGACGATGCCCTCGTCGAGGCGGTCGCTGACCGTGGTGTAGAGGTCGGACTCGGTGCCGGCGGTCAGCGCGATGATGCCGGGGAAGATCCACAGCGCCACGGTGGCGCCGAAGGCGACCAGCGTGTTCTTCTCCGCCCGCGAGATCGGGCCGAGCTCGGCCCGCTCGTGCTGCACGTACTCGTGCACGCCCTCGATCCGCCGGATCTCCGGCCGGTTGAGCAGCAGCAGGACCAGGGCCAGCGCGACGAACATCAGCGCGCAGATCGGCGCGGCCATGAGCATCCACTGCAGGAAGCCGATGCGCTCCCCCGTGGCCTCCTCGATCAGCCCGCGGCCGATGAGGTTGGGCGGGGTGCCGACGGGGGTGAGCAGCCCGCCGACGCTGGCGCCGTAGGCGAGCATGAGCATGATCGCGACGCCGACCCGCAGCCGCAGCGGGTCGAAGTCCGGCGCGACCAGTTCCTTGTCCTGGAGCAGCTTGGCGATCACCGAGAGGATGCCGATCGCCGTCGGCAGCAGCATGGCGACGGTGGCGGTGTTCGACACGAACGCCGAGAGCAGCGCGGTGATCAGGCCGAAGGCGATCACCAGCCGCGCGGTCGAGCCGCCGACCCAGCGCAGCGACAGGATGAACATGGCGAAGCGGCGGGCGACGCCGTGCTTGAGCATCGCCGCGGCGAGGATGAACGCCCCGATGAAGGTGAACACGGTCGTCGAGCCGAACGGGGTGAGCGCGTCGTCGGCCGGGACGACGCCGAGGACGACGATCGCCCCCACCCCGATGAGACCGCCGACCGGGATGGGCACCGGCTCGGTGATCCACAGGACGATGACACCGAGCAGGATCGCCGCCAGCAGCTGCTGGTCGTCCGGCAGGTCGAGCGGCAGCAGCGCGAAGACGACGGCCACCACCGGGGCGAGGAACAGCCCGACGGTGCGGCGGCCCTTCTCGAACCGCTCCTCGGCCGGGCTGAGGGTCTGCTCCCCCAGGCTGCGGTAGGTGGCGTGACCGCGGAACGCCGCGTCGACGTCGGTGCGTCGTCCGGACCCGGGTCGGTGCTCGGTGGTGGCCATGGCCGCTCCCCTGAGGACTGTGAGGCAGACCATAGAGAGGTCGGCGCTACCCGGCGACCTCACCGTCGGGCGGGGGCACCCGGAGCGCGACGAGGAAGCGGGAGACCATCGCGTAGCCGCCGACGAGCACGGCCAGCTCGACCACCTGGCGATCGGACAGGTGCCCCCGGACGGCGGCGAACACCTCGTCGGGGACCTCGACCTCCCGCGTCGAGGCGTCGGCGAAGGCGAGGACGGCGGACTGCGCGGGCGTCCAGCCCGGCCCGGCGAGGGCGTCCGGGCGGCGCAGCAGCGCCAGCCGGGCGTCGTCCAGGCCGGCGCGGCGGGCGATCGGCTCGTGCGCCGCCCACTCGAACTCCGCGCGGTTGAGCACCGCCACCCGCAGGACGACCAGCTCGCGCAGGTCCGCGGGCAGCGTCGTCCCCGACCGCAGGGCGCCCAGCATCGCGTTCCACCCCTCGGCGACCGCCGGGCTGTGCAGCAGCAGCCGGTCCAGGGTGGACAGCCGGCCCCCGCGGCGGGCGGCGAGCAGCTCCGCGGTCGGGCCCTCGGCGGCCGCCTCCGGCAGGCGCGGCGCGCTCACCGGCCGAAGGTCTCCGCCGGGTAGGCGCCCGCGGCCACCAGCCGGGCCGACAGCCCCTTGCCCAGCTCCACCACCCGGGCCGTGCGCTCGGGGCCGAGGTGCTGCCACGGCGCGGCCGACAGCGCGTCGGTCTCGGCCTCGATCGCCTCCCGCAGCTGCTGCCCGGCCGGGGTGAGCTCCCCCTCGCCGGCCATCAGGCCGCGGGCGACCAGCCCGGCGACCGCGGCGTCCCACTCCTCCTCCGACCAGCCGCGGGTGGCGCGGGCGGCGGCCGGGGTGAAGCCGCGGCCGGTGGCGCTGTGGGTGATGAGCGACTCCAGGCCCGACAGCCCGTGCCGGACCAGCACCGCCACGTGCCCGTCGCCGCGGTGCTCGCGCAGCAGCGTGGCGCCGTGCCAGAGCCGGCCGACCGGGTCCTCCGGCCAGGGCAGGTCGGCGTGCCCGGCGTAGAGCGGCCGGCCCTCGACGGCGAGCGCGGTGCACGCCTCGGCCACCAGGTCGCCGAGCTCGGCGACCTCCGGGGCCGCGGCGGCCTCGGCCCCGCCGAGCAGCCGGGTCAGCGAGGCGCGGGCCCCCTCGAGCCGGGCGGCGACGACCTGCTCGGGGCCGGCGAGGGCCCAGGCCCGGGGGACGTGCCGGGCGACCAGCCGGGGGGCGAAGTTGGAGAAGGTGGCCGTGACCACGCCGGGACCGACCGCACCCATCGCGGCCGCCCGGCCGGCGAAGTAGCACATGCGACCGGGGCGCAGCCCGACCGCGGTGAGGTACTCGTCCTGCTCGGGCGAGAAGTAGACGTGGTTGTGCAGGGGGTCGACGGCGCGGTGGGCGCGGGCGACGGCACGGGGGTCCAGGGCGGGCTGATCGACGCTGACCATGCGCGGCACCCTAGGACGTGGCCACCGGCGGCAGGACGCGGGCCCAGTCGGTGCGGGTACGCACCGGGGTGAACCCGAGCCGCCGGTAGAGCCCCAGGGCGCCGGTCGGGTTCTCGGTGTCGACCTGCAGGCCCGCGGTCGCGCACCCGGCCGCGGCGCCGGCGTGCAGGGCGGCGGACACGGCGGCCGAGGCGATGCCCCGCCCGCGGGCCGACCGCAGCACCCCGATCTGGCCGAAGTGGGTCTGCTGCACGCCGGTCGCCCGGGTGTCGGCCTCGAAGACGTAGGCGAGCACGTAGCCCACGACGGCGCCGTCGGCGAGGGTGAGCACCGACAGGTCCGGCCGGAAGGCGCGCTGCCCGGTGAACCACGCCCGCCAGGTCGCCTCGTCGCGCTCCGAGGAGCCGTGGTGGTCGGTGAAGGCCTGGTTGTGCACCCGGCGGACCTCGTCGTCCCGGTCCGCGGCGTAGGGCACCAGCTCGATGCCCGGGACGGGGGGCACCGGGGGCAGGTCGGTCAGCGGCCGGGCCATGTCGGAGTACCAGCGCTCCGGTGCCAGCCCGGCCCGGCGCACCAGCGGCTCCAGCCCGGGCATGCCCGGGTGGACGCCGACGACCAGCCGGGCCGGCACCTCGGGGTGCACCTGCCGGTGCTGCTCGCCGCCGCGCTCGAGCAGCCAGGCGAGCAGCTCCCGGCCGATCCCGCGGCCACGCCAGGCCGGGTGGACGCGGCCCTCGAGCCCCACCCGGTAGGCGTCCCGGACGCCGCGGGACCCGACCGCGACCGCCCACGCGACGAGGGCCCCCTCGGCGGTGCACACCGCCCGGCCGTCGGCGGCCAGGTCGACCAGGTCGTCGGCCCACCACTCGGTCAGGTCGGCCGCGTCGAGGTTCTCCCCGGTGTCGTCGACCGGCTCGGCGTCGGCCAGCAGGGCGGCCACGGCCTCGACGTCGGCGGGGGCGAGGGGGCGGGCGGCGAGGTCCCCGGGCAGGTCCAGCACGGGCGCAGCGTAGGGACGCCCGCCCGGTGCGTCGACCGGGTTGCGGCCCGGCACGACCGGCCGCGAGCATCGGCGCACGCCGCCGAGAGGAGGGCCCGTGCCCCGCTTCCTGGTCATCGCCGCCTACTCACCGCAGGGCGCCCGGGCGGTGATGGCCGGGGGCGGGTCGGCCCGCCGGAGCGTGTTCGAGCACGCCGTCCTCGACCTGCACGGCCGGCTGGAGACCTTCGACTTCGCCCTCGGCGAGGCCGACGTGTACGCCCTGGTGGAGCTGCCCGACGCGGCCGCCGCGGCCGCGCTGTCGCTCACCATCAGCGGCGGCGGGGTGGCGTCGGTCCGCACCGTCGTCCTGCTCAGCCCGGAGGACGTCGACCGCGCGGCGCAGCTGCACCCGCACTACCCCGGCGCGGGCTGATCAGCCCTCCGGCAGGTAGAGGCAGAACGGGTGACCGGCCGGGTCGAGGCAGACCCGCACGTGCTCCTGCGGCTGGTGCCCCGCCACGGTCGCGCCGGCCGCGACGGCCAGGGCCAGGGCCCCGTCGAGGTCGTCGACGGCGATGTCCAGGTGCGCCTGCATCCGCGGGTCGCCGTCCCCCGCCGGCCACACGGGGCGGACGTGCCGCTCCTCCCGCTGGAAGGACAGCCCCGCGCCGCCGTCCGGCGCGCGCAGGGTGACCCACTCGGGGCTGTCCTCGTCGACGCGGAAGCCGAGCAGCCGGGCGTAGAAGCGCGCCAGGCCCTGCGGGTCCGGGGTGTCGAGCACGGTGGCGGTCAGGCGGAGCGGCACGGGTCGTCCCTCCGGTCGGGGTCGGCGGTCGCGACCACGGGCAGCGGGCGGGTGGCCCCGGCGGCCAGCGCCCCCAGGGCGAGCACGGCCGGCACGACGAGCAGCGCGCGCAGGACGCCGGCCCCCTCCGCGAGGAAGCCGATCAGCGGCGGGCCCGCGAGGAAGGCGGTGTACCCGACGGCGCTGACCACCGAGACCCGGGCCGCCGCGCGCCGGGGGTCGTCGGCGGCCGCGCTCATGCCGACCGGGAAGCCGAGCGCCGCCCCGGCCCCCCAGAGCACTGCGCCCGCGGCCGCCCACGGTGCCGCCGGGGCCAGCACGAACAGCAGCACGCCGGCCAGCGCGGTCGCCGCGCCCACGCGCAGCACCGGCACCCGGCCGAAGCGGTCGAGCAGCGCGCCGCCGACCAGGCGCACCACCGTCATGGCGGCGACGAACACGGCGAACCCGGCGGCGGCCACGGCCCCGCTGACCCCGTAGCCGTCGACCAGCGCCACCGCCAGCCAGTCGTTGGCCGTGCCCTCGGTGAACGCGAAGGCCAGCACGAGCAGGCCGACGAGCAGGGTGCGCGGGTCCCGCCACGCCTCCCCCACCCCGGACGGTCGCGGCCCCGCGTCCCCCGCGGCGGCGGGCACCGGCAGGAACCAGCGGACCGCGACGGCCAGCGCGGCCAGCACGAGCACGCCGGTGAGCACCAGCTGCGCGGCCAGGGGCACCCGCAGGGCCGCGGCCCCCGCGCCGGCCAGGGCGCCGGCGACCGTGCCCAGGCTGAAGCCGGCGTGCAGCCGCGGCATGACCGAGCGGCCCAGCCGCTGCTCGACGTCCGCACCCTCGACGTTCATCGACACGTCCCAGACGCCGACGCCCGCGCCGGTGAGGAACAGCCCGAGGCCGGCGAGCGCGGCCGAGGGCCAGGTCAGGCCGGCGCTCAGCACGAGCAGGCCGGCGACGGCCAGCGCCCCGGCGGAGAGCACGCTGCGCGCCGGGGCCAGCCGGTGCACCAGGGGCCCGGCGGCGGGCAGGGCGAGCACCGAGCCGATCGCCATGCACAGCAGCAGCAGCCCGAGACCGGCGGGGGTGAGGTCCAGCCGGTCGCGGGCGGCCGGCACCCGGGCGATCCAGGAGGCGAAGGCGAGCCCGTTGAGGACGAAGACGACCGTCACCGCGACGCGCGCCCGTTCGATGCGCGCGGTGTCGGGCACGGCGGCCGGCAGCGGGCGCACGGATACCTCCGGGAAGGGAGCGGGTCAACCTATCGAATCGATTCGACGGCCGAGGACGAGGATAGCCCCCCGTGTTCCCGTACGGTCAAGCCGAGATCCGACCCCGCCCGCCGAGGAGGCCCGTGAGCCGACCGCGCCCGACCCTGGCCGCGGTGGCGGCCCGCGCCGGCGTGGCCCTGTCCACGGCGTCGCTGGTCTACTCCGGCTCCGAGCGGGTGGCCCCGGGCACCCGGGAGCGGGTGCTCGGCGCCGCCGCCGAGCTCGGCTACGGCGGCCCCGACCCGGTGGCCCGGTCGCTGCGCTCGCGGCGCAGCGGCATCGTCGGCGCGGTCGTCGGCGAGCGGCTCATGTACGCCTTCCGCGACCCGGTGGCCGTGCTCCTGCTCGACGGCATCACCGAGGTGCTCGGCCCGCTCGGCGTGGGCCTGCTCCTGCTGCCCGGGGACCGGGAACGCAGCGGCCCGTCGGTCGCGCAGCTGTCGAGGGTGCCGCTCGACGCGGCCGTCTACGCCACCTGCGGCCTCGAGGACGACCCGGCCCTGGAGCACCTCCGGCGGCGCGGCGTGCCCGTCGTCGCCGTCGAGGGACCGGTGGCCGACGACCTGGTGCTGGTCGGCATCGAGGACCGCGCCGGCAGCGCCGCGCTGGCCGAGCACCTGCGGGACCTGGGGCACCGGCGGGTGGCGGTGGTGGCGATGCCGCTGCGCCTGGACGGCACCCGCGGCCCGGTCGACGCCGCCCGCCGGTCGCTGGTCCACTACCGCGACGTGCGCGAGCGGCTGCTCGGCGTCGAGCAGGTGCTCGGCTCGGTGCCGGCCGTCGAGGCCGCGGCCAACGCCGTCGAGGAGGGCGAGCGCGCCGCCCGCGCGCTGCTCGACCGGCCCGCGGCCACCCGGCCCACCGCGGTGGTCGCGCAGAGCGACCTGCTGGCCGCGGGCGTGCTGCGTGCCGCCGCGGCGCTCGGCCTGGCCGTGCCCGGCGACCTCAGCGTGGTGGGCTTCGACGGCGTCGACCTGCCCTGGCTGGCGCCCGCCGTGCTCACCACGGCGGTGCAGCCGACGCAGGAGAAGGGCCGCGCCGCCGGGCGGGCGGCGGCCGCGCTGATCGAGGGCCGCCGCCCCGACGACCTGGTCCTGCCCGTCGAGCTGCGCGTCGGCACCACGACCGGCCCGGCGCCGGCCGCGCGCTAGACCAGGCCGAACAGGCGGGCGCCGTTGTCGTGCAGCACCGCCCGCAGCCAGTCCTCCCCCAGCCCGAGCCGGTGCAGCGCGGCCAGCTGGTGGGCGTACTCGTAGGGGATGGACGGGAAGTCGCTGCCGAGGAGCACCTTGTCCCGCAGCGCGGCCAGGCGGGGCCGGTCGGCGGGGTCGAAGGGCATGAGCCGCTCGGTGAAGTCGGTGGCGAACATCGTGGTGTCCAGGTGCACCCGCTCGTACCGCTCGGCCAGGTCGAGGAACTCGCGGTACTCCGGCATGCCCAGGTGGGCGATGACCAGCTGCAGCCCCGGGTGCCGTCCCAGCAGCCCGGTCATCGGCTCGGGGCCGGTGTGCTCGCCGGCCAGCGGCCCGGAGCCGCAGTGGATGACCACCGGGGTGCCGGTCTCTGCCAGGCGCGCCCAGACCGGGTCGAGCAGCGGGTGCCGGGGGTCGAAGGCGCCCACCTGCACGTGCACCTTGAACACCCGCACCCCGGCGTCGAGGGCCTCGGCGACGTAGTGCGGCGCCTCCGGCTCGGGGTAGAACGTCGCCGACCGCAGCACCTGCGGGTTCGCGTCGGCGAACTCTGCCGACCAGTCGTTGAGCCAGGTCGCCATGCCGGGCTTGTGCGGGTAGGGCAGCGTCGGGAAGGCCCGGACGCCGAGCCGGGCCAGGTGCGCCAGCCGCTCGTCGTCCGGCCACGGGTAGCGGATCGGCCAGGCGGAGCCGTAGTGCGTCTCGGCCTGCCGGAAGTAGGCCCAGACCTTCTCCTGCACCCGCGCGGGCAGGAAGTGCACGTGCACGTCGACCAGCCCGGGCAGGCCCAGCTCCCGCCAGTACCGCGGGACGTCGGCGTCGTCGGCCGGCGGTGCGACCCGGTCTCCCCCGGTCATCGCAGCGTGACCACGACCTTGCCGCGGACGTGCCCGCCCGCGACCAGCTCGTGCGCCTCGGCCGTGCGCTCCAGCGGGAACGCCCGGGCGATCGCCACCCGCAGCTGGCCGGCGTCGGCCATGCGCGCCAGCTCCTCCAGGTCGTGCCGCTCGGGCCGGACGAACACGTAGCGCCCGCCCATGGCGTCGACCACCGGGTCGACGACGCCGGCGATGCGGGCGACGTCGCGGACCTGCTTCGGCGGGTCCTCCAGCGCCGGGCCCCCGACCAGGTCCAGGACGGCGTCCACCGGGCCGGTCAGCTGCCCGCTGACCGGCCCGGCCGCGTGGTCCAGGACCTCGGCGGCCCCGGCGTCGCACAGGGAGCCGTGGTTGCGCGGGCCGGCGGTGCCGATGACGTGCGCGCCCAGGGCGGCGGCGATCTGGACGGCGAAGAAGCCGACCCCGCCGACGGCCCGGGTCACCTCGGCCCCCTCCCGGGCGCCACGCAGCGCTGCGGGGCGGGGACGAGCTCGGCCGCCGTCCCCCACTGGACGTCGTCCCGGCGCACGTACCCGAACACCTCGTCGCCGGCGCGGACGTCGACGACCGCCGGCCCCACGGCCTCGACGGTGCCGACCGGCGGGTCGGGGAGGTCCTCGCGCAGGGAGAGGACGTCGACGCCCCCGAAGCGGTCGTAGGCCATGCCGCGCATGGCACCCACCGTAGGGCGGGGCCCGGCCCGGGGCTCACCCGGTCAGCGGCGGCCCTTGACGTAGCGGCCGAACGCCCGCTGGATCTCCCGCCGCGAGTCGCGCTCGGCGAGGTCCTGCCGCTTGTCGTAGGACTTCTTGCCCTTGGCCAGCGCCAGGGTGGCCTTGACCTTGCCGTCCTTGAAGTACAGGTCCAGTGGCACCAGCGTCAGCCCGCCCTCGCGGGTCTTGCCGATCAGCTTGTCGATCTCGGCGCGGTGCATGAGCACCTTGCGCTTGCGGCGCGGGGCGTGGTTGGTCCACGTGCCCTGCGTGTACTCCGGGATGTGCACGTGCTGCAGCCACACCTCGCCGTCGTCCACGGTGGCGAACCCGTCGACCAGCGAGGCGCGCCCGGCGCGCAGGCTCTTCACCTCGGTGCCGGTGAGCACGAGACCCACCTCGTAGGTGTCGAGGATCGAGTAGTCGTGCCGCGCCTTCTTGTTCTGGGCGATCAGCTTGCGCCCCTGCTCCCGCGGCATGGGAACAGGTTACTGCGACCCGACCGACCCCCTACCACCCCCGCGATCATGAAGTCCGGGAGGCGACCCGCCGCGACGGGACGGCGTGCCGCTTCCCCGACTTCATGATCGCGGGGAGCGAGGAGGCGCGAGGGGGAGCGAGGAGGCGCGAGCAGCGGGAGACGTGCGGCCGGGGGCTACAGCCGGACGTACAGGCGCAGGGTCACGTAGGCGGCGATGGCGGCCAGCCCCACGCCGGCGGCGGCGATGATCGGGCTGATGAACGCGATCGCGCTCCAGTCGACCGGCGGGATGATCCCGGCCTTGATCGGGCCGGCCAGCGTGCGGTCGACGAACAGCACCTTGGTGAGCACCAGCCCGCCGACGGCCAGCGCGGCACCGATCAGCCCGGCGACCGCGGCCTCCAGGATGAAGGGCAGCTGGGTGTACCAGCGGGAGGCGCCGACCAGCCGCATGATGTTGGTCTCGTTGCGCCGGTTGAACGCCGCCAGCTGGATCGTGTTGGAGATCAGCAGCAGGGCGGCCAGCGCCTGGACCACCGCGACCGCGATCGTCGCGTTGCGGGCCCCGTTGAGCAGGCTGAACAGGCGGTCGAGGAAGTCGCCCTCGTCGCGGACCTGGTCGACGCCGTTCTGCCCGTTCGGGAACTCCGCCGCGATGACCTCGTAGCGCTCCGGGTTGACCAGCTCGACGCGGAAGCTCTCCGGCAGCGCGTCGGCCGGCGTGTTCTGCACCAGCTCCGGCTGCTGGGAGAACTGCTGCTGGAAGCGCGCGTAGGCCTCGTCCTTGGACTCGTAGAGGTAGCTGGCCACCTCCGGCGAGTCCGACAGCTGCTGCTCGATGGCGCTGCGCTGCTCGTCGGAGACGTCGTCGCTGAGGAAGATGGAGACCTGGACCTTGTCGTAGTAGATCTCCTTCATGTCGGAGATCATCCCGGCGATCAGCAGGCCGGTGCCCATGAGGCCGAGCGAGATGGCCGTGGTCAGGATCATCGCGACCGTCATGGTCAGGTTGCGACGCAGCCCGGTGGCGACCTCGGAGAGCACGAAGTTGACGCGCATGGAGTTCCTGTCGTGGTAGCGGGGGGACGCGGGTCAGCGAGCGGCGCTCGGCGGCCGCGGCGGGGTCGGGCGGCTCAGCGGCCCACGCCGTAGACGCCCCGCGACTGGTCGCGGGTGACGGCTCCCCCGTTGAGCTCGATGACGCGGCGGCGCATGGAGTCGACGATGTGGTAGTCGTGCGTCGCCATGATCACGGTGGTGCCGGTGCGGTTGATCCGCTCCAGCAGCAGCATGATCCCCTCGCTGGTCTCCGGGTCGAGGTTCCCGGTGGGCTCGTCGGCCAGCAGCACCAGCGGCCGGTTCACGAACGCGCGGGCGATCGCCACCCGCTGCTGCTCCCCGCCGGAGAGCTCGTGGGGCAGGCGGGTGGCCTTGCCCTCCAGGCCGACCATCTCCAGCACCTCGGGGACGACGCGCTTGATGGTCCGCTGCGGCTTGTTGATCACCTCGAGCGCGAACGCGACGTTCTGCGCGACCGTGCGGTTGCGCAGCAGCCGGAAGTCCTGGAAGACGCAGCCGATCGTGCGGCGGAACTTCGGCACCTGCCACTTGCTCATGGTGTTGAGCGTCTTGCCGTTGACCGTGACCGTCCCGCGGGTGGGGTCGTCCTCCTTGAGCAGCAGCCGCAGGAAGGTCGACTTGCCCGACCCAGACGAGCCGATGAGGAAGACGAACTCGCCCTTGTCGATCTCGGTCGACACGTCGTCGAGCGCCGGCCGCCCACTGGCCGGGTACAGCTTGGTGACGTGTTGCAGTTCGATCACGAGGCGCCACGGTACCTTCCCCGAGGCGCGATCCGGGCCCTCCGCGTGGAGACGCCCCGGGACCGGCCTCGCACAGCGTGACGGGGCCGCGCCGATCGCGGGACCCCCGTCACCCAGCGTGGCCTATTCCCGCCGACCGCGGGGTGCCGGTGTGACGAAGGGGACGGTTGAGCCGGGCGACCGGTGGGCACCACGCGCCGTCGCTCACCCGGCGGGCACCGTCTCCTGCTGCTTGCGCCACCGGATTCCCGCCTCGATGAAGGGGTCGATGTCCCCGTCGAGGACGGCGGAGGTGTTGCCGGTCTCCTGCTCGGTCCGCAGGTCCTTGACCATCTGGTAGGGGTGCAGCACGTAGGAGCGCATCTGGTTGCCCCAGCTGCTGCCCTCCCCCTTCAGCGCGTCCATCTCCGCGCGCTGCTCCTCCTGCCGCTTGGCCAGCAGCCGGGCCTGCAGCACGCGCAGCGCGGCGGCCCGGTTCTGGATCTGGCTCTTCTCGTTCTGGCAGCTCACCACGATGCCGGTGGGCAGGTGGGTGATGCGGACGGCGGAGTCGGTGGTGTTCACGCTCTGCCCGCCGGGCCCCGAGGAGCGGAAGACGTCGATGCGCATCTCGTTCTCCGGGATCTCGACGTGGTCGGTCTGCTCGACGACCGGCATGACCTCGACCCCGGCGAACGACGTCTGGCGGCGGCCCTGGTTGTCGAACGGCGAGATGCGCACCAGCCGGTGCGTGCCCTGCTCGACCGAGAGGGTGCCGTAGGCGTAGGGCTGCTTGACGGCGAAGGTGGCCGACTTGATGCCGGCCTCCTCCGCGTAGGAGGTGTCGTAGACCTCCGTCGGGTACCCGTGCCGCTCGGCCCAGCGCAGGTACATCCGCAGCAGCATCTCGGCGAAGTCGGCGGCGTCCACCCCGCCGGCCTCCGACCGGATGGTCACCAGCGCCTCGCGGGCGTCGTAGGGCCCGGAGAGCAGCGTGCGGACCTCGAGCTCGTCGATCTCCCCGCGCAGGGCGGCCAGCTCCCGCTCGGCCTCGGCGGCGGTGGCCTCGTCGTCCTCCTCGACGGCCATCTCGTGCAGCACGCCGGCGTCGTCGAGCCGGCGGCGCAGCTCCTCGACCCGGCGCAGGTCGCCCTGGAGGTAGGAGAGCCTGGAGGTCAGCGCCTGCGCGGCCTCGACGTCGTCCCAGAGGTCGGGGGCAGCGGCCTGCTGCTCGAGGTCGGCGACCTCGCGGCGGAGTCGGTCGACGTCGAGGACCGCCTCGATCGACCGGAGGGTCGTGTCGAGCTCGTCCAGGACGACGGAGAAGTCAGCGGCTGCCACGTCGACCCAGGGTAGTGCGCCCCGGCCGCGGGTAGGCACGCGTGGCATGAGCGAACCGCGCCGGCGCCGGACCCGGGAGGACTACGCCCGCGGCCTGCCCGACCACCACGACCCCACCGCGGGCATCGGCGGGGCCCGCCCCGCCCGGTCCGCGCTCACCCTCCGGATGGTGCTGGCCGCCTTCGGCCTGGTGGTCTGCACCGCCCTCGGCTTCCTGTGGCTGGCGACCGACCTGCCGGCCTGGCCGGCGGTCGTGCTGTTCGTGCTCGCCGCGGTCGCCCTGGTCGACCTCGGCGTGATCGCCCGGCGGAAGGCCCGCGGCGAGCCCGGCTGACCCGGCTCAGGCCCCGCCCGCGGCGTGCGCCCGCCGGGCGGCCATCCACCCCGGCACCTCCGCGGCGGGCATGGGGGCGGCGATGTGGAAGCCCTGGGCCAGCGTGCAGCCGAGCTCGCCGACGAGGGCGAGCTGGTCGGCGGTCTCGACGCCCTCGGCCTGGCAGCGCAGCCCCCAGACCCGGCCGAGCGCCACGACCGCGGCGATCGCCGCGGCCGCCTGGCGCCGCCGGCCGGCCGCGACCGCCACCAGGCTGCGGTCGACGGTGAGCACCCCGGCGGGCACCGTCGCCAGCTCGACCAGCGAGGAGAAGCCGCTGCCGACGTCGTCGAGGGCCACCTCGACCCCGGCGAGGCGCAGCGCGGTGAGCTGGGCGGCGGCGTGCTCGGCGTCCGCGCTGACCGCGCTCTCGGCGACCTCGACCTGCAGCAGCTCCGGCGGCAGCCCGGCCTCGCCCAGGGCGGCGAGGACGTCGTCGACCAGCGTGCCGCCGGCGACGTAGGCGGCCCCCACGTTGACCCCGGTGACCAGCCACAGCCCGTCCGCCGCCCAGGCGGCCGCCTGGCGGGCGGCGGCGCGCAGCACCCAGCGGGTCAGGGGGCCGATCAGGTCGTGCTGCGCGGCGGACGGCAGGAAGTCGGCCGGCGGCAGGAGCCCGCGCTCGGGGTGCCGCCAGCGCACCAGCGCCTCCACCCCGGTGCAGCGGTCGGAGGGCAGGTGCAGCACCGGCTGGTAGTGCAGCTCCAGCTGGTCGCCGTGCAGCGCCTCCCGCAGCTCGGCGGCGACCGTCGCCCGCCGCTGCGCGGCCGAGCGCAGGTCGGCGGTGAACAGCCGCACCCGGTTGCGGCCGGCGGCCTTCGCCGCGTACATGGCCAGGTCGGCGTCCCGGACGAGGTCGGTGGAGCGGACCGGCGGCGCGTCGGCGTCGTCGGCCCCGGCCAGGCCGATGCCGGCGATCCCGATGCTCACGCCGAGCCGCACGAGCCGGCCGGCCAGCTCGAAGGGCCGGTCGACGCCGGCCCGGCAGCGGTCGGCGAGCGCCTCGGCGCCGGCGGTGTCGCAGTCCCGGCAGAGGACGACGAACTCGTCCCCGCCCAGCCGGCCGACGGTGTCCCCGACGCGGGTCGAGCCGGTCAGCCGGCCGGCGATCTGGCGGAGCAGGTCGTCACCGGCCTCGTGGCCGAGGGAGTCGTTGACCTCCTTGAAGCCGTCGACGTCGAGGAAGAGGACCGACACCGGGCCCCGCCCGGGCCGGGCCAGCTCGGCGTCGATGAGCTCGTGCAGGTGGGCGCGGTTGGGCAGCTCGGTCAGCGTGTCGTGCCGGGCCCGCCAGTCCGAGGCGCGCTCGGCGCGGACCCGGGAGGTGACGTCGGTGTGGGTGACGACGACCTGCCCGGCCTGGTCGACCCGCGAGGCCTGCAGGTGGTACCAGCGGGTGCCGTCGCGCTGCTCGAGGGCGTAGTCGGCCTGCACGCTGTCGCACTCGCCGCGGGAGAGCGCCCGCAGCCGCTCGATGAGGTTGCCGGTGTCCTCGTCGGCCACCAGGCGGTGGGCCATCGCGAAGTAGTCGCCGTCCACCCCGACGCGGACCCGGTCGTCGTCGAGCAGCTCGGCGGCGTGCTCCCAGGCGGTGTTGGTCAGCAGCACCCGGCCGTCGGCGTCGATGAGCAGCGTCGGGGACGGCAGCGCGTCGAGGACCGCCTCCACGACGACCGCCGGCGCGCTCGGCCGCCCGCCCCTGCGCCGCACGTCGAGCGGGAGGTCCGCCCCACCCGCCGTACCGGTCCGCACCGCGCCGTCCCCGCTCAGCTGTCCGGGTCCCGGGTCTCGGCGGCGACCCAGGCCAGGTAGGCGGGGTTCCCGCCGACGAGCGGGAGGGCGATGACGCACGGGACGTCGTACGGGTGGACCTCCCCGGTGCGGGCGACGATGGCCGGCACCAGCGAGCGGCGGGTGTGCAGCGCCACGCGGGCCTCGGCCTCGTCGTGCACCGCGCCCTCCCACCGGTACACCGACCGGATCCGCTCCAGGTGGTGACCGCAGGCGGCCAGCCGCTCCTCGACCAGCGCCCGGGTGTGGCGGGCCAGCCAGTCGGCGTCGGCGGCCGTCACCACCACCTCGCAGAAGTCCTCGTCCACGCCGTCCATCCTCTCCCGCGTTCCGCCGGGGTGGGTGGACGGGACCGTGCCCGGGGTAGGGCTGCGGTCATGAGCGAGGAGATGAGCGTCCGAGTGGACGCCGAGGAGTACGTGGTCCGGCCCGAGGACGGGGTGCTGAAGGTGGGCCGCCGGGTCGGCGGGGACGTCGCCTGGCTGGACGACGTCGACCCCGGCACCCTGACCGAGGCCGCCCGCGCCGCCCTCGACCGGGGGGACACCGGCGACGAGGCCCTGCGGACCGCGCTGCGCGGCCTGGTGCAGGCCGAGGTCGAGCGGGGCGGCTGAGCCCTCCGGCGGGCCCGGTCGCCGGCCGCCGCGGGTGCCCCGCCCGCGGCGGCCGCGCAGGGCGGCCACGCCCCCTCAGCCGCGCAGGGCGGCGTAGACCCGCTCGGCGTGGTCGAACACGAGGAAGTGGCCCTCGCCGGGGAACCAGTGCGCCGAGCAGCGCGGCAGCATCGCGGCCAGGGCCCGGCCGAGCGGCACCGGGACGACCCAGTCCTGGGTGCCGTGCCACAGGTGCACCGGCTGCCGCACCCGGGCCAGCGGGAAGCCCCACGGGCGGAACAGCAGCGCGCGGTCCCCGGCGAGGGGGGCCGCGCCGTTGCGCAGCCCCTCGCTGAAGGTCCGGGCGGGGACCCGGCGGACCGCGGGCCGGCCGATCACCCGGCGGTCGGCGGGGGCCAGCCGCAGCTGCAGGTAGCGCGGGATGAGCGCCGGGCGCACCGCCAGCGGCGCGAACACCGGCTGCAGCAGCCCCGCGGCCGGGGAGGGGCGGTGGGCGACCCCCCGCAGCCGGCGCGGCACCCAGCCGGGCCACGGCCACGGGACGTCCGGCGGCGGCGCCCCACCGAGCACGCCGACGGTGTGCACCCGGTCGCCGAGGGCGTGCGCGCAGGCGAGGGCGTAGGCGGCGCCGCCGGACAGGCTGAGCACGGCGCACCGGTCGACGTCGAGGTGGTCGAGCAGCTGGGCGGCGTCGTCCGGCCAGTCGAGCACCCGGCGGCCCGGCTGCGGGTCGGAGCGGCCGAAGCCCGGGCGGTCGGGGACGACCAGCCGCACCCCCCAGCGGCGGTAGGCGTCGGGGTCCTCGACGTGGTGCTCCAACCGCGAGCTCGGGGAGCCGTGGCAGCCCAGCACCGGGCGGCCGTCCGGGTCCCCCCACTCGGCGTAGGCCAGCGTGCGGCCGTCGCGGAGGCGGACGGACCCCTCGCGGGGTCCCGGGCCGGTGCGCACGGCCCTGCCCTACCCCGGCGCCCGCCGCCGCACCCGGGCGGCGGCGGACCCGGCGGGCGTCAGAGCCGCGGTGCGGTCGCCGGCTGGCCGAGCAGGAGCAGCTCGGCGTCGGTGGTCTCCAGCGGCCGGGCGAAGAGGTAGCCCTGCGCGGAGTCGCAGCCGGACCGGGCCAGCGCCCGCCGCTGGGCCTCGGTCTCCACGCCCTCGGCGAGGACCTCCAGGCCCAGCGCGCGGCCGAGCTCCAGCAGGCCGCGCAGGAGGGGTGGCAGCCCGCCGTCCTCGGGCAGCTCGGCGACGAAGGACCGGTCGATCTTGAGGACGTCGACGGTGAACCGCTGCAGGTGCTGCAGCGAGGAGTAGCCGGTGCCGAAGTCGTCGAGGGCCAGGCGGACGCCGAGCTCCCGCAGCCCGGCCAGCGACCCGGCGGCCCGGGCCGCGTCCTGCACCAGGGCGGTCTCGGTGACCTCGAGCACCAGGGCCTCCGGCGGCAGGCCGGAGCCGGCCAGCGCGGCGCGCACCGAGCCCAGCAGGCCGGGCGAGGTCAGCTGCACCGCGGAGAGGTTGACGGCCATGGTGAGCCCGGCGGCGGCCGGGTGCTCGCGGCGCCAGGCCGCTGCGGTCCGGCAGGCCTCGTGCAGCACCCACTCGCCGATCGCGCCGATGAGGCCGAGCTCCTCGGCGACGGGCACGAAGCGGGCGGGTGGCACGGGGCCGAGCACCGGGGAGTTCCAGCGCAGCAGCGCCTCGAACCCCACGACCCGGCCGTCGGCGAGGTCGACGACGGGCTGGTGCACCAGCCGGAGCTGGCCGCCCTCCAGCGCCCCGCGCAGCTCCTGCTCCAGCAGCCGGCGCTCGACCGTGGCCGCGCGCATGGCCGGGTCGAAGAGCGCGAGGCGGCCGCGGCCGGCGACCTTGGCCTCGTACATGGCGGTGTCCGCGTCGCGGACCAGGGAGTCCGCGTCGGCCCCGTCGGCGGCCACGACGACCCCGACGCTCGCCGACACCGGCACCTGGTGGCCGGCGACCACGGCGGGGTGGCGCAGCGCCTCCAGCACCCGGCCGGCGGCCGCCTCGGCCTCGCCCGGGGCGCCCGAGGTGAGCTCGGCGAGGACGGCGAACTCGTCCCCGCCCAGGCGGGCGACGGTGTCCCCGGCCCGCACCGCACCGCGCAGCCGGCCGGCGACCTCGACGAGCAGCGCGTCGCCGGCCGCGTGACCGAGGGTGTCGTTGACCGCCTTGAACCGGTCGAGGTCGACGAAGACGACGGCCGGCGCGGACGAGCTCCGCCGGCGGCGGCGCAGCGCCTGCTCGACGCGGTCGGTGAACAGCGCCCGGTTGGCCAGCCCGGTGAGGGGGTCGTGGAAGGCCTGGTGGGCCAGGGCCGCCTCGGCGCGCTTGCGGTCGGTGATGTCGGTGACGTGGACGACGACGCCCCCGACGTCGGGGTCGGTGCGCAGGTCGACCAGCCGGACGGCCACCCAGCGGTCCACGCCGTCCCGCCGGCAGGGCAGCTCGGCCGCGACCACCGAGCCACCGGCGGCCAGCGCCCGGTCGAAGACCACCCGGGCCTGCGCGGGGTCGACGCCGGTGAGCCCGAGCAGCTCCTCGGCGCTCGTCCCGGCGCCCGGCTCGAGCCCCCCGGGGGACGAGGGGCAGCTCAGCGGCCGACCACGCTCGTCGAGCACGACCACGGCGTCGGAGGAATGGCGCGCGAGGGCGGCGCCGTACCGCTGCTGGGAGGCCACCAGCGCGCGGGCCGCGGACTCGGCGCGCAGCAGCCGCGTGGTGCGGACGAACACGATGAGGGTGAGCAGGAGCGTGCCGCCGACCATGCTCGCGTGCGTGCCCCCGGCCCCGACCCGGTCGTCGACGAGGTGCAGGCCGGCCGGCACCAGCAGCGTGCCCATGCTGATCGCCAGCCGCCCCGTCCCGAGGGGCCGATCGGCCGGGTCGGTGCCGGCCGGGGCCCGGTGCCGGGTCGCCGCGGCGATGAGCAGCGCGCCGCACAGCCAGCCGGTGTCCAGCCAGGTGCTCATCGGGTCGGCATCGGCCAGCAGCAGGTAGGCCGTGTCGGAGGCCAGCCAGCAGGCCGCACCTGCGGTGAGGGCGAGGGCGGCCCGGTCACCGCGGGCGCGGGTGGCCAGCAGGCGGAGCACCAGCCCGATGAGGGCGGCGTCCAGCGCCGGGTACAGTGCCCAGACCAGCCGGGTGAACGGGTGCAGCGCGTCGTCGGCGACCAGCGCTCCCACGGAGAACTGCCAGGCGAGCAGGAAGGCCGCGACGAAGACCGCGGCACCGTCCAGCCAGCCGTCCACCTGTTCGGGGCGGCCGCGCCCGCGGCTGCTCGCCGTGCGCCAGATGCCGGCACCGAGGGCCACGTAGCCGGCGAGGTAGGCGCCGTCGGCCGCCGACACGGTGGGCGCCGCGCCGACCCAGTCCTGCAGGACCCAGAAGGACTCCCCGGTGGCGTTGAGGCTGACGCCGACGGCGACCAGCGCCGTCCCCGGTGGGGTGCCCTGCCGCTGCACCGCCCACCAGGCCATCGCGGCGGCCGCCCACACCACCCCCAGGTAGACCACGTCGGCGACGAGGCCGTCGAGCACCGGGTAGCCGACGAGGACCACCAGCAGGCCGACGAGGACGGCGACGGTCCCGCCGCCGGCCTGCGCGGCACCCCGCCGGTCCGCCGTCCCGAGCCGGGCACTCCCGCCCACGGGCCACCTCCTCCGTCCGGACACGTTCCGGACGGCCATCGGCCCGGGGCGGGGGCGGCTGGAGGAGCGGGCAGGCGCCGGTCACCCCGGCGGGGGGGACGCACGCCGTGGTGTGCGGATCGCCGGCGGCCGTGAGACCACTGCAGACGCCCAGCGCGGCCAGCGTCGTCGCTCCGGTTCTTACCTGCCGCTTCGGACCGGCGATCCGGCCTCCCACGCTAGACCTGCACCGCCGGCTCGGCACCGCCGCCCTGGTTGCGGTCCCGTTGAGATCTGCACCACCCGCCCGGTCAGCCGCCCGCGAGCTCGGCGGCCCCCTCCGGCCACCAGCGGCCCGCGGGGGGCCCGCCGCGGCAGGTGCCGTCGGAGTCGCCGGGCTGCTTGACCCACAGCAGCGCGTCGACCCGCTCCAGGCCGGGGTCGGTGGTCGGGGCCTCCCCCAGCAGGCGTCCCTCCGGGTTGCACCAGCGGTCCTCGTCCGACCCGGTGTCCGGCACCGGGCCGGCGCCGTTGCGGCTGGTGTCGATGACGAAGTGCGCGGCCGGCGTCCCCGGCGGCGCGCCCTCCTCCAGCTGCCGGGACAGCGCCAGCCCGTACTCGGCGCTGGCCTCGGTGGTCTCGAAGTTGGCGACGTTGAGGGCGAAGCCCTCGGCCCGGTCGACGCCGCTGCGCCGCAGCGCCTCGGCGAGGGCCGGCAGGTCCTGGATCCAGCCGGCGTTGCCGGCGTCGAGGTAGACGCGGGTCCTCGGCTGCCGGTCGAGGATCGCCACCGCCTGCGCCAGCAGGTCGAAGCGCGCCTCGGGGTCGACCCCCGGGCAGCCGATCAGGGCGTGCGCCACGGAGTCCGGCTCCAGGACCACGACCGCGGGGCGGTCCCCGAGCGCGGCGGCGAAGCTGCCGACCCAGCCGAGGTAGGCGTCGACGTCGGGGGCGCCGCCGGCGGAGTAGGAGCCGCAGTCCCGGCCCGGGACGTGGTAGGCGACGAGGACCGGCACCCGGTCCACGGCCGCCGCGGCCTCGGACACCTCGAGCACCGCCGGGTAGGGGTTCTCCGGGGTCGCCACCCAGGTGGCGGTCGGCTGCTCGGCGAAGGGGGCCAGCAGCTCGGCGTCCGCGTCCCGGCCCTCCTCGATCGCCTGCCGGACGGCGGCCGGGCCGTGCCCCTCGGGGTTCACCCACAGCCGCCCCGGCAGGCGGTCGCGCTCGACGGCGGACGCCGCGGGGTCGGCCGGGGCGACCCGGCCCCGGTCGTCGCCGGGCGCCGCGGCGCCACCGCAGGCCACGGCCCCGAGCGCCGCGGCGGCCAGCGCGAGCGCCCGCAGGGAGCGCTGGGACGTGCGCCTCATGCCACGCGCACCCACCGCGCCGGGGAGGGGATCCCCGCGGCGTCGAGCACCACGAGCATGTACCAGCCGGAGGGGGTGATCCCCTCCTCGTCCGGGACGCTCAGCTCGTAGGTGCCCGCGTCCGACCCGCAGCAGCCGCCGGCGGGGCAGTCGGCCGCGTGCCCGGCCGCCGCGTGGTCGCCGTCCGGGCAGTGCTCCTGGCCGGCCGGGGCCTCCTCCCCCGCCGGGGCCACGTCCAGGGCGATCGAGCGCTGCTCCGGGTCGGTCTGGTGGGTCACGGCGCTCGGGCGCAGCAGCCGGGCCTCGGCGACCTCGGTGTCGGCGGTGACGGTGAACGTGCTGCCGCGGGTGATCTCGGTGGGCGCGGCGGTGAGCGCGGGGCGCTCCCCGGCGTGCAGGTACGGCGGCGAGTAGATCTCGATCCGCGTCTCGAACGTCCCCGGGATGGTGTTCTCCGCGTCGGAGAACAGCGGGTCCGAGCCCATGGTCATGACCCGCCCGTCGGGCAGCAGCACCGCGGTGGCGTGGTAGTTGCGCCCGATCTCGTTCGGCGCCGCCGGCAGCACCTCCCCCGACCCCGGGTCGAACATCGTGGTCAGGTGCAGGTCGCTCCGCGAGTTGCCGCGGTAGCCCACCGAGCCCCCGGTGATGAGGGTCCGGTCGTCGGGCAGCGTGACGGCGTTGAGGTAGCGGGCCGGGCTCGGGTGGTCGGGCAGCGGCGTGAAGCGCGGCCGCGGGTCGGTGAGGTCGACGACGTCGAAGCGGGCCGTGGACTCCTCGCTGTCGCCGACGCCCCCGCCGCCGATGATCGCGACCCGCTGGTCCTGCACGGGGGCGAGGAAGAAGGAGGCCGCGGTCTCGTTGAACTCGGGGTCGCGCAGGCCCGGGACGTCCTGCCAGGAGTTGTCCCGCAGGTCCCAGATGCCGGGCCGGCGCCCCTCCAGGTGCGAGCCGTAGCCGGTGTTGGCGCCGCTGTAGAAGATCCGGTCCCCGTCGGCGAGCCGGTGCAGGCCCGGGTAGGTCGGGAAGTAGCGCTCCAGCTCCGGCGCCGCCGACCAGGTGCGGGTGGCCGGGTCGTAGACCTCGTTCTCCCCGTCGAGGACCACGCCGTGCTCGTCGAGGCCGGAGACGGCCAGCACGCGCCCGCCCTCCAGCCCGACCAGCGTCGGGTACCACCGGGACTCGGCCAGCCGGCCGGCCCGGCGGTAGGTCTCCGTGGCGACGTCGAACTCGTACGAGGCGTCCAGCCCCCGGTAGTTCTGCTTGTCCAGGGTGAGGCTGTCGGCCAGGCCGTAGACCTCGTCGCGCCGCGACGGCTCGACGTCGGGGATGCGGAACTGCCGGCTGCCGGTGACGACGTACTCCTCGCCCTCGGCCTCCGCCTCCACCCACACCGTCTGCTCGCCGGCCATGCGGGTGCCGTCGGGCATGGTGTGCGCGGGCGGCACCGTGACGTCCTCGGTCGACAGCCAGGTCAGGCCGTCGGCGGTGAAGCGGGTGCCGGCGGGCAGGGCCACCGTGCCGTCGTCCCGCTCGTTCTTGACGGTGAGCACGCCGGCGGCGCGCTCGACGTCCCCGGCGAGCACCTCGTAGCGGCGGGTGCCGCCGGCGACGAGCAGGTTGCCGTTGGGCAGGTAGGCGTGCCCGGAGCAGAACAGGTCCTCCGGGGTGGGGACCTCCTTCGTCTCCCCGGTGACCGGGTCCCATACGACGGTGCGGAAGGTGCCGGCCTCGAAGTCCTGGGCGTCGTTGCCCGACCCGGCGATCAGCAGCACCTTGCCGGTGTGCAGCAGCGCGGCGTGGATGGCCTGGACGCGGTATTCCTCCGGCAGCTCGACGGTCTCCCAGGAGCCGTGCTGCGCCATGTAGTCGGGCCGGCTGCGCTGGAAGTCGGTGTAGGCCGCGGTGACGACGTCGGTCACCACGGGGCCGTTGGCGGCGACGAGGCCGGCCACCGTGAGGGTGGTGAGGGCGGCGTTGCGCAGCCGGCGCAGCGGCCGGGGCCTGCGGCGGGTCATCGGGGGGTCTCCTGGGGGACGGGGAGGGCGGCGGAGAGGGCGGCGCGGTTGCCGACGAACGCGACCGCCGGTGCGGGCAGCCCGTCGGCCCGCGCGTTCCGCGGGGCGGGGAGGGCCGGCGGAGCCGCCACGGGGGCGGGCCGGCGCAGCCGGGCACGCACCCGCCCGGTGAGCCAGATCCCCACGGGCAGCAGGCAGGCGAGCAGGGTGAGCACCGCCCACCCGCGGATCTCGGCGTGGGTGTGGCCCCGGACCTGGGAGAGGCCCAGCGCCACCAGCAGCACGGCCGCCCAGACCAGGTGCCGGGAGAAGGTGAGCACCCGGTCGCCGTCGACCGCGCCCTTGCGGGTGACGGCGAAGGTGATGGCGCGGTTGCGGACGGCGGCCCACAGGGCGCTGACGTACACCGGTGTGGAGAAGACCGACATCAGCATGCCGCCGACGCCCGAGGAGCCCTCCTCCTCGTGCGGGCTGACGTTGTGCCGGCGGTTCCACAGGTAGACGGCGACCTGCAGGACGGCGGCGTTGACGTAGAGCATCGCCCACAGCTGCGCGGAGACCAGCAGGCCCGCCACGCCGGTCAGCAGGTAGGCGACCAGGTTGGTGATGCCCAGGACCCAGCTGAGCGCGGCCGCCGGGTAGAAGGACATCAGCAGCGCGTAGTGCGCCCGCCGCCAGAACGACAGGCGCCGGGCGACCCGCCAGAACAGCCGCAGGACGACCTCGTCGGTCCCCCGCGCCCACCGGCCCTGCTGGGTGAAGTAGTCCCGCCAGGTCGAGGGCCCCTCCCCCACGGCCAGGACGTCGGGGGTGTAGACCGACCCCCACGGCCGGCCCGTCGCCGGGTTGCGGCTGGAGTGCCAGACGATGCTGGTCGCGGCGTCCTCGGTGATGGAGTCCTGCAGCCCGCCGATGGCCCGCAGCGCCGAGAGCCGGACGGCGTTGTTCGTGCCGACGAACATCGCGGTGGTGAACCGGTTGGCGGCCCGCTGCAGCACGCTGTGGAAGAGGTACTGCTGCGACTCCGCGCCGCGGGTGACCAGGTTGTCGTAGTTGCCGTAGACCTGCGGGCCGACGACGAAGGCGACGTCCGGGTCGTGGAAGTAGCCCATGAGCCGCTCGGCGAAGTTGGGCAGCGGGACGTGGTCGGAGTCGACCGACAGCCAGAAGTCGTAGCCGTCGCCGTGCGCCTCCAGCCAGGCGTTGTAGTTGCCGTGCTTGGTCCTGGCCTTGTTGCGCCCGGTCGGCTGGTTCCAGCGCGCCACCCCGTGCCGGCTGAAGTGCCGGACGCCGAGCTCGGCGCACGTGGCCCGGACGTCGGGGTCGTCGCCCTCGTCGAGCAGCCACACGTCGAGGACCCCGTCGTAGGTCATCCGGAGGGCGCCCTCCAGCGTCCGCCGCACCATGTCCAGCGGCTCCTTGCCGGGGACGATGGTGGTGAGGAACGCGATCCGCTGGCCCGTCAGCGGGGTCATCGGCAGCGGGTCGCGGGCGTTGAGGGTCGCCACGGTGAGGGTGAACACGTTCACCAGGCGCAGCAGCTCGATGACCGCGACGCTGCCGATCAGCCCCAGGGCGAGCGCCGCCCGCCAGCCGCCGTCGAACTCGGGGTGGTGCTCGGGCTGCAGCAGCCAGAGGAGGAAGACGGCCTCGAAGGTCAGCGCCCCGGCGACCAGCAGGTACGCCCGGACGCGGGCCGCGCCGCGGGTCACCGGGCGGAAGCGGACCCGCGGCTCCTCCGCCGGGTCCTCGAGGGGCCCGGCGAGCTCGCTGAAGTCGTCGTAGGGGTAGTGGGGACGAGCAGCACGCTCAGTCACGGGGGGACGTGACCACGGGGCTGCCTCCTCTCCGTTGGCACGTGCCGGCCGGGGGGACCGGCCGGACCCCCGGGTGGGGGTGGCACGTGGGCGATCAGGGGCATGGGGGCCGGCGACCGCAGCCGGTGTCGACGACGCCTGAAAACTGACCCCCTCGCGACGGTCGAAAGTTGACCCCCTCCCGAGACCCTGGCTCGAGCCGAGCCGGGGAGGGACGAGGTGCTGGCAGTGGAGGACTGGGCGGAGATCCGCC
>NZ_QVQH01000010.1 GCF_003428645.1 Geodermatophilus marinus | reverse complement strand
GCATCGGTAGAACCCGGCGCGGAATTCCCGCAGTCGATCGGCGGCCTCCGCGGCCGAGACCTCGCCAACGCCGCCTTGCGGGTGAACACTGTCCATCACGGCCACCGGTGATCGTTTGCAGCTCGCACCGGTGATCGTTTGCAGCTCGCAACTCCAAAGGATCACCCGGTGGCCGCCCTCATGCCAGCCCCCGGATCACGGTCCTGTCATTCGAGGACCCACGGGGTTAAACGACAAGCTCAGCGCCCGGGGACCGACACCTCGAACTCCACCTGGCTGACGTCCGGTCGCAGGCGGGAGAAGCTGTGCACCTGCGGCCGGCCGGCGCTGTCACGCACCGTCGTCCGCACCACCAGCAGCGGGGAGCCGGCCACCACGCCCAGCACCTCGGCCTCGTCGGGCGCCGCGGTGCCGACGTCCACGACGATGCGGGCGTGCGCCAGGTCGGCGTCGTACTCCCGGCGCAGGAAGTCGTAGAGCGAGCCCTCGCTGAAGTCCTCCTCCGCCGCGCGGGGGTAGACGTCGGCGGCCATGAAGCTGTGGGCCACGTGGTTGGGCAGGCCGTCGAGGCTGCGCAGCCGCACGAGCTGCACGACGTCCGCCGCCGGTTCCAGGCCCAGCTCGCCGGCGACCGAGGGCGGGACGGAGACCACCCGCTGGGTGAGCACCGTGGTGCCCACCTGGGCGCCCTGCTCGGTCATGACCGAGCTGAACCCGGCGATCCGGTGGACGAAGCTCTCGCGGTACTCGTGCCGGATGGCCGGCCGGGTGACGTAGGTACCCCGCCCCTGCTCGCGTACCAGGTGGCCGTCGGCGACGAGGCCGTCGACGGCGCGGCGCAGGGTGATCCGGCTGACCCCGTACTCGGCGCACAGCACCGGCTCGGGCGGCAGCAGCGTGTGCTCGGGCAGCGCGGAGACCCGGCGGCGCAGGTGCTCCCGGACCGCGAGGTACTTCGGTCCCGACACGGTGCTCGTCACGACGGCAAAGGTACTGGACGCCTAGACGTCTGGTCGTATGAGACGTCTCTCCGGTGGGTAGTGGTCCCGCCGTGTCCACCCGGTGGCGGTGCGTGGTGTGACCGGGACCACGGAACCCCGGCGTCCGGAAGCCTGTGCTCCCGGGTGAGGATGGCTCCTCGTGAGCGAGCCGCGGGAGCCCCGCACCCCGCGCTGGGAGCGGACCCACCGGCGCATCTACGAGGTCGCCATGGGGCTGTTCGCCGAGCACGGCTTCGAGGCGGTCACCGTGGCCGCCATCGCCGCCGCCGCCCGGGTGACCGTGCCGACCTTCTACGACCACTTCTCGAGCAAGGAGAACATCGTCCTGCCGCTCCCGGAGACGAGCGACGTCGAGGCCGTCATGGCGCTGCAGCCGCCCGGCCTCCCCCTCGGCGAGCGGCTCCGCCGGGGGATCCGCGGCTGGCTCGGCGCCGTCCAGGGCCGCGACCGGGAGGAGCTGCTGGACCGGTGGCGCATCGTGATCCGCACCCCCGGGCTGCGCAGCCGGGCGGCGGAGTTCGAGCGGCGGACGGTCGACATCGTGCTGGCCGCGCTCGGCGCCGAGCGCGACGCGACGGCGGCCGTCGTCACGGCGGCGATGTTCTCGGCGTACACCCAGATCCTGCTGCGGTGGGCCGAGTCCGACGGTGACGTCCCCCTGGAGGACCTCATCGAGGAGGTGCTCAGGGCGCTGCGGGAGCTGTGAGCCCGGGGCGCAGGGCGCTGCGGGAGCTGTGAGCCCCGGGGGGCGCAGGGCGCTGCGGGAGCTGTGAGCCCCGGGGGCCCGGTCAGGGCGCGCGCAGCTCCACGACGGTGACCTCCGGCCGGGCGCCCACCCGCATCGGCGGGCCCCAGAACCCGGCGCCGGAGGTGACGTAGAGCTGGGTGTCGCCGAACCGGTGCAGCCCCTCCACCGCCGGCTGGTCGAGCCGGATCGCGTAGTCGAAGGGCCACAGCTGCCCGCCGTGCGTGTGCCCGGACAGCTGCAGGCCCACCCCGGCCGCCCGCGCCTGCTGCACCTGGACCGGCTGGTGCGCGAGCAGCACCACCGGGACGGCGTCGTCGCGGCCGTCGAGCGCGGCGTCGAGGTCGGCACCGTGGCCGGCGACCCCCGAGCCGGCCGCCGTCCGGTCGTCGATGCCGGCCAGGTCGAGCGTCGCCCCGCCGCGGCCGATGGGCACCCGCTCGTTGCGCAGCACCCGCACGCCCAGGGTGGGCAGGTGGGCCAGCCAGGCGGCGGTGTCGACGAAGTACTCGTGGTTGCCGGTCACGAAGAACACGCCGTGCTCGCTCACCAGGTCGGCCAGCGGGGCGACCTCCTCGCGCAGCTCGGCGAGCTCCCCGTCGACCAGGTCGCCGACGACGGCGACCACGTCGGGCCGCTGGGCGTTGACCGTCTCCACGAGTCGCTCGAAGCGGCGGCCGCGGAAGGTCGTCGACAGGTGCGCGTCGGAGAAGGTCACCACGCGCAACCCGGACAGCGCCGGGTCGAGCCCGGCCAGCGTCACCGGCACCCGGCGGACGACGGGCGCCGAGTTGGCCAGCACCATGCCGGTGCCGGCGGTGCCCAGGGCCACGGCCCCGGCGGTGACCGCCAGGCCGCGGGCGAGCAGCAGCCGCCGGGAGGGGTCCGCGACACCGCGGTCCGCGACACCGCGGTCCTCCCGGACCGGACCGCTTCCCGGTGCCGTCCCCCGGTCCGGCGCCGGCTCGCGCACCTCCCCCCGCGCCCAGCGCCGCAGCACCAGCCGCACCGGTTCGAGGACGAGCAGGGTCAGGGCCGTGTAGAAGGCCAGGCCGAGCCAGGTGAAGCCGATCCAGTCCAGCGCGGTGGCCGCCGGGGTGACCGCGTCACGGCCGACGACCACCGCCGCGGCGGGCAGCAGGGCCAGGAGGACCACCGCGGCGGTCCCCCAGCGGCGGGCCCGGCCGGGTCGGGTGGTGCTGCGGACCAGCCGCCACCACAGGTAGCCGTGCAGCAGGACGAGCGCGAGCAGGACGACGGTGACGAAGCCCAGCAGGGCGATGAGGGACAGCGGTGCTCCCCGGTCGGGCGGACGGTGCTCGGGCCGTGGCGGTGCTCGGGCCGTGGCGGTGCTCGGGCGGTGGGGGCGCTCAGGCCTTGGCGGCCGCCTTGACCGCCGACCGCAGGGCGGGCCACAGGTCCCAGAAGTGCGCCTCGCGCGCGTCGGCGCGGGCCTCCTCCAGCGCGTGCAGCCGGCCGTAGGTCCAGGCGTCCTCGCCGGCGGCGGCGGCCTCCCGGCCCACCCGCAGCGCGTACTCCCGGGTCACCACGGTGTCCTGGGCGTCGCCCAGCACGTCCTGGACCTCCTTGGCGCAGGCGACCAACCCCTCGGCAGCGGCGCCCAGCACGGGGACGGCGACCTCGGCCGTGTAGCGCACCCGCTTGGCGGCCTTGCGCGCCTCGTGCAGCGCGTGGTGCCGCTCCTCGCCGGTGGTGTCCTCGGCGGCGTGCACGGCGCGCCGCAACCGCTTGCCGCTGCGCTTGACCGCGTCGGCGAGCACCACGGGGGCCGCCTCCCCGGCGCGCTCGCCGTGGAGGGGGTGGGCCAGCAGGGCGTCCAGCTCGTCGAGCAGCCGCAGGTAGCGGCGGTCGGTGAGGGCGCGCAGGGCCCGCCGCTCGCCGGCCTCGTGGTCTCGGTTCTCGGTCTGCTCGAGGCGGGCGGCGACCGGGCCGCGGACCAGCTCGGGCGGCTGCTCGGCGACCAGCGCCCGCAGGTGCTCGAGCGCGACCTCGCCGTCCCGGGCGCCGGACAGCTCGGACCCGACCCACTGCAGCTCGTCGCGCAGCGGGTCGGTCACCTCGCGGGCCAGCACGGTGCGGTAGGCGGCGAAGATGCTGCGCAGCCGGCGGCAGGCCACCCGCAGGTCGTGCACGCCCTCGGGGCCGCCGGTGCGGACGGCGATGTCCGCCTCGCGCAGGGCCGCCAGCTGACCGGCCACCGCGGCGAGGACGACGTCCCCGGCCGTCACCTGCCGGCCGGCGTCCGCCGCCTCCCGGGCCGCCTTCTTCGCCGCCTTCTTGGTGGCCTTCCCGCCGGTGCCGCCGGTGCCGCCGTCCGCCGGCACCGCCGGGACGTCCTCGGCGGCGCGGGCGGGGCCGAGCACGCGGGCCACCTTGGACGGCGAGGCCGACACCTCGGCGCCGGCCGCGACCAGCCGGTCGCCGACCGCCTGCAGCAGCGCCTCGTCGCCGTCGACGAGCTCGACCTCGATCTCCCGCCACGTCGTCACGGTGGCCGGCTCCCCCGGCTCGGCGGCGAGGGCGGTGCCCCGGACGGTGTCGTCGGCGACCTCGGCCAGCACCCGGCCGTCCTCCGCCTGCAGCCGCCGGACCACCCGGCGCGTGGACAGCGTGGCGACCGGTGCGGTCGTCGCCGTGCCCAGCAGGCCCAGCAACGGCGCCACGACGGCCTTCGGCGCGGTCCTCGCGGCCCGGCCGAGCGGCTGGTGCAGCTCCCGCCGGGCGCCGGCCGCGGCGGGCAGCTTCACGTGCCAGCCGGCGTCGGAGCCGCCGGTGCGCCTGCGCAGCGTGACCCGCGAGCGCAGCAGCCGCAGGTCCGGGGTGTCGTGGTAGGTGGCCTCGAGCTCCTGCTCCTCGGGCTCCCCGACCGCGGCCACCCCGTCCAGGTCCGCGAGGTCGGGGAGCTCGAAGGACTCCTCGGCCTCGAACTTGCGCTCGACCTCCACGTGGCTGGTGCTCACGGAGAGAACGGTAGGCCACCGACCTGCGGCCCAGCAGGTCGGCGGCGTGCGCCGCAGGCGATGTTCGACCTCTGCCCCGGGTGGGCACGTCGGGTCCGAGGAGCGCCGCCCGCGCTCCGGGAGGGAGGGCGACGATGCTCAGCGAACGCGAGCTGTCCGCGGCGATCGGGGCGACGGCGTACGGCCCGGACGGCGACCGCATCGGCACGGTGGAGCACTTCTTCACCGACGACCGGACCGGAGCGCCGACCTGGGTCGCGGTCTCCACCGGGCTGTTCGGCACCCGGCACTCGGTCGTCCCGGCCACCGACGCCGTCCTGGACGGGGGCGGGTTGCGGCTGCCGGTGACGAAGGAGGCCGTGCGCACCGCCCCGCACGTCCCCGACGAGCACCTCGACCCGGAGGCGGAGACGGTGCTGCGCCGCCACTACGGCCTGGAACCGGCGGGTGCGGAGACCACCGGCGGCGGGTGGACGCCGACGGGGACGGGGATGGCCCCGGCGGGCGCCGGGGACGACGTCCCCGACCGGACCGCGGCCGCGGCCGGCGCCCCGGCCGGTGGCGTGCCCCCGACGGTCCCCGCCCCGGTACCGGGGGCAGCGGTCGCCGCCGCCGGCCCCACGGCCGCCGCCGCGGGCACCGGGCCGCGGGCGACCGACGGCGCGACGACCCCGACAAGCGCAGTGACGACCCCGACCGGCGGAGCAGCGACCCCGACCGACGGCGCGATGACCCGCAGCGAGGAACGGCTCGACGTGCACACCGAGCGCGTCGCCGACCGGCGGGTGCGGCTGGTCAAGTACGTGGTGACCGAGGAGGTCCACCTCACCGTCCCGGTGCGGCGGGAGGAGATCCGGCTCGAGGAGGTGTCGGACGACTCCCCCGACCCGGGTCCCGGGGAGACGCTCGTGCCGGCCGGCACGGAGGCGCGTGGCGGCGCCGGCGCGAGGGCCGGTGGCGGCGCGGGCGCCGACCTGCCGGGCGAGATCGTGCTGCACGCCGAGAAGCCGGTGGTGACCGTCGAGGTGGTGCCCGTCGAGCGGGTCCGGCTGCGCACCGAGGTGGTCCGCGGGCAGGAGCAGGTCACCGACCAGGTGGTGCGCGAGCAGGTCGTCGTCGACGAGGACCGGCGTCCGGGCAGCTGACCGACCGCACCGACCCGGCGCACCGCCGCGGCTCCCGCGCGGGGGCCCGGCGGGCTAGGGTCCGGCGGCAGCACGGGGGCCGACTCCCACGCTGCCGGAGGACGTTATGGCCGACAAGGCCGTCATCAGCCTCACCACCGGGCTCGAGGACGCCGAGCGCGTCACCGTCGCCTTCCTCGTCGCGGTCGGCGCGGCCGAGACGGGTCGCCGGACGCTGGTGTTCCTCACCAAGGAGGCCGTGCGGCTGGCCCTCGAGGGGGTGGCCGTGGGCACCGCCTGCGAGGGCTGCCCCTCGCTGCCGTCCCTGCTGCAGCGCTACGCCGCCGCGGGCGGGCGCTACCTGGTGTGCCCGATCTGCTTCGACGCCAAGGGCCTGGACAAGGGCGACCTCATCCCGGGCGCCGAGCTCGGCGGCACCGTGCCGATGTGGCAGTGGATCGGGGAGGACCACGCCGTCACGTTCTCCTACTGACCGGCCCCCTGCTGCGCGGCGGCGGACCGCCGGTCGGGGAGGAAGGCGAAGCGCTCCCGGGTCGCGGCGACCTCGGCAGGGTCCACGTCGGCCACGACGAGGGTCTCCCCGCCGGCCGCGGTGGCCAGCAGCTCCCCCATCGGGCTGACGACCACGCTGTCACCGGCGTGCTCCGTCCCGTCGCCCGCGGTGCCGACCCGGTTGCAGCCGACCACGTAGGCCTGGTTCTCGATGGCCCGGGCCCGCAGCAGCGTGCGCCAGTGCACCCGGCGGGCGGCCGGCCAGTTGGCGGGGACGAGGTAGACGTCGGTGTGCGGCGCGGCGTCCCAGAAGACGTTCGCGAAGCGCAGGTCGTAGCAGATGAGGGGGGTGACCCGCAGCCCGCCGATCCGCACCGTCGCCGGCTCCTCCCCGGCGCGGAAGCGCTCGTGCTCCCCGCCGTGGGTGAACGGGTGCAGCTTGCGGTAGCGGTGCACCGTGCCGTCGGGGCCGGCCAGCACCAGCGAGTTGAACGGCAGCGCCGCGTCCGCCCCGGCCGCACCGCCGGGGCCCGGCGCCACCTCCGGGCAGCTGCCGGCCACCCACACGCCGTGCAGGGCGGCCTGCTCGCAGAGGAAGGCCGACGACGGCCCGCCCTCCGGCTCGCCGATCCCCGGGGTCATGGAGAAGCCGGTCGAGAAGGTCTCGCTCAGCAGCACCAGCTCCGCCCCCGCGCCCACCGCCCGGGCCACCTGCGGGGCCAGCCGCGCGAAGTTGGCCGCGCGGTCCTCCCAGACGATGTCGTGCTGCACCGCGGCGATCCTCATACGGCCATCCTGCCGAGTCGCTCGACGGCCTCGCCGAGCACGGCGTCGCTCTTGCAGAACGCGAACCGCACCAGGTGCCGGCCCAGGTGCGCGTGCGCGGGGTCGTAGAAGACGACGGTGGGGACGGCGACCACCCCGGCCCGCTCCGGCAGCGTGCGGCAGAAGGCCAGCCCGTCCCCGTCGGGCTGCACCGGCCGGACGTCCACGGTCGCGAAGTAGGTGGCCTCCGGGCTGACCACCGGCAGCCCGGCCGCGGTGAGCCCCTCGACCAGCACGTCGCGGCGGTACTCGAGGTCGCGGGCGGCACCGGCGAAGTACTCGTCGGGCAGGCCCAGCCCCGCGGTGACCGCGGGCTGGAACGGGCCGGCGTTGACGTAGGTGAGGAACTGCTTGGCCGTGCGGACGGCGGCCACCAGCTCGGCCGGGCCGCAGACCCACCCGACCTTCCAGCCGGTCACGTTGAAGGTCTTGCCGGCGCTGCTGATCACCAGCGTGCGCTCGCGCATGCCGGGCAGCGTCGCGAGCGAGGTGTGCCGGGCCCCCGAGAACACCAGGTGCTCGTACACCTCGTCGGTGAGCACGAGCAGCTCGTGCTCCATGGCCACCGCGGCGAGGGTCGCCAGCTCGGCGCGGCTGAAGACCTTGCCGGTGGGGTTGTGGGGGGTGTTGACCAGCAGCACCCGGGTGCGCGGGGTGACCGCGGCGCGCAGCTCGGCCGGGTCGAAGGTCCACGGCCCGGCGCCCGACGGCGGCGGGCGCAACGGCACCGGGCGCGCCACCCCGCCGGCCATCGCGACGCCCGCGGCGTAGCAGTCGTACATCGGCTCGAAGAGCACGACCTCGTCGCCGTGCTCGAGCAGCGCCAGCAGCGCACCGGTGAGGGCCTCCGTGGCGCCGGCGGTGACGAGCACCTCGGTGAGGGGGTCGTAGGCGTGCCCGCCGAAGCGCTGCACGTGCGCGGCCACCGCCTCGCGCAGCTCCGGGGTGCCGGGGCCGGGCGGGTACTGGTCGTGCGCGGTCCCGATGGCGGCGCGGGCGGCGTCGAGCACCTCCGGCGGGCCCGGGTAGTCGGGGAAGCCCTGGCCGAGGTTGATCGAGCCCGTGGCCACGGCCAGGGCGCTCATCTCGGCGAACACCGTCGTCCCGAAGCCCTGCAGCCGGCTGGACAGGTACGGCACGCGGGTCATGCGACGTCCTCCCTCCCGAGGCGGGCCGTGCGCCCGGCGACGCCGGCCCCGGTTCCACGTGGAACGGCGCTCACGCGATGCTGGTCGGCGCTCACGCGATGCTGGTCGGCGCTCACGCGATGCTGGTCGGCGCTCACGCGATGCTGGTCGGCGCTCACGCGATGCTGGTCGGCGCTCACGCGATGCTGGTCGGTGCTCACGCGATGCGCACGTCCCCGGCGCCGGGGACGCTGACGACGTCGCCGCGACGCAGCTGCCGGCCCCGCCGGTCCTCGGGCTCGCCGTTGACCCGGATGCCGCCGGTGAGCAGCACGTCCTTGACCTGCGCCCCGGTCGGCACCGCGTCGACGAGCTTGAGCAGCTGCCCGAGCCGGATGGAGTCGTCCCCCGGACGCAGCTCGACGGTCCGCACCCGGCTCAGCCCCCGGTCACCGGCTCGTCGCCGACCCGGACGGTGCCCGGCCGGGCGACGAGCGCGCCCACGGCGAGGGTCCCGCCGCGCTCGCGGTGGATGGTCTTGAGGACCGAGGTGTCCCGGTCGATGCCACCGGGCTGCGGGCGGGTCACCATCACGCAGCGGGGCACGGCGAGGCCGACGTCCAGCACCGCCCCGCCCAGCCGCACGCGGCTGCCGACCAGCGAGTCCTCCCCCGCACCCTCGAGGACGACGTTGGCCCGGAACCGGCGCCTGTCCCACGCGCCGGTGGTGCCGGTGGACAGGAGCGTGACCCGGGCGGCGGCGCTGTCGTGGAAGGCGCCCGCGGCCCCCTCGAAGGCCTCCCACCGCTGCTCCTCGTCGTCGGGCACCTCGTAGGAGGGCGCCGACCCGTCCGCCCGGCGCAGCGCCACCGACCGGCCGAGCCAGTCCGAGAGCACGTCGTCCTCGGTGGTGGCCGAGCCGTCGGGCAGCACCACCTGCAGCTCGCCGTCCGGCCGCAGGCGGGCCGAGCCGAACAGCAGCGCGGGCACCCGCCGGGCGGTCAGCCCGAGGCCGGTCCCGCGGTCGAAGAGGGCCCACTGCCGGTCACCGGCCAACCCCTCCGGGCCGACCTCGGCCACGTCGAGCCGCTCGCCCTGCAGCGACTTCACCGGGTACCGCCACAGCTCGGCGACCCGCATCCGGGTGGCGCCCATCGTCAGTCCCCCCAGGCCAGGCTCCACGTGCCCGACCAGTCGGCGCCCGGCTCGAGGACGACGAGGTCGGCGCCGTCGGCCAGCGCGTTCGGCGGGCAGGTCATGGGCTCGACGGCCACGCTGCGCCGCCGCTCACCCGGCGACAGCGTGTCACCGGTGTAGACCTGCAGCCAGCCCCACGCCGGGTCCACGGCCAGCTCGGTCCAGCCGGCCGGCCCGCGCAGCCGCACCCGCGCCCAGCCGTCGCCGTCCCGCTCGAGGTCGGTGAGCGGGGTGTCGAAGGAGCGCTCGCCGAGGCGGCCCACCGCGCCGTCGAAGGGCCGCCGCTCACCGGTGGGCAGGCCGGCGGCGTCCACCACCAGCTCGGTGCGGGCGGGCAGGGAGAGCTCGGCGTCGGCGATGCCGCCGTCCTCGGTCGCCCCGACCCCGAGGTAGGGGTGCAGGCCCAGCCCGAACGGCGCCGCGGCGTCACCGGCGTTGCGGACCCGCGCGGTGACGGTGAGCCGCCCGGCCTCGAGCCGGTGGTCGAAGGCCGCGGCCAGCCGGAACGGGTAGCCGGGGCGCGGCTCGACGACGGTGCCGACGGTGACCGCCCCGTCGGCCTGCGCCAGCACCGACCACGGCTGCCAGGAGACCAGGCCGTGGATGGCGACCGGCTTCTCCGCCGAGGAGACCTCCAGCCGGTGCTCCTCGCCGCGCCAGGTCCACCGGCCGTCGCGCACCCGGTTGGGCCAGGGCAGCAGCACCCCGCCGCGCCGGCCGGAGGGGAGCGCGCCGGCCGGGTACCCGTCGAGGACCTCCCGGTCGCCGGCGATCAGCGCGCGCAGGGTCCCGCCGCGCAGGTCGACCACCAGCCGGGTGTCGCCGGCGCTCACCACCACCTCGGTGGGCTCGGTGGCGGGCCAGGGCGCGGTGGGGTCGCTCATGGCCTCACCCCACCACACGCCGCCGACGTCCGCGGCCCGCGCTTCTGCAGCCGGCCCCCTCCCCCCGACCTGCTGGCCGGCGCCCGCGACCCGCCGGGCCCGGCCGATCTCGACTGCCGTCCCGCCGATCGGTGTGCGGCCGCGGCGCCGCCCGTCGCGGCGGCGTGCACCGCGGCTGCACATCACCTGCCTGCCAGGCCCGGGCCCGTCCGGACCCGGCCCGTCAGGGACCCGGGCCCACGGCCCTGTCAACCTCTCACCTCCGTCTGTGGACAGCCCGCTGAACTGGGGATTCATGGTGCGACGAGCCCCGTCTGGCGATAGCATTCGTACACGCATTCGATGAACGGGGCAGGGAGGTGCGGTGACGGTGGAGGACCTGTGCGCGGCGATCGACGGGCTGGCCGGGGCCGAGCTGGCCTCGGCGTTCGGCCCGGAACTGCTCGACCGGCTGGGTGGGCTGCTGGTCGCCCAGCACCGGATCGCCGCCGAGGTGGCCCGCACCGTGCGCGCCTGCGAGCTGGCCGGCGCGGCGGAGTTCGACGGACTCAAGACCATGGCCTCCTGGCTGCGCGGGCACGGGCGCATGTCGACCCTGGCCGCGGCCGGGCTGGTCCGCGCCGGCCGGGCCCTGGAGGCGCTCCCCGCCCTGGCCGAAGCGCACGCCGCCGGGGCGGTGTCGGCCGAGGCCGTCGCGACGGTGGCGCCGGTGGCCGCCGACAAGAACCTGGCCGCCGCCGCGGCCGCCGGCGTCGACCTCGCGGAGGTCGACCGGCTGCTCACCGGCGTCGCCGCCGAGCGCCCGCACGCCGACCTCGTGCAGGTCGTGCGGCACTACCTCACCGGCCTGGACCCCGACGGGCCCGAACCCGACCCCACCGAGGGCCGCCGGCTCTCCCTCGTCCGGCACGCCGACGGCACGCTCACCGGCCGGCTGGAGCTGGACGCCGCCGGCGGGGAGAGGCTGCAGGCCGCCCTGGAGAGCCTCCTGCAGGCCGGGCGGTGCGCCGGCGACGAGCGCACCCGGCCCCAGGCGCAGGCCGACGCCCTCGTCCAGCTGTGCGATCTCCAGCTCGCCGCCGGCACCCTGCCGGTGCTGCGCACGGTCAAGCCGCACGTGGCCGTGGTGATCAAGGCTGAAGACCTCATCGACCCCACGGCCGGCCCCGGCGCCGCGGAGCTGGGCTTCGGCGCCACGATCTCCGCCGCCCGGGCCCGCTGGCTGGCCTGCGACGGGGCGGTCACCCGCATCGTGCTGGGCCCCGACGGCACACCCCTGGACGTCGGGCGCACCCACCGGGTGGTGCCCCCGCACCTGCGCCGGGCGGTGGAGCGCCGGGACCGGGGCTGCGTGTTCACCGGCTGCGGTGCCCCGACCCACTGGTGTGACGTGCACCACCTGCTGGAGTGGCCCCTCGGCGGGGAGACCTCGCTGGCCAACAGCGCCCTGTTGTGCGAGCGGCACCACACGAAGGTCCACCACGGCTTCCGGGTCGAACGGCGACCCGACGGGCGTTGGCGCACCTGGCGCCCCGACGGCACCGAGATCCACATCCTCGCCCCACCCCTGGCCGCAGCCTGAAGCAGAACGGCCGGACCCCGAGCAGAGCCGGGGCCAGAACCGCAGACCCGCCGACCCGGCGCACCCACCCGTGCGCCGGGCACCCGGCGTGCCCGGCTGCAGGGCCCGCCGCCGGGTGCTGTGCGCGGCGTGCGAGCGCAGGGACCGCGCAGGCCACCTGGCCGAACCGCCCGCGGCCCCGTCAGCCGGCGCCGAGGACCCGCTCGTAGAAGAGGGAGTCGGCGGCGTCCAGGGAACCGGCGTACGCGCCGAAGGCCGGGATGGGCCGGTAGCCGGCTCCCTCGTAGAGGGCGATCGCCTCCGGCTGCTGCGGTCCGGTCTCCAGGCGCAGGGTCCACCAGCCACGCGCCCGGGCCGCCGCCTCCAGACCGGCCAGCACCAGCCGGGACAACCCGCGGCCGCGGGCGGGCGGCACCACGTACATGCGCTTGACCTCGGCCACGCCGTCCCTCAGGGCCCGCAGGGCGCCGCACGCCACCGCCTCCCCGTCGGCGTCCCGGGCGAGCAGGACCACGCTGACGTCGTCGGCGGTCGGCGGCGTCCCGGGCTCGCCGGCGCCGTCGTACCGGGCTCGCAGCTCGGCCTGCTGCGCCGCCGTCAGCCGGCGGACGTCCGGGTCGTCCCAGGGGGCGGCGGTGAGCGTCACGGTGGATCGGGTGCCGGTCACAGGCTGATCCCGTGCAGCAGGAGGGCGGCCAGCTCCCGGTAGGCGGTGGCGTCGTCCAGGCCGGTGGCCTGCGCGGTGTCACCTCGGCCGATCCGGAGCATCAGCGTGGTCACCGTGTCGGCGACCAGCGCCGGGTGCACCTCCCGGAACCGGCCCCGGGCCACCCCCTCGGCGATCAGCTCGCGCACCCGGTCGGCGGCCAGCGCCGTGTTGCGCTCGTAGACCGACCGGCCGGGCGGGAAGGCGTCGAGGTCGCTGCGGAACCGCGGCCCGGCCGGGGCCAGGGCCCGCGCCACCGCGCTGAGGTAGGCCGTCACCCGCAGCGCCGGGTCCTCCTCGGTCGCCGTCCCCGCCTCCACCGCCTCGGTCGCCTTGCGGAAGAAGTGCCGCACCACGCGGACGGCCAACTGCTCCTTGCTGTCGGCCAGCGCGTAGAGCGTGCTCTTCGAGCAGCGCAGCCGGACGGCGAGGTCGTCGAGGGTGAACCGGGCGAAGCCCTCGGCAAGGAACAGCGCCTCGAGCTGGTCGAGCAGCTCGGCCTGCCGGCGGGTGAGCCGGCCGTCGGCGGCGGTGGTGGTCGTCATCGGGCACCTCCGGCGGGGACGACGTGGCCCAGGACGCCACACAGTACTGCGGTACCGTCGTCAGTACTGTTCGCGAGGGAGGGGACGCCGTGCCGGTCGACCGTGAACTGCCCACCCAGGAGGCCGCCGACCTCCTGGCGCTGACCCGCGAGATCGCCGACGCGGAGCTGGCGCCGAGGGCCGCGCAGCACGAGCGCGAGGAGCGCTTCCCGCGGGAGGTCTTCCGGCTGCTCGGCGAGGCCGGGCTGCTGGGCCTGCCCTTCGGCGAGGACGTCGGCGGCGGCGGCCAGCCCTACGCGGTCTACCTGCAGGTGGTCGAGGAGCTGGCGGCGCGCTGGGCGAGCGTCGCGCTCGGGGTCAGCGTGCACACCCTGGCCTGCTTCCCCGTCGACACCGCCGGCACCGAGGCCCAGCGCCGCGAGCTGCTACCGGCCATGGTCGGCGGCGACCTGCTCGGCGCCTACTGCCTGTCCGAGGCGCACGCCGGGTCCGACGCGGCGGCGATGCGCGCCAGCGCGAAGGACGCCGGCGACGGGAGCTGGGTGGCCACCGGCGAGAAGGCCTGGGTCACCCACGGCGGCCACGCCGACTTCTACTCCACCTTCCTCCGCACGCCGGACGACGGCCCGCGGGCGATCTCCTGCTTCCACCTGACCCCGGACCTGCCCGGGTTCAGCCCCGCGAAGCCGGAGGAGAAGATGGGGCTGACCGCCTCCACGACGGCCGCCGTCCGGCTCGACGACGTCCCCGTGCCGGCCGACCGGCTGGTCGGCGAGCGGGGTCGCGGGCTGGGCATCGCGCTGGCCGCGCTCGACTCCGGCCGGCTCGGCGTCAGCGCCGTCGCGGTGGGCCTGGCCCAGTCGGCCCTGGACGTCGCCGTCGCCTACGCGCTGGAGCGGGAGGCGTTCGGCAAGCGCATCGTCGACCACCAGGGCGTCGCCTTCCTGCTCGCCGACATGGCCGCCGCGGTCGAGTCCGCCCGTGCGACCTACCTCGTCGCCGCCCGCCGCAGGGACGCCGGCAAGCCCTACGCCCGCCAGGCCAGCATCGCCAAGCTGGTGGCCACCGACGCCGCGATGAAGGTCACCACCGACGCCGTCCAGGTCCTCGGCGGCGCCGGCTACACCCGCGACCACCCGGCCGAGCGCTTCATGCGCGAGGCGAAGGTCATGCAGATCTTCGAGGGCACCAACCAGATCCAGCGGATGGTCATCGGCCGGCACCTCGCGAAGGAGGCCGCCCCCGCCGCGGGCTGAGGCCCGGCCGCGGGCCGAGTGCCCGGCCGCGGGCCGAGTGCCCGGCCGCGGGCCGACCCCTGGGCGGAGACCGCCGTGCGCGCGACCATCCCGGCATGGCTGCCTTCGCCGACCTGGACCGCGACGACCCCGACCTCGCCCGCCGCGTCCGCGCGTGCTTCGACGCCCACGCCCACAAGGTGCTGGCCACGCTGCGGGCCGACGGCGGGCCGCGCGTCAGCGGCATCGAGATGGCGTTCGTCGGCGGCGAGCCGTGGCTGGCCGGCATGCCCGGGTCGGTCAAGTTCGCCGACCTGCGCCGCGACCCCCGTTTCGCCCTGCACAGCGGCAGCGACGAGCCGGACGCCTTCACCGCGGACGCCAAGCTCTCGGGGCGGGCGACCGAGGCGACGGCGGACGAGCGCGCCCGGTACGCGGAGCAGGCGGGGCTGCCCGGCCCCGGCGGGTTCGACCTGTTCCGCGTCGACCTCGACCAGGTCGTCCTCACCGCCCTCGACGAGGGGCGGACGGCGCTGGTCGTCTCCTCGTGGCGGCCGGGCCGCGGCGTGACCCGCACCCGGCGCACCTGACCGGGGACACGGGACAGTCGTGACGTCCGTCAGTGGTCCCGGCCCGGTGCGGCCGACCAGACTGGGGGCAGCCGATCCCGAGGAGGGTCCCCCGCGATGCCCGAGCCGCACCTGCGCGCCGCCGACGCCGACCGGGCCGCGGTCGCCGCCCAGCTGGGCGAGCACCTGTCCGCCGGCCGGCTCACGGTCGTCGAGTACGACGAGCGGCTCGCCGCCGCCTACACCGCCCGCACCTACGGGGAGCTGGCCGAGCTGACCGCCGACCTCCCGGCGACCTCCGCCGCGGCGCCGGTCGCAGCAGCCCCGGCAGCCACCGCGTCCCGGTCCGGTTCGCACACCGCCCACCTGCACGGCGGCTGGAGCGGCGGCCCGAGCCGCGCGGCGGCCTGGCGGAACTGGGCCTACGTCGCGGTCGTCGTGCTCGGGGTCTGGCTGACCACCTGCCTGGCCACCGGGGAGCTGCTCTACCCCTGGCCGATCTGGGTGATCGGGCCGTGGGGCGCCGTCCTGCTGGCCCAGACCCTCACCCGCCGCGGCGAGGACGACGAGCAGCGGCGGCAGCTGCCCTGACCGCGCCGCCGCCGGCGCGGGTGCCCCGCCCTTCCGGCGGGTAGACCCCCCGCATGCACACCCTCACCGAGCGCTTCACCGACGCCCTGCACCACCTCGACGCCGAGCGCGACCCCCAGCCGCTCGTCGACCTGGCCGGGGACGACACCCAGCTGGTCAAGCTCGACGAGCACCACGAGACCCGCGGCCAGGACGGCGCCCGGCGGTTCTGGCAGGACTACCGGGACGTGTTCGGCGACATCGAGACGACGTTCACGCACAGCGTCGTCGGGGAGAGCAGCGCCGCCCTCGAGTGGACCTCGACCGGGACGCTGCGCTCGGGCAAGCCGTTCACCTACCGCGGCGTGACGGTGATCGAGGGCGACGAGGACCAGCTGTCCGGCGTCCGCACCTACTACGACTCCGCCGCCTTCGTGCAGGAGCGCGCGGGCACGGCCTGACCGCTCGCCCGCCTACGCTCGCACCGGGAGGCGGTGCGGGTGACGGCGGAGGTGGCGGTGCCGGTCGGCGACGTCGACCTCGGCGCCACGCTCGCCGGCCTCGCCTGGCTGGCCGGCGACCCGACCCTGCGGTGCGTGCCCGGGCGGTTCGAGCGGGCGACCGTGACCCCCGAGGGCACCGCCGCCGTCGAGGTCGCCTGGCGGGACGGCGCTGCCGAGGCCCGGGTCCGTGCCCACGGCCCCGGCGCGGACCGGCTGCTCGACGGGGCGCCGGGGCTGCTCGGCCTCGAGGACGACGTCACCGGCTTCGACCCGGCCGACCCGCCGCTGCGCGACCTCTGGCGCCGGCACCGGCGGGAGCGGATCCCGCGCACGGGCACCGTCTGGCACGACGTCGCCTGGCTCGTGGTGCAGCAGCGGGTGACCCGCCAGGACGCCGCGGCGCAGTGGCGGCGGCTGGTGACCGGGCTCGGCGCACCGGTACCCGGCCTGCCGTCGGTGACCGCGCCGCCGACGCCGGACCGCGTGGCCCGGCTGGACCCCGCCGGCCTGCACCGGTGGGGCATCGAGCGGCGCCGCGGGGAGGCGCTGATCGGGGCGGCCCGGGCCTGCCTGCGGCTGCACGCCCAGGACGACGCCGACCCGGCCACGGTCCTCGCGGTGCTGGGCGGGGTCCGCGGCATCGGGCCGTGGACGACGGCCTCCCTGGCCACCTGCACCTGGGGGGACGCCGACGCGGTGCCCCCCGGCGACGCCGGCCTGCCCGCCCGGGTGGCCTGGACGCTGGCCCGCGAGGAGCGCGCCGACGACGCCCGCATGCTCGAGCTGCTGGAGCCCCACCGCCCGCACCGCCAGCGGGTGGTCCGCCTGGCGCTCCACGCCCCGCCGCCGCCGCGCCGGGCGCCGCGCGGCCGGCGGCACGACATCCGCCCCCGGTGACCCGGGCCGGGGAGCCGCCCGGGGCACGGACGGCGGGGCCCGGCAGCCGGCCGGCTGCCGGGCCCCCGCCCCGCGGGTGGGCGACGGGGAGCGCTGTGCTCAGTAGGTGAAGCGGGCGACCGAGGCGCGCAGCCCGGCGGCCATCCGGGACAGCTCGTCGACGGCCACGCGTGTCTGGGTCAGGGCCTGGGTGGTGGAGTCGGCCGCGGTCGAGACCCCGGTGATGTTGTCCGCGATCTGGCTCGACCCCTCAGCGGCCTCCTGGACCGACCGGGACATCTCGTTGGTCGTCGCGGTCTGCTCCTCCACCGCGGAGGCGATCGTCGTCTGCCGGTCGGCGATCTGCGCGACGACGTGGCTGATCTCCCCGATGGCGGCCACCGCCGCCCCGGTGTCGCCCTGGATCGCCTGCACCCGCCGGGCGATGTCCTCGGTGGCCTTCGCCGTCTCCTGGGCCAGCTCCTTGACCTCGTTGGCGACCACGGCGAAGCCCTTGCCGGCCTCCCCGGCGCGGGCGGCCTCGATGGTGGCGTTGAGGGCCAGCAGGTTCGTCTGCTCGGCGATGCTCGTGATGACCTTGACGACGTTGCCGATCTCCGCCGAGCTCTCGCCCAGCTTCGCGACCGTGGCGGTGGTGGTCTCGGCCGCGGTGACGGCGCGGGCCGCGACGTCGGAGGCCTCGGCGGCGTTGGTGGCGATCTCCCGGATGGACGCGCCCATCTGCTCGGCCCCGGCGGCCACGGTCTGCACGTTGCGGCTGACCTCCTCCGCGGCACCGGCCACGACACCGGACTGCGCGCTGGTCTCCTCGGCCGAGGCCGAGATCTGCGCAGAGCTGGCGCTCAGCTCCTCGGAGGAGGCGGCGACGGCGTCCGCCGAGGATGCGACGCGGGAGAGGACGTCGCGCATGGTGGCGACGGCGGTGTCGAGGGCCCGGCCCATCTGCCCGAGCTCGTCGCGGGTCTGCAGGCCGCTGCTCTGCGTGAGGTCACCGGCCGCGAGGGCCTCGGCCACCCGCTGCACCCGCCGGACGCTTCCGGCGACCCCGCGGGCCACGGCGAGCCCGATCACGGTGGCCAGCGCCAGGCCGGCGAGCAGGACGACGACGGCGAGCGTGCGCTGGGAGCTGTACTGGTCCTGCGCGGCGGCCGCGGCCGCCGAGGCGTCCGCGTGCTCCATCTCGCGGACCTGCGCGAGGTTGTCGTCGACCTGGACGGCCAGCGGCGCCACCTCCGTCTGGTTGGCCGCCCACCACCCCTGGTGGTCCAGCGCCACGGCGAGCGGACCCAGCCGGGTCTCCGACGCCTGCACGTACCGGGCGAACGCGGTGGCGGCCTCGTCGACCAGGGCCTGCTTCTCCGCGGTCGGGGACGAATCGGCATACGCGTCGGCGGCGGCCCGGAAATCCTCGGCCAGGCCCGGGAGCGTGACCTCGAGGATCTGCGCGCTGTCCGCTTCCTCCGGCGTGAGGAGTGCGTTGCGCGAGTCGATGCGGAACTGCAGCAGCGCCTCCTTCATGTCCGCTGCCGCCTCGAGGCCGGCGATGTTGCTCTCGTACAGCTCCTGGCTCGTGTCGGCCGAGGTACCCAGAGCAGTGATGCCCATGACCCCGATCCCCACCGCGACGGCGGCGGCCGTTCCCACGGCGGTCAGGGTCTTGGTGCTCACGCCACGGTCGCCCCACCAGGCCCGCGAGGAGGTCGGCGTGCTCGGCCGGTCGCCGGTGTGGACGGTGTCGTTGCTGGACATCGGGAGCTCCTACGGTGGTCCGCTGGCGCGGACGACGTGTGCGGGGTGCCGGCACCGTGGCCGCGGCTGCGCGGCCCCGATCTCCGGGTGCGGCAGGACGTTAGGGGCTTCGAGAGCCGATCAGCCGGAAAGGCACGTGCGTGTCGGAATTGCTCCGCGCAACGATTCGGGGACGACATCACCATGTCGACAAGAAATGCACTGCTACCATTCCTCGACTGACCGACGGAATGGCATCGGCTTGTTGACAGCACAGGGTGTTCCCGCGCCGGACCACGTCACGACCGGTTGCCGGCGCTCCGGTGCGGACCGCCCCGGGGCCGGTCCGGTCGGTGGGCGACCGGTTGCACCCTCCCCCTGTCGGCCTCCACGGCCGGCAGCCGACGGGCGATGCCGACCGTCCCGGACCCCGCCGACGCGAACGGCCCCCGGGGGATCCCCGGGGGCCGTCTCGTCTGGTGGGCAAGGGGGGAGTTGAACCCCCACGTCCTTCCGGACACACGGACCTGAACCGTGCGCGTCTGCCATTCCGCCACTTGCCCGAGGCGCAGGGACGAGGTTAGCAGCCCCCACCGGCCCTCCCGCGCCGGCCCCCGGGAACGCCTGGGGCGCACGGTGCGTCCGGGGCCACCGGCCGGTCCGGAGCCCCATCCCCGGCTACGATCACGGGTGGCAGAACGGACGACCGGCGAGCGCGAGGGAGCGACTGTGGGTGTGCTGCAGCGCTTCGAGCGGCGGCTGGAGGGGATGGTCGGGCTGGCCTTCGCCCGGCTCTTCAAGGGCAAGGTCCACCCGGCGGAGATCGCCAAGGCGCTGACCCGCGAGGCGGAGGAGCAGCGCTCGGTGCTGGGCGAGGGCCGGGTGCTGGCCCCCAACGTCTACGACGTGCGGCTCGGCCCCACCGACTACGACCACCTCGCCGAGTGGTCCGAGCAGCTCGCCGTCCAGCTCGCCGACATGGTCACCGAGCACATCGAGGACGAGGGCTGGCAGGTCTTCGACCGCGTCCAGGTGCGCCTGGAGCGGGACGAGGAGCTGCCCACCGGCGTCTTCGAGGTCAGCTCGCACGTCGCCGACCCGGCGCGGCCCCCGGCGCGCCCCGACGAGCCGGCGCCGGAGGGTCCCGGCAGCGGCGTCGTCCCCCCGCTGCCGCCGCTGCGCGGCCGGGTGGCCACCGACACCGGTCGCCAGTCGCCCTCGGTCGTCGGGCGGGCCGGCTCGAAGCCGGGTCTCACCCACGTGCTCGTCGTCGACGGGCCGGGCACCCGCCACGAGCTGACCACCGGCCGCAACGTCATCGGCCGCGGCACGGACGCCGACATCCGGCTCCCCGACACCGGGGTCAGCCGCAAGCACGTCGACGTCGTCCTCGACGCGGGGACGGCGGTGGCCGAGGACCTCGGCTCCACCAACGGCACCCTCGTCAACGGGCGGCGCATCACCCGCCAGGCGCTCTCCGACGGCGACGTGATCCGGATCGGCCACTCCGTGCTCGTCTACCGCCAGGACGGCGCGTGAGGCGGGGCGGAGGACGCCGGTGACCGCCGAGATCGTCCTGCAGATCTTCCGCTTCGGCTTCCTGCTGCTGTTGTGGTTGTTCATCTTCGCCGCGTTCCGGGTGGTCCGCGCCGACCTCTTCGGCGGGCGGGCCGGCCGGGTCTCCTCGGTCCCGCCCCGTGCGGCCGCCGCCCCGGGCCGCCGCCGCAACCGCGGGCCGAAGACGCTGGTCGTGACGGCCGGCCCGCTGACCGGCACCAAGATCACCCTCGGGGAGCAGCCGATCCTCATCGGCCGCGCGGACGACTCCACGCTCGTGCTCACCGACGACTTCGCCAGCTCCCGGCACGCCCGGCTGACCAACCGCAGCGGCCAGTGGTACGTCGAGGACCTCGGCTCGACCAACGGCACCTACCTCGACCAGCAGCGGGTCCAGGGCCCGCTCCTGGTGAGCCCCGGCCAGCCGATCCGCATCGGCCAGACCGCCCTGGAGCTGCGCTCGTGACATCCCGCCCGAACTCCGCGACCCGGCTCGCGGCAGCGGGCGCCGCGGAGGGGGTCCGGTGAGCCTCTCCCTGCGCTACGCCGCCCGGTCCGACCGCGGCCTGGTCCGCGGCAACAACCAGGACTCCGTCTACGCCGGCCCGCGCCTGCTCGCCGTCGCCGACGGCATGGGCGGGCACGCCGCCGGCGACGTCGCCAGCAAGGTCGTCATCGCCGCGCTCGAGCACCTCGACGACGACGCGCCCTCGGGCGACATGCTGCAGGCGCTGCGCGAGGCGGTCTTCGACGGCAGCGAGCACCTGCGCGAGGTGATCCGCGAGTCCCCGCAGCTGGAGGGCATGGGGACCACCCTGACCGCCGTGCTCTTCGCCGGGGGACGGCTGGCCCTGTGCCACGTCGGGGACTCCCGCGCCTACCTGCTGCGCGACGGGGTGCTCACCCAGATCACCCACGACGACACGTTCGTGCAGACCCTCATCGACGACGGGCGGATCACGCCCGAGGAGGCCAACCACCACCCGCAGCGCTCGCTGCTGCTGCGCGCGCTCAACGGCCAGGACGTCGACCCCGACCTGTCGATGCGGGAGGCCCGCGCCGGCGACCGCTACCTGCTGTGCTCCGACGGGCTCTCCGGCGTGGTCAGCGAAGAGACCCTCGCCGAGGCGCTCACCGACCCCGACCCGCAGGCCACCGCCGACCGGCTCGTCGAGCTGGCGCTGCGCAGCGGGGGCCCGGACAACATCACCGTCATCGTCGCCGACGTCGTCGAGGACGGCGCCGGCCCCGCGCCCGTGGACCCGGTCGTCGACGGCGCGGCCGGGGACAACGCCGGCCAGCGCGCCGTCGACCCGAGCTCGGCCGCCGGCCGGGCCGCGCTCGCCGGGCCCCCGCCGCCCCCGTCGGCCCCCGCGACGCCCGTGGCCACCGCGCCGCCCCCGCCCCGCCGCCGGCGGCTGCTCTGGGGCCTGGCCGGGCTGCTGCTGGTGGCCGCCGCGGCCGTGGGCGCCTGGCTGTGGCTGCTGTCGAACTGGTTCGTCGGGGTCGAGGACGTCGCCGACGGCGAGCGGGTCACCGTCTACCGCGGCCTGGACACCTCGCTGCTCGGCCTCGAGCTCAACCAGGTCGCCACAGTCACCGACCTCGACGTCGAGGACCTGACCCCCGCCGACGCGAGCAAGGTCCGCCGCGGCATCGAGGCCACCGACGGCGCCCACGCCGACCGCATCGTCGCGATGCTCCGCTCCTCGCGGCTGCCCGTCTGCCCGTCCGGGGACGAGCAGGCCGACGACGGGGCGGGCGCCGGCGCGAGCCCCTCGCTGGGCCTCCCCCTCCCCGGGACCGACCTGGGCGCCGACGCCACCGCCGGCCTGCCCGCCCCGTCCGTGCCCACCGACCCCGTGCCCACCGACCCCGTGCCCACCGACCCCGTGCCCACCGATTCCGTGCCCACCGACCCCGTGCCCACCGATTCCGTGCCCACGGGACCGACGCGGTCGCCCTCGACGCCCGAGCCGGGAGTGGACTGCCGGGAGGTGCCGTGACCGTCGGACCCACCACCGACCCCCGCGCCGCCGCGGGCGTCACGACGCCGAAGCGGCGCGGCACCGAGTTGGCGCTGCTGGGCTTCGCCGTCCTCATCACGCTGACCGCGCAGGCCATCGTGGACCTCACCCTCACCGGGTCGCTGACCACCGAGCTGGCCACCTTCGGCGTCTGGATCAGCGCCCTGTGGCTGGTCGCCCACCTGGTGGTGCGCCGGTTCGCCCCCTACGCCGACCCGCTGCTGCTGCCGTGCGTGGCGCTGCTGGTCGGCCTGGGCCTGGCCGTGATCCACCGGCTCGACCTCGCCGACCGGCAGATCGACGCCACCGCGACGCGCGAGGACGCGCCCGTGCAGCTGGTGTGGGCCACGCTCGGCGTGGCGCTGTTCGTCGCCGTGCTCGTGCTGCTGCGCGACCACCGGCTGCTGTCCCGGTTCGCCTACACGCTGGCGCTGGTCGGCCTGGTCCTGCTGGCGATCCCCGCCGTGCTGCCCGCCTCCCTGTCGGAGGTCAACGGCGCCAAGATCTGGATCCGGGTCGCCGGGTTCAGCATCCAGCCGGGCGAGTTCGCCAAGATCTGCCTGGTCGTCTTCTTCGCCGCCTACCTGGTCGACAAGCGCGACGTGCTGGCCCTGGCCAGCCGCCGGGTGATGGGCCTGGAGCTGCCCCGCGGCCGCGACCTCGGCCCGGTGCTGGTCGCCTGGATGCTGTCGATCCTCGTGCTGGTCTTCGAGCGGGACCTCGGCAGCTCGCTGCTGCTGTTCGGCATCTTCGTGGTGATGCTCTACATCGCCACCGAGCGGGCCAGCTGGCTGCTCATCGGGCTGGCGCTGTTCGCCGGCGGCGCCTTCATCGCCTATCAGGTCTTCGGCCACGTGCAGCAGCGCGTGGACGCCTGGCTGGACCCCTTCGCCTACTACGACGGCTCGGGGTTCCAGGTCGCCCAGTCGCTGTTCGGGCTGGGCACCGGCGGGCTGTTCGGGGCCGGGCTCGGCGGCGGCCGCCCCGACCAGGTGCCGATCGCCAAGAGCGACTTCATCGCCTCGGCGGTGGGCGAGGAGCTCGGGCTGTTCGGCCTGGTCGCGGTGATCATCGTCTACCTGGTGCTCGTCGAGCGCGGCCTGCGGACCTCGCTGATCGTCCGCGACGCCTTCGGCAAGCTGCTGGCCGCCGGGCTGGCCTTCGCCGTGGCCTGGCAGGTCTTCGTCGTCCTCGGCGGGGTCACCGGCCTGCTGCCGCTGACCGGCCTGACCACCCCGTTCCTCGCCTACGGCGGCTCGTCGCTGGTGGCCAACTTCGTGCTCGTCGCCGTCCTCGTCCGGATCAGCGACGCCGCCCGCCGCCCGGCGCCCGCCGCCGCCCCGCCCAAGCCGGCGCTGGGCGACGCCCCCACCGAGGTCGTGCAACCGTGAACGCCCCCCTGCGCCGCGTCGCGATCAGCGTGCTGGTCCTCTTCACGCTGCTGATCGTCAACGTCAACGTCATCCAGGTCGTCCGCTCCGACGAGCTGCGCGAGGACACCCGCAACACCCGGGTCCTGGCCGAGGAGTACGACCGCGAACGCGGGTCGATCGTCGTGGAGGGCAGCGAGGTCGCGCTCTCGGTCCCCACCGACGGCCGGCTCACCTACCTGCGCCAGTACCCGGAGGGCCCGGTCTACGCCGGCGTCACCGGCTACTACTCGCTGGTCTACGGCAACGAGCAGACCGAGCGCGCGGCCGACGAGGTCCTCTCCGGCAACGACCCGCGGCTGCTGGTGCGCCGGCTGGCCGACCTGTTCACCGGCCGGGACCCCTCCGGCGGCGACGTCGTCCTCACCCTCGACGCCGAGGTGCAGCAGACCGCGATGGCCGCGCTCGAGGGGGTCACCGGCGCCGTCGTCGCCCTCGACCCGTCGACCGGCGCGGTCCTGGGCCTGGCCAGCACCCCGACCTACGACCCGGGCCTGCTCTCCAGCCACGACCCGCAGGCGATCCGGGACTACTGGGCCGAGCTGAACGAGGCCGAGCGCGACCCGCGGCTCAACCGGGCGATCGGCGACAACTACCCACCCGGATCGGTGTTCAAGGTGGTCGTCTCGGCCGCGGCCCTGGCCGAGGGCTACACCCCCGACAGCGTGATCCCGGCCCCGCAGACGCTGACCCTGCCCGGGACCTCCACCGAGCTGGAGAACTTCGGCGGCTCGGCCTGCAGCAGCAGCGGCGAGCAGTCGCTCATCGACGCGCTCACCATCTCCTGCAACACCGCCTTCGCCCAGCTGGGCATCGACCTCGGCGAGGACCGGGTCCGCGAGATGGCCGAGGCGTTCGGCATGGACGGCGACGGCCGGGAGATCCCGCTCGCGGTCGCGCCCAGCAGCATCGGCGACATCGAGGGGGACGCCCAGCTCGGCGTCAGCTCCATCGGCCAGCAGGACGTCCGGATGACCCCCCTGCAGGCCGCGATGATCGCCTCGGCCGTGGCCAACGACGGCACGCTCATGGAGCCCTACCTGGTCGACCAGGTGCGCGCCCCGGACCTGTCGGTGATCGACCAGACCGACCCCGAGGAGCTCGGCGAGCCGGTGACCCCGGAGGTCGCCGACCAGCTGACCGAGATGATGGTGAGCGTCGTGACCGAGGGCAGCGGCCGGCGCGCCCAGGTGCCCGGCGTCCAGGTCGCCGGCAAGACCGGGACGGCGGAGAACGCCGGACCGGACCACAACTGGTTCATCGGCTTCGCCCCGGCCGACGACCCGCAGATCGCCGTGGCCGTGTTCGTCGCCAACGGCGGCGGCACCGGCGGCGACACCTCCGCGCCCATCGCCCGCCAGGTCATCTCGACCTACCTCGAGGGGCAGGGCGGCTGATGGCGCTGTCCACCGGCACGGTGCTCGCCGGCCGCTACGAGATCACCGCGCCCATCGCCACCGGCGGCATGGGCGAGGTGTGGCGCGCCCGCGACCGGGTGCTCGACCGGGTCGTGGCGGCCAAGGTGCTGCGCAGCGAGTTCACCGGCGACCCCAGCTTCGTGGCCCGGTTCCGCAACGAGGCCCGGCACACCGCCGCGCTGACCCACCCGAACATCGCGTCGGTCTACGACTACGGCGAGACCGAGGACGACCGCGGCGCGCGGCTGGCGTTCCTGGTCATGGAGCTGGTCGAGGGCCAGCCGCTGGTGACGATCCTCCACGAGGAGGGGACGCTCCCGGTCGACTGGACGCTGCACGTGCTGGGCCAGGCCGCCGACGGGCTGTCGGCGGCGCACCGGGCCGGCGTCGTCCACCGCGACATCAAGCCGGGCAACCTCATCGTCCGCCCGGACGGCGTGGTCAAGCTGACCGACTTCGGGATCGCCCGGGCCCGGGACGCCACGCCGCTGACCCGCACCGGCATGGTCGTCGGCACCGCCCAGTACCTCTCCCCCGAGCAGGCGCAGGGGTTCGAGGTCACCGCGGCCTCCGACGTGTACTCCCTCGGCGTGGTCGGCTACGAGTGCCTGACCGGGGGGCGACCCTTCGACGGCACCTCGCAGGTCGCCGTGGCGCTGGCCCACATCAACCGCCCGCCGCCACCGCTGCCCACCGAGATCCCGCCCGCCGTGCGGCTGCTGGTCGAGCGGGCGCTGGCCAAGGACCCCGCCGACCGGTTCCCCGACGGCGGGGCCTTCGCCGCCGCCATCCGCTCGGTCGCGGCCGGCACCGGGCTGACCGGCGTCCCCCCCGCGCCCGGGCCGGTCAGCGGTACGCGGCCGGCCACCGGTGCCACCCCCACGGCGCGCACCGAGGTGGTCCGCGACGCCGGCGACGGGCACACCGCCGTCCTCGGTGCCGCGGCCGCCGGCGGTGCGGTCGCCGGGGCGACCGGCGAGCGCACCGGGGCCCGCCCCGTGCCGCCGCTGCGGAAGCCGGACGACGGGGACGACGCGCCCCCGCCGGGAGCCGGCCGGCACCGCGGTGCGGCCGCCGGCGGCCGTGGGCGCTGGGCCTGGCCGGCCGCCGGGCTGGTGCTGCTGCTCGTCGTCGCCGGCGGCCTGTGGTTCCTGCTCGGTGGCGACGGCGAGAGCACCGACACGACCCGGACCAGCGGCCCCGCGCCGAGCATCACCACCTCGGCCGGCACGGTGCTGGTCGACACCCAGGCCTACGTCGGCCGGGACGCCGACGAGATCGCCGAGCTGCTCGGCGGGAGCGGCCTGCAGGTGCAGCAGCGGGGCGCCACCGCCGACGAGGTCTCCCGCTGGGGGATCGCCCTGGCCGCCGGGTCCGTCGTGGGGTCCGACCCGGCCGACCAGGCGGTGCCGGAGGGCAGCACGGTGACGCTCTTCGTGGCGCCCGACGACTACGCCCCGCCGGCCGAGGAGACCGAGGACGAGGGCGAGCCGGAGGAGACCGAGGAGCCCGCGCCGACCACCACGGCCGCGCCCACCACGACCGCCGCCCCGACCACCACCTCGGCCGCGCCGACGACGACCACCACGACGCCCGCGGCGCCGACCACGACGACCGAACCGACGGAGACCGGCGGACAGCAGGGCAGCCCCGCGCCGACCGAGGCCCCGCTGCCCGGCGAGGCCGCGCCGGAGGACGACCCGACCGGCGGGGACGCTGGTGCGCGCGAGGGCCGTGCGGCGGAGGACGCGGAGGGTCCGGTCGGGTGAGCCGGCTGCCCCGCGCCGCCCGGGACGGCGCCGTCCCAGCGGTTACGCTGCCCGCCGGTCACCCGTCGGGCGGCCGTCCCCCGCGCCGGCGGGAGCACCGTCGCCGGGATCCCGGCTCCCAGGCCCCCCGCACGCAGGACCGCACCGCCCGAGAGGACCCCCGATGACCACGCCGCAGGTGCTGGGCGAGCGTTACGAGATCGGAGGGGTGCTCGGCCGCGGGGGGATGGCGGAGGTGCACCGCGGCCGCGACCTGCGGCTCGGCCGCGAGGTCGCCGTCAAGGTGCTCCGCCAGGACCTCGCCCGCGACCCGTCGTTCCAGGTGCGCTTCCGCCGCGAGGCGCAGGCCGCGGCCTCGCTGAACCACCCCGCGATCGTGGCCGTCTACGACACCGGCGAGGACCGCGACACCAAGGGCGCAACGCCCTACATCGTCATGGAGTACGTGGAGGGCCAGACCCTCCGCGACGTGCTGCGCGGCGAGGGGGTGCTCTCCCCCGAGCGGGCCATGCACTTCGCCGCCGACATCTGCGGCGCCCTCGACTTCAGCCACCGCAACGGCATCGTGCACCGGGACGTCAAGCCGGGGAACGTGATGATCACGCCCCAGGGCGCGGTCAAGGTCATGGACTTCGGCATCGCCCGCGCCGTCTCCGACTCGGCGGCCACCATGACCTCCACGGCCGCGGTGATCGGCACCGCCCAGTACCTCTCCCCCGAGCAGGCCCGCGGCGAGGGCGTCGACGCCCGCTCCGACGTCTACTCGGTGGGCTGCCTGCTCTACGAGCTGGTCACCGGGGCGCCGCCGTTCACCGGGGACTCGCCGGTCGCGGTGGCCTACCAGCACGTCCGCGAGGACCCGCGGCTGCCGTCGTCCATCAACCCCGACATCCCGCCGGAGCTGGACGCGATCCTGCTCAAGGCCATGAGCAAGAACCCGGCCAACCGGTACCAGTCGGCCGCCGACATGCGCAGCGACCTGCTGCGCGCGCTGGCCGGCCAGCGCGTCGAGGCCACGCCGGTCATGAACGACGCCGAGAAGACCACCATCCTCGGCGCCACCCCCGGCGGCTACGACGGGGACGGCCCGTGGGACGAGGACGACGAGGCCGCGTCCCGGCGCCGGCGCACCCGCACGGTCGCGCTGATCGCCGCCGCCGTCGTCCTGCTGGGCGGGATCATCGCCCTGGCGCTGGTCCTGGGGAACGCCGACGACACGCCCCCGCCGGTCACCCAGGTCGCCGTGCCCGACGTCGTCGGCGACACCGAGGCCGACGCCCGCTCGGCGATCAGCGACGCCGGGCTGACCGTCGGCGCGGTCACCGCGCAGCCGAGCACGGCCGAGCAGGAGGGCCGGGTGCTCAGCTCCGACCCGGCCGGGGGCGCGCAGGTCGACCCCGACAGCGAGGTCACCCTCGTCGTCGGCGGCGGCGTCGACACCCTGACCGTGCCCCCGGTGGTCAACCTGGACGTCGACGACGCCCGGACCGCCCTGGAGAACGCCGGCTTCACCAGCGTGGACACCGAGACCGTCGACTCCGCCGAGCCCGAGGGCACCGTGATCGCGGTCGACCCCGAGCAGGGCAGCGCCGTCGCCCCGGACACCCGGGTGAACCTGCAGGTCTCCGACGGGGACGTCGCGGTGCCGGACGTGACCGGCCAGGACCAGGCGGCCGCGACCCAGGAGCTGCGCGGCGCCGGGTTCACCGACGTCGCGACCGAGGAGGTCGAGTCCGACCGGCCCGCGGGCACCGTGGTGGCCACCGACCCGGCGGCCGGCACCCAGGCGACGGCCGACCAGACCGTCACGCTGCAGGTCTCCGGCGGGGTCACCGAGATCACCGTGCCGGCCGGCATCGTCGGGCAGAGCGAGGCGGCCGCCCGGCAGGCGCTGGCGGCGGCCGGCTTCACCGGGACGATCTCCGTGCAGCCGACCGAGTCCGGCGGCGGGCAGGCGCCGGGCACGGTGGCCGGCAGCGACCCGCGGCCCGGCCAGACCGTGGAGCCCGACGGCGAGATCACCCTGCTGGTCGTGCAGGAGGCCCCGCCGACGGAGCCCCCCGCCGGCGGCGGGGAGGACGGCGGCGGGGAGACCGACACCGGGGGCGGCTGATCCCGGACGACGCCCGGGAGGCCCCTGGGGGCGCGGCCGGGCGCTCAGGCGGTGGCGACCGTGGTGAGCCGCCGGGCGGCGGCGCTGGCGGCCTCCAGGGCCGCCGGGTCCGGCGCCAGGCCGCAGGCGGCCAGCCAGGTGGCCAGCATCCGGTGCCCGCCCTCGGTGAGCACCGACTCCGGGTGGAACTGCACGCCCTCGACGGGCAGCTCGCGGTGGCGCAGCGCCATCACGATCCCCGACGGCGTGCTCCCGGTCACCTCGAGCTCGTCGGGGACGGTGGACCGGTCGAGGGCCAGCGAGTGGTATCGGGTCGCGGTGAACGGCGACGGCAGCCCCGCCAGGACGCCGGCGCCCTCGTGCACCACCTGGCTGGTCTTGCCGTGCAGCAGCTCCGGGGCCCGGACCACCCGGGCGCCGAAGGCCTCCCCGATCGCTTGGTGGCCGAGGCATACGCCCAGGACCGGCGTCCCGGCCTCGGCCGCGGCCCGGACCATCGGGACGGTCACGCCGGCACCGGAGGGGGTGCCCGGCCCCGGGGAGAGGAGCACGCCGGCGACGTCCAGGTCGGGCAGCTCCTCCACGGTGACCGCGTCGTTGCGCCGCACCACGCAGCGCACGCCCAGCTGCCCGAGGTACTGCACGAGGTTGTAGACGAAGCTGTCGAAGTTGTCGACGACGAGGACGGGGCGGGTCACGGCGGCTCGGCTCTCCCGGGGGACGGCGGTCGGGGCACCCGGCCCGCCCGGCCCGGCTCAGCGGTCGACGGCGCTCGCGTGCTCCATGTCCAGCGAGCCATCGTAGGCGGGCACGGTCAGCTGCCCGCGGTCGCGGACGTCGAAGCCCAGCCCGAAGTCCGCCACGGCCTGCCGGAACAGCCCCACCTGCGGGGAGGCGGCCAGCTGCGCGCGGATCGCCTCGGCGTCCCCGATCGCGCTGACGACGAAGGGCGGGGAGTAGGTGCGGCCCTGGAGCAGCAGCACGTTGCCCACGCAGCGCACCGCGCTGGTCGCGATCAGCCGCTGGTCCATGATCGCAACGGCGTCCGCGCCGGCCGCCCACACGGCGTTGACGACGGCCTGCACGTCGGACTGGTGGATGACCACGTCGTCGGGCCGCGCCCCCACCGGCAGCGACCCGTCCGGCCGGCGGGGGGCGTCGTCGAGGGTGATCTCCACCCCCGGCCCGGTCAGCGCGACCAGCCCGGCCGAGAGCGCCCCGCCCTGAGCGCGCTCCTGCGCGGCGGCGACGTCGCCGTCGTGGGCGGCGATCCGGTCGGTGACGGCCTGGACCTGCCGCTGGAGCGCGGTCAGCTCCTCCCGCTGGCCGGCGAGGTCCTCCCGGCGCTGCTGGACGAGGGTCGAGAGCTCGGTGACGTCGCCGCCGCGCAGGTCGACGCCGTCGGCGGCCTGCCGGGAGGTGGCGAACAGCAGGCCGGCGGCGAGGGCCACGACCGGCACGAGGACCGCCCACGCCGAGGGGCGGCGCCTGCCCCCCGCGGTCAGGCTGCGGACTGCGGCCACGCGATCAGCTTAGGCTGGGATCGGTGACGGCCGGTCGCGACGACCCGGCCCCGGAGGGAGTTCCACGTGCCGAAGTCGAAGGTGCGCAAGAAGTCGGTCTACACGCCCCCGCAGGGCACCCTGCAGCCACGGGGGAACGTCCGGGCGCTGCAGCCCAGCCCGCGCTGGTACGCGCCGGTGATGGTGGCGCTCATGGTGCTCGGCCTGCTGTGGATCGTCGTGTACTACGTCGCCGGGGACCAGATCCCGGTGATGGTGTCCCTGCAGGCCTGGAACTTCGCCATCGGGTTCGGCCTGATGGTCGCCGGCCTGGTGATGTCGATGCGCTGGCGCTGACCCGACCCCGGCGCCCGCCCCCGGCCCCCGTCCCGCACCCGGGACGGGGGCCGGCCTGCGTCCGGGGGAGGTGTGAAGGCTCGGCCACGGCCCGTGTTGTGCACAGGGAACGCTGTGCACAGGGCCGCTCGTCGTCCACAGGTCGACGTGGCGCGATACCCCCAGAGTTGTCCACCGCGTGTGGAGAACGCCTGTTCGACGAGATCGCGCTGACCTGGGGTTTCACGCCTGCTGAGGCGGATGTGACGCGAAGGGCACGCGGGTAACTACAGACGTGGAACTTGTCCCCAGGTGTGCACACAGCTGTGGACGAGTCGACAAGGCGCCGGCGGGGTCGACGGTCACCGCGCGATGTGACTACCCCGTGCGGTGGGCCCTGACACGCGGCCTGACCACGGATGATGCGACCGCCGCGGGCACCGCGACCCGCCCGTCCCCGGCTGTGGACGGGCCGTGGCCGCGGGGGAGCGCACGGGAGGGCTGGGGACGGACGGGTCCGGGGCCGGGGTGCTGGCAGGCTGGGGACGTGGAGTGGTCGGCACCGCGTGCGCAGGGCGTGCTGCTGTGGGTCGGCGGGCTGCTGCTGGGCGGGGCCGCGCTGCTGCTGGACCCGGCGGGCCGGGTGCTCGTCGGCGCCGCGGCCCTGCTCCTGGCGGCGCTGGGGACCCGGGACCTGCTGCTGCGGCCCCGGCTGTCGGCGGGCCCGGCGGGGGTCGCCGTCCGCACCCTGGGCGGCACCGAGCGGCTCGGGCGCCCGGACGTGCGGGTGCGGGAGACCCGGCGGTGGGGGGTGCGGTCGCGGCTGCTCGAGCTGGACACCGCGCGGCCGGGGCACGACGGCCGGCTGGTGCTGCTGGGGCGGCGCGACCTGGGTGCCGACCCGGCCGACGTCGCCCGCGCGCTGCACGACCTCTACCGGTGAGCTCCACCGGTGGGCTCCACCGGTGAGCGTCGCCGCTACCCGGAGGCGTGCCCGAGCACGGCGAGGGTCGGCACGGTCAGGGCCGTCGCGAGCAGCACGCCGGCGAGCAGCAGCACCAGCACGACCTGCAGCCGCTGCCGGCGGCGGGACAGCACCAGCACGCCGGTGGCCGCGATGCCGGCGGCCAGGCCGCCGAGGTGGCCGAGCAGCGAGACACCGGGCAGGAAGCTGATGACCACGTTGATGGCCAGCAGGGTGAGCAGCGCCCGGAGGTCCTCGCGGCGGACCAGCATGAGGACGCCGAGGCCGCCGAGCAGGCCGTAGATGGCGGCCGAGGCCCCGGCGACCGGCCGGCCGGGCTCGCCGAACAGCTGCAGGGCGGCCGCGCCGCCGAGCAGCGAGACCACGTAGACGGCCAGGTAGCGCCACCGCCCGAGCTGGCGTTCGAGCTCGGAGCCGAACAGCAGCAGGGCCAGCATGTTCAGCGCGAGGTGCACCGGCCCGATGTGCAGGAACGCCGCGGTGAGCACCCGCCAGTCCTCCCCGAGCGCGACGAGCACCGGGACCTGGGAGAAGCGGGCGAACAGCGGGGAGAGCTGGTTGTCCAGCGGGCTGGCCCCGGCCAGCCCGGCCGAGACCGCGGTCACCACGAAGACGGCGACGTTGACCGCGATGAGCGAGACGGTCACCACGCCGAACCGCCGTCCGGCGCGGCGCAGCGGCGGGGTCGGGCGCGGGCGGCGGACCGAGGCCTGCCCCTCGCGCACGCACTCCGGGCACTGGAACCCGACCGAGGCCGGGGTCATGCACTCCGGGCAGATGGGCCGCCCGCACCGGGTGCAGGAGATCCGGGTGGGCCGGTCCGCGTGCCGGTAGCAGGTGGGTGTCGGGGGCGCCGGCTGCGGCTGGCCGGGGCCGGCGCCCCCGTCGTCCGGGCCGGTGGTCAGCTGCGCTGCACCTCGACCGACTCCAGGACGACGTCCTCCACCGGCCGGTCACCCCGGGCGGTCGGGACCTTGGAGATGCGGTCGACGACCTCGCGGCTGGCCTGGTCGGCGACCTCGCCGAAGATGGTGTGCTTGCCGGTCAGCCAGGTCGTCGGGGCGACGGTGATGAAGAACTGGGAGCCGTTGGTGCCGGGCCCGGCGTTGGCCATCGCCAGCAGGTAGGGCTTGGTGAAGGCCAGCTCGGGGTGGATCTCGTCGCCGAACTGGTACCCCGGGCCGCCGATGCCCTGCCCGAGCGGGTCGCCGCCCTGGATCATGAACCCGTCGATGATCCGGTGGAACACCGTGCCGTCGTAGAGGCGGTCGGTGGTCGTCGCGCGGGTCTGCGGGTGGGTCCACTCGCGGCGGCCCTCGGCCAGGTCGGCGAAGTTGGCCACGGTCTTGGGCGCGTGGTCGGGGAACAGGTCGACGGTGATGTCGCCCTGGTTGGTGTGCAGGACGGCACGCCGTGCAGGCTGGGTCTGTTCGGTCACGCCCTCCACTCTCCCACTGGCGCCGGCAGAGGAGGCGGGCAGGACGGCGTCCCCGGCCTGCTCACATGCGCAGGACCTCGACGACGTCGAGGTCGCGGAAGGACGCCTCCCCCTGGACGACCTCCTGCAGGCGCTTGGCGAAGTCGGCGGTCACCGGGTGCTCGGAGTTGCGCATCGCCGAGGCGTGGTCGGGGAAGGCCACCACCTCGACGTAGGTGCCCGACCGGTCCCGGTCGGCGCCCACCACCGCCCAGCGGGCCGTGGCCTCTCGGCCGATCCGCTCCCGCCACTGCTCGGCGGCGCTGCGGAACCCGTCGAGGTCCGCGGCGTGGAACTCGACGAGCTGGAGGAAGGCGCCCTGCTCCAGCTCGAGTTCGTGCTCGGGGCGCATGGCCCGGCGCAGCCCGTCCCGGAGCTCCGGGCCGTCGGCGTGGCCGTGCGCGCTGACCGCGTGCTGCGCGGCGAGCTCGAGGACCTCGTCCTCCTCACCGGCGATCAGCACGGTGCAGTTGTCGTCGCTGGGCATGCTGCGGCAGTCCATGGTCATGCGGGCCATGGCTCCTCCTCGGGGAGAGCCCCGGCCCGCCCCACCGGCCGGCCGGTGGCGGCTTCCGACCGTGGCGGTCCCGGTGGCCGCCGTCCAGGGCCGGAGGTCCCCGGGCCGTCGCGCCGGCGTCGACGCCGGCGCGACACTGGTGCGGTGGTCTCGTCCCCGGCGAACGGCGGTCTGCGGACGACGGAGCTGATCGCGGCGATCTCGCTGGCCACCGACCTCGCCACGGGTCAGCCGATGGAGCACGCGCTGCAGACCTGCCGCCTGGCGACGGCGGTGGCCGCCGACCTCGGGCTCGACCCGGCCACCGCCTCCGACGTCCACTACGTCGCCCTGCTCCGCTTCCTCGGCTGCACGGCCGACGCCGCCGCGACCGCGCGCCTCGCGGGCGGGGACGACCTGCGCTTCGTCGCCGAGGTGGCCCCGGCCTACATGGGCTCCCCCGGCGAGGTGCTCCGGACCGTCGTCCGCGAGACCGGCCGCGGCGCTGCCCTGCCGCGCCGGGCGCGGCTGGTCGGGGAGGTGCTGCGATCGGCGCGGTCGGAGGTGTCGCACTGCGAGGTGGGAGCCCGGCTGGCCGCCCGGCTCGGCCTGGCCCCCGGCGTCGTCGACGCCCTGGCGCACGCCTACGAGCGCTGGGACGGGCACGGGCTGCCGGACGGCCTGGCCGGGGAGGCGGTGCCGGTCGCGGTCCGCGTGGTCGTCGTGGCGCGGGACGCGGTGCTCTGGCGGCGGCGCGCGGGCCCGGACGCGGCGGTGGACGTCCTGCGGCGGCGGCGCGGCCGCGCCTACGACCCCGCGGTGGTCGACGCCGTCCGGCGGGTCGGCGTGCCCGACCCGGGCGGCGAGCCGTGGGAGGACGTGCTGGCGGCCGAGCCGGGGCCGGTGCACCGGCTCGGCCCGGAGGCCCTGGACGGGGCGCTGGCGGCGGTCGGCGACTTCGCGGACATGCGCTCGCCGTGGCGCCGCGGCCGCTCGGCGCGCCTGGCCGGCGCTGCCCGCGCGGCCGGCCGCGCCTGCGGGCTGCCCGGGGCCGAGCTCGCCGTGCTGCACCGGGCCGCGCTGGTCGCGGACCTGGGCACGGTCGGCGTGCCGGCCGGCGTGTGGCAGCAGCCCGGCCCGCTCGGCGTCGAGGCGACCGAGCGGGTGCGGCTGCACCCGTACCTGTCCGAGCGGGTCCTGGGCCGGTGCCGCGGGCTGCGTCCCGTCGCCGCGCTGGCCGGCGCGCACCACGAGCGCCTCGACGGGTCGGGGTACCACCGCGGCAGCCGGGGTGCGCAGCTGCCCCGGGGGGCGCGGCTGCTGGCGGCCGCCGACGTGTGGACGGCGCTGCTCGAGGACCGCCCGCACCGACCGGCGCACGACCGCGCACGGGCGCGGGACCTCCTCCGGGCCGAGGTGACCGGTGGCCGGCTGGACGGGTCCGCGGCCGACGCGGTGCTGGCCGGAGCCGACGACCGGCACCGCAGCCCGCGGCCCACCCGGCGGCCGGCCGGGCTCTCCGACCGCGAGGTCGAGGTGCTCCGGCTCGTCGCCCGGGGGCTGTCCAACCGCGAGGTGGCCGGCCGGCTGTGGATCTCGGCCAAGACGGTCGGCCACCACGTCGAGCACATCTACCGCAAGGCCGGCGTCACCACGCGGCCCGCCGCGGCGCTCTTCGCCGTCGAGCACGGCCTGCTCGGGGAATAGGGCGTCCGCCCGATGCGGGCGGGGACCCGCGGCGAGAAGGCTCCCTGCCACGGGGTACCCGGAGGGAGACCACGATGGACGCCCACGAACCGCCGCTCGTGTCGGTCACGTCCCGCGACGGCACGCCGATCGCGTGGGAGAGCCGCGGCCGGGGACCGGCCCTGGTGCTCGTGCACGGCACGACCGCCGACCGCACCCGGTGGCGGACCGTCCGCCCGCTGCTCGAGCCGCACGTCACCATGCACGCGGTGGACCGGCGCGGGCGCGGCGCCAGCGGCGACGCCGGGTCCTACGCCCTCGAGCGCGAGGCCGAGGACGTGGCGGCGGTGGTGGAGGCCGTCGCCGGGGCCACGGGGACGCCGGTCGACGTCCTCGGCCACTCCTACGGCGCGCACTGCGCCCTGGAGGCGGCGCTGCTGACCGACCGCATCCGGCGCCTGGCGCTCTACGAGCCCGCCGTCCAGGCGGTCTCGCCGCCGGGGTGGCGGGAGCGGATGGAGGGGTTGCTCGCCGAGGGACGCCGGGAGGAGGTCGTCCTGTCGATGCTGAGCGAGGTCGCCGGGGTGCCCCCGGAGCACCTGGCGCTCATGCGGGCGGACCCGTCCTGGGCGGGCCGGGTGGCGGCGGCCCACACCGTCGTGCGGGAGACCCGGGCGGAGGAGGAGTACCGGTTCGACGGCGCCCGGTTCGCCGGCCTCGGGATCCCCGTGCTGCTGATGGCCGGCACGGAGAGCTCGCCGGAGCTGGCGGCCGCGAGCCGGCTGGTCGCGGGTGCGCTCCCCGGCGCCCGGGTGGTGGAACTGCCCGGCCAGGGGCACGTCGCGATGACGACCGCACCGGAGCTGTTCGCCGGCGTTCTGCTGGACTTCCTGCGCGCGCGGCAGCAGGAGCCGGCAGGAGTCCGGGACGCGGCGGGCGCACCGACGTGAGCGCTGCTCCCGCCGTCGGTGCTGCGGTGGGGGGCGGTGCGGTGGAGACGAGGGGAATCGAACCCCTAACCCCCGCCTTGCAAAATCGTCCGAGGGGCGGTTTGGCACAGTGGGCTGTGACTGGAAACCCGTCTTGAACAGGCCTTTCACCGTTGGCTGTTGCCGGGCGCCGTCGGCCGATTTCGGCCGTTTTGCGGACCATCTGCGGACTGTGTGCGGACTGCGGGGCCGGCGGCAGCAGCGTCAGACGCCGCTCCCGGAGGCGGCACCCGCCCCAGCCCCGCGGGATTATCTCCGACCGCGCCGGCCGCCGGAAGGGCGCTTGCGCGTCCCTTCGGGATGGGCCTTCGGCCCACCCTTCCCCCGGCGCCGCGCGGTCGGAGGAGGGCGGGTTATGGGAAGCGGGGTGGACCCTCGGCTGACCAACCCACGCTCTGGATTCCGCGAGGTGAGGCCCGGCATCACCGGTCAGTTGCCAGCGGCGGCGGGTCCTCCGACCACGATCGGTAGAGCTGGTGGATGCCCTCCGACTCGGCCAGCACGGTGCGCCACTGGGGGTTCTGCGGCTCTGCTCCCATCTCGATGCACCACTGCACCGCCGACTCGAGGGTCTGTCGCGGCGTGACGAAGTGCCCTTCGGAGCGGACGGTGTACAGGTGGAGGTGCGGGAAGGTGGCGTGGCTCTTGCCAGCCGGGTGCCAGTGCATCGCCCACAGCTTCGCGTTGTCCGGCGTCCGGAACTCATACAGGTAGGCCGACGTCGTGACCCGCCAGCGCCCCTGTTCGACGTCGTACTTCTCGGGGTCGGTTGGGATGATCCGGTAGTGCATGGACGCCAGGAACCGGCAGCCGGCCGCGTCACCACGTAGGACAAGGCCGTCTCCGCCATTGAGCCGCCAGAGATGCGTCTTGTCCGTCGCCGCGCGCCCGCCAGGCGAGACAACGATCTTTCCGCTGCCTAGGCAGGCAATCGCTCGTTCTAGAGGGGCCAGGAACGCCTCGACCGCTTGATACGGCGAAGCTCCCGGCACGAGGCGTCAGCGTACGAGGGGAAGAGCCATGAGCACGTCGAGCAGCCCGGGGTGGTCATCGGGGTCGACGTCATCGAACTTGCCCTCATCGAGGGCGGCGAGGAACTCCTCGCCGCTCACGTCCATCGCGGCGTGGGCGATTCGGTCGAAGGCCGCGCGGGCTTCCTCGGGGGTGAGCTCACTGACCTCGACAGACGCGCTGCTCTCTGCGATCGACATGGTCACCCCTCCTTCATCCACACGCTGTCCACAAGGACGTCCACACCCACCTGTCTACAGGGTGCCACCGACGGAAACCCCGCGGCGAGCCGGGGCGCATGCGCCGTCACACCATCGAGCAGGCCGAGGCTGGTCAGGCAGCCGGTTCCCTGTGCCTAGCGATCGTCTGCGCGACGACGTCGGCCACGTGCTCGGGCTGCTCGTGCTCCCAGAATCGCAGTACGGCCCAGCCCTGCGCTTCCAGGTCGCGCACCGTCTTGGCGTCGCGGCGCTTGTTCGCCGCGATCTTGTCGGCCCACCAGACGGTGTTGGACTTGGTGGCGCGCTCATGCTGTGGGCAGCCATGCCAGAAGCATCCGTCGATGAATACGGCGACCTGCTGATTCGGGAAGGCGATGTCAACTGAGCGCCGATCAGCCAAGGCCGCATAACCCTTCCGGAACCGGAGCCCTCGGGCATGCAGTGCCTTCCGGACGGCGACTTCGGGACCCGTGTCCACTCGTCTTTGCCGCCGCATGCGTGCGCGCGTCTGGTCGGTCGGCGGCTTGTACGCCGGCTGCATGGGCTTGATGGTGACACGCCAGGGGGGGCGGGCACCATCGAGCAACTGATCGGCGAGCGCGTCCGCAAGGGTTGCAGCCAGCAGTGGGGGGACGGCGTTGCCGATCTGTCGGTAGCGCGAAGTGAGCTTCCCGACAAACTCGTAGGTATCGGGGAAGGTCTGCAGCCGAGCACCCTCACGCACCGTCAGGGCACGGTCCTCGAAGGGGTGCGTGTAGCAACCGGTGCTCGGGTTATCGAACTGCGTGTTGATCGTGTACGCCGGCAGGGACGGGTCGAGGCGGCCGTAGAGATTGGTGCTGTCCGTACGCCGCATCCCCCGGAACCGGTCAGGCAACAGATGTGGCGGGATGTCCCGCCAGGTGCCTCCGCGGGGCACCAACTCGAGCAGCTGCCTGTGGTCATCGCTCAGTGGAGCGACCTCGTGGTCTCTCAGGACCCGGCTTCGACGCCGCAGCCAGGTGGCAATAGGAGACGTTGAGGTCCGGCGACCGTACGTGCTCTCAGAGCTTCCGGCCTCGCCGCCCAGCGGGGGCAGGTCGCGGATGGCTTCCCAGCAACTGATGTGCGGCAGCTTGCCGCTCTGGACACGGCGGGCCTCCCACAGGTGCAGCGTGTCCCGACGCCAACCGCCCATGTGGGTCTCGACGGGCCAGTTGAACTTGGCGTCCCCGAGAACGCCGACCACGAAGAGCCGACGGCGGCGCTGCGGCACACCGAAGTCGGCCGCCAGAAGGATCTTGAGGTCGACGGCGTAGCCCAGGTCCTTGAACGCCTGCAGGACCGTCTCGCCGAGAGACCCTTGTTTCCAGTAGACGAGTCCAGGGACGTTCTCCAGCAGGAAGGCCTTGGGCTTAACCGCTTCGACGACCTTCAGCATGTGGCGCCAGAGGTCATTCCGAATGTCGTCCGGGCGGACCCAGCGCTCGGCGTCCGGTTCGGCGTCCCGACCGAGCCGGCCGAGCCGCCCGGCGGTCGAGAAGCCCTGACAGCTTGGCCCGCCGACGATGACGTCGATCCTGCCGCCCGCGAGCTGAAGGAAATCTTGGGGCGGGACGTCAGTGATGCTCTTCCGGATAACGACGGCGCCGGGATGGTTGTGGGCGAAGGTCTCGCAGGAGTCCTTGTCCCGGTCCAGGCCCAGAGCGATCTCGAAGCCAGCCTCCTTGAAGCCCTGGCTCAGGCCGCCGGCCCCGCAGAACAGGTCGGCGACACGGAGCGGAGCGTCAGGGCAGTTCACATGGTTGGACACTACCCGGGGGAAATGACATCGTCGATGTTCTCGTCGGAGAGTCGGCTCCGTCACGCATCGTGATGGTGGGCGCCGCCGGGAGCCGAGGCTTAGGGGAGGAACGCCTCCCAGACGACGGCGCATCCGGCGTCGATGACATCGAGGCGAGCTTCGGCCGGGCCGTTCACCACTTCGGTGCAGACGTCCTGGAGGACTCGGAGCCAGCCGTACCGCTCGACGGTGGGGACGGCCAGTGCAAACACGCCGAGGCCGCCGGCCGCCACGTACTGGCCGAGGAAGGCGGTGTACTGCCGTAGCCGCCTGAGGGTCTCAGCACTCCGGGGGGTCTCGGTCGCCTTGGCGTCGCCGAGGAAGAGGGAGCGGTCTCCCGGCCGAACCAGGGCCACGTCTGGCCGGCTGCCGTCGGGAAGGGCATCGATAGGAGCCACGTGTCCCGCCAGTCTCGCGAGCGTCGCGAGGAGGTCGACCCGGGCTTCGTGTGCCGGGCTCGGCCGACCGGTGACCAGGGTGGGGGCGCTCACGGCGCCCCCACCGTCGCGCCCTGCTCGCTGCCCCGCAGCTCGGTCAGAAAGCGTTCGCGCGTGACAGGAGGCTCGACCGCGTCGCCGAGGAGATCTCTGGCCCGCTCCTCCTTCGCCACCAGCCGGTCGAACTCGTGCGGCTCGATGGAGCTTTCTGCCAGCAGCACCAGGTACTCGACCTGCCGCTTCTGGCCGCGCCGGTGGATGCGGTCGAGGCTCTGCAGATAGTGCGCCGCCTGGTTGGTGAAGGACTCGTAGACGGCGTATCGAGCAGCGTGCAGAGTGAGGCCGGCGCCGGCCGCTGCCGGGTTCGCAACGAATACCCGGGTGTCAGCGTCGGTTTGAAAGCGGTGAACCGCCGCGCGTCGCGCCTCGATGGCTGTCACGGTGCCGTCGTAACGGACCGCGCCCAGGTGTTCGTAGCGGCGGACGATGGCGTCGAGCGAGGCCGTGAAGCAGGACCAGACGACCAGCTTGTCGCCGGACTGGACGACCAGCCGGTCCACGATGTCATCGAGTGCCGCGAGCTTGCCGGGGATCTCGTCGTAGTTGGGGAAGATGCCGGACGGGTTAGAGGCGATGCGCAGCAGTGCCATGCGACGGCTGAGGAAGTCGCCGAGGTTGCGGAGGAACTGGGCCTCGTCGAGTGCTTCGACGTCGGCGATCAAGCTGCCGAGGGCACTGGTGTACAGCTGGCTCTGTGTCGGCGCGAGCGGCACGACGACGCGGGTGAAGACCTTGCCGGGCAGCTCGGGCAGGACGTCGGCCTTCAGGTTGCGCAAGTAGATGGCGCGTTCGTCCAAGGCCCGCCGGACGACCGGCACGGCCGCGGCGCGGTCCTTCGGGATCACCACGCCGTCGAAGGTCTGGCCGAAGTCAACCAGGTCGATCTGCGCAACGATGTCGTGTGCGCTGTTCGGCGCCGGTGTGCCGCAGAGCATCCAGACCCGGCCGAACCAGTCGCGGATCGACTCGAGGTCACGCGTCCTGCGTGCATCCGGGTTCTTGACGTTGAACGACTCGTCGACCACCAGCAGGGCCCGGTCGGGGTTCCGGCGCAGCTGTCGGACGAGCGCGTCCCCCACCGAGGCCACGGCCTCGTAGTTGGCCACCAGCACGTCGGCTCCGGAGGCCAGGGCTTGCTGGCGCTCGGCCGCAGAACCGGCGATCACCGCCACGCGGTAACGGTCCCCCATGAACTCCCTGATGGCGTTTGCCCACTCGCCGACCATGGATTTCGGTGCGACGACCAGCATCCAGTCGTGGATGTTGAGGTCGACCAGGCGGTCGAAGGCGTAGATGACGGACACCGTCTTGCCGGCTCCCTGCTCATCGAAGAGGCACATCCCGTAGCCGTCGGGATCGGTCATCGCCGCGAGGTTGACGATCTGGTGCTCATCGAGCGCGTCGATGCATTGCCGGGTCGGCCTCCGCGCCAGCCGTGTCCGCGCGGCTTCGACGCCGTTGTCCCGCAGGTCGCGCACTCGTCCCCTATAGCCAGCGTGGACCGCATGGGCGTGACGCCGGACCCCGAGAGCCCGCACGGCGCTGGGATCGAGCCGTACGCCGATGCGCTCTGCGGCACCCGGCTCCAGCAGCCACGTCAGCTGTCGGGCCGGAGCCGTCAGTGCGCTGCCGGCGCGTCGGACCGTCCCATAGCCGAGCTGGCGCCGCAGTTCCCGGAGGAGCGGTGTCAGGTCCGACGACCGGACGGCGGTGAAGCGAAGCAGACGGCCGTCCGCCCGGCACTCGGCGATGGTCATGCCGCCCCCGGTGCCGCTTGCGGCGCAGCGGAGCCTTCCACCAGCGAGCTGATCATCCCGTCGACCGCTCGGGCGGCGTCCCGGAACTCTCGCAGGACCTCGGGGTCGAGCTTGCGCAGGACCGCCAGGGTCACGTCCTCGTTGAGCCACTTGGTGATGCGGGCCAACTCGTCGGCCCGGCCGGCCTGCCGCAGGGCTGTGCTCTGCTGGCGGGCGATGTCGATCGCGCGGTTGACCGCCGCCCGACCGATCGTGCTGTCCGTCTCGCGATGCGCCTGCTTCAGCTCATCGAGTGCCTCCGGGTTGTCGTACACCCGGCGCAGGTCCCGGATCTGCGCCCAGTTCTTGAACTTGCCGTCGAACATGAGGTCGAAGACGATGTCCCGGAAGCCTTCGTCGTCGCGGAGTTTGACGGCCAGCTTGTCGTCGCCGCGACCAGAGTCCAGTTCGTAGAAGTACTGGAACAGCGCGTTGGTGCGGTTGGCGATCTGACTCTCGTCACGGTCTTGTTCGCGGTGGTAGTCCTCGAAGTCGAGCGCCCAGACGACCATCTTGCAGTAGCGGGTCACCTCCTGGGTCTTGATGCCGAAGAACCGGCCGACCGCCGCCCGGATCTTGGTCTCGTCGCGTTCGGTCAGGACGCGCAGGCTCGCCTCGCTGTCGCGCCGCGCGATGTAGGTGTCGTAAACCTGGCGGGCACGGACGTACTCCGGCCAGGGCACCTTGAAGTCGTCTCCGAAGTTCAGCGACGTGACGATCGCCTGGATCTGGTCCTCGGTGGCGTGCTCGTCGGTCTGCCAGACGCGGATCCTGCGGGCTCGTGCCTTCTGCTCCGGCGTGTACTCGTCGCTGGCCAAGATGTAGCGGCAGGCGGCGAGGCGTCGGTTGCCGTCCCACGCCGTGCCCCAATAGTCGATCACCGGAGGCGTCTGTACGCCACGGGCGGCGATGTCGTCGGCCAGCGGAAGGATCTTGTAGATGTCCTCCTTCGGCAGGGCGCCCTTCGGCCAGAGCATCTGACGCAGCTCGTCCGGTTCGGGAGCACGGCCTTCCCTGCGGCGGAAGTCGTCGAGGTCGAGCTTCAGGCGGAGGTTGTCCTCCCAGAAGGCGATCTCCAGCGTGTCCGCGAACCCTTCGGTCAGGGGCACGTCGCTCCCCAGGAAGGTCGGCATCGGCCGGACCGGGCGGACCTCCATGCCGGCTGCCCCGTAGAGCTCCAGATGCCGCCGGGCCGAAGGGTCGGTGGCACCGCTGTGCGCCGGACCGGCCTCCTCCTCGACGGCCGCGAGCGAAGGAGTCGGTCGGGGCTGCCGGCGCGTGCGGATGGCGTCCCGGATGAGCCCGCGCACCTGCGCGGCCAGGGTCGTCTTCTGAGCGTCGGTGGGCTGGCCGCCGCCACGGATGTGCACGAGCACCTCGGTCAGTAGGTGGTGCAGCTCCTCGTCGGACAGCTCGTCGCGCACCTCGGCGAGGTCGCCGGAGAGCAGGGGGTCGACATCGGTGCACAGCAGCGCAACCTCGTCGAACAGGGTCCGCAGGTCGGAGATGAGTGTTCCGGACAGGTTTGCCTCCATGGTCAGATCTCCTCTTCGTCGGCGTCGTCGTCTGGCTCGGTGTGGTGATGGTCAGCGAGGTCGGTGTCCTGGCTCCCCGGCAGCAGGTCGGCGATGGCTTCCCAGGACATCCCGTCGGCCTCGATCTGCGCGCGCAGCCGCTCGTAGGCCCTGTCGCGCCACACCCGGCCGGTGCCCTTGGCGCAGCCGAGGTTGGCGTCCAGGTCCCGGGGTGTCAGCTGCATTCCGTTGCCGGCCGCTTCGATGATCAGAAGCAGCGTCCGCCGGTGGTTGTCGACGGGCCAGTTCGCGACGGCCTTGAAGACGTACTCCATGGCCCGCTCGACGGCGGCGTGCCAGGCGTCGTCGTGCTGCCAGGCGCCCGTCTCACGTTCCCGGCGGGCGAAAGCCTCATCGACCTCACGGCCCTCCCCCACCTGCTGCCAGGCCTTGTCGACCAGCCGCCGGCCGATCGTTACGAGCAGGCCGGCCACGTTGGTGATCCGCCCGCCGGCCTGCTGACGCTTGACCACCTCCAGGCAGGCCTCTTGGAGGATTTCGCGGACGACCTCTCGGGGGAGCTGGTCGCGCCGCGCGCGAAGCATGCGAAGGATCTTGTCCATCTCCCCGGTCGCGGTCAGCCGGAGGAACTCGGCCTCGAGCTCTTCTGGTGTCACGGTCGGTCCCTCCGCTCGTCGTCGTCTCCGCGTGCCGTGGTGGGTGTCGGCATCGCCGGGACCCGAGCCGCAGCGCTAGCTGCATCTGGAACATGGGGAGCGCGAACAGCGGCTGGTCACTACGGATCTGCCGTCACCCGCCTCCATCACGTACATATCGGCCGCGAACAGGCGGATCTGAGGGGAGGCGGTCGGCTGGGCAGGTCGGTCAGCTCAGCAGTGCTGACGGCAGGCCTCCGGCCGCGGGGCCTCGAATTCTTCGGCCAGCTGATCAATGCTCTGGGGCATGTTCCCCAGGACCGAGGTCTCGGGCACGGTGCAGTTGCCGGCAGCGGCCACCTACTGGATGCCGAAGCGGTCAGAGATCGATGAAGAGGGCATCGGATTCTTCCGCGACGTCTGGACCATCACGGATGTCCCGTTCGGTGAGGCACGGTCGATGGTCCGCGAGGAGCGCCGTCTCGCGACGGCAGTCGCCGACCTGGCTGAAACGCCGGAGGACTTCGATCGGATCGCACACGTCGTAGAGACCGGCCTGGACGGCGATCGTGAGGATGTCGGACCGGCCGAGCGGGCTGTGCTGGAGCCCGTCGTCTCCGAGGAACCGCCGCTTGATGGCCTTGAACTTGGAATCGCGGGACTGGTCTACGCCCTTGCCGCGGTCGGCATGGTCCCGGCCGCCAGCTGCCGGGGTCACTGCGATGAGAGGGCCTGGTCGGACCACCCGGTGGTCCTGTTCGCTGCCACGCGGTACCGAGCCCAAGCCCTCGCCGGCCTCATCGAACCCACTGGCTGCCGCTTCGATATAGATCCAGCGCGCCCGGACTTGCTGCTTGTCGCTGGCCGGTCGATCGGGGACACCATGTCCTTGGCCGAGGCCATACTCGCTGCGCGGCAGACATTCATCCAGTCACGGCCCGCCCGATCGCGAGGTCGGACGGCGCCGGCGGTCCAGGATCCGCTGTTCTGAAGCCGTCAGGCGCCGGACTGGTTCGCGGCCGAGCGCAGCAACCCGCGGATCAGCGACTCGAGCGCCTCGACGCTGGAGTCGTCGCTGACCGCGTAAGCCATGCAGTCGCCGTCGTACTGGTTCTCGGGCGCATACAGCCCGACCGTCCACCCGTCGTGCTCGTCGCGGGCCCACGCGAGGCTGTCGGCGGCATCGGTCACCAGCAGGCTGAAGCCCCCGTCCAAGCGGATCTCCAGGGCGGCGTTCATGCCACCGGTCTGCGTGAAGGCCGTGGGCCACCCCACGGCTGTGAGCCGGTCAATCACGTCCTGGTACTGCGCCTGACCGAGGGCCATCGTTTCCTCGAAGCTCAGCACGCGCAGTCCTTCCTTCGGATTCCAGCGGGCCGACCTTGATTCCCTAGGAGGATACGGATGCCATCGACGTGCCGAAGTGGTGGCAGCACAGTTCACGGCGGCGAGCACCGTGATCCGCCGACCCTGAAGGGCTGAGGAGAGGCGGGGTTAACGCGTGGGTGTTCCGTCGAGGCGATGCGGCATCACCTTTCCCCAAGGGGGCTTGTCCGTCGCCCTGACCCGAAACTTGACCGAGTGGCCGCAAACAAGGCAAGTGATTGTTTCCGTGACACCCCACTCGTCCCAAGGTTGCGACTGCTTGCGTCCGCTTTGCGGACACCGCGGGACCGCATTAGCAGCTGCCATATCAGCAACCTAGCGATCGGGGGAGCAATACCTCGCGAACCTTTCCACACATGGTCCGGTTATCCACAGGTTTCGACGTTGCCCTTGCTTCCGGCGTTCGACTTGACCTCACCGCTAATCAGATCACCGTTGCGAGCGGTCGCGACCGAAGGCGGATCGGGACAGTGCCGAACCCCGTTCGCGGTCTCGTTCGCCCGCCTACAAGCTCCATCGAACGGGTGCAGCCGGTTTCGCCTGTCCACAAGCGACGTACGGCCGTGGGATGCCAGGATCCCGTCGCCGCAACGCTGCGACACCAACGAAAGAATCAGCCACTGGCCACATCGTCTAACGCGTCGCCCATCGCAACTCGAACGAATCCAAGCCAGTCAACGGCTGGCCACTCGACAAGTCTTCCCTTAGAAAGCATCTAGCCTTTGCGAGAGACGGCACGCATGCTACCAATAGAGGTAGTCCGGGCCCCGCTTCGCGGGGCCCATCGCCGTTTCTAGGGTGACCTGTTGGTCATTGTTGGGTGACATTGAGAATGCGCGGTGGAATGAAGGTGTACGCCGGGTCAGCGGCGGCCGCTCGGGCGTACCTGGAGGCCGACCGCAGCCGGGCCGATGACTACTACCTGACCGAGGGCACCGGCCTGGCCCGCCGCTTCGTGGCTTGCGACGGACGGTTGGCCGAGCGGACACCGCTCACGGGGGAGACCTACGAAACCTGGGTGGCCGGTCGCGACCCGGACACCGGCGACCCACGGGGGCGGCTGCGGACCGACGCCCAGGCGGTGCGGTTCGTCGAGGTGGTGGTCAACGGCCCGAAGTCCTGGTCGCTGGCCGCCGCGATGCACGACGACGTCGCGGACGCCTACGACGCCGCGCAGGACCGCGCCGCCGCCCAGATCATCGGCTGGCTCGCCGACCACGCCACCACCCGGGTCGGCCCGCGCGGCGGCCAGGTCCAGGTGCCGGTGGAGATCCTGGAGGCGGTGACGGTGCGGCACTACACCTCCCGCGCCGGAGACCCGCACCGGCATCTGCACCTGCAGATCGGCGCCCGGGTGTTCGCCGCCGAACAATGGCGCGGGCTGCACACCGTCGGCGTCCGCGACTTCCTCGCCGCCATCAACGGGATCGGGCACGCCGCGGTCGCCTGCGATCCGCAGTTCCGGGCCGCGCTCGCCGCGCACGGCTACACCCTGGATGCGACTGGAGAAATACAGGAGCTCGCCGAGTATGCGGGCCCGTTCAGCGCACGGGCGGCGCAGATCGGGCGCAACCTGGACCGCTACGAACGCGACTGGATGGCGGCGCACCCGGGAGAACAGCCCGGTCCGGCGCTGCGGCGAGCCTGGGATGCCCGCGCCTGGGCCGAGGGGCGACCGGACAAGGTCATCCCCCGCTCCGGCGCCGACCTCGTGGCGAGGTGGCGAGCCGAGCTGGCGTCACTGGGCTATCGCGATCGGACCCATCCCGTCTCGCTGGTGCCGACCCCGGTCGGCGGGCTCGATCGCGAAGCTGCCGCCGGCACCGTGCTGACCCGACTGGCCGCCGGCCGCTCGGCCTGGAACGCCGCCGACGTCCGCGGCGACGTCGAGCGGCTGATCGCCGCCGAGGGCATCATCGCCGACCCCGCGGTGCGCCTCGAGTTGGCCGAGGACCTCACCGCCCGCGCCCTCGACCGCTGCGTTCCCCTGGTGGATCGGGAGGGGGTGCCGGAACACGTCCGGTCATGGACCTCGCGGCCGGTGCTCGACGTGGAGGCCGACCTGCGCACCCGGTTCGCCGCCCGCGCCGGACGGCAACCGCTGGGTAAACCGCCGCTGTCGGCGCTGCCGGCCGGCGCTGTCCGGGGCCTGGACCCCGGCCAGGCCGCCGCGGTCGCCGTCCTGGCAGGCAACCGGAGGCTGGTCGTGGTGGAGGGCGCGGCCGGGGCGGGCAAGACCACCACGCTGGCCACCACGCGCGCCGTGCTCGAAGGGCAGGGACAGCGCCTGGTGGTGGTCACCCCGACGCTGAAGGCCGCCCAAGCGGCCCGCGCGGAAGTCGGCACGACCACCGGATCGGCGGCGTCCCTCGTCTTCGCCCACGGCTGGCGCTGGAACGAGCACGGCGAGTGGACCCGACTCGCTCCCGGCGAGGTCGACCCGGTCACCGGCCGCATCCACACCCGGCCCGCGGAGGACACCCGGCTGCGGCCTGACGATCTGCTGATCGTCGACGAGGCCGGCATGCTCGACCAGGACACCGCCCGCGCGCTGCTCACCGTCGCCGACGAGGCCGGGGCGCGACTGGCACTGCTGGGGGACCGCCACCAGCTCGCCGCGGTCGGCCGCGGCGGAGTGCTGGACCTGGCCGCCGCACACGTCGACCCGGCCGCCTGCCTGACCCTGGAGTCGGTGCACCGCTTCACCCGCACCGACAGCACCGGCCAGTCGGTTCCGGACGGTGAATACGCCGAGCTGACGTTGGCGATGCGGCGGGGTGACACCCCCGGAGCGGTGTTCGACGCCCTCCTCGCCCACGGCCGGATCCACCTGCACCCCGACCACGCAGCGCTGCGCGACGCCCTGGCCGCGATCGCCGCCCACGACCCCCAGGCGGCCGACGTCGCGGTGGTCGCGGACACCCGCGAGCAGGTCACCGAGCTCAACGCCGCCATCCGCAACCGGCTGGTGGCTGACGGCCGCATCGACGACACCCTGGTCGTGACCACGCGGGCGGGTCAGCGGATCAGCGCCGGCGACCGGATCGCCACCCGGCGCAACGACCGAAGCCTGGAGGTGGCCAATCGGGACACGTGGACCGTCACCGCGGTCGGCCGACGCGGTGGGCTGCTGGTCACCGCCGGCACGGCCACCGGGAACGTCCCCCGCGGCGATGTCACCCCGGCCGGCACACGGGTCCGGGTGCTGCCCGCCGACTACGTAACCGAGCACGTGGAACTGGCCTACGCCAGCACCGCGCACGGCGTGCAGGGGAACACCGTTTCCGCCGCGCACGTGGTGATCGGTGACCAGACTGGCGCGGCATCGGCCTACGTCGGCATGACCCGCGGACGGCTGTCCAACACCGCGCACCTCGTCGCTGCCAACGTGGCCGAGGCTCGGGTGCAGTGGATCGCCGTCTTCGGCCGCGGGCGGGCCGACCTCGGCCCCGGCCACGCCGCCGAGCTGGCCGCGCGAGAGGCTGCCCGAGACCGCCAGGACTACTCGCGCGATCGGGCGGCAGCCGCTCCTCCGCGGCCGGTCGCGCCGGTACCGAGCGTCCCCCGGCCCGAGGCGGAGCGGCGGGGACCATCCCTCGTCCGTAGGGGCGCCGCGCCGGGCATCGGTCGATGAGCAGGGCCGTCTCCACCGGCCGGCCGCAGGCCCGGACACCGGCAACAGGAGGAGAACTGGAGAATTTCGGGAGCCATCGATGGTCGGCTGTCACCAATAGCGCCGAAATGGCGCCTTCTCTCGTGACGGAGCACAGCCCACCCGAGTCCACCGGAGCCAGCCATGTCTGACGATCCCGCCCGTCGCGAGCCCGAACTGCTCACCATCACCGAAGCCGCCGAACTCCTCCGCGCCCCGGTGGCCACCCTCCGGTACTGGCGCCACCTGGGCACCGGTCCGCGCAGCTTCCGCCTCGGCCGCCGCGTTCTCTACCGCTCCGACGACCTGCGCAGCTGGATCGACGCCCAGCACGACGACCAGGTCTCCCCCACAGCGGGTGCCCGGCGGTGACCGCTCCGATCCCCGGCGCACACCGCCGTCCACAGATCGTGCTGCAGCCGTCGAGAGAGACGGGGATCGACGGCAAGCTCACCCTCGAGACGAGCGCAGGGCTCGGCCGGGGCTCGAGGAGAGACGGGTGATCGAAGATGGCGTCGATCGCGCGAAGGCCTGATGGAACGTACCGGCCGCGGTACCGCGACGAGCACGGCAAGGAGCACGCCCGCCACTTCAAGCGCAAGGTCGACGCCCAGCGGTGGCTCGACGAGGTCACCGCGGCTGTGCAGACGGGCACCTACGTCGACCCCAAGCGGGCCAGGACGACGGTTGGCGAGCTGGCCGACGTCTGGCTCGCCGGGAAGATCAACCTCAAGCCCACCAGCCGGGCCCGCTACGCCGACGTCCTCAAGACCCACGTTCTGCCGCGCTGGGGCAATGTCGCGCTGATCCGGGTGACTCACGGCGATGTGCAGGCCTGGCTGTCCGAGCTCTCCGACCGGGGCCTAGCCGGGGCCTCGGTCCGCAAGGCGCAGGGCGTCCTGTCCGGCATCCTCGGCCTCGCGGTGCGCGACCGGCGCCTGGCGGTCAACCCCGCGCTCGGCGTCGCCCTGCCCCCGATGCAGGAGAAGCGCCGCCGGTACCTGACCGCCGAGCAGCTCGAGGCGCTCGCCGACGCCGCCGGGCCCGGCCGGGTCGCCGTCCTGGTGCTCGGCTACTGCGGGCTGCGCTGGTCGGAACTGGCGGCGCTGCGGGTGCGGCACTTCGACCTGCTGCGCCGGCGGGTGCTCGTCGAGGAGGCTGTCACCGAGGTCGACGGCTCCCGCCTGGTGTGGGGCACTCCCAAGACCCACGGCCGCCGCTCGGTGCCGCTGCCGCGGTTCCTCGTCGATGAACTCGCTCGGACGGTCGTGACCCGCCCTGCCGACGAGCTGGCCTTCCCCTCGCCGCAGGGCGCGGTGCTGCGCAACCGGAACGCCCGGTCCGCCTGGTTCGACGCCGCGGCACGGGCCATCGGTGAGCCCGGGCTCACGCCGCACGAACTCCGGCACACCGCAGCATCTCTGGCGATCAAGGCGGGGGCCAACGTCAAGGCGGTGCAGCGGATGCTCGGGCACGCCTCGGCGGCCATGACCCTGGACCGCTACACCGACCTGTTCGACGACGACCTGGACGACGTGGCTGACCGGCTGGACGCCCTACGCGCCGCATCCCGCGGACAAGTTGCGGACTTTTTGCGGACTGAGACCCCGTCGGAGGGCCCGACAGAGCCCCCGACGGAGGCGAATCCGCACGTCAGAGGAGTGGAGACGAGGGGAATCGAACCCCTAACCCCCGCCTTGCAAAGGCGGTGCTCTGCCAATTGAGCTACGTCCCCGGGGGCCGGCGCGCGGGGCGCGGGCCGGGAGGGGTCAGCGGACGGTCGGGTTGCTGACCCCCTGCGGCCCGCGGGTGGCCTCGTGCCACAGGTCGGCCTCGGCCTTCTCGGCCGAGCGCTTGCGCACGAGCGTGACCGCGCCGAGGGCGGCGGCCGCGAGGGCCAGCTTCTTGATCACGCCAGGTGCCTCCTCGAGGGGGTCACCGCCTCCGGCCGGAGGCGGCGGGCACCGCCCTCACCGGAGGACGACGCCGGTGACGCCGGGACACGGGTGGGCCTGGGAGGACTTGAACCTCCGGCCTCATCCTTATCAGGGATGCGCTCTAACCGCCTGAGCTACAGGCCCGTGGACCTCGACAAGCGTACCTGCCCGCTCCCGGGCCCTGACGAGGGGGGCCGGGAGCGGGCGTGCCTCAGTCGCGCTCGGAGAGCGTGACCTCCAGGCCGCCGACCAGGTCCGAGCACATGTTGTAGATGAACGCCGCCACGGTGCACAGCGCCGTCATGAGCACGATGTTGATCGCCCCGACCACGGCCGCACCGCCGAACACGATGCCCGGGGTGATGACCTCGCCGTCCCCGCCGGCGCCGGAGGCGGTGCCGAGCTGGCCGAACAGGTCGTTGAGGGTGTCGAAGACGCCCAGGCCCGAGAGCACGCCGTAGAGGATCCCGACCGCGACCATCCAGATGAAGAACAGCGCGATCGAGAGCACCAGGGAGATCTTCAGCGCCGACCAGGTGTCGATGTGCCGCAGCTGCAGGCGGGCCCGGCGGGGCCCGCGGGCGGGCCGGCCGCGACCGGCCGGGCGGGCCGCGGGGGCGGTGGCCTCGGCCGTGCCCGTCGCGGGCGCGCCGGCCGGCGCACCCGCGGAGGGGGGCCCGGCGGCGGCCGGCGTGGCCGTCCCGGCCGCGGAGGCGCCCTTGGCCAGCGGGACGGAGCCGGCCGGCGGCCCGACCGGGGCGGTGCCGTCGGCGACGGCGGGCTCGGCCGCCCGCTGCGCACCCGTGGCCGGAGTGGCCCGCTGGGTGCCGGTGGCCGGGGAGGAGGACGTCGCCGCGGGCGCCCCGTCGGTGGGGGCGACCGAGCCGGTCGCGCCCTTCCCGGCCCCGGGGGGCCCTCCCGTGACCGGGGCGGTCTCCCCGGCCCGGGACCCGGTGCGCACCGAACCCTGCGTCCGGTCGCTCATGCCAGTCTCCCGTTCCCCAGCGGCGTGGGCCGCTCCCTCGCACCCCGCGACCCCGGCGCGCTGCCGGGGACGCCGGGGCGCCGGTCACTTCGGTGCTCGGACGACGGGAGGCGCACCGCCCGGCCCACCGGGCCCGGTGGCTGCGCCTCCCGTGTCATCGGTCTCAGCCTAGGCGGCGGGCTCGTCGTTGTCCGTCGTCCGGGCGATCGCCACGATCGTCACGTCCTCCGGCAAGTTCATGAGCTTGACACCCATGGTGGCCCGGTCCTTGTTGTGGCGCACCCCGTTGACCGGGGTCCGGATCACGCCGCCGCCGGAGGTGATGGCGTACAGCTCGTCGCCGAGCCGCACCGACAGCGCCCCGACCAGCGAGCCCTTCCGGGCCTTGGGGTCGGCGGTGAGGACGCCCTTGCCGCCGCGCCCCTGCGGCGGGTAGTTCTCGATGCCGGTGCGCTTGGCGAAGCCGCGCTCGGTGGCGACGAGGACGTCGACGCCCTCCTCGACCACCATCATCGACAGCAGCGAGTCGTCGGGGACCAGCGAGATGCCGCGCACCCCCTCGGTGGCCCGGCCCATCGGGCGCAGGGTGGCGTCGTCGGCCTTGAACCGGATGCTCATGGCCTTGCGGGTCACCAGCAGCAGGTCCTGCTCGGGACCGATGAGCGCGGCACCGACCAGCTCGTCGCCGTCGCGCAGGTTGATGGCGATGACCCCGCCGCTGCGGGGGGAGTCGAAGTCGCCGAGGCGGGTCTTCTTGACCTGCCCGTTCGCCGTGGCCAGCACCAGGTACGGGGCGACCCCGTAGTCCTTGATCTGCATGACCTGGGCGATCTTCTCGTCCGGCTGGAAGGCCAGGATGTTGGCCACGTGCGCGCCGCGGGCGGTGCGGTTGGCCTCGGGGAGCTCGTAGGCCTTCGCCCGGTAGACCCGGCCCTTGTTGGTGAAGAACAGGATCCAGTCGTGGGTGGACCCCACGAAGAAGTGGTCGACGATGTCGTCCTGCTTGAGCTGGGCCCCCATCACGCCCTTGCCGCCGCGTCGCTGCGACCGGTAGAGGTCGCTCTTGGTGCGCTTGGCGTACCCGGTGCGGGTGATGGTGACGACGACCTCCTCCTCGGCGATGAGGTCCTCCATCGACACGTCACCGTCGTTGGCGACGAACTTGGTGCGCCGGTCGTCGCCGTACTTGTCCACGATCTCGGCGAGCTCGTCGCGGATGATCTGCCGCTGCCGCTCCGGCGAGGCGAGGATCGCCTGCAGGTCGGCGATGCGGGCCTCGATCTCGGCCAGCTCGTCCATGATCCGCTGGCGCTCGAGGGCGGCCAGCCGGCGCAGCTGCAGGTCCAGGATGGCGGTGGCCTGGACCTCGTCGACGTCGAGCAGCTCCATGAGGCCGGTGCGGGCCGCGTCGGCGGACTCGCTGTTGCGGATCAGCGTGATGACGTCGTCGAGGTGGTCGAGCGCCTTGGCGTAGCCGCGCAGGATGTGCGCGCGCTCCTCGGCCTTTCGCAGCCGGTAGCGGGTGCGCCGCTGGATGACGTCGACCTGGTGGGCGACGTAGTTGCGGATCAGCTCGTCGAGCCGGAGCGTCCGCGGGACGCCGTCGACGATCGAGAGCATGTTGCAGCCGAAGGTGGTCTGCAGCTGGGTGTGCTTGTAGAGGTTGTTGAGCACGACCTTGGCGACGGCGTCCCGGCGCAGCGTGATGACCAGCCGCCGGCCCACCCGGTCGGAGGACTCGTCGGCGATCTCGCTGATCCCCTGGAGCCGGCCGTCCTTGACCGCCTCGGCGATCGCCTCGGCCAGGTTGTCCGGGTTGACCTGGTAGGGCAGCTCGGTCACGACCAGCTGCACCCGGCCCCGGGTGTCCTCCTCGACGGTGACCACCGCGCGCATGCGGACCGAGCCGCGACCGGTGCGGTAGGCGTCCTCGATGCCGTCGCGTCCGACGATCAGCCCGTGGGTCGGGAAGTCCGGCCCCGGGATGCGCTGCATGCAGGCGGTGAGCGCCTCCTCGGGCTCGGCGTCCGGGTGCTCGAGCATCCAGAAGATCGCGTCGGCGACCTCGCGGAGGTTGTGCGGGGGCATGTTGGTGGCCATGCCGACCGCGATGCCGGCCGAGCCGTTGATCAGCAGGTTGGGGATCCGCGAGGGCAGCACCAGGGGCTCCTGGTTGCGGCCGTCGTAGTTGGGCTGGAAGTCGACGGTCTCCTCGTCGATGCCGGCCATCATCTCCATGGCCAGCGGGGTCAGCCGGGCCTCGGTGTTGTGGCTGACGAACCCGTTCGTGATGAACGAGTGGTCGGCGGTCTCCACCTTCAGCGAGTAGACCGGCGCCTCGCCGGCGTCCTCGACGGAAGCCACCTCGGCGTAGGCGAACCGCCCGTCGACGAGCGGCGCCACGACCTCGAGCGCCTCGGGGTTCGTGACGTGCGCCTCGATCAGCGGGCGGTCACGCTCCCAGCGCTCGATCCGATCGACGTTGTGCCGCCGCAGCCAGTCGCGCTCGGTCCACCGTGCCGCACCCGTGGCCCGCAGGAAATCGGCGACGAAGGGCACGTGGTCGGCCGACATCGCGGTGCTCTCGGCGGGCACCTGCGCCAGCTCGGCCTGCAGCTTGGCCTGCTTGCGACCCCAGAAGCCGACGTTCGCGGCGAAGAGCCGGGCGTCCCGACGGTTGCTGATGACGACCTTGATCTCGCCGTTGCCGTACCGGCACAGCCGGGAGACCACCCCGAACTCCAGCAGCAGCTGCTGGACGTCACCCGCCAAGCGCTCGCTGCGGGTCGAGTAGCTGATCTGGATGGTGTTGCGGGGCAGCAGGGACGACGACCCGTCGCCCTCGAAGAGCGCCTGCAGGAAGAGGCGGCGCACCCCGGCGGGCGAGCGCCAGATCACGGCGGGCACCCGCTTGGCCGCACTGCGCTGCCCGACCATCTCGGCGAGCTCGGTGTCCCGCAGCCGGTCGAGGTCCTGGACGTCGAGCTCGTGCAGGGTGCTGCCCGAGGCGATGGTGCGCCGCGAGACGTAGCGCGGGCCGCCGACGCAGGCGTCGTAGGCCTGCACCACCGCGGCGAAGAACCCACCGTCGGCGTTGTTGAAGCCGGCGCGGTCCCCGGAGACGAAGCCCTCGCTGACGAAGGCGCCGGCCAGCAGCGCGAAGTCCGCGTCGACGCCGCCCGGCACGTCGAGCTCCGGCCGCGGGGACCGCTGCAGGACGACCCGGTCACCCGGGCGGATCTCGTCGATCAGCTTCCAGAGCAGGGTGGGCACCCCGAGGACGCTGACCAGGCAGAGCAGCGGGTGGTTACCGGTGCCGGTGACCGCGTAGCCACCCGTGGTGGTCACCCGCTTCACCGGATGGGTGCCGGAGTGGAACACCGTGCTGGCGAGCACCGGGTCACCGTTGCGGTCGAGCACCTTGGTGCCGAGCTCGCGTTCGCTGTTCGGGGCCATGCCCCCCGCGAGCTCGTCGAGGGTGACGCTGCCGTCGACCGTGCGCACGATCGCGTCACCGGTGAGGCAGTACCGCATGGCCGCGGCCGGGTCGTTGCCCGGTGAGCCGAAGTTCCCCTGGCCGTCGATGAGCGGGTAGCGCATCGACCACGGCTGGGCCAGCCGCACGAGGGCGTCGTAGATGGCCGAGTCGCCGTGCGGGTGGTAGTTGCCCATGACCTCGCCGACGACGCGGGCGCACTTGACGTACGCGCGGTCGGGGCGGAAGCCCTGGTCGTACATCGCGTAGAGCACGCGGCGGTGCACCGGCTTGAGGCCGTCGCGGACCTCGGGCAGCGCCCGGCCGACGATCACCGACATCGCGTAGTCGATGTAGCTGCGCTGCATCTCCTGCTGGAGGTCGACCGGTTCGATCCGGTCGCGCGCGGGGGTCTCCGTCACAGTTCAGGTCTCTCCGGTTCGTGCTGAGGACGCGGACGTCAGGTGGCCCCCGTGCAGGGGCCCGCCGCGAGCGTGCGAGCGGTGGGGGGCACGGGGGTCCTTCGTCAGACGTCGAGGAAGCGGACGTCCTTGGCGTTGCGGGTGATGAAGCTGCGGCGGGCCTCGACGTCCTCACCCATGAGGACGCTGAACAGCTCGTCGGCGGTGGCGGCGTCCTCGAGGGTCACCTGCAGCAGGATGCGGGTCTCGGGGTTCATGGTGGTCTCCCACAGCTCGGTGGCGTTCATCTCGCCGAGCCCCTTGAACCGCTGGATCATCTCGTCGCGGACCTTGCGGCCCTCCTCCCGGCCGGCCCGGAGCAGCGCGTCGCGCTCCCGGTCGGAGTAGGCGTACTGGTCGCCCCACTTGCCGCCCCACTTGATCTTGTACAGCGGGGGCTGCGCCAGGTAGACGTGGCCGGCCTCGACCAGCGGGCGCATGAAGCGGAACAGCAGGGTCAGCAGCAGGGTGCGGATGTGCTGGCCGTCGACGTCGGCGTCGGCCATCAGCACGATCTTGTGGTAGCGCAGCTTCGACAGGTCGAACTCGTCGTGGATGCCCGTGCCGAACGCGGTGATCATCGACTGGACCTCGGTGTTCTTCAGCACCCGGTCGATGCGCGCCTTCTCGACATTGATGATCTTGCCGCGGATCGGCAGGATCGCCTGGAACATCGAGTCGCGGCCGGACTTCGCCGAACCGCCGGCCGAGTCGCCCTCGACGATGTAGACCTCGGAGTTGCGCGGGTCGGTCGACCGGCAGTCGGCCAGCTTGCCCGGCAGCGAGTTGTTCGACAGCAGGTTCTTGCGGGCCAGCTTGCGCGCGTCCTGCGCGGCGCGGCGGGCGCGGGCGGCCGAGGCGGCCTTGGTGATGATCGTCTTGGCCTCGGTCGGGTTGGCCTCGAACCAGTGCGAGATCTGCTCGTTGCAGACCCGCTGCACGAAGCCCTTCACCTCGGTGTTGCCGAGCTTGGTCTTCGTCTGGCCCTCGAACTGGGGGTCGCCGATCTTCACCGAGACGATCGCGGCGAGGCCCTCGCGGATGTCCTCGCCCTGCAGCTTCTCGTCCTTGCCCTTGAGGAGCTTCTTCTCCTCGGCGTACCGGTTGACGATGGAGGTCAGCGCGGTGCGGAAGCCCTCCTCGTGGGTGCCGCCCTCGTGGGTGTTGATCGTGTTGGCGAACGAGTACACCGACTCCGAGTACGCGTCGGACCACTGCATGGCCACGTCCACGCTCATCCGCATGTCGTTCTTCCCGAGGCCCTCGGCGCCGAAGCTGACGATGGAGCGGTGGATCGCCGTCTTCTTGGCGTTGATGTGCCGGACGTAGTCCTCGAGGCCGCCGTCGTAGCGGTAGGTGATCTCGGTGGCCTCGAAGGCGTCGGCCTCCGTGCCCGGCTCCGGGGCGGCCTCGGCGAGGGTGACCTCCTCGGCCACGCCGGTCTCGGCCTTGCTCTGCCCGGGCCGCTCGTCGCGCAGCACGATGGTCAGCCCCTTGTTGAGGAACGCCATCTCCTGCAGCCGGCGGCTGATGGTGTCGAACGAGTAGTGCGTGGTCTCGAAGATGTCCCCGTCGGCCCAGAAGGTGATCTGGGTGCCGCGCTTCTTCGTCGGCCCCACCTTCTCCAGCGGGCCGGGCTTGGCCATGTCGTAGGCCTGGTGCCACTCGGTGCCGTCGCGCCAGATGCGGACGTCGAGCCGCGTCGACAGGGCGTTGACGACGGTGACGCCGACGCCGTGCAGCCCGCCGGAGACCGCGTAGCTCTTGCCGTCGAACTTCCCGCCCGCGTGCAGGATGGTCATGACCACCTCGACGGTGGGGCGCTTCTCCACCGGGTGCACGTCCACCGGGATGCCGCGGCCGTTGTCCTCCACCCGGACCCCGCCGTCGGCCAGCAGGGTCACCCGGACGGTGTCGCAGTGCCCGGCCAGCGCCTCGTCGACGGAGTTGTCGACGACCTCCCACACCATGTGGTGCAGGCCGCGCTCACCGGTGGAGCCGATGTACATGCCGGGGCGCTTGCGCACCGCCTCGAGGCCCTCGAGGACGGTGATGGAGCTGCCGGAGTAGGCGTTGTCAGCCGGGACGTCGGTCTTCGGTCGAGCGACCACGTGGGGCCCTTCTGTCGCGCACCCGGGGTCGTCGCCCCGACGTGGACAGGGGCGCAGAACGGCTCTCAGCCGGATGCTGGCGGTTTCTGCTCCCGAGTCTACCGGGCGCTACGACAAGAACGTCGCCGTCCGTGCCCTGACGTCGTGTCTGCGCCGCTCGCGGCTCGCCCGCCACCACCGGTGCTGCCCCCGGCGCCGACACGCCGTCCCGGGGCCGCTCAGCCGGTCGCCGGTCCGGCGAGCAACTGGGCGGCGGCGAGCTCGCGGTAGAGGGGGCTTTCCTGGAGCAGCTCCTCGTGGGTGCCGCGGGCGACCACCCGGCCGCCGTCGAGCACCACGATCTGGTCGCTGTCCAGCACGGTGGACAGCCGGTGGGCGACCACGAGCAGCGCGCGGTCGGCGGCCGCCGCGGCCAGCGTGCGGCGCAGCAGCTGCTCGTTGCGCGCGTCGAGGCTGGCGGTGGGCTCGTCGAGGAGCAGCAGCGCCGGCCGGGCCAGCAGCGAGCGCGCGATGGCCAGCCGCTGGCGCTCGCCGCCGGAGAGCAGCACCCCGTCGTCGCCCACCGGCACGTCCAGCCCGCGCGGCGAGCGCTGCACCACGTCGGTGAGGCCGACGTCGGCCAGGACCGCCCACAGCTCGGGGTCGGTGGCCTCCGGGGCGGCCAGCAGCAGGTTGTCCCGCAGCGACCCGGCCAGCACCGGGGCCTCCTGCTCGACGTAGCCCAGCCGAGCGCGCAGCGCCGCCCGCGGCAGGTCCCGCACGTCGGTCCCGGCCCAGCGCAGCGACCCGCCGCTGAGCGGGTAGAAGCCCTCGACCAGCGCCAGCAGCGTCGACTTGCCGGCCCCCGAGGGCCCGACCAGCGCCACGCGGGACCCGGCGGGCACGGTGAGCGACACCCCGCGCAGCACCGCCGTGCCGTCGGGGTAGTCGAAGTCGACGTCCACCAGCTCCAGCAGGGGGACGCCGGGCGGCGGGGCCGCCGGCACACCCGGGACCGGGCCGGTCGCGGACCGCTCCGGCCGGTCGTCCTCCTCGGGGCGCAGGGCCAGCACCTCCTGGATCCGGGCCAGCGCACCCAGCCCGGTCTGCAACTGGGTCCACGCGCCGATCGCCTGGCCCAGGGGCATGACCAGCAGGAACAGGTAGAGGATGAACGCCACCAGGTCGGACACGGCGATCGAGCCGGTCGCCACCCGGTAGCCACCGAGGCCGAGCACGGCCAGGAAGGCGCCCTGGACGGCGATCGACCCGGCCGGCGCGACCAGCGCCTCCAGCCGGGCCACCCGCACCCCGGCGGCGTACGCCCGGGCCGCGCTGTCGCCGACGACCCCGACCTCGCGCGCGGTGGCGCCGCTGGCCCGGATGGTGCGCACCGCCGACAGCGCCCGCTCCACGGCGGCGCTCATGGTGCCGACCGCCTCCTGTGCCTGCCGGGACAGCCGGCGCACCCGGCGCGACACCGACACCACCACGGTCAGCCCCACGAGCACGGCGCCCACGGTGACCAGCAGCAGCCACACGTCGACCAGCGCCATGGCCACCAGCGCGCCCACGCCGACCACCACCGAGCCGGCGATCTCCACCACGCCCGAGGTGACCGTCGCCCGCAGGAGCGTGGTGTCGGCCCCGACCCGCGACATGAGGTCGCCGGTGCGGCGACGGTCGTACTCGGCGACGGGCAGCCGCAGCAGCCGGTCGGCGACGGTGCGGCGGGTGGTGAGGACGACGCCCTCGGCGGTGCGCTGCAGCAGGTACTGCTGCAGCGCACCGAGGGCGGCCGCGGCGACGAGGACAGCGACCAGCAGCAGCACCACCGGCAGCAGCGGCCGGCCGGCGCCGACGGCCTCGATGACCCGGGCCACCAGCGCCGGCTGCGCCAGGGCGGCGGCCGCCGCGACCAGCGAGAGCCCCGCCGCCAGCAGCAGCGGGGTCCGGTGCGGCCGCAGCAGCGGCAGCAGCTCCCGGACCCCCGCGGCCGGTTCGGCCACGACCGGCGGGGCGGGCTCCGGCGGAGCGGTCACGCCGCCGCGGACAGGGCGCCGACGAGGGCGCCGAGCAGGCGGGCGTGGTGCTCGATCAGCTCGGGCCGGTGCCCGTCGGGGCGGATGGCGGCGACCATCCCCCCGCCCCAGCCGCCCTCGCCGGTGCCGGCCGCCGTCCAGAACTCGTCGCCGTCGTCGCTGCCCAGCAGCAGCCCGCGCAGCGCCGGGTCCTGCACCAGCCGCTGCGCGACCGGGCCGTCCTCGGCGGCCAGCAGCACCCACCGCGCGTCGAACTCGGCGTCGCCGCTGGGCACGTGCACCAGCCCGCCGGTGCGGTGCTTCCAGAACCGGGCCGGGGACAGCCGCAGCGGCAGCACGGTGCCCAGCACCGGGGCGGCGGTCACCGCGTACTCCGGGACGGCGTAGCGCCCCGAGGCGTAGAGGACGTCGAAGGCCACCAGCTCCAGGGACCCGTAGCGGCCGCGCATGACCCCGGCCGGCCGGTGGTCCTTGGTGGCGCGGACCGGGGCCGTGCGCACCAGCTCGGCCAGCCGGGCGTCCTCGGGGGCGCTGCCGTCCGACACCGTCCAGCCGTGCTGCACCGCCCAGCCCTGGGCGCCGACCGGGTCCCCCTGGTAGGCGAACACCCGCTCCACCTCGCCGGGCGTGCGCGGCCGGCGGGGGCCGAACAACCCCGGGCGGGTCGCCGGCCGCTCGCCGGTCTCCGGCGGCGGTGCGGGCGCGGCGGGCGGCAGGTCCCAGCCCGGGGGCTGCCAGGCGGCCGGCTCCTCGCGCGGCGGGCGGTCGGCGTCGGGGCGGTCCGCGTCCGGGCGGTCGGCCTGCGGCCCGTCGGCGCCGTCCTTGCCGAGGTGGACCGGTTCCCGCCAGCCGCTGCCGTCGTCCGGCCGGTCCTCGAAGCCGTCGCGGTCGCGCGGACTGCCCATCCCTGCACCGTCCTCCCCGGAGCGGCCGTTCCCGGCCGGCTCCTATCCGTACGTGTCCCGAGGGCCCCGCCCGCGGACCGACCGCGGGCCCTTCTTCCAGCTGGGGGCCGTCGGTCCGACAACGCGCAGGCGGGTCACGACGTCCCCGCCGACCTGGGCCCGCAGCCGGCCCAGGATCGTCGGGGCCAGCAGCCGCAGCTGGGTGGCCCAGGCGGTGGACTCGGCGACGACCAGCAGCTCCCCCTCCGTGAGGGTCTGCGGCGCGCAGTGCGCGGCGATGTCGGGACCGACGAGGGCCGACCAGCGGCCGAAGACCGTGCCCACCCGGGTGTGCTCCGTCCAGTCCTGGTCGGCCACCAGCTTGTCGACCAGCCGGCCGAGGGGCTGCGGGTCGTCGTCCCCCGGGCGGGCGCCGGTCCAGGCGCGCCGCGGCCCGGCGATCCGCCGCCGGGTGGGACGCGGTCGCGCGGCCGAGGCCGCCCGCGCCGCCTCCAGCGCCGCGCGGGCGATGTCGCTGGGCCGCCCGGCCGGGCCGTCGCCGGTCTGCCCGCTCACCGCGCCCGCTCCTCGAGCACCGCACCGTCCACGGGTCCATCCTCGGCCGCCGCGGGCCCGAGCGGCACCGCCTGGCCCCCGGCGACCTGGACCACGGTGCGCCGCAGCTCGGCGGGCACGTCCTCGAGCACGGCCGCGGTGATGAGGGTCTGCTCGGCCCCGCGGGCCACGGCGGCCAGCGCGGTCCGGCGGTCGGTGTCCAGGGTGGCGAAGACGTCGTCGAGCACGAGCACCGGCTCGTCGCCGTCGGCCCGCAGCAGCGCGAAGCACCCCAGCCTCAGCGCCAGGGCCAGCGACCACGACTCACCGTGGCTGGCGTAGCCCTTGGCCGGCACCGCGCCGAGGGAGATGACCAGGTCGTCGCGGTGCGGGCCGACCAGCGTCATGCCGCGGTCGACCTCGTCGGCGCGCCGCTCGGCGATCCGCGCGGCGAGGGCGGCCGTCAGCGCCGCGGGGTCGGGCAGGGCGGCGCCCTCGGGCAGCGGCGTCCCGTCGCCGGCCGCGGGCACCGTGCTGGCGTAGCCCAGCGCCGCCCGGGCGGCGTCCGCGCCGGCGACCTGCGCGTAGGCCCGGGCCACGTGCGGGGACAGGTCGGCGACCAGCCGCAGCCGGGCGGCGAGCAGCTGGCCGCCGAGGTCGGTGAGGTGCCCGTCCCAGACGTCGAGGGTCTCGATCGCCTTCCCGCGGGCGAGGCGGGCGGTCTTGAGCAGGGCGTTGCGCTGCTTGAGCACCCGGTCGTAGTCGCTGCGCACGCCGGCCAGCCGCGGCGTGCGGCTGACCAGCAGGTCGTCGAGGAAGCGGCGGCGCTCGGCGGGGTCACCGCGTACCAGGACGAGGTCCTCCGGCGCGAACAGCACGCTCTTCACCAGGCCGAGCAGCTCGCGCGGGCGTTGCAGCGGGGCCCGGTTGACCCGGACCCGGTTGGCCCGGCCCGGGTTGATCTCGACCTCCACCAGCAGCTCCCGGTCCTCGCGGCGCAGCGCCGCCCGGACGACGGCCTGCGCCGCGCCGTGGCGGACCAGCGGCGCGTCCCCGGAGACCCGGTGGCTGCCCATCGTGGCCAGGTAGCCGACCGCCTCCACGAGGTTGGTCTTGCCCTCGCCGTTGCGGCCGACGACGACCGTCGGCCCCGGCTGCAGCGCGAGGTCGACCCGGTCCCAGTTGCGGAACGAGACCAGCTGGAGGTGGCGGACGTGCACCTCAGCTTCCCCGCGGCGAGGTGCCGGAACGGCCCCCCTGCCCACCGCGAGCCTGCGCGAGGGTGGAGGCAGGGGGGTCCTTCCTCATGCCGGGCGCTCGGCCTCGTGCTTCCGCACCGCCTGCACCGCGTGGCCGCCGAACTGGTTGCGCAGCGCCGCCACCGCCTTCATGGTCGGCGAGTCCTCCTGCCGGGAGGAGAAGCGGGCGAACAGCGACGCGGCGATGGTCGGCATCGGGACGGCGTTCTCGATGGCCTGCTCGACGGTCCAGCGGCCCTCGCCGGAGTCCTCCGCGTACCCGCTGATCTTGTCCAGACCCGGGTCCTCGTCCAGCGCGCGGACCAGGAGGTCCAGCAGCCAGGAGCGGATGACGGTGCCCTGGGTCCAGGACTTGACGACGCCGGGGACGTCCTCGATCAGGTCCACGGCGGCGAGCAGCTCGTAGCCCTCGCCGTAGGCCTGCATCAGGGCGTACTCGATGCCGTTGTGGACCATCTTGCTGAAGTGCCCGGCCCCCACCGGCCCGGCGTGCACGAAGCCGGCCCCGGGGATCTCCTCGCCGGACTCGTCCTTCGGCGCCGGCGGCTTGAGCGCGTCGAAGACCGGCTGGACCTTGGCGACGTCCTCCTTGGTGCCGCCGACCATGAGCGCGTAGCCGTTCTCCAGCCCCCACACCCCGCCCGAGACCCCGGCGTCGACGTAGCCGATGCCCTTCTCGCGGCACATGACGTCGTGGATCTGGTCGTCGGTGTACTTCGAGTTGCCGCCCTCGACGATCACGTCGCCCGGCTCCAGCAGGCCGGCCAGCTCCTCGACCGTCGACCGCGTCGGCGCGCCGGACGGGACCATCACCCACACCACGCGCGGTGCGGACAGCGCCTCGACCAGCGCCGGCAGGCTGTCGACGTCCCGCTTGCCCGGTGAGCGGTCGTAGCCGATGACCTCGTGGCCGGCGCGGCGCACCCGCTCGGCCATGTTGCCGCCCATCTTGCCCAGCCCGATCAGCCCCAGCTGCACGTCGGTGCCCCTCCCTCGTCGGCGATCTCCCGTGGTCATCGTGCTCGCCCCCGCCGGTGGGCGCGCGCCGGGCGCCGGCCGGTTCCCCGCTGCGGCCCTCCTGCAGGGCCCGGCGCGAGCGTGCGAGCGGTGGGGGCAGGAGGGCCCCTCTCAGCCCGGCAGGCGCACCGGCATGATCAGGTAGCGGTAGCTGCCGGGCCGCTCGGCCGGCCTGGCCGCGGCGGCCTCGTCGTCGGCGGCCGGCTCCTCCACACCGGAGAGCACGGCCGGTTTGAGCGGGCTGGTGAAGTCCATCCGCGCCCGGGCGGTGTGCACCGCGGCCAGCCCGTCGAGCAGGAACGTCGGGTTGAAGCCGATGGTCAGCGGGTCACCCTCGAACTCGACGTCGCAGCGCTCCTCGGCCTGCCCCTCGTCATCGGTGCCGCCGGCGCGGAGGGTGACCTGGCCCGGGGTGAACTCGCAGCGCAGCGGGGTGCCCCGCTCGGCGACGAGGGCCACGCGCTTGGCCGCGTCGGTGAACAGCCCCACCGGCAGGACGGCGTGCGCGTTCGACTCGCTCGGCATGATCGCCCGGTACTTCACGAACTCGGCGTCCAGCAGCCGGGTGGTGGTCTGCCGGTCCTTGCCGGACAGGCCCAGGATGCCCTCGCCGGAGCCCCCCGAGGACAGCGACAGCACGATCTCCGGGCCGCTGGTGAGGGTCCGGGCGGCGTCGGCGAGGGTGCGCGCCGGCACCAGCACGGCCGCCGACAGGCCCGGGGTCTCCGGCCGCCAGGCGAACTCGCGCACCGCGAGGCGGTAGCGATCGGTGGCGGCGAGGGTCACCAGGTCGTCCTCGATCTCCAACCGGACGCCCGTGAGCATGGGCAGGGTGTCGTCCCGCCCCGCGGCCACGGCGACCTGGCCGACCGCCTCGGCGAACACGTCGCTGTCGACCACCCCGGCCGACGAGGGCATCGCCGGCAGCGACGGGTAGTCCTCCACCGGCAGCGTGGGCAGGCTGAACCGGGCGTTGCCGCAGGAGATGGCCAGCCGCGGGCCCTCGGCGGTGATGTCGACCGGGTGCGGCGGCAGGGCCCGGGTGATCTCGGCCAGGAGGCGCCCGGGGACGAGCGCCCGGCCGCCCTCGGAGGCCTGGACGTCGACCTCCGCGCGCGCCGAGACCTCGTAGTCGAACCCCGACACGGACAGCTGGCTGCCGTCGACGTCGAGCAGGATCCCGGCCAGGACCGGCACCGACGGCCGCGGCGGCAGGCTGCGGGCCGTCCAGGCGACGGCATCGCTGAGCACCTCACGTGCCACCCGGAACTTCATGACCTGACCCACCCCTGCTCGTGTCGGACCGCTTCCACTGCGGTGTTCATCGTGCCGTGCGGTGGGGACAGGTGGGTAACCGCTGCCTCTTCCAGGTGCCCGGGAGCCCCTCTCGACCCTGCTTCCCCACCCAGAGTGTGGTTCGAGAAATCCTCGATCTCTCTCCCTCATCCTCGTCATCACCGGTGTGGATCCTGGGGATCGGGGCCGTTCGCGCTGGTCAGCCCCGAAGTCGACATGTTGGTGCGCTGTGGGTGGCCGGCGTCCGCCTGTTGTCGACACGTGGACATCTCGATGGTCGTCCACGTCGGCCCCCCGTCGTCCACCCGCCGTCCCCTGGTCGTTCCCCGGTCCGTCCCCAGGTGTTGTGCACGGCGGTGGGGGCGCGTGCGGGGCGCGGAGACCGGTCGGCGGCGAACGTGCAGGTCAGCCGCGTGCGGCGGCCGATCGGGGCGGTGCAGGGGACGATCGGCCGGTCGGTGACGGCGCGTGAGGTCGCACGTACGGGATTCCCCCAGGGTGTGCACATCCCTGGGGACAACTCCTCGACCTGTCGACCCCCGGGGAGACGGTCGGCGCGGTCTGCGCGGCCGGGACGTGGGCGGACGCCGTGCACACGGTTTCCCACAGGTGTGGAGAAGTCGACTGCGCTGCGTCGACCGCTGTGCCGTGGTCGCCGTGTCCACCGTCGGCCTACCGGCCTCCACCCGCGGCCAGGTGCCGTCCCCGGCCGGCGCTGAGCGGTGCGCTCGCTCCGCTCGTCGGGGACCCTGCGGGCCCCGCTCCTCGCGGGCAGCCACCCGCGGCCAGGTGCCGTCCCCGGCCGGCGCTGAGCGGTGCGCTCGCTCCGCTCGTCGGGGACCCTGCGGGCCCCGCTCCTCGCGGGCAGCCACCCGCGGCCACGTGCCGTCGCTGTGTGGCAGCGACCGGCCACTGGTGCGGGGACCGCGTCGTCCGGGCGGGCCGCGACTGCGGGGAACACAGTCGTCGTCCGCCGGCCCCGGCCGCCGTGCGACCCGGACGACGACCGACGGCTACTGCCGGGCGCGGCTCTTGATGCGTGCGGTGAGCTCGGTGACCTGCGTGTAGGTGGCCCGCCGCTCGCTCATGAGGTTGGTGATCTTCTTGACCGCGTGCATGACCGTGGTGTGGTCCTTGCCGCCGAACGAGGCACCGATGCGCGGCAGCGACAGCTCGGTCAGCTCCCGGCACAGGTACATCGCGATCTGCCGGGCGTTGACCAGCGTCCGGCTGCGGTTGGAGCCCTGCAGCTCCTCCATGGTCACGCTGAAGTACTCGGCCGTGGCGGCCATGATGATCGCCGCGGTGATCTGCGGGCCCTGCTCGTCGCTGATCAGGTCCTTGAGCACGAGCTCGGCCAGCGAGAGGTCGACCTGCTGCTTGTTGAGGCTGGCGAAGGCGGTCACCCGGATCAGCGCGCCCTCGAGCTCGCGGATGTTGGTCTGCACCTTGCTGGCGATGAACTCCAGCACCGCGTCGGCCACCTGCAGCCGCTCGCCGTAGGCCTTCTTCCGCAGGATCGCGATGCGGGTCTCGAGGTCCGGCGCCTGGACGTCGGTGATCAGGCCCCACTCGAAGCGGGTCCGCAGCCGGTCCTCGAGCGTGGTGAGCTTCTTCGGCGCCCGGTCAGAGGTGATCACGATCTGCTTGCTGGCGTTGTGCAGCGTGTTGAACGTGTGGAAGAACTCCTCCTGCGTCCGCTCGGCACGCTCCAGGAACTGGATGTCGTCGATGAGCAGGAAGTCGATGTCCCGGTAGCGGCGGCGGAAGTCCTCGGCCCGGCCGGAGTGCACCAGGTTGATGAACTCGTTGGTGAACTCCTCGGTGCTCACGTACCGCACCCGGACGTTGGGGAACATCCGCGCCGCGTAGTGCCCGATCGCGTGCAGCAGGTGCGTCTTGCCCAGCCCCGAGTCGCCGTAGACGAACAGCGGGTTGTAGGCCCGGGCCGGCGCCTCGGCGACGGCAACGGCCGCGGCGTGCGCGAACCGGTTGCTGTTGCCGATGACGAAGCTGTCGAAGACGTACTTCGGGTTCAGCCCCGGGTCGGCGGCGCCCGCCGGGCCGCGGCGGTCACCGAACAGCGGCACGGCGTCGCCGTCGCGGGCCGCGGCCCCGCGGCGCCCCCGTGCCGGGGCCGGCGCGGGCGCGCCGGCCGGGGGCTCGAGGTCGAAGGGGAGGACGGCGGGGCCGTCGTCCTCGGGCGCCCCGCCCCAGTCGCGCTGCGCCGGCCGGGGACCGCGGCCGCCCCGCCGACCGGCGGGGCTCCAGTCGGTCGCCGCCCAGTGCTCCCCGTCGGCGTCGGCCGGGGGCTCGGGCGCCGGGGCCGGGTCCCGCTCCCAGGCCAGCTGCGCGGCGTCGGTGCGCACCCCGAAGGCGCTGCGCCCGTCGTCGGCGCGGTCCTGCGACTCCCGGTCCTCGGCGGCGCGCTGCGCCTCGACCGCGGCCCACGGCCGGCGGGTGGGCAGCTCGGGCTCCGGCTCGGGAGCCCGCTCGGCCGGGGCGTCCTCCAGCTGCACCGCCACGCGGATGTCGCGGCCCAGCTGCTCGGACAGGGCCTCGGCGAGCACCCGGCGCATCCGGGACTCCAGCACCGTCTGGGTGAACTCGTTGGGCGCGGCCAGGACGGCGGTGTCCTCGAACAACCCGATCGGCCGGGTGAGGTTGAGCATCGCGTTCTGCTGCGGGGACAGGCTCGTCGCCAGCCGCGCGCGGATCGAGTCCCAGACCGTCGCCAGCTCCACCGTGGCATCGGCCATGGCCTCGTCCTCCCTGTCCCGTGTGTCGTCGGCCACCGCCGCGGCGCCGTGCCCTCGCGCCCGCCGCCGACTCCCGCTGCGGGAGTCTGGGCACAGGTCGTCCACATCGCTGTCCACAGGCTGTGAACGACCCGCGCACGACGGCCCGACAGCTCCGCGAGCCGCTCCGCACGGGTGCGTCGTCGCAGGTGGGAGGCGGGTTCGGGCGGGATCGTGGCGATGCGGCGGCGGTCGGTCGAGCCGGCGGTTCGGCCCGTCCCGGACCGGGGGTTCCGGGGCCGGGCGACGGCGACGCTAACAGCCTCGTCCACAGCCCGGCAACGACACGGTGAACTCCGGGGGGGCGGGGTGCCTCCCCGGTACCGGCGCGTCCTGACAGCTCCGGTCGGCCCCACCACCGGGGGCGGTGCACCCCGGGGGTGGGTCGGCTGCCCGGGTCGGCTCGGAGCCCGCCGCCGGGCGGCGCGGTTCGGCTATGCTGGTCGGAGTTCCGCGGACGCGACGCGCCGGTCACCCCGAGACAGCGTCGCCACCCGCGGCCCTCGCGTGCCTGCCCGCCGGCCGGTGCGCGCCGTCGACGTCGTGTCAGTGGGAGTACCTCGTGAGCAAGCGCACGTTCCAGCCGAACAACCGCCGCCGGTCCAAGACCCACGGTTTCCGGCTGCGGATGCGCACCCGCGCGGGCCGGGCGATCATCGCCGGCCGTCGGCGCAAGGGCCGCGAGAAGCTCTCCGCCTGAGGTGCTGCCCGCGCAGGCCCGCCTGCGCCGGCGTCCGGAGTTCACCGCGGTCGTCCGGTCCGGTAGGCGCGCCGGACGGCCGACCATGGTCCTCCACTACCTCCCCGAACGGCCCGTGACGCCGCTGCCCGGCCCCGCCGGCGCAGCCGGTGGCCCACGGGCCGGTTTCGTGGTGGGCAAGGCCGTCGGCAACTCGGTGGTCCGCCACCGCGTCACCCGGCGCCTGCGCGCGGCCGTGCGCGAGGAGCTGCACCGGCTCCCCGGGACGGCCGACCTGGTGGTGCGCGCCCGCCCCGAGGCCGCCGGCGCGGACTCCGCCCGGCTGCGCCGCGACCTCGCCTCCGGCCTCGACCGGCTCCTCGCGCCGCGCGCGGGCACACCTGGACCGGCCCCCCGGTGAGCTCGCCCCGAGGGTCGTCCGGCCGCACCCCGGTGCGGCGGTCCCTGCTGGCCGCCGTCCGCTTCTACCAGCGGGCGGTGAGCCCGGCGCTCCCCCCGCGCTGCCGCTTCGCCCCCACCTGCAGCGCCTACGCCGTCGAGGCCCTCGAGGTCCACGGCGCGGCCCGCGGCACATGGCTGGCGCTGCGCCGGCTGCTGAAGTGCGCGCCCTGGCACCCCGGCGGGTTCGACCCCGTCCCGCCGGCGCGCACCGACCGAGACCACGAGCCGGCGCCCCGCCGGCCCGCCCAGCAGGAGGCTGGCCTTGCTTGACTGGCTGTACACCGCCATCTCCTGGGTGATGGCCCGGTGGCACTCGCTGTGGAACACCGTCTTCGGGGACCCCGCCGCGGGCACCGGCCTCTCCGGCCTGGCCTGGGCGCTGTCGATCGTGTTCCTGGTGGTGACGATCCGGGTCCTGCTGTTCCCGCTGTTCGTCAAGCAGATCAAGTCGCAGCGGGCGATGCAGGAGATCCAGCCGGAGATCCAGAAGCTGCGCAAGCAGTACGGCAGCGACAAGCAGGGTTTCAGCCAGGCGATGATGGCGCTGCAGAAGGAGCGCGGCGTCAACCCGCTGGCCGGCTGCCTGCCGATCCTGCCGCAGATCCCGATCTTCCTGTCGCTGTTCCACGTCCTGCGCCGGCTCGCGCCCGGTGCTCCCGGGCTGTACGGCTGGAGCGACGAGCTCACCGACGAGGCGGCGCGGGCGCCGCTGTTCGGTGCGCCGATCTCGTCCTCGTTCTTCATGACCGGCCCGAAGGCCGAGGCGCTGCTCGCCCTCGACGGCGTGAGCTGGCTCAACATCCGCGTCGTCGGCTTCGTGCTCATCGTGATCATGTGCACGACGACGTACGTGACCCAGAAGCAGACCATGAAGCGGGCCGGCCCCGTCGAGGGCCAGGCGGCGATGGTGCAGAAGCTGCTGCTCTACGGCATGCCCATCAGCCTCTTCGTCACGGGCTTCTTCTTCCCGATCGGCGTCCTGCTCTACTGGTTCACCAACAACCTGTGGACGCTGGGCCAGCAGTTCTTCATCCTGCGCAAGATGCCCCCGCCCGGGTCCCCCGCGGCCAAGGCGAAGGCGGCCGCCGACAAGCCGGCCGTCGACCCCCGCACGCTCGCGCCGAAGCCCGGTGCCAAGCCGGTCCGCCCCAAGCCCGGCCGCCCGGCGACCCCGCCGGTCGACCTCGGCAAGGACGACGCCGGGTCCGGCGCAGCCACCGCCGAGGGGGAGGGCACGACGCCGCCCGCGGGCTCCGGCTCCGGCGGGTCCACGGCGGCCTCCAACGGCCAGCCGCCCGCGCCCCGCACCGGCGGGAACCGGCCGCGCAGCGGCGCCGGCCGGGGCGGTCAGGGCCCCGCCAACCGGGGCAAGCGCAAGCGCCGCTGACCAGCACCCCACCGGCACCGGCGCGCGCGCCGGCCCCACCGACCACCGGGAGAACCCGGCCGCCCCTCACCGATCTGGGAGGACCCCCGTGAGTGCTCCGCAGCACCCCACCGACACCGCCGCCACCGCCGAGGCCACCTCGGGCGCCGTGCTCAGCCCCGTGCCGCAGGACGGCCCGGTCGCGCAGCCGGACCTGCCCGACCCCGACGAGGACGGCGCGGCCGCGCTCGTCGACGACGCGGACGAGGCGGGTGGGGCGGACGAGGCCGACGACCTGCTGGTCCGCGAGGGCGACGTCGCCGGTGACTACCTGGAGCGGCTGCTCGACATCCTCGACGTGGACGGCGACATCGACCTCGACGTCGAGGGCGACCGGGCGAGCGTGGCCATCGTCGGTGGCGACCTGGGGGACCTGGTCGGCTCGGACGGCGCCGTCCTGGAGGCGCTGCAGGAGCTGACCCGGCTCGCGGTCGCCCAGTCCACCGGGGTCCGCAGCCGGCTGATGCTCGACGTCGGCGGCTTCCGGGCCCGGCGCCGGTCCGACCTGACCGCCCTGGCCGGCGAGACCGCCCGGCGGGTCGCCACCAGCGGCCAGCCCGAGCGCCTCGCGCCGATGAACCCGTTCGAGCGCAAGGTCGTCCACGACGTCATCGCACGGGTCGCGGGCGTGCGCAGCGAGTCCGAGGGCGAGGAGCCGAACCGCCGCGTCGTGGTCCTGCGGGAGAAGTGACCCCGCCCGTCGCCCCCGAGGTGCCGCCGGCCCCCGAGCAGGCCCGGGCGGTCTTCGGGGCCGCCCTGACCGGCGTGGAGCGGTACGTGGCGCGGCTGGCCACGGACGGCGTCACCCGCGGGCTGATCGGCCCGCGGGAGGTGCCGCGGCTGTGGGAGCGGCACGTCCTCAACAGCGCCGCGGTGGCCGAGGCGGTGCCGCAGGGGGCGCGCGTGGTCGACGTCGGCAGCGGGGCCGGCCTGCCGGGCGTCCCGCTGGGCCTGGCCCGGCCCGATCTCGCCCTCACCCTGGTGGAGCCGATGGCCCGGCGGGTGGAGTTCCTCGAGGAGGTCGTCGAGGAACTCGGCACCCCCTGGCGGGTGGTCCGCGGCCGCGCCGAGGAGCGGGCGACGCGCGCCGCGGTGGGCCCGGTCGACGTCGTGACCGCCCGGGCGGTCGCCGCGCTCCCACGCCTGGTCGGGTGGTGCCGCGGGCTCATGGCCCCGGGCACCCTGCTGGTCGCGCTGGTCGGGTCCCGCGCCGTCGAGGAGCTGCCGGGGATGCTCCCCGAGCTGGAGGCGGCGGGCATGCGTGGGGTGTCCGCGCGGGCTGTCGGCGCGGAGCTCGGGGAGGCTGCCACTACCGTGGTGGTCATGACCCGTGGACGCCGGTGAGCGCGGTTCCACGTGGAACAGCAGCGTCGCTCGACTCCGTTCCACGTGAAACGGATCGGCAGGGAGGGATCCGGATGACCGACCCGGGCCAGCGGCTGCGCAGCAGCCTCGCGGCCGACAGCGCCGCCGGGGAGCGGGTGGCCGGTCCGACACCGGGCGACTTCGACAGCCCCATCGCCATGGAGGCGCTCCGGGCCACCCGCGTCCTGCACGCCGCCGACCAGGAGCCGTTCCCCGCGCCGAGCCGGGTCCGGGTCATCTCCGTCGCCAACCAGAAGGGCGGCGTCGGGAAGACGACGTCCACGGTGAACCTCGGTGTCGCGCTCTCGCTGTACGGCCTGCGGACCCTGGTCATCGACCTCGACCCCCAGGGCAACGCCAGCACCGCGCTGGGCGTGGAGCACAGCGTCGGGACGCCGTCCATCTACGACGCCCTCGTCGGTGACAGCTCGCTGTCGGAGGTGGTCCACCCGACCTCGGCGAGCCCGCTGCTGCGCTGCGTCCCGGCCACCATCGACCTGGCCGGCGCGGAGATCGAGCTGGTCTCCGTGGTCGCCCGCGAGTACCGGCTGCGACGGGCCATCGAGGCCTACCTGCACGCCCTCCCCGAGCAGGACCGGCCGCACTACGTGCTGGTGGACTGCCCGCCGTCCCTCGGCCTGCTCACCCTCAACGCGCTGGTGGCCGGGGACGAGGTGCTCATCCCCATCCAGTGCGAGTACTACGCGCTCGAGGGGCTGGGCCAGCTGCTCAACAACATCGACCTGGTCCGGCAGCACCTCAACCCGGGCATCGCCGTCCGCACCATCCTGCTGACCATGTACGACGGGCGGACCAAGCTGGCCGACCAGGTCGCCGAGGAGGTCCGCAACCACTTCGGCGCGCTGGTGCTCGACGCCGTCATCCCCCGCAACGTCCGCGTCTCGGAGGCGCCCGGCTACGGGCAGTCGGTGCTCACCTACGACCCGGGGTCGCGGGGTGCCACCAGCTACGTCGAGGCGGCCCGCGAGCTCGCCGAGCGCGGCGTCTCGCTCCCCCCGCTGCCGGCACCGTCGGGCCCGGCCGCGGTGACCGCACCCCCGGCCGCGTCCCTGGCCCTCGGTGACGCTGACGCGGCCACCGTCCCGGTTCCCCCGTCCCGCACCACAGAGGAGCGAGCATGACCAAGCGCGGCGGTCTCGGCCGGGGACTGGCGGCCCTGATCCCGACCAGCGCCCCGCCGGCCGAGCAGCCGGCTCCCGGCACCCCGCCGGAGCCGGCCGGCCCGGGCAGCACGGCGGCGGCCGCCGAGCCGACCGCGGCCCCCGTCCACCTGCTCCCCCCGGCCGCGCAGGCCGCGGCGACGGTGGCCCGGCAGGCCGAGGAGGCGGCCGTCGGCGTCCCCGGTGCCCAGCTGCGCGAGGTGGCCGTCGCCGACGTCGTCCCCAACCCGCGGCAGCCGCGCCAGGTCTTCGACGACGAGGCGCTCGAGGAGCTCACCCACTCGGTCCGCGAGTTCGGCCTGCTGCAGCCCATCGTCGTCCGCGAGCGGACCGACGGCGGCTACGAGCTCATCATGGGCGAGCGGCGGCTGCGCGCCGCCCGGGCGGCCGAGCTGGACAGCGTGCCGGCCATCATCCGGGACACCACCGACGACGCGCTGCTGCGGGACGCGCTGCTGGAGAACATCCACCGCGTCCAGCTCAACCCGCTCGAGGAGGCGGCGGCCTACCAGCAGCTGCTCGAGGAGTTCGGCGCCACCCACGAGGAGCTCGCCCAGCGGATCGGGCGCAGCCGCTCGCAGGTCACCAACACCATCCGCCTGCTCAAGCTGCCGGTGAAGGTGCAGACCCGGGTGGCCGCCGGGGTCATCTCGGCCGGGCACGCCCGGGCGCTGCTCGGGCTGCCGGACGCCGAGGCGCAGGACGCGCTCGCCACCCGGATCGTCGCCGAGGGCATGTCGGTGCGGGCCACCGAGGAGGCCGTCGCGCTGGCCGTCGCCGAGCAGCCGGCCGCCAAGCGCCGGCCGCGGCGGTTCAACGCCCCGGGTGTCGAGGACCTCGCCGGCCGCCTCTCCGACGCCTTCGAGACCAAGGTGCGGATCCAGATCGGCCGGGCCAAGGGGCGCATCGTCGTCGAGTTCGGCTCCGTCGACGACCTCCAGCGGATCATCGGCCAGATGGCCCCCGACATCACCGGGCGGCACCCGGAGGGCTGAGCGGCCCGTCCCCGCGACACGAGGCCCGTTTCCGTCACAGCGGAAACGGGCCTCCTCGCCCGTGCGGCCCCGGCACGGCCGGGGTCGGCGCTCAGCGGGCCGTGGCGGCCCGCCGGGTGAGCAGCCGGGCGAGGACGTCGCCCAGCGAGTGGCCGGCCGCCTCGAGGGCCATCGGGTACATCGAGGTCTCCGTCAGCCCCGGGGAGACGTTGACCTCGAGGAAGTGGACCTCGCCGTCCGGGCTGACGATGGCGTCGGTGCGGGACAGGTCGGCCAGCCCGAGCACCCGGTGCACCTCGACGGCGAGCGCCGCGGCCCGGGCCGCGACGTCGTCGGGCACCCGCGCCGGTGCGTGGTACTCGGTCAGGCCCGGGGTGTACCGCGCGGTGTAGTCGAAGACGCCGGACTCGGGCGTGATCTCCACGGCCGGCAGGGCCTGCGGCCCCTCCCCCAGGTCCACCACGCCGAGGGCGAGCTCCACGCCGTCCACGAAGCGCTCCACGAGCACGGTGTCGCCGTAGGCGAAGCAGCTGACCATCGCGGCGGGGAGGTCCTCGACACGGGCGACCTTCTGCGCGCCGAGCGCGGACCCGCCGGAGGCGGGCTTGACCATGAGCGGCAGCCCGAGCCGGGCCACGATGAGGTCGAGGACCGCGCCGGCGCCGAGCTCGCGGAACGTGCTGTGCGGCAGGGCCACCCAGTCGGGGGTGGTCAGGCCGGCGGAGCGGACGACGCCCTTCGCGGCGGGCTTGTCCCACGCCAGCCGGCAGGCCGCGGCCGGGGAGCCCACGTAGGGGACGCCGGCGAGGTCCAGCACCGCCCGCAGCGACCCGTCCTCCCCCGTCGCCCCGTGCAGCGCGATGAACACCGCGTCGGCGCGGGCGGCGGCCAGCCCGGGCAGCAGGTCGGCGTCGGCGTCGCGCAGCTCGGCGTCCAGGCCGACCCGGTTGAGCTCCTCCCAGACCTGGGTGCCCGAGGAGAGGCTGACCTCCCGCTCGAAGGTGAGGCCCCCGGCGAGGACGACCGCCCGCAGCGGGTCCCCGCGGTCCGGCGGCGCGGCGGCGGGTGCCGCGGCAGGTGTGGTGGTGGGCTCGCTCATCCCCGGTCCCCGTAGCGGTCGCTGTTGGCGGGTCCCACGAACGGGTCCACGCCCGGCACCTGGGTCCCCCCGCGGACGGCCCGGAAGGTGCCGGTGTCGACGGCGTCGAAGGTGGCGTGCAGCTCCAGCTCGGCCTCGACGACCCGGGCCAGCCGGCGCACCCCCTCGCGGATCTGGTCGGGCTCGGGGTAGCAGTAGGACAGCCGCATGTGCTCGCGGCCCGAGCCGTCGGCGTAGAACCCGATGCCCGGGACGTAGGCGACGTGCGCGTTGACCGCCCGCGGCTGCATGAGCTTGGCGTCCAGGCCGTGCGGCAGCTTCAGCCAGACGTAGAACCCGCCGTCCGGGTGGGTCCAGGTGGTGCCCGCCGGCATGAGCGCCTCGAGCGACTCCAGCGTGGCGTCGCGCCGCTCGCGGTAGAGCTCGGTGAACAGCTTGATCTGCTCGCGCCACGGCTGGGTGTCCAGGTAGCGCGCCACGGCGTACTGGGTCAGCGACGGCGGGCAGAGCACCTGGGCCTCGGTGGCCAGGACCAGCTTCTCGCGCACCGCGAGGGGGGCGAGCACCCAGCCGACCCGCAGGCCCGGCGAGAAGGTCTTGGAGAACGAGCCCAGGTAGATGACCCGCTGGTCGTCGCGCGCCCGCAGCGCCCGCATCGGCTCCCGGTCGAAGCCGAGCAGGCCGTAGGGGTTGTCCTCGATGACGAGCAGGTCGTACCGGTCGGCGATCTCCATGACCGCCTGGCGCCGCGGTTCGGAGAGGGTGACGCCGGCCGGGTTGTGGAAGTTGGGCACCGTGTAGAGGAACTTGACGCGGTCCCCGGCGGCGCGGCACTCGAGCAGCGCCTGCTCCAGCGCCTCGGGCACCAGGCCGTCGTCGTCCATGGTCACGTGCCGGACCCGGGCCTGGGCGGCCTCGAAGACGCCCAGCGCGCCGACGTAGGAGGGGCCCTCGGCGAGGATGACGTCACCGGGGTCGCAGAACACCCGGGTCACCAGGTCCAGCCCCTGCTGCGAGCCGACGGTGACGACGACCTCGCTCGGCGAGGCGTCCGTGATGCCCTCCAGCGCCATGACGTCGCAGATGCGCTCGCGCAGCCGCGGGTCACCCTGACCCGAGCCGTACTGCAGCGTCTGCGCGCCCATGCCCGTGACCAGTTCCCCGATCATCGAGCCCACGGCGTCCAGCGGGAGGGCGGTGACCGCGGGCATGCCGCCGGCGAGCGAGACGACCTCGGGGCGGCTCACCACCGAGAACAGCGCCCGGATCTCCGAGGTCTTCATCCCGTGGGTGCGTGCGGCGTACCGGTCGGCCAGCGGGTCGAGCCGCGGGTGGCGCGGCGCCGGGTGGGGGTGCGCACCGGGGCCCGGGGAGGTGCCGGGCGGGAGAGAGGCCACCCGTCGAGTGTAGGGAGGCCCTCCGCCGGGCCGGGCGGGGGACACGGGCGGACGGACCGGTCCGCCCCCACCCGTCACTCGCGCCCCGCCCACCCGTCGCACCGGCCGGGCGGGGCCGCTAGACCCGCGCGGGGAGGACGAAGGTGCCCGTCGGCGGGTCGGCCTCGGCGGGCAGGAACAGCCGCTGCACGGCCGCCAGGACGGCGCTGGCCACCGTGCTGCGCAGCCGGGCGTCGAGCAGCAGCAGCCGGTCGACGGGATGGCTGAGGTACCCGCAGTCCAGCCGCACGGCGGGCATCCGCGAGGCCCGCAGCATCTGCCACGTCTTGGGGTGCGAGCCCAGGTCGACCAGCCCGGTGCGGGCCACGACCTCCCGGCGGAGCAGGTTCGCGAACTGCTCGCCCACCGTGGAGGACGCCCCCGACCCGGTGCCGTAGTAGAAGCTCGCCACCCCGCGGGCGTGCTGGGAGGCGTGCCCGTCGACGTGCAGGGAGAGGAAGAGGTCGGCCCGCGCGTCGTTGGCGAAGGCGGTGCGCTCCTCGCCGGTCGGGTTCTGCGAGCGGCCGCGGGTGAGGTACACCGTGGCGCCCGCGGCCGCCAGCCGCCCCTCGATGCGGGAGGCGAGATCGAGCACCAGGTCGGCCTCGGTGGTCTCGCCGACGGTGTGGCCGGGGTCCGGCCCGCCGTGGCCGGGGTCGACGACGATGCGGCGTCCGATCAGGTGCGGGCCGCTCTCGACGAACACCGCGCTCTGCCGCAGCAGCTGCGGCCGGCCGCCGGTGACCTTGCGGCCCAGCTGGCGCAGCGCCCGGAACGTGGCCGGCCCGCACGTGCCGTCGGAGGTCAGCCCGTAGTCGCGCTGGAAGGCGCGCAGGCCGCGCTCGGTGTCGGCGCCGAACACCCCGTCGACGGGGCCGGCGTCGTAGCCGAGCTCGTGCAGGCGCTCCTGCAGCGACGTGACGTCGTCCCCGCGGGTGGGGCGCTCGGGGTCGTGGTGCAGCAGGCGGTCGCCGAGGGACCACCGGGCCTCCGACAGCGCCCGGTAGGTCTCCTCCCCCACCAGGCCGTCCACGGTGAGCCCGCGGACCTGCTGGAAGTGGCGGACGGCGAGCTCGGTGGCCCGGTCGTACTCGGCCTGCTCGAGGTCCCCGGGGTCACCGGGCCCGGCGCCGTTGGCCGCCGGGAGGAGCTCCAGGGCCCGCAGGGCGGCCCGGACGTCGGCGACGGCGGGGCCGCGGTCCCCCGGGCGCAGCGGGTGCATGCGGCTGTCGGTTCCCATCCCGGTCGATTGTGGTCCCCCCGAGGGGGTGTCGGCGCACCGGGGCGGCCCGGGACGCGCCAGGGCCGCCCCGGCGCCGAGCCGGGGCGGCCCTGGAGGCGGCCCCTACAGGTAGTCCGCGAGGTCGGAGAGGATGGCGCCCTTCGGCTTGGCGCCGATGATGCTCTTGACCGGCTTGCCGCCCTGGAAGACCGTCATCGTCGGGATCGACATGACCTGGTAGTCACGGGCGATCTGCGGGTTCTCGTCGATGTTGAGCTTGGCGACGGTGAGCTTGTCGGCGTGCTCGGCGGCGATCTCCTCGAGCACCGGGGCGACCATCTTGCACGGTCCGCACCACTCGGCCCAGAAGTCGACGAGCACGGGCTTCTCGCTGCCCAGCACGTCGTCGGCGAAGCTGGCGTCGGTGACCGTCTTGGTGTTGCCTGCCATGGTCTTCCTCTCGTGGTCGGGGGTCCGCCGGGCACAACCAGCGGCGGCGGCCGGCTATGCCCGATGGCGTGGGTGCCCGCTCCGGGGAGCCCCGAACCGGGCGCGCGGCGCACCCGGCACCGGGTCGGCGCGCGTTCGGGGCCCGGCTGCCGCCGGGGCTCAGCGCTCGCGCCGGGGGCTCAGCGCTCGCCGAAGGCCTCGGCCAGCCAGCGCTCGGCGTCGATCGCCGCCGCGGCACCGGTCCCGGCCGAGGTGATGGCCTGCCGGTAGATGTGGTCGACGACGTCGCCGCAGGCGAAGACGCCCTCGATGTTGGTGCGCGTCGTCGGGTGCTCGACCTGGATGTAGCCCTCGTCGTCCAGCTTCAGCTGGCCGGCGAAGAGCTCGCTGCGGGGGTCGTGGCCGATGGCGACGAACATGCCGGCGACCGGGAGCGTCTCCGTGGCGCCGGAGTCGACGTCGGTCAGCTCGACGCCGGCGACGGTCTCCTCGCCGAGGACGTCGCTGACGGTCCGGTTCAGTGCCCAGCGGATCTTCTCGTTGTCCTGGGCGCGCTTCTGCATGATCTTCGACGCGCGCAGCTCCGGGCGCCGGTGCACGACCGTGACGCTCTTGGCGAAGCGGGTGAGGAAGGTGGCCTCCTCCATCGCCGAGTCGCCGCCGCCGACCACGACGATGTCCTGGTCGCGGAAGAAGAAGCCGTCGCAGGTGGCGCAGGCCGAGACACCGCGGCCGAGCAGGCGCGCCTCGTTGTCCAGGCCGAGGTACCGGTACTTGGACCCGGTCGCGACGATGACGGCGTGCGCCCGGTGCACCTCGTCGCCGACCTTGACGACCTTGGGGGTCGCGGCCAGGTCGACCTCGGTGACGTCGCGGGCGACCAGCTCGGCGCCGAAGCGCTCGGCCTGGGTGCGCATGTCGTCCATGAGCTGCGGGCCCTGGACCCCCTCGGGGAACCCGGGGAAGTTCTCGACCTCGGTCGTGGTCATGAGCGCCCCGCCGAACTGCGAGCCCTCGAACACGAGCGGGTGCAGGTTGGCGCGGGCGGCGTAGACGGCGGCGGTGTAGCCGGCCGGACCCGAGCCGATGATGATCAGATCGCGGACCCCGTCGTGCTCCGCGGGCGGGATCGCGGGCTCGGCGTGCTCGGCGGTCACCGCGGGGCCGGGAGTGGGCTGGTGGTCACTGGTCACAGGCGGCACAACGAGGATGGTAGGGGCGCCATTCCCCGGCGCCGGGCCGCGCCGGCCCACCCCGCGACCCCGTCCTCGGGGCGGGTGCGGTGGAGTGGTGGGGTGCTGCCGTCAGCCGGCCCGGGTGACCGTCACCTCGGCGAGGTCGCCCTCGAAGCCGCCCTCGGCGGGCACGAGCGAGGTGATCCACACCAGCACGTAGCGGGCGTCCACCGGCTCGGGGAAGGCCAGCTCGGTGGTGCCGTCGACGGCGCCGGCGGCGACGGTGGGGTACGCCTCGAGGTCCGTGGTGTCGGCGGTCCCGGCGCGGACCTCCACGGCGATGCCCGGGGTCGTGGTGGTCACCGAGACCCCGGAGACGGGCTGCGCGTCGCCCAGGTCGTAGCGGACGCCGACGCCCGGCTTGAGGTTGCCGAACGCGGCCGAGCCCCGGTAGGTGACCGTCGACCAGGCGGTGCCCGGGTCGCCGTCGTGGGACAGGCCCACCGCGTCGTCGTTCTCCGGCTCCCCGTCGCCGAACGGGTTGAACACCACCGACCCGGCGATGGCGGCCGGCCCGGCCGCCGGCGGGGCCGCCGGCTCGGGCTCCGCGGCCGGGGCGCTGCTGGCCGGCGGGGAGGTGGCCGCGCCGTCGGCCTCCTCGACCGAGCCGGCCACCGACAGCACGTTGCTGCCGACCCACCAGGCCAGCGCGACGACGACGGCGAGGGCCAGCAGCGGCAGGCCGATGACCAGCGCCCGGCGGCGGTTCTCCGGCAGCGACCCGGTCCCCTCCTCGTCGTCCCAGCGGTCGTCGTCCCAGCGGTCGTCGGCCCACCGCTCGTCGGCCTCGGCGCCGAACCCGTCACCGAGGGGCAGCAGGTCCTCCTCGGCGTCCCGGCGCGGGGGGGCCGGCGGTGCCGGGGGTGCGGGGCGCCGCGAGCCGCGCGCGGCCAGCGTCGGGGCCGGGTCGTCGTCCTCGGGGGGGAGGAGGTGGACGCCGGCGTCCCCCGCCTCGTCGTGGTCGTCGGCCCGACCACCGGCGGCGTCGCGCCGCTCCCGCAGCCGCCGGAGCCACCCGCTGTCGCTCTCGTCGGCACCGCGGGCGGTGTCGGCGACGGGCCGGCGGGGGCGCTCGGCGAGCAGGGCGGCCATCGCCGCGACGCTGGACAGGCTGCCCGGCTCGGTCGACCGGGCCCGGCGGACGAGGGCGGCCAGGTCCGGGGAGAGGCCGGCGGCCCGGCCGGGAGCACCCGCGGTGAGGCAGTGCTCGACCAGTTCGCCCAGCGCGGCGATGTCGCCCTGCATGGTGCCGGTGACGGCCGGGACCGCGCGCAGCCCGACCAGCCCGTTGGGCCGCAGGACCACCGCCTCGGGGGTCAGCCCGCCGACGGCCAGGCCGACCCGGTGCGCCTCCGCGACGCCCTCGGCCAGCCGGCGCAGCACGGTGCGCGCCTCGGCCTCGGGCATCGGCCCGTCGGCCAGCCGGTCGGCCAGGGTGCGCCCCTCGATCCACTCGTTGACGACGTAGGCCGCGCCGCCCGGGCCGTCGTGGCCCTCGGCGGCGTCGTAGACCATCGCCAGCGTCGGGGTGGCCAGCCCGCCGGCGGTGAGCGCGCGGGTGATCCACTCCCGGGCGGCGTGGCCGCCGGGGGTGTGCACGCGGATGGCGACGTCGCGGTTGAGGACCCGGTCGCGGGCGCGCCAGGCGTGGATGACGCCGGTCGCCGTGGTCTCGGGGGGACCCAGCTCGTCGAGGGGGCGGTAGCGGTCCGGGAGGCCGGTGATCGTGGACGTCATCGGCTCAGCCGGCCCCCCTGTTCGCTGCCCAACGGGTCCGGGGTGCCCCGGCCCTGGCGCCGCCCGCCGCTCACCGGCGACCCAGCCGGGCCCTGGCCCGAGCCAGGGGTTCCCGGACCTCGGGCACCCGGGCGAGCACGATCCCGACGAGGGAGGCGACACCGACGACCACGGTACCGACGAGGAGGGTCCCGAGCGAGCCTGCGACCGAGGTCCCGAAGGCGTCCTCGGTCACCTCGACGGCGACCCACCCGAGGAGCGCCGCGACGAGTGACACCGCCGCCACGCGCAGCACCTGACCCGCCGCCTCGCCGGTGCGCAGCGCGCCCAGGCGGCGCCGCAGCGCCAGGTTCCCGAGCACCCACCCGGCGACGTAGGTGAGGCTGGTGACCAGCATCAGGCCCGCGACCACACCGTCGGGGGGGACGACCGCCGGGACGGCGAGCAGCAGCGGGACGCGGACGCCGACCATGCCGACCTGGATGAGCGTGGGCGTCCGCGCGTCCTTCATCGCGTAGAAGACCCGCAGCTGCAGGAGGGTGACCGCCATCGGCAGCAGGCCGAAGGCGCCGATGGCCAGCGCGACGCCGATCGCCCGGGCCTCCTCGACGCTGGTGTTGCCGCGGGCGAAGGCGACCACCGCCAGCGCCGGGCCGACGACGGTCAGCGCCGCGGTGACCGGCAGCAGACCGAGTGCCGAGAGCCGGGTGCCGAGCGAGAGGTCCCGGGCCACGCCCGGCACGTCGGCGCGGGCGGCGGCGCGGCTCATCCGCGGCAGCAGGGCGGTGAGCAGCGCGACGCCGATGATCCCGTAGGGCATGTGGAACAGCAGGCTCGCGATGCCGAACGCGCTGGACCCCAGGCCGCCGTCCCGGTTGGCCTGGTTGGCGATCCGGGTGGCCACCACGACACCGATCTGGCTGACCGCGACGTAGCCGATGACCCACAGCCCGAGCGAGCCCGCCTCCTGCAGGCCGGTCTGCCGCAGGTTCCAGCGGGGGCGCAGCGGGACGCCGACCCGGGGGAGCAGCGGCAGCAGGACCAGCGCCTGCAGGGCGATGCCGAGGGTGGTGCCGATGCCGAGCAGCCAGACCTGGGTGGGCGTGATCGTCGCGGGGGAGAGCTCGCCGGGGCCGCTCGCGGCGATGAACAGCGCGCCGGTCGCGATGACCACGACGTTGTTGAGCACCGGCGCCCAGGCCGGCGGGCCGAAGACCCCGCGGGCGTTGAGCACCGCCTGCGCGAGCGCGCCCACCCCGTAGAAGACGATCTCGACCAGGAGGATGCGGGCCAGCCAGTTGGCCAGCCGCACCTGGTCCGGGTCCCCCGAGATGCCGTAGAGCGAGGTCAGCAGCGGGGCGGCGGCGATCGCCAGCCCGGTGACCACCACCAGGCCGCTGAGGGCGACGGTGGCCAGCCGCTGGGCGTAGCGCACGCCGCCGTCGGCGTCGCGTTCCTGCGCGTGCACCAGCAGCGGGACGACGACCGACGTCAGCACGCCGCCGAGCAGCAGCTCGTAGACGATGTTCGGGAGGGTGTTGGCCGTGTTGTAGGCGTCGTTGACCAGGCCGACGCCCAGGGCCGCGGCCAGGACCATGGTGCGCAGCAGCCCGGTGACCCGGGAGACGAGGGTGGCCACGGCCATGGTGCCGGCCGCCCGGAGGATGCCCGTGCTCGCGCCGGGGGTGCCCTCCCGGGCCTCGGCCTCCTCGTCGCTCTCGTCGACCCGCCGGGGCACCGCCGGCAGCACCGGGATGAGCTGGGTGTCGTCGGGGCCCGGGACGAAGCGGGCCGGCCGGCGCGGCGGCGGGGGCGGCGGCAGGGGGCGGGCCCGCGCGACGGGCGGCGGCACCGGCGGCAGCGGCCGCGGCGCGGGTGCGGCGAGCCCGGCGGCGGTGCCCGGACCGGGGGTCGCCGGCGCCTGGGGGTAGGGCGGCGGGGGCAGCGGGGTCCCGCGACCGGAGCGCACGGACCCCGCGCCGGCCCGCTCCGGCCCCCGGGGTGACCAGGATCCGGCGGCGCGACCCGGCTCGGCGGTGCGCTGGGGCCCGGTGGACGGCGGCACGGGGGGCAGCGGCCGGGCGCGCTGCCGGACGGCGTCGGCGTGCCCGGGGCCGCCCTCCTCCGGCCGGTCCGCGGGCGGGCGCTCGCCGGGCGGCCGGTCCTCGAGCCGCCGGTCGCCGGTCGGGCTCACACCGGGCTCCGGGTGGGCGGCAGCGGGAGGGCGTCGTCCGCCTCCGGCGTCCCCCGCCGCCGGCGCACCAGGAAGCGCACCAGGCGGCGCAGGAAGAGCAGCGCGAGCAGCGCCGCGGCGCCGATCGTGATGGCCAGCGAGATCGAGCCGTAGGCGGTGCTCTTCACCTGCAGCTCGACCGGGTCGCCCAGCGGCACGCCGCCCGGCGTGGTGAGGGTCGCGACGACCCCGAAGCGCCCCGACTGGCGCACCTGCGCCGGTACCTGCAGCGTGGTGCGCTGCTCGGGCGCGAGCACCTGCGGGCCGATGTCCTCCACGGTCAGCGCGGCGTTGCCGCGGGCGCGCACCTCCAGGAGCACGCGGACGGCGAAGGGCAGGTCGTTCTGCACGGTGAGCACCAGCGGGGCCTCGCTGGAGGCCAGGCTGTAGCTGCCCTCGGCCGGCGCCAGCAGCGTGACGTCCTCGCGCAGGGCCTCCAGCGTGGCGCGGGTCCCGGCGGCAAGGGCGCGGAAGCCGTCGGGCTCGTCCCGCCAGGCCGCCGAGGCGGCGCGGGCGATCGCCTCGTCGTAGGGGGCCAGCGCGGTGGCGGGGTCCTCGGCCACGGCGCCGGCGAGGTCCTCGCGGACCGCGACGGCCGCGGCGAGGTCGGCCAGGCCGTCGAGGGGCAGGCCGCCCGGCTGCACCGGCACCACCAGCTCGCCGGCCCCGGCCCGGGGCCCGTCGGCGAGCTGGCCCAGGGTCAGGGACCGCAGCCACGGCTGCACCCCGGGGTCGGCGATCAGCGCGGCGGCGGTGGCCGGGTCGACGTCCAGCGCGCGCGGGGGCGCGACGAGGACGGTCTGCCCGGCGGTGCCGCCCGGCGCGGGGGCGAGGGTCAGCAGCGCCAGCTCGGCGAGGAAGCGCTGCCCGCCCTCGGCGAGCCCCCCGCCGTCCCGGGTCGGCAGCGGGCCCAGCCGCGGGTCGGACACCAGCACCGGGACCTCGCCGTCGGCGCCCGGCACCGTGGTGCGGGCGGCGGCCCCCTCTCCGGTGAGGCCGAGTGCCGCCGTCCCGTCGTCCAGCGCGCCGGCCGGGACGACGACACCGCCGACGCCCCCGGCGCGCAGGGTGGCCAGCGTGTCGGGGGCCAGCGCGGCGCCCACCGCCCAGGCGAGGTCGGTCCGCGGCTCGACGTCGAGGGTCTCGCCCAGCACGTCGGAGCCCACCCCGGCGACCGGCGGCTGCTCCGCGTCCGGGGCGCCGCCCGGCTCCGCCGTCCCGCCGGCCGCGCCCTCGCCGGTGGCACCGTCCCCGGCGGCGCCCGGCAGGCTGCGGGTGAGCACCTGCGACAGGCCGGCGGCGGTGAGGGAGTCGGCGTCGACGTCGCCGTAGGGCAGGGCGAGGACGTCGTGCTCGGCGGCGACGGCACGCAACCGGTCCAGGTACTCCCCGGCCTCCTCCGTCCCCTCGCCGGCGTCCTCCCGGCCGGCCACGTCGTAGGGGCCCGCGGCCATGACGCCGAGCTCCTCGACCAGCGCGGGGTCCACCGCCAGCGTCACCCGGGCGACCGGGGCCGGCTCGGCGCCCACGGCGGCGGTCTCCGGGATCCGCTCCACGGCGGCCAGCGCGCGGTCCAGCCGGCCGCCGGGGGACACCGCAGCGGCCAGGCCGTCGTCGACGAACCGGCCGGCGGCGTCGCGGTGGGTGCGCTCGGTCAGCGGCCACAGCCATGCCACGCCGGTGGGGACGGCGGGCTGGGCGGGTGGCTGCACCAGCCAGGTGGTCAGCTCCCCCACCCGCTGCCGCTCGCCGTCCTCGCCCACGCCGTTGAGGTTGACGACCAGGGGGTAGACACCCTCGGCGGCGATGCCGAGCTCCTCGGCGGTGGTGGTCAGGCTGAAGCCCGTCGAGTCCCCCGGTGCCAGCTCGCCGGGCAGGTCCGTGAACGGGGTGGCCGCGGCCGTCGCCGGGTCGTCGTCGGTCTCCGCGGCGACGAGCGCGGCCCGGCTGGTCAACTGCTCGCCGCGCTGCAGCCGGACGTCGAGGTCGGTGACCGCCTCCTCACCGGTGTTGGTGATCGTCCCGGCCACGGTGACGGGGACCCCGGGGGAGACGGTGCGCGGCTCCAGGCGGGTGAGGTCGACCGCCACCGGCCGATCGGGGTCGCCGGCGTCGTCGGGTGCCACCGGGCCCGGCGCGGCGGCCGCGGGCGGGGCGAGCAGGGTCACCGGGAGCGCGAGCACCGCCGCGGCCAGCGCGGCCAGCGGGCGGCGGGCAGGTCGCGGGGCGTCCGCCGCCCGCCGGGCGCCGGCGGTTCCGGGGGAGCGCTCCTGCGGGGACCTGGTGCCCCCGGTCACGCGCTGTCGGCGAGGAGGGCGGGGGCCCGCTCGACCAGTGCCCGCTCGTCGGCGTAGGCCAGCCGGGCGCTGAGCTCCTCGAGGGGGACCCAGGCCACCTCGGTGACCTCGATGTCGGCGTCGGACAGGGCTCCTCCGATGGCGCGCAGCAGGAAGTGGTGCACCGTCTTGTGCACGCGGCGGCCGTCCGCCACGAACCAGAAGTCGATGATGCCCAGGGGGGCGACCACCTCGCCGATGATCCCGGTCTCCTCCGCGACCTCGCGGACGGCGGTGTCCTCGGGGGTCTCCCCCTCCTCGATGTGGCCCTTGGGCAGGGACCACAGGAGCCGGCCGCGGCGGTCGGTCCGGCCGATGAGGGCCGCCCGGGGCCCGGTCACGCCGTCGTCGGCCACCACCAGGCCCCCGGCGGAGGTCTCGTCGACCCGGCGCAACCGGCGGCCGGGGCGCCCTCGCCCGCCCGTCCCAGCCATGCCAGGAGGGTAGCGCGACCGACGCCACTACCCTGGACCGTCGTGTCCGGACAGCCGCAGAGTCCTCGCCCGGTCGCCGCCGGGACGCCGTCCACCGGGACGGCGCCGCCCGGGGGTGCCGTGCCGTCGTCGGCTGCCGCGCCGCCCCCGGCCCCCGCCGGTGCCGCGCCCCCCGCCGAGGCCGTGCCTCCCGCCGAGGCCGTGCCTCCCGCCGAGGCCGTGCCTCCCGCCGAGGCCGTGCCTCCCGCCGAGGCCGTGCCTCCCGCCGAGGCCGTGCCTCCCGCCGAGGCCGTGCCTCCCGCCGAGGCCGTGCCCCCCGCCGAGGCCGTGCCCCCCGCCGAGGCCGTGCCCCCCGCCGAGGCCGTGCCCCCCGCCGTGCAGGAGACGGTGCGGCAGCTCGTCGACCTCTCCCCCGTGCTCACCCGGCTCGGGGAGCGCTTCGCCGAGGCCGGTTTCGAGGCGCACCTGGTCGGCGGGTCGGTGCGCGACGCCCTGCTCGCGGCCGGGTCGGCGGGGCCGGCGGTCCCCGGCGACCTCGACGTCACCACCGACGCCCGGCCGACCGAGGTCCTGCGCCTGCTGCGCGGCCTGGCCAGTTCCACGTGGAACACCGGCATCGCCTTCGGCACCGTGGGTGCCGAGGTGGACGGCGTCCGGCTGGAGATCACCACCTTCCGCGCCGACCGGTACGACCGGGAGTCGCGCAACCCCGAGGTGGCCTGGGGTGACTCGCTGGTCGACGACCTCGCCCGCCGGGACTTCACGGTCAACGCCATGGCGGTGTCCCTGGGACCCGACCGGACCGTGACCGACCCCTACGGCGGCCTCGGTGACCTGCTGGCGCGGCGGCTGCGGACCCCGGGGGCCGCGACCGCCTCCTTCGCCGACGACCCGCTGCGGATGCTGCGCGCCGTCCGGTTCGTCGCCCAGCTCGGGCTGACGCCGTCCGACGCGGTGGTCGGGGCGATGATGTCGATGTCGGGCGAGCTGGCGAGGATCACCCCGGAGCGGGTGCAGACCGAGCTGACCAAGACGCTGCTGCAGGACTCCCCCCGCGCGGCGCTGGAGCTGTTCGTCGCGACCGGCCTGGCCGGCGTCGTCCTCCCCGAGCTGTCGGCGCTGCGGATGGAGATCGACGAGCACCACCAGCACAAGGACGTCTACGCGCACTCGCTGACCGTGCTCGACCAGGCGATCGCCCTGGAACGGGCCGATGCGGGGCACGCGTCCCCCGACCTCGTGCTGCGGCTGGCCGCGCTGCTGCACGACGTGGGCAAGCCGGCCACCCGCCGGCACGAGCCGCGCGGCCGGGTCTCGTTCCACCACCACGAGGTGGTCGGCGCCAAGCTGGTGCGCAGGCGGCTGACCGCGCTGCGCTACCCCAAGGACGTCGTCGAGGCCGTCGCGCGGCTGACGTTCCTGCACCTGCGCTTCCACGGCTACGGCCGGGGCGAGTGGACCGACTCGGCGGTGCGCCGGTACGTCACCGACGCCGGCGACCTGCTGCCGCGGCTGCACAAGCTGGTGCGCTCGGACTGCACGACCCGCAACCGGCGCCGGGCCGCGGCCCTGGCGGCGACCTACGACTCCCTGGAGCGGCGGATCGCGGAGCTCGCCGAGCAGGAGGACCTCGCGCGCGTGCGCCCGGACCTCGACGGCAACCGGATCATGGAGGTCCTCGGCATCCCGCCGGGGCGCGAGGTCGGCGAGGCCTGGCGGTTCCTCAAGGACCTGCGCCTGGAGCGCGGCCCGCTGGACCCCGACGAGGCCGAGGCCGAGCTGCGCGCCTGGTGGTCCCGCCGCAGCTGACGCAAGCGGAGTGCCCCGTGCGAGTTCTTCTCGCACGGGGCACTCCGCTGTGGACGGCGGGCCCGGGGAACCAGCCGGTCCGCCACCCTCTCGCGGGTGCGACTGCCCCCGATCCACCACCTCGGCCACCCGGTCGCCCCGCGGCGGCTCCTGCTGGAGGCGGGCATCAGCCACTACCGGCTGCGGACGGCGGTGGCGTCGGGGCGCTGGCAGGAACCGCTCCCCGGCGTGTTCGTCAGCCACTCGGGGCCGCTGACACGTCGACAGCGCTGGCAGGCCGCGCTCTGCTACGCCGGGGCCGAGGCCGTCCTCTCCCACCGCAGCGCGCTGCTGGCCTGGGGTGCCCGGGTGGACGAGGCCGGTCGGGCGTCCCGGGTGGCCGGCGTGCGAGGTCGGTACGCGGTCCCGACCGAGGGCGGCCTGGTGGAGATCACCGTCCCCCACGGCCGGCACCTGCTCTCGCGGGCCTTCGTCGTCGTCCACCAGAGCCGGCGGCCGGTGCCCCCGGACCGGGTCGTCGACCGGCTCGCCGTGGCGCCGCCGGCGCGTGCGGCGGTGGACGTCGCCGTGACGGCCGGGCGCCGTGCCGACGTCGACCACGTCGTCGCGGACGTCCTGCAGCGGGATCTGTGCACGGTCGGTGACCTGGAGGTCGAGGTGGCCGCGCTGGGGCGGCGGTCGACCTCGTGGCTGCGGCAGGCGGTCGCCGATGCCCGGCGCGGAATGCGGTCGGTGGGCGAGGCGGACCTCCGACGGGCGGTGCTGGCCGCCGGTCTCCCGGAACCGGAGTGGGGCGCCGCGGTCGAGACCCCGCGCGGCACCTTCTTCGTCGACGCGCTGTGGCGGCGTCGCGGGGTCGCAGCCGAGGCCGACGGGGCCGCCTTCCACCTCTCGGCCGCCGACTGGGCCGGCGACCTCCTGCGGCAGAACGCGCTGCAGGCCGTGGGCCTGGTCCTCTTCCGCTTCCCGGTGCGCCGGCTGCGCGCGGAGCCGCTGGCCTGCGGTCTCGAGCTCGCCCCGCACGTCGCAGGGGCGTGAGCGGAGTGCCTCCTGCGAGGTCCTCTCGCACGGGACACTCCATCCACCCCGGCGGATGCGGGCGCTCAGCGGCGGAGGGCGGTCGCGGTGGCCGCGAGGAGGTAGAGCGCGCCGACCGCGAGCAGCACCGGGGGCGAGACCCCCGCCGGCGGCAGCACGGCCGCGCCCAGCCCCAGCGCGGCCACGTAGGCGACGTTGACCAGGGTGTCGTAGACGGAGAACACCCGGCCGCGGACGTCGTCGTCCACCACCTCCTGCAGCGTGGTGTCGACGCAGACCTTCACGCCCTGCCCGAGGAAGCCCAGCACCAGCGCCGCGAGCACCACCCCGGTCAGCTGGGCCGGCAGCCCGAGGACGACGACCAGCACGCCCCCGCCCCCGAGCAGGCCTGCGACCCAGGGCGACCGGCCCCAGCGCCGAACGGCCGCGGGGGTCACCGCCGCCGCGGCCACGGTCCCCACCGCCCCGGCGGCGACGGTCACCCCGAGACCGGTCAGCCCCCCGGGCACCGGGCCGCCCTCACCGCCCGGGGTGGCGCGGAACAGCAGCAGGGTCATCAGGGTCACCAGCCCGAAGCAGAGCCGGTGCACGGTGATGACGCCGAGGGCGGCCCGCACCGGAGGCAGGGACCACGCGTGCCGCGCGCCGGCGACCATCCCGTGCACGACGTCGCGCACCTCGCCGGCCGCCGACCGGGCGCCCTCGTCCGGGCCGAGGTAGGGGCGCGGGAAGCCGGCCGCGGCGGCCGCGGCGGCGAGATAGGGCACCGCCGCCGCCAGCGCGACCAGCGCGTAGCCGGCGTCCCCCGCGCCGAGGAGGGGCAGCGCGGCCACGGCGGCCGCACCGCCGGCGACGGTCGCCACGCCCCCGGCCGTGGTGGACAGCGCGTTGGCCGACACCAGGGACGGCTGCTGCACCGTGTGCGGCAGCGCGGCCGACAGCGCGGCGAGCACGAAGCGGTTGGCCGAGAACACCGCCAGCCCGGCGAGCAGGAACGCCGGCCCCGCCACCCCGGCGGCCACGAGAGCGGCCAGGGCGGCGACGAGCACCGCGCGCACCGGCCCGGCCCACAGCAGCACCTGCCGCCGGCTCCAGCGGTCCAGCCACACGCCGGCGAACGGGCCGACCACCGAGTACGGCAGCAGGAGCACCGCGAAGCCGGCCGCGACGTCCACCGGGTCGGCGGCCCGCTGGGGGTTGAACAGCACCGTCCCGGCGAGCGCCGCCTGCAGGACGCCGTCCCCCGCCTGGGCCAGCAGCCGGGTGGCCAGCAGTCGCCGGAAGTCCGCCCGCGGCAGGAGGTGCCGCGCGGACGTCCCGGCCTGCCGCACGCGCTCACCCTACGGCCGCCGCGACGGCGGCCGTGACGTTCGAGACGGAGGTGTCCGGAGCCTCCCCCGGGCCGCCGGGTGGGGCACACTGGACGGCGATGACTCCCCCGTCCTCGCCCGACCCCGACAGCGGCCCGCCGGCCCGTCCCGCGACCGGCAGGCGGCGCCGTGACGCCGTCCCCGCGGTGTCGATCGGCTCGGTCGCGGACGTGCGACCGGGGTCGCTGCTGGTCGCGATGCCCTCGCTGACCGACCCGACCTTCGCCGGCGCGGTGGTCTACGTGCTCGACCACAACGACAGCGGCACGCTCGGCGTCGTCCTCGGCCGGCCCAGCGGCGTGGAGATCCGCGACGTGCTGCCGGGCTGGTGCGACCTCGCGGTGCCGCCGGGCGTCTTCCACGTCGGCGGCCCCTGCGAGACGGACACCGCCCTGTGCCTCGCCGTCTCCCCCGCCGCCGCCGCGCTCGGCGACCGGGGGCTGCGACGGGTGGCCGGCGACGTCTACCTCGTCGACCTGGACACCGACCCCGAGGAGCTCGACGGCGGGGTGAGCGGGCTGCGGGTCTTCGCCGGCTACGCCGGCTGGTCGCCCGGCCAGTTGGCCGGCGAGGTCGCCGAGGGGGCGTGGGCCTGCGTCCCGGGGACGCCGGAGGACGTCGTCAGCGACCTCTCCGGCCCGCAGCTGTGGCGGCGGGTGCTGGCCCGCCAGAGCGGGCTGCTGGCGGTGCTGTCGACCGCGCCGGCCGACCCGACCCTGAACTGACCCGGCTCACCCGATCCGGCGCGTCGCGCGGCCAGGGGAGGCGCGCGGTGCCGATCTCTGGTAGGAAAGCCCTCGGAGGGGGCGGTCTGGGGAAGAGGCCGCCCCCTCCACCCGTGCCCGGCCCCGGTCAGAGGCCGACGGTCGCCGCCACCTCCGGGTGCGCCGGGCCGTCCACCGTCTCCTCGTCCCGTGGCAGCGCGATCGTGCGCGGGCCGTGCTCGGAGAGGGTCACCGTCGCGTCGGTGCCGCCCACCGGGGCCGCGAACTGCACGAGCAGCTCGCTGCTGCGGTCGACCGCCACGGTCCACCCCGACTCGGCGCCGTAGACGCTGGTCAGCTCCCCGTCGATGGAGCGGTCGCCCTGCCAGCGGTAGCCGCCGCCGAGGAAGGCCGCGGGGTCGTCGGCCTCCTCGGCGGCGAGACCCAGCACCACCTGCACCAGGACGTCGGTCAGCGGTGGGGCGTCCCCCTCGGCGAGCGGGCGGCGCACGTAGGAGGCGGCGGGCAGGCCCGCGGCGCTCAGGACGTCGGCCAGCCCGGGGACGTCGCCCAGCCAGACGTCGTCCGCCGTGAAGAAGACCGTGCGGGTCAGCTCGGGGCCGCCGTTCCCGGGGTCGGCGACGGCCTGCGCCCGCCCGGCCCGGCCGTCGAGGTCGACCTCCCCGGTGAGGGTCAGCACGCCGTCGGCGCCGTAGGGCGCGCTGGCGACGAACGCCGCCCCGCCCTGCTCCGCGTTGCGGCTGAGCAGGCCGCCGAGGACGCCGGCCTCCTCGGCGGTGACCCGGTCCCCCACCGGGCGCTGCTCGTCGCCGCCGCAGCCGGCGAGCAGCGCCGGGCCCGCCAGGCCGAGGGCCAGCACGCCGGCGGCGAGGGGACGGCGGCGCGAGGCGGGCATGGCGGCCAGGGTAGGCAGCCGCGTGACCGGGCGCGGGGGCCCGACACGCGACCGGGCCCGCCCTCCGTGCGGAGGGCGGGCCCGGACGGCCTCGCTGCCGGGCCCCGCCGCGAGCCTGCGAGCGGTGGGGGGCAGGGTGGCCCCGTCCCGAGGCTCACCCCGAGCTTGCGAGGGGTGAGGAGGACGGGGTCCTCTCAGCGCTCGACGTCCCCGCGGATGAAGGCCTCGACCGCGTCGCGGGCCTCGGAGTCCGAGTACTGCACCGGCGGGCTCTTCATGAAGTAGGACGACGCGGACAGGATCGGGCCGCCGACCCCGCGGTCCTTGGCGATCTTCGCCGCGCGGATGGCGTCGATGATGATCCCCGCGGAGTTCGGGGAGTCCCACACCTCGAGCTTGTACTCCAGGTTCAGCGGGACGTCGCCGAACGCGCGGCCCTCGAGCCGGACGTAGGCCCACTTGCGGTCCGACAGCCACGGCACGTGGTCCGACGGGCCGATGTGCACGTTGCCCTGGCCCATGTCGCGGTTGACCTGGCTGGTGACGGCCTGGGTCTTGGAGATCTTCTTCGACTCCAGGCGCTCGCGCTCGAGCATGTTCTTGAAGTCCATGTTGCCGCCGACGTTGAGCTGCATCGTGCGGTCGAGCTGCACGCCGCGGTCCTCGAAGAGCTTGGCCAGCACCCGGTGGGTGATGGTCGCGCCGACCTGGGACTTGATGTCGTCACCGACGATCGGGACGCCCGCGGCGGTGAACCGGTCGGCCCACTCCGGGGTGCCGGCGATGAAGACCGGCAGCGCGTTGACGAAGCCGACCCCGGCGTCGAGGGCGGCCTGGGCGTAGAACTCCGCGGCCTGCTGCGAGCCGACGGGCAGGTAGCAGACCAGGACGTCGGCGCCGGACTCGCGCAGCGCGGCGACCACGTCGACCGGCTGCTCGTCGGACTCCTCGATGGTCTCCCGGTAGTACCGGCCGAGCCCGTCGAGGGTGGTGCCGCGCTGGACGGGCACGCCGAGCGGGGGCACGTCGCAGATCTTGATCGTGTTGTTCTCGCTGGCCACGATCGCCTCGGAGAGGTCGCGGCCGACCTTCTTGGCGTCGACGTCGAAGGCGGCGACGAACTCGACGTCCGAGACGTGGTACTCGCCGAAGCGCACGTGCATGAGGCCCGGCACCGACGTCGTCTCGTCGGCGTCCCGGTAGTAGTGCACCCCCTGCACCAGCGAGGCGGCGCAGTTGCCGACTCCGACGATGGCGACCTTGACGGTTCCCATGCAGATCTCCTTGGTTCGGACCGGTTCGCGGTCGGTGGACGGTCGGACCGCGAACGGTCCGGGCGGTGGACGGGGGCGGCGCTGCCCCCCGGGGGGTCAGGTGGGACGGGGTCTGCCGGTCCCCTCGCCGGGGCCGGTCCCGGCCGGTCCGGCGCCGTCGTCCCGGGGCCGGTCGGGGTCGGGGTGGTCGGTGGGGGTGCGCTCGGTGTCGACCAGCTCGCGGTCGATCAGCTCGGCCAGCCAGCGGACCTCGCGGTCCACCGAGTCCAGGCCGTGCCGCTGGAGCTCCAGGGTGTAGCGGTCGAACCGCTCCCGGGTGCGGGCCAGGGAGGCCCGCAGCCCCTCCCGCTGCCGCTCGACGGTGCGGCGGCGGCCTTCGAGGATGCGCAGCCGCACGTCGGCCGCGGTGTGCCGGAAGAAGGCCAGGCGGACGCCGAACAGGCCGCCGTCGTCGTAGGCCTCCGGACCGGACCGGCCGGCCAGCTCGTGGAAGTGCTCCTTGCCCTCCGCGGTGATCCGGTACACGACCTTGCCGCGCCGGCCGGTCAGCGGCGGGGCGTCGGCCGGGAGCAGGGCGCCCGGTGCCGGCTCGTCGGTGGTGACGTACCCGGCGGCGTGCAGACGCTTGAGCGCGGGGTAGAGCGACCCGTAGGAGATGCTCCGCAGCCCCCCGAGGACCTGGGCGAGCTGCTTGCGCAGCTCGTACCCGTGCATCGGCGACTGCTGGAGCAGCCCGAGGATGGCGAACTCGAGCACGTCGCCCCCTCCCGTCCCGTGCACCTCGATGTATCGAGACGATACATCGACATCGGTCGGGCACCACAACAGGAGGTGACCGGCCGGTGTCCGGCGGCGACCGCCGGGGCGGCGCCCACGACCGGCGAGGGGTCCCGGGAGGGGGACCCGGTGCGTAGATTGAGCGCGTGCCCGGACGTCGATCCGTCGTGGACTACTCGCTGCAGCGGCGAGCGGTCCTGGCCGGCGTGTACGCCGGCCGCACCGGGGTCTCCGAGGTCTGCGACGCCAGCCCGTACCTGTCGCGGGCCGCCCGGTACCACGGTGAGCAGACCGACGTCGCCTGCCCGGTGTGCCGCCGGGAGCGGCTGACCCGGGTGAACTACGTCTACGGTGACGCACTGGGGCCGGCGGCCGGTCAGGCCAAGACCCAGGCCGAGCTCGCGCGGATGGACGCCGCCCAGGAGGAGTTCACCGTCTACGCCGTCGAGGTGTGCCGCGGGTGCGGCTGGAACCACCTCGACTGCTCGTACGTCCTGGGTGCGGAGCCGGACCCGGGCCGCCAGCGTCGGCGCAGCCGCCGGCGGGCCGCGACGGAGTAGCCGCCGGCCGCCACGACGGAGTGGTCGCCCCCCGGGAGCACGTGCCGGGTGCACGTGTTCCGCGTCACGGCGGGGAACAGGCGCTGCCGTGTTCACTGGTTGGGGCTGGTGGGGCGTCGCCCTGCGGCCGCTGCGCGGGTCTCCCGCCGCGCCACACCTGAAGACGCCACCCTGGGACGACCGACGTCCGTCGGCGTGTCCCCCGTGTATCGAACCAGAGAGGGGCCCCTCGTGCCTCCCCACGACGAGACCTCACCGGTCGGCCCGCGCGGCGGCTCGGTCCGCCGGCCGTCCCCCGGGCGCACGGCCGGGAACGCCGGCGGCGGCAGCGCCCGCCGCCCGCCGTCCGGGCGCGGTGGACGGACCTCGGCGTCCCGGACCGGCGGGTCCCGCCCCACCGGCAGCCGCCCGACGGGCAAGCGCCCCGCGCGGAAGGGCGGGCCGAGGCGGCGCCGCGTGCTCAAGGCCTCACTGGCCGCGCTCGTCGGCCTCTTCGTGCTGCTCGGGGTCTTCGTCGGCGTCGTGTACGCCACCACCGAGGTCCCCGACCCCGGCTCGGTGCAGAACGCGCAGACCACGGTTGTCTACTACGCCGACGGCACGACCGAGATGGCCCGGCTGGGTGCGGAGAACCGCACCAACGTCAGCCTGGAGGAGGTCTCGGAGCCGGCGCGGCAGGCGATCCTGGCCGCGGAGAACCGGAACTTCTACAACGACCCCGGCATCTCGGCCACCGGCATCGTCCGGGCCGCGTGGAACAACCTCACCGGCGGCTCGACGCAGGGCGGCTCGACGATCACCCAGCAGTACGTCAAGAACGCCTTCCTGACCGCCGACCAGACGTTCAGCCGCAAGTTCCAGGAGCTCTTCCTGGCCATCAAGCTGGACAACCAGTACTCGAAGGACGAGATCCTCGAGAACTACCTCAACACCATCTACTTCGGCCGCGGCGCCTACGGCATCGAGGCCGCCGCCAACACCTTCTTCGGCGTCCCGGCCAGCGAGCTGACCGCCGAGCAGGGTGCGGTGCTGGCCGTCCTGGTGCGCAGCCCGTCGACCTACGACCCGGAGGCCAACCCGGAGGGCGCGCAGGACCGCTGGGAGCTGGTCCTCGACGCGATGGTCGAGGAGGGCTGGATGGAGCCCGCCGCCCGCGAGTCGGCCGCCTACCCGCCCGTGCTGCCCAAGACCGGCTCGTCGCTGGGCATCCCCGCCGGCCCGGAGGGCCTGGTCGTGCAGCGGGCGATCGGCGAGCTCGAGGCCAAGGGGTACACCGAGCAGCAGATCCGCGCCGGTGGCCTGCGGATCACCACCACGGTCGACAAGGCCGCGCAGGACGCCGCCATCGCCGCGGTCACCGACGTGACCGCCGGCGAGCCGGAGAACCTGCGGGAGGCCCTCGTCGCCATCGACCCGACGACCGGCGCCGTCCGCGCGTACTACGGCGGGCCGAGCGGCACCGGCAACGACTACGCGCAGGCGCAGCGCCAACCGGGGTCGTCGATGAAGCCCTACGTCCTGGCCACCGCGCTGGAGCAGGGCATCAGCGTCACCTCGCGCCGGGACGGTTCCTCGCCGCAGGAGTTCCCCGACCGGGAGGCGCCGGTGCGCAACTCCGGCGGCGTCTCCTGCGGGGCGTGCACCCTCGTCGAGGCCATGACCCGGTCGCTGAACACCACCTTCTACGGCCTGGCCTACGAGGTGGGCCCGCAGAACGTGCGGGAGACCGCCCTGGCGGCCACCGACCTGCCCGAGACCTGGGCCGGCGGACCGCTGGAGGGCAACACCACGCTGGCCAACGCCGACGGGGACACCGGCTCGGCGATCGGCATCGGCGAGTACGAGATGCGCCCGATCGACCAGGCCCACGGCTTCGCCACCTTCGCCGCCGGCGGGGTCGAGCGGGACCCGTACTTCGTGGCCCGGGTGACCGACACCGAGGGCGCGGTGCTGCTCGAGTACGGCGGCGACCCCGGTGAGCAGGTGATGAGCGCCGACATCGCCAACGACGTCACCTACGCCCTGGAGGGCGTCGCCGGGTACTCGAAGCGCTCCCTCAGCGGGGGGCGCGAGGTCGCCAGCAAGACCGGTACCCAGGGCCTCAACAGCGAGGACAACTCCGACGCCTGGATGGTCGGCTACACCCCGTCGCTGTCGACGGCGGTGTGGATGGGCACCGACGGCCGGGAGCCGATCGTGAACTCCGACGGGGCCATCGTGTACGGCTCGGGGCTGCCCGGCGCCATCTGGCAGCGGTTCATGGACACCGCGCTCGAGGGGACGCCGGAGGAGGACCTGCCCAACCGCCCCGTCATCCGCGGTGACAAGGGCGACCGCGGGGTGCCGGCCCCGGCGCCGGTGACCACCCAGGCGCCTGCGCCGACCACCACCGAGGCCCCGGAGCCGGTCGAGACCGAGGCCCCGGAGCCGGTCGAGACGGAGGCCCCGGCACCCACGACGACCCAGCCGCCGGCACCGTCCTCGTCGCCGCCGGTGTCGCCGCCGACGGTCGAGCCCGAAGGCCCTGACGCCGACGAGCAGCCGGGCAGCCCGGGTCCGGAGCCCCCCGCCAACGGGGCGCCTCCCGTCGACCCGCAGCAGCAGGGCGGCTGACCGCTCCTCGGGCAGACTGGCGCGGGTGAGCGAGCAGCACCCGGACGACCCCCTCCCGGACCCCCCGGCCGCACCGTCGGCCGGGGGGGCCGTGCCGTCCGGGGCCGTGCCGTCCGGGGCCGTGCCGTCCGGGTCCGTGCCGTCCGGGGCCGTGCCGTCCGGGGTCAGGCCGCCGGGGGACGACGGCACGCGGCCCGACCGCGTCGTCCCCACCTGGACCGACCCGGTGGCCGCCCAGGCCAGCGAGGCGGTCGGCGGGCCGTGGGGCCGGCACGCGGTGACCGGCCGCGCCCCGTTCTGGACCCCGCTGCGGGTCTGCCTGCTGTTCACGACCGCGGTCCTCGCCCTGGCGTGGACCAAGCAGGCACCCTGCGCGGACGGGAACTGGGCGGGGTCGGTGCAGTACACCCACTTCTGCTACTCCGACACCGTCCCGCTGTTCGGCCTGCACGGCCTCGACCGCGGCGAGCTGCCCTACCTCGGGTCGGCCGTCGAGTACCCCGTGCTCACCGGGGCGTTCATGGTCGTGGCCGCCGCGCTGGGCCGGGTCTACGGGTCGCTGGCCGACACGACCGCGCTGCTGCCCGTCGTCCCCCCGGTGCAGGCCTACTACGTGGCGACCTGCCTGCTGCTGTCGGTGTGCGCGCTGCTCACCACCCGGGCGGTGCTGGGCACCGCCGGCCGCCGGCCGTGGGACGCCGCGCTGGCCGGCCTCTCGCCGGTGCTCTTCGTGCACGCCTTCACCAACTGGGACCTCTGGGCGGTCGCGCTGGCGTCGCTCGGGCTGTGGGCGTGGGCGCGCGAGCGGCCGGTCCTCGCCGGCGTCCTCCTGGGCCTGGGGGTGGCCGCCAAGCTCTACCCGGTGCTGCTGCTCGGCGCGCTGTTCCTGCTGTGCCTGCGCGCCGGCCGGCTGGCCGTGTGGGCGCGGACGGCGGCCGCGGCGGCGCTGGCCTGGCTGGCCGTCAACGTGCCGGTGGCCGCGCTGGCACCGGAGAACTGGTCACGCTTCTTCCGGCTGAACAGCACCCGGCCCGCCGACCCCGACTCGCTGTGGAACATCGCCATCACCACCAGCGGCGGCCGGCTGTTCGACGGGCCGCTGGCCGAGGGCCAGGCGCCGACGGTGCTCAACGCCGTCGTGGCGGTGAGCACACTGGCCATGGTGGCCGCGGTCGCCTGGCTGGTGCTGACGGCGCCGGTACGGCCGCGGGTGGCCCAGGTGGCCTTCCTGCTCGTCGCCGGCTTCCTGCTGCTCAACAAGGTGTGGAGCCCGCAGTACTCGCTGTGGCTGCTGCCGCTGGCCGTGCTGGCCCGGCCGCGCTGGCGGTCGCTGCTGCTGTGGCAGGCCACCGAGGCGCTGCTGTGGGTGCCGCGCATGCTCTGGTACCTGGGCACGGACGACCGCGGGGTGGACGTCGAGTGGTTCTTCCTCGCGGTCACCCTGCGCGACGCCGCGGTCATCGGGCTCGTGGCGCTGGTCGTGCGGGACGTGCTGCACCCCGACCGGGACGTCGTCCGCACCAGCTGGCCCGGCGTCGACGACCCCGGCGGGGGCGTCCTCGACCACGCCCCGGACCGGGTGTCCCGACGCCGCCGGTCGCCCGCGCCCGCGGGATAGGAAGCTGTTCCTGCGTCAGGCGCCGCCGGACACGGGCGTAGCTTCCTCTTCCGCGCGCCGGCGCCCGCACGTCGGCCGCCCGCCGGGTCGGCGCCCGCACGTCGGCCGCCCGCCGGGTCGGCGCCCGCGCGTCGGCCGCCCGCCGGGTCAGGCGGACAGGGCGGCGCGGAGGGCGGCCACCTCCTCGGCGTGGGCGGCGGCGTCCCCCGGCGTCTCCAGCACCACCGGGCCGCCGGCGGCCCGCGCCACCTCGACGAGCAGCTCGGTCGGGATCTCCCCGCCGGCCAGCGGGGCGTGCCGGTCGCGGCTGGAGCCGGCCGGGTCGCGGCTGTTGTTGAGGTGCACCAGGTCGATCCGCCCGGTGATGGCACGGACGTCGTCCACCGCCGTGGCGAGGTCCCAGCCGGCCGCCCAGGCGTGGCAGGTGTCGAGCACGAACCCGGCGCCGAACTCCCCCACGGCCTCCCACAACCGGGCGATCGCGTCGAGGTCGCGGGCCATCGCGTTGCCGCCGCCGGCGGTGTTCTCGATCCAGAGCGGGACGGCGAACCCCCCGGTCTCCGCCTGCCGGGCGAAGGTCTTGCGCCAGTTGTCCACCCCGGCCGCCGGGTCGTCCTTCGCGAGGACGTGCCCGCCGTGCACCACCAGGCCCAGCGCGCCGACCGCCGCGGCGGCCTCCGCGTGCGTGGCCAGCAGCTTGCGGCTGGGGATGCGGATCCGGTTGTTCGTCGTCGCCACGTTGAGCACGTACGGCGCGTGGACGACGACCGCGACGTCGCCCTCGCGCAGGGCGTCGGCGTCCGGCCGCGGCTTCGGCGCCGTCCAGCCCTGCGGGTCGGCCAGGAAGACCTGGACACCGTCGGCGTCCATCTCGGCGGCCCGGGCCAGCGGGCCGCCGTCGTCGAGCTCGTTCTCGTCGGTCAGGCCTGGGCCGACGTGGACGCCGATGCTGGGCCGGGCGGCGGGTGCGGGAGCCACGGCGGCGACCTTAGTTCGCGGGGCGGACGGTCCCGCCGGTCGCGGACGCCGGCCGTCGCCCCCCGGGCGCGCGTGTACGCTGGACCGAGCGCGTTCCCCCGGTCCGCCCGGGTGGGGCGCGCGACGCGTGTACGACCCTCCTGCTGCAGACCGACTGCAGCCGCCCAGACCAGAGGAGGTGGGGTTCTCCGTGCGTCACTACGAACTGATGGTCATCCTCGACCCCGACCTGGAGGAGCGCACGATCGCGCCCTCCCTCGACCGGTTCCTCACCGTGGTCACCAACTCCGGTGGCACCGTGAAGACCGAGATCTGGGGCCGTCGCCGGCTGGCCTACGAGATCAACAAGCAGATCGAGGGCATCTACGCCGTCGTCGACATCCAGGCGACCCCGGCCGCGGTGGCCGAGCTCGACCGCCAGCTCAACCTCAACGAGTCGGTCCTGCGCACCAAGCTGATCCGGCCCGAGGTCCACTGAGCATGGCCGGCGAGACCGTCATCACCGTCATCGGCAACCTGACGTCGGACCCGGAGCTGCGCTTCACGCCGTCGGGTGCCGCGGTCGCCAACTTCACCGTCGCCTCGACGCCGCGGACCTTCGACCGGCAGTCGCAGGAGTGGAAGGACGGCGAGGCGCTCTTCCTGCGCTGCAACGTGTGGCGGCAGGCGGCGGAGAACGTCGCCGAGTCGCTGACCCGCGGTTCGCGGGTGATCGTCTCCGGCCGGCTCAAGCAGCGGTCGTTCGAGACGAAGGAGGGCGAGAAGCGCACCGTCGTCGAGCTCGAGGTCGACGAGATCGGCCCCTCGCTCCGCTACGCCACCGCGAAGGTCACCAAGGCCTCCCGCGGTGACGGCGGTGGCGGTGGTGGCTTCGGCGGCGGCGGTGGCGGCGGCTTCGGGGGCGGCGGGTCCAGCGACCCGTGGTCGACCCCCGCGTCGTCGTCCGACGAGCCGCCCTTCTAGAAGGACCCCGCTGCCCCCCACGCCTCGCTCCGCTCGGCGCGGGACCCTGCAGCGGGGCCGCCCGTCCTCCTCACCCCTCGCACGCTCGGGGTGAGCCTCTGGACGGGGCCGCCCGTCCTCCTCACCCCTCGCACGCTCGGGGTGAGCCTCTGGACGGGGCCGCCCTTGCCCCCGCAGCCCGCTCCGCGGGAACCCTGCAGAGGGGCCACTCCGTTCGTACTGAACCTCTTCTCCCTGGAGGACCCCGGTGGCCAAGCCCCCGATCCGCAAGCCCAAGAAGAAGGTCTGCCAGTTCTGCAAGGACAAGGCGACCTACGTCGACTACAAGGACACGACCCTGCTGCGGAAGTTCATCTCCGACCGCGGCAAGATCCGTGCCCGCCGCGTGAGCGGCAACTGCAGCCAGCACCAGCGGGACGTCGCCACGGCCGTGAAGAACAGCCGTGAGATGGCCCTGCTGCCCTACACCTCGACGGCGCGCTGACCATGAGCACCCAGAAGCTGATCCTGACGCAGGAGGTCACCGGCCTCGGGTCCTCCGGTGACACGGTGGAGGTCAAGGGCGGTTACGCCCGCAACTACCTCCTGCCCCGCGGCCTGGCCATCGTCGCCACCCGCGGTGCCGAGAAGCAGGTCGAGTCGCTGCGCCGGGCGCGCGCGGCGCGCGACGTGCGCTCGCTCGACGAGGCGCAGTCCGTGGCCGGCCGCCTCTCCGGGCTGACCGTGCGGGTGCCGGCGCGGGCCGGCCAGGGTGGCCGGCTGTTCGGCCGGGTGACCACCGCCGACGTCGCCAACGCCGTGACCGCGGCCGGCGGCCCGGAGCTGGACCGCCGCCGCATCGAGCTGCCGAGCAGCATCAAGACCACCGGCCAGCACACCGTCACCGTGCGGGTGCACCCGGAGGTCACCGCCCAGCTGGCGATCGAGGTCGTCGCAGGCTGAGCGGACCCGTCCTCCTCACCCCTCGCACGCGACGGGGTGAGCCCGGGACGGGGCGCACTCCCACCCCGCCGCACAGGCCCGCGGCGGGGTGGGAGAGGAGCACAGCGCTCGCGAGGGGCGTCGGACTGCGGTCCGGCGCCCCTCGCGGCGTTCCGGGGTCGCAGCGCCCCTTGGCCGTGATCATGGGGTTCTTGCCGGGGACACGCACCGACACGCCGCGGTGGCCGGCCACATCCCCATGATCACGGAGGAGGGGGCCGGGGACCGCGGGCCGACCCGGCGACCAGGGGCGGGGACCTCGGTGCGCCTGTGGACGTGGGACGGCTGGGACGGGTGCGGCGACCCCGCGACACGCCGGGAGCGCGACACCGGCATTTCTCCGGTATTTCTCCCGTCCACACCCGGTGGGCAGCCTCCGCGCAGGTCAGGCGGGGGACGGCCCGGATCTCCCCGCTGGTTCCCCCGCTGTCTCCACATGTCGACATGCGTGTGTCCACCGACTTGTCCACAAGTTGTGCAGAACCGGGTGCACACCGGTGTTGGACTGGTCCGTCCGCCGTTCCTAACGTCCTCCCTGCTCCCCTGGCCGGCACGTTCCGTCGGTGCCCCGGGGTAGCAATGACCCGAACGCACGTTCGAGTCAGGTGTGCAGCGTTCTGGTGCTTCCCCCACCAGGCCCCGGTCCCTCGACCGGGGCCTCGCGCGGGTGCGCCGTGAGTGGATGGAGGAACCACCGTGGCGGTGGCCGACGAGTTCAGCCGACCGTCCCCGACGGCGCCGGAGTACGACCGGCAGCCGCCGCAGGACGTCGCGGCGGAGCAGTCGGTGCTCGGCGGCATGCTGCTGAGCAAGGACGCGATCGCCGACGTCGTCGAGGTCCTGCAGGGCGCGGACTTCTACCGTCCGGCCCACCAGGTGATCTACGACTGCGTCCTGGACCTGTACGGCCGCGGCGAACCCGCCGACGCCATCACCGTGGCCGCCGAGCTCAACCGCACCGACCAGCTGTCCAAGATGGGCGGCGCGGTCTACCTGCACACGCTCATCCAGTCGACGCCCACGGCCGCCAACGCCGGCTACTACGCCGCCATCGTGGCCGAGCAGGCCGTGCTGCGGCGGCTGGTGGAGGCCGGCACCCGCGTCGTCCAGCTCGGGTACGGGGCCGCCGGCGGGCGGGGGGACGTCGACGACATCGTCGACCGCGCCCAGCAGGAGATCTACGACGTCACCGAGAAGCGGATGAGCGAGGACTACTCGCGCCTCGAGGACGTCCTGCAGCCGACGATGGACGAGCTGGACGCGATCGCCTCCCGCGGTGGCACGGCCCGCGGCGTCCCCACCGGCATCCGCGACCTCGACGAGCTCACCAACGGCCTGCAGGCCGGGCAGATGGTCGTCATCGCGGCCCGCCCCGGTGTGGGCAAGGCCCTGGCCCTCGACACCCCGATCGCCACGCCGACCGGTTGGACGACGATGGGCGAGGTCCGCGTCGGCGACCGGGTGATGGGCTCCGACGGCCGTCCGACGACGGTCGTGGCCGCCACCGAGGCGTTGACCGGCCGCCCCTGCTACGAGGTGCACTTCTCCGACGGCTCGGTGATCGTGGCCGACGCCCAGCACCAGTGGCTGACCGAGACCCGTGCCGGCCGCCGCTCCGCCCAGCAGGCGGCCGCGGGCCGCAACCGCAACCAGCGCACCTCCGCCTGCGTCCGTACGACGGAGGAGATCGCCCGCACCGTCCGCTGCGCCACCGAGGACCCCCGGCTCAACCACTCGGTGACCAACGCCGCGCCGCTGGACCTGCCGGAGGCCGACCTCCCGCTCCCGCCGTACGCGCTGGGTGTGTGGCTGGGCGGCGGGACGTCCCGGGCCGCCCACTTCACGGGGGATGAGCCCGAGATCGCCGTGCACATCGAGGCTGACGGTCTCGTCGTCGAGCCGACCGGTGCCGACCGCCGGTACTCGCTGCGGCTCCTGGCGCGGCCGTCCGTCACCGCGCGCCCGTGCCCGATGTGCGGCGAGTCGTTCGTGCCGAGGACGTCGCAGGTGCAGACCTGCGGCAGGACGTGCGGTGGTCGGCTGCGTGCCAGCGGTGGGGTCGGCCGCCCCGCCACGTGCCCGGACTGCGGCGGCCCCTCGGCCGGCCTGGTGCAGTGCCAGGCCTGCCGCGACCACCACGACACCGTCCCGGGCATCCTCCGCACGCTGGGGGTCCTCGGGGACGAGCACATCCCGGCCGCCTACCTGCGGTCCTCAGCGGCCCAGCGACGGGCCCTGCTGGCAGGCCTCCTGGACACCGACGGCACGGTGGCGCCCAGCGGCGTCGTGCAATTGGCGGTGACCAACCGGCGGCTGGCCGAGGACGCCCGTGAGCTCATCGCCGGCCTCGGTCACCGGGTCCGGATGACCCGCAGGCCCGTCCGGGGCCGCAGCGAGGAGTCGTCCACCTGCTACACCCTGACCTTCAGCACCGACGACGAGGTGTTCCGGCTCGAGCGCAAGAAGCTCCTGCACAAGGAGCGGGGGGCGCGGACCTACACCGCCCGCGGGGTCCGTTTCATCACGGATGTCCGGCCGATCGGGAGCGTCCCCGTGCGGTGCATCCAGGTGGACGCCGCGGACCACCTCTTCCTCGCCGGTCGGAGCTTCATCCCGACGCACAACTCGACCCTCGGGTTGGACATCGCCCGGTCGGCCACGGTCAAGCACCAGCTGCCGGCGGTGATCTTCTCGCTCGAGATGAGCAAGCACGAGATCACCATGCGGTTGCTGTCGGCCGAGGCGAAGGTGCCGCTGCACCACATGCGCGCGGGCACGCTCTCGGACGAGGACTGGTCCCGGCTGGCCCGCCGGATGGGCGAGATCGCCGACGCCCCGCTCTACATCGACGACTCGCCGAACATGACGATGATGGAGATCCGGGCCAAGGCGCGGCGGCTCAAGCAGCGCAACGACCTCAAGCTCGTGGTCATCGACTACCTCCAGCTCATGACGTCCGGCAAGCGGGTCGAGAGCCGCCAGCAGGAGGTCTCCGAGTTCTCCCGGGCGCTCAAGCTGCTCGCCAAGGAGCTCGAGGTCCCGGTCATCGCCATGTCGCAGCTCAACCGCGGATCCGAGCAGCGCCAGGACAAGAAGCCGATGCTGTCGGACCTTCGCGAGTCGGGATGCCTGCCGGCGGAGACCCGCATCCTGCGCGCCGACACGGGCGCCGAGACGACGATGGGCGAGCTGTTCGAGTCGGGCGCCACCGACGTTCCCGTCTGGGCGCTCGACGACAATCTCCGCTACGTCCGCCGGCACCTGACCCACGTCTTCTCGACGGGCCGCAAGCAGGTCCTCCAGCTCACGACGTCCTCGGGCAAGAGGGTTCGCGCGACCGCCAACCACCCGTTCCTCACCTACGACGGCTTCCGTCCGCTGGGGGAGCTGTCACCCGGCGACCGCATCGCCGTGCCGCGGCACGTGCCCGGGCCTGACCGCATGACGGTGTGGGAGGACGAAAAGGTCGTCCTCCTGGCGCACCTCATCGGTGATGGCAGCTTCGTGAAGCGGCAGCCGTTGCGGTACGCGTCCGTCGACGAGGCCAACCTGCGTGCGGTCACGACCGCGGCCCTGCACTTCGGCATCGTGGCGGTGCGCGACGAGCACGCCGCGGCGCGGTGCACCTCGCTGCGGCTCCGCGCTCCGTTCCCCTTGACGCACGGCCGGCGCAATCCGGTCACCGCGTGGCTGGACGAGCTCGGACTCTTCGGGCTGCGCAGCCACGAGAAGTTCGTCCCCGAGCAGGTGTTCTCCCTCCCGAAGAAGCAGATCGCGCTGTTCCTGCGCCATCTGTGGGCCACCGACGGTTCCGTCACGGTGAACAAGAACGGCCGGAGCGGCCGGGTGTACTACGCCTCCACCAGCCGGCAGCTCGTCGATGACACCTCCCGGCTCCTGCTGCGCTTCGGCATCTCCTGCCGGATCCGACGGACCCGGAAGGCCGGCTACCGCGACGGCTGGACGCTGGACATCAGCGGTTGCGACGACCAGCGCAGGTTTCTCGGTGAGATCGGTGTCCACGGTGCCCGCGGTGAGGCTGCCGAGCGCCTGCTGGAGATCGTGCGTGCCCAGACCTCCAACACCAACGTCGACACGATCCCGGTGCAGGTCTGGGAGCGGGTCCGGGACGTCCTCGCGGAGAAGGGCATGAGCCACCGGGCCTTCGCCGCGGCCATGGGGTCGGCGTTCTGCGGCAGCGCCATGTGGAGGCGTGCGCCGAGCCGGGAGCGGCTGGGACGCGTCGCCGTCATCCTCGGGGACGCCGACCTGGAGATGCAGGCCGTCAACGACCTGCTGTGGGACGAGATCGTCTCGATCGAGCCCGGGACCGTCGAGGAGGTCTACGACGCGACCGTGCTCGGTGGGCACAACTTCGTGGCCGAGGGCATCGTCGTCCACAACAGCATCGAGCAGGACGCCGACATGGTGATGATGATCCACCGCGAGGACATGTACGAGAAGGAGTCCCCACGGGCCGGCGAGGCCGACATCATGCTGGTGAAGCACCGCAACGGCCCCACCGCGAACGTCACCGTCGCCTTCCAGGGCCACTACAGCCGCTTCGTCGACATGGCGAACTGAGCAGCGGCGCCCCGACGCGGCAGTGGTGCGGAGGCGCCGCGCGGGTCGCCGGACGTCGAACCCGAGCGGCCCGGGACCATGCGCTCCCGGGCCGCTCCGGTTCCACGTGGGACGCAGGGGGCCTCGTGGAGGCGGCACGGCCCCGCAGGCGCCGGCGCTGGACGCGCGTCCCGGTCAGTTCCGCAGGTTGAGCTGGTCGTGCCGCGCGGCCAGCTCGTCGACCTCCTCGGTCGTCGGCGTCCGGCCTCCCGCGTGCAGGGCCGCCATCCCCTCGAAGTAGCCCTCCCGCGGCGCGCCGGGGGTGAACAGGATCAGGAAGCGGCAGCCCTCGTCCTCCAGCGCGGCGAAGCCGTGCACCCCCGACCGGGGCACGTACACGAAGTCCCCCGGTCCGGCGGTGTTCCACGTGGATCCGTCGAGCACCCGCAGCCGGCCCTCGAGCACGTGGAAGGACTCGCTGAACGTCCGGTGCAGGTGCGGGCCCGGCCCGCCGCCGCCCGGCGGCAGGGTCACCTCGAACACCCCCAGGTCGCCGCGGGTCTGCGCGCCGGTGGCGACGAAGCGCGTCCGGCCCACGACCCGCTGGTCGGCCCGGCGTGAGTACGCCGCGCCGTCGAGCAGGTGGCTCATGACCGACACCCTGCCCGGGCGCTGCCGGTGCGTCGAGGCCGGTCCTCGAGGCCGCGGGGGGCCGGGCGTTCCCCCGGACGGGGGGTGGGTTGTGTGGCACCGATCACCATCAGCTAGGAAGAGGGCTCCCTAGAGCGAGGAGCTCACGTGCAGCAACGACGCTGGCGCCGGGTGACCCTGTCGGTCACCGGTTCACTGGCCCTGGCGACCGCCCTCTCGGTCACCGCCACCCCGGCCGCGGCCGGACCGCCGAAAGCGCAGCCGGTCTCGGTCTTCCCGACCGACACCCTCACCGTCCCCGACCCGGCCCAGCTGACCGGCCGGCGGGTGGACCTGCCCGTCGACCCGGCCGCCGCGCCGATCGTCCAGGGCCTGGTGCGGCAGCTGAACCAGCTCGACGGCTTCGACCTCGACCCGCGGATCGCCGTGCAGTTCAGCGGCCCGGTCGACCCGGCGGAGACGGCCGCGCGGATCACCCTGCAGGAGGCCCGCGGCCCGTGGCGCACCGGCGTCGACCGGGTGGTCTGGGACCCGGACACCAACACGCTGTACGCGCACCCGGCCGAGCAGCTGGCCCCCGGCACCACGTACCGGCTCCGGGTGCAGGGCGGCCCGGCGAACAGGGCCACCCAGGAGACGTTCACGACGATGAGCGCCACCGACGGGCTGCTGGACATCCAGCGGCAGGTCGACGGCGGCGAGGCCTTCGCCGCCGTCGGGATCGACGACCCGGCCCTGCAGGTGCAGGGGGCCTTCCCGGCACGGGGGACGACGGTCGCCTGGGCCACCGACCGCGGTGTCACCGACCCCGCGCCGACGTCGACCCCCGTCCCCACGGCCGCCCTCGGCGGCACCATCGCCTTCGGCTCGTTCCAGGCGCCCTCCTGGCTCACGCCCGACGTCACCATCCCCCAGACGCCGACCGGGGAATCCGGTCCTCGCCCGGTCGAGGCCGAGCAGCTGCCCTTCGTCGCCGTGCTGCCCCCGGGAACGCCGCCCGCAGGCGGCTGGCCGGTGGCCGTGTTCGGCCACGGGTTCACGAGCTCGACCAACGCCGTCTTCCTCGCGGCGGTCGAGAACGCGAAGAACGGCATCGCCACCATCGCCACCAACGTGGTCGGCCACGGGTACGGGCCCGAGAGCGGCTGGGTCGTCACCAGCGGGGGCACGACGACGACCATCCCCGCCTACGGGCGCGGGATCGACCAGGACCGGGACGGCGACATCGAGTCCACCGAGGGATCCTCGGCCACCGGCGCGGCCGCGGCCCAGTCCTCCCGGGACGCGCTGCGGCAGACTGCCGCGGACATCATGACCCTGGTGCGCTCCCTCGGCGGCACGGACGTCGACGGCGACGGGACGCCGGACCTCTCCGGCGAGGACGTGACCTACTTCGGGCAGAGCTTCGGTGGCATCTACGGCACGATGCTGACCGGTGCCGACCCGGCGGTCACCCGCTCGGTGCTCAACGTGCCCGGCGGGCCGATCAGCGAGATCGCGCGCCTGTCGCCGGCGTTCCGCCCGCTGACCACCGCGTCGCTGCAGGCGGCCGGGCTGCTCAACAGCACCGACCCGACCCGCAACTACTTCCAGGAGCAGCTGCCACTGCGCGGTGAGGGCCCGGTGACGGTGACCGTGCCCGGTGCGGTGGAGATCCAGGAGTACCTGGCCCGGTCGACCTGGCTGTCCCGCCCGGGCAGCCCGGAGACGTTCGCCCCGCTCATCGAGCCGGAGCGGGTGCTGGTGCAGGTGGCCTTCGGTGACCAGACGGTGCCCAACCCGACGTCGTACACGATCGTCGACGCCGGGAACCTGTGGTCGCGGACCAGCCTCTACCGCAACGACCGGGCGACGCCGCCGCTTCCCAACCCGCACTCGTTCCTGCTGGTGCTGACCCACCCCTCGGCGCTGCAGGGGCAGGCGCAGGTGGCCGCCTTCCTCGGCCGCGGTGAGGTCGTCGACCCCGACGGAGGTGGCGAGGTGTGGGAGGTGCCGGTCCAGGACCCGTCGGTGCTGCTGTCGCTCAACTTCCCGCAGCCGGCACTGCGGCCCTGACCGGCCGCTGAGGCGACAGAGGGGCCCGGGACGGCGGATCGCCGTCCCGGGCCCCGCTGCGTGCGCGGTGGATCAGGCGGCGGCCATGGCGGCCTGCTCGCGGAGGAGCCGGCGGCGGACCCGGGGCTTCCCGGTGGTCATCTTCCACAGGTTGACCAGCTGGGTGGGCAGGTTCCGGGCCGTCGTGTTCTCCAGCCAGCCGTTGGGCAGCGACAGCCGGATGATCTTGTGCCAGGCGGACGCGACCTGCTGCGGCAGCGGGGCGGTGTGGTAGGTGAGCCCGTAGCGCTCGAACAGGTCCCGGATCCTCGGCGCGATCTCGGCGTAGCGGTTGCTGGGCAGGTCGGGGAACAGGTGGTGCTCGATCTGGTGCGAGAGGTTCCCGGTCATGACGTGCATGGCCTTCGAGCCGGAGATGTTGGCCGAGCCGAGCATCTGGCGCAGGTACCACTCGCCGCGGGTCTCGCCGTCGATCGATCGCTTCTCGAAGGTCTCCACGCCCTCGGGGAAGTGCCCGCAGAGGATGACGGAGTTCGACCACAGGTTGCGGGCCAGGTTGGCCACGAAGTTGGCGGCGAGGGTCGGGAGGAAGTTGGGGCCCGACAGCAGCGGGTGCACCAGGTAGTCCTTGCGGGCCTGCTTGCCGATCTTGCGCAGCACGGCCCGGGCGCGCTCGCGGAACTCCGGGTCACCGGTCTGCTTCTTGGCGATGACCGCGCCGAGCTCCAGGTCGTAGGCGGCGATCCCGTACTCGAAGAAGCAGGCGTTGACGAAGCTCCAGAGCGGCTGGCCGAGGTGGAACGGCTGCCACGGCTGGTCCTCGTCGACCCGCATGATGCCGTAGCCGAGGTCGTTGTCCTTGCCGACGACGTTCGTGTACGTGTGGTGCAGCTCGTTGTGCGAGTGCTTCCACTGCTCGGCCGGGCTGGCCATGTCCCACTCCCACGTCGTGGAGTGGATCTTCGGGTCGCGCATCCAGTCCCACTGCCCGTGCAGGATGTTGTGCCCGATCTCCATGTTCTCGAGGATCTTGGCCACCGACAGGCCGATGGTCCCGAGCACCCACGCGGGGGCGAACCCCGACGCCAGCAGGACGGCGCGGCTGCCGAGCTCGACCTTCCGGTGGACGTCGATGACGCGGCGGATGTAGCGCGCGTCGGCCTCGCCGCGGGACTCCACGACCCCCTGGCGGATCTCGTCGAGCTCCTTGCCGATGAGCTCGATGTCGTCGGCGGTGAGGTGGGCGATCGGGTTGACGGGCTTCTTCTGCAGGACGGTCACGGGCAGGCCTCTCGGGGGTCGGGGGAGCAGGTCAGTGGTCGAGGGAGCAGGCGCCGGCGGCGGCGCTGACGCAGGTCTGGACGATCACGCCGTCGCCCGGCGCCGCCGTGGTGACCTCGCCGGTGCGCAGGTCGCGGACGGCGCCCTCGCGCAGCGGGAGCACGCAGCCGTAGCAGATGCCCATGCGGCACCCGCTGGGCATGAGGACGCCGGCCTCCTCGGCGGCGTCGAGGATCGGGGTGGCGCCGTCGGCCTCGACGGTCGCGCCGGTGCGGGTGAACGACACCGTGCCGCCCTCGCCGGTCGCGGCGACCGCCGGGCGGAACCGCTCGGTGACCAGGCGCTCCCCGAGCCCGGCGGCGTCCCAGTGCTCCTGCAGCGCGTCGAGCATCGCCACCGGGCCGCAGGCCCAGGTGGCCCGCTCGGCGAGGTCGGGCACGAGCGCGGCCACCCCGGCCGGGTCGAGCAGGCCGGCGGTGTCGGTGTGCTGCTCGACCAGGCGGATCCGGCCGGTGGCGGCCAGGGCCCGGAGCTCGGCGCCGAAGACGACGTCGTCGGGGGTGGGCGCGGAGTGCACGAGGACGACGTCGTCGAGCTCGGGGTGGTTGCGCAGCATCCCCATGACCGGGGTGATGCCGGACCCCGCCGTCACGAACAGCACCTTCTCCGGCCGCGCGTCGGGCAGCACGAACTCGCCGGTCGCCTGGTCCAGGTGCACCAGCGTGCCGGGCCGCACCCGGCGGACGAGGTGGTTGCTGACCTTGCCCCCGGGGATGGCCTTGACGGTGATGCTGATGCAGCCGTCGGCGCGGGTGAGGTCGGAGGTCAGCGAGTAGGCCCGCCACATCCGGACCCCGTCGACGTCCACGCCGATCCGGATCCACTGCCCGGGCACGTGCGGCTGCCAGTCGGCACCGGGGCGGATGACCAGCGTCGCGGCGTCCCGGGTCTCGTGCTGCACGGCCTCGACGCGACCGCGCAGGTCGGTGCCGGCCCGCAGGGGGTTCACCATGTCGAGGTAGTCGGCGGGCAGGACGGGCGTGGTGACGAGCTCGGCGAGGCGCAGCGCCCGGTCGCGCAGCGCGCTCAGGGCCGGCCGGGCCGGGGAAGGGCGCGGGACGGTCGCGGTCATGCTTCTGATCGTTCCCAGCAGGGGGTGCAATTACCTGTGCCCTGGACGTGAACGTCGGGACGGATATTGTTCCCGGCGAACAGCGGGAGGTGGCATGGCGCCGGAACGGACCTTCCCGCCGGAGGTCGCGGAGGCGATGCGGGCCGACCTCCCGGCGGTGGCCGGGGAGACGGTGGCGGCGATCGTCGTGGAGGTCCCGAGCTACACGGAGGCCTTCCGCGGCGACATGGGCCGGGCCATCGAGAAGGCGGTCGCCCTCGCCCTCGGCGGCTTCCTGGAGCTGGCCACGGCCACCGGCGGCGCCGACGCGAGCCGGCCCATCGGCCCGGCGCTGGAGGGTGCCTACGCCCTGGGGCGCGGCGAGGCCCGCAACGGCCGCTCGATGGACGCCCTGCTGGCCGCCTACCGGGTGGGCGCGCGGGTGGCCTGGCGGCACATGGCCGAGACGGCGGTGGCCGCCGGCATGCCCGTCGAGGGGCTGGCCCGGTTCGCCGAGCTGGTCTTCGCCTACATCGACCAGCTGTCGGCCTCCAGCGTGGCCGGTCACGCCGACCAGCTGGCCAGCAGCGGCTGGGCGCGGCGGCGGCACCTGGAGCGGCTGGCCGGGCTGGTCCTCACCGGTGGCCCCGCCTACGACCTGGTGGTCGCCGCCGAGCGGGCGGACTGGACCCCGCCGCGCACCCTCACCGCCGTGCTGCTGCCCGAGGAGCGGGCCCGCGGCGCGCTGGCCCAGCTCGACGCCCGCACCCTCCAGGCCGGCGACGACGCGCCGGGCGCCGAGCCGGGCACCGACCGGGCGGTGCTGCTGGTCCCCGACGCCGAGGGCCGGGCGCGGGCCGGGCTGCTGCGGGCGCTGCGGGGCCGCCAGGCGGTGGTGGGTCCGGCGCGGCCGTGGCAGGAGGCCCGGACGTCGTACTCCCGGGCGCTGCGGGCCCGCCAGCTCGGGCTGCGCCCGGACGGCGACGACCCGGTCGACACCGAGCGCCGGCTGGCCGAGCTGGTGCTGCGGGCCGACGGCGAGGCGCTGAGCGACCTGCGCGGCCAGGTGCTGGCGCCGCTGGAGGGCCTGGCGCCCGGGCCCCAGGAGAAGCTGGCCGAGACGCTGCGCTCCTGGCTGCTGCACCAGGGCCGCCGGGAGCGGGTCGCGGCGGAGCTGTTCGTGCACCCGCAGACCGTCCGCTACCGGATGGGCCAGCTGCGGGAGCTGTTCGGCGCCCGGCTGGAGGACCCCCGCAGCGTCCTGGAGCTCACCCTCGCGCTCGGGGTGCGCGAGCCGTGACCGGCGTCCCGGCGGGCAGCGGCCTGCTCGGCGAGGTCTGGCCCCTCCTGGGGCTGGAGGGCGTGCCACCTCCGCTGCGGGTCCGCGGCGCGACCGGTCTCGCCGGCGTGCTGCCGGTGCCCGACCTCGCGCTGGGCGCGGTGGCCGCGCAGCTGGCGGCCGCGCGGCTCCTCGGTGGTGGCGCGGGCGCCGGCACGGACGGCGGCGCGGACGGCGGGGCGGACGGCGGCGCGCCGCTGGACCTCGACGCCGCCGCCGTGGGGCTGGCCTTCCGCAGCGAGCGGTACGCCGCGGTCGCCGGCCGGCCGGTGGCCCCCGGGTTCCACCCGCTGTCCCGCTTCTGGCCGACCGCGGACGGCTGGCTGCGCCTGCACGCCAACTACCCGCACCACCGGGCGGCCGCCCTGGCCGTCCTCGGGCCGGACGTCGCGCGGGCCGCGGCGCGGGCGCCCGCCGCCGAGCTGGAGTCGGCGGTGGTGGCCGCCGGGGGTGCCGCGGCCGCCGTCCGGGAGCCCGGGGTGTGGGCCGCCTCCCCGCCGGGTCGGGCGGTGGCCGGCCGGCCGCTGGTGGCGCTGCGCCGCGCCGTCCCCGGCCCGCCCCGCGGCCCCGCGGCCGGGGGGCCGCGGGTGCTGGACCTCACCCGGGTGATCGCGGGGCCGGTCGCCACCCGCACGCTGGCCTCCCACGGTGCCGACGTGCTCCGGCTCGACGGCCCGCGGCTGCCCGAGGACCCCGGGCAGCTGGTCGACACCGGCCCCGGCAAGCGGCACGCGGTGCTCGACCTGGCCTCCGCTGCGGGCCGGCGCACCGCCGACGAGCTGCTCGCGGCGGCGGACGTGGTCGTGCAGGGCTACCGGCCCGGCGCGCTGGACCGGCTCGGCCTCGCCCCGGAGGCGGTGCTCGAGCGGCACCCGCACCTGGTCGTGGTCCGGCTGTCGGCCTGGGGCGCGGAGGGGCCGTGGGGCGGGCGCCGGGGTTTCGACTCGCTGGTGCAGGCGGCCACCGGGATCGCCGCGGTCTGCGGGGACGGGGCCACCCCGGGCGTGCTGCCGGCGCAGGCCCTCGACCACGCCACCGGGCACCTGGCGGCGGCCGCCGTGCTGGCGGCGCTGCACCGGCGGCGGACCGAGGGCGGTGGCTGGTTCGGGGAGCTCTCCCTGGCCCGCACCGCCGCCGCGCTGCTGGCCGCCCCGCGCACCGGCCCGGAGGACGGCGTCCCCCCGGACGACCCGGGGCCCTGGCTGGTGCGGCTGCCGTCGCCCGACGGCGAGGTCGCGCTCGTCGGCCCGCCGGGGTCCCCGCCGTGGACCGCCCCGGCGCGGCTGCTCGGCGACGCACCGCCGGCGTGGCGGGCGCCGGGCTGATCAGGCGGGCCGCAGCAGGGCGACCAGGAAGTCCGAGCGGTCGGTGAACGGCCGCAGGTCCCAGGTGGACAGCAGCAGGTCCGGCGCCCACCCGACGGCGCGGGCGTCGTCCAGGAACTCGTCGAAGGGGTAGCCGCGGCCGGCCCCGAAGCCGATCGCCGCCCGGCCGCCGTCGGCGACGTGCGCGCGCAGCCGGGCCAGCACCGTGCCGCGGGTGGAGGCGGCCAGGAAGGTCATCACGTTGCCCGCGCAGACGATCGCGTCGAAGGACTCCCCCAGGTCCAGCTCGGCCAGGTCGCCGACCAGCCAGCGCGGCCCGGGGTGGTCGGCCTCCGCCGCAGCGACGAGCACCGGGTCCACGTCGACGCCGACCACCCGGTGCCCGGCGGCGTGCAGCACGGCACCGACCCGGCCCGGGCCGCAGCCGGCGTCGAGCACGCGGGCGCCGCGCGGCAGCAGGGCGTCGACGAGGCGCGCCTCGCCCCCGAGGTCGAACCCCTCGGCGGCCAGCCGGCGGAAGCGCTCGACGTAGGCGGTGGAGTGGCCGGGGTCCTGCTCGGTCATGCGCACCCACGCGCTGCGTTCGGTCACGGCCCGATCCTGCGGCATCGCTGCACGGCCGGGGCGGGCGGGCGGATCCCCGGGTATCTGCCACGTGATCCCCAGCAAGGTCACAGGTTCACCACCCAGGCTCTGTCCCGGCGGCCCAGCGGGGGCCGTCCTCGAGGACGGGAGGCCGTCATGGGCACCAGCACCACCGCGCGCAGGATCCGTCGGCGGGTGCGGATGCGGTCGGCCTCGCTGCCGCCGTTCGACTCCGACCTGCCCGGGGACCCCGCGGCGGAGGTGGCCGTGCGCGTGGTGACCGCCGCGCTGGCCGAGCACCCGGGGTCGGCGGTCGACCGCGTCGAGGTGGACGACGACGGTCTCTACACCGTGCACCTGCTCACCGCGTTCGGTCAGCAGGTCGTCGTCCCGGTGGACCGCGACCTCACGGTCCGGGGCTGGGTCGCCCTGGCCCGCTGACCGGCCCGGGACCGCCGTCCCCGCCCGCAGGCGGACCCCGCCAGTCCGGGGGGTCGGCCGGGTGCAGCGCCGGGTCGTCGGCGGCCAGCGTCCGCACCGGACCGGGTGCGGTCAGCGGGCCCTCGAACCGCACGGTCACCCGGCCCAGCCCCCGGCCCCACACCCAGCCCGGGCCCAGCTCGTCGTGGCGGACGTCCTGGCCCGGCCACCAGCGCCGGTCCGCCGGGGACGGCGGGTCCTCCGCGGCCTCGACGCCGGGGGCGACCTCGCCGTCGGGGGCGCCGGTCCCCGGGGTGCCGTTCGCGGGCTCGGCCGGGACCTCGTCGGACCCGCCGAACAGCTCGCCCTGGGCGTAGGGGGACAACCCCGAGACGCCGACGCCCAGCAGCCGCAACCCGCCACCGGTCCCCGCCTCGGCGAGCAGCCGGCGGGCGATCCCGGCCACCACGCGGGGGTCGTCGGTCGGCTGGGGCAGGGTCTGCGACCGGGTCAGCGTGGTGAAGTCGTAGCGGCGCAGCTTGAGCGTGACGGTGCGCCCCGACAGGGCGGCGGTGCGCAGCCGCCCGGCGACCCGGGCGGCCATCGAGTCGATCTCCCGGCCGAGGACGCCGAGGTCGGTGAGGTCGCGCTCGAAGGTCTCCTCCTGCGAGATCGACTTGGCCTCCCGCTCCGCGACCACCGGGCGGTCGTCCTCGGCCCGCGCCAGGGCGTGCAGGCCGGCGCCGTGGGCCCGCCCGGCGAGCGCCACCAGGTCGGCCAGCGACTTCGCGGCCAGGTCGGCCACCGTGCGCACCCCCACCTGGCGCAGCCGCTCGGCGGTCGCCGGGCCGACCCCGCCCAGCCGGGTGACCGGCAGCGGGTGCAGCACCGCCAGCTCCCCGCCCGGGGGGACGACGACCAGCCCGTCGGGCTTCTGCAGGTCCGAGCCGATCTTGGCCATCAGCTTCGACGACCCGATGCCGACCGACCCGGTCACCCCGCCGGTGGCCTCGGCGATGCGGGCCTTGAGCTCCCGGCCGAGCGCCGTCACCCCCGCGACGGAGAGGTCGTGGCCCGGCTGGCCGGGGCCGGTCGCGGCCAGGTCGACGTAGGCCTCGTCGAGCGAGACCGGCTCCACCAGCGGGGACACCTGGCGCAGCAGGGCCATGACGACGTCCGACGTCCGCCGGTAGGCACCGAACCGGCCGCCGAGGAACGCCGTCCCCGGCGGGCAGCGGCGCCGCGCCTCGGCGGTGGACATCGCCGAGCGGGCCCCGTACGCCCGCGCCTCGTAGGACGCCGTGGCCACCACCCCGCGCCCCCCGGTCCCGCCGACCACGACGGGACGGCCGCGCAGCGAGGGCTTGTCCCGCTGCTCGACCGCGGCGAAGAACGCGTCGAGGTCCAGGTGCAGGACGCTCGCCTCCCGCCGCACGGCCGCCTCCTCGATCCCCGGTGCCGGCCCCATCCTCCCCGCCCGCCCGCGACGGCCTCCCCCGCCGTCGTGTCCTCCGTGCGGGTGAAGCGGACCGGCCGGTCCGGCGGGGCGGTGGCGACCGGCGGCCGCGGCTGCCAGGGTCCCCGACGGGGGACCGACGGCGGGAAGGGGCAGCGTGGCGGTCGTCCTCCTCGTCGTGGGCGCCCTCGGCCTCGCCGTCCTGCTGCTGTCCCTCGTCATCGGTGAGGTCGGTGACCTCGCCGGGGAAGCCGACGGGCCGTTCTCCGTCCCGGCGCTCGCCGCGCTCCTCGGGGGGGTCGGCTTCGGCGGCGCCGCGGCGGCCTCGCTGCTGCCGCCGGACGTCCCCGGCGCCGCAGCGGTGCTGCTGCCCCTGGCGGCCGGCCTGGCCGTCGCCGTCCCGCTGGCCTAGGGGGCGGTGCGGCTCTCCCGCGCGCTGCGGACCATGCCCACCACCGCCACGCCCACCCGGCACCACCTGGTCGGCGCGCAGGGCGTGGTGGTCTCGGCCGTGCCCGGCGCCGGTTACGGCGAGGTCCGGCTCACCGTCACCGGGCAGCAGGTCAAGCTCGCCGCCCGCTGCGACCGCCCGCTGGTCGCCGGCACCCCCGTGTACGTCGTCGAGGCGCTCAGCGAGACCGCCGTCCAGGTCGTCTCCACCGCACCCGATCCCCTGCCCGAGCCCGGAGGCGAGACCGCATGACCCTGACCCTGGCCCTGGCGATCGGCGGCATCGCGCTGCTGGTGCTGCTGCTCGTGCTGTTCGTGCTCTCCCGGATCAAGGTCGCCGGGCCCAACCAGGCGTTCATCGTCACCGGCCGGCAGGGGCGGGAGGTGACCAGCGCCGCCGGGGTCACGTCGCGGGACGCCTCCGGGCAGAAGGTCGTGCTCGGGGCGAGCGTGTTCGTGCTGCCCGTGGTGCAGAAGCTGCACACGATGGACCTCTCCAGCCGGCGCATCCCGGTGGGCATCCGCGGTGCGGTCTCCAAGCAGGGGGTGAAGTGCGACCTCGAGGGCGTGGCCATCGTCAAGGTCGGCGGCACCGAGGACTCCATCCGGGCCGCCGCGCAGCGCTTCCTCGACCAGCAGGAGGGCATCGACACCTTCACCTCGGAGGTGCTCGCCGGTGCCCTGCGCTCGATCGTGGGCCGGCTGACGATCGAGGAGATCATCCGCGACCGCGCCGCGTTCGCCTCGGCGGTCGCCGAGGAGGCGGAGTCCTCGCTCACCGGGCAGGGCCTGGTGCTCGACACCTTCCAGCTCCAGGACATCCAGGCCGAGGGCAGCTACCTGGCCGACCTCGGCCGCCCCGAGGCCGCCCGGGTGCTCAAGGAGGCCAGCATCGCCGAGGCCCGCGCCCGGCAGGCCTCCCAGCAGGAGCAGTTCCTCGCCGACGAGGCGATCGCCGTCGCCCGGCGTCAGCTGGCCCTCAAGCAGGCGGAGATCGACGCGGAGATCGACGCCGCCAAGGCCCGGGCGGCCGCGGCCGGTCCGCTGGCCCAGGCGGCGCAGGACCAGGCCGTCCTCACCGAGCAGGAGAAGGTCGCCGTCCGGACGGCGGCGCTGACCGAGCGGCAGCTCGACACCCAGGTCCGCCGCCCGGCGGACGCCCAGCGGTACAAGGTCGAGCAGGAGGCCGAGGGGCGCAAGAACGCGGCCATCCTCGCCGCCGAGGCCGACCGGCAGGCCACCATCGCCGCCGCCCAGGCCGCCGCCGAGCGGGCGAAGCTGTCCGGTGAGGGCGAGCGGGCGCACCGCTCGGCCCTGGCCGACGCCGAGGCGATCGAGGGTGCCAAGCGCGGTGAGGCCGAGCGGCTGCGCCGCCAGGCGATCGCCGACGCCGTGGAGCGGGAAGGCGCCGCCGAGGCAGCCGCGATCCTCGCCCGCGGCCAGGCCGAGGCCGAGGCGCTCGACGCCCGCTCGGAGGCCTTCGCCAAGTACGGCGAGGCCGCCGTCCTGGAGATGCTGGTGACGGTGCTGCCCCAGGTGGTGCAGGCCGCCGCCGAGCCGCTGTCGGCGGTGGACAAGATCACCGTCATCTCGGCCGACGGCGCCGGGGCCCTCGGCCGCTCCGTGGCCGCCAACGTGGCCCAGGGGCTGCAGCTCTCCGGTGACCTCACCGGCGTCGACGTCGCCGCGCTGCTGCGCCGCCTGGCCGGCGGGCCGGGCGACGGCTCGGTCACCCGTGTGCCGGTCGTCCCCGCCGACGGGGACGGCGGCCCGGGCGGTGCCGCGCCCGGTCGCTGACGCCGCGCCCGCGCCGACGGCACCGCGCCCGCGCCGACGGCACCGCGCCCGCGCCGACGGCACCGCGCCCGCGCCCGCGCCGAGCGTGGGGGTCGTGCACGGCGGCACGCCGCCGACGGCGTGTCCCGCGACCGCTCCCCCATGATCGACACCGGAGGGTGCGGGGCGGGAGGATCCGGACCGTGACCGCGCGCCGGGGTCTCGCGGACGTCGGCTCGGGAGCGGACGTCGGCTCGGGAGAGGTGGGACCTGCGGTGATGACCTGGGGAAGGCGGTCGTGAGATGAGCGGCAGGGTCGTCGTGAACCGGTGCATGTCGCTCGACGGCTGCATCGCCGGTCCCGGCCATTCCATGGACTGGGGAGGCGATCGGGCTCTCGCCGACTTCGTGGCACCGGACGATCTCGCGGAGGTCGCAGCGGCCACCGGTGCCATGCTCGTCGGCCGGCGGACGTGGGAGGTGGGCCAGCGGATGGCGGCCGAGAACCCGGGCGGTGGCGACTACCCGTTCTCCGGGCCCCTGTTCCTCCTCACCCACCGGCCGCTGGTGCCGCCGAACCCGGACGTCACGGTCCTCACCGGCGACATCGGCGAAGCGGTCGCCACGGCACTGGACGCCGCCGGCGGCAAGGACCTCGAGGTCCTCGGCGCGGACGTGGCCGGCCAGTGCCTGCAGCGGGGGCTCGTCGACGAGATCCTGGTGTACGTGCTGCCGGTGCTGCTCGGCGACGGCATCCGCTTCTCGTCCCCGGGCGTCGCGAGGACGGACCTGGAACCGATCAGCAGTTCGCGGTCGGGCGACGCCACCATCCTCCGCTTCCGCGTCCGCGAGCGGTCCGACCGGACCGTCCGGTAGCGAGCTCGGCGCGCCGGCCGGGGGCCTGCCCCGCAGAGGACGAGATCCCGGCACCGCTCCCGTCGGCCGCGCTCAGGCGTCGGTGAGCGCGGCCTGCGGCAGCCAGTCGGCGTCGAGCAGCTCGGCGATCTCCCGCAGGGAGGACGTGTCCGCGCCCGCCGTCGACCCGCTGACCGCCAGCCGCTCGACCATCACGCGGGCGACCTGCTCCTCCACGGTGTCCTCGGCGAAGGCGACCCGCCACGGTGAGACCCGCCCGTCGCGGTGGGTGCGGCCGCTGACCTGCCGGGCCTGGATGCCGGAGAACCGCGGCTGGTGGAACAGCCCGACGCGCGGTGCGCCGGACGCCGACGAGCCGTCGGGCAGCAGCTCGCCGGCGTGCAGGCTGATCGACGCCGTCACGGTGAACACGCACACCGGGGCCTGCCCGCGCTGGAACCGCAGCCGCTCGGCCTCGACATCGAACCGGTCGCGGCCGTAGATGCAGGCGACGGCGATGCCGGCGTCCTCCAGCGCCGCGCGGATCGGGTCGGCGGCGGTCTCGACGAACTCCACCGACACCGCGACCTGCCGGCCGGCCTCGACCTGCGCCCGGACCCAGTCGACGGTGGCCTGCACGCGGATCAACCCGGCCTTCTGCCGGAACCGCAGCAGCGCCGCGCGGCCGCGGGCGCTCTGCCGGGCGCGGCGGGCCAGCCGCATCTCCGCCCGGAACTCCTGCCACCCCGACTCGTAGGCCGCCCGCTCGGCCGGGGTGAGCGCGACCGGGGTGCCGGTCACCGACACCGGGCCCCAGGGGGCGGGGCGGTGCAGCGCCGCGGGCGGGTCGCCGCCGGCGAGCCACTGCTGCAGGCGGGTCAGGTCGGCGCGCCGCTCGTCCGGGTCCTCGGTCCAGGCCCAGCCGTAGCGGCCGCGTTCCACGTGGAACCCGTGCGCCGCCAGCCGGGTGGGCAGGTCGGCCCAGGCGCGCAGCGGCTCGCCCGCCCGCCGGGCCAGCTGCGGTGCCAGGTAGGGCAGCTCCAGCGGGCTGTGCGCGGGGGTGGCGGTCGCGGCGACGACGAACGGGGCGCCCGTCGCCCGGCCGCCGCCGGAGACGGCCTTCCAGTGCTTCCACCGCTGGGTCGTGGTGTGCCGGACCATGTGCGCCTCGTCGGCGACGACGACGTCGAAGCGGGAGGCGCGGACCTTGGCCAGCCGGTCCCAGGTGGTCACGCACCAGCGCAGCCCGCCGTCGCCGAAACCGGCGATCGACCGCGTCCAGTGCGGGACGGTGATGGCGGCGGGCCGGTCGGCCACCACCAGCACCCGCGACCCGCCGCGGGCCGCGCACACCGCCCGGGCGGCGAGCACCGCGGTGCCCGTCTTGCCCACCCCGGGGTCGTCGCCGAGCAGGAAGACGCGGTCGCCCGCCGCGGCCGAGGCGGCGATGGCCGCGGCCCCCTCGACCTGCTGCGGCCGCGGGGTCAGGGGCCGGGCGGGGGGCAGCGGACGGGGGACCGCGTTGAGCTCGTCCTCGAGGTACCGCTCGGCGCTGTACGGCGGCGGGTCGTAGCCGGCCAGCTCCGGGGGCAGCTCCCGGCCGACCCACACGTGCGCCTGCAGGTCGGCCCGCCACTGCGCCCCCGGGGCCGGGGCGCGGAACGGGACGGCGAGCACCCACACCCGCTCCCCCGGCCCGGCGACCGGCCGCTCCGGGGCGGCCTTCGCCGCCGGGCGCCCGGCCGCTGCCCGGCGGCGGGTGGGGGTCATCGCGCTGCGGGTGCTGCTGCGGGCCGTCCGCCGGCGCCGTCCGGGCATGGTCCTCCCTCGGGTCCGGCGGGACGGTAGACGCCGGGTGCGACGGCCCCGGGCAGGCGCACCGTTCACCGGATCGACACGTGCACCGGCCGCCGGCCGGGAGATACGGTCACCGGGCCCGGAGCCGGGGGAACTCCGCCGGCCACGACGTCGATCGACGCGCACGCGCGCCGCCTCCGGCGCCCGTGCCGCGAGGAGCCGCATGCCCCGCACCGCCCGCCTGGCGCTCGTGCCCGCCGTCCTCCTGCTCCTCCTGGTCGCCGGGCTGCTCGCGGGCGCGCCGGCGTCGTCCGCCGAGCGGACGATCACCTACACCGTCTCCAGCCGGGGTGCGGTGCAGGGCGACCTGGGCCGGTTCGCCGCCGTGGCCCGGGAGACGCTGGCGGACGCCCGGGGCTGGGCTCTCGGGGGCACGCTGGCGTTCCAGGAGGTGGCCGGGGGCGGCGACTTCGACCTCGTGCTGGCCTCCCCCGCGGTCGTCGCCGCCGCTTCCCCCGGCTGCAGCGCCACCTGGAGCTGCCGGGTGGGCCGCACGGTGTACGTCAACGACGAGCGGTGGCGGCTGGGCACCGCCTCCTGGCCGCACGGCCTGGCGGAGTACCAGCGGTACGTGCTCCTCCACGAGGTCGGGCACTGGCTCGGCCTCGGGCACACCGACTGCCCGACGCCGGGCCGGACCGCCTGGGTGATGCAGCAGCAGTCCATCTCGCTGCAGGGCTGCCGGGCCAACGTCTGGCCGACGATCGCCGAGCGCGAGGAGGTGGGGCGCCGCTGGGGGGTCCCGGTGGCCTGGTCGGGCATCGAGGCCCGCTACCGCGCGCTGGGCGCGGAGGGCGGCGTGCTCGGCCCCCCGGTGACGTGGGAGCAGCCGACCGGGATCGGCGTCGGCGCCTTCCAGGGCTTCTGGAACGGTGACATCGTCTCCTCCCCGACCACCGGTACGCACGAGGTGTACGGGGCCATCGGCGCGCGGTACCGGGCGCTCGGCGGCGCGGCCGGGCCGCTGGGTCACCCGCTGACCGGCGAGCTCTCGACCCCCGACGGTCGGGGGCGCTACAACGAGTTCGCCGGGTCCGGCGGGGGCACGGTGCACTGGACGCCGCAGACCGGGGCGCACGAGGTCTACGGCGGCATCCACGACCGGTGGACGGCGCTGGCCCGCGAGCAGGGGGTGCTCGGCTACCCCTGGACCGGGGAGCTGCCGACACCGGACGGTCGCGGGCGGTACCAGGAGTTCACCGGCACCGGCGGGGGCGGCGTCTACTGGCGGCCGGACCTCGGCGCGCACGAGGTGTACGGGGCGATCCACGACCGGTGGACGGCGCTGGCCCGGGAGCAGGGGGTGCTCGGCTACCCGGTGAGCGGGGAGTACGAGGTGCCCGGCGGCCGGCGCAGCGACTTCGAGGGCGGTGCCATCCGGTGGGACCGCGCCACGGGCACGACCACGGTGCTCACCGGCGGCTGAGTCCCCCCGGTCGGGGTCCCCCGATCGGTGTCCTCCTGCCGGACATCCCCGAGCGCCGGATGTCGGTTGGGGGGACACCGTGCACCGCGGCGCGCCCACCGGCGGCTGACCGACCCACTCGCCCGCCGGTCACCGGCCGCGGCGGGCTGCTTCGATGGGCCGGTGAGCGAGGACGAACGGCTGGCGGCGCGGACGCTCGGGGACTCCGGACCGCGGGTGGTGTTCGTCCACGGCCTGTTCGGCCAGGGCCGCAACTGGACGACGATCGCCAAGGGGCTGGCCGGCGACCACCGGGTGACCTTGCTCGACCTGCCCAACCACGGCCACTCCCCCTGGACCGAGCGGGTCGACTACGTCGACATGGCCGGGATGGTCGCCGTCGAGCTGGCGTCGTACGGGGAACCGGTCACCCTGGTCGGGCACTCGATGGGCGGCAAGGTCGCCCTCCAGCTGGCGCTGCGCTCCCCCGACCTGCTGCGCGCGCTCGTCGTCGTGGACGTTGCGCCGACCGAGTACCCGGTCTCCGGCGGCCGCACCGACGACCCGGACGAGGAGGGCGCGCCGTTCGCCGCCTTCATCGCCGCGATGCGCGCCCTCGACCTCGACGCACTGGAGAGCCGGGAGGACGCCGATGCGGCGCTGCGCACCGCCGTCCCGAGCCGGATGGTGCGCTCGTTCCTCCTGCAGTCGCTGGTGCGGGACGGGGTCGGGGCGGACGGCGGCTGGCGCTGGCGGCTGAACCTGGAGGTGCTCGAGCGGGACCTGGAGGCGCTGCGGGGGTTCCCCGAGCCGCCGCCCGGGGCGCGCTACGACGGCCCGGTGCTGTGGATCGCCGGCGCGAACTCGCACTACGTGCTGCCCGAGGACCGCGACCGGATGGACCGGCTGTGCCCCGGCACCCGGCTCGTGCGGGTCAAGAACGCCGGTCACTGGGTGCACTCGGAGCAGCCCGAGGTCTTCCTCGAGACGCTGCGGCGGTTCCTGGAGCACGTCGAGCGCTGACCGCCCCGGCGGGCGGACGCCTGGAACGGCGCCTCCCGGGGTGCCATCCTCGGGCGGTGACCAGCGAGTTCGTCGTGCACCGGCCGCACCCGGCCCTGCGCGGGCTGGTCGCCGAGGCGGTGGGCTACCGGCAGGAGGGGTTGCCGCCCGCCGTCCACCGCGGGCTGCCCTCGCCGTCCCTCACCCTGGTCCTGCCGCTCGACGCGCCGCTGGAGGTGGTCGCGCACGCCGACCCGGGCCAGCCCCCGGGCCGCTTCGACACGGTCGTCGGCGGGCTGCACACCCGGCCGGCCCTCATCGCCCACCCCGGCCGGCAGGAGGGCGTGCAGCTCGGCCTGACCCCGCTCGGTGCGCGGGCCCTGCTCGGTACCCCGGCGGCGGAGCTGGCCTCCGTGGACGTGGGGCTCGACGACGTCCTCGGCCCCGGGCCCGCGGCGGAGGTCCTGGACCGGGTCCGGGCCGCGCGCGGGTGGCCGGCCCGCTTCGCCGTCCTGGAGGAGCTGCTGCTGCGGGCGGCCCGGCCGGTGGCGGGCCCGGCCCCCGAGGTCGCCGAGGCCTGGCGGCTCACCCTGGCCTCGGGGGGCCGGCTGCGGGTGGCCGAGCTGGCCGCCCGGGTCGGGTGGTCCGAACGCCACCTCGCGCACCGGTTCCGCGCGGAGACCGGGCTGGGGCCCAAGGAGGTCGCCCGGGTGGTCCGCTTCGACCGGGCCCGCCGGGCGCTGGCCGGCCGGGTGGCCCGGGGCGGCGCCCCGGACCTCGCCGCGCTCTCCGTTGCGGCCGGGTACGCCGACCAGTCGCACCTGACCCGGGACTGGCGGGCCTTCAGCGGGCTCTCCCCCACCCGCTGGCTGGCCGCCGAGCTCGGATTCGTCCAAGACGCGGCCCCCGCCCGCCCGGCAGGGTCGGCGGCATGACAGCGACCCCACCCCCCACCGTGTGGCCCGCCTTCCGCGCGGCCGACGCCCCCGCCCTGATCCGCTGGCTGGTCGACGTCCTCGGGTTCGAGGAGACCCTCGTGGTCCGGGACGGCGACCTGGTCGCCCACGCCGAGCTGGCCTGGCCGCCGGGCGGTGGCGTGATGCTCGGCTCGGTCCGCGAGGACGGCGGCTGGCCGGTGCGGCCGGGGACCACCGGCGCGTACCTCGTCACCGACGACGTCGCCGCCGTGTGGGACCGCGTGGTCGCCGCCGGTGCGGCGGTCACCCGCCCGCTGGCCGACGTCCCCTACGGCGGCGAGGAGTTCTCGGTCCGCGACCCGGAGGGCAACGCCTGGAGCGTCGGCGACTACCGCGGCCACCCCCGCGGCTGACCCCCGCCGGCCCGGGGCGGGGTCAGCGGGTGGCGTCCGCCGTCCCGGCCAGGACGACACCGCCCCGGCCGGCCCGCTTGGCGGCGTACATCGCCTCGTCGGCCCGGTGCACGAGCGCCTCCGGCGCGGTGCCGCGCTCGGCCACCGCGACGCCGATGCTGGCCCGCACGCTCACCGGGCCGTGCGCCAGCACGGCGGGGCGGGCGAGCTCCTCGCGCACCCGCCGCCCCAGCGCGGCGGCCGCAGCGGCCGACTCCAGCCCCGGGGCGACCAGCAGGAACTCGTCACCGCCCATCCGGCCGACCACGTCCCCCCGCCGCAGCACGCCGGCCAGCCGCTCGGCGGTCAGCCGCAGGACGGCGTCCCCGGCCGCGTGCCCGTAGCGGTCGTTGACCGGCTTGAAGTCGTCGAGGTCGACGAAGACCACGGCGGTCAGCGCGGTGCCCTCCACCGCGGTGCCCTCCAGCGCGGTGGCGAGCGCGGCCAGGGTCGCCGCCCGGTTGTGGCACCCGGTGAGCGCGTCCCGGGTGGCGCGCTCGGTGAGCTCGCCGCGCATGCGCGAGCTCTCGGTCACGTCGGCCAGGCACAGCAGCGCACCCGGCGTGCCCTCCTCGTCGCTGAGCGGCGCCAGGGTCACCGCCACCACCCGGTCGGCGCCGCTGCCCGGCAGGCGCAGCGCGAGCTCCAGCTCGCCGGCCTCGCGGTCCTCGAGGGTCGAGCGCAGCGCCGCGGCCAGCACCGCCCGCGACGGCTCGGGAAGCGCCCCCTCGAGGTCGGCCAGGCCGGTGACCTCGGGGACACCGAGCAGGCCGGCCAGCCGGGCGTTGGCGAAGACGACCCCGCCGGCGGTGGTCAGCTGCAGCACGCCCAGCGGCACGGACTCGGCCAGCCGGCGCAGCAGCCGCTCCGACCGGTGCAGCGCCTCCTGCGCGGCCATCTCGTCGGAGATGTCGGTCATCTCGGTGAGCACCGAGGCGTCGGCGGAGTCGTCCGCCGCGACGTAGCGGTTCTCCAGCTCCAGCCAGGCCCAGCTGCCGTCGCTGCGGCGGTGCCGCAGCCGGATCCGCTGGGTGTCCCGGGAGGCCAGCAGCTCCATCCAGCCGGCGACCGCGCGGTCGACGTCGTCCGGGTGGAGGAACTCGGTGGTGCGCCGGCCGACCAGCTCGTCCTCGGTCCAGCCCAGCATGCCGGTGGTCCGGGCGTCGCAGCCGGTCGCGACGGCGGTGAGGTTCTTGCGGACGGTCGCCGTCCGCGGCCGCCGGGACACCGTGACGACCTCCGCGGGCCGCTCCACCTCGTGGTCCAGCGCCCCGGGGTCGACCGGGTCGAAGACGCCGACGAGGACGCCGTGGTCGTCGCGGACGTCGAGGAAGGTCAGCGTCAGCTGCTGATCAGGGTCCTCGACGGTGTGCACGGTGGTCATGCCCATGCCGCGCCGGGCGGTGCGCTCCCAGGCCTCGGCCACCGCGAGCCGGTCGGCGGGGACGATGGCGTCGAGCAGGGTGGCCCGCTCCGCCGGTGCGGCGAGGACCCGCTCGGCGGGCACGCCGAGCGAGTCGGGGACGGGCAGCACGACGCCGTCGGGTGCGAGGGCGGTCAGGACGGAGCGCGGCCGGCGGGTCAGCTCGGCCAGCACCGCCGCGCGGTCCTCGGGCTCGGGGCTCTCGGTCACGGGAGGAGGATCGGGAACCGGGTGGTCCGCGCTGAGCCCCCGGTCGGGTGCTCTCCCCCCGAGGGAGGAGCCGCACCCTCCGCAGCTCGCGTGCACCCGGCCGCCCGGTCAGACCGCCGCGAGGACCGCCGCTGCACCGGTGGCGGCACGGGGCTCCGCCGCCGCGGGGAGTAGGACCACCGGACCCGGAACCCCGGCCGCGCGGGCCGACCAGGACGCCGCGGCCTCGTGCAGCACCGCGCGCAGCGCGCGCCGGGTCGACGTCCCGTGCAGGGGCTCGGGCCGGTGGGGCACCCAGCGCCGTCCGGAAGGACCGCGCCGCCCACCGGCCCTCCTGTGCCGAGAACTCGGGGTGGAACTGCACCCCGACGACCCGCTCGCCCAGCGCGAAGCCCTGCACGGTGGTGACCGGGTTGCTCCACAGGTGCCGCACGCCGGGCCGGGTGAGGAGGGCGGCCGGCACCTCGGCCACGTGGGCGGTGGCCACCACCAGGTCCGGCGTCCCGGGGGTGTGCCCTCGCAGCGCGGTGAGGCCGGCCTCGCCGCCGCCACCGACCGGCTGCGGGGCGAGGCCCGCGGCAACCGTGGCGATCATCTGCGCACCCAGGCAGATCCCGACCACCGAGCAGCGGTCACGTGCGGCGGCCTCCAGCGCGGCCGCGACGGTGGCCAGCCGGGCGGCCATGGCCGGTGACCCGGACGAGACCGGCTCCAGCCCGCCGCTGAACACGTGGAGGACGTCCGGCCGGCCCCGGTGCCCGCCGCCCTCGTCGTCCCAGGGGACGAGCGTGACCCGCCAGCCCAGCTGGGCCAGCCGCCGCTCGATCGGCAGTCCCCACGGAACCCCGGGCCACGCCTCACCGCTGCCCTGCCAGACCACTGCCTCCACGGCCCCCCCGTCCCCGGCGCCCGAGGGGCGCAGCGCAGCGCACAGGATGGCGGTCGGTCCCGCCGGCCAGGGGTCGACGCGGTTACCGGGTGGTCACGAGTCGGCATCCCCCTCCCGCGGCCGGCGCGCGCCGGGTGCCCGACCGGCCTACCGTCGGGCGAGACCCGGTGCTCCACCGGTCGGGGAGGGGCTGTCGGGGTGTGCGGGATCGCGGGAGGGTGGGGCGCGGTACCGCCCGGGGACGTCGCGGCCATGACGGTGGCGCTCGCCCACCGGGGGCCCGACGACGCGGGGCTGCACGAGGCCGGGCGGTCGGTGCTCGGCCACCGGCGCTTGTCGATCGTGGACCCGGAGCGCGGGGCGCAACCGATCGTCGACCGCTCCGGTCACTTCGAGGTCGTCGTCGTGGTGAACGGCGAGATCTACAACGCCCCCGACCTTCGCCGGGAGCTGGCCGGCCGGCCCTGGCGGACCGGCTCGGACAGCGAGGTGGTGCTGCACCTGCTCGGCGGGCGGGACCCCGGCGGTCCGGCCGACCTCGCCGCCGACCTCGCCGCCGACCTCGCCGCCGACACTGCCGCGGCTGCCCGGTTGCGCGGCATGTTCGCCTTCGCGGTGCAGCGGGACGGCGAGCTGCTTCTCGGCCGGGACCCCGTGGGCATCAAGCCCCTCTACCTGGGCCGGCGCGGCGCGGACACCGTGTTCGCCTCCGAGGTCAAGGCATTCCCGCCGGGCACCCGCGAGGTCCGGCCCCTGGCGCCCGGGACGCTGTGGTCCTCGCGCAGCGGCGTCTCCCGCTTCGGCGCGATCCCCGACCCGCAGCCGCAGGCACGGCCGGCGGCTGCGCACGTCCGGTCGGTGCGGACCGCCCTGGAGCGCTCGGTGGACCGCCACCTGATGGCTGACGTGCCCGTGGGCGCATTCCTCTCCGGCGGGCTGGACTCCAGTGCCATCTGCGCCCTCCTCGCCCGGCGCGTGCCGCGGCTGGACACCTTCGCCGTGGGGCTCCCGGGCAGCCCGGACCTGGCCGCCGCCCGCCAGGTGGCGGAGCACCTCGGGACCGTCCACCACGAGCGGGTGGTCGACCCGGCGGAGATCGCGGAGGCGCTGCCCCGCATCGTCTGGTCGCTGGAGTCCACCGATCCCGACCTGGTCCGCAGCGCCGTACCGACCTGGTTCGTCGCCGAGCTCGCGGCCCGGCACGTCAAGGTGGTGCTCACCGGGGAGGGCGCCGACGAGCTGTTCGCGGGTTACCGCTACCACACCGAGGTCCCCAGGGAGCTGCTGCACGCCGAGCTGCGGCGTTCCCTCGGTGCGATGCACGCCATCAACCTGCAACGGGTCGACCGGATGACGATGGCGCACAGCCTCGAGGCCCGGGTCCCCTTCTTGGACCTGGACTTCGTCGACACGGCCCTGCAGGTCCCGGTCGACCTCGCGCTGCCGCCCGGCGGCCCGGAGAAGTGGGTCCTGCGCGAGGCGGTCGCCGACCTGCTGCCGCCGGAGATCGTCTGGCGGACCAAGGCGCAGTTCGACGAGGGCACCGGCATCGGGGACCTCGTCGACCGGGCGCTGGCCGAGCACTGGCCCTCCGCCGGCGACCGGCCGCTGGAGGCCGTCCTGGCCGGCGTGGCCGAGCCGGAGATGGTCGCCCACGTCGCGGCGGTGGCCGGCACGTGGGCCGCCGGGCGGCTCGGTCAGGTCGCCTGAGCCGCCCGCGACCTCCGGGTGCGGGCGGAGCCGAGGGACGACACCCCGGGCCCCGCCCGCACCGCGGGCACGCCCCCTCAGTCGATGAAGCCGTTCTCCCGGAGGAACTCCTGGGCCACCTCGGAGATCTCCTGGCCCTCGTTGTCCACCTGGGAGTTGAGCTCGGTGATCACGTCGTCGGTGAGCTGCTCGCTGATCGGCGCCATGATCTCGGCGATCTCGGGGTTCTCGTCGAGCACCTCTTGGCGGACGGTCAGCGCGCCGTTGTAGGGGACGAAGAAGTTCTGGTCGTCCTCGAGCACGACGAGGTCGTTGGAGAGGATCCGCGCATCGGTGGAGAAGACCTCACCGAAGTTGCAGCTCTCTCCGACCTGCGTGTAGATCAGCCCCAGGTCGAGCTCCACGACCTCGCTGAACTCGAACCCGTACGCCTGCTGCAGGCCGGGCAGGCCGTCGTCCCGGTTGAGGAACTCGCTGGCCGCGCACAGGGTCCCCTGGTCGGGGTTGGCCTGCACGAACTCGGCGACGTCGCTCGTCGTCTCCAGACCGTTCTCCTCGGCGAACTGGGCCGTGGTGGCGATGCGGTAGGTGTCCTCGAACGGGGCCGGCTCGAGCCAGGCCACGCCGTTGGCGGCATCGGCCTCGGCCACCGCCGAGTAGAGGTCCTCCGGGAGGTCCTCGGTGGTGTTGCCGAGGATGTTGACCCAGCCGGTCCCCGTGTACTCCCAGTACATGTCGATGTCACCGCTCTCCAGGGCGGCCCGCACCGTGTCGGTGCCGGTCAGCCCGGTCTGGTCGGCGACGTCGGCCCCGGCGGCCTGCAGCGCGGCGATGGTGATCTGGCCGAGGAGCTGGGACTCGGTGAACTCCTTCGAGCCGACGGTGAACGAGGCGCCGGAGAGGTCGAACTCCTCGCCGATGGACCCGCCACCCGCGCTCCCGCCACCGCCGCCGGCCCCGCCGGCGTCACTGAGGTCGGGATCACCGCCGCAGGCCGTGGCCACCAGCGCCGTCAGGCCCAGCATCGCTGCCGTGGACCAGGTCCTCGTCGTCATGGGGATCCCTTTCTCTCGGGGTCGATCCGGGGGTCGTCGGGCGGGGTACGGACGGCGGTCACAGGCCCTTCGGTCGCAGGACGTCCTCCGCGACGCCCGCCAGGTGGTCGACGAGCAGGGCGAGGACGGCGGTGAGCACCGCACCGGTGAGCGAGACCAGGAAGCGGTTGGTGGAGAAGCCGGCCACGATCAGCGTGCCGAGGCCGCCGCCGTTGATGTAGGCCGCGAGGGTCGCCGTGCCGACGTTGATGACCAGGGCCGTCCGGACCCCGGCGAGGATCACCGGGACGGCCAGCGGCAGCTCCAGCCGGCGCAGCACCTGGCCGGTGGACAGGCCCATCCCGCGGCCGGCCTCGAGCACGGCCGGGTCCACCTGCTCCAGGCCGACCATCGTGTTGCGCAGCACCGGCAGCACGGCGTAGAGCACGAGCCCGACGACGGCCGCCCAGAAGCCCAGGAAGAGGAAGGCCACGGCCAGCAGGGCCAGCACCCCGATGGTCGGCACCGCCTGCCCGATGTTGGCGACGGTGAGCAGGCCGCCGCGGACGTGCCGGGTGAACGGCCGGGTGAGCAGGATGCCGAGGGGGACCGCGATGAGCACCACCAGCACCGTCGACACCGCGGTCAGCCGCAGGTGCTGGACGAACGCCTCGGTGATCGTGGCGGCATTGAGGCTGCGGGCCTCGATGCTGTCCAGGGACCGGCTGCTGACGTAGAGCCACAGCCCGACGCAGACGAGCAGGAGCAGCGCCGGCAGCGTCAGCCAGCCGAGCCACTGCCGCCGGCGCCGGCCGGCCGCCGCGGCGGCGAGCGGGTCGGCGCCGGCCCCGGCCGACGCCGTCACGGCTGCTCCGCGGTGCCGTCGTCGGGCTCGCTGCCGTCGAACGCCGCGGCCTCACCCCGGGCGTGCCGGGCTCCCCGATCGGGGTCCTCGCGCATCGACCGGATGGCCTCGCCGATCCGGTCGATGTCCACGACCCCCTGGTACACGCCGTGACCGTCGACCACCGTGGCGACGGTGTAGTGCGCCGCGACGAGCTCGTTCAGCGCGTCACTGAGCGTCATGTGCGGCTCCACCAGCCCCTCGGGCCGCACCCCGATCCGGTGCACGGGCTGCCCGTCGGCCCGCTGCAGGTCCGCCGCCCCGACCCATCGGCACGGCCGGCCCTGCGCGTCCAGCACGAGCAGGGCGCTGTGCCCGGACCCGCGCAGCACCGTCAGCGCCCGCTCCGCCGAGGTCCCCTCGGGCACGGTCGGCCACTCGCGGAGCCGGATGTCGCGCACCCGGCTGAGCCCGAGCCGCTTGAGCGAGGCCCCACGGCCGATGAAGTCGGCCACGAAGTCGTCGGCGGGCCGGGTGAGGATGGCCTCCGGGGTGTCGTACTGGACGACCTGCGAGCCCTCCCGGAGGATCGCGATCCGGTCGCCCATCTTGATCGCCTCGTCGATGTCGTGGGTGACGAAGACGATGGTCTTGCGCACCTCGGCCTGCAGCCGTAGGAACTCGTTCTGCAGGCGGTCCCGGGTGATCGGGTCGATCGCACCGAACGGCTCGTCCATGAGCATCACGTCGGGATCCGCCGACAGCGCCCGGGCCACCCCGACGCGCTGCCGCTGACCACCGGAGAGTTCCTTGGGGTAGCGGCCGCGGAAGGACGTGGGGTCCATCCCCACGGTCTCCAGCAGCTCGTCGACGCGGTCGCCGATGCGTCGCTTGTCCCAGCCGAGCAGCTTCGGGACGGTGGCGATGTTCTCCGCGATCGTCATGTGCGGGAAGAGCCCGATCTGCTGGATCACGTAGCCGATCCGCCGGCGCAGCTGGTCGGGGTCGGCGTGGGTGACGTCCTCGCCGCCGAGCAGGATCCGGCCGGACGTCGGCTCGATGATGCGGTTGATCATCTTCATCGTCGTCGTCTTCCCGCAGCCCGACGGGCCGACGAGGATGACGATCTCCCCCTCGGGGACGTCCAGGGTCAGGTCGTCGACGGCCGGCTTCGCCTGGCCGGGGAAGGTCTTCGTCAGGTTCTCGAGGCGGATCATGGCTCGGCCGGCCGGGGCGCCGTCGTGCGCGCGTGCGGTCATCGGAGGCCCTTCGAGGTGGTCACCTTGCCCAGCAGGGTGAAGACGGCGTCGAAGAGGACGGCCACGACGACCACCCCGACGATCCCGGTCAGCACGAGGTCCACGGCCACGGGTGCGCCGACCCGCGCCAGGCCGGTGAAGATGAAGTTGCCGTAGCCGGGCCCGTTGATGATCGCCCCGATGGCGGCGATGCCGCAGAGGATCACCGTGCTGACGCGGATGCCGGTCATCACGATCGGCCAGGCGAGGGGCAGCTCGATGCGCAGCAGTCGCTGCCGCCGGGACAGGCCCATGCCCTGCGCGGACTCCACGATCGCCGGATCGACCGACAGCAGACCGGTCACCGTGTTGCGCACCACGGGGAGCAGCCCGTACATGGTCAGGGCGATGACCACCGGGGTCGTCCCGAGGCCGACGATGCCGAGCAGCAGGACGAACAGCGCGAACGACGGGATCGTGAGAAATGCCCCGGTCACCGAGATGGCGGCGGTGCGGGCCGTGGCACTGCGGTAGGACAGCACCCCGATCAGGACACCGAGCGCGGCGGAGAGCACGACCGACACCGCGACGACACCGATGTGCTCGATGCCGCGCTGCAGGACGTCGTCCCGCCGATCCCACACGAAGCCGAAGAAGTCCAGGGTCGTGGCTCCCCTCGTCGGCGCCTCCGACCCAACCGGAGGGGACCGTCCTCGCTGGTCGGGCCCGACGATCCCGGAGGACGATCCGCGCTCGCAACCCGGGGACGGCCCGCCCGCGGTCATCGGAATCGGATCGTTGCCTCTCCTCGGCGCGCGGCGACCGGCCAGGGGGGTCCAGGATCGCCCCATGACCGACCCGCGTGCCGGACAGCCCGCCGAGCCCCGCGACCTGATCGACGTCGCCGCGCTGGTGACCGCGTACTACACCCGGCAGCCCGATCCGGAGGACCCCGCCCAGCAGGTCGCCTTCGGGACCAGCGGGCACCGCGGGTCGGCGTTCGACGGGGCATTCAACGAGGCGCACATCCTCGCCACCACCCAGGCCATCTGCGAGTACCGGGCGGCGCAGGGCCACGACGGCCCGCTGTTCCTCGGCCGGGACACCCACGCCCTCTCCGAGCCGGCCTGGACCTCGGCCCTCGAGGTGCTCGCCGCCAACGACGTGACCGTCCTGGTCGACGCCGCCGACCGCTACACCCCCACCCCGGCGGTCTCGCACGCGATCCTGCGCGCCAACCGGGGCAGGTCCGGCGGCCTCGCCGACGGCATCGTCGTCACCCCGTCGCACAACCCGCCCCGCGACGGCGGCTTCAAGTACAACCCGCCCTCCGGCGGGCCGGCCGACACCGACGCCACGAAGGCCATCGCCGACCGGGCCAACGAGCTGCTGCGGGCGGGCCTGGACGGCGTCCGCCGGGTGCCCTTCGCCCGGGCGCGCGCCGCGGCCACCGCCCACGACTTCCTCGGCGACTACGTCGACGACCTGCCCGCCGTCCTCGACCTCGACGCGGTCCGGGACGCCGGCGTCCGGATCGGCGCGGACCCCCTCGGCGGGGCCAGCGTCGACTACTGGGCGGCCATCGCCGAGCGGCACCGCCTCGACCTCACCGTGGTCAACCCCCTGGTCGACCCGACGTGGCGGTTCATGACCCTCGACTGGGACGGCAAGATCCGGATGGACTGCTCCTCACCGTCGGCGATGGCCTCGCTCATCGGCGAGCGCGAGCGCTTCCAGGTCGCCACCGGCAACGACGCCGACGCCGACCGGCACGGCATCGTCACCCCGGACCACGGGCTGATGAACCCCAACCACTACCTCGCCGTCGCCATCTCCTACCTGTTCGCCCACCGACCGGAGTGGGGCGCCGACGTCGCCGTCGGCAAGACGCTGGTCTCCTCCTCCCTCGTCGACCGCGTGGTCGAGGGCCTGGGCCGGCGCCTGCTCGAGGTGCCGGTCGGCTTCAAGTGGTTCGTCCCCGGCCTGCTCGACGGGTCGGTCGGCTTCGGCGGTGAGGAGTCCGCCGGGGCGTCCTTCCTCCGCCGCGACGGCAGCGTGTGGACGACGGACAAGGACGGCATCCTGCTGGCCCTGCTGGCCTCGGAGATCCTGGCGGTCACCGGCCGCTCGCCGTCCCAGCTGCACGCGGAGCTGGTCGAGCGGTACGGGGAGTCGGCCTACGCCCGCGTCGACGCCCCCGCGACCCGCGAGGAGAAGGCGGCGCTCGGGAAGCTGTCGCCGGAGGCGGTCACCGCCACCGAGCTCGCCGGCGAGCCGATCGTGGCCAAGCTGACGCGCGCACCGGGCAACGACGCGGGGATCGGCGGGCTCAAGGTGGTCACCGAGAACGCCTGGTTCGCCGCCCGCCCGTCCGGGACCGAGGACGTCTACAAGGTCTACGCGGAGTCCTTCCGCGGGCCCGAGCACCTGGCGCGGGTCCAGGAGGAGGCCCGGGCCGTGGTGGGCGCCGCGCTCGGCTGAGCACACTGTCGCCCTACCGGGCTCCAACCGCGGCCAGGTGCCGTCCCCGGCCCGCGTCGAGCCGCTGCGGTCGCACCCCTCCTCGGGGACCCTCCGGGCCCCGCTCGTCGGTCGCCCCACCGCGGCCAGGTGCCGTCCCCGGCCCGCGTCGAGCCGCTGCGGTCGCACCCCTCCTCGGGGACCCTCCGGGCCCCGCTCGTCGCGGGCACCCGCGGCCAGGTGCCGTCCCGGTCTGCGCTGAGCCGCCGACCCGTCGCGCCGGCGGCCGGCGCCCGACCGGGCGAGGCGTACGCCACAGGTCGATACACCGGTGCATCGGATACATTCGTGCATCGTGACGGCACCCGAGCTCGAGCGTCCCAAGCGGCGCCGTGAGGTGACCGTCGAGCGGTTGCTCGACGCCGCGCTGGAGACCTTCGCCGACGTCGGTTTCGCGGCCGCCAGCGTGGAGGACGTCTGCCGGCGCGGTGGCTTCACCCGCGGCGCCTTCTACTCCAGCTTCCGCACCAAGGACGAGCTGTTCGCCGCCCTGTACGCCCGCGAGACCCACCGGCAGCTCACCCGGGTCGAGGAGCGGCTGGCCGGCGTCGAGACCGAGCCGGACCCGGTCGCGGCCGCCGTCGCGCGGTGCATGGACGCGATCGGCGGGGACCGGACGTGGACCCTCGTCCAGGCCGAGTTCGCGCTGCACGCCGCCCGGCACCCGGAGGCGGCGGCCGCGCTGCGCGAGCACACCGCGGCGCTGCGGTCCCGCATCGCCGCGATGATCGACACCGCCGCCGCCCGGACCGGACTGCGTCTCGCGGTACCGACCACCCAGGTCGCCCGGACCCTCATGGCCCTGCACGACGGCCTCGCCGTCAGCCGGGCCGTGGACGGCGACGCCGACGACGACGTCGAGCGCGCCGCGCTGCTCCTCCTGCTGCGCGCGACCCTGTCCGACACCCCACCCGGAGACCCCGCATGAGCACCTTTCTGGCCCGCCTGGGCCGGGCCTCGTTCCGCGCCCGGCGGCTGGTCGCCGCCGTGTGGGTCGTCGTCCTCGCCGCCGTCGTGGCCGTCATGGTCACCGTCGGCGGGCAGTTCGACGACCGCTTCACCATCCCCGGCTCCGAGTCGCAGGCCGCCCTCGACCGGCTCGCCGAGCTCCAGCCGGCCGCGGCGGGCGCCTCGGCGCAGATCGTGTTCGTGGCCCCGGAGGGGCAGACGGTCGCCGACCCGGCGGTGCAGGCCGCCATCGGCGAGGTCGTCGCCGAGGCCACCCGGGCGCCGGAGGTCGCCGCGGTGGCCGACCCCTTCACCAGCCGGGCGATCACCCCGGACGGCCGGGCGGCCCTGGCGACCGTGCAGTACACGGTGCAGCGCGAGGAGCTCGGCGAGGGCAGCCTCGAGGCCCTCGAGTCGACGACCGAGGCGGCCGAGGAGGCGGGCCTGGAGGTCGCCGTCGGCGGCAACGCCTTCGGCACCACCGGCGTGGAGATCGGCCCGACCGAGTTCGTGGGCGTCGCGGTCGCCGTCCTCGTGCTGGTGCTGACCTTCGGGTCGCTGCTGGCCGCGGGGATGAACCTGCTCACCGCGCTGGTGGGGGTCGGCGTGGGGCTCGGCGGGCTGCTCGCCGTCTCGGGCGCCCTCACGCTGTCCTCGACCGCGCCGACGCTCGCGCTGATGATCGGCCTGGCCGTCGGCATCGACTACACGCTGTTCATCCTGTCGCGGCACCGCACCCAGCTGGCCGCCGGGACGGACCCGGAGGAGTCCGCGGCGCGCGCCTCCGGGACGGCCGGCTCGGCGGTCGTGTTCGCCGGGCTCACGGTGGTCATCGCGCTGTCCGGTCTCGCGGTCGTGGGTCTGCCCTTCCTCACCGTCATGGGGGTCGCGGCCGCCGCCACCGTCCTGGTCGCCGTCCTCGTGGCGCTGACCCTCCTGCCGGCGCTCATGGGCTTCGCCGGTGCGCGGCTGGCCCCGAAGCCGGGGTCCCGGGCCGCCCGCCGGGAGGCCGCGGAGGCCGACGGGTCCGGCAGCCGGCCCGCCGGCGAGCGCTGGGCCGCGCTGATCACCCGGCGGCCGCTGGTCACCGTGCTGCTGACCGTCGTCGGGCTCGGCGTGCTCGCCGTCCCGGCCGCGCAGCTCGAGCTGGCGCTGCCCGACAACAGCGTCGCCGCCGAGGACACCCCCCAGCGGCAGGCGTACGACCTCATCGCCGAGACGTTCGGGCCCGGCCTCAACGGCCCGCTCGTCGTGCTCTTCGACGGGCTCGACCCGGCCACCGCCCAGCAGGCGGCGGGGGCCGCGGCGGTGGCGATCGGCGGCACGCCGACCGGGCTGCCGGGCGAGTTCACCGGCGGTCTGGACGACGTCGCCTACGCCGCCCCGTCGCTCCTCGCCGACGGCACGGCCGCGCTGGTCACCGTCGTCCCCGAGAGCGGCCCGCAGGAGCCGGCGACCAGCGATCTGGTCGCCGAGCTGCGCGATCTCGCCCCTGCGCTCGAGGAGCAGACCGGCGCCGAGGTCTCGGTCACCGGTCAGACCGCCGTCGCCATCGACGTCTCCGACCGGCTCGACGCGGCGCTGGTCCCCTTCGCCCTGGTGGTCGTGGGGCTGGCCGTCCTGCTCCTCCTGCTGGTGTTCCGCTCGGTGCTCGTGCCGCTCAAGGCGGCGCTGGGCTTCCTGCTGTCGGTCGCGGCGTCCTTCGGTGCCGTGGTCGCCGTCTTCCAGTGGGGGTGGCTGGCCGACCTCTTCGGCGTCCCGACGACGGGGCCGGTGATCAGCTTCATGCCGGTCATCCTCATCGCGGTGCTGTTCGGCCTGGCCATGGACTACGAGGTCTTCCTCGTCTCCCGCATGCGCGAGGAGTACGTGCACGGCGCCGAGCCGCGCGCGGCGGTGCTGGCGGGGGCCCGGCACGCGTCGCGGGTGGTGGTGGCGGCCGCGCTCATCATGTTCTCGGTGTTCGCCAGCTTCGTCACCATCGACGACGTCGTGGTGAAGGCGATCGCGTTCGGCCTGGCGGTCGGCATCCTGCTCGACGCCTTCGTGGTCCGGATGACGCTGGTCCCCGCGGTGCTGGCGCTGCTCGGCCGGTCGGCGTGGTGGCTGCCGCGGTGGCTGGACCGGGTGCTGCCCGACCTGGACGTCGAGGGCGCCCGGCTGGGCGCCGCGCCGCAGCCGGCGTCCCGGCGGGAGGCGGTCGGCGCCGCCCGCTGAGCGGGACCGGGCCCGGTGGGGTGGCGCCCGCCGGGCCGGGGTCAGCGGCGGCGGGCGGCCTTGTCGGCGTACATGGCGTCGTCCGCGGCGCGGACCAGCGAGTCGTAGGCCTCCTCCGGGTCGGCACCCCCGGGCACCGAGCCGATGCCGATGCTCATGCCCAGGGTGACCGTGGTGTCGCCGAGCGTCAGCCGTTCCGGGACGCTGCGGCGCAACCGGTCGGCGAGCACCTCGGCGTCCTGCCGCTCGGTGTTCTCGCAGACGATGCTGAACTCGTCCCCGCCCAGCCGCGCCGCCGTGTCGCTCGCCCGGAGCACGGAGGTCAGCTTCTCGGCGAAGGCGACGAGCACGAGGTCGCCCATCGGGTGACCGTGCTCGTCGTTGATGGCCTTGAAGCCGTCGAGGTCGATGACCACCACGCAGGTCGGGGTGCGCTCGCGGTGCCCCCGCTCGAGGGCGTGCCGCAGCCGGTCCCGGAACAGGATCCGGTTGGGCAGCCCGGTGAGCGGGTCGTGCAGCGACTGGTGGACCAGCTGGGCCTCGAGGGCCTTCCGGTCGGTGATGTCCTCGATGATCATCACCAGGTGGCCGACCTCGCCCCCGGGCGTCCCCTCGACCGCCGCCGCGGTGACCTGCACCGGCAGGGCGCTGCCGTCGCGGTGCAGCAGCCGGGTCTCGTGCCGCATCGGCTTCCCGCGCAGGGCGAGCAGCTGGCCGTGGGCCTCCTGGGCGGCCGGGACGTCGTCGGGGTCCACCAGGTCCAGCACGGAGACGCCGCTGAGCTGGGCGGGGTCCCTGCCGAGCATCTGGCCGAGGGTGGGGTTGACGTCGACGAGGACGCCGCCGGGGGTCAGGAGCGCGATGCCCATCGGCGCGTTGTCGAAGACGCTCCGGCGGTCAGCCGGGGGCAGCGTGCCGGTCGTGCTCGTCACCTCCTCACCTCCTCGCTGGACATCTTGCGTGATCCGGGCCGGGTACCAGCAGCTCTTCGACCTATTCGTGTGCCCCGGTAGTTCCACGTGGAACCACCCGAACAGGGAGGATGGACCCAGCTGCCGACGAGGAGGTCTGCCGTGAACGACTTCGACCTGGTCCTGCCACCGTCCGTGGACGTCCGCGAGGTGGGGATGCGCGACGGGCTCCAGCTGGAGGCCCCGGTGCCCCTGCCGGCGAAGCTGGCGATGCTGGAGGCGCTGGTCGCCACCGGTGTCCGGCGGATCGAGGCGACGTCCTTCGTCTCCCCGCGAGCGGTCCCGGCGCTGGCCGACGCCGACCAGGTGGCCGCCGAGCTGTCCCGCTGGGACGAGGTCCACTGGTCGGCCCTGGTGGCCAACCCGCGGGGGGCGACGCGCGCGGTCGACGCCGGGGTGCCGCACCTGGAGTACGTCGTCTCGGCCTCCGACGGGCACAGCCGGGCGAATGCGGGGCGCTCGACCGCCGAGGCCGTCGCGGCGGTCGGGGAGATCGCGGCCATGGCGCACGGCGCGGGCGGCTCCCTGGAGGTCATCATCGCCACCGCCTGGGACTGCCCCTTCGACGGTCGCACGCCCGTGACCCGCACCGTGGACGTCGCCCGGGCCGCGGTCACCGCCGGCGCCGACCGGCTCTGCCTCGGCGACACGATCGGGACCACCACGCCGATGCGGGTGGTGCAGCTGCTCGACGCGGTCCGCCGCACCTGCCCGGGGGTCGAGGTCGGGGTGCACTTCCACGACACCCGCGGGACGGGGCAGGCCAACGCGCTGGCGGCGGTGCAGGCCGGGGTCACCCAGCTCGACGCCTCCGTCGGGGGCCTGGGCGGGTGCCCGTTCGCCCCGGGTGCGAGCGGCAACATCGCCACCGAGGAGCTCGTCTACATGCTGGAGGAGTCCGGCGTGCGGACCGGCATCGACCTCGACGCCCTCCTCCTCGCCGCCCGCGTCACCGAGGACGCGGTCGGCCACGCCCTGCCCAGCTCGCTCTACCGCGCGGGAGGGCGCTCGGTGCCGCGGGCGGCGGCGGCGACCGGCTGAGCCCGGCTCGGCGCTCCCCGGCGGGGTCCCGGCGGCCTGGCGCTCGCGCAGGGCGGGCGGGAGCGCCCCGCCACGGGGCCTGGGGTCAGCGGCCCCGGGGGTGGTCCAGGAGGCCGTAGGCACCCCGGTGGAACAGCAGCGGACGGCGGCCGGGGTCGGCGCCGAGGTCGAGGACGGAGGCGGCCACCAGGGTGTGGTCGCCCCCGTCGTACTCGGCCCAGAGCCGGCAGTCGATCCACGCGACGACGTCGTCCAGGACCGGGGACCCGTGCCGGCTGGGCCGCCAGTGCACACCGGCGAACTTGTCGGCGCCCGACCGGGCGAACGTGGTCGACAGGTCGGTCTGGTCCTCGGCGAGCACGTTGACGCAGAACCGGCCGATGTCGCGCAGCCGCGGCCAGGTCGACGAGGTGCGTGCGGGTGCGAAGACCACCAGCGGCGGGTCCAGCGAGAGGGAGCTGAACGACTGGCAGGTGAAGCCGATGGGCCCGTCATCGGTCATCGCCGTGACCACGGTGACCCCCGAGGCGAAGTGGCCGAGCACGTCGCGCATCGTGCGCGGTTCGACGACCGGGACCGGGACCGGCTCCCCCGACTCGGGCTGGGCCTCGCTCATGACGCCAGCCAACCACGCGCCTTCCCGCCGTCGCACGCCACGCAGGCCTCGACAGCGGCACCCCGCGCCCGGGCATGCCGAGTGCCCGGCGCACGGGTGGGTGCGCCGGGTCGGCGGGTCTGTGGTTCTCGCTCTGGCCGCCCGGTTCAGGCGGCGACGAGTGGGGCCGGGATGTGGATCTCGGTGCCGTCGGGGCGCCAGGTGCGCCAGGTGCCGTCGGGTCGGCGTTCGACGCGGAAGCCGTGGTGGACCTTGGTGTGGTGCCGCTCGCACAACAGGGCGCTGTTGGCCAGCGACGTCTCCCCGCCCAGGGCCCACTCCAGCAGGTGGTGCACGTCGCACCAGTGGGTGGGAGCCCCGCAGCCGGTGAACACGCAGCCCCGGTCGCGGCGCTCCACCGCCCGGCGCAGGTGCGGGGGCACCACCCGGTGGGTGCGCCCGACGTCCAGCGGGGCGCCGTCGGGGCCCATGACGATGCGGGTGACCGCCCCGTCGCAGGCCAGCCAGCGGGCCCGGGCGGCGGAGATCGTGGCGCCGAAGCCGAGCTCCGCGGCGCCGGGGCCGACCGCGGGGTCGACGAGGTCTTCGGCGTCGAGGACGACGGCCACGTGCGGCTTGACGGTGCGCAGGGTGGGCAACTGTCCGCCGGCGAGCTGGAGATCACACAGCTGGACGAGGGCGTCGGCCTGCGCCTGGGGCCGGGTGCGCTCGTCGCCGGCGCACCGCCCGGCCTGCAGGAGGCTCTCCAGGGCGGCCTGCAGCCTCTCCCCGCCGGCGGCGTCCAGCTCCAGCCGGCCGGTGAGCGAGCCGTCGGCGTGCCGGACGAGGGAGAGCCGGCGGCCCTCGGTGGGGTCGGGCTCGGGCCCGTCGGGGTCCAGGCCGGTGAGGTAGTGCCGCACCACCTGCACCAGGTCGGCGTGCGGGCGCGCGGCGGCCAGGTCGGTGAGCAGCCGGTCGACCTCCGCCAGGTCCACCCCGCAGGCTTCGGCGGCGGCCAGGTGCTCCTCCCGGGTGATCGGCGCGATCACCGCGACGGCCTCGGCCGACACCGCCCCGGCGGCGTGCGCCTCCGCCAGGGCGGGCAGGTGCTCCAGCGCGCGCCCGGCGCGGACCAGCCCGGCCGCGGCGGAGTGGCTCATCCGCGCGTGCCCGCGCAGCCACGCGGCCATGGTCTTCAGCCCGTCGACCTCCGCCGCGCCGGCCAGCTCGCAGGCGCGCACGGTGCGGGCCACCTCGGCGGCGATCCGGTGCCGGGCGACCAGCAACCCACCCAGGCGTTCCAGCAGCTCCGGGCCGAACGCCGAGGCCAGCCCGGCCCCGGCCAGCCCGTCGATCGCGCTCGACAGCTGTTGCACCGCCGGGTCACCTCCCGCTCCACCGTCTCGAACGTGTGTACGAAGAATACCGCCGGAGAGGAGCCTGTGCCTGCTGAACCCCCAGCTCAGCAAGCTGTCCACAGTTCGCTGCCGGGCGTTGACAGGGCGGCGCACCCACGCTGGGGCGGTAGTCCCAGGCAGCGGTAGCAACCGGTGACGGCCGGCGGGGGAGCCAGGGCCGCGCGGTCGAGCCGTGCGCGGGGCGGCCGGACCGAGGCGCAGGGCGATCAGCCGAAACGCGGGGCGGTCAGCCGAAACGCAGGGCGATCAGCCGAAACGCAGGGCGATCAGCCGAAACGCAGGGCGATCAGCGCGACGTCGTCCCGGCCGTCGATCGAGCCGGCGACCGCCGCGTCGCACAGGTGCCGGGGGGAGGCGTCGGCCGGGGCCTGGCCCAAGCGGGTGGTGAGCTCGTCGATCCCGGCGTCCAGGTCGACCCCGGGGCGCTCGATCAACCCGTCGGTGTAGGCCAGCAGCGTCGATCCCGGCAGCACGTCGAGGACGACGGTCTCCCGCCGGGCGGCGCCGTCCACCCCGACCAGCAGCCCGGTGACCTCGCTGAGCACCCGGACGGTGCCCTCCGGGTCGCGCAGCAGCAGCGGGGGGTGCCCGGCGTTGGCCACGTGCACCCGCCACGGCCGCCCCTCCCCTTCTGGCGGCACGGCGCGGGCGTAGACCATCGTGGCCATGGAGGCCACCTGCAGGCCCTGCACCAGGCGGTCCACCCGGGCGAGGACCACCCCCGGGTCCGGGTCGGCGGCCTCCCAGGCGCAGGCGCGGATCAGCCCGCGCAGGTGCCCCATGGCGGCGGCCGCGGCGACGTCGTGGCCCACCACGTCGCCGATGACCATCCCCACCGAGCCGTCGGGCAGGTGCAGGAGGTCGTAGAAGTCACCGCCCACGTCGGCCGCGGTCGAGGCGCTCACGTAGTGTGCGGCCGCCTCCACGCCGGGGATCGAGGGCAGCTCCGGCAGGAGCGAGCGCTGCAGCGTGTCGGCGACCGTGTGCTCCTGCTGGTACAGCCGCACGTTGTCCATGGCGAGGGCGGCCCGGCGGGCGAGGTCCTCGACGAGGTCGACGTCCTCCTGCGTGAAGGGCCGGTCCTCGTCGGTGCGGGCCAGCAGGATCGCGCCGCGGGTGCGCCGGCGCGCCACCATCGGGACGGCGAGCACCGATGCCGCGCCCACCCGCTCGAACGCCTCGCGGGCCGCGTCGCTGGTGAAGATACCCGGCAGCCGTTCCCCGGCCCGGTCGACCAGGACCGGCCGGGACGTGGTCATGCTGCGCAGCGTCGGCGACCCCTCGGGCAGGTGCTGGGCGTGCTGGGAGTCCAGCACCCGCAGCTCGTTCTCGAGGCCGTCGCGGTGCAGGGACGCCGTCTGCGCGACCGACCCGGAGTCGTCGATCAGCGTGATGAACACCCAGTCGGCGACCAGCGGCACCGACAGCCGGGCCAGCCGGTCGAGCAGGTCGGCGAGGTCGAGCGTCGCGATCAGCGTGCTGGTCGCCTCGGCCATCAGGGCCAGCCGGCTCTGCGCCCGCTCGGCCTCCGCCCGGGCGTGCTCGGCGTCGGCCCGGGACTGCTCGGCGGTGGCCCGGGCGAGCTCGGCCTCCTCGCGGGCGGTGCGCTCGGCGGCGAACGCGGCCTCGCGCTCGTGCTCGACGCGCACCCGCTCGGTGACGTCGGTCTGGACGCCGACGAAGCTGACGAGGTCCCCCGCGCCGTCGAACACCGGGCTGATGGAGAGCTGGTTCCAGAAGGCCGTGCCGTCCTTGCGGTAGTTCAGCAGGGTCACGGTGACCGCCTCCTGCGCCGCGAGCGCGTCGCGGATGACCTCGATGGCCTCCGGCGCCGTGGCCGGGCCCTGCAGGAAGCGGCAGTTGCTCCCGACCGCCTCCTCGTACGAGTAGCCGGTGATCCGGGAGAACGACGGGTTGACCCAGATCAGCGGGTTGTCGGGGAGCCGCGGGTCGGTGATCGTGAAGGTGATGTCGGTGGCGATGACCGCCCGCTCGCGCAGCGACTGCAGGTACTGGTCGGGGTCGGCCGGCCCGCCGTCACCGGCGGTCAGCTCCATGAAGACGACCAGGGAGAGCTGCTCGTGGCTGTCCGGCCGGGACAGCGGGAACCCGGTGACCCACAGCAACTGGTCCCGGTGCCCGCCGTTCGAGGCCGCGTGCGTGCTCCGGGAGCCGCGGCCGGGCCTCAGGCGCACCGCCTCGCCGGCGACCGGCTGGCCCTGCGCCACGAGGGAGAGCGGCCCGCTGGTGCTGGCCAGCGGTTCGCCGCCCAGGTCGGTCAGCCCGGCGGAGGCGCCCCAGGTGTCGATGTCGACCGGGAGGTGCACGTTGCCGGCGAGCTCCACCGCCGCCCTGTTGGCGTAGGTGACCATGCCGGTGCCGCGGTCGATGACGAGGACGCTGACCGGCACGTCGGAGAGGACGCCCGGCAGGGCCGCGGAGGCGGTGCCGCTCGACTCGTGCTCGGAGACGACCGCGGTCGCGGCCGTGACGATGCCCACCGGCCCCGCGTCGATCGGCTCGTCGCGGGGTGCTGGCGGGGACGTCCCCCGCGGTCGGTCCCGCTCGCCCGGCACGACAGGAACAGTAACCGCGGCGGTCCGGGCGAGGCCACCACGGGGGCTGGGGTGACCAGCCGGTCCGTCCGATCGGGTGTGACCCGGCCGGGGGCGGGGCACCGCGGGGGGCGGGTGGTGCCCCGCCGCCCGGAGGAGGTGCCGGTCATGGGACTGCTCGACAGGCTCTTCGGCGGACGGCGACGCGAGCCGGTCCGCCCGGCCCCGCCCGCTGCCCGGCCGGTGCACGGCGGCGCCCCCACCGGCCGGCCGGTGGACGCCGCCCCCGGCGACCAGCAGGCCATCGAGCGCTACCGCTACCTGCTGCGCACCGCTCCCCCGGACGCGATCGAGCAGGCGCACGCGGAGGCGTTCGCCCAGCTCACCCCGCAGCAGCGGCAGGAGGTGCTGACCCAGCTGGCCGCGGCGGTCCCCGAGGCCGAGCGCCCGCGCGCCGACGACCCGGGCGCGCTGGCCCGCGCGGCCACCCGCGCCGAGCTGCGCCGGCCGGGCACCCTCGAGCGGGCCTTCGGCGGCACCGGGCCCGGCGGGCGCCCCGGCTTCGGCAGCACGGTCGGCGCCGGCCTGCTGGGCACCGTAGGCGGCCTCGTCATCGGCACCGCCGTCGCCGACGCCCTGTTCGACACCGGTGCCGGCGACGGCGGGCTCGTCGGCGGCGGGGACGAGGAGGCCTACGCCGGCGGTGAGGAGGGCTACGCCGACGGCGGGGGCTCCGGGGGCGGTGACTTCGGGGGCGGTGACTTCGGCGGTGGCGACTTCGGGGGCGGGTTCTGACCCGGCGGCTCTGCCCCGGCGGCTCTCGGGCCCGGCGGCCTCGACCCGGCCGCTCCTGAGCCCGGCGGCCTCGACCCGGCCGCTCCCGTGCCCGGCGCGGTCGCGTGGGCCCGGCGGTCAGGCCGTGCGCGCCTCCCGGCTGCGCCGCCGCAGCCACAGCAGGCCCAGCACCGGAAGCACCAGCGGGATGTACAGGTAGCCCCGGCCGAAGTCCGACCACACCGTCTCGTCCGGGAACGCCGCCGGGTCGACCACCGACAGCGTGCCGACGACGAGGACGCCGGCGAGCTCGACCGAGCACGCCACCCAGGCGGTCCGCCGCCCGCCCCGGCCGTCCCGGGCCAGCGCCACCGCCGCCACCACGTACACCGCCGCGGCCAGCGCCGACAGCACGTAGGCCAGCGGGGCCTCCGCGAACCGGGTGGCGAGCTGCACGGTGGCGCGCGCGCCGGCGGCGAGGGCGAACACGGCGTAGACGGCGACGAGCACCCGGCCCGGCCCGCCCTCGACCGGGCCGGCCGATGCCGGCCTCCCCCGCACCGACCGCCTCCCCCGGCCCGGTCCCCCCTGCGTGGGTTCAGCCACCGGTCGCCTCCCAGAGCTGCAGCAGCCGCCAGATCATGACCGCGACCGCGGCGGCGGCCACCGCGAGCACGGTGCCGGCCCAGCGGCTGGTCTCGGTGCGCGCCCACAGCGCACCGGCGACCGGCAGGAGCACGATCCCGCCCAGGTAACCCAGGAACGTCGCGGTCTCCGCGGGCCGCTCGCCGCGCACCAGCAGGACGACCGCCAGCACGGCCTGGACCAGCAGCAGGAGCTCCAGCAGCGCCGTCCCCCAGAGGTGCAGCAGGCCGATCCGCCGGCGCGCCAGGGTCGAGGCCAGGCCGGCGAGGGCCACCAGCACCGCCACGACGGTCGTCGTCCCGACCAGGACCGGGCTCACCGGCGGTACCCGGTGTCGGCGGTGGACGGCACGGCTGCCATCCTCCCGCTCCGGGGGGACGTCCCGGGCACCGACCCGCGATCCGGGGCGCCGACCGCTGCGGCTGCGCCGCGGGCGCCGTCCGGGGAGGCTGCGATGACCGTCCGCGAACTCGTCGTGGACCTCTTCGCCGAGCACGTCGACGTGGTGGCCGACGGGCCGGTCCGCCTCCGCACGCTGGTCTCCCTGCTGGCCGACTTCGGCGTGGCCGAGCCGACGACGCGCATGACGACCGCGGCGCTGCGCCGGTCGGGGTTGCTCACCGCCTCCCGGCACGGCCGGGAGACCCGCTACGCCGCCACCGACGAGTTGCGCGCCGGCGTCCGCAGGCGCTGGGCGCGGCTCGAGGAGCGGCTGGGTCCGTGGGACGGCCAGTGGCGGGTGGTCATCTACGCCGTGCCGGAGACCGATCGCGCGGCGCGCGAGCGGGTCCGCCGGGCGCTGACCCGGCACGGGTTCGGCCCGCTCGCCCCGGCGACCTGGCTCTCGCCGCACCGGGCCGCGCTCCAGGAGGTGCGGGCCGAGCTGGCCCAGGAGCCGCTGAGCCGCCTCGACCTGCTCACCGCCCGGGTGGCCGGGGAGCTCGGCGCCTCCGATCGAGCGCTGGCCACCCGCTGCTGGGACCTCGAGGGGGTGGCAGCCGCCTACACCGCCCTCGCCGACCGGCTCGTACGCCTGGTGGAAGGGCCGCCGCCGGTCGGGCCGGAGGCGCTCACCACGCACCTGCGCACGCTGGCCGACGCCCGCCGCATCGGGCAGTCCGACCCGATGCTCCCCTCCGCCCTGCGGCCCGAGGGCTGGCCCGGCCCGGCCGTGCGGGAGCTGTGGGACGCCTTCGCCCGCTGGGTCGTCCCCGGTGCCCGCGCGCACGTCACCGCGGTGCTGGCCGCACCGCCGCAGGCGGTCGCTCCCCCATCGCCGTGTGAACCAGGCCGCGTCACGAAACGGTGACTGCCGCTGTTCCCGCGGTGCCCGACGTGCAAGGGGAGGCTCACCCAAGTAAGCCAAGCCTCACCGATCGGAGTTCCATGCGCACCGCCGCCCGGCCGCTACGGCGACCAGGCGGTGGTCGACGACGTCTCGATCGCCTTCGGCGGGGAGGGCGTCACCGCGCTCATCGGCCCGAACGGCGCGGGCAAGTCGACGCTGTTCGGCCTCGTGGGCCGCCTCGTCCGGCCCGACGCCGGTCGCGTCACGGTGGACGGCACGGACGTCGCGGCCGCCTCGTCGAAGCGGCTCGCCACGGTCCTCGCCGTCCTCCGCCAGGACAACCACGTCGCGGCGCGCCTGACCGTCCACGACCTCGTGGAGTTCGGCCGCTTCCCGCACTCCCGGGGGCGGCTCACGGTGGCCGACCGCGGGCACATCGACCGCGCGATCGCCTACCTCGACCTCGACGCCTACCGGCACCGGTTCCTCGACGAGCTCTCCGGCGGTCAGCGCCAGCGCGCCTTCATCGCGATGGTGCTCGCCCAGGACACCCGGTACGTCCTGCTCGACGAGCCGCTCAACAACCTCGACCTGCGGCACATGACGGAGATCATGCGGCTGGTCCGGCGGATGGCCGACGAGCTCGGCAAGCGCATCGTGGTCGTGCTGCACGACATCAACGTCGCGGCGACCTGGTCCGACCGGATCGTCGCGATGCGCGACGGGCGCGTCGTGGCGGACGCCCCGTCCCGCGAGGTCATGCGTCCCGAGGTGCTGGAGGCCGTGTACGGCACACCCGTCGACGTCCGCGAGATCGACGGCCGGCCCGTCGCCCTCTACTACGGCTGATCGACCGGCTCGTTCCACGTGGAACGCCGGTGGCCGGACCGCATGACCCGCGCCACGACCGGCCCGCACACCCCTCCCCCGCATCGCGGCGCCGGGCCGGCAGGGGTTAGATCATGATGCATGTGCGGCCTCTCCGGTGAGATCCGGTTCGACGGCTCCATGGCCGACACCACCGCGGTGGCGCGGATGGTCGACGCCCTCGTCCCCCGCGGGCCGGACGGCCAGGGGTCCTGGAGCAACGGGCGGGTGGCGTTCGGCCACCGGCGCCTGTCGGTCATCGACCTCTCGCAGACCGGCAGCCAGCCGATGGTGGACAACGAGCTCGGGCTGACCGCCGTCTTCAACGGCTGCATCTACGACTACAAGGAACTGCGCGCCGAGCTCGAGGGCCACGGCTACCGGTTCTTCTCCACCAGCGACACCGAGGTGATCCTCAAGGGCTACCACCACTGGGGCACCGACGTCGTCAGCCACCTGCACGGGATGTTCGCCTTCGTGATCCACGAGCGCGACACCGGCCGGGTGGTGCTGGCGCGGGACCGGCTGGGCATCAAGCCGCTGTACCTGGCCGAGACCCGCGGCCGGCTGCGGTTCGCCTCCTCCCTGCCGGCGCTGCTGCGGGCCGGGGACGTCGACACCTCCGTCGACGCGGTCGCGCTGCACCACTACCTGAGCTGGCACGCCGTCGTCCCCGCGCCCCGGACGATCGTCAACGGCGTCCGCAAGCTGCCCCCGGCGACCGTGCGGGTCGTCGAGCCCGACGGCACCACCCGCGAGCACCGCTACTGGCAGGCCACCTACGAGCGGCGGCCCGAGCACGCCTCCTGGACGGCCCGCGACTGGGAGGACGCCATCGAGGAGGCGCTGCGGGTCGCCGTCCGCCGGCGCCTGGTCGCCGACATCCCGGTCGGCGTGCTCCTCTCCGGCGGGCTGGACTCCAGCCTGATCGTCGGGCTGCTGGCCGAGGAGGGGCAGACCGGGCTGGCCACCTACTCCATCGGCTTCGACGCCGTGGCGGGCCGGGAGGGTGACGAGTTCCGCTACTCCGACGTGATCGCCGAGCGCTTCGCGACCGACCACCACCGGATCCGGGTCGCCTCCGACGAGCTCGCCGCCGCGCTCGGGCACGCCATCGGCGCGATGGCCGAGCCGATGGTCAGCCACGACGTGGTCGCCTTCGACCTGCTCTCCGAGCGGGTCAGCCAGAGCATCCGGGTCGTGCAGTCCGGGCAGGGCGCCGACGAGGTCTTCGCCGGCTACCACTGGTACCCGCCGCTGGCCGAGGTGGGCCGCGAGGAGGCGGTGGCGCGCTACGCCCAGGCGTTCTTCGACCGCGACCACGCGCAGATGCGCCAGGTGGTCGGCGACCGCTACGCCCTCGCCGCGGACCCCAGCCTGGCGTTCGTCCACGAGCACATGTCCGCGCCCGGCGCCCAGACCGCGGTGGACGCCGCCCTGCGCGTGGACAGCGAGGTCATGCTGGTCGACGACCCGGTCAAGCGGGTCGACAACATGTCCATGGCCTGGGGCCTGGAGGCGCGCGTGCCGTTCCTCGACCACGACCTGGTCGAGCTGGCCGCCCTCTGCCCGCCGGAGCTCAAGCTGGCCGACGGCGGGAAGGGCGTGCTCAAGGCCATCGGCCGGCGGGTCATCCCGCCGGAGGTGATCGACCGACCGAAGGGCTACTTCCCGGTGCCGGCGATCACACACCTGGAGGGCAAGGTCCTCGACCTGGTCCGCGACGCCCTCTCCAGCGACGCCGCCCGCGCGCGCGGCCTGTTCCGGCCGGAGTACGTGCAGGACCTGCTGGCCGACCCCAACGGCGAGCTCACCCCCCTGCGCGGCAACAAGCTCTGGCAACTGGGCCTGCTGGAGCTCTGGCTGCAGAACCACGGGGTCTGAGGGGGCCGGCGCGATGACGCCCCGGCTCGCCGGGCACCGCCGCCGCACCGCGGCGACCGATCCCCCTTCGCTCACCAACCGTTCCTGGCAGGAACCCTCCGACCACCAGCGCCGGGGCATGGACGCCGACGTCGTCCTCGACCTGGGCTGGGGCCGGCTGGTGTTCGGCCAGACGTTCTCCGACCTGCGCGGGATCGTGCTGGCCCTGCGCGCCGAGGAGACCGGCCGGCGCGACATCTGCATCTACCCGCGCGACCCGCACGTGCTGGTGGGCCTGGCGCCGGACGAGCTGTTCATCGACCCGAGCTACACCTACCGGCTCGACCTGTACCGCTACCGACCGCGGCACGACCTGATCCGCGGGGTGTTCGTCCGGACCGTCACCTCGCTGGCGGAGATGGAGCAGATCAACGAGATCTACGCGCGCAACAACATGGTGGTCGGCGACCCGGAGACCATGTGGGCCAACCACCGCACGCGGACGTTCACCTACCTGGTCGCCGTGGACCGGCGCACCGGCCGGGTGGTCGGCACGGTCACCGGCGTCGACCACGTGCTCGCCTTCGACGACCCCGAGGGCGGCGCCAGCCTGTGGTGCCTGGCGGTGCACGCGCAGGACGCCCCGCCGGGCACCGGCGAGGCACTGGTCCGGGTCCTCGCCGAGCGCTACGTGGGCCGCGGCCGGTCCTACCTCGACCTCTCGGTCATGCACGACAACACCGGGGCGATCGCGCTCTACCGCAAGCTCGGGTTCCACCGCACCCCCGCGGTCTGCGTCAAGCGCAAGAACCCGATCAACACCCCGCTGTTCAGCCGCCGCCCGCCCGGGCTCGAGGACGTCAACCCCTACGCCCGGATCATCGCCGAGGAGGCGCTGCGGCGGGGGGTGCGGGTGGAGGTCACCGACCCGGAGTGGGGCGAGCTGCGGCTCTCCCTCGGCGGGCGGACGGTGCTCACCCGGGAGTCGCTGTCGGAGTTCACCACCGCCGTCGCGATGAGCCGCTGCGACGACAAGCGGGTGACCCGGCGGATCATGGAGCAGGCCGGCGTCCGGGTGCCGCGGGGGGTCCGCGCCGGGGACGGCGACCTGGCCGACGCCCTCCACCTGCTGGCCGACTGCGGCGAGGTGGTCGTCAAGCCCGCCCGGGGCGAGCAGGGCCGCGGCATCACCGTCGGCGTCCACGAGGAGCCGGCACTGGAGCGGGCGGTGACCTTCGCCCAGCAGTTCTGCCCCGACGTCCTGGTCGAGGAGCTGGTCGAGGGCGACGACCTCCGGGTGGTCGTCATCGACCACGAGGTGGTGGCGGCCGCGGTCCGCCGCCCGGCCGAGGTGGTCGGCGACGGGCGCAGCCCCGTCACCGACCTGGTCCGGGCCACCAGCCGGCGGCGGGAGCGGGCGACCGGTGGGGAGTCCCGGATCCCGCTGGACGACACCACCGCCGAGGTGGTGTCGGAGTCCGGGTACGGGATGGACGACGTCCCGCCGTCCGGCGAGCGCATCCGCGTGCGGCGGACGGCGAACCTGCACACCGGCGGCACCATCGAGGACGTCACCGACCGGCTGCACCCCGACATCGCCGCAGCGGCGGTCCGGGCCAGCCGGGCGATCGGCATCCCGGTGACCGGGCTGGACTTCCTGGTGCCCGACGTCGAGGGCCCCGAGCACGTGTTCATCGAGGCCAACGAGCGGCCGGGGCTGGCCAACCACGAGCCGCAGCCGACCGTCGAGCGCTTCGTCGACCTGCTCTTCCCGGAGACCCGTCAGCGCTGACGGGCTCGCTCGGCGGAGTCCCGGGTGCGAGGTTTCCTCGCACCGGGCACTCCGCTGGCGCGGACTAGCGAAGTCTGCTTCACTGGTTCGCGAGGAGGGGAGTATCCCCCGTCGCCTGCGTCGTCAGGACGGTCCCGCGGTCGGGACCCGGCGCCGGCGGGCCCGCGACGGGCCGGGAGAGACCTCCGGTTGGTGGTTGCCGACTGGAGGACCCCGTGGACGTGCCGTTCTGGCTCTGGCTCGCCGTGCTCGCCGTGATCCTGGGCATGCTGGCCCTCGACCTGTTCGCCCACCGCCGCGCGCACGTCATCGGCGTGCGCGAGGCGGCCGCCTGGTCGGCGGTCTGGGTCGCCATCGGCGTCGGCTTCGGCGCGTGGGTCTGGTGGGCCCACGGGGCCGAGTTCGGCCAGCAGTACTACGCCGGCTACCTGATCGAGAAGTCCCTGGCCGTCGACAACGTCTTCGTCTGGGCGATCATCTTCACGTACTTCGCGGTACCCCGGGAGTACCAGCACCGGGTCCTCTTCTACGGCGTGCTGGGCGCGCTGGTGCTGCGGGGCCTGTTCATCGCCGGCGGCGCGGCGCTGATCGCGAACTTCGGCTGGGTCCTCTACCTGTTCGCCGCGTTCCTGCTGTGGACCGGGTACCGGATGCTCCGCCAGCGCGACGAGCACATCGACCCGGCCCGGTCGCGCGCGCTGCGGCTGTTCCGCCGGTACGTGCCGATGACCGACGCCTACCACGGGCAGCGCTTCCTCGTCCGCCGCGCCGGCGTCCTGGTGGCCACCCCCCTGCTGGCGGTGCTGGTCCTGGTCGAGGTCACCGACGTCATCTTCGCCGTCGACTCGATCCCGGCGATCTTCGCCGTGACCGACGAGCCGTTCCTCGTGTTCACCGCCAACGCGTTCGCCATCCTGGGGCTGCGGGCCATGTACTTCCTGCTCGCCGACCTCGTCCACCGCTTCGTCTACCTCAAGACCGGCCTCGCCCTGGTGCTGATCTGGGTCGGCGTCAAGATGGTGCTCAAGGTCGACCTCTTCTACATCCCCACCACGGTCAGCCTGGCGGTCATCGCGGCGATCATCGGGACGTCGGTGTGGCTGAGCCTGCGGGCCACCCGCGGGCAGGGCCGCCGGGCCGTCGAGGCGCCGGCCGCTCCCCCGTTCCGCCGGGCGAGCGAGGAGGAGCTGGCCGAGGTCGAGCCGTTCCTGCGCCGCCGCGGCAACCGGACCCCGGCCTCCGGGTCCTGACCCCCGCACGGCACCCGCACCCCGGCGGCGTAGGAAGCTTTCCCCCCGTCCCGCGCTCCTGGACGTGGGAAGAGCTTCCTATGCCTGGAGGGTGCACCGGTGGCATACCTGCTGGCCGCGCTGGGCGGCGCGCTGGGCTCGCTGGGCCGGTGGTGGGTGGGGACGGCGCTGCCCCCCTCCCCCACCGGCTGGCCGTGGGCCACGCTCCTGGTGAACACCACCGGCTGCCTCCTGCTCGGGGCGCTGCTGGCCGCGCTGGCCGGCCTCGAGCGGGAGCCGGCGTGGGCGCGCCCGCTGCTCGCGGTCGGCGTGCTCGGGGGCTGGACCACCTACTCGGCCTTCGCCGGAGAGGTGGTCGGCCGCGCCGGGGCCGGCGCCTGGGGGGTCGTGGCCGGCTACGTGCTGGTCTCCGTCGCCGGCGGCGTGCTGGCCGTGGTCGCCGGGGCGCGCGCGGTGCGACGGGTGCAGGCCCGGTGACCGCCCTCCTCGTGGCGGCCGGCGCGCTGGTCGGGGCGCCCCTGCGGCTGCTGGTCACCCGGTGGGCGGGGCGCGGGGGCGGTGACCCCGCCCGGGGGACGCTGGCGGTCAACGTGGCCGGCAGCGGGGCCCTCGGGGTCCTGCTGGGGACGGCGGCGGCCCCGGCCTGGGTGCTGGCCCTCGTCGGCACCGGCCTGTGCGGCGCGCTGACCACCTTCTCCACCTTCGGCGCCGACGTCGTCCGGCTGGCCGAGGCCCGGGCGCTCGCGCGGGCGCTCGCGTACGCGGTCGCCACGGTCGTCCTGGGCCTCGGAGCGGCCGCGGTGGGGTACCTGCTGGCCCCGGGCTGAGGGCTCCCGGTGGCGGACGCCGCCGCCCTCAGTAGGGTCGGGGACGGTATGGCTGGGGAATCGGCACGAGACGAGCACGCGGACAGCCCCGTCGTCGTGGTCGCCAACCGGCTGCCCGTCGACGCGGTGACCGAGCCGGACGGCACCGTCCGGTGGCAGCGCAGCCCGGGTGGGCTGGTCACGGCGCTGGAGCCGTTCGTCGCCGGCCGCGGCGGCGCGTGGGTGGGCTGGTCGGGATCGGCCGGCGAGGCCCCGGAGCCGTTCGAGTCCGGTGGCATGTCGCTCATCCCGGTGCCGCTCTCCGAGGACGAGGTCGACCGCTACTACGAGGGCATGTCCAACGCCTCGCTGTGGCCGCTCTACCACGACGTCGTGGAGAAGCCGGAGTACCACCGCACGTGGTGGGACACCTACGTCCAGGTCAACAAGCGCTTCGCCGACAAGGTCGTCGAGGTCGCCGCCGAGGGTGCCATCGTCTGGGTGCACGACTACCAGCTGCAGCTGGTCCCGGCCCTCCTGCGCCAGCGCCGGCCGGACCTGACGATCGGCTTCTTCCTCCACATCCCGTTCCCGCCCTACGAGCTGTTCACCCAGCTGCCCTGGCGCTCGGCGGTGGTCGAGGGGCTGCTCGGCGCCGACCTGGTCGGGTTCCAGCGGCCCAGCGCGGCGGCGAACTTCGTCCAGCTGGCCCGCCGGCTGCACGACCTGCCGGCTCGCGGCTCCACGATCGAGTACGACGGCCGGACGGTGACCGCCCGGGCGTTCCCGATCTCCATCGACGTCGCCGCCTTCGACCAGCTGGCCGCCTCCCGCGAGGTGGTCAAGCGTGCCGAGGAGATCCGCGCGGAGCTCGGCAACCCGGAGAAGATCATCCTGGGCGTCGACCGGCTCGACTACACCAAGGGCATCGCCGTCCGGCTCAGCGCCCTGCAGGAACTCCTCGAGGACGGCGTGCTGTCCGCGCCCGAGACGGTGATGGTGCAGGTGGCCACGCCGAGCCGGGAGCGGGTCGAGCACTACGTCACCATGCGCGAGACCATCGAGCAGCAGGTCGGGCACATCAACGGGGTCTTCGGCACGCTGGGCGGGCCCGCGGTCCACTACATCAACCAGTCCGTGCCCCGCGAGGAGCTGGCCGCGCTCTACCGGGCCGCCGACGTCATGCTCGTGACCCCCTACCGGGACGGCATGAACCTGGTCGCCAAGGAGTACGTCGCGGCCCGCGGCGACCTCGGCGGGGCCCTGGTGCTCTCCGAGTTCGCCGGCGCGGCCGCCGAGCTCAAGCAGGCCTTCCTGGTCAACCCGCACGACATCGCCGGGGTCAAGAACCAGCTGGTGCGGGCGCTGCGGCTCGACCCCGCCGAGGGTGCCAAGCGGATGCGGGCCATGCGCCGGCACCTGGTCCGCAACGACCTCGACCACTGGGCCAGCTCCTTCTTCGAGGCGCTGAAGGCCCAGGCGTGAGCGCCGTCCCCCCAGGCCTGGCCACCGCCCTCGAGGAGCTCGCGGGCCGCCGCCCGCTGCTGGTCGCCAGCGACTACGACGGGGTGCTCGCCCCCCTGGTCGGGGACCCTGGCGCGGCCGTCCCCTCCCCCGGCGTCGCGGAGGTGCTCGCCCGGGTCGCCGCCGCCGACGGCGTCACGGTCGCGCTGGTCAGCGGCCGCGGGGTCGACGACCTCCGGGCCGTCAGCGGCTTCAGCGGCCCCTACCGCTGGGTCGGCAGCCACGGCGCGGAGTACGACGGCCCGCTCACCGGCGAGCTGGCCGATCGCCGGGACGCCCTCGCCGACCGGCTGGCCCCGCTGGTCGACGCCGTGCCCGGCGCCCGGCTGGAGGTGAAGCCGGCGAGCGTCGCGGTGCACGTCCGGGAGGTCCCGGACCGCACCGCGGCCGCGGAGCTCCTCCTGGAGGCCGAGCGCGTCGCCGATCCGTCACTGACGAAGAAGCCGGGCAAGGAGGTGCTCGAGCTCGCGGTCACCGACGCCGACAAGGGCCGTGCGCTCCTCCGCCTCCGGGACGAGCTCGGTGCCGCCGTGGCGATGTACCTCGGCGACGACCGCACCGACGAGGACGCGTTCCGCGTCCTGCCCGCCGGGGACCTCACCGTCAAGGTCGGCGAGGGCGAGACGGTCGCGGCGCACCGGGTCGCGGGCACCGAGGACGTCGTGGTCCTGCTGGGAGAACTGGCCGACCGGCTGACCTGAGAATGGTCCTCCGCTGTCGACATGGGAACGGCGGGAATGCACTGACGACCATTTTTCAGAACGATCCGGGAACGGCGCGCCGTGGCGCGTGTGCCGATCGTGGAATGGCTCCACCCTGGGTGCTGCGTCACACCCCTCCCCCGCACCCCAGGAGTTCCCGTGCCCTCCCCTGCCGCTCTTCCTCCCCCTCCCCCGGCGTCGCGCGCCGGCTGGTTCGCCGACCGGCCGCTCGCGGTCAAGTTCGGGATCCTCGTCGCCGTCGTCGTGCTCGCCCTCGGCGGCCTGCTCGGCTCGGTCCTCGTCGGCAACTCCACCGTCCGGGAGGTCGACGCCGAGCTGGAGGTCCTCGTCGACGCGCAGGAACTGGTGCTGCAGATCGACACCCGGGCCAGCGAGCTGAAGGTCGACGGCTACAAGGCGGCCGTGCGCGAGGTGCCGGCCGACCAGCTCGCGGAGCTCGCCGAGGACATCGAGACCCCGGAGCTGCTGCTGGCCGAGCTCGGCGCGCTGGACCTGACCGGTGAGCCGGCCGCGGCGGTGGCGGCGCTGCAGACGAGCTTCGGCGACTACACGGCGGCCATCACGGCCTACGTCGACGGGGCGGTCGCCGACCAGGCCGGCGCGCGGCTGCGCTGGGAGGACATCCAGCTGGCCAACGACCTCACCGACGGGGCGGTGGGGGAGGCCAAGGACGCCGTCGCGGCCGCGACCGAGGACGCCGAGGCTCGGCTGTCCGCGGCGATCGACCGGTCGGAGACGGTGAGCGTCCTGATCGCCGCGACGGCGCTGGTGGTCGTCCTGGGGGTCAGCTGGCTCGTCGCGCGGTCGATCACCCGGCCGGTCCGGCGGGTGACGACCGCCCTGGAGGCCCTGGCCACCGGCGACCTGACCGTCGCCACCCGGGTCCGGTCCCGTGACGAGGTCGGCCGGATGGCCGCGTCCCTGGACACCGCCCAGGCCGCGCTGCGCGAGGTGCTGTCGGGCGTGGTCGCCTCGGCGGACGCGGTGGCGGCGTCGTCGGAGGAGCTGTCGGCGTCCTCTGCGCAGATCTCGGCGTCGGCGGAGGAGACCAGCGCGCAGTCCGGTGTGGTGGCCGGGGCCGCGGAGGAGGTCTCCCGCAACGTGCAGACGGTGGCCGCGGGGGCCGAGCAGATGGGCGCCTCGATCCGCGAGATCGCCTCGAACGCGGCCGAGGCCAGCGAGGTGGCGGCGCGGGCGGTGTCGGCGGCGGAGACGACGACGGCGACGGTGGCCAAGCTGGGGGAGTCCAGCGCGGAGATCGGCAACGTCGTCAAGGTCATCACGAGCATCGCCGAGCAGACCAACCTGCTGGCCCTCAACGCCACCATCGAGGCCGCCCGCGCCGGCGAGGCGGGCAAGGGCTTCGCGGTGGTGGCCAACGAGGTCAAGGAGCTGGCCCAGGAGACGGCGAAGGCCACCGAGGACATCGCCCGGCGGGTGCAGGCGATCCAGGGTGACACCGGGGCGGCGGTGGCCGCGATCGGGGAGATCAGCCAGATCGTGGCGCAGATCAGCGACCGGCAGACGACGATCGCCTCCGCGGTGGAGGAGCAGACGGCCACGACCAACGAGATGTCGCGGTCGGTCACCGAGGCGGCGTCGGGGTCGGGGCAGATCGCCGACAACATCACCGGGGTCTCCACCGCCGCGGAGTCGACCACCCAGGCGCTGACCCAGACCCGCACCGCCGTCGACGAGCTGTCCCGGATGGCCGCCGACCTGCGCACCTCGGTGGCCCGGTTCACCTACTGAGCACCTGCACCCGCCGGAGGGGGAGTGCGCGGCACAGCGGCCGCGCACTGAGCCTTTCCCAGTAGCGGGTCCGCCGGCCGGTTGATCACGTAGTGCGGTCGTGCATGTGGTGGAGCAGGACGAGGGCGGCGGCGGTGATGGCGCCGATGCGCCAGGGGCACAAGCTGACCCGGCGCAGCGCCTTGA
>NZ_QVQH01000001.1 GCF_003428645.1 Geodermatophilus marinus | reverse complement strand
TCGGGTGGGGAAGACGGTCTGTGAGAAGACGTCCCTCCTACCGAGGTCCTGCGCTTCCTCCCGTCACCTCGCGCGCGTCGGCGTGTCCGGCCCGCCCTGCCAGCCGCCCGCTACTGGGAAAGGCTCACTGCCGCGGGCGGGATGTGTCGTCCCGACGATGACGCGCTATGCGCTGCCCCGCCCGAACGGGTTGTTCTCGTCATGGTGGTTGAACGGCGACGGTTAGTTCTTGCCGACGGGACGACTATCGATGGATTCAACCCCTTGCCCGGGACACCTGCAGGCACCCCGGTGGGTGACTGGCTGCCGCTTGCGCGGGCCTGCGTCGACATCACCGCGCTGAACCCGCCACCATCGCCCGGCGAGGTGTACCGCTACTTCCAGACCCTGCCGCTGCCCGAGCTCGTCACCCAGCAGCAGCCCCCCGGCGACGCCCTCGTCGGGCTGCCGGTCATCTTCTACACCGACAGCCCGACCACCCAGACCTTCACCGTGGACATCCGCGGCTTCACCGTCGACATCGTCGCCACGGCGAGCGCCTTCGCCTGGCACACCGGCGACGGCACCGTCCTGACCTCCACCGACCCCGGCGCGCCCTACCCGGCCCACACCGTGACCCACGACTACGCCGGCGGCAGCTACACCGCCTCGTTGACCACGACCTGGAGCGGCACCTTCAGCGTCGACGGCGGGGCGAGCGCCGACGTCCCGGGCACCACGACCACCGACGGCCCGCCGGTCACCTTCGACGTGCTGGAGGCCCGTCCGGTGCTCACCAACCCGCACGACTGACGGGCCCGGCACCGATCACTTCCGGCCCGCGCGGCGGTCTCCCTCCCGGAGAGGAGACCAGCCATGAGGAAGATCGTCCTGCAGATGTCCGTGTCCCTCGACGGGTTCTTCGAGGGCCCGGACGGCGACATCGGCTGGCACCGGGTCGACGACGAGCTGCACGAGCACTTCAACGAGGAGCTCGGCGCGATGAGCGCGTTCCTGGAGGGACGGCGGAGCTACGAGCTGATGGAGGCCTTCTGGCCCACGGCCGACGCCGATCCGGCCAGCACCGGGCCCATGGTCGAGTTCGCCCGCATCTGGCGGGAGACGCCCAAGCTCGTCTTCTCCCGGACGCTGCAGCAGGTCGGGCCGAACGCCGAGCTGGTCCGGGAGGTCGACGCCGGCCGGATCCGGGAGCTGGCCGCGCAGCCGGGCGGCGACATGGCGGTCGGCGGCGCCGAGCTCGCCACGGAGTTCCGCCGGCTCGGCCTGGTCGACGAGTACCAGATCTACGTCCACCCCGTGCTGCTCGGCAAGGGCCGCCCCCTCTTCGCCGAGGCGGAGGGCCGCACGGACCTCCGGCTCGTCGAGACCCGGACGCTCGGCAACGGCGTCGTCCTGCTGCGCCACGCGCGGGAGGCCGGCTGACCGGCCGCGTCAGGAGGCCACGGCCTCCCGGCGTCCGGTCTCCAGCGCCTGCTGCGCCGCGGCGAGCACGGCCACCACGTCCCGGCCGAACCCGACGTCGCAGGGGTGCCTGCCGCCGGTCATCGCTGCGGCCGCCAGCTCGTCCACCGCCACCGACAGCGCGGCCGGGGCCGCGTCGGTCTGCGGGAGCAGCACCAGCCGGCCGGCGTCGCCGTGCACGAAGAACTCGATGCCGGTCGACATCTCCGCGACCGTGTGCGACAGCGTCACCGTCGAGGCGACCCCGCGGGGGTGCCGCAGCAGCAGGTGCACCGTGTCGCCCAGCCCGGCGGAGGCCTGCACCGCCTCGACCGGCCCGAGCGCCGGCACCAGCAGCGACAGCGCGTGCGGCCCGATGTCCCACAGCGCGCCGTGCTGCCGCCGCCAGGCCGAGTCGAAGGGGCTGCCGGCCAGCGCGCTCAGCCACGAGCCGGCACCGCCGGCCAGCCGGGTGCGCCCCGCCTGGGTCAGCCAGGTCTGGGTGGCCGCCTGGAACCGGAAGGTGAAGAACACCACCGAGGCCACGCCCGCATCGCGGACCGCGGTGACCACCCGGTCGGCGTCCGCCGGGGTCAGCGCGATCGGCTTCTCCAGCAGCAGGTGCTTGCCCGCCGCCGCGGCGCGCTCGGCCAGCCCCACCTGCACGTCCGGCGGGACGGCGACCGCCACGGCGTCGACGACGTCGAGCAGCGCGTCGAGGTCGTCGTAGCCGGGGACGTCGAACTCCGCCCCGACCGCCTCCGCCTTGGCCGGGTCACGCCCCCAGACCCCGGCCAGGGACGCCGTCGGGTGCTCCGCCAGCGCCGCGGCGTGCACGTGCTTGGCCCAGTAGCCGGTACCGAGCACCCCGAAGCGCACGGTCAGACCGCCCCGAACTGCCGGTCACCGGCGTCCCCGAGGCCCGGCACGATGTACGCCTTCTCGTTGAGCCCCTCGTCGACCGAGGCGGTGAACACCCGCAGCGGCAGCCCGCTCTCCTCCAGCCGGCGCAGGCCCTCGGGCGCGGCCAGCGCGCAGAGCACGGTGATCGCCGTGGCGCCGCGGGAGGTCAGCAGCCCGCAGCAGTGCACCAGCGAGCCGCCCGTCGCCAGCATCGGGTCGAGGACGAACACGTGCCGGTCGACCAGCGTCTCCGGCAGCGAGGCCATGTACGCCTCGGGCTGGAAGGTCTCCTCGTTGCGGGCCAACCCGACGAAGCCCATCTGCGACTCCGGCAGCATCCCGTGCGCGGTGTCGGCCATCCCCAGCCCGGCCCGCAGCACCGGCACGATCAGCGGCGGCGCGGCCAGCCGGTAGCCGGTCGTGGCCGTCACCGGGGTGGTGATCGGCTCCTCGGCGACCGCCAGGTCGCGGGTGGCCTCGTAGACCAGCATCTGGGTGAGCTCGCGCAACGCCGCCCGGAAGGCCGCGTTGTCGGTCCGCTCGTCCCGCATGCGGGTCAGTCGGGCACGGGCCAGCGGGTGGTCGACGACGGTCAGCTTCACGGCGCACACCGTAACCGCCGCCGGCGCGGTGATCAGGGCCCGAGCCGGTCGGTCACCCGGGGGGCGCCCGGCCCGGAGACGTCGACCGCCGACCGCGGGCGGCCGGTGGCCAGCAGCAGCAGCTCCCCCGCCGCGCCCCGGACCTCCGGGCCCTCGCCGGCGTCCCAGTCGCCGTCGGTGGCGACCAGGCGCAGCCCGCGGAACCGCCGCTCCGGCCGGCCGTAGAAGACGTTGGACCACACGTGCCGCAGGCCCGCGACGGCGAGGTCCGGCGGCGTGGGCAGCGCGCGCCCGAGCGGCCGGACGACGTCCTGCGCGTGGACGAGGACGTCGACCAGCGGGTCCCAGGGGCTGGAGAGCCCCAGGCGCCGGTCGGCGTCCGCGGTCTCGCGGAGCTGCGCGACCAGTGCCGCCGGGGGGAAGGCGGCCGCCCGCTCCTGCGCCCAGCGGGCGTCGGCACGTTCGAAGCTGCCTCCCGCCCGCAGCACCCGCAGCAGCGTGGCCGCCGTCGACTGGCGGGTGGAGAGGGTGAGGTGGGCCAGCACCTCGTGCACGGTCCAGGCCGCGCACAGCGACCGGACCGCCCACTCCCGGGCGTGCAGGTCGTCCAGCAGGTCGGCGAGGGCCCGTCGCTGGGCGGCCACCTCGGGGAGCATGCGGACGCGGGGTCGGCTCACGGGTCCTCCACCGGGGGCGCGCGGGAACGGGCACTGCTGAGGACCCCGCCGCGGGGGTGGACTCATCGCTCCCCGGGGGGAAGCGCCGACGGGCCGGGGCCGGCTGCGGGGGAGAATGCGGGCATGACCCACCTGCTCGACCCCCAGGCGGCGGCCGCGGACGCCGCGCCACGGCGGGAACCCCCGCCGCCGTTCGGCGACGCGACGCGGTCCGAGGCCGCGTTCCGGGCCTTCCTGCACGGCCTGCCGGGCGTCGACCAGGTCGGCGCCGAGGCCCGGGTGGGCGTGCTGGGCACCCGCTCGATCAAGACCACCGCGAAGGCGTGGGCGATCGACACCGCGATCTCGATGGTCGACCTCACCACGCTCGAGGGCGCCGACACCCCCGGCAAGGTGCGCAGCCTGGCGGCCAAGGCCCGGCAGCCCGACCCGACCGACCCGTCGACGCCGCGGGTCGCGGCCGTCTGCGTCTACGGCGACCTCGCCGGGGTCGCCCGCGAGGCGCTGACGGGTACCGGCATCCACGTCGCCGCCGTCGCCACCGCCTTCCCCAGCGGCCGCGCCTCGCGCGCGGTCAAGCTCGCCGACGTGCGGGACGCCGTGGCCAACGGCGCCGACGAGATCGACATGGTCATCGACCGCGGCGCCTTCCTCGCCGGCCGCTACCTCGACGTCTTCGACGAGATCGTCGCGGTGAAGGAGGCCTGCGGCGAGGCCCACCTGAAGGTCATCCTCGAGACCGGCGAGCTGGTCACCCTCGACAACGTCCGCCGCGCCTCCTGGCTGGCGATGCTGGCCGGCGGCGACTTCATCAAGACCTCCACCGGCAAGGTCTCCCCCGCGGCGACCCTGCCGGTCTGCCTGGTGATGATGGAGGCGGTCCGCGACTTCCGCGCCGCCACCGGCCGCCAGGTCGGCGTCAAGCCCGCCGGCGGCATCCGGACGACGAAGGACGCGGTCAAGCACCTCGTCCTCGTCAACGAGGTCGCCGGCCCCGACTGGCTCTCCCCCGACTGGTTCCGCTTCGGCGCCTCCAGCCTGCTCAACGACCTGCTCCTGCAGCGGCAGAAGCTGCGCACCGGCCACTACTCCGGCCCCGACCACGTGAGCGTCGACTGACCATGACCGCACCCGCCCAGCCCAGCCCCGCGTTCGAGTACGCCCCCGCACCCGAGTCGCGCTCCATCGTCGACATCGCGCCCTCCTACGGCCTGTTCGTCGACGGCGAGTTCGTCGACGGCACCGGCGAGGCCATGAAGACGGTGAACCCGGCCACCGAGGAGGTCCTCTCCGAGGTCGCGGTGGGCACCGAGGCCGACGTCGACCGCGCCGTGAAGGCCGCCCGGCGCGCGTTCACCCGCACCTGGGGGCCGATGCGCCCGGCCGACCGCGGCAAGTACCTGTTCCGGATCGCCCGGCTGCTGCAGGAGCGGGCCCGGGAGTTCGCCGTCCTGGAGACGCTGGACAACGGCAAGCCGATCCGGGAGTCCCGCGACGTCGACGTGCCCCTCGCCGCGGCGCACTTCTTATACCACGCCGGCTGGGCCGACAAGCTGGACTGGGCGGGGCTGGGGCCCGGCCCGAGGCCGCTGGGCGTGGCCGGCCAGGTCATCCCGTGGAACTTCCCGCTGCTGATGCTGGCGTGGAAGATCGCCCCCGCGCTGGCCACCGGCAACACCGTCGTCCTCAAGCCGGCCGAGACCACCCCGCTGACCGCGCTGCTGTTCGCCGAGGTCTGCCGGCAGGCCGACCTGCCGGCGGGCGTGGTGAACGTCGTCACCGGCGCCGGCGAGACCGGCCGGGCCGTCGTCGAGCACGCGGACGTCGACAAGGTCGCGTTCACCGGCTCCACCGAGGTCGGCCGCTCGATCGCCCGCGCCGTGGCCGGCACCCGCAAGAAGCTGACGCTGGAGCTGGGCGGCAAGGCGGCCAACATCGTCTTCGACGACGCCCCGGTCGACCAGGCCGTCGAGGGGATCGTCCAGGGCATCTTCTTCAACCAGGGCCACGTGTGCTGCGCGGGCTCCCGGCTGCTGGTGCAGGAGAACGTGCACGACGAGGTCATCGCGCGCCTGCAGCGGCGGATCGGCACCCTGCGCCTCGGCGACCCGCTGGACAAGAACACCGACATCGGGGCGATCAACTCCGCCGAGCAGCTCGCCCGGATCCGCGAGCTGTCCGAGATCGGGGAGGCGGAGGGCGCGCAGCGCTGGCAGCCGGCGTGCGCGCTGCCCGACCGCGGGTTCTGGTTCCCGCCGACCGTCTTCACCGAGGTCTCCCCCGCCCACCGCATCGCCCGCGACGAGGTCTTCGGCCCGGTCCTCTCGGTGCTCACCTTCCGGACGCCGGACGAGGCGGTGGCAAAGGCGAACAACACCACCTACGGCCTGTCGGCCGGCATCTGGACGGAGAAGGGGTCGCGGATCCTCGCGATCACCGACCGGCTGCGCGCCGGGGTGGTCTGGGCCAACACGTTCAACAAGTTCGACCCGACGTCGCCCTTCGGCGGCTACAAGCAGTCCGGCTACGGCCGCGAGGGCGGCCGGCAGGGTCTGGCCGCGTACCTGACGGGAGCTGACAGCAAGTGAGCATCGCAGCGAGCGCCGGCGAGCGAGGAGCGGAGCGCGCGCGGGAGCTCCCCGGTGGGACGGGGGCCGACGCCCGATGAGCGACCGTCTGGCGGTCCGCAAGACCTACAAGCTGTACGTGAACGGCGCCTTCCCCCGCTCGGAGTCCGGCCGCACGTACGAGGTGACCGACACCAGGGGCCACTTCCTCGCCAACGCCGCGCGCGCCAGCCGCAAGGACGCCCGGGACGCCGTCGTCGCCGCCCGCGCCGCCTTCGGGAAGTGGTCCGGCGCGACCGCCTACAACCGCGGCCAGGTGCTCTACCGGGTGGCCGAGGTGATGGAGGGCCGGCACGTCCAGTTCTGCGACGAGGTCGCCGCGGGTGAGGGCCTGTCGTCGTCGCGGGCGCGGGCCGCCGTGGACGCCGCCATCGACCGCTGGGTCTGGTACGCGGGCTGGACCGACAAGCTGGCCGCCGTCCTCGGCGGGGCCAACCCGATCGCCGGCCCCTACTTCGGCTTCTCGACGCCCGAGCCGACCGGCGTGGTCGCCGTCCTCGCGCCGCAGCGCTCGTCGCTGCTGGGTCTGGTCAGCGTGCTGGCGCCGGTGCTGGCCTGCGGCAACACCGCGGTCGTCGTCACGTCCGGGGCGCGGCCGCTGCCGGCGGTGACCCTCGGCGAGGTGCTGGCCACCAGCGACGTCCCCGGCGGGGTGGTCAACCTGCTCACCGGCGACGCCGCGGAGCTGGGACCCTGGCTGGCCGAGCACGACGACGTCGACGCCATCGACCTCACCGGCGCGCCCGCCGGCCGGGCCATGGAGCTCGAGCGCCTCGCGGCCGGGAGCATCAAGCGGGTGGTCCGCCCGCCGTCCGAGGAGCCCGACTGGACCGCCGACCCGGGCACCTCCCGCCTGACCCCCTTCCTCGAGACCAAGTCCGTGTGGCATCCGATCGGGCTGTGACGGCCCTCCTCTCGCAGTCAGCGCCGGCGCGGCCGGTCGCCCTGCCGGTCGCGGGCGTGCAGGAGGAGGGCCGCGGTGGTGGCCACCACGAGGTCGTCGTGCGACGCCGGGTCGTCGACCGGCCGGCCGAGCACGGTCGCGATGCGGCGCAGCCGCTGGTGCAGCGACTGGCGCTGCACGTGCAGCGCCGCCGCGGTGCGGGTCCGGTTGCCGCCGTGGCGCAGGTGCACCGCCAGGGTGCGCACCAGGTCGCTGCCCGTCGCGGCGTCCCAGGCGACCAGCGGGGCCAGCGCGTCGTCGACGAGCCGCCCCAGGGCCCGGTCGTCGAGCCGGCCGAGCAGCTGGGCGAGGGTGAGCTCCCGGGTCAGCACCGTGCCCCGGCCCAGCAGGGTCGCGGTGGGCAGCGCGGCGTGGGCCTGGCGCAGCGAGTGGCCGGCCTCGGCCAGGGGCACGGCCGGGCCCACGGTGGTCACCGCGCCCTCCTCGGGGAGCCGGCCCGCCAGCCACCCCGCGGGGTCGCTGCGGTCCGGGGCCGCCGGGACGGCGACCAGCCCCAGCGCCTCCCCGCGCACCCGGTCGGCCAGCAGCTCCAGACCGCAGCCGTGCGCCGTCCGCGCCCACCCGGCCAGCACGTGCCGGGGATCGGGGGCCGAGGCCGCCAGCCCGACCACCCGCGCGGCCGGCGGTGGGTGGAAGTCGCCGAGCCCGGCCCGCAGCAGCAGCTCCCGCGTCCCGGGCACCGTGTCGGCGAGGAGGTCGGTGAGCAGCGCCGCGGCCGGGTCGCCGGGGGACCCGGTGCCGGCCCGGGCGACGGCGACCGCGGCCAGCTTGGCCACCCGGGCGGCCAGGAGGTCCAGCAGCGCGTCGTCGGTGCCGGGGCCCGCCCCCAGCAGCACCGCCCCCCAGTCGACGTCCCACGGCCGGACGACGGCGCTGGCGGCCGGCCGGCGCAGCAGCCGGTCCGTGGCCCGCTGGTCGCGGGCCCCCGCCGCGGCGACCACCTGCCCCGACCGGGTCACCAGCGCGACCGGGCCGCCGGTCGCCGCCGCGACGCAGGAGACCAGCGCCGGGGTGCCGCCCCCGGCGGCCAGCGCGTCGTGCACCTCGTCCACGACCGCGTCGACCACCCGCAGCCGCCGGGCGTCGGCGTGCAGGATCGCCCCGTTGGCCTCCTCGCAGATGCGGATGAACGGCACGACCCGGCGCAGCACGTAGAGCGGGAGCCGGGCCCGCCGCGCCTCGTCGGAGACCTCCTCGGGCAGCTGCGGGAGCGACCGGCCGAGCTCCAGGCAGGCCGCCGCGACCCCGCGGCCGGCCAGCTCCCGCACCCAGTGCCGGCGCGCCCCGGCGTCCACGCCGGCCAGGCCCAGACCGGTGGTCAGCAGGAGGTCCCCGGCCGACAGCAGCGGACCGATCTCGTAGATCTCGCTGGAGTGCACCCAGCGGACCGCCGTCCCGGGCGCCTCCGGCGCCACCGCGACCCCCGGGTCCGCGTCCCGGACGGCGGCCAGCGCGAGGAACTCCTCCAGGCTCAGCGCCACCCCGCACCCCCTGACACGACGTCGTGGATCACGGCACCGATCGTCGACACCCGGGGGATTGTGACCTGACCTCCCCCTCCCCGAGCCTCGGTCCGTCGTCCCGGCACGCGGCCGGGACCCGGTGGGAGGGAGGCGGGGATGACGGTCCCGCTGGACGAGGAGACGGCGCGGTCCTGGCTCGCGCTCGCGGTCGAGGAGGCGCGCGCCGGGCGCGACGAGGGCGGCATCCCGATCGGGGCCGTGCTCGTCGGCCGCGACGGCGCGGTGCTCGGCCGCGGCCACAACCGCCGGGTGCAGGACGGCGACCCGTCGGTGCACGGGGAGACGGCCGCGTTCCGGGACGCCGGCCGGCAGCGCTCCTACCGCGGCACCACGATGGTCACCACCCTCTCGCCGTGCTGGTACTGCAGCGGCCTGGTCCGGCAGTTCGGCATCTCCCGGCTCGTCGTCGGGGAGGCCCGGACGTTCTCCGGCGGCCACGACTGGCTGGCCGAGCACGGCGTCGAGGTCGTCGTGCTGGACGACCCCGGGTGCGCCGGGATGATGGCGGAGTTCGTCGCCGCGCACCCGGACCTCTGGTTCGAGGACATCGGCGAGGACGACGGGGCGGAGGTCGGGGCATGAGCCGCGCCCAGGCCCCCGACGAGGCGGTCCGCGCCGCCGGGGCGGTCGACCCCGACTACCCGATCGACCCCGTCCCGGCCTCCGCCCGGCGGTCGCTGTTCTCCCTGGCCGTCGTCCTGCTGGGGTTCACCTTCTTCACCCCCACGATGCTGGCCGGCGCGCAGGTGGGCACCGCCTTCCCGTTCGCGACGCTGGTCGGCGTGCTGCTGCTCGGCAGCGCCGTGCTCGGGGTCTACGTCGCGGTGATCGGCGCGATCGGGGCCCGCACCGGCCTCACCACGGTGATGATGTGCCGCTACGCCCTGGGCACCCGCGGCTCGAAGCTGGCCTCGCTGCTGCTCGGCGGCACGCAGGTCGGGTGGTACGGGGTCACCGTGGCGACCCTGGCCGGCCTCACCGCGAGCGCGCTGGGCTGGGAGGGCGACGGCGCCGAGATCGCGCTGATGGTCGTCGGCGGCGCGGTCATGGGCGTCACCGCGTACTACGGCTACAAGGGCATGTACGCGCTGTCGCTGGTGTCGGTACCGCTGATGCTGGTGCTCGCCGGCTGGGTCACCTGGCGGTCGCTGGAGGAGGTGGGCGGCTGGTCCGGCCTGGCCGCCATCGAGCCCACCGGGTCCATGACGGTCGCGCTCGCCGTCACCGTCGTCGTCGGCACCTTCGCCTCGGGCGGCACGCAGGCGCCCAACTGGACCCGGTTCGCCCGCACCCCCGTCGCGGGCTTCTGGGCCTGCCTGGTCGCCTTCCTCATCGGTGAGCTGCTCATGCTCGGCTTCGGCGCCATCGGCGCGCTGTCGTTCGGTGAGGGCGACTTCGTCCTCGTCCTGTACCAGCTCGGCCTCGTCGGCTGGGGGCTGGTCTTCCTCGTCGCGAACCTGTGGACCACCAACGACAACACCGCCTACAACTTCGGCGTCGCGGGAGCCGAGATCGCCAACTCCCGGTCGAAGAAGCCCTTCGTCATCGGCGGCGTCGTCCTGGGCACCCTGCTCGCGGTCACCGGGATCTACGACAACCTGATCGACTACCTCAGCTGGCTGGGCGTGCTGATCCCGCCGCTCGGCGGGGTGATCATCGGTGACTTCCTGGCCCGCTGGCGCGGGGGGATGGTGCGGGCCGCGGCCGAGCTGCCGGGCGTCGAGTGGCGCAACGTGGCGGTCTACGCCGTCGCCGCGTCCGCCGCCTGGTGGAGCAACGAGGCGCAGTGGTTCATCCCGCCGGTCATCGGCATCGCGGTCGCGATCGCCGGCGTCCTGGTCGTCCAGCGCGGTCGCCGCCCGGCGGGCGTCCCCGCCTGACCGCCCCCACCGCCCCGGGGGCGCGCGGACCGGGGAACCCGGGGGCGCGTTCCCGGGGCGAGACGGCAGGATGGGCTCCGTGGCCAGGCCCAGCATCGTGCCCATCGCACTCACCCTCGACGACCGAACCGGCTACACCCTGTGGGCACCGCCGTGGGAGGAGGACGGCGAGGAGTGGCAGGCCTTCCTCGGCACCTCGGAGGGCGAGCGGGCGCGGGTGCACCTCTTCCCGACCCCGGCGGCGCTCGCGGCGTTCTGCCGCCGCCGCACCGACCACGACCTCGCCGACCACCCCGTCTGGCCGGTGGTGGTGGGCCTCGGCGCGGCCGACCTGACCCCGGACGACGACCACCGCTACGACCTCGACGCGGTCTACGACGTCGCTGCCGAGGAGCCCGACCGCTGGGCGGTCGAGGAGCTGGCGGCCACGGTCGACATCGTCAGCCGGCTCGCCGAGTGCCTCGACACCGAGGACGACACCGAGGACGACACCGAGGAGGACGCCGAGGACGAGGAGGACGCCGAGGACGAGGACGGCGACGAGGACGGCGACGAGGACGAGACCGACGACGGGGGGACGGAGTTCGGCGCCCTCGCCGACCTGGTCGCCAAGCCGGAGATCGGCTCCCTCGGCCTCGGCCCGGAGGCGTTCGTCGGCCGCGCCGGCGAGGACGCCTGGCTCGGCGTCGGATCGGCCCTCGACGACCTCTGGGAGGACGTCCTCGAGGAGCTCGACGCGCACCTGGACTGGACCGGCGGCGGCACCGTCACCCTCGCCGACTACCCGGCGGCGGAGGAGGACGACGAGGACGAGGACGAAGAGGGCGGCGGCACGGCGGGGGACGCCGACGAGCGGCCGGCCGGAGCCACCGCCGCCTCGCTGCCGGCGCGCCCGGCGGCGGTCGAGTCGGCCGGCGGGGCACCCGGCACCAGCGCCATCGCCCGCCCGGGCCGGATCAGCGCCGGCCCGGCCGAGGTGGCCGCCGCCGCGGAGTTCTGGGAGTCGGTCGGCATCCTCCCCGTGGAGCTGGTCGTCCCCGAGGGCACCGGTCTGACCCTGCGGTGCTACGTCGACGACCGGGCCCGCTTCCTCGGCCGGGACGGCGAGGTCTTCCTCTTCCCCACCCCCGAGGACCTCCGCCGCTTCTGCGCCGGGGACGAGGAGCACGACCTCACCGAGATCACCTCCTGGCCCGAGGTCGCCGACACCGAGACCCGCGCGCTCCCGGCCGAGCAGGACCGCTACGACCTCACCGAGCTGGCCGAGGTGCTCGCCGAGGTCGCCGACGGGGCGCCGGGCCTGGTCGACCACCGGGCACTGGCCCAGCCGGTGGAGGGCGTCCGCGACATCGCCGAGTACGCCCGCCTGGCCCGGGTCGAGCGGCTGCTGCAGCCCACCGAGCCGCTCGGGCGGGCGGCGCTGAGCGCGGAGAGCGAGCCGGACCGCCCCCTGCGCGCGGAGGAGGCGGCCACCCTGCGCCCGCTGTGGGACGAGGTCGTGACCGAGGTCAGCGGGACCCTGGTCTTCCGCGACTGAGCATCCGCCGCTGCTCCCCGCGGTGCTCCCCGCCGCTGCTCCCCGCGGTGATCATGGGGATGTCGCCCGCGACTCGCGGTGGTCCGGCGTGTCCCGGGGCGACAACTCCATGATCACCGACGGGGCGGGGGCGGGCCCTCAGCGCGGCAGCGGCCGGCCCTCGGCGCGGCAGCGGCCGGCCCCGGGGGTCCCGGAACCGGCCGCTGCCGTGCATCAGGTGCGCCGCGTCAGGCGCGCCGCGTCAGGCGCGCCGCGTCAGGTGCGCCGAGTCAGGTGCTCAGTCGGCGGAGGTGTGGCTGGGTCGCCGGCCCTGACCGCGGTAGCCGCCCGGACGACGGTCCCCGCCACCCCGGCGGTCGGCGCCGAAGCGCTCGCCCTCCCGGCGGGGACGGTCGGGGCGCTCCCCCACCGGGCGCTCGCCGTCCCGGCGCGGCCGCTCGCCGTAGGGCCGGCGGGGGCGGTCGCCGTCCCGGCGCGGGCGACGGCCGCCGGGACCACCGGAGGGCCGCCGGTGCTCGCGCGCGGGGCGCTGCACGGGCTCGACGTGCACGCCGCTGGCGACGAGCTCGGCGATCGGGGCGTCACCCGGCCGGACCCGGCTGACCACCGGCTCGACCCGGGCCTGGCGGAAGCGGCGCTTGGCCTGGCCCACCTGGTCGGGCAGGAGCAGCGAGACGACCACGCCTCCGGCACCGGCCCGCGCCGTGCGGCCCGAGCGGTGCAGGTAGGTCTTGTGGTCGGCCGGCGGGTCGTAGTGCAGCACCAGCGACACGTCGTCGACGTGGATGCCGCGGGCGGCGACGTCGGTGGCGACCAGCACCGGGCTGCGGGCGTCGGTGAACGCCTCCAGCGCCCGGCGGCGGGCGCCCTGCGGCAGGCCGCCGTGGATCGCCTCGGCCCGGATGCCGGCCGCCCGCAGGTTCTCGGTCAGCCGGTCGACGCCGAGCTGGGTGCGCGCGAAGACGATCGTGCGCCCCGGACGTGCGGCCAGCTCCTGGGTCACCGGGACCTTGTCGCGGAAGGCCACGCTGTAGGCCAGGTGCTCGGCCGGCGGGGCGTCGTCCCCGGGGCGCCGCACCTCGTGGCGGGCGGGGTCGGTCAGGTAGCGGCGGACCAGCGTGTCGACCTCGCCGTCCAGCGTGGCCGAGAAGAGCAACCGCTGGGCGTCGGGGCGGGTCTGGTCGAGCAGCTCCTGCACGACCGGCAGGAAGCCGAGGTCGGACATGAAGTCGGCCTCGTCGATGACGCTGACCTCGACGTCGGCGAGGGTGGCCTCGCCCTGGCCGATCAGGTCCTGCAGCCGGCCGGGGGTGGCGACGACGACGTCCACGCCGCGGCGCAGCTGCGAGATCTGGCGGCCCATCGAGGCGCCGCCGTACACGGTCGCGAACTGGACGCCGATGGCCTGACCGAGCGGGGCCAGGTTGTCGGAGACCTGCTGCGCGAGCTCCCGCGTGGGGACGAGCACCAGCGCACGCGGAGCGCGAGGGCCGCGGCGGGCCGTGAGGCCCAGGCGGGTCAGCAGCGGCAGGCCGAAGGCGAGGGTCTTGCCCGAGCCGGTGGCGGCCTTGCCGAGCACGTCGCGCCCGGTGAGGGCGTCGGGCAGCACGGAGGCCTGGATGGCGAACGGGTGTCGGATGCCCCGCCGCTCCAGCGCGGTCACCAGCTGCTGGGGCAGCCCCAGCTGGGCGAAGGTGGGGCCGGTCGGCTCGGGGGCGGTCCCGGGGACGGTGGTCGCCGGGTCGTTCTCGGGGGTGGTCTGGACGTCGACGATGTCGGACGTGGTCATGCGGGTGTGGGACTCCGATGCTTCTCGGGCGCGTCCCGTGGCGGTGCGCGGACACCGTCGACCGGCGTCCTCACTGGCGATCACGACGTCAGGAGACGCTGCAGATCTGCACGGATGCGCTCATGCCCGGACGGACCGTCCGGGAGGATGGCCGGCGAGTGCCGGCCCATCTACCGTAGCAGCGCAGGTCACGCCGGGATTCCCGAGCGAGGGGTGGCCCCCGCCACGTCAGGTCAGTCCCGGAGGGCGGCGTAGCCGGGGCGGACCACGTCGGTGAGCAGGCGCCGGCGCACCGACTCCTCGGCGAAGCCGGCGTCGAGCGCCCGCTCGGTGACGGTCTGGACGTCGTCCCAGCCCCACCCGGCCGCCGCGGCCACGGCGGCCAGCTCGCAGGTCACCGTCACCCCGCTCATCAGCCGGTTGTCGGTGTTCACCGTGACCGCGAAGCCGAGCGCGTGCAGCCGGCCGACCGGGTGGTCGGCGAGCGAGGCGTAGGCGCCGGTCTGGACGTTCGAGGACGGCGCCACCTCCAGCGGCACGCCGGCATGCCGGATCCGCCGCGCGACCGGCCCGAGCGTGCCGTCGTCGGCGATGTCGTCGGCGATGCGCACGCCGTGGCCGAGCCGCTCGGCCCGCGCCCCGTCGAGGGCTGCGACGATGCTGTCCACGCCGGCCGCCTCGCCCGCGTGGACGGTGCGGTGGGCGCCGGCCCGGTCGAGCAGCGCGATCGCCGAGGGGTGCCGGTCGGGCGGGAAGCCGATCTCCGGGCCGGCCAGGTCGAACCCGACCACCCCCGCGTCGCGGTAGCGCACCACGAGCTCGGCCACCTCGTCCCAGCGGTCCTCCTGCCGCATCGCGCACAGCAGGGTGCCGACGACGATCGGCTCCCCGGCGGCGGCCGCCTCCCGGGCACCCTGCGCGTAGCCGTCGAGCATCGCCTCGACGACCTCCTCGATCGGCGTCCCCGCCGCGGTGGCGAGCTCGGGTGCCATGCGCACCTCGGCGTAGACGACGCCGTCGGCGGCGAGGTCCAGGGCGCACTCGCGGGCGACCCGGTGCACCGCGTCCGGCCGCTGCATGACCGCCACGGTGTGGGCGAACGTCTCCAGGTAGCGCTCCAGCGACCCGGAGTCGGCGGCCTGCAGGAACCAGCGGGCCAGGTCGTCGGCGTCGTCGGCCGGCAGCCCGCGGTACCCGAGCTCGTCGGCCAGCTCCAGCACCGTCTGCGGCCGCAGCCCGCCGTCGAGGTGGTCGTGCAGCAGGACCTTCGGGGCGGCGTGGAGGACGTCGGCGTCGAGCGGGATCACCGGGTCATCCTGCCCCGCCCCGGGACGGCCCATGCCGAGGCCCCGCCCCGTGCGGCGCTCAGCGGTGGCCGGGGACGGCACCTGGCCGCGGTGACGGGTGGCCTCGGTGCGGTCCGACGAGCGGGGGCCCGGAGGGTCCCCCGAGGAGGAGCCGGGGTCCGGGGCTCAGCGGCGGCCGGGGACGGCACCTGGCCGCGGTGCGGTCCGGAGGACCGCCGTGTCACCGCAACCGTCTCACCGGTCCTGCCAGCGGAAGGTCAGCACGCACAGCACCAGCCCGGCGACGCACCACAGCCCGAGCACGAGGGCCACCCGGTCCAGCTCCCAGGAGCCGGCCGGCTCCTGCGCGGCCAGCACGTCGGGCAGGAAGACCGACCGCAGGCCCTGGGCCATCCACTTCAGCGGGAAGAGGGAGGCGATGGTCTGCATCCACGTCGGCACCTGGCTGAACTGGAAGAAGACCCCCGAGATGAACTGCAGCACGAGGGCGATCGGCGTCACCATGGCCGAGGCGGAGCGGCCGTTGCGCGCCAGGCTCGAGACGGCGATGCCCAGCAGCGTGCAGGCCGCGGCGCCGAGCGCGGCGACCCACGCGAACGTCACCCAGTCGCTCCCCGACGGCAGCGGGACGCCGTAGGCCAGCCCCCCCACCGCGAGCAGGACGACGATGATGAGGACGGTCACCGCCAGGACCTGCACGACCTTGCCGATGAAGTAGGCGCTCTTGGGCATGGGCGTGCCGGCGAGGTGCTTGAGCGTGCCGTCGGAGCGCTCCGTGGCGATGCTGATCGCCATGTTCTGCAGGCTCGCGCCGAGGATGCCGGCCGCGATGATGCCGGCCATGAAGTACTGGGTGAAGGAGACGCCGGCGCCGATGTCGTAGTCGAGCACCGCCCCGAAGACGCCGAGCAGGATCACCGGGAACAGCAGCGTGAACACCACCGACTCGCGCTGCCGGAAGAACTCCTTGAGCTCGACCGAGGCGCGGGACCGGTAGACGCGCGTCAGCGGCGGCAGGACGACGTCGGTGCGGCTGGTCGTCGTGGTCACTGCTCGTGTCCGATCATCCGGAGGTAGACGTCCTCGAGGGTCGGCCGGGCCACGGCCAGGTCGGGGACCTCGCCGGGGAAGCGGGTGGCCAGTTCCCGCACGAACGCGGTGGGGGTGGCCGTGTCGGCGGTGCGGCGGACGCCGTCCTCGGTCCAGCTGACCACCGCGGGGGCCTGGCCCCGCCCGCCCAGGGCGGCGGGCACGGCCACCTCGACCAGCCGGCCGTGGGCGATGACGCCCACCCGGTCGGCCAGCGCCTCGGCCTCGTCGAGGTAGTGGGTGGTCAGCAGCATCGTGGTGCCGAGGTCGCGCAGCGAGCGGATCAACGACCAGAACTGCCGGCGCGCCTCGGGGTCGAAACCGGTGGTGGGCTCGTCGAGGAACAGCAGGGTGGGGCGGCCGACGATGCCGAGGGCGACGTCCAGCCGGCGCCGCTGGCCGCCGGAGAGCAACCGGCCGCGGGCGTCGGCCTTCTCGGTCAGCCCGACCAGCTCCAGCACCTCGTCCGGGTCGCGCGGGTCGGCGTGGTAGGAGGCCTCCGCCCGGACCAGCTCGCGGCAGGTCAGCTGGCTGTCCCCGGCGCCGGACTGCAGCACGATGCCCAGCTGCGCCTTCCACCGCCGCGAGGCCTCCGCGGGGTCGGTGCCGAGCACCCGCACCTCACCGCCGTCGCGCCGGCGGAACCCCTCGCAGATCTCCACGGTCGTCGTCTTGCCGGCGCCGTTCGGGCCGAGCAGGGCGAAGATCTCCCCGCGGTGGATGTCGAGGTCGAGGCCGTCGACCGCGGTGGCCGTGCCGTAGCGCTTCACCAGGCCGCGGATGGAGATCGCCGCGTCGGGATCGGGCTCCCTCCAGGGTCCCGCCGCGGCCCCGTCCCGGGTCCCGCCCTGAGCCTGCGCAGGGTGGGGAGGACGGGGTCCTTTCCCGGTGGGGAGGAGGGAGTCCTTCTGCACGAGAGCCCAGTGTGCTCCGTCGACCTGGGGAGCCGGTCGCCCGGTCCCCGACGATCACGGCGCCGGGACCGCCCCGGTCCCCCGGTACGCGGTCCCGGCGCCATGATCACGGGGGGAGCGGGGTCCCGCTCGTCACGCGGTGATCCGGTCGAGCACCAGCGGCAGCGGCTCGTCCCCGGTGTCGACGCCGACCGCCCCCTCCAGCGCCTCCAGGGCCCGCGGGATGCGGTCGGCGTCGTCGGTGTGCAGCTCCAGCAGCGGTTGGCCCGCGGTGACCTGCTCCCCCACCCCGGCGGTCCAGACCACGCCCGCGGCCCCCGACACCGGGTCCTCCTTGCGGGACCGGCCGGCCCCGAGCCGCCAGGCCGCCACCCCGAGCGCGTAGGCGTCCAGCCGGGTGAGGGTGCCGGTCGCCGGGGCGGTCACCACGTGCCGCTCGGCCGGCGTCGGCAGCGGCGCGTCCGGGTCCCCGCCCTGGGCGGCGATCATCCGCCGCCAGACGTCCATCGCGCGGCCGTCGCGCAGCGCCTCGGCCGGGTCGACGTCGTCCCGCCCGGCGGTGGCGAGCATCTCCCGGGCCAGGGCCAGGGTGAGCTCGACGACGTCGGCCGGCCCGCCGCCGGCGAGCACCTCCACCGACTCGGCGACCTCGACGGCGTTGCCCGCAGCGCGGCCCAGGGGCCGGTCCATCGCGGTCACCAGCGCGACCGTGCGGACGCCGGCCGCCTCCCCCAGGCCGACCATGGTGCGGGCCAGCTCCCGCGAGGAGTCGACGTCCTTCATGAAGGCCCCCGAGCCCGTCTTGACGTCGAGCACCAGCGCGTCGGCTCCCTCGGCGATCTTCTTGCTCATGATCGAGCTGGCGATCAGCGGGATCGACTCGACCGTGCCGGTGACGTCCCGCAGGGCGTAGAGCTTCTTGTCCGCGGGGGCCAGGTCGTTGCCGGCCGCGCACACGACCGCGCCCACCTCGCGCAGCTGCCGGAGGTAGTCGGCCTCGCCCACGTCGGCCCGCCAGCCGGGGATCGCCTCCAGCTTGTCCAGCGTGCCGCCGGTGTGGCCCAGCCCGCGGCCCGACAGCTGCGGGACGGCCACCCCGCAGGCGGCGACGAGCGGCGCCAGCGGGAGCGTGATCTTGTCGCCGACCCCGCCGGTCGAGTGCTTGTCGGCCGTCGGCCGCCCGAGCGGCGAGAGGTCCTTGCGCACCCCCGAGTCGATCATCGCCCGGGTCCAGGCGGTGAGCTCGGCCGGCGTCATCCCCCGGAAGAACACGGCCATGAGCAGGGCGCTGACCTGCTCGTCGGGGATCGTCCCGTCGGTGTAGGACCGGATGACCCAGCGGATCTGCTCGGGGGTCAGCTCGACGCCGTCCCGCTTGGCGCGGATGACGTCGATGGCGTCGACGCTCACGCCGGGACCTGCCCGGTGCCGCGCGCGGCCGCCGCGTCGAGGTCGGCCGGGCCGAAGGCGTCGGGCAGCACCGCGCGCATCGGCACGATGCCGAGCGAGACGGTCTCGATGAGCATGTCGGGCCCCCCGTGCTCCCACAGCAGCTGCCGGCAGCGGCCGCAGGGCATGAGCGGCTGCCCGTCGCCGCCGACGCAGACCACCGCGACCAGCCGCCCGCCGCCGGTGCGGGCCAGGTCGCTGACCATGCCGCACTCGGCGCACAGCCCCAGCCCGTAGGAGGCGTTCTCGACGTTGCAGCCGGTGACGAGCCGGCCGTCGTCCACCAGCCCGGCCACGCCGACCGGGAACCTCGAGTACGGCGCGTAGGCGTGCCGCATCGCCTCCCGGGCCGCCCCGCGCAGCACCTCCCAGTCGACCTCCGCCACTAGTGCTCCCCTCGTCGGTACACGAGCCCGTCCGCCTTGGGCATCCGCAGGCGTTGGGAGGCCAGCGACAGCACCAGCAGCGTGGTGAGGTGCGGCGTGAAGAAGACGATCCCCTCGGGCAGGACGTCGATGGTGAGGAACCCGACCAGCGTAAGGGCCGCGACTCCTCCGGCCACGACGGCCTGCAGCAGCTGCCGACGCAGCCCGAGCCAGACCGCGAAGCCGGCGAGGAGCACGGCGACCAGGAGCAGCAGTGCGACGACCGCCGTCCGGCTGCGCAGCTGCAGGGCGTCGGCGAAGCCGAACAGGCCGGCGCCCGCGGCCAGCCCGCCGGGGCGCCAGTTGCCGAAGATGAGCGCCGCGAGGCCGATGAAGCCGCGCCCGCCGGTCTGGCCCTCGCGGTAGATCCCGGCGACGAAGACGAGGAACACCCCGCCGAGCCCGGCCAGCGCACCGGAGATGACCACGGCGGTGTACTTGAGCCGGTAGACCGGCACCCCCAGCGAGTCCGCCGCCGCCGGGTTCTCGCCGCAGGACCGCAGCCGCAGGCCGAAGGCCGTCCGCCACAGCACCAGGTAGGACACCGGCACCAGCAGCAGGGCGAGGATGGTGAGCAGCCCCACGCCGCTGGTCAGCCCGCGCAGCAGGCCGGCGAGATCGCTGAGCAGGAACCAGTCCTGCCGTTCGAGGTCACCGAGCAGGTCCGGGCCGGAGGAGAGCACCGGCAGCGAGAAGGACGGCGGATCGCTGGACAGCGAGGGCGACTGGGTGGGCCCACCGCCGGTGTCCTCGGTGAACAGCAGCTCGGAGAGGAAGCGCACCACGCCCGCGGCGAGGATGTTGATCGCGACCCCGGACACCACGTGGTCCACCCCGAAGGTCACCGTGGCGACCGCGTGCAGGAGTCCGCCGAGCGCTCCGAAGAGGACCCCGCCGACCACGGCACCGGCCCAGCCCCACTGGTAGCCGGCCCACCCCGCACCCCACGTGCCGAGGATGAGCATGCCCTCGAGGCCGATGTTGACCACGCCGGCGCGCTCGGACCACAGGCCGCCGAGGGCCGCGAGGCCGATCGGGACGGCCAGCAGCAGCGCCGCCGACAGGGTCGACGACGACGTGAGCTCCCGCTCGCCGGAGACCACCCGTACCAGGGCGAAGACCAGCCAGAGACCGATCAGCAGCCACATGACCCGCCGGGCACGGCCACCGCCGGTGAGCAGGTCGGTGAGCGGCCCGCGGCTGGGCCGGTCGGTCCGGGGTGACGCCGTGCTGCTCATGCCTGCACGTCCTCGGGGGTGTCGGGGACACCGGTGCGCACCCGGCGTCCGCCGTCCGGGCCGGTGGCGGGCGGTGCGCCGCCGCCGGTGCCGCCGCCGGCCGGGCCGGCGTCCGCGGCGGCACCGGCACGCTCCGCCGAGCGCAGCGCGAGCCGGCGGGCGATCTCGTTGGCGACGACGACCGCGAGGACGATCGTCCCCTGGATGATCGTCACCACAGAGGAGGGGATGTCGGCGAACTGCAGCGGCAGCGCCGCCCGGTCGAGGAACGCGAACAGCAGCGCGGCCAGCGCGATGCCCAGCGGCGTGCTCCGGCCCAGCAGCGCGACGGCGATGCCCAGGAAGCCCAGGCCGGCGGTGAACTCCGTGCCGTAGTCAAACTGGCTGCCCAGCAGGTCGGGCAGGCCGATGAGGCCGGCGATGGCGCCGGAGATGAGCATGGTCTTCACGACCATCGCCCGGGCGTCGACACCGCTGGCGGCGGCCGCGGACGGCGACAGCCCGGTGGCGCGCAGGTCGAAGCCGAAGCGGGTGCGCTTGAGCAGCACCGCGACGAGGACGCCGGCCACGGCCGCGACCAGCAGGAACCCGTAGAGGCCGCTGCGCGGCGCGGCCAGGCCCAGCCCGGTGAGCAGCCCGTTGAGGCTCGGGAAGCGGCCGGACTCGGGGATCTCCGCCGTCGTGATGATCGACGCCCCCGGCGGGCTGCCGCGCAGGGGACCGGTGAGCAGGTAGGACGACAGCCCCAGCGCGATGAAGTTGAGCATGATCGAGCTGATGACCTCGCTCACCCCCCGGGTCACCTTCAGCACGCCGACGATGCCGGCCCACAGCGCCCCTACGACCATCGCCACCAGCACGACGACGAGCACGTGCAGCGGGCCGGGCAGGACGATCGCGGCGCCCACGGCCGCGGCCAGGATGGTGGCCAGCCGGTACTGGCCCTCGACGCCGATGTTGAACAGGCCCATGCGGAAGGCGACCGCGACCGCCAGGCCGGCCAGGAACAGCGGCACCGCCCGGTTGAGGATGACGACGATCGACTGCACCTGCTGCGAGGGGGTGTCACCCAGGTCGACCATCACCTGGAAGGCGGTGAGCGGGTCCTCACCGATCAGGGCGATGACCACCGCCGAGATGGCCAGGGCCACGACGACGGCCAGCAGCGGGCCGAACAGGGCGAACCCGATCCGGCGCAGGACGGCGGAGGTCCGGCTCACGCCGCACCCGCCTCGGTCCGCGCCCCGGTCATGTACCCACCGAGCTGCTCGGGGGTGCACGAGGCGGGATCGAGCGAGGCGACGAGCCGACCGCGCAGCATGACGTAGAGGCTGTCGGAGAGCCCGATGAGCTCGTCGAGGTCGGCCGAGATCAGGACGATGGCCATGCCGGCGGCGCGGGCGTCCTTCAGCAGCTCCCAGATGGCCGCCTGGGCCCCCACGTCGACGCCGCGGGTGGGGTGGGCGGCGACGAGCAGGCGGGGTGTGGCGCTCATCTCCCGCCCGACGATCAGCTTCTGCTGGTTGCCACCGGAGAGGGCCACGGCGAGGGTGTCGGGGCCGGGCGCCCGGACGTCGTACTCCTGCATGATCCGGGCGGTGTCGGCGCGGGACCCGGACCGGTCGATGAAGACCCCTCGCGACGCCGGCGGGCGGGTCTGGTGACCCAGGATGCGGTTCTCCCACAGCGGCGCGTCGAGCAGCATCCCCTGGCGGTGCCGGTCCTCGGGGATGAACCCCACCCCCGCCTCCCGCCGGGCCCGGGTGCTCCAGGAGGTGACGTCCTCCCCGGCGAGGGCGATCTCCCCGCCGGCCAGCGGGCGCAGGCCCATGATGGCGTCGACCAGCTCGGCCTGGCCGTTGCCCTCCACCCCGGCGATGCCGACGACCTCACCTTCACGGACGGTCATCGTGACGCCGTCCACGGCCGGCCGGCCACCGCCGTCGTCCACCCGGACGTCGGTGAGCTCGAGGACGGGGGTCTCCCGGACGGTCGACTCCCGCTTCTCCGGCAGCGGGAGCTCCGAGCCGACCATCATCTCGGCCAGCTGCTTGGTGGTCGTCGCCCGCGGGTCGGCCGTGCCGACGGTCGTGCCGCGGCGGATGACGGTGATCGAGTCGGCGACGCGGCGCACCTCGTCGAGCTTGTGGGAGATGAAGATGACGGTCAGCCCCTCGCGCTTGAGCTCGGCGAGGTTGCCGAACAGCTCGTCGACCTCCTGGGGCACGAGGACGGCGGTGGGCTCGTCGAGGATCAGCGTGCGCGCATCGCGGTAGAGGACCTTGGCGATCTCGACCCGCTGCCGATCGCCCACGCCGAGGTCCTCGACGAGGTCGTCAGGGCGCAGCCCGAGGGCGTAGCGGTCGGAGATCTCGGTGATCCGGCGCCGTGCCTCGGCCAGGTCCAGCCGGCCGCCGCGGGTCGGCTCGCTGCCCAGGACGACGTTCTCCAGGACCGTGAAGTTGTCGGCGAGCATGAAGTGCTGGTGGACCATGCCGATCCCGGCGGCGATGGCGTCGGACGGGTTGCGGAAGCGCACCTCGCGCCCGTCGAGCAGGATCTGCCCCTCGTCCGGGCGGTGCTCGCCGTAGAGCGTCTTCATCAACGTGGACTTGCCGGCACCGTTCTCGCCGACGACCGCGTGCACCTCTCCGCGGCGGACCCGCAGCTCGATGTCCTTGTTGGCCACCACGCCGGGGAAGCGCTTCGTGATCCCGCGCAGCTCCACCGCGAGGGGCGCACCGGCCGACCCGGCCGCGTCGCTCTCCGGGGACGAGCTCCCTGTGGTCATGACGCCCTCTCCCTCCGTGTACTCCGCCGGTGGGCGGTCTGCGCCCTCGCCCCCCGGGGGCGGGATCGGCCGTCCGCCCCTGGGGGCGGACGTGGTGAGCCGTGGGCATGATGCCGCGGGTCACGGGTCGCGGGCGGCGACGGGGGCACGGACGACGACGCGGGCCCAGGCTATGCCCGGGCCCGCGTCGTCGGGCGTCAGCCAGCCGCTCGGAGCGTCACTCGATCGTGGTCGGGACCTCGATCGTGCCGTCGACGATCTGCTGCTTGTAGCTGTCGATCTCGCCGGAGATGTCGTCGATGAAGCCACCGCTGGTGGCCAGGTCGATGCCCCCGGTGGACAGGTCGTTGAGGACGTCGGTGGCCCCCTCGACGTCGCCCTCGGAGTAGCTCGTGATGAACTGCTCGACGGCGTTGTCGACCCGCTTGAGCATCGACGTCATGATCACGGCCTGCAGCGCCGGGTCGGAGACGGTCAGGTACTGGTCCGAGTCGACCCCGATGGCCCGGCCCCCGGAGGCCGCCGCCGCCGTGAAGACACCGATCCCCGACCCGCCGGCGGCGTGGTAGACGATGTCCGCGCCCGCGTCGTACATGCCCTGGGCGACGATCTGACCGCGCGCCGGGTCGTTGAAGCCCGTGAAGTCACCGGCCGGGGAGATGTACTGCCGGTCGATGATGATGTCCGGGTTCACGGCCTGGGCACCGGCGACGTAGCCGGCCTCGAACTTCTCGATCAGCGGGCTCTCCACGCCGCCGACGAAGCCGATGTGGCCGGTCTCGGTCTTCAGCGCCGCGGCGACGCCGGCGAGGAAGGAGCCCTCCTCCTCCGCGAAGATCAGCCCGGTCACGTTGTCGCCCTTGGCGCCGTCGGCGTTGGAGCCGTCGACCTGGGCGAAGGTGGTGTCGGGGAACTGCGGGGCGACCTCGGCGATGACCTCGTCGTAGTTGAAGCCGACCGCGATGACCGGGTCGTACCCCTGCTCGGCCAGCTGGGTGAGCAGGTCCGCGCGGTTGGAGGCGTCGTCGTTGGGGCTGAGCTCCTGCAGCTCGCCGCCGAGGTCGTCGACGGCCGTGGAGGCCCCCGTGTAGGCCGAGTCGTTGAACGACCGGTCGCCGCGGCCGCCGGTGTCGTAGGCCAGCCCGACCTGGAGCTCCTCGGCGGCGCTGCCGCCGCCCTCGCCTCCGCCGCCGTCGGTCTCGTCGCTGGCACAGGCCGCGAGGGCCATGCTGCCGGCCAGCAGCAGGGCGGCAGCCTTCATCCTCCGCGCTCGGCGCAAGACGGTCTCCTCTCTGGGGGGACGGCCCGCGGCAGGTGCCGGGCGCGTCCCGTGGGGGCGTGGACCGTGCGCTGCCGCACCGGGGGCGCGGTGCGCACGACCTCGGCACGCTAACCGCGACCTCGCCCGTTCCCGCCACATCGGGGCGACACCGAGATGGGATCGTTGCGAAGGCGCGACGGCGGCGTGGCCCGGGTCACCGGGCGGTCACCGGGCCGGACCCCGCGCCGGGGTGGACGGCGCGGCGGGCGGGCACGTCGACGGCTAGCGTCGCCCCCGTGCGGCGACGGGAGCGGGTGGGGACGGCGCTGGTCGCCGTCCTGGCGGCCGTCCTCGTCGCGCTGCCCGCCCTGCTGGGCGCACCGGCCGGGGGCGCGCAGGCCGCACCCGCCCGGCCCACCGCGGACCCGCTGGCGCCGACCCCCACCGCCCCGCCGCCCGGCGGCCCGCCCCAGGGCAGCGGTCCCGGCGGGGTCACCGTCGGCGGCGAGGAGCTCGACACCCGCGGCACCGTGGTGGCCGAGGGGACCCCGCCGCTGCCCGAGGGCGTCGTCGCGCCCGGCTGGCTGGTGGCCGACGCCGACGGGACCGTCCTGGCCGCCCGGGACCCGCACGGCCGCTACGCCCCCGCCAGCACGCTCAAGACGCTCACCCTGCTCACCCTCCTGCCGCTGCTCGACCCGGAGCACGTGGTCGAGGGCACGGTCGAGGACGAGGCGGTCGAGGGCAGCCGCGTGGGCCTGGTGGCCGGCGGCCGGTACCCGGTCCGGCTGCTGTTCGAGGCGCTGGTGATGCAGTCGGGCAACGACGCCGCCCTCGCGCTGGCCCGTGCCGCCGGCGGGGTCGACGTGACGCTGCGCGCGATGAACGAGACCGCCCGGGCCCTCGGCGCGTACGACACCGTCGCCGGCTCGCCGTCCGGCCTCGACGTCGCCGGGCAGAGCTCCTCCCCGTACGACCTGGTGCTCGTCTTCCGGCGGCTGCTGGCCGACCCGCGCGCGGCGGCGCTGCTCGTCACGCCGACCGCGCAGATGCCTCCGGTCGAGGGCCGCTCCGAGGGGTACCAGATCCAGAACGAGAACCCGCTGCTGTCCCGCTACCCGGGCAACCTCGGGGGGAAGACCGGGTTCACCGACGCGGCGCGCCACACCTTCGTGACCGCCGCGGAACGCGACGGCCGCCGGCTGCTCGTGAGCGTCATGGGCACCGAGAACGTGCCCCTGCGGGCGGCCGACCAGGCGGCGCTGCTGCTCGACTGGGGGTTCGCCGTGCCCGCCGGGACGCCGGGGGTCGGGGTGCTGGTGGACTCGGCGGCCGACGTCCCGCCGCCGTCCCGCACCGCGCCCCGGACGACGGGACCGCCGCCCGCCGTGGCCGCCGCCGGCGCCTCCGCGGCGCCGGCCGGACCGCCGCCGTCCGCGCTGCTGCCCGCCGTCCTGGCGCTGACCGCGGTCGCGGTCGCCGCGCTGGCGGTCACGGGTCGTCGCCGCGCGCGGCGGTGGGTGCCCCGCTCCGGTCGGGCAGCGGCCGAGCCGGCTCGGCCGGCCCCCCGGGGGTCGCCCGGACCACCGCCGGGAGGGTCGCGGTCCAGGCCGCGGTGAAGAACGCGAAGCGGAACACCAGGTTGATCCACACCAGGACGCCGACCGCGCCCCCGAACGCCGAGGCGGTCACGCTGCCGGAGATCAGCGAGACGTAGAGGCTGCCCGCCAGCTTCATCAGCTCGAACCCGGCGGCGCCGAACAGCGCCCCGGGCAGCAGCCGGCGCAGCGGGTGCCCGGTCGCCGGCACCACCTTGAGCAGCCACAGGAAGACCGCCACGTCGCTGGCCAGGGCGAGGGCGATGCCGAGCAGCGCGGTGGCCAGCGGCAGGCCGGGCGCCTCGGCCAGCCCCGCCCAGTCCAGCACCCACCCGGTGGCCTGGGTGACCAGCCCGGTGAACCCGAGGCTGAGCACGCCGAGCGCGCCGAGCGCCAGGAGCGCCGTCAGGTCGTGCAGGTTGTCCTTGAGGAACTCGGGGTCGTCCGCGCGCCCCTTCCAGATGCGCTCCATGCCGATCCGGAGCTTGTCCATCGCCCGCAGGCCCGCGTAGACGAAACCGGCCAGCCCGACCAGGCCGAACACGCCCGCCGCACCCACGGCCCCCTGCAGCTCGGCGACGATCTCCTCACCGGTCGCGCCGGGAAAGGCCTCGCGGATGGCGTCGTAGAGCTGCTCCTGCAGGAGCGTGTTGCCGGACAGGACCAGGCCGATGACCGAGGCGGCCAGCAGCAGCACCGGGACCAGGCCCAGGAAGACGAAGTAGGTGACCCCGGCGGCCATCAGGTCGCCCTGCGTGCCCCGGTAGCGGCCCCCGGCGCGGGCCAGGTGGTCCAGCCACGGCCAGGCCCGCCGGCGCCCGCGGAGGAAGGACTCCCACCCACCGCCGACCCGGGCACCGAGCCGGGACCAGCGGCTGCCCACCGGCGGCTCGTCGGTGCGCTCGGGCGTGGTCCGGGCGGAGCTCACCGGCCCCAGTCCGGGCCCGCGGAGGGTCGGGCGCCCGACGGCCCGGTCAGGTCGCGCGCCCGACCGGCGGGCCGGTCAGCGGGTACTCCCGGGCCACGGCCCACGCGCCGCTGGGGGTCTGCTCGAACTCGGTGAAGTGGTCGACCCGGAACTCGGCGTCGAGGTCGGCCAGGCCGTAGTAGGCCAGGTCGAGCATGTCCGGCGGGACGTCGTGGGCCACCGTGACGTGCGGGTGGTACGGGTAGGTCAGCGACCGGGCCAGCGGTCCGCAGCGGACGTCGTTGGCGATCAGCTCGCAGTTCCCGATGCCCCGGGCCACGGCCACGAAGACCACCTCCGAGACCGGCGAGAACGTGCCGGTCCCGGACAGGTGCATGGCGAACGGCGCGTGGGCGCGGGCCACCGCGGCGAGGTGCTCGGAGATCAGCGGCCGGTCGGCGACGGACACCTCGGTGGGCGGCAGCAGCGTCACGTGCGGGGGGACCAGGGCCGCCTGCGGGTCGCCGACCTTGGTGCGCCAGTCGACGAACAGCTGCGCCCACGGCTCGGGGATGGACACGACCACGCCCAGGACGGCCGACCGCGGGTCCGGGCTCGGGTCGCGCGGGACGAAGGTGTCGTCGTTCACGCACCCGCCCCCGCCGGTGGCAGGAAGCCGACCCGGTCGTAGACCCGGGCGACCGTGGCCGCGCCGACCTCGCGGGCCCGCGCCGCCCCGCCGGCCAGCACCCGCTCGAGCTCGGCCCGGTCGTCGAGCAGCTCGAGGGTGCGGGTGCGGACCGGCTCGAGGGCGTCGGTGACGACCTCGGCGACCTCCTTCTTGAGGTCCCCGTAGCCGCGGCCGGCGAAGCGCTCCTCGAGCTCGGCGACCGCCGTCCCCGACAGGGCGCCGTGGATGGTCAGCAGGTTGGTCACGCCCGGCTTGCCGACCGGGTCGGCCACCACCTCGCGGCCGGTGTCGGTGACGGCGGACCGGATCTTCTTCGCGGTCACCTTCGGGTCGTCGAGCAGGTAGATGCAGCCGGCCGGGGGCAGGCTCTTGCTCATCTTCTTGTCCGGGGACTGCAGGTCGAGGATCTTCGCCGCGCCCTGCGGGATGGAGGGGGCGGGCAGGGTGAACGTCGTCCCGAAGCGGCTGTTGAAGCGGGTGGCGAGGTCGCGGGTCAGCTCCAGGTGCTGGCGCTGGTCCTCCCCCACCGGCACCTGGTCGGCCTGGTACAGCAGGATGTCGGCGGCCTGCAGCACCGGGTAGGTGAACAGCCCCACCGAGGCGCCGGCCGTGCCCTCGCGCTGGCTCTTGTCCTTGAACTGGGTCATCCGGCTGGCCTCGCCGAACCCGGTGAGGCACTCCAGCACCCAGGACAGCTGCAGGTGCTCCGGGACGTGGCTCTGCACGAACAGGCTGCTGCGCGAGGGGTCCACGCCGAGGGCGAGCAGCTGCGCGGCCGAGACGAGGGTGTTGCGGCGCAGCTCCTCGGGGTCCTGCGGGACGGTGATCGCGTGCAGGTCGACCACGCAGTAGAAGGCCTCGGTGGTCTCCTGCAGCTGCACCCACTGCCGCAACGCACCGAGGTGGTTGCCGAGGTGGAACGAGCCCGCCGTCGGCTGGATGCCGGAGAGCACACGGGGAAGGGGCACGACGGCCATCAAACCAGCCACCCCGGCCCTCGTGCGCCACGCGCCCCGACGCGCCTCGTCGCCACGGCGTTCCGCTCAGCCCAGCCCGGCAGGTTCGCGCACCTCGTCGAGGGCGGCGAGGAAGACGTCGTCCTCCTCCGGGGTGCCCACCGTGACGCGGATCCCCTCCCCGGCGAAGGGCCGGGTGATCACCGCCCGCCCCTCGAGGGCGGCGGCGAGGGGTGCGGCCGCCTCGCCCACGGGCAGCCAGACGAAGTTGGCCTGGCTGTCGGCGACGTCGAACCCGCGCTCGCGCAGCGCCGTGGTCAGCCGGTCGCGCTCGGCGGTGACCGCCGCGCAGCGGCGCCGCACCTCGTCCTCGCTGGCCAGGGCGGCGACCGCGGCCGCCTGGGCCAGGCTGGACACGCTGAAGGGCACGTGGGTCTTGCGCACCGCCTCGGCGACGGCGGGGTCCTCGGCGACCAGGTAGCCGACCCGCAGCCCGGCCAGCCCCCAGGCCTTGGAGAACGTGCGCAGCACCGCCACGTTGGGCCGCCCGCGCAGGAGCTCCATGCCGTCGGGGACGTCGGGGTCGGTGACGAACTCCCGGTAGGCCTCGTCCAGGACGACGAGCGCGGTCCCGGGGACGGCGTCCAGGAAGCCCTCCAGCTCCGCCCGCCGCACCGCCGTCCCGGTCGGGTTGTTCGGGTTGCAGACGAACACCACGCGGGTGGTGTCGTCGACCGCCGCGGCCAGCCCCTCGAGGTCGTGGGTGTCGGCCGGTCCCCCGGGGCGGCCCGGCACCAGCGGCACCTGGACCGCCCGCGCGCCGGCCACCCGGGCCAGCAGCGGGTACATCTCGAACGACCGCCAGGCGAAGGCGATGCTGGTGCCCGGGTCGTTGAACGACTGGGCCAGCTGCTGGCACAGCATGACCGCCCCGCAGCCGGTCACGACCTGCGCCGGGTCGACGCCGTAGCGCTCCGCGAGCGCACCGGTGAGGACGACGGCGCCGTTGTCCGGGTAGCGGTTGGTCTCCGCCGCCGTCGCCGCGAGCGCCTCGACCACGGCGGGCAGCGGGGGGAAGGCCACCTCGTTGCTGGCGAGCTTGACCGCGCGGGGGACGCCGATCTCGCGGGCGAGGTCCGCGGGGTTGCGACCGGGCCGGTAGGCCGGTAGTTGCTCGATCGCCGGACGTGCGCTGACCACGTGTTCTGCCTCCTGACCGCATCTCGCCCGATCGCGGGACGCCGGTGCCCGCGCCCCCTCCTAGGGTGGGCGTCATGCGCGTTCTCGTCGCCGGTGGGGCCGGCTACATCGGCAGCGTAGTCACCGCCGCCCTGCTCGAAGGCGGGCACGAGGTGACCGTGCTCGACGACCTGTCCACCGGCCACGCCGACGCGGTGCCCGCCGGCGCCACCCTCGTGCAGGCCTCGCTGCACGACTCGGGCCCCGTGCTGGCCGACGTCCGCCCGGAGGCGGTGCTGCACTTCGCGGCCAAGAGCCTGGTCGGCGAGTCGCAGGTCCGCCCGGAGATCTACTGGGACACCAACGTCGCCGGCACGCTGGCGCTGCTCGAGGCGATGCGGGCCGTCGACTGCCGGCGCATCGTGTTCTCCTCGACCGCGGCCACCTACGGCGAGCCCGAGCAGGTGCCGATCCCCGAGGACGCGCCGACCCGGCCGACCAACACCTACGGCGCCACGAAGCTCGCCGTCGACGCGATGCTCACCTCCTACGCGACCGCGCACGACTTCGCCGCGGTCAGCCTGCGCTACTTCAACGTGGCCGGGGCGGCCCACGGCCTGGGTGAGCGGCACACGACCGAGACCCACCTCATCCCGATCGCCCTGCAGGTCGCCGCCGGCACCCGCGAGGCGATGACCGTCTACGGCGAGGACTACCCGACCCCCGACGGCACCTGCATCCGCGACTACATCCACGTCGCCGACCTCGCCGAGGCCCACCTGCTGGCGCTGGACGCCCCGCAGCCCGGCGAGCACCGCGTCTACAACCTGGGCAACGGCACCGGCTTCTCGGTGCAGCAGGTGGTCGACGCCGCGCGCGAGGTGACCGGGCACCCGATCCCGGTCGTCGTCGGCGAGCGGCGGGCCGGTGACCCGGCGCAGCTGGTGGCCTCCAGCGACCGGATCCGCGCCGACCTGGGCTGGGCGCCGCGGCACACCGACCTGACCGGGATCGTCCGCGACGCCTGGGAGACCGCGCGGAAGCGAGCCTGAGCCGGCCCTTCCGCGGCCCCGTCCCGGGCCCCGCCCCGAGCCTGCGAGGGGTGGGGAGGACGGGGTCCTTCCGCTAGGCCTCCGGCGGTTCGGCCGGCGCCGGCTGGGGGACCCGGTCCACCGAGAGGCGGGCGATCCGCCGTCCGTCGAGCTCCAGGACCGTCACCGCGCGGCCCTCGACCTCGACGTGGTCGCCGGGCTCGGGCAGCCGGCCCAGCTCGGCGAGCACGTAGCCGGCGACGGTCTCGTAGGGGCCCTCGGGCAGGTGCAGGCCGGTGGCCTCGCGGAAGTCCTCCAGGTTGAGCAGCCCGTCGACCTCCTGGGGGCCGCCGGGGGCCGTCTCGGGCTCGGCCGCGACGTCCTCGTCGTACTCGTCGTAGATCTCCCCGATGACCTCCTCGATGAGGTCCTCGAGCGTGACGATGCCGTCGGTGCCGCCGTACTCGTCGACCACGATGGCCAGGTGGTGGTTCTCCCGCCGCATCTCCGACAGGGCGGTGAGGACGCCGGCGGTGCCCGGCAGCCGCTTCACCTCGCGGGTCAGGTCCCCCACCGTGGCCGCCCGGCCGGCCGGGTGGTTGGGCAGGAACAGGTCCCGCACGTGCACGAAGCCGACGACGTCGTCCTCGTCCCGCCCCACCACCGGGTAGCGGGAGTGGCTCGAGTCGTGCACCTGCTTGGCCGCCCGGCTGACGGTGGTCGAGGCCTCGAGGAAGTCCACCTCCGTGCGCGGGGTCATCACCTCGCGGACCTCCCGGTCGCCGGCGCGGAAGACCTCGTCGATGAGCCGGCGCTCGTCGCTGCTCAGGGACTCGTGGGCGGCCACCAGGTCCCGCAGCTCCTCCTGGCTGATCGCCTCCCCGCTGGCGCGCGGGTCACCGCCGAGCAGCCGGACGAGCGCGTTGGTCGACACCGACAGCAGCCAGATGACCGGGCGGAACAGGGTCGCGATGGCGTTGAGCGGGGAGCCGACGAGCAGGGAGAAGCCCTCCGCCCGCTGCAGGGCGAGCCGCTTGGGCACGAGCTCGCCGACGACGAGCGAGAGGTAGCTGATCGCGAGGGTGACCAGCACGAAGGCGAGGGTGCCCGCGAACCCGCTGCCGAGGCCGAGCTCGGTCAGCCCGTCGGCCAGCGGCTCGGAGAGCGTGCTCGCGCCGAAGGCCGCGGAGAAGAAGCCGGCGAGGGTGACACCGACCTGCACCGCGGCGAGGAACCGGTTGGGGTCCTCCAGGAGGCGGGCCACGGTCCGCCCGCGCCGGCCGCGGTCGGACATGGCACGGACCTGCGACTCGCGCAGGCTGACCAGGGCGATCTCCGCACCGGCGAAGGCACCGCCGACCAGCACGAAGACCACGACCATGACGATGTTGAGCCAGACGTCGCTCACCGGCGGCGCGCTCCTCGGTGTGGGCGGTCAGCGGACGCCGACCATGCTGCCTGCCGCGGCCCCGGCCCGACAGCGGACACGGCCCCCGTCCGGGTGGAGCCGAGGGGATGTGAAGCCGCGCATATCTGACTGTGCGTGATCGCTTGCCTACGGCTAGTCTTGCCAAGGTTCCGCCCCCGAGTCCAGCACCACGTGAGGACCCCTCGTGCACCACATGCCGGCAGGCCCCCCGTCCCGCATCCCCTCGGCCCTCCGCCGCGCGCTCCGGGCCCGCCGTGTCGTCCTGCCGCTGTTCGTCGGCGTCGTCCTGAGCGGTGCGGTGGCGGTCGGGGTGCCGGCCGTCTCCCGGGTCGTGGGCCTGGACGCCACCGCCGCCACCTCCACCGCGCCGGGCGTGCACGACCCCGGGGCGAGCACCGGCCCGGTCCGGATGGGTGTCGACGGCATCCCGGGCGCCGGGGCGGTGGTCGAGGCGCCCGCCGGCGGGGCAGCGGCGCCGGCGGAGCCGCCGGCGGCGGCAGGGGGGGCCGAGCCGGTCGCACCCCCCGCCGGGGCGACGCCGTCCGCCCCCGGCAGCGCCGACCCCGCCGACCCCGCCGGCGCCCCGGCGACGCCCGGGACCGACGAGCCGGCGCCGCCCGCGGCGCCGGCCGGCGGTGCCGGCAGGCCGGTCCCCGGCGGCGACCCGGGGTCCGGCGCCGAGGCGCCCGTCGCGGCGGCGCTGCCCGCCGACCCGGCCGCGGAGGACGAGGTGCTGACCCTGGTCAACGCGGCCCGGGCCGAGGCCGGTTGCGGTGCGCTGGCCGCCGACGAAGGGCTGGCCGCCGTCGCGCGCGCCCACAGCGCGGACATGCGCGACCGGGACTACTTCTCGCACACCGACCCCGACGGCCTCGACCCGTTCGACCGCGCCGAGACGGCCGGCATCGACACCGCGCGGGCGGAGAACATCGCCTACGGGCAGCCCGACGCGCAGGCCGTGGTGACGGCCTGGCTGGGCAGCGAGGGCCACCGGGCCAACATCCTCGACTGCGACCTGCGCACGATGGGCGTGGGGGTGGCCGAGGGCCCGGGCGGCCCGTGGTGGACGCAGCTCTTCGGCGCCTGACGCCGGGGGCCGCCGGTCGCGACGACCGTCCGCCCCTCTCCCCGCACGTGCAGCACCGGGGGGCAGGGCCGCACACGTCGACGGGCCCCCGACCCGGTGGGGTCGGGGGCCCGTGGACGCGGTTCCAGGCGGCGCTCAGGCCGACCAGGTCAGGCCATGGCCTTCTGCAGGTTGCCGTCGATGGCCGCCAGGAAGTCCTGGGTGTTCAGCCACGGCTGCTCCTTGCTGATCAGCAGCGCGAGGTCCTTGGTCATCTGACCGCCCTCGACGGTGTCGACGCAGACCTTCTCCAGCGTCTCGGCGAACCGGGTCACCTCGGGGGTGCCGTCCAGCTTGCCGCGGTGGGCCAGGCCCCGGGTCCAGGCGAAGATCGAGGCGATCGGGTTGGTCGAGGTGGCCTCGCCCCGCTGGTGCTGGCGGAAGTGGCGGGTGACCGTGCCGTGGGCGGCCTCGGCCTCGACGGTGCGGCCGTCGGGGCTCATCAGCACCGAGGTCATCAGGCCCAGCGAGCCGAAGCCCTGCGCCACGGTGTCGGACTGCACGTCGCCGTCGTAGTTCTTGCAGGCCCAGACGTAGCCGCCCTCCCACTTGAGGGACGCCGCGACCATGTCGTCGATCAGCCGGTGCTCGTAGGTGATGCCGGCCTCGTCGAACTCGGCCTTGAACTCGGCGTCGAAGACCTCCTGGAAGAGGTCCTTGAACCGGCCGTCGTAGGCCTTGAGGATCGTGTTCTTGGTCGACAGGTAGACCGGGTAGCCGCGCTGCAGGCCGTAGTTCATCGAGGCCCGGGCGAAGTCGCGGATCGACTCGTCGAGGTTGTACATCGCCAGGGCGACGCCGGCGCCGGGCGACTGGAACACCTCGTGCTCGATGGGCGCCGAGCCGTCCTTCGGCGTGAAGGTCACCGTCAGCGTGCCCTCGCCGGGGAACCGGAAGTCGGTGGCGCGGTACTGGTCGCCGAAGGCGTGGCGGCCGACGACGATCGGCTGCGTCCAGCCGGGCACCAGCCGCGGGACGTTGGACATGATGATCGGCTCGCGGAAGATGACCCCGCCGAGGATGTTGCGGATCGTCCCGTTGGGCGAGCGGTACATCCGCTTGAGCCCGAACTCCTCGACCCGCGCCTCGTCGGGGGTGATCGTCGCGCACTTGACGCCGACGCCGTGCTGCTTGATCGCGTTCGCGGCGTCGACGGTGATCTGGTCGTCGGTCTCGTCGCGCTTCTCGATGCCCAGGTCGTAGTACTCGAGGTTGACGTCGAGGTACGGGAGGATCAGCTGGTCCTTGATGAACTGCCAGATGATCCGGGTCATCTCGTCGCCGTCGAGCTCGACGACGGTGCCCTCGACCTTGATCTTGCTCACGCGTTCTCCTTGTGCTCTCGTGGCCCCGCTGCAGGGTCCCGCCCCCGGCCCCGTCCCGGGTCCCACCCCGGGCTTGCGAAGGGTGAGGAGGACGGGGTCCTTCCACGGTGGGGGCAGCGGGGTCCTTCTTCAGAGGTCGGCTACGTCGGCCTGCTTGGCGCGCACGGCCTCGGCGGCCTCGCGCAGTCCGGTCAGCTCGTTCTCGGACAGGTCCCCCTCGACCACCCGGCGGACGCCCTCCCGCCCGATCTCGGCCTCGACCCCCAGGTAGACGCCGGAGATGCCGTACTCGCCGTCGACCCAGGCGCACACCGGCATGACGCTGCCTGCGTCCTCCATCACGGCCCGCGCCATGCGGGCCGCGGCGGCCGACGGGGCGTAGTAGGCCGAGCCCGTCTTCAGCAGGGCGACCACCTCGGCGCCGCCGTTGCGGGTCCGGTCGACGAGGTGCTCGATGCGGTCGGCCGCCAGCACGTCGGTCAGCGGCTTGCCGTCGACCGTGCAGCGCGAGGGCACCGGCACCATCGTGTCGCCGTGCGAGCCCAGCGTCAGGGTGCGCACCGAGCCCACCGGGACGCCGAGCTCCTCGGCGACGTTGTTGGTGAACCGGGCGGTGTCGAGCATGCCGGCCTGGCCCATCACCCGGTTCTTCGGGAAGCCGGTGGCCAGCTGGGCCAGCGCCGTCATCTCGTCGAGCGGGTTGGACACCACGATGACGACGGCGTCCGGCGAGGTCCGCGCGATATTCTCCGCGACCTGGCGGACGATCTTCGCGTTGGTCTCGATGAGGTCCATGCGGCTCATGCCCGGCTTGCGGGGCAGCCCGGCGGTGATGACCACGACGTCCGAGCCCTCGGTGCCCTCGTAGGACCCCCCGCCGACCCCGACGACCTGCGTCTCGAAGCCCTCGATGGGCCGCGACTGGTTCATGTCGAGGGCCAGGCCCTCGGGCTTGCCCTCGACGATGTCGGTGAGCACGACCGTCTCGAAGACGTCGTACTCCGCGAGGCGCAGGGCGGTGGTCGAGCCGTAGAAACCGGCACCGACGACGGTGACCTTGCCGTTCCGGGGCTGCTCTGCCATGGGCGTGAACCTATCGCCGGTCGCCGCCCGGCGCCCGCGCGGGTGCCCACCCCTCCTTCAGCCGGCCGGGATGGCCAGCGCGACGGCGGCGAGGGTCACGCCGGCAGCGCCCATGAGGACGACGTCGACCGGCCGGCTGCGGACGGCGAGGAAGCCGATGCGGCGCGCCGGCAGCAGCAACCGCAGCAGGGCCGCCAGCGCCAGCGCCGCGCCGAGGACGACCAGCCCGCGCCGCCAGTGCTCGAGCACCACCATGACCATGCCGGCGGCCACCACGAGGAGCACCGCGAACAGCGGGAGCTGGCGGAGGACCCCGGCCAGCACCGGGCGCCGCCGGTACAGCGGTGGTCGGGTCACGGCCGTGCACCCCGGGCCGGCGCGCCCACTCCGCGCCCGGTCACGAGGACGTCAGGACCTCGGCGGCGACCGCCTGCTCGGCGGCGAGGACGACGTTCTGCAGCAGCATCGCCCGGGTCATCGGCCCGACCCCGCCGGGGTTGGGGGCCACGAAGCCGGCGACGTCGACGACGTCCCTCGCGACGTCCCCGGCGATCTTCCCGTCGACCCGGCTCACCCCGACGTCCAGGACGGCGGCCCCCGGCCGGACGACGTCCGCCGTGACCAGGCCGGGCACGCCGGCCGCGGCGACGACGACGTCGGCCCGGCGCAGGTGCGCGGCCAGGTCCCGCGTCCCGGTGTGGCAGAGCGTCACGGTGGCGTTCTCGGTGCGCCGCGTGAGCAGCAGGCCGAGCGGGCGGCCCACCGTGATGCCGCGGCCGACGACGACGACCTCCGCCCCGGCGATCGGCACGTCGTAGCGGCGGAGCAGCTCGACGATGCCGACCGGGGTGCACGGGAGCGGGCCGGGGACGTTGAGCACCAGCCGGCCGAGGTTCACCGGGTGCAGCCCGTCGGCGTCCTTGGCGGGGTCCATGCGCTCGAGGACGGTGCTCTCCTCGACGCCCGCGGGCAGCGGGAGCTGGACGATGTAGCCGGTGCAGGCCGGGTCGGCGTTGAGCTCGTCGACGACCTCGAGGACGTCGCCGAGCGTGGCGGTCGCGGGCAGCTCGCGCTGGATGCTGGCGATGCCGACCTGCGCGCAGTCGGAGTGCTTGGCGTTGACGTACCACCGGCTGCCCGGGTCGTCGCCGACCAGCAGCGTGCCGAGGCCGGGCCGGTGGCCGGCGGCGGTCAGCGCCGCGACCCGCTCGGTCAGCTCGGCCCGGATGGCGGCCGCGGTGGCCTTGCCGTCGAGGATCGTCGCGCCCACGGCAGCACAGTGTGCCCGACGCCGGGCCGGGGAGCCGCCGACGGTCCTACGCTCGACGGCAGGGCCTCCCCGCTGCCGACCCGCCAGGAGCGCAGATGACCGAGCGCGAGCAGTCCACTCCCGCCGACTGGCGCGAGACCACGACGCCGGGCCTCCGGCCGGTGGGTGAGCACACGGACGCCGGGCCGGGCTGGGGGCCACCCGGCGCGACCGGGTACGGCACCGGCCCGGGCCACGCGGCCGGCCCGGGCCACGGCTCCGGCCCGGGCCACGGCTCCGGCCCGGGGTACGGCACCGGCCCGGGGTACGGCACCGGCCCGGGGTACGGCTCCGGCCCGGGGTACGGCTCCGGCCCGGGGTACGGCGCGCCGCCCACCACGCCGGAGTACTCGACGAAGCCGGTCACCGTCCGGCGCCCGGACTCGCTCGCCAGCCTGCTGCTGATCCTGGCCGGCATCGCGGCGGCGGTGAGCCTGCTCCTGACCTGGCTGCCCGGCAGCGAGCTGTCCGGCTGGGACCTCGTCACCCGCGGCCTCGACGACCTCGAGCAGGGCTTCGGGGTGCTGCTCGACACCGGCCTCTGGCAGCCGCTCGCCGTGGTCCTCGGTGGCGGGGTCCTCTTCGTGCTCGGGCTGCTGGCGGTGCTGCCGGCCCGCACGCACCGCTTCCTCGGGGTGCTGGCCCTGCTGGTCAGCCTGGTGGCGGCGGCCGGGGTGCTCGTCCCGCTGGACGACGTGGGGTGGGACCTCGAGCAGGTCGACACGGGGTTCTGGTTCGCCGCCGCCGTCCCGGCGCTGGGCCTGCTCGGTGCGCTGAAGGCGATGTTCACCGGCCCGCGGAGGTAGGCGGCGGGGACGGCGTCGCCCCGCCCGGGCCGGGGTCTCAGTCGGTGACCAGGGCGCCGTGGGCGCGGGCGACCTGGACGGACTGCTGGAGGTCCAGCCGCACGCCGGTGAGGTCCAGCGCGCGCCAGGGGACGGCGTCGGTGGACGCCCCCCGCAGGTCGGCACCGCGCAACGCGGCCCCCTGCAGGCGGGAGTGGTCGAGGTCGGCGCCGGTGAGGTCGCACTCGCGCAGGTCGGCGCCGGTCAGGTCCGCCTCCCGGAACCGCTGGCCGGAGAGGTCGGAGCCGGAGAGGTCCACCCCGCGCAGCGACGTCCACGACCAGTCGCAGTCCACCGAGGTCACGGGCCGCAGCACCGCGCCGGGGAACTGCGAGCCGGTGAGCTTGCACCCGGTCCACACGGCGTCGAACAGCCGGGCCCGGTCGAAGCGGCAGGAGAGGAACGCCGACCCGGTGTGCCGGGAGCCGCCCAGGCGGACGCCGGTGAGCACGCAGGAGTCGAACACGCAGCGCCGGGTGACCAGCTCCTCCAGCCCGGCGTCCTCGAAGCGGCAGCGGGTGAAGGTGACGGCCTCGAGCTCGGTGCCCCACCAGTCGACCCGGGCGAGGTCCTGCCCCTCGACCACCGCACCGGCCTCGGGCGGTCGGACGTGCGGTCGGCTGCTGTGCACCGGTGCAGGGTAGGCCCCGCGCCGAGCAGGCGACGTGCTGGAACGGCGTCCTCGCAGGGACCCGCCGCGAGCAGGTGACGAGTTGGAACGGCCACCCTCCAGGAACCCGCCGCGAGCAGGTGACGAGCCGGAACGGCCACCCTCCAGGGGCCCGCGCCGAGCAGGTGACGTGCTGGAACGGCCTCCTCGCAGGAACCCGCCGCGAGCAGGTGACGAGTTGGAACGGCCACCCTCCAGGGGCCCGCGCCGAGCAGGTGACGTGCTGGAACGGCCTCCTCGCAGGGACCCGCCGCGAGCGTGCGAGTGGCGGGGGGCGAGGAGGTCCTTCTTCAGTGCGCGAAGTGCCGGGTGCCGGTCAGGTAGAGCGGCACGCCGGCGGCCTCGGCCGCCGCGACCACCTCGGCGTCGCGCACCGACCCGCCCGGCTGCACCACCGCCCGCACGCCCGCCTCGAGCAGCACCTGGAGACCGTCGGCGAACGGGAAGAAGGCGTCGGAGGCCGCGACCGCCCCGGCCGCGCGGTCGCCGGCGCGGGTCACCGCCAGCCGGGCGGCGTCCACCCGGTTGACCTGGCCCATGCCGACGCCGACCGTCGCCCGGTCGTGGGCCAGCAGGATGGCGTTGCTGCGCACCGCGCGGACGCTGCGCCAGGCGAAGACGAGGTCGTCGAGCCCGGCGGCGTCCAGCGGCTGGCCGGTCGCGAGCGTCCAGGTCGTCGGGTCGTCGCCCGCGGCGTCGACGCGGTCGGCGACCTGGAGCAGCAGCCCGCCGCCGAGCGGTCGCAGCTCGGTGGCCGGCCGGGTCTCGTCGGGCAGTCGCAGCAGCCGGATGTTCTTCTTCGCCGTCAGCACGTCCACCGCGTCGGCGGTGAAGGACGGCGCGACGACGACCTCGGTGAAGACCTCGGCGACCTGCTCGGCCATCGCGAGGTCCACCTCCCGGTTGGCCGCGATGACCCCGCCGAAGGCGGACACGGGGTCGCAGGCGTGCGCCTTGCGGTGGGCCGAGGCGATGTCCGGCCCGACGGCGATCCCGCAGGGGTTGGCGTGCTTGATGATCGCCACGCAGGGGTCGTCGTGGTCGTGCGCGGCCCGCCACGCGGCGTCGGTGTCGACGTAGTTGTTGTAGGACATCTGCTTGCCGTGCAGCTGCTCGGCGTGGGCCAGCCCGGGCCGGTCGCTGCGGTAGAGCGCCGCGGCCTGGTGCGGGTTCTCGCCGTAGCGCAGCACCTCGGCCCGCTCCCAGCTCGCCCCCACCCAGGCGGGGAAGCCCGAGTCGTCGTCCGGTGCCAGCACGTTGCCCATCCAGGAGGCGACGGCGATGTCGTAGGTGGCGGTGTGCCGGAACGCCGCAGCGGCCAGCCGCTGCCGCTGGGCCGGCGTGAAGCCGCCCTCCCGCACCGCGACTAGGACGTCGTCGTAGCGGGCCGGGTCGACGACGACCGCGACCGACGGGTGGTTCTTCGCCGCGGCCCGCACCATCGCCGGCCCGCCGATGTCGATCTGCTCGACGCACTCGTCGGGCGTGGCGCCCGAGGCGACGGTCTGCGTGAACGGGTAGAGGTTGACCACCACGAGGTCGAACGCGCCGATCCCGAGCCGGTCGAGCTGCGCGACGTGCTCCGGCTTGCGGCGGTCGGCCAGGATGCCGGCGTGCACGGCCGGGTGCAGGGTCTTGACCCGCCCGTCCAGGCACTCGGGGAAGCCGGTCACCTGCTCGACGGGGGTGACCGGGACGCCGGCGTCGGCGATGCGCCGGGCGGTCGCCCCGGTGCTGACCAGCTCGACCCCGGCCGCGGCCAGCCCGCGCGCCAGGTCCTCGATGCCGCTCTTGTCGTACACGCCCAGCAGCGCGCGGCGGATCGGGGTCCGATCGGTCATCCAGGGGTCTCCGTTCCTCGGACGGCGGGGACCAGGCGGGCCACCGTCTCCACCAGGAGCTCGCGCTCCACCGTCTTGATCCGTTCGTGCAGCCGGGCCTCGTCGTCCCCGGGCTGCACCGGCACCTCGCGCTGCGCGAGCACCGGGCCGGTGTCCACGCCGGCGTCGACCAGGTGCACCGTGCTGCCGGTGACCGCGACGCCCGCGGCGAGCGCGTCGCGCACCGCGTGGGCCCCGGGGAAGGCCGGCAGCAGCGCCGGGTGGGTGTTGAGCAACCTGCCCTCGAAGGCGGCGAGGACCGCGGGGCCGACGATCTTCATGAAGCCCGCGGAGACCACCAGGTCCGGCGCGTGCGCCGCGATCTCGGCAGCCAGGGCGCGGTCCCAGGTGGCGCGGTCGGGGTGCGCGCCGAGCCGGCACGCGAACGTCGGGATGCCGCGGCGGCGGGCGTGCTCGAGCCCGGCGGCGTCCCGGTCGCTGCCGACCGCGACGACCTGCGCGGGGTAGGCCGGGTCGTCGGTGGCGGCGAGCAGCGCGGCGCAGAGCGAGCCGGTGCCGGACAGCAGGACGACGACCCGCGCCCGCGGGGACGGCTCGGGTGCGGGCACGGCAGCGACCCTACAAGGGCGCCGTGCGGGCCTCGCGGGCTCGGCGCGGCCCTGCGGACGCGGCCGGTCAGGCCGGGGACCGCCACCGGGCCACCGCGGCGGCCAGGCCCGCGGCGAGGCCGGCCTGGACGGCGACGGACAGCGCCGTGGCCACCGGGGGTGCCCCGACCTCGGCCAGGGCGCCGTCCCCGAGCGACCCGCCCGCGACCCAGGCGAACAGCCCGCAGGCCGCCCCGAGCAGCACGCCGGCCAGCACGCCCCACAGACCGGCGACGACCGACCCGGCGCTGCTGCCGCCGAGGTGCCGGCCGAGCGTGGTGCCCGCGACGACCCCGGCCAGCGCGGGCACCACCTGGGAGGCGAACGCGAGCAGCGGCACGGCCTGCGTGTCGGGCAGCGCGGCCAGCAGGGGCAGCGCCGGCACGGTGCCGAGGGTGACGCCGTGGACGGAGACCAGCGTCCCGCTGCCGACGGACAGGCCCGGCCCGGCCGCCACGCCGAGGGCGCCCGCGGCGGCGTTCGGCAGCAGCAGGACGCCGAGGGCCAGCAGGCCCAGCGCCCCGGCGCCGGCACCACCCAGCGAGCGGGACACCGCCGCGTAGCCCGCGGTGTCGGAGGCCAGCGCCACGGCGACCACCGCCAGGCCCAGGGCGACGGCGGCGAGCCAGCCGGCCAGCACACCGCGCAGCAGCGGGCGCACGGCGTCGGGCAGGCGTCCCGCGACGGGGTCGAGGGCCCCGGACTCGCGGACGACGCCCCACCCTGCCGCGGCGACGGCGAGGACGGCCGCGCCGAGCACCGCGGGCAGCAGGCCGACGCGGGCGCCGGCCGTGTCGGCGGCGAGGGCGACCCCGGCGGTGAGCAGCACGTGGACGGCGGCGAGCACGCCCACCGCGACCGCCGCGGCGCGGGCCCCGGTCAGGTCGCAGGCACGGACGACGACCCGGCCGGCGCTCGCCAGACCGCAGGCCAGCAGCAGGGTGACGAGCAGCGGCGCGAGCGACAAGCGCCCCGATGCCAGCGTCAGCTCGCCCCCCTGGGCCAGCAGCCAGAGCTGCCCGGCGAGGCGCAGCGAGCCGCCGAAGGGGAGGCCGCCGGACGGGTCGAGCGTCTGCACGACCACCACGGCCAGCGTCAGGCCGGCCAGGCCGAGGGCGGTGACCGCCGCGGACGCGGCGGCGGCCACGGCCGGTGCCCGGTCCGGCCACCGGGCACCGGTCGCGCTCTGCCGGGGCACGGTCAGTCGCGCCAGGAGGGAGACCACGCCCCCACTGTCCCAAGCCGCGGCGCCGGTCGTGGGCACCGCGCCGCGGCCGGGGACGACCGGTGGGCGCGTCCCGGGTCAGGTCCCGGAAGGCCGCTCGGGGTCCGCCCCCTGCCCGGAGGCGGTGGACCCGCCGGACGGGGTCCCGGGTCCCGGGTCCGTCCCCGGATCGCGCGGGGTGGCACCGCCGGGCTGCCCGTGCGGCGCCGGGCCGGCGGGCCAGCCGGGCGGCGGGGGGAACTGCCCGTAGGCGGGCTGCTGACCTTGGGGGGCGTGGCCGTACGGCGGCTGCTGGCCGTAGGGGGTCTGGCCGTAGGGGGTCTGGCCGTAGGGCGGCTGCTGGCCGTAGGGGGCCTGGCCGTACGGCGGCTGCTGGCCGTACGGCGGCTGCTGGCCGTACGGCGGCTGCTGGCCGTACGGCGGCTGCTGGCCGTACGGCGGCTGCTGGCCGTAGGGGGCCTGCTCCCGGGGCTGCTGGTCGTCGGCCCGCGGCCCGGCCGGGGGACCGAACTGCGGAGCCCGCTGGTCGGCCCACCGCGCGGCGTCGGCCAGCCCGCCCGGCAGCGCGCGCCCCGCCGTCAGCTCGGGCAGCAGCGCCAGCACGGCGAAGGCCAGGACGGCGAGCGCCGTCAGGAACCCGAGCAGCGCCCACAACGAGAAGGACAGCCCGATGCTGAAGGTGTCGATCCAGGCCAGCAGGGCCATGAGGAAGCCGAGACCGGCCAGGCCCACGGTGATCCACGACCGGGGGAAGCCGAGGTCGAGGCGCACGAACGCCGGCAGCACGGCCCACAGCGAGGCGAGCAGGAAGAGGAAGAACGCCGTGGTGACCTGGCCGGAGCTCCACCCCCAGACGCTGACGTCCGCGCCGAAGAAGACGTCCTCGAACCGGTACCAGGGGAAGAACGCCAGGACGAGGAACAGCAGGGTGCCGCCGGCGACGACGAGGTCGGCCATCCTCAGCTTCCGGGCGTCGAACGCGGGTCCGCCGCCCGGACGCCCCCCGTACCGGGCTCCGCCCGCCTGCCCGTGCGGGGCCGGCCCGCCGGGCTGCTGGCCGTAGGGCCCCTGCTGACCCGGGCCCGGCTGGGCCCAGGACGCCGGCTGGGCGTGGCCGGGCTGCTGCCCCGCCCCCGGCTGTCCCCAGCCGGGCGGCTGCCCGTGGGTCGGCTGCCCGTACGGGGGCTGCTCGTGGGACGGCCCGCCGTAGGGGGGGTGCCCGTGGCGCGGCTCCCCCGGGGGCTCCTGCCCCCACCCCGGTCCTCCGTACCCGCCCGCGGGCGGGGGCTGGCTGGTCATCGCGGGGCACTCCTCCGTCGGCCGGGCTCCACCGGGGCGCATGCTGACGAGCGGCGCCACGCCAGGCAATCGCGGCACGCCCCGCGGCCGACGTCCGTGACGCTACCGAGTCCCCGGCGCAGCGCCGCCCGCCGCCCCCGGGGGTGGGGGCAGCGGGCGGGGAGGCGTCAGCCGACGATCTCGCGCATGAGGCGGGCGGTCTCCGAGGGCGTCTTGCCGACCCTGACCCCGGCGGCCTCGAGGGCCTCCTTCTTGGCCTGCGCGGTGCCGGCCGAGCCGGAGACGATCGCGCCGGCGTGACCCATCGTCTTGCCCTCGGGCGCGGTGAAGCCGGCGACGTAGCCGACGACGGGCTTGGTGACGTTGGCCGCGATGAAGTCGGCGGCCCGCTCCTCGGCGTCGCCGCCGATCTCACCGATCATCACGATGGCCTCGGTCTCCGGGTCGTCCTGGAAGGCCTGCAGGCAGTCGATGTGCGTCGTCCCGATGACCGGGTCGCCGCCGATGCCGACGCAGGTGGAGAACCCGATGTCCCGGAGCTCGTACATCATCTGGTAGGTCAGGGTGCCGGACTTGCTGACCAGCCCGATCTTCCCCTGCTTGGTGATGTTGGCCGGGATGATGCCGGCGTTCGAGCGGCCGGGGCTGATCAGCCCCGGGCAGTTCGGGCCGATGATCCGGGTCGAGCCGCCCTGGGCGTGCGCCCAGAAGGAGGTCGAGTCGTGCACCGGGATGCCCTCGGTGATGACGACGGCCAGCCCGATCTGCGCGTCCACGGCCTCGACGACGGCGCCCTTCGCCCCGGCCGGGGGCACGAAGATGACGCTGACGTCGGCGCCGGTCTCCTTCATCGCCTCGCCGACCGAGCCGAACACCGGCACGCCGGCACCGTCGAAGTCGACGCTCTGGCCGGCCTTCTTCGGGTTGACCCCGCCGACGATCGCGGTCCCGGAGGAGAGCATGCGCTGGGTGTGCTTGCGCCCCTCGGAGCCGGTCATGCCCTGGACGATGACCTTGCTGTTCTCGTTGAGGAAGATCGACATCGTTGCTGAGTCCTGTCTCGGAAGGGGGGCACCGATGGCCCCGTCCAGAGGCTCGTCCCGAGCCTGCGAGGGATGAGGGGGACGGGGCCCTTACCCGGCCAGCTCCGCGGCCCGGCGGGCGGCGCCGTCCATCGTGTCCACCAGGGTCACCAGCGGGTGGTTGGCGTCGGCGAGGATCCGCCGGCCCTCCTCCACGTTGTTGCCGTCGAGCCGGACCACCAGCGGCTTGGTCGCCTCGTCCCCGAGCAGCTGCAGCGCGTGCACGATGCCGTTGGCCACCGCGTCGCAGGCGGTGATCCCGCCGAACACGTTGACGAAGACGCTCTTCACGGCGGGGTCGGAGAGGATGATGTGCAGGCCGTTGGCCATGACCTCGGCCGAGGCGCCTCCGCCGATGTCGAGGAAGTTGGCCGGCTTGACGCCGCCGAACTCCTCGCCGGCGTAGGCGACGACGTCCAGCGTGCTCATCACCAGGCCGGCGCCGTTGCCGATGATGCCGACCGCGCCGTCGAGCTTGACGTAGTTGAGGTCCTTCTCCTTGGCCGCCGCCTCGAGCGGGTCGGCCGAGGCGCTGTCCTCCAGGGCGGCGTGGCCCTCGTGCCGGAACGCGGCGTTCTCGTCGAGGGTCACCTTCGCGTCGAGCGCGAGCACGGTGCCGTCGGGGGCCTTCGCCAGCGGGTTGACCTCGACCAGCGTGGCGTCCTCCTTGCTGAAGACGTCCCACAGCTGGACGGCGATGGCGATCACCTGGTCCCGCACCTCGGCCGGGAAGCCCGCGGCGTCGACGATCTCGGCGGCCTTCGCGGTGTCGACCCCGACCGCGGCGTCGACCGGGACCCGGGCCAGCGCCTCGGGCCGCTCGACGGCCAGCTGCTCGATCTCCATCCCGCCCTCGACGCTGGCCATGGCCAGGAAGGTCCGGTTGGCGCGGTCGAGCAGGTACGAGAAGTAGTACTCCTCGGCGATGTCGCTGGCCTGGGCGACCATCACGCGGTGGGTGATGTGGCCCTTGATGTCCAGGCCCAGGATGTCCTCGGCACGGGCCCGGGCGGTCTCGGCGTCGTCGGCGAGCTTGACGCCCCCGGCCTTGCCCCGGCCACCGGTCTTCACCTGCGCCTTGACGACGACGGGGGCGGCGATCTCCCGTGCGATCGCCTCGGCCTGCTCGGGGGTCTCGGCGACGCCGCCGGGCAGCACGGGTACGCCGTGCGCGGCCAACAGGTCACGGGCCTGGTACTCGAAGAGATCCACGGAGAGGCACCGTAGACCCCGCGTGCGGGCACCGTCCCCCCGACGTCGGGGGGCGTGGGCCGCATCACAGCACCGCCGGGCGGAGGCCCTGCTCAGCGCCCTCCCCGCTCCACCGCGGGTGCGCGGCGGGCGCGCCAGGCCACCGCGGTGAGCCCGGCCCAGGCCAGGCCGGCGACCAGCAGGCCCGCGCCGGCGAGCGTCCACCGGAGGTCCGGCGACCCGGCGTCCCGCAGCCCGCCCAGGCCGGCGGCGAGGACGACGGCGGTGATCGCCAGCAGCCCGCCGACCGCCGCCAGCCGGGGGCGCAGGGACGGCGCCACCACCGCCCCCAGCACCAGGGCCGCGGCCAGCAGCAGCCCGCCCAGCAGGGCCAGCCCCGGGCGCTCGAGCAGCCCCTGCGGCCCCGGCTGCTCGACCACGGTCTGCAGGCCGGTGACGGGGTCGGTCACGACCCGGTCGGGGACGTCGGCCGCGGGCAGCACCAGGCAGAGGACGGTCGCCACCCCCAGCACCGCGCCGGCCCCGGCGAGGACCGGGCGGAGCGGGTCGAGGGCGCCGCCGTCCTCCATGACCGTGCGGCCCCACGCCGCCGCGGCGACGACACCGGCCAGCACGAGGAGACCGAGGGACACCGCACCCAGCACCCAGCCGGCGCCGACCTCGACCGAACTGGTCAGCACCCGCTCGCCGGCGAGCACCTCCACCGCCGGGCGCACCGTCGAGTCCCGGGCGCGGTACAGCTCGATGGCCAGCAGGCCGAGGGCGGGTGCCCCGAGGACGCCGGCGAAGGCCAGCCCGAACCGAGGCACCCGCCCGGCGGCCAGCCCGGCCCCCACCGCGACCGAGACCACGGGCACGAGCCACGCCGCGAGGACGCCGGCGATGCCGTCCCCCCGGACCAGCTCCTGCCCGCCGACGACCAGGTAGGTCGGGAACGGCGCCACGAGGCCCACGACCCCGGAGAGGACGAGCAGCACGCCGGCCGCCCGGGCCAGCGGCGGGACCGGCCCGATGACGAGCGCGTCACCCGGCGGGGGCCCGGGTCGCGCACCGCCGCCGCGCGCGTCGGCCGCGCCCCGGGCCGGCGACCGCCGGGCCGACGGCGCGCGGGCCCCCGCGGCCGGGCGTCTCCGGGTCGAACCGTCTCGGGCGGTCACGGTCCCCCTCCGTCGGTAGGTCACGAACCGGCCTCGATCGGCGGCCGGGTGCTGTCGTGCGTGTGACGACCGACACACACGGGGATTACCGTCGAGTGAACAGGGCGCCGCTGCGGCGGTGCACCCGCCTCGGCGGGTCGGTCGAGCCGGGGAGCCCCCGGACCGAGGACGGGAGGCGGAGACCGTGCGTCCGGCCGCCGACCCTCCTACCGGTCCAGCCTCGCACACCGAGGCCGTCCTCCCGGCCGCGCCACGGGGGTTGCGGGCCCTCGCCTCCCGGGCGGTCCTGACCGGCGGGATCACCGAGCTGGCCCTCGTCGGCGCCCACGTGCTGATGTACCCGCTGGGCACGCGGGTGGAGCCGGTGCGCCCCGACCCCAGCCGCCGGCCCGGCGGCCGGAACCCTGCGGCGCGGGCGTTGTTCGCCGCCGACCCGCTGGCCGCGCGGACCCCCGTCGTCCTGGTGCACGGCCTGATCGACAACTGCTCGATCTTCGCCGTGATGCGGCGCAGCCTCCGCCGGCGGGGCTTCGCCCACGTCTGCTCGTGGAACTACAGCCCGCTGCTGGACGACGTCGCCCGGGGCGCCGCCGACCTCGGTGCGCACCTGGAGCGGGTCTGCGAGCAGACCGGGCACGAGCGGGTGCACGTGGTCGGGCACAGCCTGGGCGGCCTGATCGCGCGCTACCACGTCCAGCGGCAGGGCGGCGACGCCCGGGTGGCCTCCCTCGTGACCCTCGGGACGCCGCACCGGGGTTCGGTGCTCGCGCACCTGCTGCCCACCCCGCTGGTGCGGCAGCTGCGCCCGGGTTCACCGGTGCTCGAGGAGCTGGCGTTGCCGGCCCCGGGGGTCCGCACCCCGATCACCGCGGTCTACAGCGACCTGGACCAGGTGGTGCTCCCCACCCGCGCGGGCCGCTGCGACCACCCCGACCTGCACGTCCGCAACGTGCTGGTCCGCGGCATCGGGCACATGACCCTGCCCTTCCACCGGCAGGTCCTCGACGAGGTGGCGGCGACCCTCGCCGGCCACCGACCGGTCGCCGTACCGCTCGCGACCACCGCCGCGGCCTGAGGAAAGGCCCTCGTCCCCCCACCCCTCGCCCGCTCGTGGCGGACCCCTGGACGAGGGCGGCGCCCCTGAGCCCCGGTGGCTGCCGTCCGGAGCAGGACGACCCGCGGAGCGCCACACCCGGCTCTTCCGGCTCATTCGTCACACGGGTTGCAGACAAGGCGACACGCGCCCGCGCCGGCCGATGGTGGCAATGACGGATCGTTACCGTCCGATCACGGCACCGGACAACCGGAGGGGGACCCGCACAGGTCGCCCGCGCCACCGCCGCTCCCCCGGCGGTCTGCCGCTCGGCAGCCCGGCCGGAGGGGCAGACCCACCAGGGAGGTGCTCCGGTGACCAGCCTGCTGGAGCGGCCGACGGCCGACCGGGAACCCGCGGTCACCCCGCGCCTCCCCGTGGACAGGACGCCCGCCGAGCGGGTGCCCGCGGCAGAGGCGCCGGCGGAGCAGGCGCCCGCCGTCGCGACGCCCGCCCCGCGCCGCCGCGGCCTCCCCCGTCCTCCCGGCCGGCGCGGTCCGGTCTGGCTGGCCGCCCTCGTCGCGGGCGCCGTCCTCGCCGGCCTGCCCGGCCTGCTGGGCGACGACCCCGTCCCCACCGGCATGACCTCCGTCGACTACGGCCTCGGGGTCTCCGACCTCGGGCTGGCGGGCGAGCTGGACGACGCCCTCGTGCGCCGCGGCATCACCGAGGCCGAGGCGCAGGCCCGGCTCACCGAGCTCGCCGCCTCCCGCGCCGCCCGGCGGCCGACGACCGCCCGGCCCGTCGAGGGCGCCCGCCTGACCACCTGCTTCTGCATGCGCTGGGGGGTCATGCACTGGGGCATCGACCTCGCGGCGCCGCTCGGCACGCCCATCCTGGCGGCCACCGACGGCGTGGTGATCCGTGCCGGCCGGGCCTCCGGGTACGGCAACGCCGTCTACATCCAGGACCCCGACGGCAACGTGCACGTCTACGGCCACATGCGCTACTACTCGGTGCAGGCCGGCGACATCGTGCACGCCGGCGATCCGATCGCGAAGATCGGCAACGAGGGCCAGTCGACCGGCCCCCACCTGCACTACCAGATCCACAGCGGCGGCCAAAACGGCCGCGCCGTCGACCCGGAGGACTTCCTCGCCGAGCGCGGCGTCTCGGTGCCCTGACCGGATCGGCCCCCCCCACCCCGGGGCACAGGAAGCATGTCCGGCGTCCCGGAGCCGCCGACGTGGGAAGAGCTGCCTGTGCCCGGCACCGGCCCACGCGCGACGAGCCCACGGGCGCCACCGGCCGGGGGCCGACCGCCCGGGTCAGAGCTTGACGAGCGGGGCGTAGCGGAGGACGAGGCGCTTGGTGCCGCCCGAGCCGAAGTCCACCGTCGCCTGGGCCTTGTCGCCGACGCCGGTGACCTCGACGACGGTCCCGAGCCCGAAGGCGTCGTGGCTGACCCGGTCCCCCACCTCGACCGAGATGACCGCCCGGTTGCCCGCGCCACCGCGCAGCCCGCCGGTCGACAGCCCGGTCGCGGCGACCCGCTGCTGCGCCGAGCGGTAACCCGTGCTCGGCGCGGGCACCGGCTCCTTGCCCGCCCACCGGACCGTGTCGCCCGGCAGCTCGTCGAGGAAGCGGGACGGCGGGTTGTAGGCCGGCTGCCCCCAGCTGGTGCGCACCGTGGCCCGGGAGAGGAACAGCCGCTGCTGCGCCCGGGTGATGCCGACGTAGGCCAGCCGGCGCTCCTCCTCCAGCTCCCGCGGGTCGCCCAGGGCGCGCAGGTGGGGGAAGACGCCGTCCTCCATGCCGGTGAGGAAGACCACCGGGAACTCCAGCCCCTTGGCGGTGTGCAGGGTCATCAGCGTGACCACGCCGGCGTCGTCCCCCGCGACCGGGATCTGGTCGGCGTCGGCCACCAGCGACACCTGCTCGAGGAAGTCGGTGACCGAGCCCCCGGGGTTGGCCGCCTCGAACTCCGCGGCCACGGAGATGAGCTCGTTGAGGTTGTCGACGCGCCCCTCGTCCTGCGGGTCGGTCGAGGCCTGCAGCTCGGTCAGGTAGCCGGTGCGGTCGAGGATGCTCTCCAGCAGCGCGGCCGGGCCCGAGCCGGTCTCGACCAGGTGCTCGAACTCCTCCAGCAGCGCGACGAACTCCTGCACCGCCTTGAGCGAGCGGGCGGCGAGGTCGGGGACCTCCGCGCAGCGCCGCAGGGCGGTGGCGAAGGCGATCCGCTCGCGGTCGGCGAAGGTCTCGATGCAGGACTCGGCCTTGTCGCCGATGCCGCGCTTGGGCGTGTTGAGCACCCGCCGCAGGCTCACCACGTCTGCGGGGTTGGCCACCACCTTGAGGTAGGCCAGCGCGTCGCGGACCTCCTTGCGCTCGTAGAAGCGCACCCCGCCGACGACCTTGTAGGGCATGCCGACGCGGATGAACACCTCCTCGAACACGCGGGAGGCGTTGTTGGTGCGGTAGAAGACCGCGATGTCCTTGGGCCTGGCCTGGCCCTCGTCGACCAGCGCGTCGATCTGCTCGGCCACCCAGGCGGCCTCGTCGTGCTCGTTCTCGGCGACGTAGCCCTCGATGAGCTCGCCGTCCCCGGCGTCGGTCCAGAGGTTCTTCGGCCGGCGTCCGGTGTTCTTGGCGATGACCTGGTTGGCCGCCTTGAGGATGCGCTGGGTGGAGCGGTAGTTCTGCTCCAGCAGGATCGTCGTGGCCTCGGGGTAGTCGCGCTCGAACTCGTCGATGTTGCGGATCGTGGCGCCGCGGAAGGCGTAGATCGACTGGTCGGCGTCGCCGACGACGCACAGCTCGGCCGGCGGCACCGGGCCGGCACCCGTGCCCACCAGCTCGCGCACCAGCACGTACTGGGCGTGGTTGGTGTCCTGGTACTCGTCGACCAGGACGTGCCGGAACCGGCGCCGGTAGTGCTCCGCGACGTCGGGGAAGGCCTGGAGCAGGTTCACCGTCGTCATGATCAGGTCGTCGAAGTCCAGCGCGTGCGCCTGGCGCAGCCGCTGCTGGTACAGCGTGTACGCCTCGGCGAGCACCTTCTCCGGCGCGGTGACCGGGGTGAACGACTCCTCGTCGACCAGCTCGTTCTTCAGGTTCGACACCTGCGCCGCGAGGCTGCGCCCGGGGTAGCGCTTGGCGTCGAGGTCCAGGTCGCGGGCGACCATCGTCATGAGCCGGACGGAGTCGCCCTGGTCGTAGATGGTGAACGAGCTCTTCAGCCCGAGCTTGGCGGCCTCGGCGCGCAGGATGCGCACGCACATGGAGTGGAAGGTCGACACCCACATCGCGCGGGCGCGCGGGCCGACCAGCTGGGCCACCCGCTCCTTCATCTCGCCCGCGGCCTTGTTCGTGAAGGTGATCGCGAGGACCTCGCCGGGCTGCACCCCGCGGGCACCGAGGAGGTAGGCGACCCGGTGGGTGAGCACCCGGGTCTTGCCCGACCCGGCGCCGGCGACGATGAGCAGCGGGCCGCCCTCGTGCACCACGGCCTGGCGCTGCGGGCCGTTGAGGCCGGCGAGCATGCGGTCCAGCTCCCGGCCCACCGAGCCGGACGCGGAACGCTGGAGGGACGCAGTGCCGGGGAGGGCCTGCTGGACGCTCATCCCGGGGACCCCACGGAGACGTGGAGCGCCAGCGGAGCGTTTTCGTGGGGTGGGTTCATGACCACACCACTGTAGTTCGGACGGGCGACGGTCCTCGGGTCGCGGACCCGCCCGCCCCACGCGCCCCGCGGGTGCGCTGGCGCCGCCCGCCGCGGGTGTGGCAGACTCCCGCCGTGCTCACCGCGCGCAGCTTTTACTACGGCCACCGGGTTCCGGTGTCCGTCACCGCTGGCTGAGCACACGCCGCAACAGACGCCCCGGGCCCGAGGAGCCCGGGGCGTTTCTCGTCCTCCGGGCCCGACGGCCCCCCGCACCGGAGGAACCGATGACCGCCATGATCCCCGCCACGCCGGCCCCCGCCACGCCGCCGCCCACCGCGCCCGACGCCCGCATCTCCGAGCTGCGCCAGGAGATCGACGCCTGCGATGCGGAGATCATCCGCCTGGTCCGCCAACGCCTGGCCGTCTCCCGGGAGATCGGTGAGCTGCGCCGGGCCGCGGGTGGCACCCGGCTCTCCCTCGCCCGCGAGCAGCAGGTGCTGGCCCGTTTCCAGGAGGCGCTCGGCAGCGACGGCGCCGCGCTCGGCATGATGCTGCTCCGCCAGGGCCGCGGCCGGCTGTAGCGGGCGGGCTCAGCGCTCCCGCTGGTCGGCCGGTGGGAAGTCGGCGTGCCGGTGCACCAGCCACCAGTCGCCCTCGACGCGCCGGTAGACGTGCGTCACCCGGATCGTCATCTCCCGCGGCTCCCCGCCGTCCACGCGGACGACCCCCTGCTCGGACCCGACCGTGAAGGCGAGGTCCCCGCTGACGTCGACGACCTCGTAGCGCGGGACGAGCCGGCCGTCGCTGAAGCGGCTGCCCACCCACTCGAAGGTCTTCGTGACGGCGCGGTACCCCTTCTCGACCGGTCCCCAGGCGCCGAACAGCGTCACGTCGGGGGAGTCGGCCCAGCAGGCCGCGTAGGGACCGGGGTTGCCGGCCCCCATGGCGGCCAGCCCGTCCGCGACCCGGTCCAGCGCCCGGGACAGTGCAGGGTCCACGTCGGCTCCTCCCCCGGCGGGCCGCAGCGGCCGGCCGTGCACCTGGTCCGTGGACCGCCAGGGTCCGCCCGATGCCGTTCCGGGGGAACCCCGGACCGCGTGGGCCTCCGGGGACGGGGCATCGCAGGACCCACCTAGGCTTGCCCGACGTGATGCCGACACCCCCGAAGCCCGCCGAGCACGTCGAGCGCGCGCTGTGCGTCCTGGCCCACCCCGACGACGTCGACTTCGGCAGTGCCGGGACGGTCGCCACCTGGACCGAGGCCGGCACCGAGGTCACCTACTGCATCGTCACCGACGGGGACGCCGGCGGGTTCGACGAGACACCCCGCGAGCGGATGGGCCCGCTGCGCCGCGCGGAGCAGGAGGCCGCCGCGGCGGCGGTCGGCGTCCGCGACGTCCGCTTCCTCGGCTACCCCGACGGCCGGCTCGAGCTGACCCTGGACCTGCGCCGCGACATCACCCGCGTCATCCGCCAGGTCCGCCCGCAGCGGGTGCTGACCAGCTCCCCGGAGCGGTTCTACGAGCGCATCGGCGCCAGCCACCCCGACCACATGACCGTCGGCGAGTCCACCCTGCGCGCCGTCTACCCCGACGCCCGCAACCCGTTCGCCTTCCCGGAGCTGCTCGCCGACGAGGGCCTCGAGGCGTGGACGGTCTCCGAGGTGTGGCTCGGGGCCGGCCCCCGGCCCGACCACGCGGTGGACGTGACCGACGTGGTGGAGCTGAAGTTCGCCGCGCTCAAGAGCCACGTCAGCCAGGTGGCCCACCGCGACGACCTCGAGGAGTTCGTCGGCGGCTGGATGCGGCAGACGGCGTCCCGTTTCGGGCTGCCGCACGGTCGCATGGCGGAGGCCTTCCACGTCGTCCACACCGCGTGACCGGGACGGCCCGGGCCGTCCCTCTGGCACCATTTCGTCCCACGCCGTCTCGGTGATCCCATGTGCAACTGTGCGATCACGCTCTGTCGCTACGGTCGTGCTCGTGACGAGACTGCGGAACGTGGCGGTGGTCCTGGCCGGGGGCACGGGGACGCGCGTGGGCCTGTCCATCCCCAAGCAGTTGATCAAGGTCGCCGGCAAGCCGATCATCGAGCACACCATCGGGCTGCTCAACGCCTCACCGCTGATCGACGAGATCGTCGTGATGATGACGCCCGGTCACCTCGACGCCGTCCGCGGCTTCCTCCGGTCGGGCGCCTACCCGAAGGTCACCGAGGTCCTCGAGGGCGCCGACACGCGCAACGCCACCACCCAGCGGGCCATCGACGCGCTGGGCGCCGATGAGTGCAACGTCCTCTTCCACGACGCCGTGCGGCCGCTGCTGAGCCAGCGGGTCATCGCCGACTGCGTCGACGCCCTGGACGAGTACGAGGCCGTGGACACGGCCATCCCCTCCGCGGACACGATAATCAAGGTCGACGAGGCGACGGGCCAGACGATCGACCAGGTGCTGCACCGGCCGCTGCTGCGCCGGGGGCAGACCCCGCAGTGCTTCCGCCTGTCCGTCATCCGGCGGGCCTACGAGCTCGCCGCCGGTGACCCGGACTTCGAGGCGACCGACGACTGCACCGTGGTGCTGCGCTACCTGCCCGACGTGCCGATCGCCGTCGTCCGGGGCGAGGACCGCAACATGAAGGTCACCGAGCCCATCGACGTCTACATCGCCGACAAGCTGTTCCAGCTCGACAGCCACGATGCGCCCCGGCCGCGGTTCGAGGCCGAGTACCGGGCAGCCCTGGAGGGCAAGACCGTCGTCGTGTTCGGCGGTTCCTACGGGATCGGCGCGGACATCGTGCGCCTAGCCGAGTCCTACGGCGCCACCACCTTCACCTTCAGCCGCTCGGAGACGCGGACCCACGTCGAGCGGCGCTCCGACATCGTGGCCGCCTGCGAGCAGGTGCTCGCCGCCACCGGCCGGGTGGACTTCGTGGTCAACACCGCCGGCGTGCTCCCCCGCGGCGAGCTGGCCGCGACCAGCGAGGAGACGGTCTTCCTGGCGACCGAGGTCAACTACCTCGCCCCGATCCACATCGCACAGGTCTTCCACCCGCACCTGCGGCGGACCGGCGGATCGCTGCTGCTCTACACGTCCAGCTCCTACACCCGCGGGCGCAGCGGCTACAGCCTCTACTCCTCCGCCAAGGCCGCCGTCGTCAACCTGACGCAGGCGCTGGCCGACGAGTGGGCCGGTGACGGCGTCCGGGTGAACTGCATCAACCCGGAGCGCACCGCCACGCCCATGCGGACCCGGGCCTTCGGCCGGGAGCCGGAGGGCACGCTGCTCACCCCCGGGGCCGTCGCCGAGACCTCCCTGGACGTGCTGATCTCCTCCTGGACCGGGCACATCGTGGACGTCCGACGCGAGGACAAGCTCGCCTCGCACCTCCACGCCTCCGTGGCCGCGGCGGAACTCCACGAAGAGGAGCCCGGCGACGTGGTCCCCGCAGGGGTGGACCCGCTGCTCGTCCACGGCGCCTGACCTCCGCCCACCCCGGCATGGCCCCGGTTCCGCACGTCGGCGTCGTCGTCCTGACCCAGGGCCGGCGCCCCGGCGACCTCGACCGGGCGGTGCGCTCGGTCCTCGCCCAGGAGGGCGTGCGCACCGACGTGGTCGTCGTCGGCAACGGCTGGGCGCCGGTCGGCCTGCCGGACGGCGTGGCCGCCCTCGCCCTGCCCGAGAACGTCGGCATCCCCGCCGGGCGCAACGCCGGCGTGCCCCGCGTCGAGGGCGGCCTGCTGCTGTTCCTGGACGACGACGCCGCGCTCCCCGATCCCGGCTTCCTGGCCGAGGCGTGCCGCCGGTTCGCCGCCGACCCCGGCCTGGGCCTCCTGCAGCCCCGCGTCGACGCCGCCGGCGGCGGCACGCCACCGCGCCGGTGGACGCCCCGGGTGCGGGTCGGCGACCGGCACCGCCCGAGCGCCGCGTTCTCCGTCTGGGAGGGCGCGGTGGTGGTGCGCCGGGCGGTGTTCGAGGCGGCCGGCGGCTGGCCGGCGCCGTTCTTCTACGCCCACGAGGGCATCGAGCTGGCGTGGCGGGTCTGGGACGCCGGCGCCGCCGTGCGCTACGCCGGCGACCTGGCGGCCACGCACCCGGTGACCGCGACGACCCGCCACGCGGAATTCTTCCGCCTCAACGCGCGCAACCGCGTCTGGCTGGCCCGGCGCAACCTGCCCTGGGCCCTCGGCGTCCCCTACGTGCTGACCTGGACGGCGCTCCAGGTGGTCCGGTCCGCGCGCACCCCCGGGACGCTTCGGCCCTGGTTCGGCGGGTGGTGGGAGGGGTGGCGGACGCCGGCCGGTCCCCGCCGACCGCTGCGGTGGCGGACCGCCGCCCGGATGGCCCGGCACGGGCGCCCACCGCTCGTCTGACGCCACGCCCGCACCACCGGAGGAGTCCTCGCAGTGCCACCCGTTCCCCCCGTCCTGACGTCCCGGCTGCGCTCCACCGGTGGGCGCCTGGTCCGGCGGCTGGGCCTGCTGCCGGGTGGTGAACCCGACGGGATCGGCGAGGACGCGGCCCTCGGCGACGTCGCCCTGGCGCAGCGGGTGGCCGTGTTCTTCCCGGAGCCCCCGCGCAACGCATACCAGGTCGAGCAGTGGCTGGAGCCGCTGCTCGACCTGGACCGGAAGCACGGCGTCGTGCTCCTCACCCAGGACAGCCGGACCACGGCCCGGCTGCGCACGCTGACCCGGCTGCCCGTGCACTGCGTCGCCCGGACCGCCACCCTGGAGGGGCTGGTGGAGCGCGGCGCCCTCGGCCTGGCCCTCTACGCCAGCCACCACCCGCGCAACTTCCAGTTCCTGCGCTTCGCCTCCCTCGCGCACGTCTACGTCGGCCACGGCGAGAGCGACAAGGCCGTGTCGGCGTCCAACCAGCTCAAGGCCTACGACTTCACCTTCGTCGCCGGCCAGGCCGGGGTCGACCGGGTGCGCGACGAGCTCATGTGGTTCGACCCGGACCGGCTCGTCGTCGTGGGCCGGCCCCAGCTGCCCGCGGTGGCGCCCCGGCGCCCCCGCGCGGCGGGCGAGCCCCCCACGGTGCTCTACGCGCCGACCTGGGAGGGCGCCCAGCCGGCCATGGCCTACAGCTCGGTGGCCACCCACGGGGCCGCGCTGGTCCGCTCGCTGCTGGCCGAGGGCTTCCGGGTGGTGTACCGGCCGCACCCGCGCACCGGCGCCAACCGGCCGGACGTGGCCGTGGCCGACGCCGCGCTGCGCCGGGCGTTCGACGAGCCCGCCGCGCGGGCCACGGGCAGCACCGTGGACGGCGGCGCCGCGCTGGCCGACGCCTTCGCCGGCGCCGACGCGCTGGTCACCGACATCTCGTCGATGGCCACCGAGTGGCTGCCCACCGGCCGGCCGCTCGTCGTCACGGTCCCCCGGGAGGCCGGGGCCCTGGTCCGGCCCTCGGCCCTGCTGGAGGCCGTCCCCCGGGTGACCGCCGGGGAGGCCGGCGCGGCCGGCGCCCTGCTGCGCCGCTGCCTGGAGACCGACGAGGAGCGGGACGTCCGCGCCCGCCTCCGCACGCACTACCTCGGCGACCCCGCCGACGGACCGGCGGCAGCCCGGTTCGTGGCGGCCTGCGCCGAGGTCCTCGCCGCCCGGGACGCCCGTCGGCCGGCACGCACCACGGAAGGCCCACGATGAGCACCACCGCACCGGAGACCACCGGCACCGCGCCACAGCGGCCCGCCCGGCCGACCATCGCGCAGCTGCGGGAGGTCACCCAGCCGCCGGCCATCCGGGGTCGCCGGACCGCCGAGCACTGGACCGGCGACCTCTACATGCGGCGCGTCTCGCCGTACCTGACCCGCCTGCTGGTCCGCGCCGGCCTGACGGCGAACGCGGTCACCGCGCTCATGATTGTCACCGGCGCCGCGTCGGGGTTCGCGCTGCTCGTCCCGGGTCTCGGCGGGGCGCTCCTGGCCGTGCTGCTGACCCAGCTGCAGATGCTCTGGGACGCCAGCGACGGCGAGGTCGCCCGCTGGCGGGGGACGTCGAGCCCGCTCGGCGTCTTCCTGGACAAGGTCGGCCACTACCTCACCGAGTCGCTCATCCCGCTGGCCCTGGGGGTGCGCGCCGCGGGCAGGCTCGGCGACCTGCCCGGCGGGTACGGGTGGACGACCCTCGGGGCGCTCCTGGCCGTGGTCATCGTGCTGAACAAGGCGCTCAACGACATGGTGCACGTGGCCCGGGCGTCGGCCGGCCTGGCGCGGGCAGCCGACGACGAGGCCACCACCGCGCCTGGCGCCTCGGGCCTGGCCCGGCTGCGACGCTTGGCCCGCTTCGTGCCGTTCCACCGGCTCTATCACTCGATCGAGCTGAGCCTGCTGGTGGTCGCCGCGGCGCTGTTCGACGTCGTGACCGGCGACCTGACCGGGACCCGCGTGCTCCTCGTGGCGCTGGTCCCCGCGTCCCTGCTCGCCGTGGCCGGCCACTTCCTCGCAATCGTGACCTCCTCCCGGCTGCGGGCCTGAGACGCCTCCTCTGGGTCGACCCAACCCCGAGGTCGGTGGGATGAACGCGTAGCAGGGCGTGCGCGGCGATGGTGGCGGCGGTGCGGGTCGGCAGGCCTCAGGAGGTGTGCGCGCCGTGGTGGGCGGGCGCAATCCGGTCGGGGAGCTCGCCGACGGTGACCTTGATGTAGTTGCGCCGGCAGGCGATCACCGGGCGCAGCGCGCGGGGCAGGCCGGCGCGCTGGGGCCGAATCGGTATCGAGGGTCAGCCGGGGACCGGAGACCACTCGCCGTGCGCACAGTCGCGGCCGGAGCCGGCGACCAGGTCATTCGGGCCGACCCGGCCGTCGGGGCCGCGGACCCGGGAGGGGTGCTCGACCGGCAGCGCGCTGGCGTCGACCTGGGCGCAGTGATCGACGTCCACCCCGGCGGCCAGCGCGGCGCGCAGCTGCTCGAAGGCCGCCCACGGCCGGCGGATCCGCCGGTCGGCCTCCGACTGGTGCGGCAGCCGGGGCGGCCCGGTCGACGTCGTCGGCCCGGGCCGCACTTCCTCCACGGCCACCGCCGATCACCCGAGCCCGGAGCATCACGCGGTGGTCGCCCTCGTACACGAGCCCGGCACCACAGCCGTGCGGCTCACCGGCGCGGAGGACCGGCCGACGAGCTCAGCGGGAGACGGGCTGCGGGTCGAGCAGGCCGGGGCGGCGCAGCTGGCGCTGCAGGAATGCGCTGACCGGGCGCTCGACGAGGCGGTGGAGGAGCCAGGACAGCAGCAGCATGGCGAGCACCGTCGCCGGCAGGACGACGTAGGCGGAGACGCCGTGCCGCCCGGCGAGGACGCCGATCATGGTGTACCCGACGTTCTGGTGGATCAGGTAGAAGGGGTAGCTCAGCGCGCCGGCGACCGTCAGCCACCGCCAAGACATCCAGTCCAGCCGCCCCCGCACCAGGGCCAGGAAGAACAGGGCCATCAGGCCCACCATCACCAGCACGCCCCAGTAGTGGACGTCCCTGCCGGTGACGTCTTCCTGGTGCGGCATGAACGTCTCCAGCCGGAACAGGGTGAAGGCGCCGTTCGCCCCGACGAGCAGCCAGGTGACGAACTGGTTGCCGAACCGGTGCAGCAGGTAGAAGCCGATCCCGAGGAGGAAGAAGCAGGCGTACTTGGGTTGCACCAGGTACGACACCAGCCCGTTGCCGATCCGGTCCGACAGGGGGATGGCGATCGTCCAGGCCGCGCAGAAGAGGGCGACCTTCCGGTACGACAGGCCGGTCCACACGACCAGGGCGAAGAGCAGGTAGAAGCGGAGCTCGACCCAGAGGGTCCAGTAGACGCCGTCGACGTGCCGCGCGCCGAGCCCCTCCTGGAACATCGTCATGTTCGCGAGCACCGCGCCCAGCGTGGGGGCCTCGATCACGGTCGGCACGAACGTCACGACCAGGAAGGTCAGACAGATGGCCGCCCAGTACACCGGGTACAGCCGGACCACCCGCGATGTGGCGAACTGGCCGACGGACTTCCCCCAGCTGCTCATGCAGATGACGAAGCCACTGATGACGAAGAAGATCTGGACGCCCAACCAGCCGTAGTGGGCCAGGAAGTCGGCGTTCGGGAAGACCCGGTGGACGTCTACGCCCCAGAAGTCGGACGCCGACTCCCTGCCCAGGTAGTGGTAGAGGGCGACCATCAGCGCCACCACCAGCCGCAGGCCGTCGAGGGCCCGCATCCGTCCAGCGACATTCGCCGGCCCGGCGCCCTGGGTGACACCGGAAACCTGGGCTGGCGTCCGAGGATCTCCAGCGCTGGATCCCGGTCGCGTCACATGGGGAACGCCCTGGGTGACCGCGTGGGTGCGGATGTCGAGCACGACCGACCCTGGCACGGACGCGAGCGGAACTCCGGGCGCCCGCCGGTAGCGAAGAGGTGTCCGTCGTCGGTGTGACTGCAGTGCATCGTGAGTCGCTCTCCGACCCCATCGTGCGAGGTGGGCCCGATGAGATCCGCGTGGAGGACGTCGCGCTCATGACCGGGACCGTGGTGCCTTGAGACCCGGCGGTGTAGCGGCGGCTGACACCCTCACAGTCAGGCCAGGAGGCGGTTCCACCGTTCGAAGACCGCCTGCTCCCCGAATCGCTCCAGGACCGACTGGCGCGCTCGGGCGCCGACCTTGCGGCGCAGCCGGTCGCTGCTCAGGTAGCGGACGATCTCCCGGGCCAGCGTGCGCTCGTCCCGGCCCGGGAGGATGGACCCCTGCTTGTCCCCGGGCACGATGTCCGAGGGCCCGTAGTCCACGTCGAAGGCCACCACCGGTGTCTCCTGCAGGCAGGACTCCGCGGCCGAGAGGCAGAAGCCCTCGTAGGCGGAGGTGATCACCGAGACCTGGGCGCGGGCCATCTGCCTGGTCGCCTCGCGGGTGAAGCCCTCGAGGAAGACGTTGCCCTGCAGGCCCTGCTCCTCGATGACCCGGGCCAGCTTCTCCCGCTCCTCGCCCGTGCCGTAGATGCGGTAGACGGCCTGCGGCAGCTCCTCGACGACGTGGCGGAACGCCCGGATGCCGGCATCGATGGCCTTCTGGTCGCTCAGCCGTGCCACGGTCACCGCCGTGCACGGCTCGCGCTCCTCCTGCAGCGCCGGGGTGTCGGCGAACGCGTGCGGGATGACGTGCGTGATGTCGCCGATGCCGTACATGTCGTGCAGGTCCCGGCGCTGGCGCTCGGTGAGGACGATGATCCCGTCGACGGACCGGGCCGCACGGAAGACCCGGTCGTGGTCGGCCTGCACCGTGGTCCTGTCCACCAGCGGCTGGGCCAGGTGGTTGTTGTGGATCTGCATGAACCTCAGGGCCCCGTTCGCCCGGACACCCGGCAGGGTGGCGATGCCGCCGATCCCGTCACCGATGAAGACCGGTCGCGCCGGGCCGCTCGCCGCCAGCTGGTCCAGCCAGGCGGTCTCCCACTCGGTCGTGGAGCCGTACTCGCGGACCGCGCCGGACCGGTCGAAGGTGAGCACCTTGTAGACGGCCCGGTTCTTGACCCCCATCCAGCGCATCGCGTAGCAGAAGCCGTCGGTGTCGAGGAACCGGTCCTGGACGACGATTGTGCCGTAGGGGTCGTAGCTGAGCTCCCGCCGCGCCTCGTCGCCGGTGGTGAACTCCACCCGCCGGGTGCGGCGGTGCGCGTCGTCGAAGAAGTCGACGAACTCAAGCGAACCGTCCGCGCGCCACTGCTTGTACATCCGGTAGCGCCCGCCCTCGAAGTACCGGGCGCCCCGGCCGTCGGTCCCGGCCGAGACGGCACGGAGCATCCCCGGCTCGTCGGTGCGCGGCAGGTCGGCGAACTCACCGCGCACGTCCGGGTCGGCGGCGCCGGCCTGCTGCCGGTGGTGCTCGAAGATGTTGAGGAGGCGGGCGTCGGGCCGCAGCAGGCCGAGCCGCCGGTACTCCGCCTCGACCTCGCGGTAGTCGCGCCGGGGGTCGGTGGTGACGAGCGCCGCGCGCCAGCCGTTCGCGGCGAACAGGTTGGCCCTCGTCATCATCGAGAGGGTCATCCCGCCGGCCTGCGTGCCGATCTGGTGGATCAGCATGTAGATCTCGCGCACTGTCCCCTCACCTTCCTGTGCCTGCGGTCGGGACTGCCGGGGTCGTCGGGTCGGGATCGGGGGCGACCGGCCCCAGCGCGTGGGCGCGAGCGGCCAGCGCGGTGACGGCGGCGTCGAAGCGCGCCGTCGCCGTTGGTTCCGCGGGGCCCAGGAGCTGCCGCCGGACGCCGGCGCGGGCCGGGGCAGCGGGGTCGGGCCGCCGCCCGGTCACGACGTCGCAGAAGGCGGCCAGCTCCGCCGGGTCGGTGGCCAGCACCGTCGCGGACGCCGCAGAGGGGAAGTCGGCGACGAACCGCTCGGGCCCGCGCTGCTGGGCGTCGCAGACGGCCACCGGCTTGTCGCTGGCCAGGAAGTCGGTGAGGACGCTGGACACGTCGGTCACGAGGGCCGACGCGGCGTTGAGGGAGCTGATCAGCGGGACGGCCCCGGCCCCCAGGACGACGTGGGCGGTCGGCGGCCGCTCGGCCAGTCGCTGCTCCCCCCGCCGGACGGCGTCGCGCTCGGCCGATGCCGCCGAGGACGCCTCCGGTGCAGGCTCGGCCTCCAGCACGGTGGGGACGTCGACCCCCGCGGCCTGGTTGGCGGCGCCGAGCAGATCCACGATCCGCCGGTGCGCGGCGGCGACCGCCGGTGACCGGCGGCCCGCGTAGGGGTGCGGACGGTAGACCAGCCGGATGCGGTCGGGGTGCCCCAGCACCGCACGGACCAGCGCCTCGCCGTGGGAGGCCACGGACGCGTAGTCCTGCTCGCTGTTCCAGCCCTCCCAGGTGGGCGCGTAGAGCAGCGTCACGACGTCCGGGCGTGTCGCCGGGGCCCGGCGGACCAGTTCCAGCTGGGGCCGGCCCACCTCGACCACGGCGTCGGGCCGGACGCCGGTATCGGCGCGCAGGTAGCGGTCGCGACCCGCCGGGCCGGCCACCCAGATCTCGTCGTAGACCTTGCTGTAGGGGTTGGCCGAGGCGTTCTTGTCGCTGTCGCCGTGCCCGATGAACGCCGTCCGCACGCCGGGGACGCGCAGTAGGTGGATGTTGTTGCCGACGTTGGAGACGAACAGCCCCACGCGGAACCGCTCCAGCGGCAGGGACATCAGGTCGGTCGCCCCGGGCACGCAGAGCACCGGCAGGGTCGTCGCCGGGAGCCGCTCCAGCGCCCGGCGGTTGCGCATGAGCAGCACCGCGTCGACGCTGAGCCGCTCCAGCGAGGGCAGCCACATCGTGACCTCGTGCAGGGCCGCCACACCCTCGCCGGCGTAGAGGACGACGGTCGGGTGCGTGCTTCGGAGGTGGTCGCGCATCCCCTGCAGGACCGCCTGCCGCCGTCCGCGGGCCCGGTGGAGCGCGAGGACCCAGCGGACGACGGCGGCTGCACCGGCGAGCAGTCCGGCTCCCGCGGCCGCCGCCACGACCGCCGGTCGCTGCGGCGCCAGGACGGCGGGCACGAGGAGGGCCATCTGCGGCAGCAGGGCCACCAGCTGCGCCGAGGGGCGGCGGACCAGCGGTACGGCGCCCACACCGGGGAGGCCACGGGCAGCCGGGTACCGGTGCAGCCCGTCGAGGCCGGTGTGGACCGCCGAGGTGAGGGCGACGAGGCACACCTGGACGGCGAGTGCCACGACGACGACCCGGAGGACGCCGGGCGACCACTCCCGTGCCCCGTGCAGCAGCAGGACCAGGCCCCACAGCGTCGTCCCGAGCGCGGCGTCGACGCGCCGCGCCTGCCCGGCGTCGGCATCCGCGTCGCGGTCGGTGGCCAGGGCGTCGAGGACCGCCACCGCCAGGAGGCCGGCCGGCACCACGGGGGCCCAGCCCGACACGGCGGCGACCCCGGCCAGAGCGAGGAGCGCCCCCGGGGCCGGCAGGGTGGGCAGCCGGCGCACCCAGGCGCCGGGGGAGGACATCACGCCGGGCTCACCGCAGCAGCCCGCTGTCGGACCCGTAGCGCTCGAGGGCCTCCTCCATCGGGCCGTCGAAGACCAGGCCGCCCTTCGCGAGGTAGATGCCCCGCCCGCAGAAGCGGCGCAGGTCGGCCTCGTTGTGGGAGACGACGAACAGCGTCGTCCCACCACGGGTCATCTCCTCGATGCGGGCGTAGCACTTCTTGCGGAACGCCGCGTCACCGACCGCGAGCACCTCGTCGACGAGCAGGATCGGTTCCTCGAGCCGGGAGACCACGGCGAACGCCACGCGGACCTTCATGCCGCTGGAGAGGTGCTTGTAGGGGGCGTCGAGGAAGTCCTCGATCTCGGCGAAGTCGACGATCTCGTCGAACCGGGCGTCGATCTCGGCCCTGGTCATGCCGTGCAGCCCGGCGGTCAGGCGGATGTTCTCGCGGACCGACAGATCGCCGACGAAGCCGCCGGTGATCTCGATCAGCGGCGCGACGCCGCCGCGCACGTCGACCCGGCCGCGGTCGGGCAGCAGGACCCCCGCGATCAGCTTGAGCAGCGTCGACTTGCCCTGCCCGTTGGCCCCGACCACGCCGATCGTCTCCCCGGCGTCGACCTCGAAGGAGACGTCCCGCAGTGCCCAGAACTGCCGCACCTGCTGGCCCCGGGAGCCCGTGAAGAGGAACTCCCGGGCACTGCGGTGCCGTTTGCCGGTGGAGAAGCTGATGCCCGCGTCCTCCACCGTGATGATCGGGCCGTCCGTGGCCACCGGGTGCATGGACTAGATCTCCTTGAGGACCGTGCGTTCCAGCCGGGCGAAGACCGCCCAGCCGATCAGCAGGACGGCGAGGCTCTCGACGGCGGAGATCCCGACGAGGGCCCAGTCGACCTCCCCGGGGAAGAACGTGCCCCGGTACAGGGAGAAGATGCCCGTGAGCGGGTTGAGCGCGAACACGGCCTGGTAGGCCTCGGGGATGTCCACGGACCCGTAGATGACCGGGGTCACGTAGAACCACAGGCGCAGCACGATCCGGACGACCCGCTCCAGGTCGCGGACGAGGACGACCAGCGGTGCGAGCAGCAGCCCGATGCCGGCCAGCAGGGTGCACTGCAGGACGAAGGCCAGCGGCAGCAGCACCACCTGCCAGTGCAGCTCGGCCTGGTAGAGCACGGCGAACAGCGCGAGCACCGGCAGGCTGCACAGGTACTCGATGCCCTTGGAGGCGACCAGCCGGAGCACCCAGACCTCGCGGTGCACGTTGGTCGAGCGGACCAGCTTCTCGTCCACGCGGAGTGCGCGGGCGGTGTCGGTCACCGCCCCGTTGAACCAGGTCCACGGCAGCAGCGCGGCGAGCAGGAAGACGATGTAGGGGCTCAGGCCGAGCGACTGGTCGAGGACGACCGTGAAGACGAACCAGTACACGGCGGCCATGAGCAGCGGGTCGAGCACCGACCACAGCCAGCCGAGCGCCGACCCGGCGTACCGGACCTTGAGGTCGCGGACCACGAGCAGGCGGAACACCCGCCGCGCCTCCCAGAGCCCGCGCACCCGCGACCAGGCCGCACCCACGGCGACCGGGCGCGCGTTTCCGCCGCCTCCTCCGCCGGCGCTCGTCGGTCGCGTCCGCAGCGCTGCCGTCCCCGCCCGTGAGCTCGCGAGCTCGCTCACGCGTCCCCCCGCGGGGCCATGACGGCGTCCACCAGCCGCTGCGACGCACGACCGTCCTCGAGGTCGAGGTACCGCGCCCGGAACTCCTCCCGCGCTGCCGCGGTCCGCGACGCCAGGCTCCGCAGGTCGGAGACCGCCGCGACGACCTCTGCCGTGGTCGACACGAGCGGACCCGGGGCGGTCGGCTCGTAGTCGAACAGCCAACCGCGCGCCTTGTCCTTGTAGAGGTCCAGGTCGGGGACGAGGAAGACCATCGGCTTGCCGGTCAGGGCGTAGTCGAAGCGGAGGGAGGAGTAGTCGAGCACCGCCGCGTCGGAGGCCAGCACGAGGTCGGTGATCTCGGGGTGGTCGGTGACGTCGATGACGTTGCCGCTGCGCGCCGTCCGGCCCGCCACCCGGGCGTTCATGGCGTGCCCCCGGACCAGCAGGACCGTGTCGGGGCCGACAGCTCGGGAGAACTGCTTGACGTCCAGGAAGTCGACCATGCGGGACCTGAACTCCGACGTCGACAGGTTGTCGCGGTAGGTCGGCGCGTAGAGCACCACCTGCTGGTGGTCGGCGATGCCCAGCGCGGCGCGGGTGCGGGCGCTGGCCTGCTCGGCACGGTCGTCGAGCAGCACATCGTTGCGCGGGTACCCGATCTCCAGCATCTCCCCCTCGACACCGAAGGCGTCCCGCAGCAGTGGGGTGGCATAGCGCGCCGGGGAGACGACGTAGTCCCAGTCGCGCATCCGCCGGTCGAACGACTCGACGCGGTGCCGCGCGTACCCGGACTTCGCCCAGTAGGGCCGGCCCATGAGCTTGAACGGGTAGCCGTGGAAGGTCTGCACGAAGACCTGGCCGTCCCGCTTGGTCGTGTAGTCCGGCTGGTGGACGTTGTCGAAGACGTAGCGGGCGCTCCCCAGCAGCTCGTAGAACTCACGGCTGTCCCGGAGGACCGGCACTCCGCCCTCCGGCACGGGCACCGAGTGGTCCTTGACGACCCAGTGGAGCGTCAGGTCGGTCCCGCGGCGCACTAGCTCCCGGTGGACCCCGAGGCCGTTGCAGGAGGTGTTCTCACCGTAGAACGAGCGGAACAGGACCGCGTCGCGGCGGGGGGCGAGGTCGGCGGTCCGGTGCGACTCCTGCAGGCGTCGCTGGTTGCGCGCGCCGAGCTCGTCGTCGGCCCGCGGCGGGATGACGATGAGGGTCACCGCTCCCTTGGGGGACCGCTCCAGCCGGGCGCGCAGCTGTGGCGTCCGCACCGGCAGGGGGAACTGCGCGACGGCGTCGTCGGAGAGCTCCAGCGCCGTCGGCGAGGTTCGCGAGGGGTCCCGGCGGTTCACGGTCCGGGCGACCAGCGTGTAGCGGCCCTCCGGGAGCGGGCGGGCCCCGTGGCCCCACGGATCCGCGGTGAGCGGCAAGGAGACGACGAAGCCGTCGGGGGTCCGCTCGACGGCGCCGGGGATTTCCTCGTTGTCGGTCTTCCAGGCGACGGCCAGCTGGTCCTGCGTCGACGTCCGGCCGCTGACCAGCAGTCGGTCGCCGGAGACCCGCCACTCCGTGACGTCGACGACCGTGCCGCCCTGGATCAGGGTCACGTTGCCGGCCCGCGTGCGCCGCAACTGGACGCCGCCGGCCTCGGTCAGCCCGCGGGGCTCCGGCGGCAGGCCACCCCAGCCCAGGGTGTGGGTACCGGCCCCCCGGCGGCTGCGCAGACTCCAGTACCGCGGTTGCCCCTCGCGGCGAGGCAGGACGAAGGTCACCGTCGTCCTGCCGTCGACCCACGGGCCGCCCCGGCCGGGCACGCTGACGCCCTTGCGGGTGGCGGTCACCTCGTCCAGCGGTGCACCGTCCTGTGTCGCGAGCTCGAGCGTCACCCGGTCCCCCTGGCCCCGGGCGCCGAGCACCCGGACGAGCGGCCGGTGGGTGTGGAGGCAGAAGACGCCCTGCGCGTCGATGCGCTGGCTGGTCCGGCCGACCTCGCCGAGGTCCCTGGCCGGCAGCTGCCCGGCCGAGCTCCACCGGTTCACCCCGCCGACGGGGGCCTCCCGGACGACGCCGGCGGTCTCCACGCGCGCCCACAGCTGCCAGGTCGTCGTCTCGCCGGCATCCAGCGAGGGCAGCGTCGTGACGTCCACCGAGACGGCGAACCCGCCGTCGCTGACGTCGGCCCACTGGTGGCCGCTGACCCGTGCGATGTCGGGGTCCGGCCACGACCGCACCTCGAGCGGCACGACGCGGCCGTCGGCCGAGCGCAGCGACATCTCGATGCTGCGGCCGTACCGGGCCAGGTCGAGCGTGGCGACGTGGGCCCAGCCGCGGATCTCCACGACCCGGTCGCTGGACCACCACGCGCGGCGCACCGCCGTGACGAGCGGGGTCTGGGACGGCCCCAGCTCGTTCCAGCCCGCCGGCCACTCCGCGCCCGGGTCGTCGTGCAGCGGCAGCTGTACGGTCACCCGCCCGTCCTCGACGGCCGTGGGGTGGGCGGTGATCGTCAGGCCCTTGGCCTCGAGGTAGCGCTCGGCGCGCGGCCGGTCGTCGCGCAGCACCAGGTGGTAGAGCGCCCGGGCCTGCGCGTAGATGTCGGGCCACACGTCGTCGGGAGCCATGTCGAACAGCTGGCGCACCCCGTCGACGAGGATCTTCCAGAAGTCGTCGCCGGCGGAGTCGATCTGGGCCAGCGAGAGCCGGAAGTCGTTGGCCAGCAGTTGCCGCGATCGCTCGTGCAGGACCTGGGGCGAGGCGTACTGGCGCAGCGCCTGCAGGCTGGCGAAGGCGGCGCCGAACCGCTCCCGCAGGTCGTTCTCGGTCGCGACCTGCTGGGAGATCGAGGAGCGGTCCTCGCGGACCCGCCAGTCGTAGAGGACGTCGGGCAGCACGTCGAAGGTCGTCGCCTTGGCGTAGGCCTCGGCCGAGACGGCCTGGTCCTCGTACAGCACGCCCTCCTGGAAGCGCAGGCCCGCCTCGTCCCAGAAGGAGCGCCGGTAGACCTTGCTCCAGGCGACCGCGTTCACCAGGACCGACGGCAGCTCCTCGAGGGTGCACCGCTGCCGCTCGACCGAGTGCAGCTCGCGGATCCACGGCCCGGCCGGCCAGGTCTTCTCGTTGTTCATGCGCCGGTAGCTCATGACGGCAAAGTCCGACCCGGTGCTGCGGAGCGACCTCATGACCGTGGCGACGGCGCGCCGGTCGATGCGGTCGTCGGAGTCGACGAAGGCCAGGTACTCGCCGGTCGCTGCCGCCGTCCCGCTGTTGCGCGCGCTGCTGAGGCCGCCGTTCGGCTGCGTGACGATCCGGATGCGCCGGTCCCGCCGGCGGGCGCGCCGGGCGACGGCGAGGCTCCCGTCCGTGGAGCCGTCGTCGACGACGACGACCTCAATGTTGCGGTAGGTCTGCGCCGAGATGCTCCGCAGGCAGGCCGCGAGATAGGGCTCGACGTTGTAGACGGGCACGACGATGCTGACCCTCGGTGCCCGGGTCAGCGGTGCACCGCCGAGGCCACGAGCGGACAGGACGAGTGCCCGCCGGACGGTTGCACGCCTCCGGGACCACGCTCCGCGGACGGCCGACGAAATCACGTTCACTGGGGCACTCCTCCTAGACCAGCACTCGCCGCGGGCATCCGCAGGCACTGCTCAGCGAGCCGAGGGGTCACCGGGCCGCCGTCCGAACAGGAACCCGCTGCCCCAGCTGAGGTGGATGGTGGCCAGCACGGCCGGGAACCACGCCCGCGCCCGCCAGGGGAGGTCGCGGCCCTCGGCCAGCGCCGCGACGACCGCACCCGCGCCGTAGCCGAGGGGGGCCAGCCAGCCCAGGTGCAGCGCCGGGGCGTCGGCGACCGCGCCGGCGACGCCGGCCACCGTGCCGGCGAGGATGGCGGCCGTGGCGGCCGGGGGCGCGAGGTAGCGCGCGCGGACCGAGTCGGGGTGCTGCCGGATGACCTCCCGCCGCCACCGGCCGGTGTGGAAGAACTGCCGGACCAGCTCGGTCCAGGACGAGCGCGGCCGGTAGGTGACCGCGAGCTCCGGGGAGAACCAGACGACGCCGCCGGCCTGCCGGATGCGGTGGTTGAGCTCCCAGTCCTGCGCGCGGTGGTAGTGCTCGTCGAAGCCGCCGAGGAGGTCGAGGACCTCGCGGCGGAACACGCCGAGGTACACCGAGTCGGCCGGCCCCTCGGCGCCGCCCACGTGGAAGCTGCCGCCGCCGAGACCGATCCTCGACGAGTAGGCCCGGGCGACCGCCTGCTCGAAGCCGGTGACGCCGACCGCCATCATCAGCCCGCCGACGTTCGCCGCACCGGTCGACCCGAGCAGCGACACGGCGCGCTCGAGGTAGCCGGGCAGCAGGATGCCGTGCCCGTCGACGCGGGCGACGATGCCGTGGCTGGACGCCCGCACGGCGGTGTTGAGACCGCACGGGGTCCGCCCGCTGGGGTTGCGCACCAGCTTGACCCGCGGGTCCGCGGCGGCGAGCTCGCGGGCGATGCGGTCGGTGTCGTCCCGGGAGGGACCGAGCGCGATGACGAGCTCGACCTCGCCGGGGTACTGCTGGGACAGGATCTGGGTGACGCTGGCTGCCAGGTGCGGCGCCTCGTTGAGCACCGGCATGACCACCGAGACGGCCGGCCAGGCCCGCTGCGGCGCGACGGCGATCTCATCAGGGAGGCCATCCGGCACCGGTGCGTACGTCTCTGTCATGACGCGGTGACTCTAAGTTCCGGAAACTCCCGGGTGGAGTCGTGTGCGGCGTTTCGTCGACATCTGCCACCGGCGACACGCTGCTCGGTTCACACGAGCACCAGGGGTCCCACCGGCGGGGCCGCGGCAGTGACGAACCACCCCGTCCGCCGGTCAGAGCAGGCGGTTGGTGGCCGCCCACCGGGTGAGCTCGTTGCGGTTGGAGAGCTGGAGCTTGCGCAGCACGTTGGAGGCGTGCGACTCCACCGTCTTCACCGAGATGAACAGCCGCGAGCCGATCTCGCGGTAGGTGTAGCCGCGGGCCAGCAGCTGCATCACCTCGCGCTCCCGGGCGCTGAGCAGGTCCAGCCCGGGGTCGGTCGCGGGGTCCTCCGGCGGCGGGGACGACGGCGTCGCGGCGAAGGCGTCGAGCACGAACCCGGCCAGCCGCGGGCTGAACACGACGTCGCCGTCGGCCACCCGCTGCACCGCGTCGCGCAGGTCGGGGCCGGAGATGGTCTTGGTGACGTAGCCACGGGCGCCGGCCCGGATGACCGCGATCACGTCCTCGGCCGCGTCGGACACCGACAGGGCCAGCCAGCGCACCGACGGGACCTCGGCGCGCAGCTCCTCGAGCACCGCCCGGCCCCCGCCCCCGGGCAGGTGGACGTCGAGCAGGACGACGTCGGGCCGGGCGGTCCGGATGCCCTCGACGGCACCGGCGACATCACCGGCCTCGCCGACCACGTCGACGGCGTCCCCGAGCTCGGCGCGCACGCCCGAGCGCACCATGGCGTGGTCATCGACCAGGAACACGCGGACGGCGGCACCCGGCGCGGTCACGCGGCCTCCCCCCGCGGCAGCACCAGCTCCACCTCGGTCCCCTCCCCCGAGGCCGAGCGCACGGTCGCCGTGCCGCCGACCCGGGCCAGCCGGCCGCTCACCGAGTCCCGGAGCCCGCGCCGGTCGTCGGGCACCGTCTCGGGGTCGAATCCCTTGCCCCGGTCGCGGACGAAGACCGCCACGCTGCCGGGGGTGACCTCGGTGTAGAGGTCCGCCGTCGGCACGCCGGCGTGCTTCGCGGCGTTGACCAGGGCCTCGCGGGTGGCCGCGCCCAGCGCTGCGAGGGCGTCGTCCACCGGGGCGTCGCCGACCACCACCGACTCGACGGTGAGGTCGTGGTCGGCCTCCACCTCGGCGACCATGCCCGACACCAGCGCCGCCCACGTCCCGCCGGCCGCCTTCGCCGGCTCGTACAGCCACGTGCGGAGCTCGCGCTCCTGGCTGCGGGCCAGCCGGGCCACGGCGGTGGGGTCGTCGGCGTGCCGCTGGATGAGCGCGAGGGTCTGCAGCACCGAGTCGTGCAGGTGGGCGGCCACCGCGGCGCGCTCCTCCGAGCGGACCCGCGCGGTGCGCTCGGCCTCCCGGGAGACCAGCAGCCGGCGCCAGACCGGGGCGGTGGCGAGCGCGACGCCGACCAGGATCACCAGCGTGGCGGTGAACCCGTTGCGCGCGTTGGCCAGCTGGCCGGTCGTGGCCAGCAGCAGGACCAGCCCGAGCACGCCGAGCAGCACGCCCCCGGCCAGCGCCCATCGCCCGTGCGCGCCGGTGAGCGTGCGTCCGGTGTCCAGCTGCCGCCAGATGACCGCCAGACCCCCGCAGACCAGCAGCAGGGGCAGCACCAGGTCGCTGTTGCCCCAGCTGGCGACCTGGGTGACCAGCACCAGGACACCGCCGCCGAGCAGGGTGAGCCCGAGCTTCTGCCGGCTGCTGGGCTCGTCGCCGACCGCGGCGGCCGGGGCGGGGGCGTCCGCGTCGGCCACCGGCATGAAGAACCACAGCAGCGCGTAGGTGACGACGCCGATGCCGGTCACCGCCAGCACGACGAACGTGATCCGCACGACCAGGGGGTCCAGCCGCAGGTGCGCGGCCGTCCCGGCGGCCACCCCGGAGAGCATCCGCCCGGACCGCGGGCGCGCCAGCGGTGCGCGCGCGGGCAGCAGCACACCCGGCGGCGCGCTCGGCGGCGCGGTCGCCGGGGCCGACGTCGGGGCTTCCGTCACGCACCGATCGTCGCACCGCCGGGGTGCCGACGACACGGGGAACCACCCGGGATGAGGACCGGGGTCGTTTGGGGGGCTTCCCTGATGGTCGGGGCCCCCGCCGATCGGCACGCTCGGTGCCATGACCTCCGCCGTCCCCCCCGCTCCCCCGTTCCCCGACCCCCCGCCACCGGCCCCGCCGGCGCGACCGCCGCTGCAGCGCAGCCGCAGCGACCGCGTCCTCGGCGGCGTCGCCGGCGGCCTGGCCGACTACACGGGCATCGACGCGCTCCTGTGGCGGGTCGCGTTCGTGGCCCTCACCCTCGCCGGCGGCACCGGCGTCCTGGTGTACGCGCTCCTGTGGCTGCTCACCCCGGCCGCCCCCGCCGTGCCCGGTGCCCCCGCCCGGCGGGCGGCGGGCCCGCCGGCGCCGCGGTCCCCCGTCCCCCGCATCACCGTGGCCGGGCTGCTCATCGTGGTCGGCGTGCTGGTGCTGCTCAGCCGGCTCGGCGACTGGGACCCCGGGCCCCGGGGCTTCCTCGGCACGGCCCTGCTGGTGGTGGGCCTGGGCCTGGTCGCCCTCTCCGTCACCGGCGTCCGGCGCGGCCGCGGCGGGCTGATCGGGCTCGGCGTGCTCCTGTCGTTCGCCCTCGCCGCGGCGTCCGCGGAGCCGTGGGAGGACGTCGACGGCGGCATCGGCGACCGCAGCTACCGCCCGGCGACGGCGGAGTCGGTGCGCCCGGTCTACCACCTGGGCGTGGGGGACACCCTGCTCGACCTCTCCCGGGTCGACGTGTCCGACCTCGACGAGCCGATCGAGACCCGCGTGGACGCGGGGATCGGCAACGTCGAGGTGCTGGTGCCCGACTCGGCCGACGTCCGCGTGGAGGTCGAGAGCGGCATCGGCGACGTCGACGTGCTCGACCTCGACGACTCCGGCGGGTTCTCCGCCGGCGAGGGTTCCGCGTCCTGGACCGGCGACGGGGACCCCGAGATCGTGCTGACCATCCACGCCGGTCTCGGTGACGTGGAGGTGGACCGTGCCTGACTACAGCGAGTTCCCGACGACCCCGACCGCCTGGCAGGAGGCGGCCTGGCGGGACGTGGCGCCCCTGCCGATGGAGGCTCCGCCGCCGCGCCCGCAGCGCCGCGGGATCGACCTGACCGCCTTCGTCGCCGGCCTGGTGTTCGTCGTCGTGGCGATCACCGCGATGGTCGGCGCGGTCCTGCCCTTCGACCTGGTGGCCGACGGCGGCCTGCTGTGGCTCCTCCTCATCGGTGGCGGGGTCGCGCTGCTGGTCACCGAGGTGCGCAGGGTGCGGCGCGGGCGCAGCTGACCCGCCGGGGGGCGGGTCCGGCAGGGGCCGGGGAGCGGATCGCTCCCCGGCCCCTCCGCTGCGCGCGGGCGGCGGTCAGCCGCTGGCGAAGACGAGGGCGACCGTGCCGGCATACACCAGCGGGATGGACACGCCCTCGAAACCGATCCACTTGCGGTCGCGCAGGATGAGCCCGGCGGCGAGCACCGCGGTCATCAGCAGCGTGCCGCCCAGCAGGACCAGGCTGGTGGGGCCGGCGTCGCGGTACAGCGGGCCCTGCAGGTAGGCGAGGTCCGCGACGGTGATCATGAGGACGTCGTAGACGTTGCCGCCCACGATGTTGCCCACGCCGAGGGTGAGCTGGCCCAGGCGCACCGCCGTGATCAGGACGACGAGCTCGGGCAACGAGCTGATCGCCGTGGTGAGCGTGAAGCCGACGAGCCCGCTGTCGAGGCCGGTCGCGGCGACCACCCCGAGGCCGGCCTGGCCGACCACCCACCCGGCGACGCCGACGACGAGCCCGAAGGCCGCCAGCCGCCCCCACAGCCCGCGGGTGGAGACCCGGCCGTAGGGGTCCTCCTCCCCGCCGCCGTCCTCGCCGTCACCGTCACCGTTGGTGTCGTCGTCGGCCGTCTGGTCGGTCCGGGTGGGCTGCCACATCGGCTCCTCCCGCATCTTGCGGAGCAGCCGCAGGCCGTAGGCGTAGAGCAGCGGGATCAGCAGGGAGAGCGGGTGGAACCAGCCCAGTTCCAGCCCGGGCGTGGCGTACCCGATGACCGGGATCGCCAGCATGGCGACGAGGATCACCGACTGCAGCACGTTCTCCAGCGAGGCCGCCGCGTGCTCGAGGTTGGCCCGGCGGTAGACGAGGTCGGCGATGGCCAGCCAGACCGTCTGGAGGGCGATGCCCCCGATCGGGTTGCCGAGCGCGAAGCCGGCGTCCCCCTCCAGGGCGCCGGTCAGCACGGTGACGTTGCCGGGCAGCGAGGTGAGCGCGCCGAGGAGGAGCGCCCCGCCGACGGCGTCGCCGAGCCCGGTGCGCTCGGAGAGCGTGTCGGCGATCTTGGTCAGCCGCACGCCGACCACCACGATGACGACGGCCATTCCCACGAGGGCCAGCCAGCTGGGCAGGGCGGGCCAGGGACTGCCGGTCACCTGGTCCTCCGCTCCGTCGACGCCTGCCTCCCCGACACCCCAGCACAGGGGCAGGCGATCCGCGCGGTAGATGCGCAGGTCAGGTGACCCTGCGGCGGTCAGCCGGTGCGGGGCGGTCAGCCGACCCGGCGGCAGAAGGCGAGGGCCCGGTCCCAGAGCAGGGCCGCCGCCTCCGGGTCGTACTCGGCCGGTAGCCCCGGGTCGGTGAACAGGTGCCCGGTTCCCGGGTACTCGAAGACCTCGACGGCGCCCCCGCCGGCCCGGGCGTCGGCGAGCAGCTGGTCGGTCCACTCCGGCCGGCGCAGCGGGTCGCCGGTGGTGTGGTGCAGCTGGGCGGGGACGCCGGCCGGCCAGCGCACGCCGTCCCCCAGGAGGGCGAGGGGCAGAGCGCCGGAGAACAGCAGCAGGCCGGCGACCCGCCGCCGGGTGGCGACGTACTCGGCCATGCCCGCGCCGTTGGAGAAGCCGGCGGCGACGAAGCCGTCGGGCAGCGCCGCGACGCCGTCGAGCGCGGTGGCCATGAGCGCGGGGAAGCCGACCGCCTCGACGTGGGCGCCGGCCTCGGCGTAGTCGTCGAAGGACCGCCCGCCGTACTGGTCGACCACGACCACGTCGTGGCCGGCGGCGCGGAGGCGGTCGGCGGCGTCGGTGATGCCGGGGCGGACGCCGAGTGCGGAGTGGAAGAGCGCGACGGTGGTCATGCGAGGACCCTCCCGCACCCCTGGTGACACCGTCCTGTCACCGTCTCTGCCAGGATCTGCGCCCGTGAACCGCACCGACCGGTTGCACGCGCTGACCGAGGAGCTGCGCCGGGCCGGCCCCCGCGGCCGGACGGCGCGGCGGCTGGCCGAGCTGCTCGAGGTGTCCACGCGCACGGTCAAGCGGGACGTCGACGCGCTGCAGCAGGGCGGGGTGCCGATCTGGGCGACGGCGGGGCCGGGCGGTGGGTACGTGCTGGACGCGGTCGCGACCCTGCCCCCGGTCAACCTCACCCCGGCGCAGGCGGTCGCGGTGGCGGTCGCGCTGGCCGGCGCGTCCGATGCGCCCTTCGCGGCCGACGGCCGCGCGGCCCTCGAGAAGGTGCTCGACGTGCTCGGCCCGTCGGCGCGGGCGGAGGTGGAGCGCCTCGGCGGGCGGGTGTGGGTGCGCAGCGGCCCGGTGCGCCGCCCGGGCACCGCCGCGGTGCTGGAGGAGGCGGTGGCGCGGCGCCGGGTCGTGGCGATCAGCTACCGCGACCGGCACGGGACGGCGTCCCGGCGCCGGGTCGAGCCGCACCTGCTCGCCCGCACCGGCGACCGCTGGTACCTCGTGGGCTGGTGCCGCGAGCGGGACGCGCCGCGCTGGTTCCGCTGGGAACGGATCGAGCGGGCCGACCTGACCACCGAGACGGCCCCGCAGCGCGATCCCGCGGTCTACGGGACCCCACCGCCGGACGCGCACCCGGTCCGGTGACCTGCTGGAACGGCCCCGCTGCAGGGGCCCGCGCCGAGCCCGGTGACCTGCTGGAACGGCCCCGCTGCAGGGGCCCGCGCCGAGCCCGGTGACCTGCTGGAACGGCCCCCCTGCAGGGGCCCGCGCCGAGCCCGGTGACCTGCTGGAACGGCCCCGCTGCAGGGGCCCGCGCCGAGCCTGCGAGGCGTGGGGGGCAGCGGGGTCCTCTTACTCCCACTCGATGGTGCCCGGGGGCTTGCTGGTCACGTCCAGCACGACGCGGTTGACCTCGTGCACCTCGTTGGTGATCCGGGTGGAGATGCGGGCCAGCACGTCGTAGGGCAGCCGGGTCCAGTCGGCGGTCATCGCGTCCTCGCTGGAGACCGGGCGCAGCACGACCGGGTGGCCGTAGGTCCGCCCGTCCCCCTGGACCCCCACAGAGCGGACGTCGGCCAGCAGGACCACCGGGCACTGCCAGATCTCGCGGTCCAGGCCGGCCGCGGTGAGCTCCGCCCGGGCGATCGCGTCCGCGCGGCGCAGCACGTCGAGCCGCTCGGCGGTCACCTCACCCACGATGCGGATCCCCAGCCCGGGACCCGGGAAGGGCTGCCGCCAGACCAGCGACTCGGGCAGGCCCAGCTGCAGGCCGACCGCGCGCACCTCGTCCTTGAAGAGGGTCCGCAGCGGCTCGACGAGGGTGAAGGTGAGGTCCTCGGGCAGCCCGCCGACGTTGTGGTGGCTCTTGATGTTCGCCGTCCCGGTGCCGCCGCCGGACTCGACGACGTCCGGGTAGAGCGTGCCCTGCACGAGGAAGTCGACGCTCTCGCCGTGCGCCTTCGCGTCGGCGACGACGTCGAGCGCGGCCTGCTCGAAGACCCGGATGAACTCGCGGCCGATGATCTTGCGCTTCTCCTCGGGGTCGGCGACCCCGGCCAGCGCGCCGAGGAACTGCTCCCGGGCGTCGACCACCCGCAGGTCGGCGCCGGTGACGGCGACGAAGTCCCGCTCGATCTGCTCGGTCTCCCCCTCGCGCATCAGCCCGTGGTCGACGTAGACGCAGGTCAGCCGGTCACCGATCGCCCGCTGCACGAGCGCCGCGGCGACGGCGGAGTCGACGCCGCCCGACAGCGCGCACAGCGCCCGCCGGTCCCCGACCTGGGCGCGGATCCGCTCGACCTGCTCCTCGACCACGTTGGCCGTCGTCCAGGTCGGCTCCAGGCCGGCGATGTCGAACAGGAAGTGCTCGAGCACCCTCTGCCCGTGCGCGGTGTGCCGGACCTCGGGGTGGAACTGCACGCCGGCCAGCCGGCGGTCGACGTCCTCGAAGGCCGCGACCGGCGCACCGGTGGAGGTGGCGGTGACCGTGAACCCGGGCGGGGCCTGCGACACCGCGTCGCCGTGGCTCATCCACACGTCCTGCTCGACCGGCAGCTCGCCGAACAGCCGGCCGCGCGTGGTCACGGTCAGCGGCGTCCCGCCGTACTCCCGGTCGCCGGTGCGGGCGACCGTGCCGCCCAGCGAGGCGGCCATGGCCTGGAAGCCGTAGCAGATGCCGAACGCCGGGACACCGGACCCGAACAGCGTCGGGTCGACCTGCGGGGCGCCCTCGGCGTACACGCTGGAGGGGCCGCCGGAGAGCACGATCGCCGCGGGCTTGCGCGCGACGATCTCCTCGCCCGGCACGTCGGAGGGCACGATCTCGGAGTAGACCCCCGCCTCCCGGATCCGCCGGGCGATCAGCTGCGCGTACTGGGCGCCGAAGTCGACGACCAGGACGGTGGGGAACTCCATCAGGCCTCCCGGCCCCCGATGACCAGGTCGACCCGCTGGAACTCCTTGAGGTCGCGGTAACCGGTCTTGGCCATCGTGCGGGCCAGGGCGCCGAAGAGGTTCGTGCGGCCGTCGGCGGCCGCCGCCGGGCCGAGCAGCACCTGCTCGAGCGGCCCGGCCGACGGCAGCGGCGCCGAGGTGGAGCCGCGCGGCAGCCGGGGGTGCGCGGCCACCGAGTCCCACCAGATGCCGCCGCCGGGGGCCTCCTCGGCGATCCGCAGCGGCTCGCCGATCTGGACGGCGTCGGCACCGCAGGCCAGCGCCCGGGCGATCGCCCCGCTGGTCTCGATGCGCCCGTTGGCGATGACGTGCACGTAGCGGCCGCCGGTCTCGTCGAGGTAGTCGCGGCGGGCGGCCGCGGCGTCGGCGATGGCGCTGGCCAGCGGCACCCGGATGCCCATGACGGCGTCGCTGGTGCTGAAGCTGTCGGCGCCGACGCCCACGATGACGCCGGCCGCCCCGGTGCGCATGAGGTGCAGCGCGGTCTGGTAGTTCGCCGCCCCGCCCACGATGACCGGCACGTCGAGGTCGGCGATGAACTCCTTGAGGTTGAGCGCATCCCCCTGGGTGGTGACGTGCTCGGCGGAGACGATCGTGCCCTGGATGACCAGCAGGTCGACGCCGGCGGCCAGCACGGTGGGCGCCAGCTGCAGGGTGTGCTGCGGGGAGACCCGGACGGCGGTGGTGACACCGGCGTCGCGCATCTCCTTGACCCGGGCGGTGAGGAGGTCCGCCTTGACCGTCTCGGAGTACACCTCCTGGAGCAGCGCCGTGGGCGGCGCGCCCCCGTCGGCGGCGTCCCGGAGGCGGGCGAAGACGGGCTCGGGGTCGTCGTAGCGGGTCCACAGGCCCTCGGCGTTGAGCACGCCCAGGCCCCCGGCCCGGCCCACGGCCACGGCGGTCGCCGGGCTCACCACGGCGTCCGACGGGCTGGTGACCAGCGGGATCTCGAACCGGAAGGCGTCGATCTGCCAGGCGGTGGAGACGTCGTCGACGTCCCGCGTGCGCCGGGAGGGCACGATCGAGACCTCGTCGAGGTCGTAGCCCCGGCGGGCGAAGCGGTTGAGCCCGATCTCGACGGTGTCGCGCACGTTCATCCCTCAGCGGCCTCGGTAGTTGGGGGCCTCGACGGTCATCTGGATGTCGTGCGGGTGGCTCTCCACCAGGCCCGCCGAGGTGATCCGGGTGAGCCGGCCGCGCTCCTGCAGCTCCGCGACGGTGGCCGCCCCGGCGTAGCCCATGGAGGCGCGCAGCCCGCCCACGAGCTGGTGGGCCACGGTGGCCAGGGCGCCGCGGTAGGGCACCTGCCCCTCGATGCCCTCGGGGACGAGCTTGTCGTCGGAGAGGACGTCGTCGGCGAAGTACCGGTCGCGGCTGAAGGACTGGTTGCCGCGCTTCTGCATGGCGCCGAGCGACCCCATGCCGCGGTAGGTCTTGTACTGCTTGCCGTTCATGAACACCAGCTCGCCGGGCGCCTCCTCGACGCCGGCGAACAGCCCGCCGATCATCACGGTGTCGGCGCCGGCGACCAGGGCCTTGGCGATGTCGCCGGAGTACTGCAGCCCGCCGTCGGCGATGACCGGCACGCCGGCCGGCTTCGCGGCCAGGCTCGCCTCGTGGATCGCCGTCACCTGGGGGACGCCGACCCCCGCCACCACGCGCGTGGTGCAGATCGAGCCCGGGCCGACGCCGACCTTCACCGCGTCGACCCCCGCGTCGACCAGCGCCTGCGCACCGGCCCGCGTGGCGACGTTGCCGCCGACCACCTGCACCCCGCCGTCGCCGCCGAAGTCCGCCCGCACCCGGGCCACCATGTCGAGGACGGCCCGCTGGTGCCCGTGCGCGGTGTCGACGACGAGCACGTCGACCCCCGCGTCGACCAGCAGCCCGGCCCGCTTGTAGGCGTCCTCGCCCACGCCGAGGGCCGCTCCCACGACCAGCCGGCCGTCGGCGTCCTTGGTGGCGTGCGGGTACTGGTCGCGCTTGACGAAGTCCTTGACGGTGATCAGCCCGCGCAGCCGGCCGGCGTCGTCGACGATCGGCAGCTTCTCGATCTTGTTCTTGGCGAGGAGGGCCAGCGCGGTGTCGGCGTCCACGCCCACCGGCGCGGTGATCAGCGGCATCGGCGTCATCACGTCGCGGACCAGCCGGTGCTGGTCGGTCTCGAAGCGCATGTCGCGGTTGGTGCAGATGCCGACCAGCACGCCGTCGGCGTCCACGACCGGCGCCCCGGAGATCCGGTAGCGGGCGGAGAGGGCGTCCACCTCGGCGAGGGTGTTGTCCGGGGAGCAGGTGACCGGGTTGGTCACCATCCCGGCCTCCGAGCGCTTGACCAGGTCCACCTGGCCGGCCTGCTCCTCGGCGGCGAGGTTGCGGTGCAGGACGCCGACGCCGCCGACGCGGGCCATGGCGATGGCCATGCGGGCCTCGGTGACGGTGTCCATCGCGCTGGACAGCAGCGGGACGGCCAGGCGGATGCCACGGGTCAGCCGGCTGCTGGTGTCGACGTCGGCCGGGACGACGTCGGACTCGCCCGGGATGAGCAGCACGTCGTCGTAGGTGAGACCGAGGGGCGCGAACTTCGCCGGCAGCTCGGGTGCTCGGTCGTCGGGCTGCATGGGCGCCACTACCTCCGGATCGGGCCGGCACCCTCGTGGGCGCCCGGGGTTCCGGGTCCGATCGTAGGCGGCGGCTCCGGGCGGGCGGTGCGATGCCCGCCGGGCCACTACCGTGGACACGTGAGTGCGTTCGATGACGGCCCCGACTTCGGGGCCCCCGACCAGCCGGGTCCGCCGCCGCTGACCATGGAGGAGCGGGCCGGCGTCCTCGACGACCTCGCCGAGCTCGAGGTGTTCCGCACGCTGCTGGAACCCACGGGCGTCAAGGGCATCGTCGTGGACTGCCCCGACTGCGACGAGGAGCACCACGTCGACTGGGCCCTCATGCAGGCCAACCTGCGGCAGTTGCTGGAGGAGGGGCAGACCGGCCGGCACGAGCCGCCGTTCGACCCCGACCCCGACGACTACGTCAGCTGGGACTACGCCAGCGGCTACGCCGACGGGGTGGCCGCCCGGGCCGAGCGCGAGGAGCCCGGCTCCAGGCGCACCGGCCGGCACGCCCGCGACGACTGACCAGGGCCCGCCGGGGGGTCACGGCCCGGCGGGCGACAGGGTCGCCACGTCGTCGGCGAACGTCAGCGGGGCGCCGGTGAGCCGCTGGAGCTCGGCGCGGGGCAGGCCGGCGACCACGTCGCGGACGACGAGGCCCGAGGGCCCCACGTCGAGCACCGCGAGGTCGGTGTAGACGCGGTGCACGACCCGGGCCGCGGTGAGCGGGTACGTGCACCGGCGGAGGATCTTGGGGCGGCCGTCGACCGTCGTGTGGGTCATCAGCACGAGCACCCGCTTGGCCCCGACCGCGAGGTCCATGGCCCCGCCCACGGCCGGTGGCATGCGGGCGTCGTCGGTCGCCCAGTTCGCCAGGTCGCCGTCCTCGGAGACCTGGAACGCGCCCAGCACCGTGACGTCGATGTGCCCACCACGCATGATCGTGAAGGAGTCGGTGTGGTGGAAGAACGCCCCGCCGGGGACGAGGGTGACCGGCTGCTTACCGGCGTTGATCAGCTCCGGGTCCTCCAGCCCGGGCGCCGGTGCCGGGCCCATCCCGAGGATCCCGTTCTCGCTGTGGAAGACGATCTCCTTCTCGGCGGACACCACGTCGCCGACCAACGTGGGCAGGCCGATCCCGAGGTTGACGTAGGAGCCGTCCGGGATGTCCCGGGCCACCCGGTTCGCCACCTCCACGGGGGACAACCGGGCGGCGGTCACACCCCCACCTCGACGACCCGGTCCACGAAGACCCCGGGGGTGACGACGCACTCGGGGTCCAGCGCACCGAGCTCCACGAACTCCCGCACCTGGACGACGGTCAGGGCCGCGGCCGTCGCCATCGTCGGCCCGAAGTTGCGGGCCGCGGCGCGGTAGACGAGGTTGCCCCAGCGGTCGGCCCGGAACGCCTTGACCAGCGCCACGTCCCCGGGCAGCGGCTGCTCGAACACGTGCCGGCGTCCTCCGATCACGCGGACCTCCTTGTCCCCTGCGAGCAGCGAGTCCGCCCCGGTCGGGGTGAAGAACCCGCCGAGGCCCGCGCCGGCCGCGCGCATGCGCTCGCTGAGCGTGCCCTGCGGCACGAGCTCCAGCTCGATCTCGCCGGCCGCCCAGAACTGCTCGAACCAGACCGAACCCGCCGAGCGCGGGTACGAGCAGATGATCTTCCGGACACGCCGTTCGCGGATGAGCGCGGCGACGTCGCCCTCACCGCTGCCGGCGTTGTTGGTCACGATGGTCAGGTCCCGGGCGCCCTGCTCGAGGACCGCGTGCACCAGCTCGACGGGGACGCCGGCTGCACCGAACCCGCCGACGAGCACCGTGGAGCCGTCCGCCAGCCCCGCCACCGCCGCGGCCGTCGAGGCGACCCGCTTGTCGATCACCGCCACCCCCTGCGCCGCGCCGGCCCGGTCCCCCGCCGGCCGCCCGGAGAGCGCGGGGACCGCCGGTCAGGCGCGGTCGTCGCGCTCACCCGTGCCCGGCGTGCGCGCGTCCCGGTCCACCGACTCGGCGCCGGGCGTGCCCTCCGGTTCCGCCGTCGCGTCGGCCGCGGCGAGGTCCTCCTCGCCCGGCGTGGCCGGCCGGCTCCGGCGCCGGCGGCGGAGGGCGGTCAGCGTGCTCACGGTGATCACCAGGGCCATGGCGGCGAACAGGACGCCGGACATCGGCCGGGTGAGGAAGATCGAGAACTCGCCGCCCGAGAGGAGCATGGACTGGCGGAACGCCCGTTCCAGGATCGAGCCGAGCACGAAGGCGAGCACCAGCGGGCCGGGCTCGAAGCCGGTCTTCTTCATCAACCAGCCGATGATCCCGAAGACCAGCACGACCCACATGTCGAAGGGGTCGTTGTTGACCGAGAAGACGCCGGCCATGGTCACCAGCAGCGCGAAGGAGGCGAGGATCCCCGAGCGCACCCGCAGCAGCTGGACGAAGAAGCCGACGAGCGGGATGTTCAGCGCCAGGAGCATGGCGTTGCCGATGTACATCGAGGCGATGACGCCCCAGAAGATCTCCGGGTTCTGCGAGATGAGCTGGGGGCCGGGGGTGACGCCCTGGATGAGCAGGGCCCCGAAGATGAGGGCCAGCACGACGTTCGCCGGGATGCCGAGGGTGAGCAGCGGGATGAACGCCGACGTGGACGACGCGTTGTTCGCCGTCTCCGGGCCGGCCACCCCCTCGATGGCCCCCTTGCCGAACCGGGTGGGGTCCTTGGCCCGCCGCTTCTCCGTGGCGTAGGAGGCCAGCGAGGAGATGACGCCACCGCCGCCGGGCAGCACGCCGATGAAGAAGCCGATCACCGACCCGCGGGCGATGGGCCCGGCGGAGGCGCGGAAGTCCTCGCGGGACGGCCAGATGTTCTTGATCTTCCCGACGACGGCCTGGGCCTTCTCCGTCTTCTCGACGTTGTGGAGGATCTCGCCGACGCCGAAGAGGCCCATCGCGACGGCGACGAAGTCCAGTCCGTCGAACAGCGAGATCTGGTCGAAGGTGAAGCGGGTGGTCCCGGTGATCGCGTCCTGGCCGATGGTGGCCAGGAGCAGCCCGAGCGCAGCCATCGACAGGCTCTTCACCGGGTGGCGGGTGCCCAGGTAGGTCACCAGCAGGATGCCCAGCGCGGTGAGCGCGACGTACTCGGGCGGGCCGAACTCGACCGCGAGGTCGGCCAGCGGCGGCGCCAGCAGGGTCAGCCCGATGACGGCGAGCGTGCCGCCGATCCAGGAGCCGACCGCCGCGATGCCCAGCGCCGGTCCGGCTCTGCCCTGCTTGGCCATCTGGTAGCCGTCGAAGGTGGTGACGACCGAGGCCGCCTCGCCGGGGAGCTGCAGCAGCACCGAGGTGATCGTGCCGCCGTACATCGAGCCGTAGTAGATGCCGGCGAGCAGGATGATCGCCGTCGTCGGGTCGATCTCGTAGGTCAGCGGCAGCAGCAGCGCGATCGTCGCGGTGGGGCCGAGGCCGGGCAGCACGCCGATGACCGTGCCGATGAGGACCCCGAGGAAGACGTACAGCAGGTTGGTGGGGTCGAGCGCGACCGAGAACCCCTGGCCGATGCCGTCGAGGATCTCCACGTCAGCCCCGGGCCGGTGCGAAGACGATGCCGTCGGGGAAGGGCACGGCCAGCGCCTCGACGAACAGCAGGTGGAACACCAGGGCGCCGATCACCGCGAGCGGCACGGCCCAGCGCCACGGCTCCCGCGCGAAGATGCGCAGCCAGAACAGCAGCATCAGCATCGCCGAGACCAGGAAGCCGATCGCCTGGAACAGCAGGATGAACGCCCCCAGGCTGACCAGCCCGAGGGCGATCCCCAGCGTGCCGCGGGTCCACGGCTCGTAGTCCGCCGGGTCGTCGATGACCAGCAGCACCACGCCGGTGACGGTGAGCAGGATCGACACCATGAAGGGCCACAGACCCGGGCCGGGGGTGCTCAGCTCCCCCAGGCCCAGGCCGCGGGCGGCCAGCGCAGCGGCCACGCCGATGACGACCAGGAGCAGGGGTCCGAGGCGGTAGAGCTGCTTGGACATCGACTCTCCCCACGAGCGGGTGGACGGGACCGCGGGCGGACCGCTCACTCCTGCAGGATCGGCCCGTAGGCCTCGACGATCTGGTCGATCCGCTCGGAGAAGGCGTCGGTGCCGACGAACTCGTCGGGCACGTACTGCTCCCCGAGCTGCTGCCGGACCTCCTCCTGCCCCAGGCACTCCTCCACCGTGCCCTCGAGCGTGGTGACCACGTCGTCGGGGACGCCCGCCGGCGCGGCCAGGCCGAAGACGGACACGCTGCTGGTCAGCTCGGGGAAGCCGGACTCCGCCAGCGTCGGGGCGTCGATGTAGTCGACCGGCTCCGGCGGGCTGACGGCCAGCGGCGTGAAGCTGCCGGCCTCGATGTTCTCCAGGACGTCCTGCGAGGCGTTGATGAAGACGGCGTCGACGTTGCCGCCGAGCAGGGCCGTGGTCATCTCGGCGTTGCCGGTGAACGGCACCGCGGTGACCTCGACGCCGTACTCCTCGGCCAGCCGCCGGAGCTCCATCGCCTGGGACGTCGTCGTGCCGGGGACGCCGACGTTGAGCGCGCCGGGGTTGGCCTCGGCGTACTCGAAGAAGGCCGCGGCGTCCTCGTACGGGGAGCCCTCCTCCACGGCGAGCACCGACGGGATCTCGGTGACCGCGGCGATCGGGACGTAGTCCTCGTTGGTGTAGCCGACGTCCTCCTGCAGCGGGTTGGTGGCCGTCGCGGGCACCGCGATCAGCGACAGGGTGTACCCGTCGTCGCCCCCGGCCAGCATGGCCTGCATGCCGACCGAGCCCGAGGCGCCCTCCCGGTTCTCCACGACCACGGTCTGCCCCAGCTGCTCCTCCAGGCAGCTGCCGATGGTGCGTGCGGCGAGGTCGGTCGGTCCGCCCGGGGCGTAGGGGACGATGAGGTTGATGCTCTCGGTCGGGTAGTCCGAGGCGCCCCCGCCGGAGCCCGTCGCGTCGTCCCCGTCGTTCCCGCACGCGGCGAGCGTCAGGACGGACACCGCGAGCAGCGCGGGTGCGGCAGTTCGGGTCTGGTGCATCTGTTCCTCCGGGAAGGACGGCGGGGCGGCGCGGCGGGCGTGGGTCAGCCGAGGATGGGCTCGTACACCTCCTGCGTCTCGTCGAGGACCGCGCGGAGGTCCTCGGCGGTGCCGAACTCCTCGGGCACGTAGCGGTCACCGAGCTGCTGGCGGACCTCCTCCTGCTCCAGGCACCCGCGCAGCGTGTCCTCGAGCGTGCCGGCCACCTCGTCGGGCAGGCCGGCCGGGCCGGCCAGCCCGAACGTGGAGCCGGACAGGGTCAGGCCCTCGTAGCCGAGCTCGGTGAAGGTGGGGGTGTCGGGGAGCCAGGACAGCCGCTCCTCCGAGGAGGCGACGAGCGGGACGAAGGACCCCGCGTCGATGTTCTCCACCACGTCCAGCGAGGCGTTGATGAGGACGGCGTCGACGTTGCCGCCGAGCAGGGCGGTGGTCATCTCCGCGTTCCCGTCGAACGGGACGGTGGTGACCTCCGCGCCGTGCTCGTCGGCGAGCCGCTGCAGCTCGATGGCCTGCGGGGTGGAGGCGCCGGGGACGCCGACCGAGACGGCGCCGGGGTCGGCCTCCACCGCGGCGAAGAAGTCCTCGGCCGACGCGTACGGCGAGTCCGCGCCGACCGCGAGGACGGAGGGCACCTCCGCCATGACGCCGATCGGGGTGATGTCGTCCTTGGTGTAGCCGACCTCGTTGGCCAGCGGCGTCAGCACCGTGGTGCCGGCCGTGACCAGCGACAGGGTGTACCCGTCGGGCTCGGCGCCGACCAGCTCGGTGGTGGCCAGCGCACCGGACCCGCCCGGCAGGTTCTCGACCACCACGGTCTGGCCGAGCTCGCTCTCGAGGCAGGCGCCGACCGTGCGGGTGGTCAGGTCCGTCGGGCCGCCGGCGTCGTAGGGCACGAGCAGCCGGATCGACTCGGTCGGGTACGACGCCGCATCACCGCCACCGGCCTGCTCCTCGCCGCAGCCGGCCAGGAGCGCGACGACGGCGAGCCCCACCAGCGCTGCCGCAGTGCGCATCGGTCCCCCAGGACTGCATCCGGCTGTGACGCGGGTCACTAGGATGTAAGCACAGGGCACGGACGACGGCGTCTCGAACGCACAACGATCCAGCGGGGTCGGGTAGCGACCGGATCAGCGCCGCTCGGGCCGGCCGGCCGGTCGCCCTGACGACCGGGAGGACACGGTGAGCGCCCCCTCCCGAGCCGGGAGGGGGCGCTCACCGTGTTCTCGTCCCGCCGCGGGGATCGATGCCCTGGCGGCACCGCTCGGCGCGAGCCGGGGACGGCACGTGGCCGCGGTGCGGCCCGGCGAGCGGGGGCCCGCAGGGTCCCCCGAGGTGGGCACGACCGAGCGGCTCCGCGCGAGCCGGGGACGGCACGTGGCCGCGGTGCGGCCCGACGAGCGGGGGCCCGCAGGGTCCCCCGAGGTGGGCACGACCGAGCGGCTCGGCGCGAGCCGGGGACGGCACGTGGCCGCGGTGCGGCCCGGAGGACCGCCATGTCACTGCATCATGCCCCGGCGGAACCCGGTGGCGACCGCCTCGGCGCGGTCCTTGGCGCCGAGCTTGCGGAACAGCCGGCGGGCGTGGGTCTTGATCGTGTCCTCGGAGAGGTAGAGCTCGCGACCGATCTGCGCGTTGCTCTTCCCCTGGCTCATGCCGGTGAGCACCTGCATCTCCCGCATGGACAGCGCGACCGGGGCGACCTCGCGCACCGTGGAGCGCACCGTCGTGGGGGCGGAGCCGGCCAGCGGGGTGGCGGCGCTCCAGGACGGCGCCCCGTTCGAGGGGCCGACCGAGGCCAGCGGGACCCCGGCGTGCGGGGCACCCGGCACCGGCGGCCGCCCGTCGACGCGCAGCCCCACGCGGGACAGGCCCAGGCCCATCTCCAGCGCGCTGGCGTCCCAGCGCAGGTAGCCGCGGGCGCCCGCGGCGACGGCGGCCCGCACGGTCTCGGCGTCGTCGGGGGCACCGAGCACGAGCACCCGCAGCCGGGGGTGCGCCCGCAGGGCCTGGGTGGCGACCGTCAGGCCGGAGTCGACGGCGCGCTGGGTGCCGATCAGCAGGACGTCGGGCATCCGGGTGGCCAGACGGGCCATGAGCGCGGCGGCGTCCCCGACGACCTCGACCCGGCTGACGAACGGCAGCGCCACCAGGCGGCCGGCGATGTCGTCGCGCACCCGCCGGCGCTCGTCGTAGACCCAGACGGTGGTGGTGCCCTGACCCGGGCCCCGCATCCTGTCGTCGATCACGGTTGCTCCTCGTCCCCCCGGCGACGTCCATGCCCCCGGATCACGGCCGCCCCGCGAGGGGCTCCCCACGGGTACGGCACGACCTGGGATCACCTTGATCGACTGCCCGGGGCGGCGACAGCGCCTCTCACCCAGCGGAGGGAGGGCGGAACCGGGAAAATGCGGGGTCGACGTGTGTTTGACCCGTCGAGGCGAAGGGCACCGGCCCCGTGCGGCCGGTATGTCCCCTCCGGCTGGCACCGAGCCGAGGAGGACCGACATGGCCGACATCCGCCGACTCCCGACACCCGTGGCCGAGGTGTGGGACTGGCAGCTGCACGGGGCCTGCCGTGGCGAGAGCACCGCCCTGTTCTTCCACCCGGACGGTGAGCGCGGCCCGGCCCGGGCCCGGCGCCAGCAGGCCGCCAAGGCCGTGTGCGCCCGCTGCCCCGTCGTCGACGCCTGCCTGAAGCACGCCCTGGCCGTCCGCGAGCCCTACGGCGTCTGGGGCGGCATGAGCGAGGAGGAGCGGGCCCGGCTGATCGCCGCGGAGCCCGCCGCCGTCGCCGCGGGCGTGTGAGCCCGCCCCCCTGATCTCACCGAGGGCCGGTCCAGCACCTGCTGGACCGGCCCTCGGTCGCTCACCCGCCCTCGTGGCGCCGGGCGGCCATGCGCTCGTCGTGCACCCACGTGGCGCCCCGGTCGCGGGAGGTCTCCGCCGACCAGGTGAAGGCGCCGGGGGTGACGCCGGTGAACCGCCAGCGCAGCCGGGGCTCCTCGTCATCGCTGAGCAGGACGACGTCCTCCCCCTGCCGGCGGCCGACGAAGCGCCGGACCCGGCCGTTGACCGGGTCCATCCAGGTCGACAGCCAGCGGCCCCCGGCCGGGTCCCGGAAGCGGACCGTCGTCCCGTGGAAGGCCAGCGGCGGGAGGCCCGCGCCGGGCCGCCCCCGGCCGGGGACGATCCAGACGTCCTGGACGGCACGGCCGCCCAGCACCCAGCCCACGTGCAGTTCCCCCTCGGCCCGGTGCCAGGCGCCGTCGGGGCCCAGGCCGGTCCAGTCGAGGTCCCAGGCCCCCACGAGGCGCCCGAAGTCGTCGAGGTCGACCCCGGGCGCCGGGCCGGGCGCGTGCAGCGCGTCCGCCAGCATGTCGCCACCTCCGTCAGCACCCTGCCATCACGGCAGTGTGCTGTCACACATGGACGACGTCCTCACGGCCTACCGCCTGCTCGTCGCCGACGTCTACGAGCTCGCCGGCACCTCGCGCCGCACGAGCGAGGCGATCGCCGCCGGCGCGGGGCAGACCGCGGCCCGGTGGCACGTGCTCAGCGTGCTGTCCGACGCGCCCCGCACCGCCGCCGGCACCGCGCGCCGGCTCGGCCTGGCGCGGCAGTCGGTCCAGCGGGTGGCCGACGACCTGGTCGCTGCCGGCCTCCTGGCGCGCGCGGCCAACCCGGACCACCGGCCCGCACCGCTGCTGTCGGTCACCGACGAGGGCGCCGGACGCTCGAGGACCTCGTCCGGCGGGGCGACGACCAGCGCGCACGGGTGCTGGCGGCCGCGGGCGCGACCGCGGCCGAGCTGACCGCGTGCCGGGACGTCGTCCGCCGGCTCGTCGCCGCGCTCGTCACCGACACCGGCTGAGCGCCCGAGCCCGGGACGGGGACGGCGACGGGGGCCGGCCCGGCGGACCGGACCGACCCCCGCCATCGACTCGGACCCGGGTCAGCGGCTCGCGCCCGGTGGGCGCGCCCCTGACCCGGGTCCTCGCTCAGTGGGCGTGCCCGTGGCCGTGCGAGTGGCCGTGGGTGTGGTGCCCCGCGTGCTCGTGCTCCTCCTCCGGCGCCTCGACGACGGCGGAGTCGGTGGTGAGCACCATGGAAGCGATCGACACGGCGTTGGACAGCGCCGCCTTGGTGACCTTGACCGGGTCGATGACGCCCTGGGCGGCCAGGTCGCCGTACTCGCCGGTCGCGGCGTTGAAGCCCGAGCCCTTGCCGGCCTCGCGGACCTTGGCGACCACGACACGACCCTCGACGCCGGCGTTCTCGGCGATCCGCACCAGCGGCTCGTCGAGGGCGGTCTTCACGGCGCGGGCGCCGATCAGCTCGTCACCGGTGAGGTCGAGGGCGTCGATCGCGGCGGCCGCGTGCACCAGGGCCGAACCGCCACCGGGGACGACGCCCTCCTCCACCGCGGCGCGGGTGGCGGCGATGGCGTCCTCGATCCGGTGCTTCTTCTCCTTCATCTCGACCTCGGTGGCCGCGCCGACGCGGATGACCCCGATGCCGCCGGCCAGCTTGGCCAGCCGCTCGTGCAGCTTCTCGCGGTCCCAGTCGGAGTCGGTCGCCTCGATCTCGCGGCGGATCTGCGCGACGCGGTCGCCGATGGCCTGCGTCGTCCCGCCGCCGTCGACGATGGTGGTGGCGTCCTTGGTGACGGTCACCCGGCGAGCGGTGCCGAGCACTTCGAGGCCGACGGAGTCGAGCTTGAGGCCGACGTCCTCGCTGACCACCTGACCGCCGGTGACGACGGCGAGGTCGGTCATGAAGGCCTTGCGCCGGTCACCGAAGTACGGCGACTTCACCGCGGCGACCTTGACGGTCTTGCGGATGGAGTTGACGACCAGGGTGGACAGCGCCTCGCCCTCGACGTCCTCGGCGACGATCAGCAGCGGCCGGCTGCCGGTGGACAGCACCTTCTCCAGCAGCGGCAGGAGGTCGGCCAGCGCGCTGATCTTGCCGCTGACCAGGAGGACGAGGGCGTCGTCGAGGACGGCCTCCATCGCCTCGGAGTCGGTGACGAAGTACGGCGAGAGGTAGCCCTTGTCGAACTGGACGCCCTCGGTCACCTCGAGCTCGGTGGAGAGGGTGGTGCTCTCCTCGACGGTGATGACGCCGTCCTTGCCGACCTTCTCCATCGCCTCGCCGATGAGCCGACCGACCTCGGCGTCCTGCGCGGAGATGGTCGCGACCTCGGCGATCGAGCGCTGGTCGTCGACCGGGATGGCGACCGAGTCCAGCTCCGCGGTGATCGCCTCGGCGGCGGCGCGCATGCCCCGGCCGAGGCTCATGGGGTTGGCGCCGGCGGCGACGGTCCGCATGCCCTGGTGGACCAGCGCCTGGGCCAGCACGGTGGCCGTGGTGGTGCCGTCACCGGCGACGTCGTTGGTCTTGGTGGCGACGTTCTTGGCCAGCTGGGCGCCGAGGTTCTCGTACGGGTCCTCGAGCTCGACCTCGCGGGCGATGGTGACGCCGTCGTTGGTGATGGTCGGGGCGCCGAACTTCTTGTCGAGGACGACGTTGCGGCCGCGCGGGCCGAGGGTCACCTTGACCGCGTCGGACAGCTTGCCCACGCCGCGCTCGAGCGCGCGGCGGGCGTCCTCGTTGAACTTGATGATCTTGGCCATGGGGCCCTTCCGATCAAGAGGTGCAGGGGTGAAGACGTCCGCCCCGGGACCCGGTCAGTACGGGTCGCCGGGGCGGACGCGAGGTGCTGGAACGACCCCTGTGAGGGCCGGGATCGGCCCCGTCGCAGGGTGCTGGAACCGGCCCCGTCGCAGGGTGCTGGAACCGGCCCCGTCGCAGGGCCCCGCCGCGAGCTCGCGAGCGGTGGGGGCGACGGGGTCCCCTTACTTCTCGACGACGGCGAGCAGGTCGCGGGCGGAGAGCACCAGGTACTCCTCGCCGGCGTACTTGACCTCGGTGCCGCCGTACTTGGAGTAGATGACGACGTCGCCGACCTTGACGTCGAGCGGGACGCGGTTGCCGTTGTCGTCGACGCGGCCGGGGCCCACGGCCACGACCGTGCCCTCCTGCGGCTTCTCCTTGGCGGTGTCGGGGATGACCAGACCCGAGGCGGTGGTGGTCTCGGCCTCGTTGGCCTGGACCACGACGCGGTCCTCCAGCGGCTTGATGGTGACCTTGGTAGCGGTCGTCACGTCGGTGACGCCCCCTTCTGGCTCGGACGGCTGGGTAGGTGGAGCTGATGCTGTGGCACGAAGGCCGGGCCTGCCGTCGCGGGGGTCAGGCACCTGCCCGTGTCGGTTGGCACTCTACCCAGGAGAGTGCCAGCCACTCAACCGGGCCCCCCGACCCGGGGGAGCACCGGCCGTGCGCCACGCTGGCGGCGTGCCCGACGACCTCACCAGGCTGCGCGCGCTGCGCACCCCCGCCGGGCAACGGGCCACCGCCCGGGCCGCCGACCTCCTCGCCGGGGGCGCCGAGGTGCTGGCCGGCCTGACCCGGCTGCGCGCCGAGGTGGGTGCCGAGCTGGCCGGGCCGGCGTGGGAGCTCGCCCGGCTGCGGGCCCGCGCCCGGCCGGTGTTCGGCGCGGACGCCGACGTCCTGCTGCTGACCGCCGACACCCTCGAGCAGGCCGGCCGGCCGGCGCTGGCCGCCCGCCGGGCCGCGCGGCTGCGCGTGGCCGGCTCGGACGCCGCCGACCTCGGGTGCGCCTCGGGCACCGACGCGATCGCCCTCGCCCGGGCCGGCGCGGCGGTGGTGGCGGTGGACCGGGACCCCGTCGCCCGGGAGCTGACCGCCGCGAACGCCGCGGCCCTCGGCCTGGCCGACCGCGTCACCGTGGTGGATGCCGACGTCGTCGACCTGGTCGCCGCCGCCGAGGGCGGGACGGTCGCCGGCTGCCGCGCCGCCGTGCTGGACCCGGCCCGGCGCGCCGGCGGCCGGCGCCGGCTCGACCCCGACCGCTGGTCGCCGCCCTGGCCGACGGTGGCCGCGCTGCTCGACGGGGTGCCGCGGGCGGTGGTGAAGGTCGCGCCCGGCCTGGACCACGCGCGGGTGCCCGAGGGCGTCGAGGCGGAGTGGGTGTCGGCCGGCGGCACGGTCGTGGAGGCGCTGCTGTGGGGGCGCGGGGTGTCGACGGCCTGGCGCCGGGCGTCCCTGGTGCACGGGGACGCGGTGCTGGAACTGACCGCGGACGAGGACCCCGGCTCCGCACCCACCGGGCCCGTGGGCACGTGGCTGCACGAGCCCGACCCGGCGGTGATCCGCTCCGGGCTGGTCGCGCTCGTCGCCGCCGACCTCGGCGCGACGCTGGTCGACCCGACGATCGCCTACCTCACCTCCGACGCGCCCGCCGCCTCCCCGTGGGTGGCCTCCTACCGGGTCGACGCGGTGCTGCCGTTCCACCTCAAGCGGCTGCGGGCGCTGCTGCGGGCCCGCGGCGTCGGCCGGGTCGTCGTGAAGAAGCGCGGCTCGGCGATCGAGCCCGAGCAGCTCGCCCGGCAGCTGCGCGGGCCGGGCGACGGCTCGGCGACCGTCGTGGTCACCCGGGTCGCCGGCCGGCCCACCGCCCTCGTCTGCGGAGTGGATCCGTCGAGGTGACACCGACGGATCCACTCCCGTCAGCGGGTGACGACGTCGATCGGCAGCGAGCTGTCGGCGCCGACGTCCGGCGCGGACGGCGCCACCCCCGCCGCGACCAGCCGCGAGCCCAGGGCCGCCACCATCGCACCGTTGTCGGTGCACAGCCGGGGGCTGGGCACCCGCAGCACGATGCCGGCCGCGGCGCACCGCTGCTCGGCCAGCGCCCGCAGCCGGGAGTTGGCCGCCACCCCGCCGCCGAGCACCAGGTGGTCCACGCCGTGGTCCCGGCAGGCCCGCACCGCCTTGGCCGTCAGCACGTCGGCGACCGCCTCCTGGAAGGACGCCGCGACGTCGGCCACCGGCACCGGCTCGCCGGCCCGCTGCCGGGCCTCGACCCAGCGGGCGACGGCGGTCTTCAGGCCCGAGAAGGAGAAGTCGTAGGGGGCGTCGCGGGGGCCGGTGAGCCCGCGCGGGAAGTCGATCGCCGCCGGGTCGCCCTCGCGCGCGGCCCGGTCGATCGGCGGGCCGCCCGGGAACGGCAGGCCGAGCACGCGGGCGACCTTGTCGAAGGCCTCCCCCGCCGCGTCGTCGATCGTGCGGCCGAGCGAGCGCACCTCCTGGGAGAGGTCGGGCACCAGCAGCAGCGAGCTGTGCCCGCCGGAGACCAGCAGCGCCAGCGACGGCTCCGCGAGCCGGCCGTGCTGCAGCTCGTCGACCGCGACGTGCGCGGCCAGGTGGTTGACGCCGTACAGCGGCTTGTCGAGGGCCAGCGCGTACGCCTTGGCGGCGGCCAGCCCGACCAGCAGCGCGCCGGTCAGCCCGGGCCCGGCCGTCACCGCGACCGCGTCGACGTCAGCGGCCCGGACGCCGGCCTCGGCCAGCGCCCGGTGCACCGTCGGCACCATCGCCTCCAGGTGCGCCCGCGAGGCGATCTCCGGCACCACCCCGCCGAAGCGCTCGTGCTCGGCCACCGACGTGGCCAGCGCGTCGGACAGCAGCGTGTGCCCGCGCACCAGCCCCACGCCGGTCTCGTCGCACGAGGTCTCGAATCCCAGCACCAGCGGTTCGTCGGTCACGCCCCTGCCCGCTCCCTGTCCCCGGTCGCTCCCGCGGAGCTCTCCGCTCCTCGCTCGTCCCTCGCTGCGATGCTCACGCCCCTGCCCGCTCCCTGTCCCCGGTCGCTCCCGCGGAGCGCTCCGCTCCTCGCTCGTCCCTCGCTGCGATGCTCACGCCCCTGCCCGCTCCCTCTTCATCACGACGGCGTCCGTGCCGCTCGGCTGGTAGTAGCGCGGGCGCCGGCCGACCTCGACGAACCCCCGCCTCCGGTAGAGCGCCTGCGCCGTCCCGTTGTCGGCGCGCACCTCCAGCAGCACGACCGGGCTGCGCCGGTCGGCCTCGACCAGCAGCGCGTCGAGCAGCCGCGCGCCGATGCCCTCGCCCTGGCGGCCGGTCGTCACCCCGATGGTGGCCACGTGCGCCTCGTCGTCGTAGGCGATCAAGCCGGCGTAGCCCACGACCCGGTCGCCGTCCTCGGCCACCAGGTAGTGGCGCGTGTCGGTGCGGGAGAGCTCGTCCCGGTACATCGCCCGCGTCCAGGTGTCGGGGGCGAACAGCTCCTCCTCCAGCGCGAGGACGGCGTCGAGGTCGGCCAGCCGCATCGGCCGCAGCCGGGTGCTCACGCCGACGTCACCGGCTTGTAGGAGGCGGGCGGGACGGCGTCCGGCCGGCGCAGGTAGAGCGGCACCAGCGGGCCGGCGGACGACGGGTCGGCCAGCTGCGGGCCGGCGGCGCGCAGCAGCCCGGCGGTGGTCACGTCGGCCGGGGTGACGTCGACGCCCAGCCGGTCGGCGAAGCGCGGGTCCCCCACCACCGGACGGGGGACGGTGAGCTCCTCGGGCCGCGCGACCCCCGGCCCGTCGAGCCGCCCGCCGTCGCCGCCGTAGACGGCCCAGTAGACCTCCTTGCGGCGGGCGTCGGTGACCACGGCGCGGGCGCCGGCGCCCACGGCGTCCAGCGAGCAGACGCCGACGACCGGCAGCCCGCGCGCGTCGCCGATCGCCGCGGCGGTGACGACCCCGACCCGCAGCCCGGTGAACGGCCCCGGCCCCAGGCCGGTGACGACCGCCCCGAGGTCGGCGACGCGGAGCCCGGCCTCGGCGAGCACCCCGGTGACGGCGCCGGTGAGCAGCTCGGCGTGCCGGGTGCCCGACGGCAGGGCGTGCTCGGCGAGGACGTCGGCCCGCCCGTCGGCCCAGCGGGCGACCCCTGCGACCAGGGTCGGGGTGGCGGTGTCGAGGGCGAGGACGAGCACGACCGACCAGGGTAGTGCGGGGACGCCGGGCGCCCACGGGTACGGCGGTGATGCCGTGATGCGGTATCATCAGGCCGTGCGGACGACGCTCGACCTGGACGACGACGTGCTCGCCGCCGCCCGCGAACTGGCCGCGAGCGAGCGCCGCTCGATCGGCTCGGTCGTCTCGGAGCTCGCCCGCCGCGGGCTGACCCCGGCCCGGGTGGAGAGCGACGGCGCGCTCCCGGTCATCCGCGTCCCGAGCGGCACCCCGCCCATCACGCCGTCGATGGTCGCCCGGGCCCTCGACGAGGCCTGACCGCAGGTGGCCCTGCTCGACGTCAACGCCCTCGTGGCCCTGGCGTGGGACTCGCACGTGCACCACGCCGCGATCCGGACGTGGTTCTCGGTCGCCGGCCGGACCGGGTGGGCCACCTGCCCGGTCACCGAGAGCGGGTTCGTCCGCGTCTCCTCCAACCGGGCGGTCCTGCCCAGCCCGATCGGTGCCGCCGCCGCACGGGAGGTCCTCGCCCGCCTGCGCCGCATCGGCGCTCACCGGTTCCTCGTGGACGACGTCTCGATGGTCGACCCGGACGTCCCCGCCACCGCAGGGCACCGCCAGGTGACCGATGCGCACCTGCTGGCGCTGGCCCGCCGGCGCGGGGTCCGGGTGGTCACCTTCGACGCGGGGCTCGCCGCCCTGGCCGGCCACCGGGACGTCGAGCTGCTCACGGCCCTGGGACCGGGCGGCGCCTGACGCGGGGTCAGACGCCGGCCAGGCGCCGCTCCCACCCGGGGCCGTGCGGGACGAGCAGCGCGGTCCGGACGTCGTCCTCCCGGCGGTCCAGCCGCACCTCCAGGTGCTCGTCGGCGAGCTGCTCGACCAGTCCCCGGCCCCACTCGACGACGGTCACCGACTCCTCCGCGGACGCGTCGAGGTCGAGGTCGTCGACGTCGGCCGCCCCGCCGAGCCGGTAGGCGTCCACGTGCACCAGCGGCAGCCGGCCGCCCCGGTGCACCCGGGCGATGACGAAGGTCGGCGAGGTCACCGGCTCCCCCACGCCCAGCGCGGCACCGAGGCCCTGGGTGAGGGCGGTCTTGCCCGCGCCGAGCGGCCCGGCCAGCACGACCAGGTCGCCGGCCCGCACCAGCTCGGCCAGCGCGGCGCCCAGGGCCCGGGTGTCCTCCACCGTGGGCAGCAGGTGCTCCCGCCTCACCGCAGGGTCCCGGCCACGGCCCTCAGGTCCTCGAGCAGCCCGGCCCGCGGCGCGCCGTTCGGGCCGAACCGGATCGCCGCCGACGGGTGGTAGGTGGCCCAGACGGCCCGCCCGTCCACGTCGTGCGCGCGGCCGCGCGCGGCGGCCAGCACCGTGCGCGGCCCGAGGAACCACTTGGCCGCCGAGAGGCCGAGCGCCACGACCGCCGGGGGGTCGAGCAGCTCCAGCTGGCGGTGCAGCCACCCGCTGCACCGGGTCACCTCGGGCGCCTTCGGGGTGCGGTTGCCCGGCGGCCGGCACTTCACCACGTTGAGCACCGCGGCCTGCGCGCGGTCCAGCCCGGCCTCGGCGAGCAGCTGGTCCAGCAGGGCTCCCGACCGGCCGACGAACGGCCGGCCGGTCTCGTCCTCGGTCGCACCGGGTGCCTCGCCGACCAGGGCGAGCCGGGGCCGGCCCGACGCGGGGACGTCCCCGACGACGACGTGCTGCCGGGCCCCGGCGAGCTCGGGGCAGGCCAGGCAGCCGCGCGCCGCCCCGGCCAGCGCGGCCCAGTCCGGCGCCGCCCGTGCGGTGGCCGCCACCTCCTCGGCGGCGGCGTCGAGCCGGGGCGGTCGGGGTGCGGCCACGCAGGCACCCTAACGGCGGGCACCGGACCGGTACCGCGCGGACGTCACCCGGGGGCGGGCGTCCCGGCGCCGACCCGGCGCAGCAGCGCCGTGAGGGCGCCGGTGACCTCGTCGGGCCGCTCCAGCGGCACCATGTGCCCGGCCCGGGGGACGACGACGTGCTCCACGTCGGCCGGGCCCTCCCGCGTGAGGTGCTCGACGATGGCCTCGCTGTGCCCCGGCGGGATCAGCCGGTCGGAGTCGCCGGTGAGCACCAGGGTCGGCACGGTGCGCAGGGGGCCGAGGGAGGCCGTCTCGTCGAGGCCGGCGATCGCCGGGTAGAACTCCGCGATCACGTCCACCGGCGTGCCGGCGATCATGGCGTCGACGTACCGGCCGAGCGCCGGGTCGACGTCGTCGGAGGCGAACGACAGCCCCCACGTGAGGTGCGAGATGAGGTCGGCGGCCAGCCGGCGGGTGCGCTCGGCGAGCGCCGGCCGGCGGCGCATGGTGTACGCGGCGACCGGGAAGACCGCCGCGCGCACGCGGGTGAGCAGCTCGGGCAGGCCGAAGCTGAGGTCGGCCAGGTTGCCGCTCGAGGTGCTCAGCAGCGCCGCGCCCACCACCCGCTCCCGGAACAGGTCGGGCCGGACGGCGGCCAGCGCCATCACCGTCATCCCGCCCATCGAGTGCCCGGCGAGGACGACGGGGCCGCGCGGCACCCGCGCGTCCAGCACCCGGGCGAGGTCGCGGCCCAGCTGGGCCATGGTGGCGTGCTCGGCCGCACCGCGGCCGGAGGCGCCGTGGCCGCGCTGGTCGTAGAAGACGAGGCGGGCGCGCGGCCGGGCACCGTTGGCCGTGGCGAGCTCGGCGGCCAGCGTGCGGCGCTGGAACGTCCAGGACGCCAGGGACAGCGAGTAGCCGTGCACGAAGACGACGGTCAGGGGGGCGTCGGTCGGCCCGACCTCCTCCACGTGCAGCAGCACGCCGTCGTCGGCCTGGACCAGCGCGGTGCGGTCCGCCCGCCGGGAGGCGGGGCCGAGCGGGTCGTCCTCGCGCAGCTCGGCGTCCGAGGCGCCGGGCGGCAGCCCGGCCGCGGACCCGATCCGCTCGGCGCCGACCCGGCGGGCCGCGGCGCGGCTGACCGCCACCCCCACCGCGGTCCCGGCGGCGGCCAGCCCGATCAGGGCGCCGACGACCCCGGCGCGGGTGTGCGGGAGGTGCGGCTGGTGCCGGCGGGCCGGCGGGCCGGCGGCCATCAGACGGCGCCGGCCGAGCCGACGTGCCGGCGCGCGAAGCGCCCGCCGATGCGGGCGACCAGCTCGTAGTGGATGGTGTCGACGGCGTCGGCCCACTGCTGCGCCGTGGGCTCCCCGCCGGTGCCCGGCCCCCACAGCACCACCCGGTCGCCGGGGGCCACCGCGTCGTCGCCGACGTCGAGCACGAACTGGTCCATGCACACCCGGCCGGCGATGGTCCGGTGCGCCCCGGCGGCGAGCACCGGGGCCCGGTTCCCGGCCGCCCGCGGGACGCCGTCGGCGTAGCCCACCGGCACGACGGCCAGCGTCGTCTCCCGCTCCGGCGCGTAGGTGTGCCCGTAGGAGACCCCCGCCCCGGCCGGCACCCGCTTGGTCAGCATGACGCGCGCCTGGACGGTCATGGCCGGGCGCAGACCGTGGACGGCGGGGTCGCCACCGAGGGGGTCCAGCCCGTAGACGGCCACCCCGGGCCGCACCATGTCGAACCAGGTGTGCGGCAGCGCCACGGTGGCCGCGGAGTTGGCCAGGTGCCGGCGCGCCCCGGTCAGCCCGGCGTCCCGCGCGATCACCACGGCCTCCTCGAACACGCCCACCTGCAGCCCGATCGTCGGGTGCGTGGGTGCGTCGGCGTAGGCCAGGTGGCTCCACAGCCCGACCACCTCGACCTCGCCGTCGGCCTGCGCGCGGGCGGCGGCGGCCACCAGGGCCGGCCACTGGTCGGGCGTCGCCCCGCCGCGGGAGAGGCCGGTGTCGACCTTGAGGTGCAGCCGGGCGGTGCGGCCGGCGGCCCGGGCGGCGGCGACGGCCTCCTCGAGCCCCCACACCGCGTTGACCGAGACCTCGACGTCGGCGGCCAGCGCCGCCGCCAGGTCCTCCCCCGGCCCGTTGAGCCAGGCCAGCACCGGCGCGGTGATCCCGGCCGCGCGCAGCGCCAGGGCCTCCTCGACGACGGCGACCCCGAGGGCGTCGGCGCCGCCGGCGAGCGCGGCGCGGGCGGCGGGCACCATGCCGTGGCCGTACCCGTCGGCCTTGACCACCGCCATGAGCGGCCGGCCGACCCGCTCGCGGAGCACGGCGGTGTTGGCGGCGATGGCGTCGAGGTCGACGACCACCTCGGCGCGGACGGGGTGGGTCACGGGGTCGATCCTCCCAGGCCCGCCGGGATCACCGGCGCAGGCGGGCCAGGGTCTCGGGGAGGCGGCGCACCAGGTCCCCGGCGAGCAGCGGCCCGCGCTCGGCGGCCACCTGCCCGACCCGCCCGTGCAGGTGGGCGGCGGTCGCCGCCGCCTCGGCCGGGTCCAGCCCGGTGGCGAGCACGGCGCCGGCGATGCCGGAGAGCACGTCACCCGTGCCCGCGGTGGCCAGCCACGACGTGCCGGTGCCGTTCACGAACGCCCGCCCGCCGGGGTCGGCGACCACGGTCGCGTCCCCCTTGAGCAGGACGACGGCGCCCAGGTCGGCCGCCAGGGTCCGCGCCGCGCCGACGCGGTCGGGCCCGGGCTCCCGCCCGAAGCGGGCGAACTCGCGGTCGTGGGGGGTGAGCACGGTCGGCGCCGACCGGCCCCGCACGAGGTCGGGGTCCTGCGCGGCCATCGTGAGGGCGTCGGCGTCCAGCAGCACCGGCAGGTCGGTGGCCAGCACCTCGGCCAGGACGCTGCGCGCGTCCTCGTCGGTGCCCACGCCCGGCCCGACGACCCAGGCCTGGACCCGGCCGGCGTCCCCGGGGCGCCCCTCGGTCACGATCGTCTCCGGCCACGCCGAGCGGACGCCGTCGGCCGCGGTGCCCGCGTACCGGACCAGGCCGGGCCGGGTCCGCAGCGCCGCGCCGGTGCAGAGGACGGCGGCGCCCGGGTAGGTGGCCGAGCCGGCCACGATGCCGACGACGCCCTGCGAGTACTTGTCGTCGTCGGGGGCCGGCGCGGGCAGCCGGTCGGCGACGTCGGCGTCGGCGAACTGGGAGAGGCCGGCCGGCGGCAGCTCCAGGCCGAGGTCGACGAGGTGGACGGTGCCGGCGTACCCGCGCCCGGCCCCGACGACCAGGCCCGCCTTGACGGCACCGAAGGTCACCGTGTGCTGGGCGGGGAACGCCGCCCCGGGCACCGCCCCCGTGGTGGCGTCGACCCCGCTGGGGACGTCGACGGCGACCATGAGCCCGGGGCCGGCGGCCGCGGCGGCGACCAGCGCCACCGCGGGCCCGCGCAGCCCGCCGGTGCCGCCGATGCCGACGATCCCGTCGAGCACGAGGTCCGCGCGCTCCAGGCCGGTCGGCCCGCCCGGACCGGTCACCCGCCCGCCGGCGGCGCGCAGCGCGGCCAGCCCGGCGGGGTGCGCGCGGTCGGCGTCGAGGAGGACGGCGGTGACCCGCGCGCCGCGGCGGGCCAGCAGCGCGCCGGCGAACAGCGCGTCGCCGCCGTTGTTGCCGGCCCCGACCAGCGCGGTGACGCGGACGCCGTAGCACCGGCCCAGCAGGTCCAGGCACGCGGTGGCCAGCCCGGTGGCCGCGCGCTGCATGAGCGCGCCCTCGGGGGTGGCGGCCAGCACCGGCTCCTCCGCGGCGCGGACCTCCGCGGCGGTGTGCAGGCCCCTCACGCGACCTCCCCGGTGCGGCCCTCGGCGACGACCACCGCCGAGGCGATGCCGCCGTCGTGGCTCAGGGACAGGTGCCACTCGGTCACGCCCAGCTGCGCGGCCCGCGCGGCGACGGTGCCGCGCACCACCAGGTGCGGGCGGCCGCGCTCGCCGACGGTGACCTCGGCGTCGTGCCACTGCAGGCCGCCGGGCGCGCCGAGCGCCTTGGCCACGGCCTCCTTGGCCGCGAACCGGGCGGCCAGCGACTCGCCGGTGCGGTCCGAGCCGGCGGGCGTCCGCTGCTCGGCGGGCGTGAACAGCCGGTCGCGCAGCGCCGGGGTGCGGGCCAGCGACTCGGCGAACCGGGCCACCGGGACGACGTCGATGCCCACCCCGATGACCACGCCGCCAGTCTGCCGTGCCGCCGTCCCGCCCGCGCAGCCTGGTGACGCGCCGGGCCGGCGTCCTGGCTCACCGTTGCAGGTCCTGGCTCAGCACCGGTGGTGAGCCAGGACCCCCGATGACCAGCTCACCTGATCATCGGCGGGGTCCTTCTACTCGACGGTGACGCTCTTGGCCAGGTTGCGCGGCTGGTCGACGTCGTAGCCGCGGGTGTCGGCGACCTCGCAGGCGAACACCTGCAGGGGCACGGTGGTCACCACCGGGGAGAGCAGGGTCGGCGTGGGCGGCACCCGGACGAGGTGGTCGGCGTAGGGGACGACGTCCTCGTCGCCCTCCTCGGCGATCACGATGGTCCGCGCCCCGCGGGCCCGCACCTCCTGGATGTTGCTGACCACCTTGCCGTGCAGCGGGCTCAGCCGCGCCGGGGCGATGCAGATGACCGGTGTGCCCTGGTCGATGACCGCGATCGAGCCGTGCTTGAGCTCGCCGGCGGCGAACCCCTCGGCGTGGATGTAGGCCAGCTCCTTGAGCTTGAGCGCCCCCTCCAGGGCGACCGGGAAGCCGACGTGCCGGCCCAGGAACAGGATCGTCCCCTCGCCGGCCAGGGAGCGCGCCAGCTCGCGCACGGCGTCCATCCCGCCGAGCACCTGCTCGACGGCCTCGGGCAGCCGGCGCAGCTGGTCGACCACCGAGCCGACCTCGTCGGCGTACTTGATGCCGCGCACCTGGGCGAGGAAGAGGCCCACCAGGTAGCAGGCGACCAGCTGGGTCAGGAAGCCCTTCGTGGAGGCGACGGCGACCTCCGGCCCGGCGTGCGTGTAGAGCACCGCGTCGGACTCCCGCGGGATGGTCGACCCGTTGGCGTTGCAGATGGCCAGCACGCGGGCCTTCTGGTCCTTGGCGTGCCGCAGCGCCATCAGGGTGTCCATGGTCTCGCCGGACTGGCTGATGACCACGACGAGGGTCGAGCGGTCGAGGACCGGGTCCCGGTAGCGGAACTCGCTGGCCAGCTCGACCTCGACCGGGATCCGCGTCCAGTGCTCGATGGCGTACTTGGCGATCAGGCCGGCGTGGTAGGCGGTGCCGCACGCCACGACGAAGACCTTGTCGACGTCGCGGAGGTCCTGGTCGGAGAGCCGGACCTCGTCGAGGACCAGCTGCCCCTGCTCGCCGAGCCGGCCCAGCAGGGTGTCGGCGATCGCCCGGGGCTGCTCGGCGATCTCCTTGAGCATGAACCAGTCGTAGCCGCCCTTCTCGGCGGCCGCGGCGTCCCAGTCGACGGTGTAGGCGACCGGCTCGACCGGCGCGCCGTCGAAGGTCGTCACGGTGAGCCCGCGGGTGCGGTCGATCTCGACGACCTGGTCCTGGCCGAGCTCGCGGGCCTCGCGGGTGTGCGCGATGAACGCCGCGACGTCGGAGCCGAGGAAGTACTCGCCGTCGCCGACGCCGACCACCAGCGGGCTGCTGCGCCGCGCTGCGACCAGCGTGTCGGGCTCGTCGGCGTGCGAGGCGACCAGGGTGAAGGCGCCCTCGAGCCGGCGGCACACCCGGCGCATCGCCTCGGCCAGGCGGCCCGGGCCCTCCGGGGTCTCGCGGTAGGTGGCGGCCAGCAGGTGCGCGGCCACCTCGGTGTCGGTCTCGGAGCGGAACTCGACGCCCCCGGCCTCGCACTCCGACCGCAGCGGGGCGAAGTTCTCGATGATCCCGTTGTGGATCACCGCGACCGTGCCGTCGGCGGACAGGTGCGGGTGGGCGTTGCGGTCGGTCGGCCCGCCGTGGGTGGCCCACCGGGTGTGCCCGATGCCCGTGCCCGCCTCCGGGAGCGGGCGCTCGGCGAGCACCTTCTCCAGGTTGGCCAGCTTGCCGGCCTTCTTCTCCGCGCTCAGCTCCCCGTCGGCCAGGACGGCGATCCCGGCCGAGTCGTAGCCGCGGTACTCCAGTCGGCGCAGACCCTCCAGGACGACGTCCCGCGCGTCCCGAGGACCGACGTACCCCACGATGCCGCACATTGGGCCCACGGTACCGGCGGTGCCGGACCGATCCGTCCGACACGGCCGCGGCACTCCCCGGGGGAGGCACTCGGCCCCCTCGCCCCGCAGCCGTCCCACGGGTCACCCCCGGGGCGGCCGGTCGCCCCGGGGGGTCAGGAGCAGCGCGCGACGACCCCGGCCAGCCGGGCGGCCACCGCCTCGGCCGCCTCCTGGGTGGGCGCCTCCACCATGACCCGGACCAGCTGCTCGGTGCCCGAGGGCCGCAGCAGGACCCGGCCGTCGTCCCCCAGCTCGGCCTCCACGGCGTTCACGGCGGCGGCGACCTCCTCGCTCTCCACGACCGCCATGCGGTCGGTCACCGGGACGTTGACCAGGGTCTGCGGCAGGCGCTGCACGACCGAGGCCAGCTCGGCCAGCGAGGCCCCCGTGCCGGCCATGCGCGAGAGCAGGGTCAGCCCGGTGAGCAGGCCGTCGCCGGTGGTCGCGTGCTCGAGGAAGACGAGGTGCCCGCTCTGCTCGCCGCCCAGCGAGAGCCCGCGGGTGCGCAGCGCCTCCAGCACGTACCGGTCGCCGACGGCGGTGGTGTGCACCGCGATCTCGGCGTCGCGCATCGTGTGGTGGAACCCGAGGTTGCTCATCACCGTGGCGACCACGGTGTCCTCCGCGAGCGCGCCCCGCTCCTTCAGGTCGAGGGCGCACACGGCGAGGATCGCGTCGCCGTCCACCTGCTCCCCGGTGGCCGACACCGCCAGGCAGCGGTCGGCGTCGCCGTCGTGCGCGATGCCGACGTCGGCGCCGTGGGCGCGCACCGCCTCGGTGAGGGGCCCGAGGTGCGTGGAGCCGATGCCGTCGTTGATGTTCCAGCCGTCGGGCTCGCCACCGATGACGTGCACGGTGGCCCCGGCGCGGCGGTAGACGTCGGGGGCGCACGCCGCCGCCGCGCCGTGGGCGCAGTCGACGACGAGGGTGAGCCCGGTGAGCGGCCGGGGAACGGTCGCGAGCAGGTGCTCGACGTAGGCCGCGGTGGCGTCGGTGAGGTCCCGGACGCGGCCCACCGCGGCACCGGTCGGGCGGGGCCCCGCGGCGTCCCCGCCCGTGACCGTCTCCTCGATGGCGGCCTCGACGGCGTCGGGCAGCTTGTGCCCGCCCCGGCTGAACAGCTTGATGCCGTTGTCGGGCATCGGGTTGTGGCTGGCGGAGATCATCACGCCGAGGTCGGCGCCGGTGTGCGCGGTCAGGTGCGCGATCGCCGGGGTGGGCAGCACCCCGGCGCGCAGCACCTCGGCACCGGCGCTGGCGAGGCCGGCCACGACGGCGGCCTCGAGCATCTCCCCGCTGGCGCGGGGGTCGCGGCCGACGACCGCGACGGGACGCCCCGTCCCGTCGCGGTCGGCGAGCACGCCTGCGGCGGCACGTGCCACCGCGAGGGCCAACTCCGGCGTGAGGTCGGCGTTGGCCCGACCCCGGACGCCGTCGGTCCCGAAGAGGCGACCCACGGACGTACCGGTCAGCGCTTCGAGTACTGAGGCGCCTTGCGGGCCTTCTTCAGGCCGTACTTCTTGCGCTCGGTGACGCGGGCGTCGCGGGTGAGGAAGCCGGCCTTCTTCAGGGCCGGGCGGTCCTCGGCGTCGACCTCGACGAGCGCCCGGGCGATGGCCAGGCGCAGCGCGCCGGCCTGCCCGCTGACGCCGCCGCCCCGGAGGATGCCGACGACGTCGTACTGCTCGGCCCGCTCCACGGTGACCAGCGGCTCGCGGATGAGCTGCTGGTGCACCTTGTTCGGGAAGTACTGCTCGATGGTCCGGCCGTTGAGGCGGAACTGGCCGGTGCCCGGCAGGAGCCGGACGCGCACCACGGCCTCCTTGCGGCGGCCGACGGTCTGCACCGGACGCCCCTCGGCGTCGGTCACGTTGAGGGCGGTCGTCACTGGGCCACCTGCTTGATCTCGAAGGGCTGGGGCTGCTGAGCGGCGTGCGGGTGCTCGGGCCCGGCGTACACCTTCAGCTTCTTGAGCATCTGCCGGCCCAGGCTGTTGTGCGGCAGCATCCCCTTGACGGCGCGCTCGACGACGCGGTCGGGGTGGGTCCGCAACTGGTCGCCGACGGGGATCGTCTTGAGGCCGCCCGGGTAGCCGGAGTGCCGGTAGGCGACCTTCTCGTCCCGCTTCGACCCGGTCAGGGCGACCTTGCCGGCGTTGACGATGACGACGAAGTCGCCGACGTCCACGTGCGGGGCGTACTGCGGCTTGTGCTTGCCGCGGAGCAGGACAGCGGTCTGGCTGGCGAGTCGACCGAGCACCACGTCCGTGGCGTCGATGACGTGCCAGGCCCGGGTGACCTCACCGGGCTTGGGCGAGTACGTGCGCACGGCGCGTCCTCCGTCGTCGTCGGGAGCGGCTGGTGGGATCGCCTCGCCGAGCACGGGAGACGTGGTGCGGCCGCGCGGGCACCAGCCGGCCCGCGCGCCAGCCGACGACGATACCAGCGCCCGGCCGGCCTCCCGACGGGCCGGCTCAGCCGTCGGCCGCGACCCGGCGCAGGCGCCCGGTGGACACGTCGTAGACGGTGCCGCAGATGTCGCGGGAGAGCAGGAACGGGCTCTCGCGGAGCAGCCGGATCGAGGTGCGCACGTCCTCCTCGACATCGGTGAACGCGCGCGCCGGCCACGGCGGGCGGTGCCCGGTGACCTGCTCGACCAGGTCGGCGAAGGACGCGTCGTCGGTCTTCTGCAGGCCGCAGTCGGTGTGGTGGACCAGCACGATCTCCCGCGTGCCGAGCAGGTGCTGCGAGATGGTCAGCGACCGGACCGTGTCGTCGGTGACCACGCCGCCGGCGTTGCGGATCACGTGCGCGTCGCCGACCGCGAGGCCGAGCAGCGGGAACAGCGGCATGCGGGAGTCCATGCAGGCGACCACGGCCACCTTCCGCGCGGGCGCGACCGGCAGCTCACCGGGGAACTGCTGCGCCCACGCCTCGTTGGCCGCCAGCATCCGGTCGTACTCGGCCATGCCCGGTCCTCCGCTCCTCGCCCCCGCCGCTGGGCCGGAGACTATCGGCGGTGGGCGCGGACCACCTGCGCGAGGCACTCCGGGGACGGCGCCGGTCGGCCGCCCAGCCGCCGGACGGTGCCGGTCACGGCCGCGGAGGCAGCCCAGGCGGCGTCGGCCGGGGCGGCGCCACCGAGCACCGCGGTGGTGAGCGCGGCCACGCAGGAGTCCCCGCCGCCGGTCGGGTCGACCGGGTCCCGGCCGACCTGGCCCAGCACCACGACGTCGGCCACGCGCCCTCCCGCCCCGCGGTGGCCCCGCTCGCGATCGGACAGGATGTGCCCCGTGCGCACCGTCGAGGAACACCAGGCCGCCGTGGCGGCGCTGCTGCCGCCGCTGCCCGAGGAGGAGGTCCCGCTCGCCGCGGCGCGCCACCGCGTCCTCGCCCGCGACGTCGTCGCCCGCGTGCCCCTGCCGGGCTTCGACAACTCCGCGATGGACGGCTACGCCGCGCGCTGGTCGGAGGTCTCCCCCGGCCCGGTCCGGCTCCCGGTCGCCGACGACGTGCCGGCCGGCCGCACCGACGTCCGCCCGCTCGCCCCGGGCACCGTGCAGCGGATCATGACCGGCGCGCTGCTGCCCGAGGGCGCCGACGTGGTCGTGCCGGTGGAGCTGACCGACGGCGGCACCGACGTCGTCGAGGTCCGCGACGCCCCCGCGGCCGGGACCCACCTGCGGCACGCCGGGGAGGACATCGCCGCCGGGGCCGTGGCGCTCACCGCGGGCACCGCGCTCGGCGCCGCCCAGCTCGGCCTGGCCGCCGCCGTGGGGGTGCGCGCCCTCGTGGTGCGGCGCCGGCCGCGGGTGCTCGTGCTCTCGACCGGGAGCGAGCTGGTCGAGCCCGGCGAGCCGCTGCTCCCGGGCCAGGTCTACGAGTCGAACTCGACGCTGCTCGCCGCGGCCGTCACCGAGGCCGGCGGGGAGGCCCGGCGGCTGCACTTCGTGCCCGACGACGTCGACGAGTTCCTCACCACCGTCCGCGCCGAGCTCGGCTGGGCCGACCTGCTGGTCACCAGCGGCGGGGTGAGCGCCGGGGCCTACGAGGTGGTCAAGGACGCCTTCGCCGGCCTGGGCACGGTGGAGTTCGGCAAGGTGGCCATGCAGCCGGGCGGGCCGCAGGGGGCGGGCACGGTGGACGGCGTCCCCGTGGTCACCCTGCCCGGCAACCCGGTGAGCTCCTTCGTCTCCTTCGAGGTGTTCGTCCGGCCGGCCCTGCGCCGGGCGCTCGGGCACACCTCCCCCGGCCGGCTGCGCGCGCCCGCGCGGCTCACCGCGCCGCTGCGCTCCCCCGCCGGGCGGCGGCAGTTCCTCCGGGGCCGCTACGAGGGCGGGGAGGTCTCCCAGGTCGGCGGGCCCGGCTCGCACCTGGTGGCGCACCTCGCGCGCGCCAACTGCCTGGTCGTCGTCCCCGAGGACGTCACCGAGCTGCCGGCCGGCGCCTCGGTCGACGTCGTCCTGATCGAAGGAGCCCTCCAGTGACCGGACCCCGGCTGACCCACGTCGACGAGGCCGGCGCCGCCCGCATGGTCGACGTCAGCGCCAAGGCCGTCACCGCCCGCGAGGCGACCGCCGCCGGCCGGGTGCTGTGCAGCCCCGAGGTGGTCGCCCTGCTGCGCGGCGAGGGCGTGCCGAAGGGCGACGCCGTGGCCGTGGCCCGCATCGCCGGCATCGCCGGGGCCAAGCGCACGCCGGACCTGGTCCCCCTGTGCCACCCCATCGCCCTGCACGGCGTCACCGTGGACCTCGAGGTGACCGACGAGGGCGTCGAGATCACCGCCACCGCCCGCACCGCGGACCGCACCGGGGTGGAGATGGAGGCGCTGACCTCGGTCGCCGTGGCCGGGCTGACGATGGTCGACATGGTGAAGGCCGTGGACCCGCGGGCCTCGATCACCGACGTCCGGTTGCTGGCCAAGTCCGGCGGCAAGAGCGGGGAGTGGCGGCGGTGAGCGAGCTGCCCCCCGGGGCGCGGGCGGTCGTCGTCACCGCTTCCAACCGGGCCTCGGCCGGCGTCTACGAGGACCGCAGCGGCCGCGCGCTCGCCGAGGGCCTGCGGGAGCTCGGCTTCACCGTCGAGGGCCCGCACGTGCGCCCGGACGACGTCGAGGCGCTGGCCGCGGTGCTGCGCGAGGCGGTCGCCTCCGGGGCGGACGTCGTCCTCACCACCGGCGGCACCGGGCTCTCCCCCACCGACGTGACGCCGGAGGCCACCCGCGCCGTCCTCGAGCGGGAGGCCCCGGGCATCGCCGAGGCGGTCCGCCGCTACGGCGAGGGGAAGGTGCCCACCTCGGTGCTCTCCCGCGGCACCGCCGGGACCGCGGGACGCACCCTGGTGGTCAACCTGCCCGGCTCGACGGGCGGGGTGCGCGACGGCCTGGCGGTGCTCGGCCCGCTCCTGCCGCACGTGGTCAGCCAGCTGCGCGGCGGCGACCATGCCTGATGTCGCGCTACCGCGCTCCCACCGCGGCCAGGTGCCGTCCCCCAGTGGCGCTGAGCCCTGCCTGACGGCTCGTCGCGGGAGCCTCCGGCCCCCACTCCTCGCGTCACCTGCGCGGGGCGGCTCCCGTGGCCGAGTGGCTCGACATCACTCCGGCAGCACGATCCGCTCCGGCCTGGTGTAGACGTTGCAGCCGTCGCCGCGGAGGAAGCCGACCAGGGTGATCCCGACGTCGGCGGCCAGCTCCACGGCCAGGGACGACGGCGCCGAGACGGCCGCGAGCACCGGGATGCCGGCCATCGCCGCCTTCTGCGTCAGCTCGAAGCTCGCCCGGCCGCTGACCACGAGCACGTGCCCGCCCAGCGGCAGCCGCCCGCCGCGGACCGCGTCACCGACGACCTTGTCGACGGCGTTGTGCCGCCCGACGTCCTCGCGCAGCGCGACCAGCTCCCCGTCGGCGGTGAACAGCCCCGCCGCGTGCAGCCCGCCGGTCTTGGCGAAGACCTGCTGGGCCGCACGCAGCCGGTCCGGCAGGGCCAGCAGCGTGCCCAGCGGCACCGCCACCGGGTCACCGGCGACGTCGTGGCGGGTGCGGGTGCGGATGGCGTCGATGGAGGCCTTGCCGCACACCCCGCACGAGCTCGACGTGTAGAAGTTCCGGTCCAGCGCGGTGTCCGGGGCCTCGACGCCGGGGGCGAGGTCCACGTCGACGACGTTGTAGGTGTTGCGCCCGTCGGCGTCCACCGAGTCGCAGTAGCGCAGGGCGGCGACGTCCTCCGCCGACCCGATGACGGCCTCGGTGGCGAGGAAGCCGTGCACGAGGTCGAAGTCGTCGCCGGGGGTGCGCATGGTCACCGCGAGCGGGGTCCCGGCCAGCCGGATCTCCAGCGGTTCCTCGGCGGCCACCGTGTCCGGCCGGGTGGTGCGCGACCCCCCGCGGATGCGGAGCACGGGTGTCCGGCTGGTGACTCGTCCCACGGGAGGCGACGGTACCCACGCCGGCGGCCTACGGTCCTCGCATGGTCCTGCCGCCGTACGCCGCGGTCGTCCTGGCCGGCGGCCGCGCGGCCCGGATGGGGGGACGGGCGAAGCCGCAGCTCGAGGTCGGCGGCCGGACGATGCTCGCGATCGTGCTGGCCGCCGTCGCCGACGCCGACCCGCGGGTGGTCGTCGGCCCGCCGCAGCCGGTGCCCCCCGGCGTGGTGGTGGTCCGGGAGGACCCGCCCCGGGGCGGGCCGGTGGCGGCGATGCGGGCCGGGCTGGCGGTCGTGGACACCGAGGTGGTAGCGCTGCTCGCCGGTGACCTCCCGTTCGTCACGGCCGGGCTGGTGCGCGCGCTGCGCGAGCGGCTGACCGGCGACGGCGTGCTCGTCGTCGACGACACCGGCCGTGACCAGCTGCTGCTCGGGGTCTGGCGCACCGCGGCGCTGGGCGCGGCGCTGTCCGGGGTCAGCGGCCCCACCTCGGTCCGCCGGGTGCTCGCCGAGCTGGCCGTCCGACGGCTGCGCCCGGAGGTGCCCGAGGGCCGGCCGCCGCCGTGGACCGACTGCGACACCCCGGCCGAGCTGGAGCGGGCCCGGGCGGCCGCCGAGCGCGCCCGGGTGGGGCGGCGCCGCCGGGGGTAGGCCCCGCGCATGCGCATCGTGATCGCCGGGGCCCACGGGCAGGTCGCCCGCCGCCTGGGCCGCCTGCTGTCCGCCCGCGGGGACACCGTCCTCGGCATCGTCCGCAACCCCGACCACCGGGCCGACCTGGAGGGCGACGGCGTGCGGCCGGTGGTGCTCGACCTCGAGCAGGTCTCCGCCGACGAGGTCGCCGAGGTCGTGCGCGGGGCGGACGCGGTCGTGTTCGCCGCCGGCGCCGGGCCCGGCAGCGGGGCACCGCGCAAGGACACCGTCGACCGCGGCGCCGCCGTCCTGCTCGCCGACGCCGCCGAGCAGGCCGGTGTCCGCACCTACCTGCTGGTGAGCTCGATGGGCGTGGACCGCGTGGCCGGGGGCGGGACGCCCGCGGGCGCCGACGAGGTCTTCACCGCCTACCTGCGCGCCAAGCTGGCCGCCGAGGCCGATCTGCTGGCCCGGCCCGCCCTGGCCGTCACCGTCGTCCGCCCGGGCGGGCTCACCGACGACCCGGGCACCGGGAGGGTGCGGCTCGGCCACGGCATCGACGCCGGCCAGGTGCCGCGGGACGACGTGGCCGCGGTGCTGCTCGCCCTGCTGGACGCCCCGCGGGACGGCGCGGTCGTGGAGCTGGTCGGCGGCGACACCCCGGTCGCCGAGGCGGTCGCGGCGACGCCGTAGCCGGTCGCGCCCGGCGGTCCCCGCGGCCCGCCGACCGGCCGGTCAGCAGCGGCGGGCCCGCGTGACCTTCGCCCGGGCGGCGAGCGCGTCGTCGGCGGGGTAGTCGACGCGCACCAGCGTCAGCCCGCGGGCGGGCGCGACCGGCACCTCCCCGGAGCGCTCGGTGCGGCCGAGCAGCGCCGCGGGCCACCCGACCGGCCGGCGCCCCTCCCCCACGACCAGCAGGGCCCCGACCAGGCTGCGCACCATCGAATGGCAGAACGCGTCCGCCGACGCGGCGACGGTGACGAGGGCACCGTCGCGGGCCACGTCGAGCGCCTGGAGCGCGCGCACGGTGGTGGCCCCCTCGCGGCGCCGGCAGAACGCGGCGAAGTCGTGCTCGCCCAGCAGCAGTCGCGCCGCGGCCGCCATGGCGGCCGCGTCGACCCCGCGCGGCCACGGGGTGGTGTCCGCCCGGCGCAGCGGGGGCGCCCCCCCGGGGGCGTCGGTGAGCCGGTACACGTAGTGGCGGGCCAGCGCCCCGAAGCGCGCGTCGAAGTCGGGCGGCGCGGTACCGACCGCGGTCACGGCGACGTCGGGGGCGAGGACGCCGCGCAGCCGCCGCACCAGCCCGTCCCGGTGCCGGTCCCACACGTCGAGGGGGACGTCGCAGTGCGCCACCTGCCCGGTGGCGTGCACGCCGGCGTCGGTCCGCCCGGCCACGGTCAGCCCCACCGGGCGGCGCAGCACGGTGGCCAGCGCCGCCTCCAGGTCGCCCTGCACGGTGCGCTGGCCGGGCTGGCGGGCCCACCCGTGCAGCGCCGTCCCGTCGTAGGCGATCGACAGGCGGAGACGGACGAGCCCGCCCCCGGGGACGGGGGCGGGCTCGTCGGTGTGCTGTGCGGCGGTCAGCGACCGCTCACCGGGGGTCGGGCGCGGCGTCGCCGCCCTCGTACCGGGTGCCGGAGGTCGCGGCGTCGGAGAGCTCGGCGGCCTCGACCTCGGCTGCGGCGGCTCGGGCGACCTCGGGCGAGAGCGCCGGGTCGTCGACGACCGCGGCGTTCTCCCGCTGCGGCTCCGGGGTGACGTCGCCGTCGTCCTGCCGCTCGTCGTCGGGGTTGAAGACGTCGGTGACGGTCTCCTGGGCCTCGGGGTCGACGTCGCCACCGGTCACGGCCGGCGAGGTGTCGCCGCCGGGGCCGGTGGTCTCCGGGCCGGTCACCTCGCGTCCCCGGGCTCCGCGGCACCCGCCGGCTCCGCGGCGTCCGTCGCGTCGACGTCCTCCGGGGTGGCGGGGCTGGCGTTGCTGCCGGCCTCGGCGGTCTCCTCCGGGCTGCCGGCGGAGTCCGCGGAGCCGGCGGAGTCCGCCGGCTCGGCGCTGTCGGCGGACTCGGCGCCCTCGGCCGACTCGAGCGCGTCGGCGGTGACCTCGCCCGCGGCGGCGGCGGCGGAGCCGGTGCCGGCGGCGAACCGGGTGCCGCGGGCCCGCTCGGCCTCGCCGACGGCCTGCTGGGCCACGGTCAGCGCCTCGACGAGCTCGATGACCGCCATGGGGGCGTTGTCGCCCTTGCGCGGCCCGACCTTGGTGATGCGCGTGTAGCCGCCGGGGCGGTTCTCGTAGCGCGGCCCGATCTCGGCGAACAGGGTGTGGACGACGTCCTTGTCGCGGATGACCGTCATGACCTGCCGCCGGGCGTGCAGGTCACCGCGCTTGGCGAAGGTCACCAGCTTCTCGGCGAAGGGGCGCAGCCGCTTCGCCTTGGCCTCGGTGGTGGTGATCCGCCCGTGCTCGAACAGCGAGGTGGCCAGGTTGGCCAGCATCAGCCGCTCGTGCGCGGGGGACCCGCCGAGACGGGGGCCCTTGGTGGGGGTGGGCATGTCGGTCCTTCCTCGGGCGGCCGGGCGGTGGGCGCCGGGCTGCATCGTGCAAGCAGTCGTGCGGGGGTGGTCATCCGTCGAGCGCGGGTGCCGGTCGTGCCGCGGCCCCCAGTGTGGCTGTCCGGACGACGGTGCCGGACGGCGGGTCTCCCCGCCATCCAACCCCGGACAGTCGGCCCCGCTGCAGGGTCCCGCCGCGAGCCTGCGAGCGGTGGGGGGCAGCGGGGTCCTTCTAGAGCTGCTCGGTCTCCTGGTAGGAGGCCTCGCCGTACTCGCCCCCGCCGTACTGGCCGCCGTACTCGGCGGCACCGTGGTAGGCGTCGGTCTCGTAGCCCTCGTCGTAGCTCTCGACCGAGGTCGGGATGAACCCGGGCGGGCTGTCCTTGAGCGCGAGGCCCATCGCCGCCAGCTTCATCTTGACCTCGTCGATCGACTTGGCGCCGAAGTTGCGGATGTCGAGCAGGTCGGCCTCGGAGCGGGTGACCAGCTCGCCGACGGTGTGCACGCCCTCGCGCTTGAGGCAGTTGTAGGACCGGACGGTGAGGTCCATGTCCTCGATCGGCATCGAGAAGTTGGCGATGTCCGCCGCCTCGGCCGGGCTGGGCCCGACCTCGATGCCCTCGGCGTCCACGTTCAGCTCGCGCAGCAGGCCGAACAGCTCGACCAGGGTCGAGCCGGCGGAGGCGATGGCGTCGCGCGGGGCGATCGAGGGCTTGGTCTCGACGTCGACGACCAGGCGGTCGAAGTCGGTGCGCTGCTCGACACGGGTGGCCTCGACGGCGTAGGTGACCTTGAGGACCGGCGAGTAGATCGAGTCGACCGGGATGCGGCCGATCTCCTGACCGGGCTGCTTGTTCTGCGGCGCCGGCACGTAGCCGCGGCCCCGCTCGACGACCAGCTCGATCTCCAGGCGGCCCTTCGCGTTGAGGGTCGCGATGTGCAGGTCGGGGTTGTGCACCTCGACACCGGCCGGCGGGGCGATGTCCGCGGCGGTCACCTCGCCGGGGCCCTGCTTGCGCAGGTACATGGTCACCGGCTCGTCGGAGTCGGAGCTGACGACCAGGCCCTTGAGGTTGAGGATGATCTCGGTGACGTCCTCCTTGACGCCCGGCACGGTGGTGAACTCGTGCAGGGTGCCCTCGATGCGGATGCTGGTGACCGCCGCACCGGGGATGGACGACAGCAGCGTGCGCCGCAGCGAGTTGCCGAGCGTGTAGCCGAAGCCGGGCTCGAGGGGCTCGATGACGAACCGCGAGCGGTGCTCGGAGATGGTCTCCTCGGTCAGCGTGGGGCGCTGTGCGATGAGCATGGGTGTTCTCCTCGGGGTCCTCCGGCGCCCGCCATATGACGCCGTGAGGGGGTGGTGCCAGCGGGGCGGTCATCTGTCCGACCGCCCCGCCGTGGTGACGCGATGGAACGGCCCCCTCGCCGGGACCCGCCGCGCGCGGAGCGCGTGGTGGGGAGCGAGGGGGTCCTTCTACTTACTTGGAGTAGAGCTCGACGATCAGCTGCTCCTGGACCGGGGTGTCGATCACCTGGCGGGCCGGGACGCTGTGGACCAGCACGCGCAGCTGGGAGCTGATGACCTCCAGCCACGGCGGCACCGGCCGCTCACCGGCGCGGGCCTGGGCGACCTCGAAGGGCATCATCCGGCGCGACTTCTCCGCGACCTCGACGATGTCGTTGGCGGCCACCCGGTAGGACGGGATGTCGACCTTGCGGCCGTTGACCCGGATGTGGCCGTGGCGCACCAGCTGGCGGGCCATGTCGCGGGACTCGGCGAAGCCGGCCCGGTAGACCACGTTGTCCAGCCGCGACTCGAGGATCTGCAGCAGGACCTCACCGGTCTTGCCGGACTTCTTGTTGGCCTCTTCGTAGTAGCCGCGGAACTGCTTCTCCAGCACGCCGTAGATCCGGCGGGCCTTCTGCTTCTCCCGCAGCTGCAGCAGGTACTCGCTGTCCTTGCTGCGTCCCCGGCCGTGCTCGCCCGGCGGGTAGGGCCGGATCTCGATCGGGCACTTCGGGGACTCGCACTTGCTGCCCTTGAGGAACAGCTTCATCTTCTCGCGCCGGCACATGCGGCAGTCGGCTCCGGTGTAACGGGCCACGGTTATCTACCTTCGCTCTCGTCGGTGGCCGGTCAGACCCGGCGGCGCTTCTTGGGGCGGCAGCCGTTGTGCGGCTGCGGCGTCACGTCCTGGATCTGGCCCACCTCGAGGCCGGTGGCCTGCAGCGAGCGGATCGCGGTCTCCCGACCCGAGCCCGGGCCCTTGACGAAGACGTCGACCTTGCGCATGCCGTGCTCCTGCGCCTTGCGCGCGGCGTTCTCGGCGGCCATCTGCGCGGCGAACGGCGTGGACTTGCGGGAGCCCTTGAAGCCGACGTGGCCGGCGGAGGCCCAGCTGATCACGTTCCCGTTGGGGTCGGTGATCGACACGATCGTGTTGTTGAACGTGCTCTTGATGTGCGCGGCGCCGTGGGCGACGTTCTTCTTCTCCTTGCGGCGGACCTTCTTGGCGCCGGCCGCGGCACGAGCCCTGGGAGGCATGTATCCGGTTCCTCTGTCTTTCGTGGCCTGGTGAGGGGGTGGAACGGCCCGGGTGAGGGCCTGGAACGGCCCCGGCGCAGTGCCGGAGTCGGCCCCGCTTCAGGGGCCCACGCCGAGCGTGCGAGGCGTGGGGGGAAGCGGGGTCCTCTTACTTCTTGCCGGCCTTCTTCTTGCCGGCGATGGTCTTGCGCGGGCCCTTGCTGGAGCGCGCGTTCGTGCGGGTGCGCTGCCCGTGCACCGGGAGGCCGCGGCGGTGCCGCAGGCCCTGGTAGCAGCCGATCTCCACCTTGCGGCGGATGTCGGCGGCCACCTCGCGGCGCAGGTCACCCTCGACGCGGAAGTGCTCGTCGATGTAGTCGCGCAGCTTGAGCAGGTCCTCGTCGCTGAGGTCCCGGGCGCGCAGGTCGGGGCTGACGCCCGTCGCGGCCAGGGTCTCCTTGGCGTGGGCCTTGCCGATGCCGTAGATGTAGGTGAGCGCGATCTCCATCCGCTTCTCGCGGGGCAGGTCGACGCCGGCCAGTCGTGCCATGTCTCAGGTACTCCCTCAGCCCTGCCGCTGCTTGTGGCGGGCGTTGTCACAGATGACCATGACCCGGCCGTGCCGGCGGATCACCTTGCACTTGTCGCAGATCTTCTTCACCGACGGCTGGACCTTCACCGGTGCCGCCCCTCATTCCTGTGCTCGTGCGCCCGGCGCGTCGTCGTCGACAGGACGCGCCGCAGCGGTTACTTGTAGCGGTAGACGATGCGACCGCGGGTCAGGTCGTAGGGCGAGAGCTCCACGACCACGCGGTCCTCGGGCAGGATGCGGATGTAGTGCTGGCGCATCTTGCCGCTGATGTGGGCGAGCACCCGGTGCCCGTTCTGCAGCTCGACCCGGAACATCGCGTTGGGCAGCGGCTCGACGACGCGACCCTCGACCTCGATGGCCCCGTCCTTCTTCGCCATGCCCGACACGGCCTCCCTGTCTCGGTGGTGCTGGTGGGACCCCTGCGCCCACGCCGGGGCCGGCGGGTGCGCGGAGGTGTGTTCGAACGGGTGGTGCAGGACGCTCCCGCAGAGGGCGCCCCGTGCCGCGCGGCCACAGCACGACAACAGGGCGGCGTTAGCGCCATCGGCCACTGTACCCCGCTCCGACGCGCCGCTCCAACCCGGGTGGATGTGATCCACCAGGAGGGACGCCGTCCCGAGCCGAGCCGGTGACCGACTGGAACGGCCTCGCTGCAGGGTCCCGCCGCGAGCCTGCGAGCGGTGGGGGTAGCGAGGTCCTCCTAGGTGCGGGGCGTGATCCCGAAGGGCGCCAGCCCCGCGACGCCGCCGTCCTCGGCCGTGAGGACCCACGGCCCCTCCGGGGTGACGGCGACGGTGTGCTCGAAGTGGGCCGCACGCGACCCGTCCTTGGTCACGACGGTCCAGCCGTCGTCGAGCTCCTCGGTGGCCGGGTCCCCCACGGTCACCATCGGCTCGATCGCCAGGGCGAGGCCGGGGACCAGGCGCGGGCCCCGACCCGGGCGGCCGTAGTTCAGCACGTGCGGGTCCTGGTGCATCTCGGTGCCGATGCCGTGCCCGCCGTAGTGGTCGACGATCCCGTAGGGGTGCCGCTCGGCCACGACGACCTCCTCGACGGCGTGGCTGATGTCGGTCAGCCGCCCGCCGGCGACGGCCCGGGCCAGGCCGGCCCACATCGACCGCTCGGTGACGTCCATGAGGGCGGCGTCCTCGGTAGAGGGCTCCCCCACGGTGACGGTGACGGCGGAGTCGCCGTGCCAGCCGTGCAGGATCGCACCGCAGTCGATCGAGATGTTGTCGCCCTGGGCGAGCACCCGGTCCGGCCGCGGGATGCCGTGCACGATCTCGTCGTTGATCGAGGCGCAGATGCTGCCGGTGAAGCCGTGGTAGCCGAGGAACGAGGGGACGGCGCCGGCGGTGCGGATGTGGTCCTCGGCGATGGCGTCCAGCTCGCCGGTGGTCACGCCGGGGCGGATGGCGGCGCGGACCGCCGCGATCGCACCGGCCACCACCAGGCCCGCCCCGCGCATGAGCTCCAGCTCGTGCGGTGTCTTGATCTGGATCATCCGTCCACTCCACTTCGCCAGCCGCGGCAGCCTACCGAGGAGCCCTCCGGCGGCCATCGTCGCCGCCCGCCTCAGACCGCGCCCGGCTGCCCGGCCGTCTGCGGCTGGCCGAGCGCGGCCATCGCGCGCGCGGTGACCTCCTCGACCGGCCCCATCGCGTCCACCCGGGCGAGCAGCCCCTCGGCCTCGTAGAACCCCGAGAGCGGCGCCGTCTGTTCCCGGTAGACCTCCAGCCGGCGCCGGACCGTCTCGGGCTTGTCGTCCTCGCGCTGGACCTGCTTGCCGTCGACCTCGACCACCCGGGTGGACAGCCGGGCGACCAGCTCCTCCTCGTCGACGACGAACTCGAGCACGCGGTCGAGCCCGTGGCCCAGTTCGGTGAGGGAGACGGCCAGCTGCTCGGCCTGGGCGATGGTGCGCGGGAAGCCGTCGAGCAGGAAACCGCCCGCGGCGTCGGCCTCGGCGAGGCGGTCCTTGACCATGGCCACGGTGATCGCGTCGGGCACGAGGTCACCGGCGTCCATGAACACCTTCGCCTCCAACCCCAGCGGCGTGCCGCCGCTGACGTTGGCGCGGAAGATGTCGCCGGTCGAGATGGCCGGGACGCCCAGCGCGCCGGCGAGGATCTGGGCCTGGGTCCCCTTGCCCGCCCCGGGGGGACCGAGCAGCACGACGCGCACTACTTCAGGAACCCTTCGTAGTTGCGCTGGTTGAGTTGCGTCTCGATCTGCTTCACGGTCTCCAACCCCACTCCCACCATGATCAGCACTGCGGTCCCCCCGAACGGGAAGTTCTGGTTCGCTCCCGGCTGGGTGATCGAGAGGAACAGGTTGGGCAACACTGCCACCAGCCCCAGGTAGATCGACCCGGGCAGGGTGATCCGGGACAGCACGTACTGGAGGTACTCGGCGGTCGGTCGGCCGGGGCGGATGCCGGGGATGAAGCCGCCGTAGCGCTTCATGTCCTCGGCGCGCTCCTCCGGGTTGAAGGTGATCGACACGTAGAAGTACGTGAAGAAGATGATCATCCCGAAGTAGATCGCCACGTGGACCGGGCTGCTCTGGTCGATCACGTAGTTCTCGAAGAACTGCCGCACGGGGCCGGTCTCGTCCCCCTGCAGCTGGGTGATCAGCTGCGGCAGGTAGAGCAGGGACGAGGCGAAGATGACCGGGATGACGCCGGCCTGGTTGACCTTCAGCGGCAGGTAGGTCGAGGTGCCCCCGTACATGCGGCGGCCGACCATGCGCTTGGCGTACTGGACGGGGATGCGCCGCTGGGCCTGCTCGACGTACACGACGGCGCCGATGATGAGCAGCGCCAGGAAGCAGACGAAGGCGAAGACGAAGCCGCCGCGGGTCTGCAGGATGGCGCCGCCCTCGGCCGGGATGCGGGCCGCGATCGAGGTGAAGATCAGCACGGACATGCCGTTGCCGATCCCCTTCTCGGTGAGCAGCTCCCCCAGCCACATGATGAGCGCGGTCCCGGCCGTCAGGGTGATGACCAGGAGGATCGTCGACCAGATGGAGTCCGACGGGATGATGTCCTGCGCGCAGCCGGGGAAGAGCTGGCCGCTGCGGGCGAGGGCGATGATGCCGGTGCTCTGCAGCACCGCGAGCGCGATCGTGAGGTAGCGGGTGTACTGGGTCAGCTTCTGCTGGCCCGACTGCCCCTCCTTCTTCAGCTGCTCGAAGCGCGGGATGACCACGACGAGCAGCTGCACGATGATGCTCGCGGTGATGTAGGGCATGATCCCCAGCGCGAACACCGAGAGGCGCAGCAGCGCGCCGCCGGAGAAGAGGTTGACCAGGGAGTAGACGTCCCGCTGGTCGGAGGCCTGCGCCTGCTCGAGGCAGCTGTTGATCGCCTCCACCGAGACGCCGGGCCCCGGGATCGCGGCGCCCAGCCGGTACACGGCGATGATCGCCAGGGAGAACAGCAGCTTGCGCCGGAGGTCTGGCGTCCGGAACGCCGCGGCGAACGCCTGCAGCACGTGCCCTCCCCTGGTCGGTCGGATGAGGTTATCAACGGGACGGAGCCCCCCTGCGCCCCGCCACTCGCGGTGGGGCCCGCAGGGGGAGACCCGGCCGGCGCGGTGGGAGGCGCCGGGCCCGGGAGCAGACGACCCCCGGGGCGGTCATCTCGCGCGGAGATGCGCCCCGGGGGTCAGACCCCTCTGCGGGGTCCCACCGCGGGCGGCCCTCCTACCGGGCCCCGCCGCGACGCCGCCGCGCACCCCGCCCCGGGCGTGCCGGGGCTGGGGTGGACGGCGTCCGTCGACGGAGGGCAGGGAGGGCCTTCCACGATGGGGCAGTGGGTCCTTCGTCAGATGCGGGTGGTGCTGCCCCCGGCCGCGGCGATCTTCTCCGCGGCGGACGCCGAGAACGCGTGCGCGTGCACGTGCACCTCGACCCCGCCGAGGTCGCCGGTGCCGAGCACCTTGACCGGCTGGCCGCGGCGGACCGCGCCGGCCTCGGCGAGCGAGTCGGGGTTGACCGACCCGCCCTGGGGGAACAGCGCCGCGATCCGGTCGAGGTTGACGACCTGGAACACGACCTTGTCGGCGTTCTTGAAGCCCGAGAGCTTCGGCAGCCGCATGTGCAGCGGCGTCTGCCCGCCCTCGAACCGCGGCGAGGTGTTGCCCCGCGCGCCCGTGCCCTTGGTGCCGCGGCCGGCGGTCTTGCCCTTGGAGCCCTCACCGCGCCCCACGCGGGTCTTGGCGGTGTGGGCGCCCGGCGCCGGGCGCAGGTGGTGGACCTTGAGAGTCATGACTCGTCCCTGCTCAGCTGATCTCTTCGACGGTGACGGTCTCCACACGCACGAGGTGCGGCACCGTCGCGACCATCCCGCGGATCTCGGGACGGTCCTCCTGGACGACCGAGTCGTTGATCCGCTTCAGGCCCAGCGAGCGCAGCGTCTGGCGCTGGTTGGGCTTGGTGCCGATCGCCGACCGGATCTGGGTGACCTTCAGCTGCGCCATGTCAGACCCCCTGGCCCGCACGCGCCCGCAGCATGGCCGCCGGGGCGACGTCCTCCAGCGGCAGACCGCGGCGGGCCGCGATCTCCTCGGGGCGGACGAGGTCCTTCAGCGCCTGCATGGTGGCGTGCACGATGTTGATCGGGTTCGACGAGCCGAGGCTCTTGGAGAGCACGTCGTGGATGCCGGCGCACTCGAGGACGGCGCGCACCGGGCCACCGGCGATCACACCGGTACCGGGGCTGGCCGGCTTCAGGAGCACGACGCCGGCCGCCGCCTCACCCTGCACCGGGTGCGGGATGGTGCTGGCGATGCGCGGCACCCGGTAGAAGTGCTTCTTGGCCTCCTCGACGCCCTTGGCGATGGCCGCGGGCACCTCCTTGGCCTTGCCGTACCCGACGCCCACGGTGCCGTCACCGTCGCCCACGATCACCAGGGCGGTGAAGCTGAAGCGCCGACCGCCCTTGACGACCTTGGACACGCGGTTGATGGCGACCACGCGCTCGATGTAGTTGCTCTTCTCGGCAGGCGCGCCGCCGGGCCCCCGCCCGCCGTCACGACGGTCGCGGCGGTCGTTGCCGCCGCCGGCGCCGCCGCCGCGTCGCTGTGGTCCTGGCATCAGAGGTCCCTCTCGATCTTCTTCGGCGTGCTCGTCGACGTGGTCATCAGAAGTCCAACCCACCCTCGCGGGCCGCGTCCGCGAGCGCGGCGATCCGGCCCTGGTAGCGGTTCCCACCGCGGTCGAACACGACGGCGGTGATGCCGGCGGCCTGGGCGCGCTCGGCGACCAGTGCCCCCACCCGGCGGGCCAGGGCGGACTTGTCGCCCTCCGCACCGCGCAGGCTGCGGTCCAGCGTGGAGGCGCTGACGAGGGTCCGGCCGACGGTGTCGTCGACGACCTGCACGTGGATGTGCCGGGAGCTGCGGTTGACCACCAGGCGCGGACGCTCCGGCGTACCCGCCACCCGCTTGCGCAGGCGGGTGTGCCGGCGCAGGCGGGAGGTCCGCCGCGCGGTGCTGACGTCGGTGCCGACGGGCTTGTGCACCCGAGCGGCACTCTTCTCGGTCTGTGCCATCACTTACCCGTCTTCCCGACCTTGCGCTTGATGACCTCACCCTGGTAGCGCACACCCTTGCCCTTGTAGGGGTCGGGGCGGCGCAGCCCGCGGATGTTGGCCGCGACCTGACCCACCTGCTGCTTGTCGATCCCGGCGACCCGCAGGCGGGTCGGCGACTCGACGGTGAAGGTGATCCCGTCCGGGGCCCGCACCGGCACCGGGTGGCTGTAGCCCAGCGCGAACTCGAGGTCCGAGCCGCGGGCCTGGACGCGGTACCCGACGCCGACGATCTCCAGCGTCTTGGTGTACCCGTCGGTGACCCCGGTGATCATGTTGGCGATCAGCGTGCGCGACAGGCCGTGCAGGGCTCGGCTCTCGCGCTCGTCGTCGGGCCGGAGCACGGCGAGCGTGCCGTCGTCGGCGCGCTCCACGGTGATGGGGGCCGCGACCGTGTGGGCCAGCTCGCCCTTGGGACCCTTCACGCTGACCATCCGGCCGTCGATCGTGACGTCCACACCGCTGGGCACCGGAATCGGCAGTCGTCCGATCCGTGACATCTGCTCGCTCCCTTACCAGACGTAGGCGAGGACTTCCCCGCCCACGCCCTTCTTGTTCGCCTGACGGTCGGTGAGCAGCCCCGTGGAGGTGGAGATGATGGCCACCCCCAGGCCGCCGAGCACCTTCGGCAGCGCGTTCGACTTCGCGTACACCCGGAGACCGGGCTTGGAGACGCGCCGGACGCCGGCGATGCTCCGCTCGCGGTTGGGGCCGTACTTGAGGTCCACCACCAGCTCCTTGCGGGTGGTGCCGTCCTTCTCGACCTCGTTGACGGACCAGCCGGCGATGTACCCCTCCTGCTGGAGGATCTCGGCGATGTGCGTCTTCAGCTTCGACGACGGCATGACCGCGGAGTCGTGGTACGCCTGGTTGGCGTTCCGGATCCGCGTGAGCATGTCCGCGATCGGGTCGGTCATCGTCATGGGTGTGGTGCCTCTCTCGCCGCGGTTCCTCTGCGCGTGGTCCCGAGGACTGCGCGCGGGCCTCTCGGCGATCGGTTGTGGGATGGAGCGGCCCGGCTGCGGGGCCGCCGTCGGGCCCCGTCCCGGGTCCCACCCTGAGCCTGCGAAGGGTGGGGAGGTCGGGGTCCTGCTACCAGGAGCTCTTGCTCACGCCCGGCAGCTCACCGGCGTGCGCCATCTCCCGGAGGCAGATCCGGCAGAGGCCGAACTTCCGGAAGACCGAGTGCGGGCGGCCGCACCGCTGGCACCGCGTGTAGCCGCGGACGGCGAACTTCGGCTTGCGGGCCGCCTTGTTGATCAGCGCCTTCTTGGCCATGTCTGTCTCTCCTCGTTCCCGCCGACTCGATCCCGGCTCAGCGGATGGTCGTGACGACGGGCTGGCCGGCGAACGGGAAGCCCAGCAGGCGCAGGAGCTCGCGACCCTCCTCGTCCGTGGTGGCGGTGGTGACCAGCGTGATGTCCATGCCGCGGGGGCGGTCGATCTTGTCGACGTCGATCTCGCGGAACATCGACTGCTCGGTCAGCCCGAACGTGTAGTTGCCGTTGCCGTCGAACTGCTTGGCGTTCAGGCCGCGGAAGTCGCGGATGCGGGGCAGGGCCAGCGACAGCAGCCGGTCCAGGAACTCCCACATGCGGTCGCCGCGCAGGGTCACCTTGGCGCCGATCGGCATGCCCTCGCGCAGCTTGAACTGGGCGATGGACTTGCGGGCGCGCACGACGGCCGGCTTCTGGCCGGTGATCGCGGTGAGGTCCCGGACGGCGCCGTCCATCAGCTTCGCGTCCCGGGTGGCCTCGCCGACGCCCATGTTGACGACGATCTTGGTCAGCCGCGGGATCTGCATGACGTTCTCGTAGCCGAACTCCGACTGCAGGGCCGGCGCGATCGATTCGCGGTAGTGGGCCAGCACGCGGGGCAGCTCACGGGTGGGTGCACTCATGGGATCAGAGGTCCTTACCGGTGCGCCGCGAGACCCGGATGCTGCGGCCTTCCTCGTCCTTGCGGTAACCGACCCGGGTCGGCTTGTCCTCGGAGTCGATCACCATCACGTTGCTGACGTGGATGGGCGCCTCCTGCGTGACGATCCCGCCCTGCTGCGCGCCGCGCTGGTTCGAGCTGATGCGGGTGTGCTTCTTCACCCGGCCCACGCCCTCGACCAGCACCTTCTGCTGCTTGGGGTAGGCGGCGATCACGCGGCCCTTCGCGCCCTTGTCCTTGCCGGACAGCACGACGACCGTGTCGCCCTTCTTCACCTTCATCGACGGGGTCTTCCCGCTGGCTGCCTGAGCCATGGTCACAACACCTCCGGAGCGAGCGAGATGATCCGCATGAACCGCTTGTCGCGCAGCTCGCGCCCGACGGGGCCGAAGATGCGGGTACCGCGCGGGTCCCCGCTGTCACGGATGATCACCGCGGCGTTCTCGTCGAAGCGGATGTAGGAGCCGTCGGGACGCCGCCGCTCCTTCGCCGTGCGGACGACGACCGCCTTGACGACGTCACCCTTCTTCACCCCGGCACCGGGCAGCGCGTCCTTCACGGTGGCGACGATGACGTCACCGATGCCCGCGTAGCGTCGCCCCGAGCCGCCGAGCACGCGGATGCAGAGGATCTCCTTCGCACCGGTGTTGTCGGCGACACGCAGTCGCGACTCCTGCTGGATCACGTGCTACTCCTGATCTCTCTCGGTGACAGCCGGGCCGGAACGGTGAACCGGCTGTCCGGTACCCACGCGCGGACGCACCGGCGGGGGCGACCGCCGGTGCGTCCGACACGGGTACCGGGATGCGGCGCCCACCCGTGGGCGGCGCCAGTCGTCCAGGGTACCTGGTCCTGGGTGGCCTCGACCGGGGCGTCCGCCACAGCGGACGCCCCGGGGAGGCCGCGGCTCACTTGGCCTTCTCGAGGACCTCGACCAGCCGCCACCGCTTGGTGGCCGACAGCGGCCGGGTCTCCATGATCTGCACGCGGTCACCGACGCCGGCGACCCCCTGCTCGTCGTGGGCCTTCAGCTTGCTCGTGCGCCGGAGGACCTTGCCGTAGAGGCCGTGCTTCACGCGGTCCTCGACCTCGACGACGATGGTCTTCTCCATCTTGTCGCTGACCACGTAGCCCTCGCGGACCTTGCGGTAGCCACGGCCGGCCAGGCCGGGACCGCTGGCGACAGCGGTGTTGTCGGGCTCGCTCATGCCACACCCTCGCTCGGGGCGGCCGAGAGGCCCAGCTCGCGCTCGCGCATGATCGTGTAGATCCGGGCGATGTCGCGGCGGACGGTCTGCAGCCGCCGGTTGTTGTCCAGCTGGCCGGTGGCCACCTGGAACCGCAGGTTGAACAGTTCTTCCTTCGACTCGCGCAGCCTCGTGGCGAGCTCCTCAGCGGAGAGCTCGCGCAGCTCGGGAGCGGTCAGACCGGCGGCCATCACACCTCTCCTTCACGCGTGATGAAGCGGCACTTCATCGGCAGCTTGTGGATCGCGCGGCGCATGGCCTCGCGGGCCACGGACTCCGGGACGCCGGACAGCTCGAACATGACCCGCCCCGGCTTGACGTTGGCCACCCACCACTCGGGCGAGCCCTTGCCGGAGCCCATGCGGGTCTCGGCGGGCTTCTTGGTGAGCGGGCGGTCCGGGTAGATCGAGATCCACACCTTCCCGCCACGGCGGATGTGCCGGGTCATCGCGATACGCGCCGACTCGATCTGCCGGTTGGTGACGTAGGCCGGCTCGAGCGCCTGGATGGCGTACTCGCCGAAGTTGATCTGCGTCCCGCCCTTGGCACGGCCCGAGCGGCTCGGGTGGTGCTGCTTGCGGTGCTTGACGCGCCGTGGGATCAGCACGGGTCAGCCCTCCGTGTTCTCGGTGGCCGCGCTCTCGGCCGCGGCGGCACCCTGGGCACCGGCGGACTCGGCGAGGGTCTGCTGGGCGGCGGCGTCCCCGGACGTCGTCGCGACCGCGCTGTCGGCGGTCGCCGGACCGGTGGGGGTCTCGGCGGCGGCGCGGCCGGCCTCGGTACCCCCGGCGGTGGTGCCCGAGGAGCCCGACCGGCGCGGCCGCTGCGAGCGCTCGCGGCGCTGCTGCCGGGCGGCCAGGGCCTCCAGCGCCTCGCGCTCGGCGCGCGAGCCGCTGACGTCGCCCTTGTAGATCCAGACCTTCACGCCGATGCGGCCGAAGGTCGTGCGGGCCTCGTAGATGCCGTAGTCGATGTTCGCGCGCAGGGTGTGCAGCGGCACGCGGCCCTCGCGGTAGAACTCCGAGCGGCTCATCTCGGTGCCGCCGAGGCGGCCCGAGCACTGCACCCGGATGCCCTTGACCTGCGGGCTGCGCTGGGCCGACTGCATCGCCTTGCGCATGGCCCGGCGGAAGCTGACGCGGCTGGACAGCTGCTCGGCGACGGCCTGGGCCACGAGCTGGGCGTCGGCCTCGGGGTTCTTGACCTCGAGGATGTTCAGCTGCACCTGCTTGCCGGTGAGCTTCTCCAGCTCGCCGCGGATGCGGTCGGCCTCCGCGCCGCGCCGGCCGATGACGATGCCCGGCCGGGCGGTGTGGATGTCGACGCGGACGCGGTCCCGCGTGCGCTCGATCTCCACCTTGGAGATGCCCGCGCGCTCCATGCCCTTGGTCATGAGCTTGCGGATGGCCACGTCTTCCTTGACGTAGTCCTTGTACAGCTTGTCGGCGTACCACCGGGACTTGTAGTCGGTGGTGATGCCCAGTCGGAACCCGTGCGGGTTGACCTTCTGACCCACTATCGGGTCCCTCCCCTCGTGTTGCCCTTCGACTGCTGGGTGGCCGGGCCGGACTGGCCGGTGCGACGGCGGGCCGTGCGCGACTTGCCGGCGAGCTCCTCGCTGGCGCTCACCTCGCTGACCTCGACCGTGATGTGGCAGGTCCGCTTGTTGATCCGGTACGCGCGGCCCTGGGCCCGCGGCCGGATGCGCTTGAGGGTCGGGCCCTCGTCGACGTAGGCCGCGCTCACGACCAGCGCGGCCGGGTCCAGCCGCAGGTTGTGCTCGGCGTTGGCGACGGCGCTGGCGACGACCTTGGCCACGGGCTCGCTGGCCGCCTGCGGCGCGAAGCGCAGCAGGGCCAGGGCCTCGTCGGTCGGCAGGTAGCGGACGAGGTCCACCACCCGCCGCGCCTTCATCGGGGTGACGCGGACGAACCGGGCGGTTGCCCGGGCGACCGGCGCCTCCTGTCCCACCTGGGAAGTCATTGTCTGAACTCTCTCTACCTGGTCAGCCGCGGCGCGACCGGCGGTCGTCCTTGACGTGCCCACGGAAGGTGCGCGTGGGTGCGAACTCGCCGAGCTTGTGCCCGACCATCGCCTCGGTCACGAAGACCGGGACGTGCTTGCGGCCGTCGTGCACGGCGATCGTGTGCCCGAGCATGTCGGGGATGATCGTCGAGCGGCGCGACCAGGTCCGGATGACGGTCTTGGTGCCCTTCTCGTTCTGCGCGTCCACCTTCTTGAGCAGGTGGTCGTCGACGAACGGGCCCTTCTTCAGGCTGCGTGGCATGTCTTCTCGTGCTCCCTCTGGCCCGCTCAGCGCTTCTTGTTGGTGCGCCGGCGGCGCACGATCAGGGCGTCACTGGCCTTGCGCTTGCGCGTGCGGCCCTCCGGCTTGCCCTTCGGGTTGACCGGGTGCCGGCCACCGGAGGTCTTGCCCTCACCACCACCGTGCGGGTGGTCGACCGGGTTCATCGCGACACCGCGGACGGTCGGGCGCTTGCCCTTCCACCGCATGCGGCCGGCCTTGCCCCAGTTGATGTTCGACTGCTCGGCGTTGCCCACCTCGCCGACGGTGGCGCGGCAGCGCACGTCGACGTTGCGGATCTCGCCCGACGGCATGCGCAGCTGCGCGAGCCGGCCCTCGCGGGCCACCAGCTGGACGCTGGTGCCGGCCGAGCGGGCGATCTTCGCCCCGCCACCGGGCCGCAGCTCGATGGCGTGGACCACCGTGCCGACGGGGATGTTCCGCAGCGGCAGGTTGTTGCCCGGCTTGATGTCGGCCGCGGGCCCGCACTCGACGGTGTCGCCCTGCTTGAGCCGGGCCGGGGCGAGGATGTAGCGCTTCTCGCCGTCGGCGTAGTGCAGCAGCGCGATCCGCGAGGTGCGGTTCGGGTCGTACTCGATGTGCGCGACCTTGGCCGGCACGCCGTCCTTGTCCGCCCGGCGGAAGTCGATCAGCCGGTAGGCGCGCTTGTGCCCGCCGCCCTGGTGCCGCGCGGTGACCTTCCCGTGCACGTTGCGCCCGCCGCGACCGTGCAGCGGCCGGACCAGCGACTTCTCGGGATGGTCGCGGGTGACCTCGGCGAAGTCGGCGACGGACGAACCGCGGCGGCCCGGCGTCGTCGGCTTGTACTTGCGGATAGCCATTTCTGACTCAGTCCCTGTCTGTTCTCTCTGGTCCGGTCACTGGGTGCGGGCGCCTCAGGCGCCCGGCCCGCCGAAGATCTCGATGCGGTCGCCGGGGGCGAGCGACACGATGGCCCGCTTGGTGTCCTTGCGCCGGCCCATCCGGTTGCCCCGGCTGCGCTTGCGCTTGCCCTGGCGGTTGATCGTGTTGACGCCGAGGACCTTCACGTCGAAGACCTGCTCGACCGCGATCTTGATCTGGGTCTTGTTGGCCTCGGGCAGCACCAGGAACGTGTACTGGTTCTCGTCGAGCAGCCCGTAGCTCTTCTCCGAGATGACCGGGGACAGCAGCACGTCCCGGGGGTCGCGCACGCTCACGGCTTCTCCTCGGTGGTGTCGTCGGTGTCGTCGGCGGGCACCTCGGCGCGGGCGGCCTCGGACGCGGTGGTCACGTCCTCCGCCGGCACGGCGCGGCCCGGGGTCCGGGGGGTGGCCTGCGGGTCGGGCGCCTCGGTGGTCTCGACGGTGCCCTCGCCCTCGGCCGGGGCGATCGACGGGACGCCGCCCTTGGTCAGGGAGGTCGCCACGTCGGGCAGGTCGCGGCCGCGGTCCCGGGAGGGGCCGGACACGAACTCGGCCAGCGCCGCCTCGGTGAAGACCACCTCGTCGGCCACGAGCACGTCGTAGGTGTTCAGCTGGCCGGCCTCGAGCAGGTGCACCTGCGGCAGGTTGCGCAGGCTGACCCAGTTGAGGACGTCGTCGCGGTCGAGGACCACGAGCACCCGCTTGGCCTGGGTGACCGACCGGAGGGTGGCCAGCGCGGCCTTGGTCCGGGGGGCGTCGCCGTCGACGAAGGTGCTCACCACGTGCACGCGGTCCTCGCGGGCCCGGTCGGAGAGGGCACCGCGCAGGGCGGCGGCCTTCATCTTCTTGGGGGTCCGCTGCGAGTAGTCCCGCGGCTGCGGGCCGTGGACGGTGCCGCCGCCCTCGAACTGCGGGGCGCGGGTCGAGCCCTGGCGGGCCCGGCCGGTGCCCTTCTGGCGGTAGGGCTTGGCGCCGCCACCGCGGACCTGGCCGCGGGTCTTGGTCGCGTGCGTGCCCTGGCGCGCGGCGGCGAGCTGGGCCACCACGACCTGGTGCATGAGCGAGACGTTGGCCGACGCGTCGAAGAGCTCGCCGGGCAGCGTGACGCTGCCGGTGGTCTCCCCGGCCGGGGTGCGGACGTCGACCTGGCGGTCGGTCCGGTTCTGGGTCGTCGATGCGGTCACTTGTCGTCACTCCCCACGGGGCCGCCCTTGACGGCCGAGCGCACGAGCACGACGCCGCCCTTGGGGCCGGGGATGGCGCCCTTGATGAGCAGCAGGCCGCGCTCGGCGTCCACCTTGTGCACGTTCAGCGAGAGGGTCGTCGTCTTGACCGCGCCCATGCGGCCGGCCATGCGCAGGCCCTTGAAGACGCGACCGGGGGTCGAGGCCCCGCCGATGGAGCCGGGCGACCGGTGCTTGCGCTGGGTGCCGTGCGCGGCACCCAGGCCGTGGAAGCCGTGCCGCTTCATGACACCGGCGGTGCCCTTGCCCTTGCTGGTGCCGATGACGTCGACCTTGGCGACGCCGTCGAAGACCTCCGCGGTCAGCTCCTGGCCGACCGTGTAGTCCGAGGCGTCCTGGGTGCGCAGCTCCACCACGTGGCGGCGGGGGGTGACCCCGGCCTTGGCGAAGTGGCCGCCCTCGGGCTTGTTCACCTTGCGCGGGTCGATCTCACCGAAGCCGAGCTGGACGGCGGAGTAGCCGTCGACCTCGGGGGTCCGGACCTGGGTGACCACGCAGGGGCCCGCCTTGACGACCGTCACCGGCACGATGCGGTTGTTCTCGTCGAAGACCTGGGTCATCCCCAGCTTCTCGCCGAGGAGACCACGGAACGTGTTCGCCATGACTCCCCCCTTACTGGATGTTGACGTCGACCGAGGCCGGCAGGTCGATGCGCATGAGCGCGTCGACCGTCTTCGGCGTCGGGTCGAGGATGTCGATGAGCCGCTTGTGGGTGCGCATCTCGAAGTGCTCCCGCGAGTCCTTGTACTTGTGCGGGGACCGGATGACGCAGTAGACGTTCTTCTCCGTCGGCAGCGGCACCGGGCCGACGACGCGCGCACCGGTCTTGGTCACCGTGTCGACGATGCGCCGCGCCGAGGCGTCGATCGCCTCGTGGTCGTAGGCCTTCAGCCGGATGCGGATCTTCTGTCCCGCCATCGCTGTTCTCTGCTCCTGCCGATCGGTGTTCGTTCGTAGCTGGGGAACGCCGGGTGGTCGCAGACCTCATCCGGTCTGGCCCCAGCGGGGAGGGTGTTCGTGCGCACAGCGCACGGCCACCCGGGGGACGGGCGGTGGTCGTGGGCACGACCACCGCCCGTCGCGGGGTGTTACTTGATGATCTTCGTGACGCGGCCGGCGCCGACGGTGCGACCACCCTCGCGGATGGCGAACCGCAGGCCCTCCTCCATGGCGATCGGCTGGATGAGCTCGACCGTCATCTCGGTGTTGTCGCCGGGCATGACCATCTCGGTGCCGGCGGGCAGGGTCACGACGCCCGTCACGTCCGTGGTCCGGAAGTAGAACTGCGGACGGTAGTTGTTGAAGAAGGGCGTGTGACGGCCACCCTCGTCCTTCGAGAGGATGTAGACCGAACCCTCGAAGTTGGTGTGCGGGGTGATCGAACCCGGCTTCACGACGACCTGGCCGCGCTCGACGTCCTCGCGCTTGATGCCGCGCAGCAGCAGGCCGACGTTGTCACCGGCCTGGCCCTGGTCGAGCAGCTTGCGGAACATCTCGACGCCGGTGACGGTGGTCTTGGTCGACGAGGGGCGGATGCCGACGATCTCGACCTCCTCGTTCACCTTGACGACGCCGCGCTCCACGCGACCGGTCACGACGGTGCCGCGGCCGGTGATGGTGAAGACGTCCTCGACCGGCATGAGGAAGGGCTTGTCGACCTCGCGCTGCGGCTCGGGGATCGCGGTGTCGACCGCGTTCATGAGCTCCATCAGCTTGTCGCCCCACTCGGCGTCGCCCTCGAGGGCCTTGAGCGCGGAGACGCGGACCACGGGGACGTCGTCACCCGGGAACTCGTACTCGCTGAGCAGCTCCCGGACCTCCAGCTCGACGAGCTCGAGGATCTCCTCGTCGTCGACCATGTCGGCCTTGTTGAGCGCCACGACGATGTAGGGGACGCCGACCTGGCGGGCCAGGAGCACGTGCTCCTTGGTCTGCGGCATCGGGCCGTCGGTCGCGGCGACCACGAGGATGGCGCCGTCCATCTGCGCCGCACCGGTGATCATGTTCTTGATGTAGTCGGCGTGCCCGGGGCAGTCGACGTGCGCGTAGTGCCGGTTCTCGGTCTGGTACTCGACGTGGGCGATCGAGATCGTGATGCCGCGGGCCTTCTCCTCGGGCGCCTTGTCGATCTGGTCGAAGGCCGACGCCTCGTTGAGGTCCGGGTACTTGTCGTGCAGCACCTTGGTGATCGCCGCGGTCAGGGTGGTCTTCCCGTGGTCGATGTGCCCGATGGTGCCGATGTTGACGTGCGGCTTGGTCCGCTCGAACTTGGCCTTGGCCACTGGGTTCCTCTCCTCGTGGTGTCGCAGTGAGCGCGAACTCTGGGGTGGGCTTGCTGGGTGGGGCCGGGCGGGGTCGCCCCCGCCCGGCAGGTCACTCGCCGGTGGCCTTGGCGATGATCTCCTTGGCCACGTTCTGCGGGACCTCGGCGTACGAGTCGAACACCATGGTGTAGCTCGCCCGCCCCTGGGTGCGGCTGCGCAGGTCGCCCACGTAGCCGAACATCTCCGAGAGCGGGACGAGGGCCCGGACGACGCGGGCGCCGGAGCGCTCCTCCATCGCCTGGATCGTGCCGCGCCGGGAGTTCAGGTCGCCGATGACGTCGCCCATGTAGTCCTCGGGCGTGACGACCTCGACGGCCATGAGCGGCTCGAGCAGGGCCGGGCTGGCCTTGCGCGCGGCCTCCTTGAAGACCATCGAGCCGGCGATCTTGAAGGCCATCTCGGACGAGTCGACCTCGTGGTACTGGCCGTCGATGAGCGAGGCCTTGACCCCGACGACCGGGTAGCCGGCGAGGATGCCGTACTGCATGGCGTCCTGGATGCCCTGGTCGACCGAGGGGATGTACTCCTTGGGCACCCGCCCACCGGTGACCTTGTTCTCGAACTCGTAGGTCGCCGAGTCGCCGCTGATCTCCAGCGGCTCCAGGGTGACCTGGACCTTCGCGAACTGGCCGGACCCACCGGTCTGCTTCTTGTGGGTGTAGTCGTACTTCTCGACGGCCTTGCGGATCGTCTCGCGGTAGGCCACCTGCGGCTTGCCGACGTTGGCCTCGACCTTGAACTCGCGCCGCATGCGGTCGACGAGGATCTCCAGGTGGAGCTCGCCCATGCCCGAGATGACCGTCTGACCGGTCTCGTCGTCGAGCTTGACGCGGAAGGTCGGGTCCTCCTCGGCCAGCTTCTGGATGGCGGTGGAGAGCTTCTCCTGGTCGCTCTTGGTCTTCGGCTCGATCGCGACGTCGATGACCGGGTTGGGGAAGCTCATCGACTCGAGGATCACCGGCTTCTGCGGGTCGCAGAGGGTGTCACCCGTGGTCGTCTGCTTCAGCCCGACGACGGCCACGATCTGGCCGGCGCCCACGCCCTGGCGCTCCTCGCGCTTGTTGGCGTGCATCTGGTAGATCTTGCCGATCCGCTCCTTGCGGTCCTTGGTGCTGTTGAGCACCGGGGACCCGGAGTCCAGCCGCCCGGAGTAGACCCGCACGTAGGTCAGCTTCCCCAGGTGCTGGTCGGTCTGGATCTTGAACGCCAGGGCCGAGAACGGCTCGTCCTCGTCGGCGTGCCGCACGACCTCGGTCTCGCCGTCCAGGGCGGTGCCGGTGATGGCGCCGACGTCCAGCGGGCTGGGCAGGTAGTCGACGACGGCGTCGAGCAGGGGCTGCACGCCCTTGTTCTTGAACGCCGTCCCGGTGAGCACCGGGTTGACCTGGGCGGCGATCGTGGCCCGGCGGATGGCGGCCTTCAGCGTCTCGGGGGAGATCTCCTCCCCGCCGAGGTACGCCTCCATGATCGCGTCGTCGGTCTCGGCGACGCCCTCGAGCAGCTTCTCCCGGTACTCGGCCGCCTGGTCGGCGAGCTCGGCCGGGATCTCCTCGATGGAGTAGTCCTCGCCCATCTGGGTCTCACCGCGCCAGGTGAGCGCGCGCATGTAGACCAGGTCGACGACGCCGACGAAGTCGGACTCGGCACCGATCGGCAGCTGCAGCACCAGGGGGTTGGCGCCGAGCCGCTCGACCATCATGTCGACGCAGCGGAAGAAGTCGGCGCCGGTGCGGTCGAGCTTGTTGACGAAGCACATCCGCGGGACGCCGTACTTCTCGGCCTGCCGCCAGACCTGCTCGGTCTGCGGCTCGACCCCGGCGACGCCGTCGTAGACCGCGATCGCACCGTCGAGGACCCGCAGGGACCGCTCCACCTCGACGGTGAAGTCGACGTGCCCCGGGGTGTCGATGATGTTGATGTCGTGGCCGTTCCAGGCGCATTTCGTCGCGGCGGACGTGATGGTGATGCCGCGCTCCTGCTCCTGCTCCATCCAGTCCATCGTGGCCGCGCCGTCGTGGACCTCACCGATCTTGTAGTTGATACCGGTGTAGAAGAGGATGCGCTCGGTCGTCGTGGTCTTGCCGGCGTCGATGTGCGCCATGATCCCGATGTTGCGGGTCTTGGCGAGCTGGGCCTCGTTGCTGGCCATTACTTCTCCTCTTGCGGGTTGTCCGTGTGCGGGCGCCGGGGCGTCGACGTCCAGGAGCGCCCCGGAGGTCCCGCCGACGGCGGGCGCTGGTGGACGCGCCTCACCAGCGGTAGTGCGCGAAGGCCTTGTTCGACTCGGCCATCTTGTGGGTGTCCTCGCGGCGCTTCACCGCGGCTCCCAGACCGTTGCTCGCGTCGAGCAGCTCGTTCATCAGCCGCTCGGTCATCGTCTTCTCGCGGCGGGCGCGGCTGTACTGGATCAGCCAGCGCAGACCCAGCGTGGTGCTGCGCGAGGCGCGGACCTCGACGGGCACCTGGTAGGTCGCACCACCGACGCGGCGGCTGCGGACCTCGAGCGCCGGCTTGACGTTGTCCAGCGCGCGCTTGAGCGTCACCACCGGGTCGGTGTCGGTCTTGGCGCGACAGCCCTCGAGGGCGCCGTAGACGATCGACTCGGCGACCGAGCGCTTGCCGTCGACCAGGACCTTGTTCACCAGCTGGGTGACCAGCGGCGACTGGTAGACCGGGTCGGCGACCAGCGGACGGCGCGGCGCGGGGCCCTTGCGCGGCATGTCAGCTCTTCTCCTTCTTCGCGCCGTACCGGCTGCGAGCCTGCTTGCGGTTGCGGACGCCCTGGGTGTCCAGCGAGCCGCGGATGATCTTGTAGCGCACGCCCGGGAGGTCCTTCACCCGGCCGCCGCGCACGAGCACCATCGAGTGCTCCTGCAGGTTGTGGCCGACGCCCGGGATGTAGGCGGTCACCTCGATGCCACTGGTGAGGCGGACGCGAGCGACCTTGCGCAGCGCCGAGTTCGGCTTCTTCGGCGTCGTCGTGTACACGCGGGTGCACACCCCACGACGCTGAGGGGAGCCCTTCAGCGCCGGGGTCTTGGTCTTCTCGACCTTGTCCTCGCGGCCCTTGCGGACCAGCTGGTTGATCGTGGGCATGGGTGGCCTGGATCTCCTACCTGCGCTGGGTCGTGCTGTGGACGGTGCTCTGTCGTGCCGGGTGCCGGTCCTGCCCGGGGCTGTACCCGGTCCCGGCCGTGGTCCACCACCGGCCCCCGCGGTCGGGCGTGTCGCCTTCCCCAGGACCGGCCGGTGATTCGAACCGGATCGGTCGCCCCCCGCGACTCGGCGCCACCACCTGCTGGCAGGCGCACCGCGAACGGGAGCAGGCCCAGGGCACCCTGGGCACGGCTGACCACGATACCCGCGTGCCGGAACACGGTCAAAGCGGGGTCCGGCACACCCGGCGGGCACTGATCAGCCGTGTCCGCGCGGGCACGTCCGGGTCAACCCGTCCCGCACGCGGGTTGTTCCCGAGCGCGGCGGCCGACCCGGCGGGGTGGCCGGGCGGGGTGCGGCGACCATACCCGCCACATCCCCCCGGGCCGGGACCCCGGCCCGGCCCGGCGGCCGTCGCGCGACTGTCAGTACCTCGCCCTACGGTCGGTGGCAGGACGCCCACCCACCGCCACCGGAGGCACCCGTGCACGTCGACCTCGCCCGCGAGCTCAAGGCCCATCTGGAGACGCGGCTGGCCGAGTCGGTCGGCCCGGTGACGGCCAGCGGGCTCGGTGGGACCCGCTGGGCGCGGCCTGCGCTCGGCCTGGCCCCCGTCGGCCCGCAGCAGGCCCACCTGGCCATCCGGCTGGCCAGCAAGGAGGACGCCGACATCCTGCTGGCCGGCCTGGACGACGCCGTCCTCGGCGAGGTCGACGTCCGGGTGATCGGCGCGGTCCGCGCACTGCCCTCGCCCACGATCCCCTCCCCCGCGCCCGGGGACCTGCAGCGCCGGGTCCGGCCGCTGCACCCGGGGGTGTCCGTGGGCCACGCCGGGGTCAGCGCGGGGACGCTGGGCGGGTTCGTGCACGCCGCCGGCCGGCTGGCGATGCTGTCGAACAACCACGTGCTCGCCGCCACCGACGCCGGCCGGGTCGGTGACCCGGTGCTGCAGCCGGGGCCGGCCGACCGCGGCGTGGACGCCGACCGCGTCGCGACCCTGGCCGCCTTCGAGCGGTTCCACGCCCACGGCGGGGTCAACCTGGTCGACGCCGCCGTCGCCGTCCTGGACCCGGAGGTGCCCGCCGAGCCCGGGCGGCTGCCCGGCGGCCCGCTGGGGGCCCTGGCCGTGCCGGTGGAGGAGATCGACCCGGACGAGGTCGTGGAGAAGGTCGGCCGGACCACCGGTCACACGCGGGGGCGGGTCACCGCGGTGGAGGTCGACGGCGTCGCGGTCCAGTACGACGGGGTGGTGCACACCTTCGACGACCAGGTGGAGGTCGAGGGCCTCGCGGGGGCCTTCAGCGCCGGCGGGGACAGCGGGTCGGTGATCTGGCGGAGCAGCGACCGCGCCCCCCTCGGGCTGCTCTTCGCCGGCAGCGAGCTCGGGGGCAGCACCGGCGGCGGGGTCACCTACGCCAACCCGCTGGTGACCGTCCTGGACGTGCTGGCCCTGGAGTGGATCGGCTCCTGAAGCAGCCCCGCGCAGGGGCCCGCGGCGAGCGCAGCGAGGCGTGCGGGGCGAGCAGGAGGGGCGGCCCCCGCGCAGGGGCCCGCGGCGAGCGCAGCGAGGCGTGCGGGGCGAGCAGGAGGGGCGGCCCCCGCGCAGGGGCCCGCGGCGAGCGCAGCGAGGCGTGCGGGGCGAGCAGGAGGGGCGGCCCCCTCGCAGGGGCCCGCGGCGAGCGCAGCGAGGCGTGCGGGGCGAGCAGGAGGGGCGGCCCCCGCGCAGGGGCCCGCGGCGAGCGCAGCGAGGCGTGCGGGGCGAGCAGGAGGGGCGGCCCCCTCGCAGGGGCCCGCGGCGAGCGCAGCGAGGCGTGCGGGGCGAGCAGGAGGGGCGGCCCCCGCGCAGGGGCCCGCGGCGAGCGCAGCGAGGCGTGCGGGGCGAGCAGGAGGGGCGGCCCCCTCGCAGGGGCCCGCGGCGAGCGCAGCGAGGCGTGCGGGGCGAGCAGGAGGGGCGGCCCCCGCGCAGGGGCCCGCGGCGAGCGCAGCGAGGCGTGCGGGGCGAGCAGGAGGGGCGGCCCCCTCGCAGGGGCCCGCGGCGAGCGCAGCGAGGCGTGCGGGGCGAGCAGGAGGGGCGGCCCCCGCGCAGGGGCCCGCGGCGAGCGCAGCGAGGCGTGCGGGGCGAGCAGGAGGGGCGGCCCCCTCGCAGGGGCCCGCGGCGAGCGCAGCGAGGCGTGCGGGGCGAGCAGGAGGGGCGGCCCCCTCGCAGGGGCCCGCGGCGAGCGCAGCGAGGCGTGCGGGGCGAGCAGGAGGGGCGGCCCCCTCGCAGGGGCCCGCGGCGAGCGCAGCGAGGCGTGCGGGGCGAGCAGGAGGGGCGGCCCCCTCGCAGGGGCCCGCGGCGAGCGCAGCGAGGCGTGCGGGGCGAGCAGGAGGGGCGGCCCCCTCGCAGGGGCCCGCGGCGAGCGCAGCGAGGCGTGGGGGGCGAGCAGGAGGGACGGCCCCCTCGCAGGGGCCCGCGGCGAGCGCAGCGAGGCGTGGGGGGCGAGCAGGAGGGACGGCCCCCTCGCAGGGGCCCGCGGCGAGCGCAGCGAGGCGTGGGGGGCGAGCAGGAGGGACGGCCCCCTCGCAGGGGCCCGCGGCGAGCGCAGCGAGGCGTGGGGGGCGAGCAGGAGGGACGGCCCCCTCGCAGGGGCCCGCGGCGAGCGCAGCGAGGCGTGGGGGGCGAGCAGGAGGGACGGCCCCCTCGCAGGGGCCCGCGGCGAGCGCAGCGAGGCGTGGGGGGCGAGGGGGTCCTTCTACTGTCCTCCGGCCGCTCGACAGGGCACCATGGTCGCCATGACCGACCGCGCCGCCGCCCGTGCCGCCAAGAGCGTCCTCGCCGCGCGGCTGGGTGCGGACCCGGAGGTGGTCGGCGTGGGGCTGGCCCGCCGCGACTCCGGCTACGTCCTGAAGGTCGACCTCGCGGACCCGCGCGCGGCCAGCCGGGTGCCCGGCGACGTGGACGGGGTCCGCGTCGTCACCGAGGTCGTGGGCGTGGTCCGCGCGCTGGGGCCCCGCACCGCCTGAGCCCGCGCAGCCCGCGCGGGCGCGGCCGCTACGGTCGGCCCGGCGTCAACGGTGGCGCCGCCGACCCCGGGAGTGGACGTGCGCATCGGCATCCAGGCCAGCTACAGCGGCGGGTTCCGCCAGACCGCCGCGGAGATCCGCGACCTCGAGTCCGCCGGGCTCGACCTCGCGATGGTGGCGGAGGTCTACACCTTCGACGCGGTGAGCCAGCTGGGCTACCTGGCCGCGGTCACCGAGCGGGTGGAGCTGATGAGCGGCATCTTCCCGATCTACAGCCGGACGCCGGCCCTGACCGCCATGACCGCCGCGGGGCTGGACTTCGTGTCCGACGGGCGGTTCACCCTGGGCCTGGGCGCCTCCGGGCCGCAGGTCATCGAGGGCTGGCACGGCGTCCCCTACGACGCCCCGCTGCAGCGCACCCGCGAGGTCGTCGAGATCTGCCGGCAGGTGTGGCGGCGCGAGCGCCTGGTCCACGACGGGCCGAAGTACCGGGTCCCGCTCCCGGCCGAGCAGGGTACGGGCCTGGGCAAGCCGCTGAAGCTGATCAACACCCCGGTGCGTGACCGCATCCCGGTGCTGCTGGCCGCCATCGGTCCCAAGAACGTCGAGCTGGCCGCCGAGATCGCCGAGGCGTGGGAGCCCATCTTCTTCGTGCCGGAGAAGGCCGGGTCGGTGTGGGGCGAGGCGCTGGCGGCCGGCCGGGCGAAGCGCGACCCGTCCCTCGGGGAGCTGCAGGTGGTGACGGGCGTCCCCGTGGCGATCGGCGAGGACGCCGGGTCGCTGCTGGACCGGGTGCGCCCCTCGCTGGCCCTCTACATCGGGGGCATGGGCGCCCGGGGCAAGAACTTCTACAACGACCTGGCCCGGCGGTACGGGTACGAGGACGAGGCCCGCACGGTCCAGGACCTCTACCTCGAGGGCCGGAAGGACGAGGCCGCCGCCGCGGTGCCCGACGAACTGGTGCAGGCCACCTCGCTGATCGGGCCGGAGTCGCACGTCGCGGAGCGGGTGGCCGCCTTCCGGGAGGCCGGGGTGGGAACCCTCATGCTGCAGCCGCTCGACGACAGCGCCGAGGGCCGGCTGCGCACGGTGGAGACCATGCGCCGCATCGCCGACGCCTGACCTCTCGTGATCATGGAGTTGTCGCTCGGCGACAACCCCATGATCACCGGCGGGTTTCGTCACGCCGTGAAACGCGGAAGGGCCCCGCAGGTCGATGACCTGCGGGGCCCTGGTGACCCGCTGGAGCGGCCCTCGTCAGGGTCCCGCGCCGGGCGTGCGAGGCGCGGGACCCTGACGAGGGTCCTTTCTCAGCCGCGCCAGTCGTACTCCTCGAGGCGGACGGCCTCCCCGGAGCCCGCGCCGAAGACATCGGGGCTGTAGTACTGCCCGTCGTCGTACCCGGCCATCGTGTAGACGGCGGCGCGGGCCTCCTCGGTCGGCTCGACCGTGATGTTCCGGTAGCGGCTGATCCCGGTCCCGGCCGGGATCAGCTTCCCGATGATCACATTCTCCTTGAGGCCGAGCAGGCTGTCGCTCTTGCCCTGGATCGCGGCGTCGGTGAGGACCTTCGTCGTCTCCTGGAAAGAGGCCGCCGACAGCCACGACTCGGTCGCGAGCGAGGCCTTGGTGATCCCCATGAGGACCGGACGGGCCGAGGCCGGCTCGCCGCCCTCGGCGACGACGCGGCGGTTCTCGGTCTCGAACAGCGTCCGCTCGACCAGTGCCCCGGGCAGGAACTCCGTCGCACCCGAGTCGATGATGGTCACCCGCTTGAGCATCTGCCGGATGATCACCTCGATGTGCTTGTCGTGGATCGACACGCCCTGGCTGCGGTAGACCTCCTGGACCTCGCGGACCAGGTGCAGCTGCACCTCGCGCGGGCCCATGATCCGCAGCACCTCGTGCGGGTCCACCGCACCCTCGGTGAGCTGCTCGCCGACCTCGACGTGCGAGCCGTCCTCGACGCGCAGCCGCGACCGGCGCGACAGCTTGTCGTAGACGACGTCGTCGGAGCCGTCGTCCGGGGTGATGGTCAGCTTGCGGAACTGCTCGCCGTCCTCGATCCGGACCGTGCCGGCCAGCTCGGCGATCGGCGCCTTGCCCTTGGGCACGCGGGCCTCGAAGAGCTCGACCACGCGCGGCAGTCCGTGGGTGATGTCCTCACCCGCGACACCACCGGTGTGGAAGGTGCGCATCGTCAGCTGGGTGCCGGGCTCGCCGATCGACTGGGCGGCGATGATGCCGACCGCCTCGCCGACGTCCACCAGCTTGCCGGTCGCCAGCGAGCGGCCGTAGCAGGTGGCGCAGGTGCCGAGCAGCGACTCGCAGGTGAGGACGCACCGGACCTTGACCTCGGCGACGCCGGCGTCGATGAGCTGCTGGATGAGCACGTCACCCAGGTCCTCACCGGCCCGCGCGACGACCGTGCCGTCCTCGGCGGGGACGTCGGCGGCCAGCGCACGGGCGTACACGCTGGTCTCCACGTGCGGGTCGCGGGTCAGCGTGCCGTCGAGGACGGTGCCGATCGGCATGAGCACGCCGCGGTCGGTACCGCAGTCCTCCTCGCGGATGATGACGTCCTGCGAGACGTCGACCAGCCGGCGGGTGAGGTAGCCCGAGTCCGCGGTCCGCAGCGCGGTGTCGGCCAGACCCTTGCGCGCGCCGTGCGTGGAGATGAAGTACTCCAGCACGGACAGACCCTCCCGGAAGTTGGCCTTGATCGGCCGCGGGATGATCTCGCCCTTCGGGTTGGACACCAGGCCGCGCATGCCGGCGATCTGGCTGATCTGCATCATGTTCCCGCGGGCGCCCGAGTTGACCATGACCCAGACCGGGTTCGTGGTGGGGAAGTTGTCCACCATCGCCTGGCTGACCTCGGCCCGCGCGCGGGTCCAGATCTCGACCAGCTCGGAGCGCCGCTCGGTGTCGGTGATGACACCGCGCTCGTACTGCTTCTCGATCCGCCGCGCCTCGTCCTCGTGCCGGTCCAGGATCTCCTGCTTGGCCGGCGGGGTGACGACGTCGTCGATCGCGATCGTGACACCGGCGCGGGTGGCCCAGTGGAAACCGGCCGACTTGAGCGCGTCGAGCGTCGCCGCGACCTGCACCTTGGGGTAGCGCTCGGCGAGGTCGTTGACGATCGCCCCGAGCTCCTTCTTCGGCACCTGGTAGTTGACGAAGCGGTAGTCCTCGGGCAGGGCCTCGTTGAACAGCACCCGGCCGAGGCTGGTCAGCACGCGCGCGGGGGCGCCCGGCGTCCAGTCCTCCGGCTGCTCCCACGGCGGGTTCACCGAGCCGTTGTCGACCCCGTACACCTCGTCGAGGCGGATCCAGGCCCGCTCCTGCAGGCCCAGGGACCCCTTGTCGTAGGCCATGACCGCCTCGGCCGCGGAGGAGAAGGCAGCCGGCTGGCCGCCCTCGGCCTCGTGCCGGCTCGGCACCACGGTCGTCAGGTGGTACAGGCCCAGCACCATGTCCTGGGTCGGCGCGGTGATGGGGCGGCCGTCGGCCGGCGACAGGATGTTGTTCGAGGACAGCATCAGGATGCGGGCCTCGGCCTGCGCCTCCGCCGACAGCGGCAGGTGCACGGCCATCTGGTCACCGTCGAAGTCCGCGTTGAACGCGGTGCAGACCAGCGGGTGGATCTGGATGGCCTTGCCCTCGACCAGCTGCGGCTCGAAGGCCTGGATGCCCAGGCGGTGCAGCGTCGGCGCCCGGTTGAGCAGCACCGGGTGCTCGGTGATGACCTCCTCGAGCACGTCCCACACGACCGGCCGCGCGCGCTCGACCATCCGCTTGGCGGACTTGATGTTCTGCGCGTGGTTGAGGTCGACCAGCCGCTTCATGACGAACGGCTTGAACAGCTCCAGCGCCATCTGCTTGGGCAGGCCGCACTGGTGCAGCTTGAGCTGCGGGCCGACGACGATGACCGACCGACCGGAGTAGTCGACGCGCTTGCCGAGCAGGTTCTGCCGGAACCGGCCCTGCTTGCCCTTGAGCAGGTCCGACAGCGACTTCAGCGGGCGGTTGCCCGGGCCGGTGACCGGCCGGCCGCGCCGGCCGTTGTCGAACAGCGCGTCCACGGACTCCTGCAGCATCCGCTTCTCGTTGTTCACGATGATCTCGGGCGCGCCGAGGTCGAGCAGCCGCTTGAGCCGGTTGTTCCGGTTGATGACCCGGCGGTACAGGTCGTTCATGTCGCTGGTGGCGAAGCGGCCACCGTCGAGCTGCACCATGGGGCGCAGGTCCGGCGGGATGACCGGGACGCAGTCCAGCACCATGCCCATCGGCGAGTTGCGGGTCTGCTGGAACGCCGCGACGACCTTGAGCCGCTTCAGGGCGCGCAGCTTGCGCTGGCCCTTGCCGGTGCGGATGGTCTCGCGCAGCGAGGCGGCCTCGGCGTCGAGGTCGAAGTCGGCGAGCAGCTTCTGCAGCGCCGCGGCGCCCATGCCGCCCTCGAAGTACTCCCCGAACCGGTCGCGCAGCTCCCGGTAGAGGCCCTCGTCGGCGATGAGCTGCTTGACCTCCAGCTTGCGGAAGGTGTCGAGCACCTCCTCGAGGCGGTCGATCTCCCGCTGGGCGCGGTCGCGCAGCTGGCGCATCTCGCGCTCGCCGCCCTCGCGCACCTTGCGGCGGACGTCGGACTTCGCGCCCTCGGCCTCGAGCTCGGCGAGGTCGGCCTCCAGCTTCTGCTGGCGGGCCTCGACGTCGGCGTCCCGGCGGGACTCCAGGTTGTGCTTCTCCGCACTGATCTCGGCCTCGATGGTCGGCAGGTCGCGGTGCCGCGCCTCGTCGTCGACCGAGGTGATCAGGTAGGCGGCGAAGTAGATGATCTTCTCGAGGTCCTTGGGCGCCAGGTCGAGCAGGTAGCCCAGACGCGAGGGGACGCCCTTGAAGAACCAGATGTGGGTGACCGGCGCGGCCAGCTCGATGTGGCCCATCCGCTCGCGGCGCACCTTGGCGCGGGTCACCTCGACGCCGCAGCGCTCGCAGATGATGCCCTTGAAGCGGACCCGCTTGTACTTGCCGCAGTAGCACTCCCAGTCCCGGGTGGGACCGAAGATCTTCTCGCAGAAGAGGCCGTCCTTCTCCGGACGGAGCGTGCGGTAGTTGATGGTCTCGGGCTTCTTCACCTCACCGTGCGACCACTGGCGGATGTCGTCGCCGGTGGCCAGGCCGATGCGGAGCTCGTCGAAGAAGTTGACGTCGAGCACTGAGTGGACCCCTTTCCCGGGGCTCGTTACTGCACTTCTAGTCGTTTGGCTGGGGACGCCGGCCGGTCCGTCGCCCGACGGACCGGCCGGCGGCCGATCACACGTCCTCGACGGACGACGGCTCGCGGCGGGACAGGTCGATGCCCAGCTCCTCCGCGGCCCGGAAGACCTCGTCGTCGGTGTCGCGCAGCTCGATCGCCTGCCCGTCGCCGGAGAGCACCTCCACGTTGAGGCAGAGCGACTGCAGCTCCTTGAGCAACACCTTGAACGACTCCGGGATGCCCGGCTCGGGGATGTTCTCGCCCTTGACGATGGCCTCGTACACCTTCACGCGGCCGAGGATGTCGTCGGACTTGATGGTCAGCAGCTCCTGCAGCGCGTAGGCCGCGCCGTAGGCCTGCATGGCCCAGCACTCCATCTCGCCGAACCGCTGGCCCCCGAACTGCGCCTTACCACCCAGCGGCTGCTGCGTGATCATCGAGTAGGGGCCGGTCGACCGGGCGTGGATCTTGTCGTCGACCAGGTGCAGCAGCTTGAGGATGTAGACGTAGCCCACCGAGATCGGCTCGGGGAACGGCTCGCCGGAGCGGCCGTCGAAGAGCCGGGCCTTGCCGGTCGGCTCCACCATCCGCTGGCCGTCGCGGTTGGGGGTCGTCGAGCCGAGGAGGCCGATGATCTCGTCCTCCTTGGCGCCGTCGAACACCGGCGTCGCCGCCCGGGTGCCGGGGGCCGCGGAGCGGGCCGCCTCGGGCAGGTTGCGCGCCCACTCCGGGTCGCCCTCGACGTCCCAGCCCTGCTTGGCCACCCACCCGAGGTGGGTCTCGAGGACCTGGCCGACGTTCATCCGGCCCGGCACGCCGAGCGGGTTGAGCACGATGTCGACCGGGGTGCCGTCCTCGAGGAACGGCATGTCCTCCTGCGGCAGGATCTTCGCGATGACGCCCTTGTTGCCGTGGCGGCCGGCGAGCTTGTCGCCGTCGGAGATCTTGCGCATCTGGGCGACGTAGACCCGGATCAGCTCGTTGACGCCGGCGGGCAGCTCGTCGCCGTCCTCGCGGGAGAAGACGCGGACGCCGATGACCTTGCCGGACTCACCGTGCTTGACCTTCAGCGACGTGTCGCGGACCTCGCGGGCCTTCTCGCCGAAGATCGCGCGCAGCAGCCGCTCCTCCGGGGTCAGCTCGGTCTCGCCCTTCGGCGTGACCTTCCCGACCAGGATGTCGCCCGGCACGACCTCGGCACCGATGCGGATGATGCCGCGCTCGTCGAGGTCGGCGAGGACCTCCTCGGAGACGTTCGGGATGTCCCGGGTGATCTCCTCGGCACCGAGCTTGGTGTCGCGGGCGTCGACCTCGAACTCCTCGATGTGGATCGAGGACAGGACGTCGTCCTGCACGAGGCGCTGCGACAGGATGATCGCGTCCTCGTAGTTGTGGCCCTCCCACGGCATGAAGGCGACGAGCAGGTTCTTGCCCAGCGCCATCTCGCCCTGGTCGGTGCACGGCCCGTCGGCGATGACCTGGCCGACCTCGACCCGCTGCCCCTCGTCCACGACCGGGGTCTGGTTGATCGAGGTGCCCTGGTTCGAGCGGCGGAACTTCAGCAGCCGGTAGGTCTGCCGGGTGCCGTCGTCGGCCATGACCGTGACGTAGTCGGCGGTGGAGTCCTCGACCACGCCGGCCTTCTCGGCCACCACGACGTCGCCGGCGTCGACCGCGGCGCGCAGCTCCATGCCGGTCCCGACCAGCGGGGCCTCGCTGCGCAGCAGCGGCACGGCCTGGCGCTGCATGTTGGCGCCCATCAGCGCGCGGTTGGCGTCGTCGTGCTCGAGGAACGGGATCATCGCCGTGGCGACCGAGGTCATCTGCCGCGGGGAGACGTCCATGTAGTCGACGTTCTCCGGCGCGAGGTAGTCGACCTCACCGCCCTTGGTGCGGACCAGCACGCGGTCCTCGGCGAAGCGGCCCTGGGCGTCCAGGGGCGAGTTCGCCTGGGCCACGACGAAGCGGTCCTCCTCGTCGGCGGTCAGGTACTCGATCCGGTCGGTGACCACGCCGTTCTCGACCCGGCGGTACGGGGTCTCGATGAAGCCGAAGGCGTTCACCCGCCCGTAGGCCGACAGCGAGCCGATCAGGCCGATGTTCGGGCCCTCGGGCGTCTCGATCGGGCACATCCGGCCGTAGTGGCTCGGGTGCACGTCGCGGACCTCCATGCCGGCCCGCTCGCGGGACAGACCACCGGGGCCCAGCGCCGAGAGGCGGCGCTTGTGGGTCAGGCCCGCGAGCGGGTTGGTCTGGTCCATGAACTGGGACAGCTGGCTGGTGCCGAAGAACTCCTTGATGGAGGCGACGACCGGCCGGATGTTGATCAGGGTCTGCGGCGTGATCGCCTCGACGTCCTGGGTCGTCATCCGCTCGCGGACGACGCGCTCCATGCGGGAGAGGCCGACCCGGATCTGGTTCTGGATGAGCTCGCCGACGGTGCGCAGCCGCCGGTTGCCGAAGTGGTCGATGTCGTCGACGCCGTGGTCGGGCTCGCCGGCGTGCAGCCGGACGACGTACTCGATGGTGGCGACGATGTCGTCCTCGGTGAGGGTCAGCGTCTGCTGGCCGACGTCGAGGCCCAGCTTCTTGTTCACCTTGTAGCGGCCGACCTTCGCCAGGTCGTAGCGCTTGGGGTTGAAGAAGAGGTTCTCCAGCAGCGCCTGGGCGCTCTCCCGCGTCGGCGGCTCGCCCGGGCGCAGCTTGCGGTAGATGTCGAGCAGGGCCTCGTCCTGCCCGGCGATGTGGTCCTTCTCCAGGGTGGCGAGGACGGTCGGCGACCACTGGAAGTGCTCGCGGATCCGGTCCTCGGTCCAACCCAGTGCCTTGAGCAGCACGGTGACCGGCTGCCGCCGCTTGCGGTCGATCCGGACGCCGACGGTGTCCCGCTTGTCGACGTCGAACTCCAGCCACGCACCACGGCTGGGGATGACCTTCGCGCTGAAGACGTCCTTGTCCGACGTCTTGTCCAGGGTCTTGTCGAAGTAGACGCCGGGGCTGCGGACCAGCTGCGAGACGACGACCCGCTCGGTGCCGTTGATGACGAACGTGCCCTTGTTCGTCATGATCGGGAAGTCGCCCATGAACACCGTCTGGCTCTTGATCTCGCCGGTGGTGTTGTTCATGAACTCGGCGGTGACGAACAGCGGCGCCGCGTAGGTCATGTCCTTGTCCTTGCACTCCTCGAGGGACGCCTTGACGTCCTCGAAGCGCGGGTTGGAGAAGGACAGCGACATCGAGCCGCTGAAGTCCTCGATCGGGGAGATCTCCTCGAGGATCTCGGCGAGGCCGCCGACGGCGTCGGCCTGCTCCTCGGGCGAGAGCGTGGCCCGCCACTCGGGGCTGCCGATGAGCCAGTCGAAGGAAGCGGTCTGCAGCGCCAGCAGGTCGGGGACCTCGAGGGGCTCCGAGATCTTGGCGAACGAGACGCGGAGGGGGGCGCCCGGGATCTTCTGCTGATCGGCCTCACCGGTGCGGGGGCCGGTCTGGGGGGCCTGCGGGGTGTGCTGGGTGGTGCCGGACTCGGTGGTGCTGGCGGAGATGCTGGTGGGGCGAGAGCCTGCCAAGATGCGTCCTTCCAAGGACCTCACGACGTGCGGGCGGGTGCGGGGTCGTCCTGGGTCGTCGTCGGTAGTGGCGGCACTGCCGACCGGTCTGCTGAACTGCCCGTCCGGGCGGTCTCCGCGGGGCGTCCGGGAGCGGTCCCCCGGGCACCCCAGGTGACCCGTCTCGGCGGGCATGCAGTCAGGGGGCAGCGCAACAGGGAACCCTACCCCGTTCTCAGCGGGCTGTCCACGCCGGGGGTCCGCACGAGGGGACCGCACCCGGGAGGGCAGCCGGCCGGCGGGGCCGGTTCGGCACGCCGCCGCGCGGCGCGGACCCATGATGCCAGCCGGGCCGCGTCGGCGGGACCGCCACGCCGCGGTTGTGGAGACGCGACAGGGGCCGTCTCCCGATCGGGAGACGGCCCCTGCGTGCGGCGGAGCGCCGCGAGGTGACGTGCTGGAGCGGCCCGGCCGCACCTGGAACGACCTGCGTGCCGCTCCTGGAACGGCTCAGGTGCCGCCCCTGAGGCCCCGCTCCCGGAGGACCCCCTGCCCCCCACCACTCGCACGCTCGTGGTGGGACCCTGCAGGCGGCCCGAGGGCAGCGGGGTCCCTCACTTGACGGTGACGGTGGCGCCGGCGCCCTCGAGGGCGGCCTTGGCCTTCTCCGCGGCGTCCTTGGCGACCTTCTCCAGGACCGGCTTCGGCGCGCCGTCGACCAGGTCCTTGGCCTCCTTGAGGCCGAGCGAGGTCAGGCCGCGCACCTCCTTGATGACCTGGATCTTCTTGTCACCGGCGTTCTCGAGGATGACGTCGAACTCGTCCTGCTCCTCGGCGGCGGCGGCGCCACCGTCGCCACCGGCACCACCGGCGGCCGGGGCCGCGGCGACGGCGACCGGGGCGGCCGCGGTGACGTCGAAGGTCTCCTCGAACAGCTTCACGAAGTCCGACAGCTCGAGGAGGGTCATCTCCTTGAACGCGTCGAGCAGCTCGTCGTTGGACAGCTTGGCCATGATCTCTCCTTCTGGGGTCAGTCGGCCGCGGCGGGGGCGGCGTCGGTGTCGGGGGTGGTGTCGGCAGCAGCGGCAGGAGCGTCCGCGGACTTCTTCTCCTGCAGGGCGGCGGCGAGGCGGGCGACCTGCGCGACCGGGGCCTGGAACAGACCCGCGGCCTTGGTGAGGTTGCCCTTCATGGCGCCGGCGAGCTTGGCCAGGAGCACGTCACGGCTCTCGACGTCGGCGAGGCGGGTGACCTCGGCGGCGTCGACCGTGCGGCCCTCGACCACGCCGCCCTTGACGACGAGCAGCGGGTTGGCGCGCGCGAAGTCACGGAGCGCCTTGGCCGCGTCGACCGGGTCGCCCTCGATGAAGGCGATCGCGGTCGGGCCGTTGAGCAGCGGCGCGAGGTCGGCGAAGCCCACCTGCTCCGCGGCACGCTTCGTCAGGGTGTTCTTGACGACGGCGTAGCTGCTGCCCTCACCGAGGGAACGGCGCAGCTGGGTCAGCTGCGCCACGGTCAGCCCGCGGTACTCGGTGAGCACCGCCGCGCTGGACGACTGGAACCGCTCGGTGATCTCGTCGATCACCGCGGCCTTCGCCTGCGTGGGCATGGGCCTCCTCTCGTCTGTCGGGCGGACCGCCGGCCGGTGCGCGGGGCGGGCGGTCGGGAGGGCCTGCAGACGACGAACGCCCCGGCGCAGGGCGCACGGGGCGAGGGGCGGGCGCGGGTGGGCGCCGCCGATCGGACCGTCCTCCTGCGCGGGCCGCCCGCCGGAGCGGGGCCTTCGACCGCACGCGGACGTGCGGCGACCAGCGGTCTTGGGGGGAACGGCAGCCAGCATACACGCCGCGCACGACCCCGAAGACGATCATGGCGCCGTGACCACGGCCCCGGGGACCGAGCGGTCACGGCGCCATGATCGCCGTGGGAGGAGCGGAGCTCAGGAGGTCGGCTCGTCCACCGTCAGGTTGCGGGTGCGGTTCGGGTCGACCGGGATGCCCGGGCCCATCGTCGTGGAGATGGTGACCTTCTTCAGGTACCGCCCCTTGGCCGCGGCCGGCTTGGCGCGCAGGACCTCGTCGAGGGCGGCGGCGTAGTTCTCCACGAGCCGGGTCTCGTCGAACGAGGTCTTGCCGATCACCAGGTGCAGGTTGGCCTGCTTGTCGACGCGGAAGTTGATCTTCCCGCCCTTGATGTCGTTGACCGCCTTGGTGACGTCGGGGGTCACGGTGCCGGTCTTCGGGTTCGGCATCAGGCCGCGGGGACCGAGGATGCGGGCGATCCGGCCGACCTTGGCCATCTGGTCCGGCGTCGCGATCGCTGCGTCGAAGTCCAGGAAGCCGCCCTGGATGCGCTCGATGAGGTCGTCGGAGCCCACGACGTCGGCACCGGCGGCCTCGGCCTCGGCGGCCTTGTCACCGGTCGCGAAGACGATGACGCGGGCGGTCTTGCCGGTGCCGTGCGGCAGGTTGACCGTGCCGCGGACCATCTGGTCGGCCTTGCGCGGGTCGACGCCCAGGCGCATCGCGACCTCGACGGTGGCGTCGTAGCTGGTCGGCGACGTCTGCTTGGCCAGGCCGGCGGCCTGCAGCGGGGTGTACAGGTTCTCGCGGTCGACCTTGGCGGCCGCCTCGCGGAACTTCTTGCCGTGCTTCGCCATGGTGGTTCCTCTCCCCCGGCGCCGGGCCGGGAGTCCTGTGGTGACCGGGCCTGGCGAGAGGCCCTCCCACGAACGGCCCCGCTGCGGGGTCCCGGGCCGGGCGTGCGAGACCCGGGGGGCAGCGGGGTCCTCTCCTACTGGGTGACGGTGATGCCCATCGAGCGGGCGGTGCCCTCGATGATCTTCTCGGCCTGCTCGAGCGAGTTGGCGTTGAGGTCGGCCATCTTGGTCTGCGCGATCTCGCGGACCTGGTCGCGGGTCACGGTGGCGACCTTGGTCTTGTGCGGCTCGCCGGACCCCTTCTCCACCCCGGCCGCCTTGAGCAGCATGCGGGCCGCCGGCGGGGTCTTGGTGACGAAGGTGAACGAGCGGTCCTCGAAGACCGAGATCTCGACCGGGATCACGTTGCCGCGCTGCGACTCCGTGGCGGCGTTGTAGGCCTTGCAGAACTCCATGATGTTGACGCCGTGCTGGCCGAGCGCCGGACCCACGGGCGGGGCGGGGGTGGCCGCACCGGCGTTGATCTGGAGCTTGATGACCGCGGTCAACCGCTTCCTGGGGGGCATGACTTCCTTCTCGATGGGGTGGTGGAACGGCCTCGGTGCAGGGCCCCGGGCCGAGCGGAGCGAGGACTGGGGGCACCGAGGCCCTTCTACAGCTTCTGCACCTGGTTGAACGACAGCTCGACCGGCGTCTCCCGGCCGAAGATGGAGACCAGCACCTGGAGCTTCTGCTGCTCGGCGTTGATCTCGTTGATGGTGGCCGGCAGGGTCGCGAAGGGCCCGTCCATCACGGTCACCGACTCGCCGACCTCGAAGTCGACCACGGCGGTGGTCGGCGCGGCGGCGGCCGCCGTGGTGGTCTCTGCCGCCTTGGTCACCTGCGGGGTGACGGTCGGCGCGAGGATCTTCACGACCTCGTCGAGGGTCAGCGGGGAGGGCCGGGAGGTGGCGCCCACGAAGCCGGTGACGCCCGGTGTGTTGCGCACCGCGCCCCACGACTCGTCGTTGAGCTCCATGCGCACCAGCAGGTAGCCGGGGAAGACCTTCCGGTTGACCTGCGTCCGCTTGCCGTTCTTGATCTCGGTGACCTCCTCGGTGGGCACCTCGATCTGGAAGATGTAGTCCTCCATGTCCAGGGACTGGATGCGGGACTCGAGGTTGGTCTTCACCTTGTTCTCGTAGCCCGCGTAGGAGTGGACGACGTACCAGTCGCCGGGCGCGATCCGCAGGGCCTTGCGCAGCTCCTCGACCGGGTCCTCGTCCTCGGCCGGCTCCGGCAGGTCGGAGGCGGGGGCCGGCGCGGCCAGCGGGTCGGTGGCCAGGCTGTCCGGGTCGCCGGCCTCCACCTCGGGGGCGACGTCGGCGACCCCGGTGTCGGCGTCCTGGTCGGCGGTCTCCGTGGAGCCCTCGGCGGCCCCGGCCTCGCCGACGCCGGTCTCCACGTCGGCGGAGCCGCGGAGGTCGAAGCGGGCGTCGTCGAGGTCGGTGGCCTCGACGGCGCTGTCGGTGTCGAAGGGCTCGCGGGGGTCGGTCACGGTGTCTCTTCCTCGGTCGGTGACGGGCGTGCGGGGGGGCTCAGCCGAAGACGGCGAGCACGCCCTGGGCGAAGAGCAGGTCGAGGCCGGCCACGAGGGCGACCACGAAGGCGACGAAGATGATCACCACGGTCGTGTAGGTGATCAGCTCCCGGCGCCCCGGCCAGATGACCTTGCGCAGCTCGGCGACGACCTCGCGGAGGAACCGGCGCAGGCTCCGGCGCTGGCGGACCTCGTCGGCGCGCGCCCGCTCGGCGGCCGCCCGGGACCGGGTGCCGCCGGACGGCGCCCGCCCCGCCGGCCGGGTGGAGCGCTCCCGGGCGGCCCGGCGCCCCGCGGGCGGCGCGGACTCGTCGTCCTCGTCCCCGGCGGTGATGCGGCCACCACGCCGGCCGCCGGTGCGCCCGGCGACCACCTTCTCCTCGTCCGCCTCGGCGTCCGCGGCGACGTCGTCCTCGGCGGCCTCGAGCGCGCCGGCGTCGTCGACGCCCGGGGTCTCCCGGTCGATCTGCTCGTCGGTGAGCTCGGCGTCGGCGGCGGTGCGGGCGTCGTCCTCGCGTCCCGGCTTGTCGTCGCTCACTGCGCCTCGCTCGCCTCGTGGTGGTGCCGGCCGGGGGCGGCCCCGGTCGGCCTGGTGCTGTCGTGGTCTCGTGCGGTCGTGCTGGTCGCCGGCAGCGGGCCGGCGGCACGGGCAGGGGTGACAGGACTTGAACCTGCAGCCTGCGGTTTTGGAGACCGCTGCTCTGCCAATTGAGCTACACCCCTGTGCCCTGGCCGGGCCTGGGACCGTCCGACCCGCTCCGGACAGCGCCCCACCCCGAGGGGATCCGGGGCACGCCGGTGGCGGGGTCGACCTGCCCCAGGACAAGCAGTGTACGGGACCGCGGGGGCCGGCAGCCAACGCGCTCCCGTCGGGCGCGGGGCAGGACGGACGCCGGGCGCCGGACGCGCCCGGCTTTGACACGATGACCCCATGACCGCCTCCTCCTCGGAGCCCGCCGCCACCACGACCGCCGCGCCCCCGGCCGAGCGGCGCGTCTCCCGCCGCATCGCCGCGATCGCCGAGTCGGCCACGCTGGCCGTGGACGCCAAGGCCAAGGCGCTCAAGGCCGCGGGCCGCCCGGTGATCGGCTTCGGTGCGGGGGAGCCGGACTTCCCGACGCCCGAGTACGTCGTCGAGGCCGCGGTCGCCGCCTGCCGGCAGCCGGCGATGCACCGGTACACCCCCGCCGGGGGGCTGCCGGCGCTCAAGGAGGCGATCGTCGCCAAGACCGCCCGGGACTCGGGGCTGCAGCTGACCCCGGCCAACGTCCTGGTCACCAACGGCGGCAAGCAGGCGGTCTACGAGGCCTTCGCCACGATGCTCGACCCGGGCGACGAGGTGCTCCTGCCGGCGCCCTACTGGACGACCTACCCCGAGGCGATCTCCCTGGCCGGGGGTGTGCCGGTGCCGGTGGTGGCCGACGAGCAGAGCGGCTACCTGGTGTCGGTCGCCCAGCTCGAGGCCGCCCGCACCCCGCGCACGAAGGTGCTGCTGTTCTGCTCCCCCTCCAACCCGACGGGGGCGGTGTACCCGCCGGAGGTGGTCGAGGAGATCGGCCGCTGGGCGGCCGACCACGGCCTGTGGGTGCTCACCGACGAGATCTACGAGCACCTCACCTACGACGGCGCCACGGCCCCCTCGATGCCGGTCCTGGTGCCCGAGCTGGCCGACCGCTGCGTCGTCGTCAACGGTGTGGCCAAGACCTACGCGATGACCGGCTGGCGGGTCGGCTGGCTGCTCGGGCCGGCCGACGTGGTGAAGGCGGCGACCAACCTGCAGTCGCACGCCACCTCCAACGTGGCCAACGTCTCCCAGGCGGCCGCGGTGGCCGCGCTCACCGGTGACCTCTCGGCCGTGGACACGATGCGCACCGCCTTCGACCGGCGTCGCCGGACCATCGTGTCGATGCTGCGGGAGATCCCCGGGGTGGCCTGCCCCGAGCCCCGCGGGGCGTTCTACGTCTACCCGTCGGTCAAGGCCCTGCTCGGCCGGTCGATCGGCGGGCGCACCGCCACGACCAGCGCGGAGCTGGCCGAGCTGGTCCTGGAGGAGGCCGAGGTGGCCGTCGTCCCCGGGGAGGCGTTCGGGACCCCCGGCTACCTGCGGATGTCCTACGCGCTCGGGGACGACGACCTCGTGGAGGGCGTGTCGCGGATGCAGCGCCTGCTCGCCCGGGCCGGCTGACCGCGCCCGGTCGGGGGCCGGGACGGGTCAGGCCAGCTGGACGGTGGCGCGGGCCAGGGAGAGCACCTTCTCCCCGCCGCAGGTGACGGTGAGGTCCACTCGGGCCCGGCCGTCCTCGCCCAGCGCGGCGACCCGCCCGCGGACGGCGACCGCCGTCCCCTCGTCGTCGTCGGGGACGACCACGGGGCGGCCGAAGCGGACCTGGTACTCGACGAGGGCGGCGGGGTCAGCGGCCCAGGTGGTGACCGCCCGGGCGGCGAGCGCCATCGTCAGCATGCCGTGGGCGATGACCCCGGGCAGCCCGACCGCCGTGGCCACCCGGTCGCTCCAGTGGATGGGGTTGAGGTCGCCGGAGGCCCCGGCGTAGCGCACGAGGTCGGCCCGGGTGACCGGGTAGACCTGCTCGGGGAGCTCGGTGCCGACCTCGACCTCGGCCGCGCGCACGGTGGCGCTCATGCATCCCCCCGGACGACGAGCATCGACGTCGCCGAGCAGACCGGCTCGCCGCCCTCGGTGGCGACGTCCACGCGGGTGGTGAGCAGGTCGTTGCCGCCGACGCTGCGGACCGCCTCCACCACAGGGGTGGCGACCAGCCGGTCACCGGCGCGGATGGGCCGGTGGTGGGTGAAGCGCTGCTCCCCGTGCACGACCCGGCTGTAGTCGAGGTCGACGTCGGGGTCGCGGACGACCGCACCGGCCGCGGCGAGGGTCACCACGATGGCGAACGTGGGCGGGGCCACGACGTCGGGGTGGCCGGCCGCCCGGGCGGCCGCGGCGTCGGTGTGCACCGCGTCGGTCGCGCCGACGGCGGCGGCGAACTCGGCGATCTTCTCGCGGCCGACCTCGTAGACGGCAGAGGGCGGGTAGCTGCGCCCGACCAGTCCCGTGTCGAGTGCCATGCTCCCGCCCTCCCGTCCGTGCGCGCCGCCGCTCAGCGCGTCTCGCGGTGGACCGTGTGCTTGCGGTCGACCGGGCAGTACTTCTTCAGCTCGAGCCGGTCGGGGTCGTTGCGCCGGTTCTTGCGGGTGATGTAGTTCCGGTTCTTGCACTCCTGGCAGGCCAGGGTGATCTTCGGACGGATGTCGGTGGCTGCCACGGGAGCGCTCCTCGCCTTGTCAGGACGGGCCGGCCGGCCCGGCGCGCGGGCGGGCGCCCACACGCGGACGGACCCCGGCTGGCGGGGTCCGTCGGGGTAGCGGTGACCGGATTTGAACCGGTGACACAGCGATTATGAGCCGCTTGCTCTGCCTGGCTGAGCTACACCGCCGGGGGCGGCCTGCGGCCCGGTCGGACGACCGGACCGCGCGGCCGCGGTGTTGTTCCAGAGCCCCTTTACGGAATCGAACCGTAGACCTTCTCCTTACCATGGAGACGCTCTGCCGACTGAGCTAAAGGGGCGGGCGCGAGGCCGAGGAGAACTGTACCCGACCTCGAGCGGGGGGTGTCGCGGGGGTTCTCGCCGGGGTCAGGCCCGGACGAACAGCCGCCGGTGCGGCGTCCCGGGCACGGCCGAGCGCACCCCGGTGCGCGCCAGCAGCCAGCTCTCCAGCTTGTCGTCGGGCAGCGGGCGGCTGATGAGGAAGCCCTGGAGCTTGTCGCAGCCCATGTCGGCCAGGGCGTTGCGGGTGAGCTCGTCCTCGACGCCCTCGGCGACCACGCGCAGGCCGAGGTTGTGGGCCAGCTCGATGATCGAGCGGGCGATGAAGGACTCCCCCTGGCTGGTGGACATGCTCAGCACGAACGACTTGTCGATCTTGACCTCGTCGATGGGCAGCTGCCGCAGCTGGGACAGCGACGAGTAGCCGGTGCCGAAGTCGTCCATCGACAGCCGCAGACCCAGGGCGTGCAGGTCGGCGAGCACGGTGCTGTTGCGGACCGAGTCGTCGACGACGCTGCCCTCGGTCAGCTCCAGGGTGAGCAGCTCCCCCGGCACCCCGTGCCGGCGCAGCGCGCGCCGCACCCGCTCGACGAGGTCGGGCTCGGCCAGGCAGTGGGCGGAGAGGTTGACCGCGACCGACAGCGCGATGTCCTGGTCCAGCCAGCGCCGGCAGCGGGCCAGCGCGAGGTCGAGCACGTGGTCGGTCAGCGCGCCGATGCGGCCGATCTGCTCGGCGAGGTGGATGAAGTCGTCCGGCGAGACCGCCCCGTAGCGGGGGTGCGCCCAGCGCACCAGGGTCTCCACCGACACGATGTCGGAGGTCCGGGCGTCGATGATCGGCTGGAAGACGACGCTGATCTGCCCGTCGGCCATGGCCTGCTCGATCTCGGTGCCGAGCTGGAGACGGCGGAGGCTCTGCTGGTCGAGCACGGGGTGGTAGCTCGCCACGCCGCCGGAGTCGGAGGCGGCGAGCAGGGCGACGTCCGCGCGCTGCATGAGGGTGCCGGCGTCGGTGCCGTGGACGGGAGCGGCGGCGACGCCGATGGTCAGCGTCACCTCGAGCTCCAGCCCCGCGACGAGCACCCGGGTGGAGGTGGCCTCCCGGAGTCGGCGGGCCGCCCGCTCGGTCGCGGCCAGGGACACCCCCGGCAGCAGGACGGCGAACTGGGCGCCCTCCATGCGGGCCACCAGGGCCGCGGGCGGGGCGTGCTCGCGCAGCAGCCCGGCGGTGACCAGGAGCAGCTCGTCGCTGGCGGCGTGCCCGAGGGTGTCGGTGACCTCGGTGTAGTTGTCGAGCACCGCGAAGACCAGGCCGGCCCGTCCGGCGACGGGGTCCTCGGCCAGGAGCACGTCGATGTCGGCAGCCAGCCGCTGCCGGTTGGGCAGGCCGGTCAGCCGGTCGTGGTCGGCGTCGTAGCGGATCTGGGCGAGCAGCTGCTGCTGGCGGATGGCCGCGTTGACGTGGGTGAGCATGGAGTCCAGGGCCGCCCGGTCGCCTTCGGCGAAGGTCACGATGTCGCTGCGCCGGTCGCAGACCTCGAGGTAGCCGGGCTCGCCGGCGGCGGTGATGACCGGGGCGGCCAGCAGGTCCTGGACGCCGCGCCGGGCCAGGGCGGCCACCTCGGCCTCGGTGGCCCGCGATGTCGACACCAGCAGCGGGCCGTCGGCGGTCCCGTCGGTGGCCCGCCGGCGGAGCAGGTCGTCGGGGTCCCCGGGGCCGTCGTACCAGACATCGCCGTCGTCCGAGGCGACGACCAGCTGCGGGCCCTCGTCGAGGTACGGCGGCAACCACAGCGCCACCCGCTCGGCGTTGAGCAGCTCGCGGATCGCCTCGACGAGCAGCCGGGGCCCGTCCTCGTCGGGGCCGATCTGCTCGACCTGGCGGGCGAAGTCGTAGACCTTCTCCAGGTCCTGACCCTCGCGGGAGACAGCGGCGAACCGCCGGTAGAGCATGACCAGGCCGGCCAGCAGCGGGGCCATGATCAGGAGGGACCAGACGGTCGTGTGCAGGAGCAGCAGGACGGCCAGACCCACCAGTACCGCCATCGGCGTCACGGTGAAGGTCGTGACCAGCAGGCTCGTCCACAGCGCGCGTCCCGGGTAGCCCTGCGTCGCGATGATCGCGAGCCTGATGAGCCCACCTCCGACGAAGGTGGCCAGGGTGACTGCGGCGAGGTAGGAGACCCACGTCGCAGGAGCGGTGACCGCACCGACCGGCGAGACGCTCAGCACGGCGACCGCGACGGCCACCTCCACCACCGCGACGGCCGTGTTGGCGATCACCTTGGCGAGGCTGAACCGCTGCACCAGGCAGACCCCGGCGACCGCGAGAGCCCGCATCACGGTGGCCCAGAAGGGGCCCACCTCGACCAGGGCGATCACGAAGGCCAACTCGGACGCGGAGATCGAGACGCTCTGCCGGCGGAACTCGACGTGGAGGTTGGCCGACTCCGCCACCGCGAAGGCCCCGAGCACTGCCAGGACGACGAAGGGCGACTCGGGTTCCGGGCGCGCCGAGAGGAGCCACACGGCAAAGGGGGCCGCGATGAAGACGCTCAACCACCCGATGGTGGACGGGCCCAGCGCGGTCAGCGGCCGGTGCTGCACCGGGGTATCGGGCTCGGCCACGGGCACCTGTGTTTCCAACCGGGGGAGAGGGCGCGCCGAGGCTAACAGCGCGACCGGCCGTTCCCCTGCGTCCGGCACTACTCCTCCCTCGTCGTGGGGAGGAGTAGTGCCGCGCCCCGGTCGTCCCGACGGGGGCTGCCTGCGCGTGTGGTGGAGATCAGGCGGACTGGCGGCTCCACTTGTGGCCGCGGCTCCACTTGTGGCCCCGGCTCCACTTGTGGCCACGGGCGGTGAGGGCAGTGCTGGTCATGACGCCTCCTCAGGCATGAAGGACTGCTTCTGACTGCGGCAGTCACCCAGGCGCGGGGGCAGAGCGTCGTTCGGTACGGACCGCGCCCGAGACCTTGCTGCCCGTCACCCTTCCGAGGCAAGCACCGAGAATCACGATCGGGTGACGAATCGTGATTCTGTGACCTTCGGTCACAACAGATAGGCGCTGCGTCACCTGGGTGGGTGATCGGGGGCCGTCGTGCGCCACGAACCCCTCGATCACGTCCTCAGGGTCTCCCCCCGACCGAGCCGCCGTCGCCCGATCGGGTTCACGAGCAGGCTCGGGGTGCTCCGCGGCTCGTGGACGGGCCGGCCACCACCTACCCTCCCCGCCGTGCGCAACGACGAGGCCGAGCGCGGGTCGGCGCTGCCGCTCGTGCTCGTGTGCTGGCTGGTCGCCGCGCTGATGGCGTTCGGGGCGATCGCCGCCTCCGACGCCTTCCTGGAACAGCTGGCGCTGCAGTCCGACTGCGACGGCGCGGCGCTGGCCGCGGCCAACGCGACCGACGAGGCGGTGGTCTACGCCTCGGGCGTGGGGACGGCGCTCCCGCTGACCGCCGCGAGCACCCGGGCGGCGGTGGCCGACCAGCTCGCCGACGCCGGCGTCGTCCTGGACTCCTGGTCCACCGAGACCGACGGGGCCGAGGTCACCGTGCGCTGCACGCGGTCGGTGGAGATCGCCTTCGGCTGGCTCTTCCTCGGCGACCGGCCGCTCGAGCGCACCGCCGTGGCCGGCGCTCGCGCGCCGGCGGCCTGAGGGCCGAGGGGGGACGGCGGAACGCCGACGGCCCCCGACCGGGGGTCGGGGGCCGTCGGGTACCGGGTGTGGCGGGTGAAGGATTCGAACCTTCGTAGGCTAAGCCGACGGATTTACAGTCCGCTCCCATTGGCCACTCGGGCAACCCGCCTCGGTTGGTACCGGGAGAGCGTACAAGACACCGGACCACGGCCCGCGCGAGGGACCTCGCGCCCGCGCCGCTCCGGACGACGAGCAGAGGAGACGCGACCGATGGCCGACTCGTCCTTCGACGTGGTGAGCAAGGTCGACCGCCAGGAGATCGACAACGCCCTCAACCAGGCCGCCAAGGAGCTGTCGCAGCGCTTCGACTTCCGCGGCACCAACGCCAGCATCGCCTGGGCCGGCGAGGAGGGCGTCACCCTGCAGGCCGACACCGAGGAGCGGGTCAGCGCCGCCCTCGACGTCTTCAAGGACAAGCTCGTCAAGCGCAAGATCTCGCTGAAGTCCCTGGACGCCGGCGACCCGCAGTCCTCGGGCAAGACCTACAAGATCAGCGCGCGGATCAAGCAGGGCATCGAGTCCGACACCGCGAAGAAGATCGCCAAGATCATCCGGGACGAGGGCCCGAAGGGCGTGCAGGCCCAGATCCAGGGTGACCAGCTCCGGGTCAGCGGCAAGAAGCGCGACGACCTGCAGGCGGTCCAGCAGCTGCTCCGCGGCAAGGACCTCGACGTCGCCCTGCAGTTCGACAACTACCGCTGACCGCTCGGCGGCCGCGCACCCTCGACCAGCAGGGACGGCACCCTGCGCTCGACGGCGTGAAGCCCTCGGCCTCCGGCGCCCGCCGGCTCCGCCTCGGGAGGTACCGGGCGTCGGCGCCGGGCACGACCACCCGGCGTGCCCGGGGTCGGTCAACCGATCCCGCGGGCCATCTGCTCCAGCCGGGCCACCCGCTCGGGCATCGGCGGGTGGGTGGAGAACAGCGAGGCCAGCCCCTGCCCGCGGAACGGGTTGGCGATCATCAGGTGGCTCTGGGTCACCAGCCGGTCCTCCTGCGGCAGCGGGCGGGCCGACGCCCCGGCCGCGATCTTGCGCAGCGCGCTCGCCAGGGCCAGCGGGTCCTGCGACAGCCGGGCGCCCGAGGCGTCGGCCTGGTACTCCCGGCTGCGGCTGACGGCCATCTGCACCAGCCCCGCGGCCAGCGGGCCGAGGAACACCAGCAGCAGGCTGCCGAGGGCGTTGCCGCCGCCGCGGTCCTCGGCCCGGCCGCCGAACAGCGAGGCGAACATCGCCAGGTGCGCCAGGTAGGTGATCACCGTGGCCATGGCGCCGGCGACCGAGCTGATGAGGATGTCGCGGTTGTAGACGTGCGACAGCTCGTGCGCGAGCACGCCGCGCAGCTCCCGCCGGTCGAGCAGCTCCAGGATGCCCTGGGTGACGCAGACCGCGGCGTTGCGCGGATTGCGGCCGGTGGCGAACGCGTTGGGCTGGTCGGTGGGGCTGACGTAGAGCCGCGGCATCGGCTGGCGGGCCTCGGTGGCCAGCTCCCGCACCATCGCGTAGAGCGCCGGGGCCTGCGTCTCGGTCACCGGGAAGGCCCGCATCGCCCGCAGCGCCAGCTTGTCGCTGTTGAAGTAGGCGTAGCCGTTGACCGCGAGGGCGATCACCAGGGCGATCAGCAGGCCGCTCCGCCCGCCGATCAGCGCGCCGGCGGCGAGGATGAACCCGCCCATGAGACCGAGGAGCACCGCGGTCTTCAGTCCGTTGTTCCAGCGCTGCACGACCCCTCCAACGGCGCTCCGGACGGCGCCGTTCCCCGTCCCCGGCCACGGCCGGGCTGCGACGTCCCTCACGGAATGCCGCCGCCCGCAGCCGGGGTTGCACCGGGTCAACGCCCGGAACAGGTGCCGGGCTGGAAGTGGTGCGGCTCACGGCTTTCCAGACCGGCCCCGCCACGTAATCTCGGCCGGTGGAGGTAGAGGACTGATGACTGCGACCAACGCGCCCCGCACCGACGGCGCGGCGGGCGGCCCGGCGCCCTTCGTCAAGAGCGTGGTGGAGCTGGACCGGGTGGTCATCCGGCTGGCCGGCGACTCCGGTGACGGCATGCAGCTGACCGGCAACCGGTTCACCAGCGAGACGGCGTCCTTCGGCAACGACCTCTCGACCCTGCCCAACTTCCCCGCCGAGATCCGGGCCCCGACGGGGACGCTGCCCGGTGTCAGCTCGTTCCAGCTGCACTTCGCCGACCACGACATCATGACCCCCGGCGACGCCCCGGACGTCCTGGTGGCGATGAACCCGGCCGCGCTCAAGGCCAACCTCGCCGACCTGCCCGGCGGTGGGCTGCTGATCGTCGACTCCGACGAGTTCACCCCGCGCAACCTGGCGAAGGTCGGCTACGCGACCAGCCCGCTCGAGGACGGCTCGCTGGACGGCTGGCAGACCGTCGCCGTCCCGCTGACCTCGATGACGCTCGAGGCGCTCGCCGACTCCGGCCTCGGCAAGAAGGAGGCCGAGCGGAGCAAGAACATGTTCACCCTGGGCCTGCTGAGCTGGATGTACCACCGGCCCACCGAGGGCACCGTGCGCTTCCTCGAGCGCCAGTTCCGCCGCAAGCCGGAGATCGCGGCGGCGAACATCGCGGCCTTCCGCGCGGGCTACAACTACGGCGAGACCACCGAGGCCTTCGCCGTCTCGTACGAGATCAAGCCCGCCCCCATGGCGCCGGGCCGGTACCGCAACATCTCCGGCAACCAGGCCCTGGCGCTGGGCCTCGTGGCGGCGGGGCAGCGCTCGGGCCTGCCGCTCTTCCTCGGCGCGTACCCGATCACCCCGGCGTCGGACATCCTGCACGAGCTGTCCCGGCACAAGGCCTTCGGCGTGCGGACCTTCCAGGCCGAGGACGAGATCGCCGGGATCTCCGCCGCCATCGGCGCCTCGTTCGGCGGGGCGCTCGGGGTCACCACCACCTCGGGGCCCGGGGTCTCGCTGAAGTCCGAGGCCATGGGCCTGGCCGTCATGACCGAGCTGCCCCTCCTCGTCGTCGACGTGCAGCGCGGCGGGCCCTCGACCGGCCTGCCGACCAAGACCGAGCAGTCGGACCTGCTGCAGGCGATGTTCGGCCGCAACGGCGAGGCGCCGCTGCCGGTCATCGCCCCCCGCTCCCCCGGCGACTGCTTCGACGCGGCGCTGGAGGCGGCACGGATCGCGCTGACCTACCGGACGCCGGTCGTCCTGCTCTCCGACGGGTACCTGGCCAACGGCGCGGAACCGTGGCAGATCCCCGACGTCGAGCAGCTGCCCGACCTGACCGTCGAGTTCGCCACCGAGCCCAACGGCGAGGACGGCGAGTTCCTGCCCTACCTGCGCGACCCGGAGACCCTGGCCCGCCCGTGGGCCGTCCCGGGCACCGCCGGCATGCAGCACCGCATCGGCGGCCTGGAGAAGGCCGACCGGACCGGCAACATCTCCTACGACCCGGCCAACCACGACCTGATGACCCGGCTGCGGCAGGCCAAGGTCGACGGGATCGCCGCGAGCATCCCGCCCACCGAGGTCGACGACCCCGACGGCGACGCCGAGGTCGCCGTCATCGGCTGGGGCTCGACCTACGGCCCGATCGGCGCCGCCTGCCGGCGGATCCGGCGCTCGGGCCGCAAGGTCGCCCAGGTCCACCTGCGGCACCTCAACCCGTTCCCCGCGGACCTCGGCGAGGTGCTGCGGCGCTACGACCGGGTCGTCTGCCCCGAGATGAACATGGGGCAGCTCGCGCTGCTGCTCCGCGCCCAGTACCTCGTCGACGTCCAGAGCCACACCCAGGTGCGCGGCCTGCCCTTCCGGGCGGCCGAGCTCGCCGCGGTCGTCCAGGACGTCATCGACGCCACCACCGGAGGCACCCAGTGACCACCTTCGACCTCGGCATGCCGGCTGCGTCGGTCCCCCCGCACGGCCCCGTCGCCGACGCCATCGCCCGCTCCGTCGAGAGCCAGGGCGAGAAGCAGACCCAGCTCAAGGCCAAGGACCTCAAGACCGACCAGGAGGTCCGCTGGTGCCCCGGCTGCGGTGACTACGTCATCCTCAACGCCGTCCAGAGCTTCCTGCCCTCGCTCGGCATCGCCCGCGAGGACATGGTCATCGTCTCGGGCATCGGCTGCTCGTCCCGCTTCCCGTACTACATGAACACCTACGGGATGCACTCGATCCACGGCCGCGCGCCGGCGATCGCGACCGGGCTGGCCGCCTCGCGCCCCGACCTGTCGGTGTGGGTGGTCACCGGGGACGGCGACGCGCTCTCCATCGGCGGCAACCACCTCATCCACACGCTGCGCCGCAACGTGAACCTGAAGATCCTGCTGTTCAACAACCGCATCTACGGGCTCACCAAGGGCCAGTACTCCCCCACCTCCGAGGTCGGGAAGGTCACCAAGTCCACCCCGATGGGCTCGCTGGACCACCCGTTCAACCCGGTCTCGCTGGCCCTCGGCGCCGACGCGACCTTCGTCGGCCGGGCGATGGACTCCGACCGCAAGGGCCTCACCGACGTGCTCCGGCAGGCCGCCGAGCACCAGGGCACCGCGCTGGTGGAGATCTACCAGAACTGCAACATCTTCAACGACGGCGCCTTCGACCTGCTCAAGGACCCGACCACCGGCGTCCAGTGGTCGATTCCCCTCGAGCACGGCAAGCCGCTGGTGTTCGGCCCCGAGGGCGCCTCGTGCGTGGTCCGCGACGACGCCGGGGGCCTGCGCATCGCCGAGACCAGCCAGGTCGAGGCGGAGGACATCGTGGTGCACGACACCACCCGCGCGGACCCCTCGTACGCCTTCGCGCTGTCGCGGCTGTCCAGCCAGGACCTCCGCTACACCTCCATGGGCGTGTTCCGCGCGGTGCAGAAGCCGACCTACGACCGCATGATGGCCGACCAGGTGGAGGAGGCCCGCACCCAGGGCGCGGGCGACCTCGAAACGCTGCTCAGCGGCAACGACACCTGGACCGTCGAGGGCTGACAGAGGACCCCTCTGCCCCCTCGAAGGACCCCGTCCCCCTCACCCCTCGCACGCTCGGGGTGAGTCTCCGGACGGGGCCGTCGGGGCTCGGCGCGGGGCCCCGCGGAGGGGCCGGTTCACGGCCGGGGGAGCTCGCGCAGCACCGCGGTGAGGACGTCGAGGGCCGCTCCGAGCGCCGCCCGGTCCGGCGCCGCGAAACCGAGCACCAGACCGGCCCGCGGCCCGGCGCCGGGACCGGCCGGCCGGTGCCGGGCGAGCCCGGCGAGGGCCACCCCCCGGGCCGCGGCCGCCGCGAGCACGGCCGCCTCGGCCTCAGGGCCGGGCAGCGGCACCAGCACGTGCGCCCCGGCGGCGTCCCCCTCCGCGCGGCAGCCGGCCGCGGCTACCGCGGCGACCACCTCCGCCCGCCGGCCGGCCAGCTCCCGGCGCAGCCGCCGCAGGTGCCGGGCGAGGTCGCCGGAGGTGGCGAACGCGGCGAACACCCGCTGCCCGGCGCGGGCCGGCCGGGTCCCGGTGGCCGTGCGCCGGGAGACCAGCTGCCGGCGCAGCGGCGCCGGGGCGACCAGCCAGCCGACGCCCAGGGTGGGGCTGAGGATCTTGCTCGTGGTGCCCAGGTGCACCACGACATCGGGGGCGAGCGCGCCGAGCAGCGGCAGGGGCGCCACGTCGTAGCGCAGCTCGCCGTCGTAGTCGTCCTCGAGCACCCACCAGCCCTCCGCCCGGGCGCGGGCGACCAGCGCCGCTCGGCGGGTCGCGGCCATGCGGCGTCCCAGCGGGTACTGGTGCGCCGGGGTGCAGTAGACGGCGGCCACCCCGCCGGGCACCGCGTCGACGACCAGCCCGTCGTCGTCCACCGGGACGGGCACCGGCTGCAGCCCGGCGTCGGCGAGCGCGGCGACCACCCGGCCGTAGCCGGGGTCCTCCACGGCCACCCGGCTGCCCGGGGGCAGGGTGCGGGCGACCTCGGCCACCGCCGCCGAGGTCCCGGCCGTGGCCAGCACGTCGTCCGGTCCGGCGGCCAGCCCGCGGTGGCGCAGCAGGTGCTCGGCGACCGCGGCCCGGAACGCGGGGTCACCGGTGGGCTCGGGTACCGCGTCCGGGGGCAGGTCCCCGGCGGCCCGCCAGGCCCGCCGCCAGGCGGCCCGGTCGAGCACCTCACGGCACGGCGACCCCGCGCGCAGGTCGGCCGGGGCCGGCCGGGGTGCGGGCACCGGCGCCCCGGCACGGACGGCGGCCGGCGCGGTCGCCAGCGAGCCCACCACGAAGGTCCCGACGCCGCGCCGCCCGGCGGCCCACCCCTCGGCGAGCAGCTGGTCGTAGGCGGCGGCGGTGACGGTGCGGCTGACCCGCAGCGCCGACGCGAGGGCCCGGGTGGACGGCAGCCGGTCGCCGGGGCGCAACACCGCGCCCGCGGCCGCCCGGCGCAGCGCGTCGGCGAGCTGCACCGACAGCGGCGTGCGGGAGGCCCGGTCGAGCACGACCGGCGGCACCTCGACCACGACGACCTCCCGGTGGCCTCCCGGGAATCCCCCGGATTGGCCGTTGGAGGATGCCACGCCCCGCGGCAGGGTGGGCGCGTGGACACCGCACCGCCCCTCTCGCCCACCGCCCGCAGCACCGTCCGCCGGGCCCCCCGGCGCGCCCGCACCGACCGGCGGGACCTGTACGCGGTGCTGGACGCGGGGCTGATCGGCCACCTGGCGGTGGTGCTCGGGGACGCCCCGGTGGTGCTGCCCACCGGCTACGGCCGCGACGGGGACACGCTCTACCTGCACGGCTCGACCAGGGCCGCCACGCTGCGAGCGGCCGCCGCCGGTGCGCCGGTGTGCTTCACCGTCACCCACCTGGACGGCGTCGTCTACGCCCGCTCGGCGTTCCACCACTCGGTCAACTACCGCTGCGCCGTGGTGCACGGCACGGCGCGGCTGCTGGCCGATCCGGACGAGCGGCGCCACGGGCTGGCGGTGCTCACCGAGCACCTGGCCCCCGGGTCGTGGTCGGCCACCCGCCGGCCCGACCGCAGGGAGCTGGCCGCCACCGCGGTCCTGGCGCTCGACCTCACCGAGGCCAGCGTCAAGGTGCGCACCGGCCCGCCGGGGGACGACGAGCGGGACCTGCCGGCCGCCGGCGACCCCGACCCGGTGTGGGCGGGCGTGCTGCCGGTGCGCACCGTGCTGGGTGCCCCCGAGCCCTGCCCGCTGCTGCCGCCGGGGACGCCGGTGCCCGGCCGCGTGCGGGACCGGGCTCCCGTCGGGGTGGTCAGCCCCCGGGCGTGACCCGGAGGACGACGTCCTCCCCGCCGCCGTTGTCGGTGGTGACGTACAGCGCCCCGTCCGCCCCCGTCTCCAGCGCGCGGATGCGGCCGTGGGTGCCGTCGAGCTCGGGCAGCCGGAAGCCCTCGACCAGCCGGCCGGCGTCGTCGAGCCGCAGCGCGTGCACGTGCTCCCCCCGCAGGGCGCCGATCACGAGCAGGCCGTCGTAGGTGCCCCACTCCTCCCCCGCGAGGAACGTGCCGCCGCTCGGTGCGACGGGCGGGGCGCCGGAGGCCCACACGGCGGGGACGGCGCCCTCGATCGCCGGGTCGGTCATCGGCACGCTCTCGTCGTAGCTCCCGCCCGGCCCGTCGGGGTCCCAGCCGTGGTTGCCGCCGGGCTGCAGCCGGTTGACCTCGTCGTCCCGGTCGGGACCGTGCTCCACCGAGTACACCTGACCGGTGCCGGGACGGACCGCCAGCCCCTGCACGTTGCGGTGCCCGTAGGTCCAGACCAGGTCGGCGGCACCGTCGCCCGAGCCCGCGAAGGGATTGTCCGGGAGGGCCTGCCCGGTGGCCGGGTCGGCCCGCAGCACCTTCCCCGCCAGCGTGCCGAGGTCCTGCGGGTAGGCGCCCACCGCGTTGTCCCCGGTGCCGACGAGCAGCGCGCCGTCCGGGGCGAACTGCACCCGGCAGCCGCCGTGCCGGCCGGTGCGCTCGTTGACCGGGATGCCGCCGATCAGCGGGTCGTCGACCCGGGTCGCCGAGCTCCAGTCCCCGGCCACCGTCCAGGCGATGACCTCGATCGACGGGCCGCCGCCCGGGCCGCCGTCGGTGACGCCCTGGCAGGTGTAGAAGCGCCGGTTCTCCTCGAAGGACGGGTCCAGGGCGAGCCCCATGAGGCCGGTCTCCCCGTCGACGAAGAGGTCGCCGAGGTCGGCCCGCACCGGCTGGACCGTGCCGTCGGGCAGGACCGCGGTGAGGCCGCCGGCGCGCTCGTCGACCAGCAGCGTGCCGTCGGGGGCCCGGACGACGTCCCACGGGTGGTCCAGCCCGTCGGCGAGCACCGTGACGTCGAGCGCGGGGGTCGTGGCGGGCGCGGTCCCGGGCGCGGTGGCGGACGTCGACGGGGCGGTGCCCGCCGGCGCCGACGTCCCCGCCGGTGGGGCTGCCTCCTCGCCCGAGGCCGCGCAGGCCGGGACGAGGAGGAGCGCGGCCAGGGCGAGGACGGGTCGGCGCATGCACCCCAGCATGCGCCGCCGGGTTCAACTGGTGCGGGTCACCACGTAGTCGCAGAGCGCCGAGAGGGCCTCGCGCACGGGCCCCTCGGGAACGGGGTCGAGCCGGGCCCGGGCCCGGTCGGCGTACTCCCGCAGCACCTCCGCGGCGCGCCGCAGCGACGCCGAGGAGCGCAGCAGGGCCAGCGCCTCGGCGTGCCGGTCGTCGTCGGTCAGCGGGCCGGTGACCAGCTCGCGCAGCCGCGCCTCGGCCGGGTCGTCCCCCGCGAGGGCGAACAGCACCGGCAGCGTGGCGACGCCCTCCCGGAGGTCCGTGCCGGGCCGCTTCCCCGACGCACCGTCCTGGCTGACGATGTCGAGCAGGTCGTCGGAGAGCTGGAACGCCACCCCGACCTCCTCCGCGAAGGCGGTGAGCGCCCGGACGAGCTCGCCGTCGACCCCGGCGAACGAGGCACCGAAGCGCGCCGAGGTGGCCACCAGGGAACCGGTCTTGTCGGCCAGCACGCCGAGGTGGTGGTCCACCGGGTCGGTCCCCGCGGGCGGTCCCACGGTCTCCCGGATCTGGCCGGTGACCAGCCGCTCGAAGGTGCGCGCCTGGATGCGCACCGCGTCCGGCCCGAGGTCGGCGAGCAGGTCGGAGGCCCGGGCGAACAGCAGGTCGCCGGTGAGGATGGCGACGCTGTTGCTCCAGCGGCTGTTCGCGCTCGGGGCCCCCCGGCGGACGGCGGCCTCGTCCATGACGTCGTCGTGGTACAGCGTGGCGAGGTGGGTGAGCTCGCACACCACCGCGGCCTCGGTCACGCCGGGGGCGAGGGGGTCGCCGAGCTCGGCGGCCAGCAGCGCCAGCAGCGGCCGGAACCGCTTGCCGCCGGCGGAGACCAGGTGCCCGGCGGCCTCCTGCACGAAGGGGTGCTCGCTGTCGACCGACGTCCGCAGGAGGGCCTCGACGCGCCCGAGCCCCTCGGCGAGGCGCGCGCCGAGCTCGCCGTCGGGCAGCCAGGGCCCGACGGTGGAGGCGGGGGTCGCGATCCGCTGCCAGGTGTCGCCCGGGGTGTCCCCGTCGACGGCGGCGCTGGCTCCGGTCATCAACCGACGAAGATAGCCGCCTGGTCGGCGAGGTCGAGCACCGCCCCGGGGACGATCCCCAGGACGAGGGTGGCGGTCGCGGTCACGGCCAGCACGATCGTCGTCGGCAGGCCCGGCACACCGACCGTCGGACCGTCGGGCGCCGGGTCGCTGAAGTACATGAGCACCATCACCCGCAGGTAGAAGAAGGCGGCCACGGCGCTGGCCAGCACGGCGACGACCACCAGCGGCCACGCCCCGGCGTCGATCGCCGCCCGGAAGACGGCGAACTTGCCGGTGAAGCCGCTGGTGAGCGGGATCCCGGCCAGCGCCAGCATGAACAGCGCCATCACCGCGGCGGTGAGCGGCGAGCGGCGCGCCAGGCCGGCCCACCGGGACAGGTGGGTGGCCTCGCCGTCGCCCTCGCGGACCAGGGTGAGGACGGCGAAGGCGCCCAGCGTGGTCAGGCCGTAGGCGAGCAGGTAGAACATCGTGGCCGCCAGGCCGGAGCCCCCGCCGTCCCCGCCGAGGCCGATGACGCCGGTGAGGAGGAACCCGGCGTGCGCGATGGACGAGTAGGCGAGCATGCGCTTGAGGTCGGTCTGGGTGAGCGCGAGCACCGCGCCCACCACCATCGAGACGATCGCGATGCCGTACACCAGCGGCCGCCAGGTCCACTCGCTGGTGCCGAAGGCGACGTAGAGCAGCCGCAGGATCGCGCCGAAGGCGGCCACCTTGGTGCAGGCGGCCATGAAGGCGGTGACCGGCGTGGGCGCGCCCTGGTAGACGTCGGGCGTCCACGCGTGGAACGGCGCGACGCTGGCCTTGAACATCAGCCCGACGACGAGCAGCCCGAGCCCGAGCACCAGCAGGGTGCCGGTGCCCTCGGCGGTGGACGCCGCCCGGATCTCGGAGAACCGGATGCTGCCGGTGGCGCCGTAGACGAGGGCGAGGCCGTAGAGGAAGAACGCCGAGGCGAACGCCCCGAGCAGGAAGTACTTGACCGCCGCCTCCTGGGAGAGCAGCCGCCGGCGGCGGGCCATCCCGCAGATGAGGTACAGCGGCAGGCTGAGCACCTCGAGGGCCACGAACATGACCAGGAGGTCGTTGGCCGAGACGAACAGCATCATCCCGCCGATGGCGAAGGTCGCCAGCGGGTAGACCTCGGTCTGGACCTGCTCGGAGGTGGCCAGCTCGCGGTCCCGCGCGGTGCCGGCCGGGACCGCCGCCGAGGCCACGAACGCCGAGCGCGCCGGGTCGAGCGAGCGCTCGGCGAACAGGAGCACGGCCAGGGCGCCGAGCCCGGCGATGGTGGCCTGGAGGAAGACCGCCGCACCGTCGACGGCCAGCGCGCCCTCGGCGGTCACCGTGCGCTCGCCGGCCAGCGCCAGGGTGGTGACCAGCCCGCCGAGGGTGCCCGCCAGCGCCACGCCGACCTGGACCGGGTGCCGGTTCTCCCGGGGGACGAACGACTCGACCAGCACGCCCACGCAGGCCGCGCCGAGCACGAACAGCAGCGGCGCCAGCGCCGCGAGCGAGAGCTCCGGGGTGTCGATCATCAGTCGGTCCCCCCGGGGCCGGTGGTGAGGCCGCTGCCGGCCGGCACGGCGGTGCCGGGGTCCACGCCGACGTCGACCATGGTGGCGGCGACCGCGGGCTCGATGAGGTCGAGCAGCGGCTGCGGATAGAAGCCGAGCACGAGCACCAGCGCGACCAGCGGGGCGGCGACGGCCATCTCCCGGCGGGAGAGGTCGCTGACCCGCAGCCGGGCGGGGCCGGCGGTCGCGGTGGTCGTCGCGGTGGTCGTCGTGGTGGTCCCGGTGGTGGTCGCGGTGGCACCGCCACCACCGGCGGGCACGGGTCCCGGCGCCGGCGCCCGCTCGAGCAGGACGCCGCGGGGCGGGCCGTGCATGGTCCGCTGGTACACGAGCAGCACGTAGAGGGCGGCCAGCACGATCCCGACGGTCGCCAGCACCGTGTACACCGGCACCTCGGGGAACGAGCCGATCAGCACGAGGAACTCGCCGACGAAGCTGCCGGTGCCGGGCAGCGCCAGCGAGGCCAGACCCGCCACCAGGAAGACGCCGGCGAGCAGGGGGGCCTGCGCGGCCACCCCGCCGTAGTCGCCGACCAACCGCGAGCCGCCGCGGGCGATGAGCATCCCGACGACGAGGAACAGCAGCCCGGTCGCGATGCCGTGGTTGACCATGTACACGACCGAGCCGGTGGCCGCCTCCGTGGTGAAGGCGAAGATCCCCAGGGCGATGAAGCCGAAGTGGGCGATCGACGTGTAGGAGACCAGCCGCTTCATGTCGGTCTGCCCCATCGCCAGCAGCGCGGCGTACAGGATGCCGATGACCGCCAGCACCAGGACCAGCGGCGCGAGGTCGCGGGAGGCGTCGGGGAACAGCGGCAGGCAGTAGCGCAGGAAGCCGAACGTCCCGACCTTGTCGAGGACGCCGACCAGCAGCACCGCGCCGCCGACCGGCGCCTCGGCACCGGAGTCGGGCAGCCAGGTGTGGAAGGGGACCAGCGGCGCCTTGATCGCGAAGGCGGTGAAGAAGCCGAGGAAGAGCAGCTTCTGCACCCCGGGGTCGATGTCGAGCTGGCGCAGCGCGTCGAAGGCGAAGGTGCCCTCGCCCAGCTGGCTGTTGCTCACCACGTACAGGCCGATGACCGCGGCGAGCATGACCAGCCCGCCGACCAGGCTGTACAGGAAGAACTTCACCGCCGCGTACTGCCGGCGCGGCCCGCCGAAGCTGCCGATCAGGAAGTACATCGGGACGAGCATCGCCTCGAAGAACACGTAGAACAGGAAGACGTCGGTCGCGGCGAAGACCCCGACCATCAGCGACTCGAGCAGCAGCAGCCAGGCCCAGAAGGCGGTCATCGACCGCGGCCCGGGCGCGGTCTCCCGCCAGGAGGCGAGCACGACGACCGGGACCAGGACGCCGATGAGCAGCAGCATGACCAGCGCGATGCCGTCGACGCCGAGGGCGAAGTCGACCCCGAAGTCGGGGATCCACGAGACCGACGTGGTCAGCTGGAACCGCGGCCCGCCGGTGTCGAAGGCCACCGTGGCGAGCACGGTCAGCACCAGCACGAGGAGGCTGACGCCGAGCGCGACCTGCCGGGCCAGGTGGTCGCGCCCCTTGGGCAGCGCCGCGACCGCCGCGGCCCCCACCGCGGGGACCGCGATCATGGCCAGCAGCCAGGGGAAGTCAGTCACGGGGCAGGACCTCTCCGTTCGTCGTCCGCCGGGTCATCCCGCCGTCACCGCCAGCAGTGCACCCGCCACCACCACCGCGCCGCCGAGGACGGTGAGCGCGTAGGAGCGCACGAAGCCGGTCTGCGCCCGGCCCAGCCGGGCCGACGAGCCGCCCAGCGTCGCGGCCAGCCCGTTCACCGCGCCGTCCACCCCGCGGTTGTCCACGAACACCAGGGCGCGGGTCAGCCACTGGCCGGGCCGCATGAACAGCGACTCGTTGACCGTGTCGGCGTAGAGCGCCCGCCGCGCGGCGCGCACCACCGGCGACACCCGGGCGGGGGCGGTGACCGGCACCTCGCGGCGGCCGACGAAGGCCCAGGCGGCGGCGACCCCGAGCACCATCACGAGGGTCACGAGCACGCTGACCACGATCGGGGCGACCACGTGCTCGACCTCCTCGGGCTCGCCGAACACCGGCGCGAACCACTCCTCCAGCGGGAACGCCACGACCAGCAGGAAGCCGGCGAACACCGACCCGAGCGCCAGCAGCACCATCGGCGCGGTCATGACCGACGGCGCCTCGTGCGGGTGCACGCCCTCCTCCCAGCGCGGCCGGCCGAAGAAGGTCATGAGCATCAGCCGGGTCATGTAGAAGGCGGTCAGCCCGGCCGCCAGGATCGCCACGCCGCCGAGCACGTAGCCCCAGCCGTCCCCGCGGTCGAAGGCGGCCTCGATGATCGCGTCCTTGGTGTAGAAGCCCGACAGGAAGGGAAAGCCGATCAGCGCCAGGTAGCCCAGGCCGAAGGTGACGAACGTGACCTTCATCCGCGGGGCCAGCCCGCCGAAGCGGCGCATGTCCACCGAGTCGTCCATCGCGTGCATGACCGACCCGGCGCCGAGGAACAGCCCGGCCTTGAAGAAGCCGTGGGTGAGCAGGTGCGCCAGGCCGGCGACGTACCCGGCGGGACCGAGCCCGACGGCCAGGAACATGTAGCCGATCTGGCTGACCGTCGAGTAGGCCAGCACCTTCTTGATGTCGTCCTGGGCGCAGCCGACGATCGCCCCGATCAGCAGGGTGATCGCCCCGACGGCGAGGACGACGGCCCGCGCGGTGGGCGTGAGGTCGTAGACGGGGGCGCTGCGGGCGATGAGGTACACCCCGGCGGTCACCATGGTCGCGGCGTGGATGAGCGCCGACACCGGGGTCGGGCCCTCCATGGCGTCCGGGAGCCAGGCCTGCAGCGGGAACTGGCCGGACTTGCCGCAGGCGCCCAGCAGCAGGAGCAGGCCGAGGGCGGTGATCGTGCCGCCGGCCAGCGTGCCGACCTGCCCGAACACGCCCTCGTAGGTGACCGTGCCGAGCTGGGCGAACATGATGAAGATCGCCAGGGCCAGGCCGACGTCACCGACCCGGTTCATGATGAAGGCCTTCTTCGCCGCGGTGGCCGCCGTGGGGCGCTCGTGCCAGAACGCGATGAGCAGGTAGGACGCCAGGCCGACGCCCTCCCAGCCGACGTAGAGGGCCACGTAGTTGTCGCCGAGGACGAGCAGCAGCATCGCGGCGACGAAGAGGTTGAGGTAGGCGAAGAACCGGCGGCGGCGCGGGTCGTGCGCCATGTAGCCGATCGAGTAGACGTGGATGAGCGAGCCCACGCCGGTGATCAGCAGGACGAAGACCGCCGAGAGCGGGTCGTAGAGCAGTCCGGCCTGGACGTCGAGGGAGCCGGTGGAGACGAAGGTGAACAGGTCGACGTCCACCCGGCGGCCGTCGAGCTGCAGCGTGCAGGCCAGCCCCAGGAGGAAGGCGGCGACGACGGTCGCCGTCCCCAGCAGGTGACCCCACCGGTCGGTGCGCCGGCCGCCGAGCAGCAGCACGGCGGCGCCGGCGAGGGGCAGGGCGATGAGCAGCCAGGAGGCGGCGAGCAGCCCCTCCGCGGGCACGATCTCCATCTACCGGGTCCCCGTCCTCTCAGTACTTGAGCAGGCTGGCGTCGTCGACCGACGCCGACCGGCGGGTCCGGTAGATCGACATGATGATCGCGAGGCCGACGACCACCTCGGACGCGGCGACGACCATGACGAACAGCGCCATGATCTGGCCGTCGATGGTGCCGGTGGACCGCGCGAAGGTCACCAGCGTCAGGTTCACCGCGTTGAGCATGAGCTCGACGCACATGAAGACGACGATCGCGTTGCGGCGCACGAGCACGCCGACCGCGCCGATGGTGAACAGGATCGCGGCGAGCACCAGGTAGTGCGTGAGACTCACCGGTGCTCACCGCCCTCGCGGCCGCCGGGCACGTCGCTGACCGTCGGGTCGAGGGCGCCCAGCGCGGCGTCGGGGCTGCCGAGCTGCTCGCGGCCGGTCGGCCGGGGCATCGGGGTGACCTCCTGCGGGTCGATGCCGGTCGCGAGGCTGTCCTCGGCGACCCGGCCGTCCGGCAGCAGCGCCGGGGCGGCCACGGAGTTCGCGCGGGCGAACACACCCGGGCCGGGCAGGGTCTGCGGCCGGTCGGTGAGGAAGCGGGCGCGCGAGAGCTCCTTCTGCGTGCGCCGGGTCCCGGCCTCCCGCTCCACGTGGGTGAGCACGAGCGCTCCGACCGCCGCGGTGATGAGCAGGGCACCGGTGACCTCGAAGGCCAGCAGGTAGCGGCTGTAGAGGACCGCGGCGATCGCGTCGATGTTGCCCGCGGCGGCGCCGCCCTCCCCGCCCTGGACGGCGGCCAGGCCCTCGACCGGCAGGTCCCGGGTGGCCCGCGCGGTGCCCGCGCCCACGAGGGCGGCGAAGCCGGCGCCGAACAGCAGGGCACCCACCCGCTGCCCGCGCAGGGTCTCCACGACCGAGTCGGAGGAGTCCCGGCCGACGAGCATGAGCACGAAGAGGAAGAGGATCATGATGGCGCCGGTGTAGACGATGATCTGGACCGCGCCCAGGAACGGCGCCTCCTGGACGACGTAGAAGACGCCCAGCGCCAGCATCGTGTTGACCAGCCACAGCGCCGAGTGCACGGCGTTGCGGGAGAGCACCATGCCGAGGGCGCCGGCGAGGGCGATCGGCCCCAGGATCCAGAAGACGACGGCCTCGCCGGTGCCGATGACCACCTCGTTCACGAACCCTCCCGGACGGCCGGCAGGTCCTGGGGCATCCGCACGTAGTAGTCCTTCTCGTCGTCGCCGAGCCGCATCGGGTGCGGCGGCGCCTCCATGCCGGGGAGCAGCGGGGCCATCAGCTGCTCCTTGGTGTAGATGAGGTCGGCGCGGTTGTCGTCGGCGAGCTCGAAGTCGTTGCTCATCGTCAGCGAGCGGGTCGGGCAGGCCTCGATGCACAGGCCGCAGAAGATGCACCGCAGGTAGTTGATCTGGTAGATGCGGCCGTAGCGCTCACCGGGCGAGTAGCGCGCGTCCTCGGTGTTGTCGCCGCCCTCGACGTAGATCGCGTCGGCCGGGCAGGCCCACGCGCACAGCTCGCAGCCGACGCACTTCTCCAGTCCGTCCGGGTGCCGGTTGAGCACGTGCCGCCCGTGGTAGCGCGGCTTGGTGACCTTGGGGACCTCGGGGTACTCCTCGGTGGTCACCTTGCGGAAGATCTGGCCGAAGGTGACGCCGAAGCCCTGACCCGGCCCGGGCAGCCAGCTGGACCGCCGGACCGGGCCCGCGTCGCGGTCGCGGCGGGCCACCTCGCGCCCGGCCTGCGCCACCGTGTCGTGGCCGGGGTCGTGCGGGTGCGGGGACCGGCGGTCCACGTCGCCGCGCTCAGCCATCGCCGTCCTCCTCGATCGTGGTGGTGCTGCGCCGGCCGGTGCCCACGACCGTGCCGGCGGCGACGGACTCCGAGCGCCGCAGCCGCGGCGACGGCGGCACCGCCAGGTCCATCGGCGGGACGGGGAAGCCGCCCTCGGCGCGGCTCGGCCCGGTCCGCTGGGCCGGCCGCCGCCGCGGCCCGGCCGGCGGCAGGACCTCCGGCTCGGCGTCGGTCGGGTGGGTGGAACCGGCCGCGGCCTTGACCGCGGCCACGCGGGTGTCCCGGTTGGTGGCCCGGCTCGCCACCAGCAGGACGGCGAGGACGAGCAGCGCGGCCGGGACGCCGACGAACAGCGCCACCTGGCCGGCCGAGAGGTCGGCCTCGCGGGAGACGGTGCGCATCGTCGCGACGATGAGGATCCACACCAGCGCGACGGGGACGAGCACCTTCCAGCCGAAGCGCATGAACTGGTCGTAGCGCAGCCGGGGCAGCGTCCCGCGCAGCCAGATGAAGACGAAGAGCGCGGCGACGACCTTGAGGAAGAACCACAGCAGCGGCCACCAGCCGCTGTTGGCGCCGTCCCAGATCGAGATCGGCCACGGGGCCCGCCAGCCGCCCAGGAACAGGGTCGCGGCCAGGGCGGAGACGGTGACCATGTTGATGTACTCGGCGAGGAAGAACAGCGCGAACTTCAGCGACGTGTACTCGGTGTGGAACCCGCCGACCAGCTCGCTCTCGGCCTCGGGCAGGTCGAACGGCGCCCGGTTGGTCTCGCCGACCACCGCGATCGCGTAGATGACGAAGCTGACCGGCAGCAGCACCCCGTACCAGCTGGGCCCGGTGAACTCCAGGCCGAAGAAGGAGACCTCGTTGCCGTCGGCCTGGGCGGCGACGATGCCCGAGGTGGACATCGTGCCGGCGTAGAGGAACACCGCGACGATGGACAGCCCCATCGCGATCTCGTAGCTGACCATCTGCGCGGCGCTGCGCAGCGAGCCCAGCAGCGGGTACGTCGACCCCGAGGCCCAGCCGCCGAGCACGATGCCGTAGATGCCCATCGCCGAGCAGGCCAGCACGATGAGCACCCCGATCGGGGCGTCGGTGAGCTGCAGCGGCGTCCGCTCGCCGAAGATGCTGACCACCGGGCCGAGCGGGATGACCGAGAAGGCCACGAAGGCCGGGACGGTGGCCAGGACCGGGGCCAGGAAGTACACCGGCCGGTCGGCCATCGCCGGCATGATGTCTTCCTTGAACGCCAGCTTCAGGCCGTCGGCGAGGCTCTGCAGGTAGCCGCGGGGCCCGACGCGGTTGGGGCCGATCCGCTGCTGCATCCGCGCGACGACCTTGCGCTCGAACACGATGGCGAACAGCGTCAGCAGCACCAGGACGCCGAACACGCCGACGATCTTGATGAGCACGATCCACCAGACGTCGCCGCCGAAGTCGGCGAGCGTGGGCTGGTCCTCGGCCGCCAGCAGGCTCACGCCGCACCCCCCGCCACGACGCGGACCACGCCACCGGGCCCGGTGCCCAGGGCGCTCCTGACCTCGCTGCCGGGCGAGCGCATCGGCAGCCACACGACCCGGTCGGGCATCGGGACCACCTGCACCGGCAGGGTGATCTCGCCGGCGCCCCCGCGGACGGTGACCCGGTCACCGTCGACCACGCCGAGCCGCTGGGCGGTGTCCCCGCCGATGCGCGCCACCGGCGGGCGGGCGGTCCCGGCGAGCTCGGGCTCGTCGCGCTGGAGGGTCCCGACGTCGAGCAGCTGGCGCCAGGAGGCCAGCACCGCCTCGTCGCCGGTGAGCTCGACGTCCCCGGGGGCGGGCACGTCGAGACCGGTCGCCGCGGGCGGGTCGTCGACCGCGCCGAGGGCGGCCAGCTCGGCCCGCGCTGCCTGCGGGGTGGGCAGCCCCAGGTCGACGTCCAGCTCGTCGGCGATGCCCTGCAGCACGCGGCTGTCGGGGAGCTGGCCGGTGCCGTGCAGCGTGGCGTCGAACGACCGCAGCCGGCCCTCCCAGTCGAGGTAGCCACCGGCCTTCTCCGGTGCCGCGGCGACCGGGAGGACGACGTCGGCGTGCGCGGTGACCGCGCTCGGCAGCATCTCCAGGCTGACCACGAACCCGGCCGCGGCCAGGGCGGCCTCCGCCAGCAGCGGGTCGGGCAGGTCGGCCGGGTCGACGCCGCCGACGAGCAGGCCCCCGAGGGTGCCCTCGCGGACGGCGGCGAGGATGCCGGTGGTGTCCCGGCCGGGCGTGGCCGGCAGGTCCGCCAGGCCCCACGCGGCGGCGACCCGCGCGCGGGCACCGGCGTCGGTGACCGGCCGCCCGCCGGGCAGCAGGGCCGGCAGCGCGCCGGCCTCGACCGCACCCCGCTCGCCGGCGCGCCGGGGCACCCAGGCCACCCGGGCACCCGTGACGCGGGCCAGCTCGGCGACCGCGGAGAGGGCACCGGGCAGCTCGGCCAGCCGCTCCCCGGCGAGCACGACCGCGCCGGGACGGCGCATCGCCTCGACCGCCGGCCCGCCCCAGCTGCCGTCGGCCAGCGCGCGCAGCGACCTGGCCTCGGTGCCCGGCAGCGTGGTGAGCACCGTGGCCTCCAGCTTCTCGGCCGCACGGGTGACGAACGGCGCCAGGTCGAAGACCGGGAGCCGGTTCTTGCGCACGGCCCGGCGCAGCCGGAGGAAGACGATCGGCGACTCCTCCTCCGGCTCGAAGCCGGCCAGCAGCACCGCCGGCGCGTCCGCCAGGTCGGCGTAGGTGACCCCACCGCGCCACGGGCCGGTGCCGGCCACGTGGGCGGCCAGGAACGCCAGCTCCTCGTCGGAGTGCGCCCGGGCCCGGGCGTCGACGTCGTGGGTGCCCAGTGCCACCCGGGCGAACTTCGCGTAGGCGTAGGCGTCCTCGACGGTGAGCCGCCCCCCGGGCAGCACGCCGACGCCACCGGCCGCGCGGGCCGCGCGGAGCCCCTCGGCGGCCACCGCCCAGGCCTCCGGCCACGACGCCGGCTCGAGCACCCCGTCGCGGCGGACCAGCGGGGTGGTCAGCCGCTCGTTGGCCGTCGCGTACCGGAACGCGAAGCGGCCCTTGTCGCAGTTCCACTCCTCGTTGACCTCGGGGTCCTCCCCGGCCAGCCGGCGCAGCACGCGGCCGCGGCGGTAGTCGGTCCGCTGCGCGCAGCCCGAGGCGCAGTGCTCGCAGACGCTGTCCTCGCTGCGCAGGTCGAACGGCCGCGAGCGGAACCGGTACTGGGCGCTGGTGAGCGCGCCGACCGGGCAGATCTGCGTGGTGTTGCCGGAGAAGTAGGACTCGAACGGCTCGTCCTCGTAGATGGCGACCTGCTCCAGCGCGCCGCGCTCGAACAGCTCGATGAACGGGTCGCCGGCGACCTGCTGGGAGAACCGGGTGCAGCGGGCGCAGAGCACGCAGCGCTCCCGGTCGAGCAGGATCTCGCTGCTGATCGGCAGCGGCTTCGGGTAGGTCCGCTTGACGTCGACGAACCGGGTCTCGGCCCGCCCGTTGCTCATCGCCTGGTTCTGCAGCGGGCACTCCCCGCCCTTGTCGCAGACCGGGCAGTCCAGCGGGTGGTTGATCAGCAGCAGCTCCATCGTGCCCTGCTGCGCCTTGTCGGCGACGACGCTGGTGAGCTGGGTGCGCACCGCCATGCCGTCGGTGACCGGCATGGTGCAGGAGGCCACCGGCTTGCGCTGCCCCTCCACCTCGACGAGGCACTGCCGGCAGGCGCCGACCGGGTCGAGCAGCGGGTGGTCGCAGAACCGCGGGATCTGGATGCCGACCATCTCGGCGGCCCGGATGATCAGCGTGCCCTTGGGGACGGCGACGTCGAAGCCGTCGATGGTGCAGTGCACGGCGTCCGGCGGGGTGTGCGGGCCCGGCGCACCCGGCGGCAGGGCCGGCGCGGGCTGCGGTGCAGCGGGCGTGACGGTCATGTGTCCTCCTCGCCGGCGCTGGTCCCGGCGACCTGGGGTGCGGTGCTCCTGCGCGACCTGGCCAGCTCGGTCACGAGACCCGTGCGCGACCTCGCGAGCTCGGTCACGAGGCGACCCCGGCGGGCTCGAGCCGCAGGGAGCGGCCCAGCCGCGCCTGCTCCTCGGGCGGCAGCAGCGCGACGTAGTCGTCGCGGAAGTACGCGAGCGAGCTGGTGATGCAGCTGGTCGCGCCGTCACCCAGGGCGCAGAAGGACCGGCCGAGGATGTTGTCGCAGGTGTCGGTCAGCACGTCGAGGTCGGCGGCGGTGCCGCGGCCGTGCGCGATCCGCTCGAGGACCTGCACCAGCCAGTAGGTGCCCTCCCGGCACGGGGTGCACTTGCCGCAGCTCTCGTGCGCGTAGAACTCGGTGAACCGCAGCGTCGCCTCGACGATCGAGTCGGTCTCGTCGAAGACCATGAGCGCGGTGGTGCCGAGCATCGAGCCGGCGGCCGCGACCGAGTCGAAGTCCAGCGGCACGTCGAGGTGCTCGGCGGTGAAGTACGGGGTGGAGGACCCGCCCGGGGTCCAGAACTTCAGCTGGTGCCCGGGGCGGATCCCGCCGGCCATCTCCAGCAGCTCGCGCATCGTCGTCCCCATGGGGGCCTCGTACTGGCCGGGGCGGACGACGCGGCCCGAGATCGAGTAGATCTTCGGCCCGGGCGACTTCTCGGGGCCGAACTCCTTGAACCAGTCCGCCCCGCCGCGGACGACGAACGGCACGCTGGCCAGGGTCTCCACGTTGTTGATCACCGTCGGGGCGCCGTAGAGGCCGGCGACGGCGGGGAACGGCGGCTTGAGGCGCGGCTGGCCGCGGTAGCCCTCGAGCGAGTCGAGCAGCGCCGTCTCCTCGCCGCAGATGTAGGCACCGGCACCGGCGTGCACCACGAGCTCCAGGTCGTAGCCCGAACCCAGGATGTCGGTGCCGAGGTAGCCGGCCGCGTAGGCCTCCTCGACGGCCGAGACCAGCCGGCGGTGGGCGTGCACGGCCTCGCCGCGGACGTAGATGACGGCGAACCGCGACCGGATGGCGTACGCCGAGATGATCACGCCCTCCACGAGGGAGTGGGGGTCGGTCATCATGAGCGGGAGGTCCTTGCAGGTGCCCGGCTCCCCCTCGTCGGCGTTGACCACGAGGTACTTGGGCATCGCGGCCGGCCCGGTGGGGGTCTCCCCCGGCTTGGGCTGCGGGATGAAGCTCCACTTCATCCCGGTGGGGAACCCGGCGCCGCCGCGGCCGCGCAGGCCGGAGTCCTTGACGAGGGCCACCAGCTCGTCGGGGTCCGTCCGCAGCGCCGTGCGCAGGGCGCTGTAGCCGTCGAGCCGCTCGTAGGTGGCCAGCCGCCAGGACTGCTCGGCGCCCCACCGCGAGGTCAGCACGGGGGTGAGAGGCACGGGTCAGGCCTCCTTGCTCTGGGTCGGGTCGGTGCCGGTGGCCGGCTCGGCGGCGGGCGGGGTGTCGGTGCCCTCCCGCTGGCGGCCGGCGGGCGGCCGGGGCCGCCCGTACTCGGCACCCGTGTCGGGGTGGGTCTGCGCGGCGCCGGCCCGCTCCGCGGGGGTGTCGGCGGCGGCGACGCGCGCGTCGGCGGCCTCCTCCTCCGGCGTCTCGCCGGTGCCCCCGGAGGGCGCCACCGTCTCCGCCGGCTCCCCCGCGTCGGCGGGTTCCGGCTCCGGGCCCGGCATGGGCGGGGCGGTCTCGCCCCGCTCGGCGGCCAGGCGGACGCCGCGCAGGGTCGGCTCGTCCTGCATCGGCGCGTCGACGGCGGCCCGCGCCGCGGCCTCGTCGGCGTGCTGGGAGAAGCCGGCCAGCTGGCGGGAGACGCCGCGGAAGTCGGTGAGCGGGGCGCCCCGGGTGGGGTGCGGCTTCTCGCCGCGGCGCAACGCCGCGACGAGGGAGCGGGCGCTCTCGACGTCCTGCTGGTCGTAGAACTCGTAGTCGACGGTGACCACCGGCGCGTAGTCGCAGGCGGCGAGGCACTCGGCGTGCTCGAGGGTGATCGAGCCGTCGGCGGTGGTCTCGTCGTGGTGGATGCCGAGGTCCGCCGACAGCGCGTCGTAGATCCGCTGCCCGCCCAGGACGGCGCACAGCGTGTTGGTGCACACGCTGACCAGGTGCCGGCCGGCGGGGCGGCGCTTGTACATCGTGTAGAAGGTCGCGACCGCCCCGACCTCGGCCTTGGTGAGGCCCAGCTCGTCGGCGCACAGCGCCACGCCCTCGGGTGAGACGTAGCCCTGGTAGCTCTGCACCAGGTGCAGCATCGGCAGCAGGGCCGAGCGCGGCTGCGGGTAGCGGGCGATGATCTCCCGCGCCTCGCGCCGGGTCTGCTCGGTCAGCGGCGGCAGCTCCGCCAGGGTCTCCGGCGAGGAGTCCACCGGCGAGGCGTCCAGCCCCGTCACCGCCGCGCCCGGTCCGCTCCCCGGGAGGGCGCTCACGCCGCCGCCTCGCCGGCGCTCGTCGACGCCGCTCGCGGCGCTGCTGTGCTCATGGGTTCGCTCGTACGCTGGCTCACCTGTCGCACCCCCCCATCACCGGGTCGAGCGAGGCGATCGCGGCGATGACGTCGGCGATCATCCCGCCCTCGCTCATCGCCGCCGTGGCCTGCAGGTTGACGAAGCTGGGGTCGCGCACGTGCACCCGCCACGGCCGGGTGCCGCCGTCGCTGACCACGTGGTAGCCGAGCTCCCCGCGCGGGCTCTCCACCGGCACGTAGACCTGCCCGGCCGGCACGCGGAAGCCCTCGGTGACCAGCTTGAAGTGGTGGATGAGGGCCTCCATCGACTGGCCCATGATGTGCGCGACGTGGGCCGGCGAGTTCCCCATGCCGTCCGGGCCCAGCGACAGCTGCGCGGGCCAGGCGATCTTCCTGTCCTCGACCATGACCGGGCCGGGCTCGAGCCGGTCGAGGGCCTGCTCGATGATCCGCATCGACTCGTTCACCTCGGCCATGCGGACCAGGTAGCGGCCCCAGGCGTCGCAGGTGTCGGCCGTCGGCACCTCGAAGTCGTAGGTCTCGTAGCCCAGGTAGGGCTCCACCTTGCGCAGGTCCCAGGGCAGGCCGGTGGCCCGCAGCACCGGGCCGGTGATGCCGAGCGCCACGCAGCCGGTGACGTCGAGGTACCCGGCGTCCTTGAGCCGGTTCTGCCAGATCGGCTGGCCGGTGAGCAGCTTGTGGAAGTCGGCGACCCGGGCCGGCATGACCTCGAGCCACTCACGGATGTGCTCGACGGCGCCCTCGGGGAGGTCCTGGGCCAGCCCGCCGGGGCGGATGTAGGCGTGGTTCATCCGCAGGCCGGTGATCTCCTCGAGCAGGTCGAGGACCATCTCCCGCTCGCGGAAGCCGTTGGTCATGCCGGTGAGCGCGCCCATCTCCATGCCGAACGTGGCCAGCGCGACCAGGTGCGAGGCGATCCGGTTGAGCTCCATGACCAGCACGCGGATCGTCTGCGCGCGCGGCGGGGCCTCGATGCCGAGCAGCTTCTCGACCGCCAGGCAGTAGCCGGCCTCGTTGTACAGCGGGGACAGGTAGTCCATCCGGGTCACGAACGTCGTGCCCTGCGTCCAGGTGCGGTACTCGGTGTTCTTCTCGATGCCGGTGTGCAGGTAACCGACCACGACCCGGGCCTTGGTGACGGTCTCGCCCTCGAGGTCGAGGACCAGCCGGAGCACGCCGTGCGTCGACGGGTGCTGCGGCCCCATGTTGACGACGAGCCGCTCCTCGCCGTAGGCCTCGGTCCCGAGCGTCTGGTCCCAGTCGCCGCCGGTGACGGTGTAGACCCGCCCCTCGGTGGTCTCCCGCGAGCCGGCGTAGGGGTCGGCGGGGTTGTACGTGGTGCTCATCGGTAGCTCCGCCTCGTGTCGGGTGGCGGGATGGTGGCGTCGTGGTACTCCACCGGGACGCCGCCCAGCGGGTAGTCCTTGCGCTGCGGGTGGCCGTCCCAGTCGTCGGGCATGAGGATCCGGGTGAGCGCGGGGTGGCCGTCGAAGACGACGCCGAACATGTCCCAGGCCTCCCGCTCCTGCCAGTCCGCCGTCGGGTAGACCGGCGTCACCGACGGGACGTGCGGGTCCTCGGCGGTCACCGCGACCTCCAGGCGGATGCGCCGCCGGTAGGTCATCGACGTCAGGTGGTAGACGACGTGCAGCCGGGGGCGGTCCGGCGCGCTCACCGGGCCGCCGCTGTCGAGGTAGTCGACGCCGGAGAGGCTGGAGAGCAGCTCGAACCGCAGCGCCTCGTCGTCCCGGAGGGCGCGCACCAGGGTGAGCAGGTGCTCCCGGACGACGAAGTAGGTGATCTCGCCCCGGTCGACCACCACCCGCGGCACCGCCGCGGCGTAGGTGGCCTCGCCGACGGCCTCGACGAGCGCGTCGGTGACCTCGTCGAAGTAGCCGCCGTAGGGCCGCTCGGTGGAGTGCAGCGCCACCGCGCCGCCGGGCTCGACGCGGACCAGCCCGCCGAACCCGGAGGTGTCGCCGCTACCGGTGACCCCGAAGGCGCCCTTGCGGAAGCCGCCGCCGGGCGCCGCGACGCCGCGCGAGGGGTCGGCGCCGCTGCGGTCCCCCGGCCCGGTCACCGCCGGACCTCCGGCAGCAGGACCGCGTTGCCGTCGCGCTGCTCGATCGCGAACTGACCGGCGCGGCCCTCCGCGGCCGCCTGCTCGTAGGCCGCGCGCCGGGCCTTGTCCACGCGGACCGTGGAGGGCATCTCGACGTGCAGGTCGGGGGCGGTGCCCTCGGCCCGGGCCCGCTCCAGCTCGCGGGCCCGCCGGGGCCCCAGCGGCTCGTGCATGATCTTGTGGTGCAGCTTGAGGATGGCGTCGACCAGCATCTCCGGCCGCGGCGGGCAGCCGGGCAGGTACATGTCCACGGGGACGACGTGGTCGACGCCCTGCACGATCGCGTAGTTGTTGAACATCCCGCCGGAGCTGGCGCAGACGCCCATGGAGAGCACCCAGCGCGGCTCGGGCATCTGGTCGTAGATCTGCCGCAGGACCGGAGCCATCTTCTGGCTGACCCGGCCGGCCACGATCATCAGGTCGGCCTGCCGCGGTGAGGCACGGAAGACCTCCATGCCGAATCGCGCCAGGTCGTAGCGGCCCGCGCCGGTGGCCATCATCTCGATGGCGCAGCAGGCCAGCCCGAACGTGGCCGGCCACAGGGAGGACTTGCGGGTCCAGTTGACCAGCTTCTCCACCGTGGTGAGCAGGACGCCGCTCGGCAGCTTCTCCTCGAGACCCATGTCAGCTCCTCAGTCCCACTCGAGCCCGCCGCGCCGCCACTCGTAGGCGTAGGCGATGAAGACGGTGCCGATGAAGACGACCATCGCGACCAGGCCCCACACCCCGAGCGCGTCGTTGGCCACCGCCCACGGGTAGAGGAAGACCACCTCGATGTCGAAGACGATGAACAGCATCGCGGTCAGGTAGAACTTCACCGGGAACCGGCCGCCGGTCAGCGGCTGGTCGACCGGCTCGATGCCGCACTCGTAGGCGGCGAGCTTGGCGCGGTTGTACCGGCGCGGCCCGACGAACGGCGCGATCGCCACCGAGAACAGCGCGAAGGCCGCGGCGAGGGCGAACAGCCCGACGATGGGCACGTAGGTCGAGAGCATCAGGGGCACCCTACGGTGAGCGCGGTCACGTTCCGGAAAGTGGGCGGTCGACGACGCGCCGTGTCGACTCGGCGGTGGAAGGCGGGGAGGGCCACGGCTCAGACCGCCGGTGCCAGCCGGGTGAGGACGGCGACGGCGCGGTCGAACCCGTCGCCGTCGCGGCCGTCGGAGAGGTTGCCCATGAGCCGCAGCGCCGCGGCGACCATCCGCGGCCGCTTCAGGCCGTGCGCGGTGGCGAAGCGGACCAGCCCCGGGCGCTCGAGCAGCGCGAGGAAGGCCGTGCCGAGCCGGTGGTGGCGGCCGTACTCCTCGCGCAGGCGGGCCGGGTAGGCGCGCAGCGCGGCCTCCCGGGCCGGCCCCTCGGCGGCGGCCAGCCCGGCGACGGCGGCCTCGGCGGCCATCCGCCCGGTCTCCAGCGCGTAGCTGATGCCCTCGCCGTTGAACGGGTTGACCACCCCGGCGGCGTCCCCGGCCAGCAGCAGGCCGCGGGTGTAGGCCGGCTGGCGGTGCAGCGCCATCGGCAGGCCGGCGCCGCGCAGGGGGGACACCGCGTGCTCCTCGCCGAACTGCCACTCGGGCGGGAGGGTGGCCAGCCACCCCTGCAGCACCGCGCGCGGCTCGACCCCGGTGCCGCGGCGCCGGTCGAGCAGGCCGAAGCCCACGTTGCTGGTGCCGTCGCCCATGCCGAAGGCCCAGCCGTAGCCGGGCATCGAGTCCGCGCTGGGCCCGGTGGCCGACAGGTCGAAGGAGATGTCGAGGTACTCGTCGTCCGTGCGCGGGGACCGCACGTAGCGGCGGACGGCGACGCCCAGCGGCCGGTCCTCCCGGCGGACGAGGCCCAGCGCCTTGCCCAGCCGGCCGGAGAGCCCCTCGGCCGAGACGACCAGCGCGGCCCGCCAGCGGACCGGGGTGCGGTCGGGCCCCTCGGTGGCCTCCACCCCGGCGACCCGGCCGGCCTCGTCGAGCAGGGGGCCGGTGACGGTGACCTCCTCGTGCAGGCGGGCGCCGGCGGCCACCGCGTGGGCGGCGAGCTGCGCGTCGAGCTCGGCGCGGCGGCGGACCAGGCTGTGGCCGGGCCAGCGCTCCAGCGCCGGCCAGTCGACCGTGACGACCCGGCCGCCGCCGGTGACCCGCAGGCCGCGGTGGCGCACCCAGCCGGTCGTGTCGACGCCCAGGTCGACCAGCGCCTTGACCCCGCGCGGGGTCAGGCCGTCGCCGCAGACCTTCTCCCGCGGGAGGCGGGCCTTCTCCAGCAGGACGACGTCCCGGCCCGCGCGGGCCAGGTGCCAGGCGGCCGCGGAGCCGGCCGGACCCGCGCCGACGACGACCACGTCGGCCCGCCGGTCCGCCGCGTCCACGGGTGCCCCCTCGCCCTCCGACTCCTCCCGACTTTGTGAATTGCTTCACAAGGTCGCTCGGTCCCCACTCTATGCCGGGGTGTGACGTCGCTGACAAGGGGCACCCGGGGAGGCGGACGTCACGGTTGGGTGACGGACCCCGTCCTCCTCGAGGAGGACCACCTCCCCCTCACCCCTCGCGCGCTCGGGGCGAGCCTCCGGACGGGGCCGCTCGAGCTCGCGGTCAGCCTCCGGACGGGGCCGCCCCGGCACCGACCGCGCTCAGGCGTGCGGCGTGCGGGCGCGGTGCAGCGCCACGACGCCCCCGGTGAGGTCCCGCCACTCCACGCCGGCCCACCCGGCGGCCCCGATGCGCCGCGCGAGCGCGGGCTGGTCCGGCCAGGCCCGGATCGACTCGGCGAGGTACACGTACGCCTCGGGGTTGCTGCTCACCGCGCGGGCGATCCGCGGCAGCGCGCGCATCAGGTACTCGGTGTAGACGGTGCGGAAGGGCGCCCACGTCGGGCTCGAGAACTCGCAGACCACGAGGGTGCCGCCGGGCCGGGTGACCCGCGCGAACTCGCGCAGCGCGGCGTCGGGGTCGACGACGTTGCGCAGCCCGAAGGAGATGACGACGCCGTCCACGCTCGCGTCGGCGAGGGGGAGGGCGGTCGCGTCCCCGGCCACCTTGGGCACCGGCCGGGCCGCGCCGGCGCGCAGCATGCCCTGGGAGAAGTCGCAGGCGATGGCCCGCACCCCGCCCGAGGCCAGCTCGACCGTCGACACCGCCGTCCCGGCCGCGACGTCGAGCACCGTCTGGCCCGGCCGGGCGCCGAGGGCCTCCCGGGTCGCCCGGCGCCAGGCGACGTCGCGACCGGCGGAGAGCACCGTGTTGGTGAGGTCGTAGCGCCGGGCGACGCGGTCGAACATGGCGGCCACGTCGGCCGGCCGCTTGTCCAGACCCGCCCGTGCGCCCGCCGTCGCCGCGTCCCCTCGCCGGTCCACCACGGCGGACGACGCTACCGGCTGCCTACCCTGGGAGCGTGACAGCGGCCGCCGTGACCTCCCCGGAGGCGCCCGCGCACCCGGTCACCACGACCGTGCTGCCCGGCAGCCCGGACCTGCTCGGGCTCCTGCCGGCGGCGGGCGCGCTCTCCTGGGTCCGCCGCGGCGAGGGGCTGGTCGGCTGGGGCGAGGCCGCGCGCCTGGAGGTCCGCGGACCCGGCGCGCTCGCGCAGGCCGCGGCGTGGTGGGACGAGACGGTGGCCGGGCTGGACGTCACCGACCCGCTCGGCGTGCCCGGCTCGGGCCCGGTCGTGTTCGCCGGGATCGCCTTCGACCCGGCAGCGGGGACGTCGGTGCTCGTCGTCCCCCGCGTGGTGGTCGGCCGCCGGGACGGCGTGACCTGGGTGACGACCACCGGGGACGTCGACCCGACCGCGGAGCTGACCCGGGCCCCCGCGACCGCCCCCGCGCCGCTGGGCCGGCTGCGCTACGCCGACGGGGGCCTGGACCCGGTCTCCTGGTGCCGCGCGGTCGAGACGGCGGTGCGCCGGATCTGCGCCGGGGACCTCGACAAGGTGGTGCTGGCCCGGGACCTGCTGGTCACCGCCGACGCCCCGCTCGACCCCCGCGCCCTGCTCGCCCGCCTGGCCGACCGCTTCCCGGACTGCTGGACGTTCGCCGTCGAGGGCCTGCTCGGCGCCACCCCGGAGCTGCTGCTGCGGAGGACCGGCCGGGAGCTGTCCGCGCGGGTGCTGGCCGGCACCGCGGCCCGGGGCGCGGGTGCCGAGGACGACCGGCTGGCCGCGACCCTGCTCGGCTCGGCCAAGGACCGCGCCGAGCACGCGTACGCGGTGGAGTCGCTGGTGCGGGCGCTGGCGCCCTACTGCACCACGCTCACCGCCCCCGACGAGCCGCGGCTGCTGACCCTCCCCAACGTGCGCCACCTGGCCACCGACGTGACCGGCCTGCAGCGCCGCGGCGGCGCCCGCGGCCGGGCCGGGCTGCTGGAGCTGGTCGGCGCGGTGCACCCCACCGCCGCGGTGTGCGGGACGCCGCCCGAGCGGGCCGCCGGGCTGATCGGCGAGCTGGAGGGGATGGACCGCGGCCGCTACGCCGGGCCGGTGGGCTGGCTGGACGCCCGCGGCGACGGCGAGTTCGGGCTGGCCCTGCGGTGCGCCCAGCTGTGCGACGACGACCCGGCCACCGCCCGGCTGTTCGCCGGGTGCGGCATCGTGGCCGGCTCCGACCCGGCCGCCGAGCTGGCCGAGACCCAGGCCAAGTTCGCCGCCTTCCAGGCCGCGCTCGAGGGCTGAGACCCGGGCCGGCGCCCCGGGTCGGCGTCCGGTGTGCGTCCCCGGGTCAGCGCAGCAGCTTCTCCACCTCGGCGGCGCCCAGACCCACCTTCTCGTAGTGGTCGCGGGCCAGCTCGAGGTAGTCGTAGGCGTCGAAGGTGCCCTCGGGCTCGCCGTCCTCGTCGAGCCAGATCAGCGGTCCGGTGACGTTGAAGTGCACCCGCATCGGCTCGTCGGACTCGTGCGCCACCAGGGTGTGCGCCTCACCCGGGGTCTCGTAGACGAAGGTGCCCTTCGTGGCCACCCAGTCGTGCTCGAGGTAGCTCCACCGGCCCGACAGGGTGTACCCGAACACCTGGTGCGGGTGGTAGTGCCGGTTCACCAGCCCGGCCTGCGTGGCCATGAGGACGTCGGCCCACCGGTTCTGCGTCAGGGAGATCCACAGGGGGCGGGAGCCGACCGTCTCCGACAGCGGGATGAAGTACCGCTCGTCGTCGTCGAGGGTGTCGGGCAGGAAGATCTCGGGGGCGGCGTCCTTGCGGAAGACCTTCTCGATCGGCTTGAGGTCGCGCCAGAACTCGGGGCCGGTGCGGGGCTCGGGGCTGACCATCGCGCACTCCTCGACGTCGCGGGTGGAAGGGTGCCCACAGCGTGCTCCTCCCCCACCGGGCGGGCCAGCCGGCCGGTCAGGGGCGCTCCAGTGCCTCCGCCGCCGCGGTGCGCAGCGCCGCCGCCAGCTGCGCCTCGGCCCGCTGGTCGGTGCGGACGACGACGACCCGCGGCCCGCCGCCGGCGAGGGCGGCGGCCAGCTGCGCGGGCCCGTCCACCGCGCTCGCCGGCCACCCCAGGGCCTCGGCGACCGCGACGAGGTCCCGGCCGTGCGGGGTGCCGAAGACCCGCCGGTAGTGCGACTCGTGCCGCGACGCCCCCGGCTCGAGCTGCGCGAAGATGCCGCCCCCGTCGTTGTCGGGGACGACGACCACGAGGTCCGGCCGGGGCTCGTCGTCGGCCACGAGCAGGCCCTGCAGGTCGTGCAGCAGGGTGAGGTCGCCGAGCAGGGCCACCGCGGGCCCGCCGCCGGCCCGCTGGTGCACCCGTGCCGCGCCGACCGCGGTCGACACGGTGCCGTCGATGCCGGCGACGCCCCGGTTGGCCAGCACGGTGAGCCCGTCGCGCGGCACGGCGAGCCGGTCGACGTCCCGGACCGGGGTCGAGGAGCCGAGGACCAGCAGCCCGCCGCCGGGCAGCGCGGCCACCACGTCGCGGGCCAGCCGCGCGGCGGTCAGCCCGGGCACCGCGTCGAGCAGGCCGTCGACCGCCGCGCCCGCGGTGGCACCCGCGGCCCGCCACTCCCCGGCCCACCGCCGGTCGACCGGGCCCTCGGGTACACCCCCGGCGGCGCTGCCCGCGAGCAGGGAGGTGGAGCGGCCGGCGTCCGGCCAGCGCGGCGACGAGGTCACCGTCACCACCTCGACGCCCGGGTCGGCCAGCAGCGCGTTCACCGGCCGGGACAGCGTGGGCCGCCCCACGACGAGCACGCGGTCGGGCCGGTGCCCGGCCAGCCAGGACGGGGCGCCGAGGACCAGCGCACCGCCGCGGACCGCACCGGCCGACCAGGCCCCGCTGCTCGGCTCGGCCACCACCGGCCAGCCGTTCGCCGCGGCCTCCTCCGCCGCCTGCCGGCCGGCCGCGGCGGGACCGTCGCCGACCACCACGAGCGTGCGCCGGCGCCACGGCGGCGCAGCGGGGACCGGGACGACGCGCGGCTCCGCGGCGGTCCACGGGGCACCGCCGGGCCGGCCGGCCCAGGGCCCGGTCAGCTCGGCCGGCGCCGCGTCGTCGGGCAGCAGCGGCTCGCGGAAGGGCAGGTTGAGGTGCACCGGGCCGGGGTCCCCGGAGAGGGCGCCCCGGGCCACGAGCAGCGCCTTGGCCGCCACCGAGCGCCAGTACCGGGCCTGGGCGGCCTCCCGGCCGGCCTCGGGGACGCCGACGTCGACCGCCGAGCGCACCGCGCCCCCGTAGAGCCCGGGCTGGTGCACGGTCTGGTTGGCGCCGGTGTCGCGCAGCTCGGGCGGCCGGTCGGCGGTCAGGGCCAGCAGCGGCACAGCGGAGGCGTCGGCCTCCAGCACCGCCGCGTGCAGGTGCGCGGTCGCCGTCCCGGAGGTGGTGAGCACCGGAACCGGCCGGCCCGAGGCCCGCGCGAGACCGAGGGCGAGGAACCCGGCGGTGCGCTCGTCGATGCGCACGTGCAGGGTCAGCCGGCCGGCGCGCTCGGCCTCGGCGAGCGCGAGGGCCACCGGCGCCGAGCGCGACCCCGGGGCCACCACCGCGTCGGTGACGCCGCCGCGGACCAGCTCGTCGACCAGCACGCGGGCCAGCGCGGTGGAGGGGTTCACCGTCGTCTCCGAGATGGGCGGCGAAAGGTCGGGCCTGGCCCGTAGCGGACGGCGATCCCTCGGGACTGCTCCGAGGTCTTGGCGAGCACTCCCCGCTCGACGAGATCCTTCAGGAACCCGCTCGCCTTGTAGACGTCTACGTCGAAGAGGTTCTGGACGGTTCGATTGTTGACCCACTCGTACTCGGCGACGTGCTCCACGATCTTGCGCTCGATCTCGGCCGTAGCAGGGCGGTGGTAGGTGACGGCGGGACCGAGCGCGGCCAGCACCTCCGCCCGGAGCCTGTAGTGCGGATGTCGACGGTGCGCTGTCCCCTTCGACGGTTCGATGAGCGCTACGTCGTCCGAGCTGAGGAGACGGAGCACGTCCTGCGCGCGCTCAGGGGTCCGTTGCAGGTGCGCCGCCGCATCGGGCGCCGAGACGCTCCGCCTCTGGAGGAGGAGGCTCAGGACGAGCAACGTGCTCACGTCCTCGCCCACACGCTGCGGTAGACCGCGTACGAAGCGGGCCACGCGGAGGTCCGGTTCGCGACCGATCAGCGTCACGGTGACCTCGTCGTCAGTAGCCGCGATGGCAGGGGCTGATCGTCCGTCACGCAACATCTCGCGGAACATCCGGTCCACGCCGGCCCCGATTTGCTCGACGAGCGAGAGCTTGTGCAGCAGGTCGAAGAGGGACGGGAAGCGTGCCCGGTGGGCATGCGTCAGGATGTTGTCCACCGTTATACCGGCGACGAGTGGTCCAGGGGAGGTCACGGTCAGCGCCTCCGGCGTGTGCTCGATGTGCACGGGCTCGCCGGTCCTGCTGTCCCCGTGCACGACCGCGTTCATGATCGCCTCCCGCACCGCAAGGCGCGGAACGTCCTCCAGGACGACCTGCCGACCGTCGGGAAGATGCATCGGCCGCTGCTGGGTTCGTACATCCACGGCCTCGAGGACACGCTCGACGGCCACGAGCAGGGAACCGTCGAGTCGAAGGACGTAGTCGGCCTCTGACCCCATCGACGGCTTGTGCTGGTAGATGATGCGGGGCCCCTGCACCACACCCGACGTTCCGAGGACCAGTGCCCCTGCTCGAGTCAGCCTGCCTCGGGTCGTGACCGCGCCGAGCGCGCGGAGGAAGTCGTCGTCAGGCAGGTCCGCAGTGCGGGCCAGCTCCGTGGACGACGCTCGCGCCACGCGTTCCCGTGCGACTCGGAGAGCGGACGGGTCCACAGCGCCTGACGAGTCCGCCCTCGCCGACCAGTCCTCTCCACGGCGTTCCTCTCCGAGACGCTGCACGTCGACCGGGCGCATGGGCACACACGTGTCGTGACGCCTCCACGAGTAGACGCCCTTCGTGGTCGCGTGCACGTCCAGCCCCTCCGGCACGGCGAGCACGAGGAGCTGCGCTCCTTCGCGCATCGCCTCCTCCACGCGGAGGTCCAACCCTGGCTGCGTCAACTCGAAGATCTGTCGCCGTACGACAGCGGCGTCGAGCTTCGTACCGACGAAGGCAGCTGGGCCGGGAGTGCGGTCCGCTACGCCCAGGACGATGAAGCCGCCAGATGCGTTGGCGAAGCACACAGCAGCCGACGCGAGGTCGGCATGCGTGTCCTTCGGCCGCGCGCTGTCCGTCTTGAAGTCGAGGGTGCCGTGCTCCAGGGAGTCAGCCGTGTCGCCGTCAGCGATGCGTGCCAGCGCCACTTCGACAAGTCTGTCCATCGGCCACTTTCCCGCTACTTTTGTGACATTGCCCGACGGGAGACTAGCGAAAAGTCCGACGAAAGTCGTTCACGCGGCGACCGCCGCCAGCCGGGCGCGCCAGCGGGCCGCCAGCCCGGGCCCGGCCGCGACCTCGGCCAGCCGGTCCGGGACGGCCGCGCGGACCGGGAGGGCACCGTCCACCGGCAGCAGCGGGTCGGTGGTGACGTCGTCCGCGAAGAGCGCCACCGTGGCCAGGCCGCAGGCGAACGGCAGCTCGGGCAGCGCCGCGGCCAGCGCCACGCCCGCGGCGATGCCGACCGACGACTCCAGCGCCGAGGAGACCACGCACGGCAGCCCGTGCGCCTCGGCCACGCGCAGGGCGGCCCGGACGCCGCCGAGCGGCTGCACCTTGAGGACGACGACGTCGCAGGCCTCCCGCAGGTCGACCGCCAGCGGGTCGGCCGCGCGCCGCACCACCTCGTCGGCGGCGACCCGGACGCCGCTGCGCCGGCGCACCTCGGCCAGCCCGGCGAGCGTGGCGCAGGGCTGCTCGGCGTACTCCAGGCCCACCCGGTCGAGCTCGCGCAGCCGGGCGACGGCGGTCCCGGCGTCCCAGGCGGCGTTGGCGTCGACCCGGATCGCCCCGGACGGGCCGAGCGCGTCGCGGACCGCCTCGACCCGGGCGAGGTCCTCGGCGGGCGTCTGCCCGGGCTCGGCCACTTTGACCTTGGCGGTGCGGCAGCCGGAGGCGGCGACGATCGCGTGCGCCCGCTCGGGCCCGACGGCGGGCACGGTGACGTTGACGGGGACGGCGTCGCGCACCGGCGGGGGCCAGCCCTCGACCGCCGCCTCCCGCGCCGCCCGCCACCAGCGGCGGCTCTCGGCGACGTCGTAGTCCCAGAACGGCGAGAACTCCCCCCAGCCGGCCGGCCCGCGCACCAGGACGCCGTCGCGCACGTCGAGGCCCCGGAACCGGGTGCGCAGCGGGACCGACCACGCGTGCGGCTCGAGCTCCGCGCCGGCCCCGGTGATCACGGGCCCACCCTAGAGCGGCAGTAGCCTCGACAGCCGTGGCCCGGCAGCTGACCCTCGTGCCCGCGCCGGCCGACCCGCTGGAGCTGGTGCCCGCCCTGCGCGCCGCCCTCGACGGCACGGCGCCGCTGGCGGTGCTGCCCTCGGGTCCCGCGGCCGCGACCGCGGCCGCGCGGGCCGTGCTCGCGCCCGGGGAGCCCCTGGAGGACGGCGCCGACCTCGTCGTGGCCACCTCCGGCTCCACCGGCGGGGGGCGGGGGGTGCTGCTGCCGGCGTCCGCGGTGCGCGCCTCCGGCACGGCGACGCACGCCCGGCTGGGCGGCCCGGGTGCCTGGTTGCTGGCCCTGCCCGTCTCGGCCGTCGCGGGCCTGCAGGTGCTCTGCCGCTCCCTGCTGGCCGGCACCCGGCCCACCGTCCTGGCGCGCGACGAGCCGCTGGCCGCGGCGCTGGCCCGGATGCCGCGCGGACGCCGCTACACCGCCCTGGTCCCCACCCAGCTGCGGCGGGCCCTCGACCGCGAGCCGGGGGCGCTGGCCGGCTTCGACGCGGTGCTGGTCGGGGGCGCGGCGGCCGACCCCGCCCTGCTGGCCCGGGCCCGGGACGCCGGCGTCGCGGTGGTCACGACCTACGGCATGACCGAGACCGCCGGCGGCTGCGTCTACGACGGCGTGCCGCTGGACGGCGTGCGGGTGGCGGTGGACGCCGACGGCGTCCGGTTGGCCGGGCCGGTCCTCGCCGTCGGCTATCGGCTCGACCCCGGGGGGACGGCGGCGGCCTTCGGCGGCGGCTGGTTCCGCACCCGCGACGCCGGGACGCTCGGCCCCGACGGCCGGCTGACCGTGCAGGGGCGGCTGGACGACGTGGTGGTGACCGGCGGGGTGAACGTGGCCCCGCAGGCGGTCGAGGCGGTGCTGCGCGAGCACCCCGGGGTGGCCGACGCGGTGGTCTTCGGCCGGCCCGACGACGAGTGGGGCCAGCGGGTGGTGGCCGCCGTCGTCCCGGCGCCCGGCGCTCCCCCCGAGCTGGCGGTGCTGCGCCGGTGGGTGACCGCCCGGCTCGGGGGGCCCGCCGCGCCGCGGGAGCTGCACGCCATCCCCGCCGTCCCGACCCTGCACACCGGCAAGCCCGACCGCCGCGGCGTCGCCGCGGCCCTCCTCCGGGAGGCCGACACCCCGCGGACCGGCGGCCGGCCCACCGGCGCCCGGGCGCCCCGCACCCAGGAGACCCGCTGACCGTGGCGACCCCCGCCCAGTGGCTGGCCGCGGCCCGCCCCCGGACCCTGCCCGCCGCCCTGGCGCCCGTCCTCGTCGGCACCGGGGCCGCCGCCGCGCTCGACGGCTTCCGGCCGTTGACCGCCGTCCTCGCCCTCGTCGTGGCGCTGGCCCTGCAGGTCGCGGTCAACTACGCCAACGACCACTCCGACGGGGTGCGCGGCACGGACGCCGCCCGGGTGGGCCCGATGCGGCTGGTCGGCTCGGGGGCGGCGAGCCCGCGGCAGGTGCTGGCCGCGGCGATCGCCTCCTTCGCCGTCGCGGCGCTGGCCGGCCTCGCCCTGGCCGCGCTGACGAGCTGGTGGCTGCTCGCCGTCGGCGCGGCCTGCATCGCCGCGGCCTGGACCTACACCGGCGGTCCGCTGCCCTACGGCTACCGGGCGCTGGGCGAGGTGTTCGTGTTCGTCTTCTTCGGCCTGGTGGCCGTCGTGGGGACGACGTTCGTGCAGACGGGCTCCGTCGAGGGCCTGGCCGTCGCCGCGTCGGTGCCGATCGGGCTGCTGTCGGTGGCGCTGCTGGTCGTGAACAACCTGCGCGACGTGGCGGGCGACGCGGCCGTCGGCAAGCGCACGCTCGCGGTGCTGCTGGGCGAGCGCCGCACGCGGCTGCTGTTCGCCGCGCTGCCCGTGGTCTCCGCCGCGGTGGTGGTCGCCATCGGCGTCGGGCGCCCGACGGTGCTGCTGGCGCTGCTCGCGGCGCCGCTGGCCGTCCCGCCGGTGCGGACCGTGCTCGCCGGGAGCCGGGGACCGGCGCTCATCGGGGCGCTGCAGGGCACCGGGCTGCTCACCCTGGTCACCGGGGTGCTGCTGGCGCTGGGCCTCGCCCTCAGCGGGTGACCGCGGCCCTCAGCGGGTGACCGCGGCCCTCGGCGGGTGGCCGCCGCCCTCGGCGGGTGGCCGCCGCCCTCGGTCAGGCGGCGTCGTCGCCGGTGAGCCGGGCGTCGAGGTCGGCGCGGGCCTGCTTGCGGGCGACGCCGCGGGCCGCCAGGGCCTCGGTGAGCCGCTCGCGCGAGGGGCGCAGCAGCAGGTAGGCGGCCGGCATCGACAGCAGCAGGCCGAACAGCAGCCCGGGGAAGCCGGGCATGCCGGCCCACCAGAGCAGCAGCACCAGCGCCGCGGCGATGGCGAAGCGCCCGACGGTGTAGACGACCAGCCACGGCAGCACCTTCGGCGGCGTCGCCGGCCCTCCGGTCGGTGCGCCCGGTGCGGCCTGCTCAGCCATGACGGCCCTCCCACTTCGTGCTCAGTACGACCGTGGTGCGGGTGCGCGCCACGCCTCTGATCCTGTTCAACGCGCTGATGGCCGACTCGAGTGCCGGGATGTCGGTCACCCTGACCTTGAGCACGTAGCCCTCGCTGCCGGCGACCCGCCAGCAGTCCTCGATCTCGGGCATCGCGCGCAGCGCCTCCTCGACGCCGGTGTCGTCGACCGAGTCGCTCTCGATGACCCCGACCAGCGCGGTGACGTCCAGCCCGACGGCCGCCGGGTCGACCACGGCGCGGTAGGCGGTGATGACCCCCGCGGCCTCCAGCTTGCCCACGCGCTCGTGCACGGACGGGGCCGAGAGGCCCACCTGGCGGGCCAGCTCGGCGTAGCTCGCCCGGCCGTTGGCCCGCAACAGGTCGATCAGCTGCCGGTCGACCGCGTCGATGGCGCTCTCCGTCCTCCGCCCGTGCTGCGGGACCTCCGCCGCACGCGACCGAGTATCCCCGCCGACGTACTGTGGTGTCGGACGGGCGGTCGGGTCTCGAGGGGGTGGGCGTCGTGGCCTTCCTGGTGGTGCTGTTGGTGGCGGTCGCGGTCGTCGTGCTCGTGATGCGGGCGGCCTCCGCGACCGGTGGTCCCGGCGGTGGCAGTGGCGGCGGCGGCGGGCTGCCACGCCCGCCACGGCCGCCGAGCCGTCCCCGGCCGTCGACCGGCCGGGTCGTGGGGCCCGACGACGACCCCGAGTTCCTCCGCGAGCTGGAGCGCCGCGCGCGGCGCGACGACGGCTCGCCGGCCTGAGCTCCGCTCCCCGCTCGTCGTCCCCGGCGCCCTGACCGGAGCCGACGACGGGCGGTCCCCTCCGGGGCACCGCGCCGAGCCTGCGAGGCTCGGGGAGGAGGGCGGCCCCGTCCGGAGGCTCGCCGCGGGCCTGCGAGCGGGGAGGGGGACGGGTCTTCCTAGGCGGCGCGGAAGAAGCGCCGCCAGCCGGCGCGACGGCGCGGGGGTGCCTCCCCGCCCGGGCCGGGCGGCGCCCCGCCGCCCGGGAGGTCCGGCAGCCGGTCCATCTGCGCGGTGTCGTCGGCCTCCCGCCCGGGCCCGTCCGCCGGTTCCGCGGTGGGTCCGGCGCCCGTCCCCCCGCCCTGCGGGGCGGCGTCGTCGGGCTCGTGCATGCCGCCGGGCCAGCCGAGGCCCTCGTGCCGCTCGCCCTCCCCGGGCCAGCCCAGCTCCCCCTGGCCGTGCGGCGCCCGCCGGCCGTCGGTCGCCGGGCGGCGCGCCAGGGCGGCGGCCACGAGCGGGTCCACCGCGGCGCCCTCGGCCGCCGAGTGCCTACCCACGGGAGCTCCTCCCACGGTGCGTCATGCGCGCATGGAAGCACGACACGCCGCACGGGGGCGACACGCGACGCCGCGCCCCGGGACAGGAGTCACCCGGTGTGACGGCAGGGGCGGACTCAGTCGAGACCGGCGTAGCTGTGCAGCCCGGTCGAGACCATGTTGACGTAGAGCAGGTTGAACACCATGACGCCGAGGCCCACGACGTTCACCCACGCCGCGGGCCGCCCGCGCCAGCCCGCCGTCGTCCGGGCGTGCAGGTAGCCGGCGTAGACGACCCACGCGATGAAGGCCCAGGTCTCCTTCGGGTCCCAGCCCCAGAACCGGCCCCAGGCGCTCTCGGCCCAGATGGCGCCGGCGATGACGGCGAAGGTCCAGATGGGGAAGCCGAACACCGCGGTGCGGTGCGCGACGCGGTCGAGGGTGACCGCCCCCGGCAGCCGGGCGAGCACCGAGCCGGCGTCCCCGCCGCCGGCGTCGTGGCGCAGCCGCAGCAGGTAGAGGGCGCTGGCGATCCCGCTGACGAAGAAGACGCCGAAGCCGAGGACGGCGCTGCTGACGTGCACCGCCAGCCAGCTCGAGCGCAGCGCGGCGACCAGCGGGCCGGCCTCGGCGTAGAGGAACAGGCCGATCGCGACCTGCGCGAGCACGACGACCGCGAGCACGTAGGCGCCGATGTCGCGGGCACCCGGCACGCGCACGGCGAGGACGACGAAGGACACCACCCCGACGAGGACCACCGCGGTGGCGAACTCGTACATGTTGCCCCAGGGCAGCCGGTCGGTGGCCAGGCCGCGGGTCACCAGCACCCCGGCGTGGACCAGCGCACCGACGACGGTCAGCGCGAGCCCGACCGCGCCCCAGCGGGACGCCCGCCCGGCCGGAGCCGGTCCCGCGGTCGCGGCGCCGTCCCCCGCGACGGGGGCGTCCCCGCCGGTGCCCGCGGCCACGAGCTGCCGGGCCGGCCGGCGGCCGAAGGCCAGCTGCGCGCAGAACGCCACGACGGCCGCCGAGTACACGGCGACGCTGGCCGAGAAGAGCGTGTCCGACAGCTCGGCCAGGGCGGGGTCGACGGTCACGGGTGGGGACCTCCGGGGTGCGGGTCGGCCCCGCCGGCCGGCGGGGTCGGGGAGGAGCGGTCGGCCAGCGCCGTGCGCAGCTCACCGGTCAGCTCGGTGAACCGTTCGGCGCTGTCGCCACCGCCGCGGGTGAGGGAGCCGACGGTCAGCACGGTACCGCCGCCGTCGGCCGCGGCGGTGGCGCGGGCGAAGAAGCGCTCCCGGCGCAGCAGGAGCAGCGCCAGGAGCCCGGCGAGCAGGGTGATCGAGGCGACCAGGACCCATACCTGGCCCGGGTCGTGCGAGAACTGCAGCGCGGCGAACTGGTCGACGCCGTCGAAGGTGATCGACGTCCCGTCGTCCAGGGTGATCGACTCCCCGACCGCCAGGTTGGCCCGGCCCACCTCCGTGAGGTTGCCGCGTTCGACCTGGTCGGCGTCGAGGGAGTACACCGACTGGGGCAGGCCGGAGTCCAGGCCGAGGTAGCCGCGGTAGACCAGGACCGCCACCTGCGGCGACAGGGGCCGGGGGTCGATCGAGGTGAGGACGCCGCCCTGGAGGACGCCGGTCGGGGCGAGGAACCCCTCGACTGCGAGCTGGTCCTCGACCCCCGCGCCGAGGTCGGGGAGCTTGAGCGCGCCCTCGCTGGCCAGCGTGCCCTGGTCGGCGGGCAGGAAGGGCGCCGAGACGCCCTCGAACACCGTGCCGTCCGGGAGCGTGACGGTGAACCGCGGGCTGTAGCCGTGCCCGGTGACGTACACGCGGTCGCCGCCGGTGCGCAGCGGGTCGTTGACGCCGATCGTCGTCCGCCGCCCCTCCGCGCCGGGCGGCCCGTAGGAGATGTCGGCGGTGTAGGAGGCGGCGGTGAGGTCCTCCTCGTACTCGGCGCGGAAGTCCTCGAGGTCGACGCACAGCGGGCTCAGGTCGGAGCCCTCGACCAGCGGCCCGGCCGAGTAGGTGTCGTACTGCTGGAACGAGTTGCAGAAGCCCTGGCCCTCGGTGACCAGGATGCTGCCCTCGTACCCCCAGAGCTTGCCGCCGGCCAGGCCGAGCAGCAGCGCGACCAGCGACAGGTGGAAGACCAGGTTGCCGGTCTCCTTCCAGGAGCCCTTCTCGGCCGACAGCTCCTCCCCGGCGGCCCCGGAGCGGCGGACCACGCGGAACCGGCGGACCCGGAGCTCCTCCTCCACCACGTCCAGGGCGGCCGGACCGGCCAGCGGCGTGGCCAGCCCGGCGGAATCGGGCAGCCGCAGCAGGCGCCGCGGCGCCGGCGGCGGGGCGGCGCGCAGCGCGCGGGCGTGCTCGGCGACGCGCGGGACGACGCAGCCGATGAGCGAGACGAACAGCAGCAGGTAGACCGCGGCGAACCACGGCGAGGAGAAGACGTCGAACAGGTAGAGCCGGTCGAGCACCGGCGCCAGCGTCGGGTGGTCGAGGTAGTACTGCCGGACGTTGTCCTGCGACAGCGCGCGCTGGGGCAGCAGCGACCCGGGGATGGCCGCGACGGCGAGCAGGAAGAGCAGGACGATCGCCGTCCGCATCGCGGTCAGCCGGCGCCACCAGCGCAGCCACAGCGCCCAGGCCCGGCGGCCGGCCGACGGGCGCGCGGCCGGCTGCGGCGCCTCGGCCGGCCGCGGGGGTGCCTCGATCGTCACAGCGAGGTCTCCGCGAAGCCGGTGGCGGCCAGCCACGACCGCAGCCAGCCCATCATCTCGGTCCAGGCGCCGGTCACGAGCAGGAGGCCCACGACCACGAGCAGCGCCCCGCCGACGCGGGTGACGGTGCGGGCGTGCCGGCGCAGCACCGAGGTGGCGCCGAGGGCCCACCGCGCCCCGAGGGCGACCAGGACGAACGGGATGCCGAGGCCTGCGCAGTAGGCCACGCCGAGCAGCGCCCCGCGGCCGGCGGTGGCCTCCACGTAGGCCAGCGAGTTGACCGCGGCCAGCGTCGGGCCGAGGCAGGGGGTCCAGCCCAGCCCGAAGACCACGCCCAGCAGGGGCGCGCCGGCCAGGCCGGCGACCGGCCGGGCGGAGAACCGCGCGGTGCGCTGGAGGAGGGGCAGCCAGCCGAGGAAGGCCAGGCCCATGACGACGGTGACGACGCCGAGCACGCGCGTCAGGACGTCGGAGTACTGCAGCAGCAGCCGGCCCAGCCCGCCGAACGCCGCGCCGAAGGCGACGAAGACGACGGTGAAGCCCAGGACGAACAGGAGCGCCCCGAGCACCATCCGGCCGCGCGGGGACCGCTCGTCGACCGCCGTCCGCTCGGCGACCGCGGCGCCGGGACCACCCCCGGGGTCCGCCGGGCCGCTCCGGTGCCGCGCTCGCGGCGGGGGTGCCGCGGTGCCGGCGCCGGCCAGGCCGGTCACGTAGGAGAGGTAGCCGGGCACGAGCGGCAGCACGCAGGGCGAGGCGAAGCTGACCAGCCCGACCAGCGCGGCCACCACCGCGGCCACGAGCAGCGGGCCGTCGGTGACCAGGCCGCTGAACGTCTCGCCCACGGGCTCAGCTCCTCTCGGCCAGGAGCAGGTCGAGCACCGCGCGGAGGTCCTCCTGCGACACCTCGCCGGTGTAGACCGCCGCCACCCGTCCCTCGCGGTCCAGCACGATCGTCGACGGGATCGCGTTCGCCGGGTAGTCCCGGAAGGTCAGGGCGACCTCGCCGCGGGGGTCGGACAGCGAGGGGAACTCGATGCCCTGGCTGTCGACGAAGGCCTGCGCGAACTGCTCGCTGGTCTCCTTGACGTTGATCCCGAGGAAGGCCACCCCGCGGTCGCGGACGTCGGCGTAGACCTCCTGGAACTGCGGCGTCTCGACCCGGCACGGCGGGCACCACGAGCCCCAGAAGTTGAGGACGGCGACGTCGCCGTCGAGCTCGGCCGAGTCGAACGACCCGCCGCCGAGCAGGGTGCCGGAGAAGTCCGGCGCCGCGGCGCGCTGCTCCTCGGGGATGACCTCCCCGGCGGCGGTGCCGGCGACGAAGCGGAACTGGCCGCCGTTGTTGACGTCGACCGCGTCGGTCCCGGCCGAGCAGCCGGCCAGCAGCAGCAGGGCACCGAGCAGGGCGGCGAGCACCGCCGCCGGGATCCGCCTCATGCGCCCGGCACCGCGTCGGGGTCGGTCGCGCCGGCCGGCTCGGCGTAGGAGAGGCCGGTGAACCGGTCGCCGTCGAAGGTCAGCGAGGTGACGCTGGCCAGGCCGCACTGCCGCCGCCGCGGGTCGTGCGCGTACCGGCGCCCCTGCAGGTGCAGCCGCAGGGTCCAGATCGGCAGCTGGTGGCTGACGCACACCGCAGCGGAGCCGCGCGCGGCGTCGCGGGCCGCCTCGACCGCGGCCAGCATGCGCGCGGCGATCTCCACGTAGGGCTCGCCCCAGGAGGGCCGGAGCGGGTTGCGGAGCTTCCACCAGTGCTGCGGCATGCGCAGGGCGCCGTCCCCCACGCCGACCCGCAGCCCCTCGAAGGCGTTGCCGGCCTCGATGAGCCGGTCGTCGACCTCGACGGGCAGCGACAGCGTCGCGGCGATCGGGGCGGCGGTCTGCTGGGCCCGCTCCAGCGGGCTGGAGACCAGGTGGGTCACCCCCCGGCCGGCCAGCCACTCCGCGGCGGCCTGGGCCATCGCCTCCCCGGTCTCGGAGAGCCGGTAGCCCGGCAGCCGGCCGTAGAGGACCTTCTCCGGGTTGAACACCTCCCCGTGGCGGAGCACGTGGACGACGGTCGTCTCGGCCATCAGGTGCTCATCCCGGTGGGCGCGTCGGCGGGCTCCTCGGCCGGCGGGGCGCTCGTCGGGTCGACCGCCGCGGCAGCGCGGGCGGCGGCGGGCAGCGCGTCGAGCACCCGGCCGACGGCGTCGTCGTCCAGCGCGGCGCTGACGAACCAGGCCTCGAACGCCGAGGGCGGCAGGTAGACCCCGCGGGCGAGCATCGCGTGGAAGAAGGCGGTGTAGCGGGCGGCCTCCTGCGACCGTGCGTCGTCGTAGTCGCGGACCTGCCGGTCGTCGGGCACGAAGAAGACCGAGAACATCGACCCGGCCTGCTGCACGCGGTGCGGCACGCCGGCGGCGAACAGCGCGGCGCTGGCCGCACCCCGCAGGGTCGCGGCGACCTCGTCGCAGCGGGCGTAGACGTCCTCGGTGCAGTGCCGCAGGGTGGTCAGCCCGGCGGCGACGGCCACGGGGTTCCCCGAGAGCGTGCCCGCCTGGTAGACCGGCCCGGCCGGCGCCAGGTGGCCCATGAGGCCGGCGCGGCCGCCGAAGGCCGCCGCGGGCAGCCCGCCGCCCATGACCTTGCCGAAGGTGAACAGGTCGGCGTCGACCGGGTCGAGGCCGTACCAGCCGGAGCGGGAGACCCGGAAGCCGGTCATGACCTCGTCGAGGACGAGCAGCGCCCCATGCGCGGCGGTGATGCGCCGCAGCTCGGCGTTGAAGCCGTCCAGCGGCGGGACGACGCCCATGTTCCCGGCCGCCGCCTCGCTGATGACGCAGGCGATGCGGTCCCCGCGCCCGGCGAAGACGGCCTCGACGGCGGCCACGTCGTTGTAGGGCAGCACCACGGTGTCGGCGGCCGCGCCCGTGGTGACCCCGGGGGTGTCGGGCAGGCCCAGGGTCGCCACCCCGGAGCCGGCGGATGCCAGCAGCGCGTCGACGTGGCCGTGGTAGTGGCCGGCGAACTTGACCACCAGGGGCCGGCCGGTGACCCCGCGGGCCAGCCGGATCGCCGAGAGCACCGCCTCGGTGCCGGAGTTGACCAGCCGCACCTGCTCGACCGGGGGCATCCGCGCCTCGATCTCCTCGGCCAGTTCCAGCTCGCCCTCGGTCGGGGCGCCGAAGGACAGGCCCCGGCGGGCGGCGGCGGTCACCGCCTCGACCACGGCCGGGTGGGCGTGGCCGAGGATCAGCGGCCCCCACGAGGAGACCAGGTCGACGTAGCGGCGCCCGTCGGCGTCGACCAGGTGCGGGCCGGAGCCCGAGGCCATGAACCGCGGCGTGCCGCCGACCGCCCGGAAGGCGCGGACCGGGCTGTTGACCCCTCCCGGGGTGACCCGCTGCCCGCGGGCGAAGAGGTCGGCGGAGGCGGGGGCCTCGTAGGCGTAGGGCGGGCTGTCCAGCGAGGTCACGACCCCAGTGTCCCCTCCTCCCCCGGTCCGGCGCCGGGGGTGTCCGTCACGGCGGTCAGCAGCGTCGCGGCGAGGGCCGCCGGGTCCCGGGAGGGCACCAGCACGGTGCGCCCGTCGGTCAGCCGCAGCGGCAGCCCCGACCGGCCGCGCGGCAGCGAGCCCGCGCCGCCGAGCACCGGCGCCCCGGCGTCCACCCCGGCGGTGCCGGCGGTGACCGCGCGCAGGTGCGCGGCGTCGATCCGGCGCAGCGGCACCCGCTCGCGGCCCACGGTGAGCGCCGGGTCGGGCCCGTCGGCGTCCACCCGGACCGTCCAGGTGCGCCGCGCGGCGAGCACGCCGGCGGCCACCAGGCCCAGGACGGCGAGCGCGGCGAGCACCCACGCGAGCGGGCCGGGGCCCGGGGCGCCCAGCGCGTCGGCGGCGGCCGGTACCGCGAGGACCCCGGCGGCGGCCCAGAACGGCCACCAGGAGCCCCCGGGCTCGACGTGGCCCCGGCCCCCGCTCAGCGCAGCCAGCGGGCCGCCTCCACCGCCCAGTAGGTGAGCACCGTGCCGGCGCCGGCGCGGCGGATGGCGGTGAGCGTCTCGAGCACCGCCCGCCGCCGGTCGACCCAGCCGCGGGCGGCGGCCGCCTCGACCATCGCGTACTCGCCGCTGACCTGGTAGGCGCTGACCGGGACGTCGACGGCGTCGGCGACCCGGGCGACGACGTCGAGGTAGGGCAGCGCGGGCTTCACCATGACCGCGTCGGCGCCCTCGGCGAGGTCCTGGCGCACCTCCCGCAGCGCCTCGTCGGCGTTGGGCGGGTCCATCTGGTAGGTCGACCGGTCGCCGAACTGCGGCGCCCCCTCGGCGGCCTCGCGGAACGGGCCGTAGAAGCCGGAGGCGTACTTGGCCGCGTAGGCCAGCACCGGCGTCTCGGTGCACCCGTCGCCGTCGAGGGCCCGGCGGATCGCCGCGACCTGGCCGTCCATCATCCCGCTCGGGGCGATGACGTGGGCGCCGGCCCGCGCCTGCGCCACCGCCACGGCGGCGTACCGGTCCAGCGTCGGGTCGTTGTCGACCACCCCGGCGGGGGTGACCAGCCCGCAGTGCCCGTGGTCGGTGTACTCGCACAGGCACAGGTCGGCCATGAGCACGAGGTCGTCACCGACGTCGGACCGCAGCTGCCGCAGCGCGACGTTGACGATCCCGTCCGCGGCGTCGGCCTGGGAGCCGACCGGGTCCTTCTCCGACGGGATGCCGAAGAGGATGAGCCCGCCGATCCCGGCCTCGGCCGCCTCGTGGGCGGCCTTGCGCAGGGACTCCGTCGTGTGCTGCACGACCCCGGGCATGGCGGAGATCGGCACCGGCTCGTCGATGCCCTCCTTGACGAAGACGGGCAGCACCAGGTCGGCCGGGGACAGCCGGGTCTGCGCGGTCAGCCGCCGCAGCGCGGGCGTCGACCGCAGCCGGCGCCCGCGCGCGAAGCCGGGGCTCGCGCCCCCGTTCACTTCCCTTCGCCCTCCTGCTCGGCCCGGCGGGCGGCGGCGAACTCGGCCAGGGCGTCGATCAGCGGCCCGACGGCGGCGGTCTCCGGCTGGACGTCGACCCGCAGGCCGAACTCCTGCGCGGTGGCCGACGTCTGCGGGCCGATCACCGCGACGACGGTCTTGGCGTGCGGCTTGCCGGCGATGCCGACGAGGTTGCGCACCGTGCTCGAGGAGGTGAAGCACACCGCGTCGAACCCGCCGCCCTTGATGGCCTCGCGAACGGGGGCGGGCGGCGGCGCGGCCCGGACCGTCCGGTAGGCCGTGACGTCGTCGATCTCCCAGTCGCGCTCCTTCAGCCCGGCGGCGAGGGTCTCGGTGGCGATGTCGGCGCGGGGCAGCAGCACCCGGTCGATCGGGTCCAGCACGTCGTCGTACTCGGGGAAGTCGGCCAGCAGGCCCTCGCTGGACTGCGGCCCGGTCGGCAGGAGCTCGGGCACGATCCCGAACGCGCGCACCGCGTCGGCGGTCTGCTCACCGACGCAGGCGACCTTGACCCCGGCGAAGGCGCGCGCGTCCAGGCCGAGCTCGACGAACTTCTCGCGGACGGCCTTCACCGCGTTCACCGAGGTGAACACGATCCAGCCGTACCGGCCGGTGACCAGGCCCTTGATCGCGCGGTCCATCTGGGCGGGGCTGCGCGGCGGCTCGACGGCGATCGTCGGGACCTCGACCGGGACCGCCCCGTAGGCGCGCAGCCGGTCGCTCATGTCCCCGGCCTGGTCCTTGGTGCGCGGCACCAGGACCCGCCACCCGAACAGCGGCCGGCTCTCCCACCAGGAGAGCTTGCCGCGCTTGTCGACGGCCGACCCGACGGTCGCCACGACCGGCCCGGTGACCGCGTCGAGCCCGGCGGTCTTCTCGGCGACGGCCGCCAGCTTGGTCACCACGCTGCGCTGCCCGGTCCCCGAGCCGCCGCTGGTCACCACGACCGCGGTGCTGCCGGGCAGGCCGCCCTCGACCAGGCCGACCGCGGCGTCGGGCAGCTGGGCGGCGTCGGCCGACAGGACCAGCGGGGCCCCCAAGCCGGAGGCGGCGGCGGCGAGCGCGGTGAGGTCGACCTCCGCGCGCAGGTCCGCCGACAGCGACGTCCCGCCGAGGGCGACGCCGGCGAAGGCGGGGATCGCCGTGGCCGGGGCGACGCCGGGCACGACGTCGAAGGGCACGGAGGTGCGCCCGACGGCGAGCACCTCCTTGACGACGGCGTCGTCGGTGAACGGGTCGCCGGCGACCAGCCGGACGACGGTGCCGCCGCTCCTGGCCTGGGCCACGGCCGCCTTGGCGACCTCGGCGGGCTCCCCGGAGACGGTCTCGGGCGGCAGGTCGGGCCGGGCGGCACCGACGGCGTCGGTGAGGGCCGGCGGCAGGTGGGGGTCGACGAGGAGGACGTCGGCCTCGGTCAGCGCGGCGGTCGCCCGGGCGGTCAGCATCCCGGGGTCGCCCGGGCCGGCGCCGACGAAGACGACCGTGCCGGTCGTCCCGTTGTGCTTGCGGGGGCGCGTCATCGCGTGCTCCTGTTCAGGGCCCCGGAGGGCTCGTGTGCGGGGGTCGGGGGGACCGGGGGGCGCTCCCCGGTCGGGGTGGGGCTCACCGGCCGGCCGCCATCAGCTCGGCGGCGCCGCGGTCGAGCAGGTCGGCCGCGATGTCGCGGCCGAGGCGCTCGGCGGCCTCGATCGGTCCGGTGAGGGAGGCGCGGACGGCGTCGCTGCCGTCCAGCGCGGTGACCGAGGCGCGGAGGTACAGCTCGGGGCCGTCCTCCCCCTCGGCGAGCTCGGCGTAGGCGGCCACCGGGGCGCTGCACCCGGCCTCCAGGGTGGCCAGGGCGGTGCGCTCGGCCAGCACGCACGCCCGGGTGCCGGGGTCGTCGAGCGTGGCCAGCAGCGCGCGGGTGCCCTCGTCCCCGCTGCGGCACTCGACGGCCAGGGCGCCCTGGGCCGGCGCAGGGAGGACCTGCAGCGGGTCGAGGGTCTCGGTCACGGCGTCGAGCCGGCCCAGCCGCGTCAACCCGGCCCGTGCCAGCACCACCGCGTCGAGATCCCCCGGGACGACCCGGCTCACCCGGGTGTCCACGTTGCCGCGGATCGGCACCACCTCGAGGCCGAGGCCGAGGGCGCGCAGCTGGGCGACGCGGCGCGGCGCGCCGGTCCCCACCCGCGACCCCGGCGGCAGCTCGCCGAGGGTCAGCCCGTCCCGGGCCACCAGCGCGTCGCGGGGGTCCTCCCGCGGCGGGACGGCGGCCACCGACAGGCCCGGCTCGGGCAGCGTCGGGAGGTCCTTGTAGCTGTGGACGGCGACGTCGACCGACCCCTCGAGCAGCGCCCGGCGGATCGCGGCGACGAAGACGCCGGTGCCCCCGAGCTGCGCGATGGCCGCCGACGACCGGTCGCCCTCCGTGCTGATGGGCACCAGCCGGACCGCGACCCCGGTGGCCGCGGTGAGGGCGTCGGCGACCGCCCGGGACTGGGTGGTGGCCAGCAGGCTGGCGCGGGTGCCCAGCCGCAGGGTGGTGGTGGAGACGCTCACGAGCTCCCCCCGCGCCGCAGCTCGTCGGGGTCGACGGTGACCGCCTCGGCCAGGTTGGTCCGCTCGGGGGTCAGCTCGGCGTCGATGCCCAGCCCGAACAGGGCGCGCAGCGCGTCGGCGTAGTCGACCCCGCCGGGGGCGCCGGCCAGCTCCTTGACGCGGACGGTCGGCTCGTGCAGCAGCTTGTCGACGACGCGGCGGACGGTGCGGGCCACCTCCGCGCGGGCCTTGGCGTCGAGGTCCGGCACCCGGGCCGACAGCCGCAGCAGCTCGGCGTCCACGACCTCGGCGGCCTGGCTGCGCAGGGCCGACACCGTGGGGGCGACGGCCGCGGCCTGCCGCTCGGCCCGCAGCAGCGCGGTCTCGGCCTCGATGAGCGCGTGCGCGGAGGCGATGTCGTCCGCACCGACCGCCCCGGCGACCGGGTCGGCGGACGGGGTCGCGCCCTCGCGCTTCTCGCTCTGCAGGAGGGCCAGGTCCACGACGTGCACGCCCGGCAGGCCGGCCACGCCGGGGTCGACGTCGCGGGGCAGCGCGAGGTCGACCACCACCAGCGGGCGGCCCGCGCGGCCGGTCATGGCGGCGCCGACCACGTCGGTGCCCACGACCAGCCCCCGGGCCCCGGTGCAGGTGACCAGGACGTCGGCCCCGGCCAGCTCCTCGGCCAGGTCCCCGAGCCCGGCGGCGCGGCCCTCGACGGCCTCGGCCAGCCGCTGCGCGGAGGCCGGCGTGCGGCTGATGACCGTCACGCCCGCGCCGCGGCGGGCCAGCGTGGTGGCGGCCAGCGCACCCATCGAGCCGGCGCCGACGACCAGCACCCCGCGCCCGGCCAGCGGGCCGATGCGCTCCTCGGCGCGGTCGAGGGAGACCGACACCAGCGAGGCCCCGGCGCGGTCGATGCCGGTCTCGGAGTGCACCCGCTTGCCCACCCGCAGAGCGCGCTGCGCCACCGGGTGCAGGGCCCGGCCCACGGTGCCCCGCTCGCGGGCCAGCGCGTAGGCGGTGCGCAGCTGCCCGAGCACCTGGGTCTCGCCGACGACCATGGAGTCCAGGCCCGCGGCGACGGTGAACAGGTGGCGGACCGCCTCGTCCTCGTAGTGCACGGTGACGTAGGGCGAGAGCTCCTCGACGGTGGCCCCCGCCTGGCGGGCCAGCACCCGGCTGACCTCCGCGACGCCCCCGTGGAAGCGGTCGACCTCGGCGAAGACCTCGACCCGGTTGCAGGTGGCGAGCACCATGGCCTCGCTCACGTGCGGGGTGTCGACGAGCTCGTGCAGGGCCTTGGTCGTCTCGTCGGCGCCCATCGCGAACTGCTCGAGCAGCGCGACCGGTGCGGTCTGGTGGCTCACGCCCACGGCCAGCAGGCTCATGCCGGCACCTCCACGGCCGGCGCGGGCAGCGCCGGGGCACCGGCGTCGCGCTGCTGGCCGAGGAAGGCCAGGACCTGCAGCTCGACGGAGAGGTCCACCTGGCGGACGTCGACGTCCCCCGGCGCGACGAGCGCCACCGGTGCGAAGTTCAAGATGCTCCTCACCCCGGCCGCGGTGAGCCGGTCGCAGACCGACTGCGCGACCTCGGCCGGTGTCGCGATGACCCCGATGCTGGCCGCCGTCGCGGCGACCACCTCGGCGAGCTCCTCCATCGGGCGGACCGGCTGCCCGCCGACGCGCTGCCCGACCCGCGCGGGGGCGGCGTCGAACAGCCCGACGAAGCGGAAGCCCCGGCCGCCGAAGCCGGCGTAGTCGGCCAGGGCCGCGCCGAGGTTGCCGATGCCCACGAGCACGCAGGCGCGCGAGCGCTCGACACCGAGCACCCGGGCGATCCGGTCCCGCAGGGTGGCCACCTCGTAGCCCACCCCGCGCACGCCGCACGGGCCCAGGTGGGAGAGGTCCTTGCGCAGCCCGGCCGGGTTGACGCCGGCGGCCGACGCGAGCTCACCGGAGGAGACGGTGGTGCGACCACCGTCCGCCAGGCCGGTCAGCACCCGGAGGTACACGGCGAGGCGGGCGACGGTGGCCTCCGGGATCCGGGGCCGCGGCTGCGTCACGGGCTCTCCACAGCGGTCGCACCCGCGGGCCGGCGGGCGCCGGTGCTGACGGACGACATCGGGGAGCCGGGCACTCCTGCCCGGCGAACGCCACGGTAACCGCTTGTGAACGCAGGAACAAAGTCGCCGGGGGCCTCCGGGGCCGTCACCGGCGCGGATCCACCCGCCTGTGGTGAGGACCATACCCCGGGAGCCGCTGCGGTCCCCCGTCGGGTGGCCGGCACGCGGCCCTGGGCCCGCGCGGCGGGCCGTCACCCCGACCGGACCAGCCGGAACTTCGCCCCCGGCGCGGTCGCCAGCGACGGCACGGGCCGGACGTCGACCGGCGGGGGCAGCGCGCCGGTCGACGTGACCGCCGCCACCAGCGCCGCGCGCAACCGCTCGGGCACGTCCGCGGCGGCGCCCGGCCCCAGCACGACCTGCGCGTGCAGGCCGGTCGCGTCGTGCACGAAGGCGTACTGGCCGACCCCGGGGAAGGGCGCCACCGCGGAACCCAGCACCGACGGGTGGACCGGCACGCGGGCGCCGTCCGGGCCGGGCAGGTGCAGGATGTCCGCGGTGCGACCGTCCACCGAGGCCAGGCAGCGCCACGGCCGGCCGGCGGGGTTGGGCCGCACCGACTCGGTGACGGCGTCGGTGAGCTCGTAGCGGACCAGCGGCTGGGCGCGGTCGACGAGGTTGGTCACGAGCACCCGCGCGCCGGGGGTGCCGGCGGGGACGGGGCGGCCGTCCTCGTCGACGACCTCGACCACGACGACGTCCTCGGCGACCTCGAGCTCCGGGTGCTCCGGGGTGCTGGAGGCGATGACCGGGGCCTCCGTGGCGGCGTACATCCCGACCGGCTCGACCCCCCAGGCGGCCCGGACCCGGCGGCGCAGGTCGGCGGTGAGCGCCTCCGACCCGAAGGCCACCGACCGCGGCGTGATGTGCAGCCGCCCGGCCACCTGCTCGTCGGCGAGCAGGCCGCCCAGCCCGGCCGCGCAGATGAGGACGTCGGGCCGCATCGCGTCCAGCGCGGCCGCGAGCCGGGGCAGCGGGGTCGCGGCCGTCAGCGGCGCCGGTGCTCCCGGCGGGGCGAGGACCTGCCGGGTCAGGTGCGCCGGGCTCGGGCTGCCGATGGCGGCCACCCGCTGGCCCGGCCGCATGCCGGCGCGGCGCCCCGCCCGCTCGGTCACCGCCCGCCATGTCGCGGCCTCCCGCTCGGTGAGGACGACGAGCGCGCGCCGGCCGGTGGTCCCCGACGTCGTGGCCACGCGGTACGCGCCGAGGAACGACCGGCCGGGGTCCTCCCCGGCGAGGTGCGCCTCCAGGTCCGCCCGGCGCAGCCGCGGGTCGCAGACGACCCGGTCGAACTGCTCCATCAGCGTGGTCTTGGTGAGCACGGGGAGCTCGGCCAGCGGGCGGTCGGCCGCGTCGGGGCCGAGCACCTCCCGGTAGTACGGGGACCGCCTGCTCGCGTGGGCCAGGAGCGTCCGCAGCCGCCGGCGCTGCAGCGCCAGCACCCGGTCGCGGGTCCACCCGTCGCGCAGGCCGATCGCCGTCCCGGCCGCGTCGACCGTCGTCCCTGCCATGACCCCTCCCCGGGTGCCGTGGTCGCGGACCCGACGGTCCTCGCGGTCCTCCGGGGGGCACCAGGGGCGCTCGTCACCGGTCCGGCGGGCAGCGGTGCGGCGACCGGCGGGCCCCGCGGGCCTACAGTCGTCCGGACCCGCTCCGCCCCTCCGGCGAGGAGGCCCCCGTGCCGACGGTGACGATCGACGACCGGGCCCTGTCGGTGGACGACCTGCTCGCCGTCGTCGACGGCGCACGGGTGGAGCTGGGCACCGCGGCGCGGGAGGCGATCGCGGCCGCCCGCGCCGTGGTCGACGAGGCGCTGTCCTCGCACGCCGCGGTCTACGGCCTGACCACGCAGGTCGGGCACCTGCGTGACACCCGGCTGTCCGAGGAGGAGATCCGCGGCGAGCAGGAGTTCCTCGTCCGGTCGCACGCGGGCGGGGTCGGGCCCCCGCTGCCGGTGCCCGTGGTGCGCGCGGCGCTGGCCGTGCGGCTGGCCGGCATCGCGCGGGGCGGGTCGGGGGCGTCGGTGGCGGCCGCCGAGACGCTGGCGGCGATGCTCAACGCCGGGGTCCACCCGGTGGTGCCGGAGACCGGGTCGGTGGGGGCGGCCGACATCGGGCAGATGGCCGGGATGGCCCAGGTGGCCATCGGCCTCGGCCGGGCCGAGCACCGCGGGGAGGTGCTCGACGGCGGCGAGGCGCTGCGGCGGGCCGGCATCGCGCCGCTGGTGCTCAGCGGCAAGGACGGCCTGGCGCTGATCTCGGCCAACGGGGTCTCGGTGGGCGAGGCGGCGCTGGTGGTCGCCCGGGCGGAGCGGACCGCCGAGGCGGCCGACGTCGCCGCCGCGCTGTCGATGGAGGCCATCCGGGCCAACCCGTCGGTCGTGCACCCCGCCGTCGGGCGGGCCCGGCCGATCCCCGGGCAGGTGGCGGCCGCCGACCACCTGCGGGACCTGCTGGCCGGCAGCGCGCTGCTCGCCCCGGGCGGGGCGGCATCGGTGCAGGACCCGCTGTCGTTCCGGGTCGTGCCGCAGGTGCACGGCGCGCTCCGCGCGCAGGTCGCGGCCACCCGCGCGGCGGTGGAGACCGAGCTGGCGGCGGCCGCCGACAACCCCCTGGTGTCGGTCGAGGACCGCACGCTGGTCAGCAACGGCAACTTCCACCCGATGGTGCTCGCCCTCGCCTGCGACGCGCTGCGGATCGGCGTCGCCGCGGTCGGGCAGCTCAGCGACCGCCGGCTGTCCCACCTGTGGGAGGCGTTCTTCCGGCAGCTGGCCGGCCCCCCGCCGTCGGCCGCCCACGGCCTGGCGCTGCGCCCCCCGGCGGCCGCGGTGGTGGCCGAGCTGAGGCAGCTCGCCGCGCCGGCGACCCTCGACGTCCCGCCGCTGGACAACGGCGTGGAGGACCACGCCACCGGCGCCCCGCTCAGCGCCCGCAAGGCCGGGGCCGCGCTGGACCTGCTGGCCGACGTCCTCGCCGTGGAGCTGCTGCTGGCCGGCGACGTCCTGGCCCCCGGCAGCGCGGGCACGGCACCGGACGGGCGGGCCCTGGGCACCGGCCCCCGCGCCGCGCTGGAGCTCGTCCGGGCGGCGACGGCCGCGGCCGAGCCGTACCCGGACGCCGTCCACCGGGCGCTGCGGGAGCGGTTCCCCGGGAGCCACCCGCGCGGCTGAGCCCCGGGCGGACCACGGTCAGACCAGGCCGAGGTCCCGGCGCAGCCGCGGCACGTCCACGGTGAAGTAGGAGTGCTCGCGGCCGTCGAGCAGCACGACGGGCACCCGGTCGCCGTACTCGGCCTGCAGCTCGGGGTCGGCGTCGACGTCCACCGCGGTCACCGTCGTCCCGGCCTCCGCGGCGATGCGCTCGAGGGTCTCGGCGGCCACCTGGCAGAGGTGGCACCCGTCCCGGGTCAGGAGCCGCAGGTCAGGCATCGTCGTCCTCCTCCCGCGGGCCGCTGTCGGGCCGGGAGAGGCCGAGCTCGCGCAGCCGGGCCCGGCTCACCTTGCCGGTCAGCGAGTGCGGGAGCGCGGCCAGCACCTGCACCGACGTCGGCACCTTGTACCGGGCCAGCGAGGCCGCCGCGTGCGCGCGCAGCTCCCCGTAGGTCAGCGTCCGCCCGGGGCGCAGCGCCACGACGGCCCGCACGGAGTTCCCGGTCCGGGGGTCGGGGACGCCGATCACCGCGCTCTCGGCGACGGCCGGGTGGCTGTCCAGCACCCGCTCGACCTCCGCGGGGTAGACGTTGAAGCCGCTGACCAGGACCAGGTCGCTGCGCCGGTCGACGAGGTGCAGGTCGCCGTCCTCGTCGGCGTAGGCCAGGTCCCCGGTGGCCAGCCACCCGTCGGCGTCCGGCCCGTCGGCCCCGTCGGGCCAGTACCCCGAGAACAGGTTCGGGCCGCGCACCCAGATCTCGCCCGGGCCGTCCTCGCCCCCGTCGCCCCCCTCGCGCTCCGCCGTGGGCTCGTGCAGGGCGGTGTCGCGCAGCTGCACCTCGACCCCCGGCAGCGGGCCGCCGATGCAGGCCGGCTTCGGCCGCCCGGTGGCCAGCGTGCTCGTCACGACCGGGCAGGCCTCGGTGAGCCCGTAGCCCTCCCACACGGTGACCGCGGCCCGCTCGCGCATCGCCGTCCAGACCTCGGCCGGCAGCGGCGCCGCGCCGGAGGAGGCGATCCGGACCGCGGCGAAGGCCCGCCGCAGCGCGGCGTCGGAGCCGGCCGCGTCCGCCTCCGCCAGCCAGGCCTGGTACATCGGCGGGGCGCCGGGGACGGCGGTGACCTCCTCGGCGGCCATGACCGCCAGCGTCGCGGCCGGGTCGAAGGCGTCCACGAGCACCGCGCAGGCCCCGGTGGCCGCGACCAGCCCGAACCCGGCGTTGAGGCCGTAGACGTGGAACAGCGGCAGGACGAGCAGCACCCGGTCGTCGGGCCGCACCGCCGGCGGGTCCATCGCCAGGCACTGCTCCTGGTTGGCCCGCAGCGCGGCGGCCGTGAGCACCGCGCCGCGCGGTCGGCCGGTCGTGCCGCTGGTGTAGGCCAGGAAGGCCGGCGCCGAGGGCTCCTCCGGCCGGGCCGGCGGGTCGCCGTCCCCGTGCGGCGGCCCGGCGACCACCGGCACGCCGGCCAGGGGCGGCCGGTCGGTGGAGGCCACCAGCAGCGACGCCCCGGAGTCGCCGAGCACGAACTCGAGCTCGGGGTCGGTGTAGGCGGTGTTGACGGGGACGACGACGCAGCCGGCGCGCAGCGCGCCGAGCACCGCCCGCAGCCAGGCGCTGCCGTTGGGCAGCTGCACCGCGACCCGGTCACCGGGCGCGAGGCCCCGGGCGGCGAAACCGGCCGCGGCCCGGTCCACCTGCGCGTCGAGCTCGGCCCAGCTGAGCCGTTCCTCCCCCGCCACCACCGCGGGCGCCTCCGGTCGGGCGCGGGCGGCCGCCCGCACCAGGGCGGGCAGGGTCGTCGCGGGCTGGGTCACGGCTCTCCCCTCGGTCGGCGGTCGGTCCCCCGGGACGGCGACGGCCGGGCCGTCCCCGGGCGCGCGGGACCACCGGCCGGCGCGACGGCACCGGTCCCGCGCGATCGTGTCACCACCGGCGCGGGTGCGCAGCCTCCACGCGCCGGGCCCGCGTCGGGCGCCGGAGCGGCCGCCGCTAGGGTCCGGGGGGCAGCCACCACCGCCGGACCGGGCCGCCGGGACGGCGGCGAACCAGGGAGGTCCTCGTGCCCGGAGTGCCGTTCCGCGGCCGCCGGAAGCGCGCGGGTGGTCCGCCGGACGAGGAGACCCGCGCGGTCCTCGCCGGTGCCGCGTCGGCGGCCGCGGCGGAGGTCGAGCCGGCACCGGCCGTCGTCCCCGACCTCGCCGCTGCGGCGTTCTTCGACGTCGACAACACGATGATGATGGGCGCCTCGCTGTTCTGGTTCGCCCGCGGGCTGGCGGCGCGGGACTACTTCAAGGCCCGGGACCTCGCGCTGTTCGTCTGGCAGCAGGCCAAGTTCCGCATCGCCGGCAACGAGAGCGCCGACGACATGCACACCATCCGGGAGAACGCGCTGGCCTTCGTCGCCGGCCGCCCGGTGGAGGAGATCGTCGCCGTCGGCGAGGAGATCTACGACGAGCTGATGGCCGACCGGATCTGGACCGGCACCCGCCTGCTGGCGCAGAAGCACCTGGACGCCGGCCAGCGGGTCTGGCTGGTCACCGCCACCCCGGTCGAGCTGGCCCGGATCATCGCCCACCGGCTGGGTCTGACCGGGGCGCTCGGCACGGTGGCCGAGGTGGTCGACGGGCGCTACACCGGCCGGCTGGTCGGGGAGCTCATGCACGGGGAGGCCAAGGCCGAGGCGGTGCGCGCGCTGGCCGACCGGGAGGGCCTGGACCTCTCCCGCAGCACCGCCTACAGCGACAGCTCGAACGACCTGCCGATGCTGACCCTCACCGGCTCGGCGGTGGCCGTGAACCCGGACACCGAGCTCCGGGCGGTGGCGCGGTCGCGGGGGTGGGACGTGCGCGACTTCCGGACCGGGCGCAAGGCCGTGAAGACCGTCGTCCCGACGGTGGCCGCGGCCGCCGTGTCGGGAGGGCTGGTCGGCGGGGCGGTCGCCCTGCGCCGCCGCAACCGCTGGCCGTTCTGAGCAACTCGTCGCCCTCCGGGCGACACCGCGGCCAGGTGCCGTCCCCCCGCTGCGACGAGCGCACCCTGCCACTCCTCGGGGACCCTCCGGGCCCCACTCGTCGCGGCACCTCGCAGGGCGGCACCAGCCACCACCGCGGCCAGGTGCCGTCCCCCCGCTGCGACGAGCGCACCCTGCCACTCCTCGGGGACCCTCCGGGCCCCGCTCGTCGGGTTCAGCCCCAGACGGAGGGGCGCTGCAGGAGGAGCTGGTAGAGCGACTGCTGGATGGTCTCGCGCACCTGGTCGGTCAGGTTGAACACCAGCATCGGGTCCTCGGCCGCCGCCGGGCCGTAGGACGCCGTCTCGATCGGTTCCCCGAAGGCGATCAGCCACTTGGAGGGCAGCGGTACCAGGCCCAGGGGGCCCAGCGCCGGGAAGGTCGGCGTGATCGGGAAGTAGGGCAGCCCGAGGAGGCGGGCCAGGGTGCGGGAGTTGCCGATCAGCGGGTAGATCTCCTCGGCGCCGACGATCGCGCACGGGATGATCGGCGCGCCCGTCCGCAGCGCCGCGGTGACGAAACCCCCGCGGCCGAAGCGCTGCAGCGTGTACCGCTCGCGGAAGGGCTTGCCGATGCCCTTGAACCCCTCGGGGAAAACGCCCACGAGCTCACCGGCGGTGAGCAGGCGCTCGGCGTCCTCGTTGCAGGCCAGCGTCGAGCCGAGCTTGCGCGCCACCGAGCCGACGACGGGCAGGTCGAACACCAGGTCGGCACCGAGCAGCCGCAGCCGCCGCCGGGCCGGGTGGTCGTCGTGCAGCGCCACCGTGGTCATCATCGCGTCGACCGGCACCGTGCCCGAGTGGTTGGCCACGACCAGGCCGCCGCCGGTGGCCGGGACGTTCTCCAGCCCCTGCGTCTCCACGCGGAACCAGCGCTCGAACAGCGGCCGCAGCAGCGGCATCAGCAGGTGGTCGGTCAGGTCGGGGTCGAAGCCGAACTCGTCGGTCTCGTAGTCCCCGGTGAGCCGTCGGCTGAGGAACTCCAGCCCGCCGGCCACCTGCTCCTCCCAGCTCGCCGCCGGGCGGGGCGACGCCCGCGGCTCGTCGTCCTCGGGGCGCAGCGGGATGACCCGCGCCTCAGGCATCGCGCACCGCCCGCAGGGGCGGGGCCGCGGGGGCCGGCCGCAGCCGGTCCCCCACCGCGCCCGCGGTCGCGCCGACCCGGTGCACCAGCCCGGCCGCGGAGCCGGTCACGGCCCGGACGGCCTCCGGCGGGACGACCGGCGGGACGGTCCGCGCGTAGTCGTCGAGGGCCTCCGCCGTGCTGTAGCGCGGCGTGTAGCCGAACTCGCGGCGCAGCACCGTGGTGTCCACGACCCGGCCGAAGTTGAGGAAGCGCATCTGCTCGGGCGAGTAGTCGACGAGGCCGAGGCGGCGGGTGAGCCGGCCGACCGAGCCGAGCGCGGGCGCGGGCAGCGGGAGCTGCAGGCGACCGAGCCGGCGGATGACCTGGGAGAGCAGCAGGGTCCCGCTCCCGCCGACGTTGACCGTGCCGGCGAAGTCGCCGGTCGTCGCGCGGGCCAGCACCGCCAGGGCGTCGTCCTCGTGCAGCAGCTGCACCCGCGCGTCGTAACCGAGGGCCGTGGGAACCACGGGCATCCGCAGGAAGGAGGTGAGGACCGAGTCGATCCGCGGGCCGATGAAGTTGGTGAACCGCAGCGCGGCGACGCCGACGTCCGGCCGGCGACGGGCGAACGAGCGCACGTAGCCCTCGATGTCGAGGCTGTCCTTGGCGAACCCGCCCGAGGGGACCCGCCGGGCCTGCATCGCCTCGGTGAAGACGGCGGGGTCGCGCGAGGAGGCGCCGTACACGGCGCTGGTCGACTTCAGCACCAGGCGCCGGACCGACGTCGACCGCTGGCAGGCGGCCAGCAGCTGCATGGTGCCGATGACGTTGAGCTCCTTCATCAGCCCGCGCCCCCCGGAGCCGGCCGGCGTGGCGCTGATGTTCATGTGCACCACGGTGTCGACCGACGCGGTCGCGATGACCTTGCCGATCAGCGGGTTGCGGATGTCGGCCCGCACGAACTCCGTGCGGCCGAGGCGGCGGAGCAGCTCCGTCGACGGGGGGACCGTGTCCACCCCGATGACCCGCTCGATGGCGGGGTCGCGAGCGAGCTCGGCCGCCAACGCACCGCCCAGCCACCGGCTGACGCCGGTGACGAGGACGACCGCGGGCGGCACGAGCGTCAGCTCACTTCTTGTTGCGTCGCTGGACGCGCGTCTTCTTCAGCAGCTTGCGGTGCTTCTTCTTCGCCATCCGCTTGCGGCGCTTCTTGATGACCGAACCCATACCAGTGCTCCCGACGTCGTGGGCGCGGACGTCCACCGGTGACCGGGGAGGTCACGCCGGGCGCCGCGCGAGGTGATCAGCTCGTGTGCGACGACCCGCACCACGGGTGCGTCGCTCGGCGACCGAGCGTACCCGGCCGGCCCGCGGCGACGCTGCCGCGGGAACCGGTCCCGGGGGTGCACCCACCCGGAGGGGGTGGTGGCCTCCCTGCGGGCTCCCGACGCGGGCCTGCGCGCGGCGGGGGCAGGGTGGCCCCGCCCAGGGTTCCGCCCTGGGCCTGCGGAGGGCGGGAGGACGGGGGCCCTGCTCAGGCGATGTCGGTGTAGGCGTCGCGCAGGTAGTCCTGGACGGCGCGCTCCGGCACGCGGAAGGAGCGGCCGACGCGGACGGCGGACAGCTCGCCGGCGTGCACGAGGCGGTACACGGTCATCTTGGAGACGCGCATCATGCTCGCCACCTCGGCGACGGTCAGGAAGGTGACCGCGGCGCGCGGGGCCGGGACGGCCGGGCGACCGACGGGCATGGCGGCCGGGTGGGCCGGGGCGATCGGGCGGGCCATGGTGGCGGCGGCGACCGGGCGGCCGACCGGGCGGGGGCCCGGGATGCCCTGACGGGCGTAGACGGCGGCAGGGGCAGTGCGCTGGGGCATGGTCATGACTTCATCTCCGGACCTAGCACGTGTCGGGCGCCGGCTTCCCCACCGACTACGGGTCACGCACGTGCTGATACAGAGCGTAGGGGGACACGCGTGACAGAAGCGATGGAAGAAACGGACAGGCGGACCGGTCCGTCCTCGGCAGAACTACACCTATGTAGCTCAGTCGACATGTTGTCGGGCGAGTCGTCCACAGGAAGTTCGCAACTCGTCACGGATTGTCGACTTGGCGGTGGGCAACCGGGTTACGGTCACCGGTCCTGTGCGGCCTCCCCCAGCTCGACCGAGCGGGCGTGGGCCGCCTCGATCGCCGCGATGAGCGCCGCCCGGACGCCGTGCCGCTCCAGCTCGCGGACCGCCGCGATCGTCGTCCCGCCGGGGCTGGTGACCGCCTCGCGCAGCTGCACCGGGTGCTCGCCCGAGTCGCGCAGCATCACCGCCGCCCCCAGGGCGGTCTGCACGATGAGGTCGGCGGCCAGCGCCCGCGGCAGACCCAGCAGGATGCCGGCGTCGATCATCGCCTCGACCAGGTAGAAGAAGTACGCCGGGCCGCTGCCCGAGAGGGCGGTGACCGCGTCCTGCTGGCTCTCCGGGACCCGCCGGACCCGCCCGACCGCGGCCAGCAGCGCCTCGGCCTCGTCGAGGTGCTCCTCCCCGGCGTGCGCCCCGGCGGAGAGCACGCTCATCCCCTCGTCGACCAGCGCCGGCGTGTTCGGCATGACCCGGACGACGGGGACCCCCGCGGGCAGGGCCGCCTCGATCGTCGCCGTCGGGACCCCGGCGGCGACCGACACCACCAGGTGCCCGGGGTCCACGGCCCCGGCCAGCAGCCCGAGCAGGGTGCCGATGTCCTGCGGCTTGACCGCCAGGAGCAGGACGCGGGAGCGCTCCGCCGCTTCGGCCAGCCCCAGCACCGGGACGTCGTAGCGGGCGGTCAGCTCCGCCGCCCGCTCGGGGCTGCGCTCGCAGACCACGATGCCCTCGCGGCTGCCGCGGCGGACCAGCCCGGACAGCAGCGCCTCCCCGATCTTCCCGCCCCCGATGATCGCCAGCCCCTGGCGCCCGGCGCTCACGACCGGCCCCCGCGGTGCCGCAGACCGCCGCGGACCCCGGCTCCCCAGGGCACGGCCACCCGCACCCGGTGGCCGGCCGCCACCAGGCGGCGCTGCTGCTCGATCGCGGCTCTCCACGGCATGACGTACTCCCAGGTGTGGTGTGCTCGGTCGTTCCAGGCCGCCCGCTCCCCCGCCACGGCGACCAGCCGGGGGTCGGTGGTGGCGACCCCCGGCTCCCCGCTCCCGGCCATGAGGACGGCGAGGCAGCGCGCCGCGGTGCGGTCGGCCGCCGCGCCGCCCCCGGTGCCCAGCCGGACCCGCCCGCCGGCGAGGGCGCGGCAGCGGGCCTCGGCGTCCGGGTCGGCCGCGCGCACGGCGGCGACCGCACCCGGCGTGCCCGCGACCTGCCGGTCCACCGGTTCCCCGGGGCCGGTCAGGACGACGCCGACCCCGGCGGGGAGGCCCTCCGCCGCCGGGTCCCCGGCGGGCAGCACCACCCGGCACGAGCCGGCCGGCAGCGCGTCGGCCAGCAGCGCGTCGGCCAGCAGGGCGGCCAGGTGCGCCGTCCCGTCCCCCGGCCGCTGCCCCGGCCCGGGCACGTGCAGCAGCTCGACGCGGTGGCCGGCGGCCACCAGCTCCGCGGCCACGCGGGCGGCGTCCCCGGGCCGGGGGCCGGCGCCGGCTCCGGGGCGGTCGCGCCGACCGCGCACCGCACCGCCGCCGAGCAGCCACCGGACCGGGGAGGAGGTCGACGGGGGCACGGGCGAACCGTAGTGCGCGGCGCGTGTGCTGCTCCCGGGGCCGGGGTAGCCGCCGCCGCATGGCAGGAGAACTGAACGGGATGAGGGTGGCCGTCCTCGCGACCGACGGGGTGGAGCAGGTCGAGCTCGACCGGCCCTGGCAGGCGCTCGAGGAGGCCGGCGCCCGGCCGGAGCTGGTCTCGCTGGCGTCGGGGTCGATCACCGCCTACGACCACATCGACCCGGCCGACAAGAAGGAGGTCGACGCGGTCGTCGGCTCCGCCGACCCGGACGACTACGCCGCGCTCGTGCTGCCCGGCGGTGTCATCAACGGTGACTTCGTGCGGGCCGACGCCGACGCGGTGGCCTTCGTGTCGGCCTTCTTCGAGGCCGCCAAGCCGGTGGCGGCGATCTGCCACGCCCCCTGGGTGCTGGCCGAGGCCGACGTCGTCCGGGGCCGCCGGATGACCTCCTGGCCCTCGCTGCGGACCGACCTGCGCAACGCCGGGGCGACGTGGGTCGACGAGGAGGTCGTCGTCGACGGCAACCTGGTGACCAGCCGCAAGCCCGACGACCTCGACGCCTTCGCCGCGGCGATGGTGGAGCGCTTCGCCGCCGGGGCGAGCGACCCGGACGAGGAGGGGTAGCCCCGGGCCCCGCGGGTCAGGTCCCGGACAGCAGGCCCGCGGCCGGGGCGATGGTGAGCAGCGTGCCGGCGAAGACGAGGACGGCGACCAGCCGGACGTCGGCCGGCTCCTTGTCCTGACGCTGCCGCCACGCCCCGACCGCACCGACCAGCCCGGCCACCACCACGGGGGCGAGCACCACCGCCAGCCACGGGAGCAGCTCCCAGAGCACGGTGAACAGGAAGTAGGTGCCGACGCCCGTGCCGAGGGCGACCACCAGCTCCCCGGCGAAGCGCAGCCAGGCCAGCGCTCCCTCCCGCGGGCCGAGCGCCTCGTCCTCGAGCAGCGGGGGGTCGTCCTGGGCGCGGACGACGGGGATCGGGCCGGTCGACGGGGTCGCCCCCGACGCGCGGCTCCCGGTGCCGGCGGTGACGGGCACCCCGGGCTTGCGGGAGGGCCGCAGCCCGGGGATGGCCGCGGTCGACGGCTCGTGCCGGCCGCGACCGCGTCCCGGGGCCGGCGTCGCCGTGTCCCCCGTCGCCCGGTCCCCCGTCGCCCGGTCCCCCGTCGCCCGGTCCCTCGTCGGCGTGCCCCCGGTCGCGTCGGCCCGGTCACCGGCGCGCCGGCCGAAGGCCGGCCGCTCCGCCACCCGGCCGGTGTCCCCGCCGCTGCCCCGCTGCCGGATCGGCGTCTCGCCGGTGTCACCGGACCGGGGCCGCCGCCGCCCGCTGCGCGGGGACTCGACCCCGGCCTCGCGCAGGATGTCGGCCAGGGACCGACCCCCGGTCTCGGGGTCCCGGCGCGGCTCGCTCATCGTTCCTCCCCCAGCTGGTCCAGTCGCCGGAGGATGACGCCCTCCCGCAGCGCCCACGGGCAGATCCGCACGGACGGTACGTGGAGGGCGCGCATCGCGGCCCGCGCCACGACGGCGCCGGCCGGGATCTGGTGCGCGCGGTCGGGTGAGACCCCCTGCAGCTCGGCCAGCGCCGCGGAGTCGATCCGGGCGACGAAGCCCAGCAGCTGGTCCAGCCCGTCCTGGGTGAGCCGGCGCTCGGCGCGCAGGCCGGCCGAGTACGGCGCCGCGCCGGTCAGCCGGGCGAGGGTGCGGAAGGTCTTGCTGGTGGCCGCCACGAGGTCGGGGGGACCGGCGCCGAGGAGCTCCTTCGCGGCCGGCTCGAGCAGGTCGGCGGCGTGCTCGTCGAGCTCGGCCAGCGCCCTGAGCGACGGCCGCCGGCCCTGCTGGGCGCCGGGCAGGTAGCGCCGGGTCGTCCGGCCGGCGCCCAGCGGCAGGGACAGCGCCACGTCGGGGTCCTCGTCGAGGCCGTTGGCCAGCTCCAGCGAGCCGCCGCCGATGTCGAGGACCAGCAGCCGGCCGGCGCTCCAGCCGAACCAGCGGCGGACCGCGAGGAAGGTCAGCCGGGCCTCCTCCTCGCCGCTGGTGACCTGCAGCTCGACACCGGTCCGCTCGCGGACCCGCTCCAGGACCTCGAGGCCGTTGCGCGCCTCGCGGATGGCGGAGGTCACCAGCGCCAGCAGCTGCTCGCAGCCCCGCGCCTCGGCCTGGTCGCAGGCCTGCCGCACCGCCTTGACGAGCGCCTTCTCGCCCTCCTTGGAGAGCAGGTCGTCCCGGCCGACGTGCTCGGAGAGCCGCAGCACCGACCGCTCGTCGTGCATCGGGGCCGGCTGCGCACCGCGGTGGGCGTCGACCACGAGCAGGTGGACGGTGTTCGAGCCGACGTCCAGCACCCCGAGCCGCATGCGGGTCAGTCTGCACGGCCCCCTCCGGAGGCTCGCGCCGAGCCGAGCGGAGCGGGGCGTGAGGGGAGGGGGTCCCTTCTCTAGGCTCGACCGGTGCCGGACGCGCCCCCCGAGGTCCCCCTCGACTTCGCCCGGGAGTGGGTGGAGTTCCCCGACCCCGCCGACCCCGACCACGTCGTCCGGGCCGACCTGACCTGGCTGTCGTCGGCGTGGACCTGCGTGTTCGGCCGCGGCTGCGCCGGCGTGGTGCCCGGTCGCCCGGACGACGGCTGCTGCAGCCACGGGGCCTTCTTCTCGGACGCCGACGACCTCGCCCGGGTGACCGCGGCCGTCGCCGACCTGACGCCCGGGGACTGGCAGCTGGCCGCCGCGGGCCGTGCCGGCTGGACCGAGGAGGACGACGCCGAGGACGCCGGGGGCGACGCCGGGGACGGTGGGGACGACGGCGGGACCGGCCGCGACCCGGTCCGCTCGCTGCGCACCCGGCTGGTCGACGGGGCCTGCGTGTTCCTCAACCGGCCGGGGTTCCCCGGCGGGACCGGCTGCGCCCTGCACCGCATGGCGCTGCGCGAGGGCCTGCACCCGATGCTGACCAAGCCGGACGTGTGCTGGCAGCTGCCGGTGCGCCGCGAGCAGGAGCACGTGGACCGGCCCGACGGCACGCGGGTGCTCGTCACGAGCATCGGGGAGTTCGACCGGCGCGGGTGGGGCCCCGGCGGGCACGACCTGCACTGGTGGTGCACCGGGTCCCCCGCCGCGCATGTCTCCCCGGAGCCCCTGGTGGCCACCTACGCCGCCGAGCTCACCGCGCTGGTCGGGGCCGCCGCCTACGCCGAGCTGCGCCGGCTCGCCGAGGCCCGGCTGGACGCCGGGCTCGTCGCGCCGCACCCGGCCAGCCCCGCCCCGGTCCCGGTGACCCTGCACCGCCGCCGGCCGGGGGAGGGTCCCCCGTCCGGGGTGCCGGTGCGCTGACCACGCGGGGCGCCGCCACTACCCTTCCGGGGACGGATCCACGAGCGGACGGCGGACCAGTGATCGAGGGACACGCGGTGACGGGCGCCCCCTCGTCCGGTGACCGGCACGGGCCGGGGCGGGGCGACAACGCCTTTCTCGCCCTCGTGCGGATCCCGGTCTTCCGCCGGCTGTGGGCGGCGATCACCGTCTCGAGCCTCGGGGACTGGCTGGGCCTGCTGGCCACCACGGCCATGGCCCAGCAGCTGACCCGCGACGAGTCGCTGGCGGTCCAGGGCGCGGCCATCTCCGGGGTGATCCTCACCCGCCTGCTGCCCGACCTGGTGCTCGGCCCGGTCGCGGGGGCCCTGGCCGACCGGCTGGACCGCCGGACGACGGTCGTCGTCGGCGAGCTGCTGGCGATGTCGCTCTACCTCTCGATCGCGGTGACCTACGAGCTCACCTGGCTCTACATCGCCCAGTTCCTCGTCGAGGCCGTCGGGCTGTTCACCAACCCGGCCAAGCAGGCGCTGTGGGTCTCCATCGTCCCGCGGGACCGGCTGGCGGTGGCCAACCAGGTCTCGCTGTTCAGCGTCTACGGCGCCGTGCCGGTCGCCTCGCTGCTGTTCGCGCTGCTCTCCACGCTGGCCCGGGTCTTCCCCGGCGGCACCGAGGGCGGGGAGGCGCGGACCGCCATCGTGGTGGCGCTGGTCGTCAACGCGGCCAGCTTCGGCGTGAGCGCGGCCACCGTGCTGTTCTCCCGGGGGCTCTTCCCGCCGTCCCCCGGCGAGCGCGCCGGGGAGCAGCGCAACGTCTTCTCCCTCGTGGTCGAGGGGGTCGCCTTCCTCCGCGGCCAGCCGTTGATGCGGGCCCTCTACGTCGGCGTCATCGGGGCCTTCGGCGCCGGGGGCCTGACCATCGGCGTCGCCCAGCTCTACGTGGCGACGCTGCAGGCGGGCACCGCGGGCTACGGCGTCGTCTTCGGCACGGTCTTCACCGGCCTGGCCATCGGCATGCTGGTCGGCCCCCGGGTGCTGCCCACGGTGCCGCGGCGCAGCGTCTTCAGCCACGCGATCGGGCTGGCCGGGCTGGCGCTGCTCACCATGTCGCTGCTGCGCGACTTCGTCCTGGCGACGGCGACGGCCTTCCTCGTCGGCCTGTTCGCCGGGGTGAGCTGGATCATCGGCTACACCCTCATCGGGTTCGAGGTCGAGGACCGGCTGCGCGGGCGGGTCTTCGCCTTCGTCATCTCCTCGGTGCGGATCGTGCTGCTGCTGGCCGTCGCGGTCGGCCCCGGGCTGGCCGGCCTGCTCGGCGATCACGCCTTCCGGCTCGGGGACCTCGAGCTCACCGTCACCGGCCCCGGGCTGACCCTGCTGATCGGCGGCGTCCTCGCGCTGGTCGTCAGCGCCTACGCCACCCGGCAGGTGGCGCACCGCTCCCGGCCCCGCCTCCGCGAGCTGCTGCGGCTGCTGTGGGGCCGCTCGGACCTGCTGTCGGCCGCCTCCAGCGGGGTGGGCCTGTTCGTCGTCGTGGAGGGCGCCGACCGGGAGCTGACCCGCCGCTACACCGAGGACCTCGCCCAGGTGCTGCGGGAGACCGGGTGCCCGGTCACCGTGACCTCCGAGCCCAGCGACACCGACCTCGGGCGCCAGGTGCGGGGGCTGCTGTTCCCGCCGTCGCCGACCTCGGGCACCGGTTTCCCGCCGTCCGCCGGGTCCGTGGCCGGCAGCGACGGCCGCCCGGTGGGGGCGCACACGGCGGCGCTGCTCGCCGCCGCCGACCGGGCCCAGCACGTCGCGACCGTCATCCGCCCCGCGCTCGAGCGCGACCGCGTCGTGGTGAACACCCACTACGTGGACACCTCGATCGCCTTCCAGGGCGCGGGTCAGGGGCTGGACGCCGAGCGCATCTTCCGCACCTCGCTGTGGGCCACGCGGGGGCTGCTCCCCGACCTCACCGTGGTGGTGGACGCGCCCGTGACCGCGGCCCCGGACGGCGCGGACCCCGGCGCGGTGCGCCGGGCCTTCCTCGCCCAGGCGGACGCGGCACCGGACCGCTACGTCGTCGTCCCCGGGGAGGTGCTGGACGCGGCCGGCCCCGGCTCGCTGGTCTCCCCGGCCGTCCGGCGGCGGGTGACCTCCCTGGTGGCGCTGCGCTACCCGGCCGCGGCCGGCGGCGAGGACGCAGCGGGCGACGGCAGGGCAGCGGGCGACGACGGAGCGGCCGAGGGCGACGACGGAGCGGCCGGGGGCGGCGGGGCCCCGGCCGGCGACGACCCCGGCGCGCGGCCCCGGCCCGCCGACGCCCCGCCGGTGGGCGCGGCGGCGCGGGTTCCGGGAGCGGCACCGGGCGGCTCCGTAGGCTGACCGGGTGAGCGCACCCGCCCGCTGGAGCACCGCGGACACCGAGGACGTCGTCTGCTGCCTGTGCGGCGTCCCCGGGACGCTCGTGCACGACGTGGCCCCCTTCGGGGTGGTCCGCTGCCCGCGCTGCCGGCTGGTGTTCGTCAGCCCCCGCCTGCGCCCCGAGGCGCTGCAGCGCCTCTACGACGACGCCGGCTACTTCGAGGGCGGGGTCTACGGCTCGGGGGTCTCCACCGACGCGGCGGCACCGGCCTCCGACGGGCGGCTGTCCCCCGCCATGCTGCTGCAGCGCACCTGGACCGCGGGGCGGCTGCGCCTCATCGAGCGTGAGCACGGCCGGCCGCCCGGCGGGCGGCTGCTCGAGGTCGGCGCCGGGTACGGGCTGTTCCTCGACGCGGCGCGCACCGCCGGCTGGACGACCTCGGGTGTCGAGCTCTCCCGGACCGGTGCCGCGCACGCCTCCGGCGCGCTCGGCCTCGACGTCTTCTGCGGCCAGGTGGAGGACGCCCCGCTCGAGCCGGGGTTCGCCGTGGTCTGCGCCTGGGACACCGTCGAGCACGTGCCCGACCCGCTGTCGTTCTGGCGCACGGTCCGCTCGCTGGTCGCCGACGACGGCGTCGTGCTGTTCTCCACGCCGTACTGGTCCTCGCTGCCCGCGTGGCTGCTGGGCACCCGCTGGTGGACCCTCAAGCCGACCGAGCACATCTGGCACTTCACCCCGCGCACCCACGCGCTGCTGCTGGCCCGGGCCGGCCTGGCCCTCACCGGTGTGGTGCGCAGCCCGCTGGCCGCGGCCAACGCCGGCCGGCTGGACTCGCTGGTCGGCGTCGCCCGGCCGATCCCCGGCGCCTGACGATCGGCCCCGGGGGGCCGGTGCGCCCTCGAGGCGTTCCCGCGGGCACGCCTCGAGCCCACCGGCCTGCCGGCGTTCCCGCGGGAACGCCGGCACCCCGCGGACCGGCCGGCCGGTGCCGGTGCCGCGCCGGGCCCGCGGAGCGTCCTCCCTCAGGCGGCGCGGTCGTCGTCCCCGACGGTGACCGCGGCCCGGAAGGTCTGCCGGTAGGCCCGCGGGGACACCCCGCGGCGCCGGGTGAACTGGTCCCGCAGGCCGGCCGCGGTGCCGAAGCCGACCAGCCGGGCGACCTCCTCGACCGGGGCGTCGCTGTTCTCCAGCAGCGCCTCCGCCGCGGCCAGGCGCTGGCCGAGCAGCCACGCGTGCGGGGTGGTCCCGGTGGTGGCCTTGAACCGGCGGGCGAAGCTGCGCGGGCTCATCAGGGCCCGGCGGGCGAGCAGCTCGACGGTGATCTCCTCCGCCAGGTGCCGCTGCGCCCAGTCGAGCACCGCCCCGAGCAGGTCGTCCTCGCAGGCGGGGACCGGCGCGTCGATGAACTGGGCCTGCCCGCCGTCCCGGTGCGGCGGGACGACCATCTCGCGGGCGAGGGCGTTGGCCGCGGCCGCGCCCCACTCCCGGCGGACGACGTGCAGCAGGGCGTCCACGCCGGCGGCGGTGCCCGCACCGGTGATGATCCGGCCGTTGTCGACGTAGAGCACCGTCGGGTCGACCCGCACCGCCGGGTAGCGGGCGGCCAGCTCCCCCGCGTACTTCCAGTGCGTGGTGGCCCGCTGCCCGTCGAGCAGGCCGGCGGCGGCGAGCACGAAGGCGCCGGTGCACTGGCTGATGATCAGCGCGCCGTTGGCGTGCGCAGCGCGGAACGCGTCGAGCAGCTGCGGTGACGGGACGCGGCTGAACAGCTCCCAGGCGGTGATCGTGACGATGTCCGACGCCGCGAGGCGGTCCAGGCCGTGCTCGACGGTCATCGGGATGCCGGTGTCGGTGCGCACGACACCCGGCTGCTCGGTGACGAGCCCGAAGTCGAACCGCGGCAGGCCGATGGCCCGCCGGTCGTAGCCGAAGACCTCCGCGGCGACTCCGAGCCCGAAGGACCCCACCAGCCCGTCGGCCACGACGGTGCTGACGACGAGGGGACGGTCGCTCCGGGTCATGCGCCCAGTATGGCAGGAACGACGCGGTAGGCGTCAGTCCTGCCACTCGTGCGGTTCGGGCGGTCGGCGCAGGCTCTCGGCATGTTCCTCATCACCTGCCCCGTGACCGGCACCGACGAGCTCGTCGCCGAGCGGCGCATCCGCTCGGTGGTGAACCACCCCACCCACATCGCCCTGCACGTCGAGTGCCCGTGCGGCGAGCTCCACGTCTACCGGACCGGCCGGCGGTGGACCGCTGCGGCTCAGCGCCGCACCGCCGACGCCGACCGCGCGCTGGTCGGCGTCTGAGCCCCGCCCTGCGGAGCAGGCCGGATGGGCCTACCGTCGAACACATGAGCGACGACAGGACCAACACCGGCGCGGCCGGCGACCCGACCGCGGAGAAGGACCCGTCGGACTGGGTGACCGGCGACGAGCCGGCCACCGGGGCCCAGCAGAGCTACCTGCACACGCTGGCCCGCCAGGCCGGCGAGGAGGTCCCCGACGACCTCACCAAGGCCGAGGCCTCGCAGCGGATCGACGCACTGCAGGACGAGACCGGCCGGGGGCAGTGACCCGGCCGGCCCCGCTGCCGAGCCGGGCCGGTACGGCTCGGCGCCCGCCGGGGACGGCACCTGGCCGCGGATGCCCGCGCGGAGCGGGGCCCGCAGGGTCCCCGACGAGCGGAGCGAGCGCACGGCTCAGCGGCGGCCGGGGACGGCTCCTGGCCGCGGTCGGAGGCCGGTAGGCCGACCATGGGCCAGGCCGGTGGGCCGACCATGGACACCGCGTCACGCCTCGAACTTGTACCCCAGGCCGCGGACGGTCACGAGGTGGCGGGGGTTCGCCGGGTCGGGCTCGATCTTGGCGCGCAGCCGCTTGACGTGGACGTCGAGGGTCTTGGTGTCGCCGACGTAGTCCGACCCCCACACCCGGTCGATCAGCTGCACCCGGGTGAGGACCCGCCCGGCGTTGCGCAGCAGCAGCTCGAGCAGGTCGAACTCCTTGAGCGGCAGGGCCACCGTCTCCCCGTCGACGGAGACCACGTGCCGCTCGACGTCCATCCGCACCGGGCCGGCCTCCAGCGTGGCCTCCACGGGCGCCTCGGCGTCGCCCCCGCGGCGCAGCACGGCTCGGATGCGGGCCACCAGCTCGCGAGCGGAGTAGGGCTTGGTCACGTAGTCGTCGGCGCCGAGCTCGAGCCCGACGACCTTGTCGATCTCGGCGTCCTTGGCCGTGAGCATGATGATCGGCACGCTGCTCCGGGCCCGCAGCGAGCGGCACACCTCGGTGCCGGGCAACCCGGGCAGCATGAGGTCCAGCAGCACGATGTCGGCGCCGCCGCGGTCGAACTCCGACAGCGCCTCGGGACCGGTCCCGGCGACGACGGCGTCGAACCCCTCCTTCCGCAGCATGTAGGACAGCGCATCGGAGAAGGACTCCTCGTCCTCCACCACGAGCACTCGCGTCATGAGCGTCCCTTCGAGACGTCGGCGGCGACGGCGTCGCCGGCTGGGGCATCGGGGTCGTCCGCGGGGCGGGCGGCCAGGGGGATGCGCAGGGTGAACGTGGAGCCGAGGCCCTCCTCGCTCCACACGGTCACCGCGCCGCCGTGGTTGCTGGCGACGTGCTTGACGATCGCGAGGCCGAGGCCGGTACCCCCGGTGCTGCTGGCCCGCGACTGGTCCACCCGGTAGAAGCGCTCGAAGATCCGGGAGCGGTCCTTCCGCGGGATGCCGATCCCGCTGTCGGTCACGGTGATCTCCGCGAAGCCGGACCGGGACCGGGCCCCGACCGCGATCCGGGTGCCCTCGGGGCTGTAGGTCACGGCGTTGGCCAGCAGGTTGGTCACCGCGGTGGCCAGCTGGGACTCGACCCCGCGGACCACGAGCCCCTGCTCGCCGCCGGTGGCGATGGGGATCCGCTTCGCCGACGCCGCCAGCCCCGTCCGGTCGACCGCCTCGGCGACGACGCGGTCGACCTCGACCGGGACCAGCTCGGGCATGGGCTCGCCGCCCTGCAGGCGGGACAGGTCGATGAGCTCGCGGACCAGCCGGCCCAGCCGGTCGGCCTCGTGGCTCATCCGGCTGGCGAACCGGCGCACCGTCTCGGGGTCGTCGGCGGCGTCCTCGATCGCCTCGGCCAGCAGGGACAGGGCACCCACCGGGGTCTTGAGCTCGTGCCCGACGTTGGCGACGAAGTCCCGGCGGACGGCCTCCACCCGGCGGGCCTCGGTGACGTCCTGGAGCACCAGCGCGACCGGCCCCGTGCCGGGACCGGGCCCCGCGGCCAGGAGCAGGCCGTGCACCCCCACCATGCGCGGGCTGGACCCGACCAGCGCCCCGGGCAGCGGCACGTCCGTGCGGGGCCGGCCGCCGTCGCGCGCGGCGCGGGCGATCTCCAGCAGCTCGGGGACCACCAGGCGGGTGTCGCGCACGATGCCGAGGCCGCGCGCGGCCCGGTTGGCGAGCACCACGACGTCGGCGGCGTCCAGCAGGACGACGGCCGGGTCCATGAGGTCGACCAGCCGGCGGGCCAGGACCGCCTCCGGAGGCGGGGCCGGCAGCGGCGCCGGCGGCCTCGGGCCCGGCCGGGCGTGGAGCAGCAGGACGGTGGCGACCAGGGCGCCACCGACGACCAGGCCGACCACGAGGGCGACCGTGGGGCTCACGACCGTGATGCTAGGCGGCCGCGACCCTCCGTCATCGCCCGTCCGGGTGGTGGACACCTGGGACGGGGACTGTTCACGCCGCGGTGCCCGGCCGTTCACCGTCCCGGCCGCCAGGGGGCAGGCGCTGGACCTACCCTCGACGGAGAGTGCGCCCGCGACGTCGAACCCACGGCCCGCGGTGCCAGCTGCCCACGGCCGCGGCCGGCCGGCCGACGAGGAGGACACGGTGCGCCAGCACTACCACGAGGAACTCGACGACATCAACAACTGCCTGGTCGAGATGACCAACGCCGTGGGCTCGGCGATGAGCAAGGCCACCACCTCCCTGCTCGACGCCGACGTGGACCTGGCGAACCTGGTCATCGAGGGCGACGGGCCCATCGACGACATGCGCACGAGCATCGAGGAGCGCTGCTTCACGCTGCTGGCCCGGCAGGCCCCGGTGGCCACGGACCTGCGCACGATCACCGCGGCGATGCGGATCATCGCCGACCTGGAGCGCATGGGGGACCTCGCCGTCCACGTGGCCAAGCTGGCCCGGATGCGCTTCCCGGACCGCGCCGTCCCGCAGGAGCTGCGGCCGATCTTCCTCGAGGCCGGGCACGTGGCCGAGAGCCTGGTCCGGCAGACCGCGTCCGTGATCGCCGAGCTCGACGTCGACGCCGCCGCGGCGCTCGAGGCCGACGACGAGCTCATGGACAAGCTGCACCGGCAGCTCTTCGCCGAGCTGCTCGCCAACGACTGGTCGCACGGCATGGAGGCGGCGATCGACATCACCCTGCTGGGCCGGTACTACGAGCGCTTCGCCGACCACGCGGTGAGCGTTGCCCGCCGGGTGGTCTTCCTGGTGACCGGCGAGCGGGAGATGCACGCCACCGCGACCTGACCCGGGCGCCCTCGGCAGACCGCCCGGCGCGCGGGCCCCGCCGAGGGCGCCGGCTACTTCCGGCCCTGGTTGCGGACCGCCTCGATGGCGGCCGCGGCCGCGGCCGGGTCCAGGTACTCGCCGCCGGGCCGCACCGGCCTCAGGTCGTCGTCGAGGTCGTAGCGCAGCGGGACCCCGGTCGGGATGTTCAACCCCACCACCTCGTCGTCCCCCATGCCGTCGAGGTGCTTCACGAGGGCCCGCAGGCTGTTGCCGTGCGCGGCCACGAGCACCGTCTGGCCCAGGCGCAGGTCGGGCACGATCGCGTCGTACCAGTAGGGCAGCATCCGGACGACGACGTCCTTGAGGCACTCGGTCGCCGGCCGGGCCTCCGACGGCAGGAACGCGTACCGCGGGTCGCCGTCCTGGGAGAACTCGCTGCCGGGCTCGATGGGCGGCGGCGGGGTGTCGTAGGAACGGCGCCACGTCATGAACTGCTCCTCGCCGAACTCGGCGAGGGTCGCGGCCTTGTCCTTGCCCTGCAGCGCGCCGTAGTGCCGCTCGTTGAGCCGCCAGGAGCGCTTGACGGGGATCCACTGCCGGTCGGCCTCGTGGAGGGACAGCTCGGCGGTCATGATCGCCCGGCGCAGCAGCGAGGTGTGCGAGACGTCGGGCAGCAGGCCGTGCTCGGCCAGCAGCCGGCCACCCGTCGCGGCCTCCTCCCGGCCCTTCTCCGACAGCGGCACGTCCACCCAGCCGGTGAACAGGTTGGCCTTGTTCCACTCGCTCTCGCCGTGGCGGAGCAGCACGAGGGTGTAGGTCGAGGACGACGTGGTCACGCCGCCATCCTGCCCGACCCCGCCGGGACCGGCCTCACGCGGTGAGCAGCGGCCAGAGCACCCACAGCTCGAAGGCCGCCGGCGGCAGCAGCCCGGCCAGCAGCCAGGGGCTGCGCACCCGGCGCACCGCGCCCCAGCGCAGCGCCGCCACCGCACCGACGCTGCAGGCGATGCCGACGCACAGCCAGACCACCACCGCGGCCACGTCGACGACGAGCAGCTGGGCGACCAGCAGCCGCACCGAGGCCAGCACGAGGGGGTAGGCCAGCGCCGAGGCGGCGACCACCCCGACGCAGGCCCGCACGAAGCGCTCCTGCCCCGTCAGCTCCTGCACCAGCGTCACGCTAACCGCTCCCGGGCGCCCGCGCGGGGCGGTGTCGCCCGGTGGGGTGCCGGGCACCCGCTGGGCGTCCGACCCGGGGGGCCGGCGGCCGCCGGCGCCGGTGACCTACCGGCGGGACGGCGCGGCGACCTGCTCCGGCCGGCGCCCGGGCAGCCAGGTGAACACGACCACCGCGGCCACGGCCGAGGCGGTCGCCGTCCCCAGGGCCGTGACGTGCATGGCCGAGACGAACGCCTCCCGGGCGGGCTCGACCAGCGCCCCGGCCGCCGCGGCCAGCTCCTCGTCCCCGCCGGCCCGGGCCCGCGCCAGCGCCTCCAGGGTGGCGACGACGGAGGTCCGGGCGTCGGCGCGGACGTCGGCCGGCAGCACGTCGAGGGCGTCGCCGAGCCGCGCCGCGTAGGTCGCCGACAGCAGCGAGCCCAGCGTCGCCACGCCGAGCGCGCCACCGACCTGGCGCACCGAGTTGTTCACCGCCGCCCCGGCGCCGGCCTTGTGCCGCGGTACCACCGACATGATCGACTCCGTCGTCGGGGCCATGACGGCGCCCATGCCCAGGCCCTGCACGCTCAGCACGGTCAGCAGCAGCGGCAGCGGCGACCCCCCGTCGAGCAGCTGGAACCCGAGGAACGACGAGCCGATGAGCACGAAACCGGTGCCGACGACGGCCTTCGCGCCGAAGCGCTCGGCCAGCCGCGAGCTCTGCGGGGCCATGAGCGACATGCCGAGCGCCACCGGGATGAGCGCGGCGCCGCTCTCCAGCGGGCTGTAGCCGCGGACCCCCTGCAGGTAGTAGACGAGGTAGAAGGTCGCGCCCATCAGCGCGAAGAAGTTCAGCCCCAGGGCGGCCGCGGCGGCCGAGAAGGCCGGGTTGCGGAACAGCGTGACGTCGAGCGCGGGGTGGGTCGAGCGCTTCTGCAGCCAGACGAACAGGCCCAGCAGCAGCAGCCCGCCCAGCAGCGGGACGAGCACGCCCGGGGACGTCCACCCGGCGCCCGAGCCGCCGTGGATGATCCCGTAGACCAGCCCGGCCAGGGCCACGATCGACAGCAGCACGCCGGGGACGTCGAGCCGGCCGGGCGCGGGGTCCCGCGACTCGGGGACCAGCGTCAGCGCGCCCGCGATGCCCAGCAGCGCGACCGGGACGGGGATGAGGAAGATCGCGCCCCACCAGAAGTGCTCGAGCACCGCGCCGCTGGCCAGCGGCCCGCCGGCCACCGCCAGCCCCGCCGCACCGGCCCACACCCCGATGGCCCGGCCGCGCTCGCCCGGCGGGAACACGTTGGTGATCACCGCCAGGGTCGCCGGCTGCACCGCGGCCCCGCCGATGCCCATGACCGCCCGCCACAGGATGAGCTGCCAGGGGCTGTCGCTGAAGGCGCCGAGCACCGAGGCCACCGCGTAGATCGACAGCCCGATCAGCAGCACGCGGCGGCGGCCGATCCGGTCCCCGACCACGCCCCAGGAGAACAGCAGCCCGGCGAAGACGAGGATGTAGGCGTCGATCGCCCACTGCAGCTGCCCCTGGGTGGCGCCGAGCTGGCGCTGCAGGGTCGGGATGGCCACGTTCAGCGTGGTGTTGCCCATGATCACCACGAGCAGGCACAGCGTCATCGTGCCCAGCACCCACCAGCGGCGGGCGTAGCCGGGTGGGAGCTCCGCGTCCTGCGGGGCCGACGTCGCGCGGTCGGTGGCGGTCACGCCCCGCCGTCCGCGGACCCCCTGCCGCGCCGGCCGGGGTCGACGAAGTCGGCGAACGCCTCCAGGTTGGCCAGGGACTCCCCGCGCGCGACCCGCCACTCCCACTCCCGGCGGATCGAGGTGCCGAAGCCGATCTCCAGCAGGGTGTTGAAGTGGTCGTCGGCGTAGCTCAGCACCGCGCCGAGGACCCGGTCGAGCTCCTCGGGCGTCACCGCGGCGTGCGGCAGCCGGCCGGTCAGGTAGACGTCCCCGACGGCGTCGATCGAGTAGGCCACCGCGTACATCCGGGCGTTGTGCTGCAGCAGGTAGGTCCACAGCTGCTCGCGGTTCTCGTCCGGCTGCCGGCAGACGAAGGCCTCGACGCGCAGCGAGTGCTCCCCCACGACCAGGCCGCAGACCGTCTTCAGCTTCCTGGTGCCGGGCAGGTCGACCAGCCAGCGCCCGGGGGCGGGGTGCTCGTGCACCAGCTCGGCGTCCCGGAGGGTCTGCCCGACGACGGCGTCCAGCTCGTCGACCACCCGTCGTCCGCTCACCGCACCTCCCCGACCGTGCTCAGCGTGCCACCTGCGCGCCCGGGACCGGGAGGACCGCGCCCAGCGCCCGCGCGGGCCGCAGCACCGGCACCCGGCGCAGCGCCGCGGCGGCGGCCATCTCCGCCCCCGCCGCCGTGTACGCCTCCACCAGCGCGTCCACCGTGCGGTCCCAGGAGAACGTGCCGGCGTGCCGCCGCGCCCCCGCCGAGAGCAGCTCCCGGCGGCCGAGCACCGCCCGGATGGCGGCGGCGTAGTCGGCCGGCTCGCGGGTGCCCACCAGGACCCCGGAGACGCCGTCGCGCACCGCGGTCGGCAGCCCGCCGACGGCCGCGGCGACCACCGGCGTGCCGCACGCCTGCGCCTCCAGGGCCACCAGCCCGAAGGACTCGTTGTGGCTGGGGACGACGGCGACGTCGGCAGCCCGGTAGTGCAGCGCCAGCCGCTCGGCGTGCTGGGGCGGCAGGAAGCGCACGCGGTCGCCGATGCCGAGGCGGGCGGCCATCTCCTCGAGCCGGCGGGGCGCGTCCAGGCCCGACCCGCTCGGCGCGCCGACGACGTGCACCTCGAGCCGGTCGCGCAGCGCCGGGTCCTCGGCGAGCATGCGGGCGGCGGTCTCCAGCAGCAGGTCCGGGGCCTTGAGCGGCTGGATGCGGCCGACGAAGAGCAGGACCACGGCGCCGCGCGGCACCCCCAGCTCCCGGCGGGCCGCCGCGCGGTCCCCCGGGCTGAAGCGGTCGAGGTCCACGCCGGGCGGGACGACCAGGGTGCGGCGCGGGTCGGCGCCGTAGTGCTCGACGAGCTGGCGGGCCTCGTCGTCGGTGTTGGCCACGAGCCGGTCGGCCTCCGCGACCACCTGCTCCTCGCCGATCACGCGCGCCCGCGGCTCGGGGGAGTCGCCGGCGGCCAGCGCGGCGTTCTTCACCTTCGCGAGGGTGTGCGCGGTGTGGATGAGCGGCACGCTCCACCGGTCGCGGGCCAGCCAGCCGACCTGCCCGGAGAGCCAGTAGTGCGAGTGCACGACGTCGTAGTGGCCTGGCTCGTGCTGCGCCTCCTCGCGGAGCACGGCCGCGGTGAAGGCGCACAGCTGTGCCGGCAGCTCCTCCTTGCCCAGGCCCTCGAACGGTCCCGCGCTCACGTGCCGCACGGTGACGCCGGGGGTCATCTCGGCCACCGGGGGCAGGTCGCTGGAGGTGGCGCGGGTGAACACCTCGACCTCGATGCCCCGCGCGGCCAGCCGCCGGGAGACCTCGACGACGTAGACGTTCATCCCGCCGGCGTCGCCGGCGCCGGGCTGGTCGAGGGGGCTGGTGTGCACCGAGAGCGTCGCCACCCGCCGGGGCGCGGCCGACCGGTGACGGCGGCGAGCGGCCACGTCCGACCTCCCGCCCTCGCTCCTGGTCGGGGCACCGGAGGCACCCGCTCGACTCCTCATCCTGCACCAGCGCCAGGATCGTCCTCATGGCCGACCCCTCGTCCCAGTCTGCATCCGCCTCCGCCGACCTGCCCGGTGCGGGCCGGACGGCCGTCGTGACCGGCGCCTCCAGCGGCATCGGGGCGGCCACCGCACGGCGGCTGGCCGCCGAGGGCTTCGACGTCGTCGTCGGGGCCCGCCGGGTCGACCGGCTGACCGCGCTGGCCGAGGAGACCGGCGCCCGCGCGCTGCCGCTGGACGTCACCGACCCCGCGTCGGTGGACGCCTTCGTCGACGCCCTCGACCGGGTCGACGTCCTGGTGAACAACGCCGGCGGCGCCTTCGACGCCGCCCCGGTCGCCGAGGCCGACCTGGGGTCCTGGCAGCGCACGTACGAGGTGAACGTGCTGGGCACCGTCCGGCTGACCAAGGCGCTGCTGCCGGCGCTGGTGGCCTCCGGCGCCGGCGACCTGCTGTTCGTCGGCTCCACGGCGGGGCTGATCAGCTACGAGGGCGGGGCGTCCTACACGGCCGCCAAGCACGCGGTGCACACGCTGGCCGAGACCCTGCGGCTGGAGCTGTTCGACCAGCCGGTCCGCGTGGTGGAGATCGCACCCGGCATGGTGAAGACCGAGGAGTTCACCCTCAACCGGGTGCAGGACCGGGAGAAGGCCGAGGCGGTCTACCGCGGGGTGCGCGAGCCGCTGGTGGCCGAGGACGTCGCCGACTGCATCGCCTGGGCGCTGACCCGCCCGCACCACGTCAACGTCGACCTGCTCGTCGTCCGCCCGCGGGCGCAGGCCGCCCAGCACAAGGTGCACCGCGAGGGCTGAGCCCGGGTCTCCCGTCGCGTCCCGGGCCGCCGTCGCGTGCCGGGCCGCCGTGATCATGGGGTTGTCGCACGTCGGCACGCCGCCGTCGGCGCGTCGACCGGCAAGAAGCCCATGATCACGGCCGGAAGGGTCAGGGATGGATCGCCGTGGGCTCGCGCTCCAGGGTCACGCCGAACCGCTCCTGCACCGCGGCGATGATCTTCTCGGAGAAGGCGAGCAGCTCCTCGGCGGTCGCACCGGGTTCGGTGGTCAGCGCGAGGCTGTGGCGGGGGGAGGTCCCCACCCGGCCGTGGCGCGTGCCGCGGCCGAAGCCGGCGTGCTGGACCAGCCAGGCGGCGCTGAGCTTGACCGCGCCGTTCCCGGAGGGCCAGCTCGGGCAGCCCTCGACCGCCCGCTCCGCCGGGACGACGGGGTTGGTGAAGAACGAGCCCGCGCTGCGGCTGGTGGGGTCGGCGAGGTCCCACACCATGCCCTTGCCGCGGCGCAGCTCCAGCACCGCGGCGCGGACGGCGGCCAGCGGGGCGCGCTCCCCCAGGTCCACGCCGAGGGCGCGCGCCAGCTCGGCGTAGCCCACCGGCCGGGAGAGCTCGCCGGGCTCCAGCTCGAGGGAGACGGTGAGGACGACGAACCGGCCGGGCTCGCGCTTGAGCCGGCTGTCCCGGTAGGCGAACCCGCACTCCGCGGGGGTGAGCACGTGCTCGGTGGCCGCGACGCGGTCCCAGACGCGGACGGCGGTGATGACCTGGCCGACCTCCTGGCCGTAGGCGCCGACGTTCTGCACCGGCGTCGCCCCGGTCGACCCCGGGATGCCGGACATCGCCTCCAGCCCGGCCAGCCGCTGCTCGACGGTGTGCGCGACCAGGTCGTCCCAGGGCTCCCCGGCCTGGACGACCAGCCGGCTCCCGGTCCGCTCGACGCCCCGGCTGCGCACCACCACCACGTCACCGGGCCACCCGGCGTCCGGGCCGATCAGGTTGGACCCGCCGCCGAGGACCAGCAGCGGCCGCCCCGCGGTGTCGGCGTCGCGGACGGCGGCGACCAGCTCCTCGGGGTCGGTGACCTCCACCAGCCGGTCGATCGGCCCGCCGACGCCGAGGGTCGTCAGGTCGGCGAAGCGGGCGTCGTGTCGGACCTGCACGGCACCACGCTAACCGCGACTACGCTCCGGACCGGTGAGCGAGGCCGGCGGCGGGGACCACAAGCGCCGGGCCAGCCTCCCCCGGAAGGCGAACCCGCGGCTGGCCGCCGGCCGCGCCCGCGCCCTGGGCCTGCCGACCCGCGGCACCACCAACGCCAACCGGCTCCGCCGCGTGGACCGCTGGCTGCTGGCCACCCAGGTGCCGCGGCTGCGCGACGCCGCCCGCCCGCTGGTGGTCGACCTCGGCTACGGCTCGTCGGCGGTGACCACGCTGGAGCTCGCCGACCGGCTCGGCCCGGAGGTGCACGGCCTCGAGGTGGTCGGCCTGGAGATCGACCCGCTCCGGGTGGCCGCCGTCCGGGCGCACCGCGACCCGCCGCGCGTCGACTTCCGGGTCGGCGGCTTCGAGCTCGCCGGCCTGCGGCCGGTGCTGGTGCGCGCCTTCAACGTGCTGCGCCAGTACGACGAGGAGTCCGCGGCGCGGGCGTGGACGACGATGAGCGCCGGGCTGGGGCCGGGCGGGCTGCTCGTGGAGGGCACCTGCGACGAGTGGGGACGGCGGGCGGCGTGGGTCGCCCTGGACGCCGACGGCCCGCTGACCCTGACGCTGTCGGCCCGGGTGGCCGACCTCGACCGCCCCTCGGACCTGGCCGAGCGGCTGCCCAAGGCACTCATCCACCACAACGTGCCGGGCCGGCCGGTGCACGCCTTCCTGCAGGCGTTCGACGCGGCCTGGGCGGCGGCCGCGGGGCTGTCGACGTTCGGGCCCCGGCAGCGCTGGACCGCCGCCGCCCAGGCGCTGGTCGACGGGGGCTGGCCGCTGGTCGGCGCCACCCGCCGGTGGCGGCACGGCGAGGTCACCGTGCGCTGGTCGGCGGTCGCGCCGTCCTGACCGGCGGCCCGCGTGCGGGGTGCGGCACGATGTCGGCCGTGCCCGTGGACGAGAGCCTGCACCGCGGCCGCCTGGCCGCGATCGCCCGGGAGGGCGAGCGGTTCGGCGCGCTGGCCGGCGAGGTCGCGGCCGGCCGCACGGCCGCGGCGGGGTGGGGCGCCCCCGTCCCGTGGGTGCCGGCCTGGGACGTCCGGGCCCTGGTCGCCCACCTGGGCACGGTGCACCGCTGGGCCACCGCGATCGTCGCCGCGGGCACGACCGACCCGCCGACGGCGCGGCCCCAGCCACCGGCGGAGGGGCTGCTCGACTGGTACGCCGAGGGCCTGGCCGGCCTGCTCGCGGTGCTGGAGGCCACCGATCCCGGGGCGCCGTGCTGGCACATGAGCCCGGCGGCGGAGCGGGTGGCCGCGTCGTGGGCCCGCCGCCAGGCGCACGAGGTGGCGGTCCACCGCACTGACCTCGAGGTCGCGGCCGGGCTGCCGGCCGGGGACGTCGCGCCGGACCTGGCCGAGGACGGTGTCGACGAGGTGCTCACCGTGGTCGTGCCGCGCTGGGCGCACCTGCCCGGGCCGGCCGCGGCCCGGGCCACCGTCGCCGTCACCTGCAGCGACACCGGGCGGGGGTGGTCGGTCACGCTGGACCGCGGGGCGGTCGGCGTCGTCCCGGGCGGCACCGGTGCGGCGGACGCCGCCGTCACCGGGACGGCGAACGCGCTGCTGCGGCGGCTGTGGGGGCGGCCGGCGGAGGTGACGGTGCGCGGCGACCGGGCGGCCGAGGCGCTCCTGCGCGGCCGGTGAGCCGCCGCGACCGGGACGGCGACGGGATCCTGCCGGGGCGGACGCCGGTCGACGGCGGGCTGGCCGAGCTGCTGGGTGACGCCGACCGGGACGGCGCGTGGGTGCTCCTGGTGGACGGGACCCCGCAGTCGCACGTGGACCTGGCCGACCCCGCCCACCTGGAGTTCGAGTACGTGCGCCGCGCGGGCCACGTGCTGGACCTGGCCGCGCCCGCGGGCGAGCCGGTGGACGCGGTGCACCTCGGTGGCGGCGCGCTGACCCTGCCCCGCTACCTGGCGGTGACCCGGCCCGGTTCCCGCCAGCGGGTGGTCGAGCTCGACCAGCGGCTCACCGACCTGGTCCGCGCGCGCCTGCCGCTGCCCCGCGGGGCACGGGTGCGGGTCCGGGCGGCGGACGCACGCGAGGGGCTGGCCGCGCTGCGGGCCGCCTCGGCCGACGTCGTGGTCAGCGACGTGTTCGCCGGGGCGCGGACGCCGGCGCACCTGACGACGGTCGAGTACGTCGCCGCGGCCCGGCGGGTGCTGCGCCCGGGCGGGGTGCTGGTGGTCAACGTGGCCGACGGCCCGCCGCTGGCCTTCGCCCGCCGACAGGTCGCGACGCTGGCCGCGGTCTTCCCCGAGGTCTGCCTGCTGGCCGAGCCGGGCACCCTGCGCGGCCGCCGCTTCGGCAACCTGGTGGCGGTCGCATCGCACGCCGCCCTGCCCGTGGACCGGCTGGTCCGCCGCTGCGCCGCCGACCCGATGCCCGCGCGCGTGGTGGCCGGGGACGACCTGCGGCGCTTCGCCGGCCGGGCGCGGCCGGTGCACGACGCGGACGCCGTCCCGTCACCCGAGCCGCCGGACGGCGTCTTCAGCAGGTGAGCCTGCACGCGGCCGCCGTAGGGTCGGGGCATGACGACGCCTGTCTACCGTGGCCCGCTCCGGCGCGACATGCAGCACAAGATGATCGCGGGGGTGTGCGCCGGGCTGGCGCGCCGGTACAACCTCTCCCGGTCGGGGCTGCGGCTGGCGTTCGTGCTCTCCACGATCCTGCCGGGGCCCCAGTTCATCGCCTACCTGGTGCTGTGGATCGTCATCCCGCCGGACACGCGCCGCTGAGGCCGGAGGTCACCAGCTGGTGCCACCCCGGCGCAGCTGGCGGACGGCCGGCCGCACGTCGACGAGGTAGACGACCGCGGCGATGATCGCCGGCAGGCCGAGGAAGCTCATCGGGCCGACCCAGAAGACGACGAGCAGGGCCAGGCCGGTGATCGCCGCCCAGGCCGGCTTGGTCAGCTTGCCCGCGGCCACGTAGCCGGGGGCCGGGCGCACCAGGGCGTCCACGAACGCCCAGGCGGTCAGCGCCAGGGCCCCGTAGTACAGGCCCAGGAAGACGACCCCGTCGAAGGACAGCATGCCCGGAGGGTACCCGCCCGCGGGGCCCTGACCGAGGACTCGCGCGGACCGCCCCCGGACGCGCGCAGGCCCCCGGCCGCGGAGGGCGACCGGGGGCCTGCGGGAGGGAGACCTGGGTCAGGCGTCCTTCTCGCTGGTGCGCTTGGTGGTGCGGGTGCGGGTCACGCGGGCGGTGGTGCCGGGGGTCCGCTTGCGGGCCGGCGAGGACTTCTTGGCCGGGCTGCGGCGGGCCGGGGCGGCCTTGGCCTCGACCTTGGCCTCGTCCTTCGCCGTGTCCTTCGCCGCGTCCTTGCCCTCGCCCTCGACCTCGTCGAGGGCGGCCTTGGCGGAGTCGGCGACCTCGGCGGTCTTCTCCTCGGCCTTGTCGGCGACCTTGGCCGCGCGGGCAGCCGTCTTCTGCGCCACGGAGGTCACCTCGTCGGAGGCCTCGGTGACGGCCTCGGCGGTGTCCTCGAGGACCTCCTCCAGGGTGTCCTCGACGGTGTCGACCGCGCGCTCGGCGCGGGCGACCAGCGTGCGGAAGGACGGCTGGCGGCGCAGCTCCTCGACGACCTCGCCGCCGCGGACCGCGAGGGTCTCGATGGTGGCCACGGCCTGGGTGCGGGCGGTGCTCACGAGCCCGGCGACGGTGCCGGCGACGGCGTCCGGGCGGACGGCCGCGGCGAACGAGCCGACGGAGGTGCGGGCGTGCTGCACCGTGCCGCGGGCGCGCTGGGCGGCCTCCTCGGCGCGGGTGCGGGCCTCCTTGGCGGCCAGGTCGACCTGGACCTGGGCCTCGCCGGGCAGGGCCTCGGCGCGGCTGCGCAGCTGCTCGACGACGGTCCGGGCCCGCTCGACGGCGAGGTCACCGGCGCCGACGGCGGCCAGCAGGACGGTCTTGTTCTGGACGGCGACGGTCTCGCCGTACTTCTTCAGGTTCTCGGTGGGGGTCATGCCGACTCCTCGTGGGTGCGGGACGGGGTGGTCTCGGGGGTGGCGGGCACGGGCCGGCCGGCCGCGTGCTCGCGCACGTAGGTCTCGTACAGCTCCAGCAGCACGGCCCGGTGCCGCTCGGACAGGGCCGGGTCCGACCGGATGGCCGCGACCGTGTCGGGCGTGCCCGCGCGGCGGTCGAGGATCCCGGCCTGCTCGTACAGCGTCTCGGCCGAGATCTCCAGGCCCTTCGCGATGGCGGACAGGATCTCCGCCGAGGGCTTGCGCAGCCCGCGCTCCACCTGGGAGAGGTAGGGGTTGCTGACCCCAGCGGCGCGGGCGAGCTCCCGGAGGGACACCCGGGCGGCGCTGCGCTGCTCCCGGATGAACTGGCCGACCTGGGAGCCGACCGCGGACACGTTGGACCGCTCGGTGGCGACCGTCCCCGCGACGTCGGCCGCGAGCTGGTCCACCTTCTCGCGGACGGTGGTCACCTGCCCGCGGACGAAGTTCCCGGGGTTCTGCACGTCCTCGACGCTAACCGCGGGTGCTAGCAACTGCAAGCGGTCCTGCTAGCAGGGCGGGGTGAGGTCCGTCACCCCCGGCGCGCCAGCCTTGACCGGTACCAGCGACGGCGGCTCAGCCCGCGAGCGCCGCCGCCGCGCGCACCTCGCCGACGACGCCGTCCCCTCCGCTGACCGCGGTGAGCGCCCACGGCGTGAGCAACGCCGGGTCCACGCCCAGCCGGGCGAGCCCGGCGCAGAGGGCGGGGGTGCGGCCGCGGTCCCCGCCGTCGGCCAGCTTGAGGGCGACCGCCCCGCGCCCCGGGACGGCGGCCACGTGCACGCCGTCGGCCCCGCCCTTGACGAGGAGGCCCTCGACGGCGCGCATCAGGTCGGTGTCCTCCCGGCCGGTGCCGGCGACGAACCAGGGGTGCGCCCGCATGGCGTCGGCGACCGACCGCTCCGGCGTCCCGGCCGGCGCCTCGACGAGCGAGGACACCCCCCGGGCCAGCCCGGCGAGCGGCAGGGCGTGCTGCGGTGCCCCGCACCCGTCGACCACCACGGCGGCGACCGGCGTCCCGGCGGCCTCGCCCAGCCGCGCCTCGACCGCCCGCTGCAGCGGGTGCCCGCGGTCGAGGTAGCCGGCGGTGGGCCAGCCGGAGGCGACGCAGGCGGAGAGCATCGCGGCGTGCTTGCCCGAGCAGTTCATCGCCGGCCGCTCCGGCGCCCGCCCGGAGAGCAGCCACCCGGCCCGGGTGCGCTCGTCGGAGGGCAGCGCCGGAGGGCAGCCCAGGTCGTCCGGGCTCAGGCCCGCGGCGGCCAGCATCCCGGCGACCAGGTCGCGGTGCGCGTCCTCGCCGGAGTGCGAGCCGGCACCGATGGCCAGCTCCTCCCCCGACCGCGGCGCCCAGCCGGCGGCCAGCAGCGCGGTGGCCTGGACCGGCTTGTTCGCCGAGCGCGGCAGCACCGGGCGGTCGACGTCCCCCGCCGCGAAGCGCACCTGCCCGTCGGTGCCGACGACGACGAGCGCACCGCGGTGCACCGACTCGAGGAAGCCCGAGCGCCAGACCTCCACCAGGACCGGCTCGTCCGGCCAGCCGGCCGAGGGCACCGGCGCCGACCCGGGACGGCTCACGCTGGTCATGCCCCCGCCCCGTCCCGAGGCCCCACCTGGCCACCCCCCAGGGCCCCGCCCCGAGGCCCCACCTGGCCACCCTTCAGGGCCCCGCCGCGAGCGGAGCGAGAGGTGGGGAGGAGGGGGTCCTTGTTCAGTGCCGGGCCTCGGCGGCCAGCAGCGCGGCCACGTCGGCCTCGCCGTTGCGGTAGCGGCGGCCCAGCTCGGCGGCGAGCGCGTCCATGACCTGCTGGACGCCCCGGCGGCGCTCGGACAGGGAGCCCTCGGCGGCGGCGAGGGCGCGGGCCGCCTGCTCGAGGTCGGTGTCCGAGAGGTCGGGCACCACGGCCGGGTCGACACCCGGGGTGAGCGCGGCGACCCAGGCCTCGTAGGCCTCCGGGTCGGCCGGCTGCACCGTCTGGTGACGGCCGAGGCCGTGCGCCGGCCCGCGACCCTTCTCGGCGAGGATCTCCGGCAGCAGGTCCAGCAGCGAGCGGCCGTCGTCCTCGGCCCGCCGCTGCAGCTCGCGGCGCAGGATGTCCAGCCGCCCCTGCAGCAGCCGCCGGGTGTAGGAGAGGTTGACCTCCTCCTGCTCGGCCTGGCGGCGCAGCCGGCGGACGTCGGCCATCGGGCGCTGCACGGCGGCGTCCAGGAAGCCGGGGTCGAGCAGGGCGTCGACGGCGGCCCCGCCGGCGGGGGGAGTCGGGCGGGTCACGGTGTTGCCTCCACGGATGTGCGGGGGATGCCGAGCAGCGACCGGGCCTCGGCGGGACCCAGCGGGGGCCGCTGGGCGATCCGCGCGAGACCGGCCGCGCGGGCGACGAGCTGCGCGTTGTCGCGCACCGGCTCGCCGGGTGCGTAGGTCAGCGTGTCCTCCATGCCGACGCGCAGGTGGCCGCCGGCCGCCAGCGCGGTGAGCATCACCGGCAGCGAGGTCCGGCCCACCCCGGTGGCGGCGAAGGTGGCGCCCTGCGGCAGGTGCGGCAGGCAGGCGGCGAGCGCCTGGGCGGTGCCGGGCATGCCGCCGGGCACGCCCATGACCAGGTCGGCGTGCACGTGCCCGCCGTGCGGCGGGCCGTGCCGGTCGAGCAGCCGCTCGAGGGTGGCGAGGTGGCCGAGGTCGAACACCTCGTACTCCGGCACGATCCCGCGGGCCTGCATCTGCGTGTGCAGCTCGACGATCAGGTCCCAGGGGTTGCTGAAGACGTCCCGGCCGAAGTTGACCGTGCCCAGGGAGAGCGAGGCGGCGTCGGGGGCGGCGTCCAGGACGGCGAGCCGCGCGTCGAACGGGTCGGTGACCGCGCCGCCGGTGGACAGCTGCACGACCAGGTCGGTGGCCTCGCGCACCGCGGCCACCACCTCGCCGACGTACCCGAGGTCCAGCGTCGGCCGGGCCTGCGCGTCCCGGACGTGCAGGTGGACCACCGCGGCGCCGAGCGCCTGGCAGTCGCGGGCGGTGGCCACGACCTCCTCGACCGTCACCGGCAGCGCCGGCACGTCGGCCTTGGCCGACTCCGCGCCGGTGGGCGCGACGGTGATGAGGGTGCCGGACGTCACCGCTGGATGGTCGCAGACCGGACGGCCCGGACCCGTTCGCGGGCCGCCGCCCGAGTGTCGTCGACCGCCGCGGGCACGTCGTCCGGGTCGATCGCGGCCCGCGCCTCCCCGACGGTGAGCTCGGTGCCCGCGGCGACGGACTGCTTCACCAGCGCCAGCGCGACCACGCCCAGCTCGTGGTGCCGGACGGCGGTGCCCACCCGGCCCACCTCCCGGGCGCCGGCGCGCACCGGCGTGCCCGGGGCGGGGAGGTCCTCGCTGACGCCGTCGAGGTGCAGGAGGACCAGCCGGCGCGGGGGGCGGCCGAGGTTGTGCACCCGGGCGACGGTCTCCTGCCCGCGGTAGCAGCCCTTGTCCAGGTGGACGGCGCTGGTCAGCCACCCGGTCTCGTTGGGGATGGTGCGGTGGTCGGTGTCGACGCCGACCCGCGGCCGCCGGGCCTCCACGCGCAGCGCGTCCCAGGCGTCGAGGCCGGCCGGGGTGGCGCCGGCGGCCAGCAGCGCGTCGGCGACGGCGGCCAGCTCCGCCCGGGGGACCAGCAGGTCGACGGCGGCCGCGCCGTCCCCCACCGGCGGCGTGCGCCGCACCCAGCCCCCGCCCTCGCGGGGCACCACCTGCCACACCTCCCCGGGCACGGGGAGACCCGCCGCCGCGAGCACCGCGTCACCACCCGGACCGGCCAGCGTCAGCAGCGCCCAGTCGGGGGTCACCAGCGCGGGCTCGACGCGCAGCAGGAAGCGCATCCGGTCCAGGAACGCCTGCAGCGGCTCCCCGGCGCCGGGCTCGGTGTCGATCCAGGTCGTGCCGGCCAGGTCGGCGAGCACCAGGTGGTGCTCGACGTGGCCGTGCGGCGAGAGCAGCAGCGCCTCCGTGCCGGCCCCCTCCGCCAGCCGCTCCAGGTGCTGGGAGGTGAGGCTGTGCAGCCAGGTCAGCCGGTCCGCGCCGGGGACCGCGAGGACGTCCCGGTCGCTGCGGTCGACCAGCGCGGCCCCCTCGGCCAGGGCGCGCTGCTCGCGCAGCGGGTCGCCGTAGTGGGCGGCGACGGCGCGGGAGGCGCGGGCGGACCCGTCCTCCGCGGGCACGGCGCCCGGGCGGGCGAGGAGGGGTGAGCGGCTCATGGGGACTCCGATCCGGCGCGGTCCTGGCAGGCGCGGCACGTCCCCGACAGCGCGACGTGCCCCACGTCGAGCGTGAAACCGAGATCGGCGGCCAGACGTTCCGCCGCGGAGTCGAGGAGGGCCGGGTCGGCGGAGGAGATCTCCCCGCAGCCGGAGCAGACCACGTGCAGGTGCAGGTGCTCGGCGGCGTGGTAGATCGGCGCGCCCCGGCCCAGGTGGGTGTGCCACACGAGCCCGAGCCGCTCGAGCAGCTCCAGGGCGCGGTAGACGGTGGAGGTGTCGGGGGCGGCGCCACCCGGTCCGGCCTCCTCGCGCAGCCGGGTCGCGATGGCCTCGGGGGTGGCGTGCTCGAGGTCGGCGACCGCGGCCAGCACCCGCTGCCGCTGGGTGGTCAGCCGCAGGCCGCGGGCGCGCAGGCGTTCGGCCAGCGGGGCGGCGAGCTCGGACGAGGGCGTGTCGGCCACGCCTCGAGCCTAGGCCGGGAGCGGCCGGGCGGGGCTCAGCCGACCGGGGTCCGCGCCTGCCCGAGCGCCCGGCGCAGCGCGGCCAGGTACCGGTCGGGGACGGCGTGCTCCCCGCGCGGCTCGAGGAAACCCGCGACCGTCGCGCCGGTGACCCCGGCGAAGGCCGCGGCCTCCGCGCCGAGGGCCCGCACGACCGGCGCCCGGCCCCACGCGGTGCTGCCGGCCAGGTGCGCCATCGCCGCGGCGCTCTCCGCCCGCTCCCCGACGCAGTCGAACGGCTTCTCGGTCGCCCACAGCACGCGGAACCCGTCGGCGAGGGAGAGGTCCTCCAGCGGGTTCCCGCCGAACACCGCCACCGCCTCCGCCGGGGGGAGGAACACCGCGAAGCAGAGGAAGGTGAACAGGCACTTGTCGCAGTGCAGGCACCAGCGCTGCTCGGCCGGGCCGCCGCCGGCGAGGCCCATGTGCCGCTGGGTGTAGGACCGGTTGCAGGAGAGGATCTCGCCGCGCAGGTCGGGCAGCGCGGCCACCGCGGCGACCGTGGCCAGCTCGGACAACTGGCGGGTCAGGCTGAAGTAGCCGACGCCGACCTCCGCCGCGGCCGCGGCGAACAGCCGCTCGAACTCGTAGGACTTCGAGTACTGGTGGTTCACCCGGGCGCCGGCGACCTCCAGCGTCTCCTCGTCGGCGGAGCGCTCGTTGGCGAACACGACCGGGTCGAAGCCGCCGAGGACGGCGACCAGCGTGGAGATGGCCGAGTTGATGGCGGTCACCGGCACGTGGCCGTTGAGCCCGCCGGCCCGGGTCCGCTCGGCCAGCAGGGGGTCCAGCCGCCGCCGGACGCCGAGCAGCGGGACGCCGGCGGCGGCGGTGACGGCGCGCTGGGCGTCGGTCGGGTTCACCGCCAGCGCGGTGGCCGGGGTGACGACCACGAGCGCCAGCGCGGAGTCCTTCCCCCCGCCGACCGGCAGCAGCGCACCGGAGCCGCCGGGGGCCGCCCCCGGCAGGACGTCGTCGCGGGTCTCCGCGTCGACGGCCACCTCGTGCGGCACCGGCAGTCGGTTCACCGCGGCGAACTCGCCGAGCCCGTGCGTGTACGCCGCCTCGGCCACGGCGAGCTGGGCCTCGGTGAGCGGACGGGTCACCGTCACCCGGCCGGGCGCGCGCAGCTTGTAGTAGCTGGTCCCCATGACCAGGTGCACGAGGTCGAGCGCCGCGTCGAGCCGGGCCGGGTCGGGCGCCCGCCCCAGCAGGGCGGGGTCCAGGGCCAGCCGCTCGGTGAACTCGTCGTCGCCGAGCCGGTAGGAGAAGGTGGCCTCGCCGGTCGCCGGGTCCAGGGCCCGCTCGGTGAGGAGGAAGGCCCCCGGGGTGACGGCACCGGGCGCGACGGCACCGGGCGCGACGGCGTCAGACACGCTCGGCCCCGGCGGCGAGGACGATCTGCTCATAGCGGTCGGCCAACTCCTCGTAGTTGCGGTAGCGGTGGTAGCTGGGGGCGCCCGGCGAGAGGAGGACGACCCCGCCGGGCGGCGTCGTCCGCACCGCCTCGGCGACGGCCTCGGCCAGCCCGGTGGTCTCGGTGACCGGCGCGGGCAACCCGGCGGCGGCCGCCGCGGCGCGGACGTCGGCGGCCAGCCGGGCGCCGGTGTCGGGGACGGTCACCACCCGCACGCCGCCGCCGCGGGCGACCACCGAGCGGGCGAGGTCGCCGTAGTCCAGGCCGCGGTCCTGCCCGCCGGCGACGAGGGTCACCGGCCGCCCGGGGAAGGCGTCGAGGGCGGCGAGCACCGACACCGGGGTGGTGCTGAGCGTGTCGTCGACGAACGTCACGCCGTCGCGGACCGCGACCGGCGCCAGCCGGTGGGGCAGCGCCCGGAACGCGGCCACGGCCGCGCGGACGTCGTCGCCGCGGGCGTCCAGGTCGGCGCCGGCGAGCACCGCGGCGGCCAGCGCGACGTGCAGGTTGGCCACGTTGTGCAGGCCGGGCAGGTGCCCGGCCGGGAAGCCGGCGAGCAGGTCCGCCGGCACGACCGCCCCGGGGTCGACCAGCTGCGCCGGGTCAAGGTGGTGCAGCGCGGTCTCCCGCGCCTGCGGCGCGACCACCACCGTGCCCGGGCCGCAGCCGGCGAACACGTGCAGCTTGTCCCGGTAGTACGTGGCGACGTCCCCGTGCCAGTCCAGGTGCTCGGGCGCCAGGGAGGTCACCGCCCCCCAGCCGCGGAAGTCGTCGACCGCGGCGGCCTGGTAGCTGGAGACCTCGACGACCAGCGTCGTCCCGTCACCGACGGCACCGTCCAGCAGGACGTCCAGCAGCGGGGTGCCGATGTTGCCGGCGTGCACCGCCGGCCGGCCCGCGGCCGCGAGCACGGCGGCGGCCAGGGCGCTGGTGGTGCTCTTGCCCTTGGTGCCGGTGACGCACAGCGTCGGGACCGAGCGCGCGCCGAACTCGGCCAGCGCCAGGGCGGTGCCGGAGGTGACGGTGGTGGTGGCGGCCAGCGCCCGCGCGTCCGCGCGGTAGGGGCTGATGCCCGGGGAGCGGAGGACCACCTCGCACCCGGCGAGCAGGCCGACGTCGGTGCCCGCCGCGACGTCCGCGGGCAGCCCGGTGGGCGGGACGGCGTCGACCACCAGGACCGCCGCGACACCGGCGGCGCGGGCGGCGCGCACGGCGGCCCGGCCCTCGCGGCCGTGCCCCCAGACGCCGACCCGCCGGCCGGCGAGGGCGGCGAGCCTCACGTGCGGCGAGGGGCGGGGCGTGCGGTCACGGCGACCACTGTACGGAGGGGAGCGCTCGACGAACGGCGACCGCAGGGGGTGCCCGGTAGAGTCGGGACCGGTGCGCCGGGAAGTCTGGTCGGCAGCGTCCTGACCGACCCCGGACCCCACCTGGAGCCGCGCCATGACCACACCCACCCGCACCCCGCGCCTGTTCGGCCGGGGCTCCTGGACCGAGGCCAGCCGGATCGCCTCGGTCCTGCGCAGGGAGACCGTCGGCGGCGCGCTGCTGCTCGTGGCGGCCGCCATCGCCCTCGCCTGGGCCAACTCGCCCTGGTCGGAGAGCTACGAGGCGCTGCGCGACACCGAGGTGGGGCCCGAGGCGCTGCACCTGGACCTGTCGCTGGGCACGTGGGCCGCCGACGGCCTGCTGGCCATCTTCTTCTTCGTCGCGGGGCTGGAGCTCAAGCGCGAGTTCGTCGCCGGCGACCTGCGCGACCCCCGGCGGGCCGCCCTGCCGGTGGCCGCCGCGATCGGCGGCATGGCCGTCCCGGCCGTGTTCTTCGTGCTCATCAACCTCGGCGGCGCGGAGGGGGCGCTGCGCGGCTGGGCCATCCCGGCGGCGACCGACATCGCCTTCGCCCTCGCCGTCCTCGCGGTGATCAGCACCCACCTGCCCAGCGCGTTGCGCACCTTCCTGCTCACCCTGGCGGTGGTCGACGACCTCCTGGCGATCATCGTCATCGCCATCTTCTACACCGCCTCGCTGGCGGTGGTCCCGCTGCTGCTGGCGCTGCTCCCGCTGGCGCTGTTCGGCTTCCTCGTGCAGAAGCGGATCCGGTCGTGGTGGCTGCTGCTCCCGCTGGCCGCCGTCACCTGGGTGCTCGTGCACGAGTCGGGGGTGCACGCCACGGTGGCCGGGGTCCTGCTGGCCTTCACCGTCCCGGTGGTGCGCAGCGAGGCGGCCGGCGGCCCCGGCGCGGGCCCGGGCCTGGCCGAGCACTTCGAGCACCGCATCCGCCCGCTGTCGGCGGGCGTCGCCGTCCCGGTGTTCGCCTTCTTCTCCGCCGGGGTGACCATCGGCGGGCTGGCCGGGCTCACCGAGTCGATCACCGACAGCGTCGCCGTCGGCATCATCGTCGGCCTGGTCGCCGGCAAGGCCATCGGCATCACCGCGGCCACCTGGCTGGTCTCCCGATTCACCCGCGCCGAGCTGGACGAGAACCTCGGCTGGCCCGACGTGGTCGGGCTGGCCCTGCTCGGCGGGATCGGGTTCACCGTCTCCCTGCTCATCACCGAGCTGGCCTACGGCATCGAGTCCGAGACCTACGACCACGCCAAGGTCGGCATCCTCGGCGGCACGCTGCTGGCCGCCCTGCTGGCCACGGTCATCCTCCGGCTGCGCAACCGCCGGTACCGGCGGATGTTCGAGGAGGAGCAGGTCGACCGCAACCACGACGGGATCCCGGACGTCTACCAGACCGAGATGGTCGACGACGTCGCCGACCACGACCCGGACTGGAAGGGCGCTCCCCCGCCCGGGCGCACGGTGCGCGATTCCGCCGAGGGCTGACGCAACCGCGTTGCCCCGGTCCCCCGCGGGACGTACCGTCGCAGGTACACGGGAGAGGAGGTGGTCCGAACAATTGCATGCTTATCGGACTCGTGAGGTGGCTGTCCGCTAGCCGCCGTCCAGATGGGCCGCCCGTCCGGTGTGGAAGCCGGACGACGGCATGATCGCCCGTCCGTCGACCGGCGGCGAGCGAGAACCGGACAGTCACCCGACCCCCGGGCTGCCGACCGTTGTCCAGTCGGCCCGCGTGCGACTCTGAACAGGCGCCGCGGAGCGGCCCGGGGGTTGTCCGTCTCCCGGGGAGGTCCCGTGCCGTTCGCCGGGCGCCCCGTCGAGGCGGACGTCTCCCCCGGCGCCTGGCTCTCCGGCACGCTCGCCGGGCCGGCCGGCACCGTCGCCGCCCTGGTGCCGCCCGCGTTCGAGGCGCACGCCCGGGTGCTGCACCCCGCCGTCCGGTACGCGGGGGACGACGACGTCGCGGTCCGCTGGAGCACCGTGGCCGCGGCCAACGGCCGGGTCGCCCACCCCGGGATGCAGTGGGCCGCCGTCACCGGCGCCTGGGACTACGTGAGCGCCGACAGCCAGCCGCCGCTGTGGGACGCCGCGCCCGCCGACGGTCACCTGCCCGAGCCGGTCGCCGTCCGGCTGGCCGCCGTTCTGGCCCGGCACACGACCACCCCCGGGGACTGCTTCTTCGGCCTCTGGCACGGCTTCGGTTTCGTCACCGCCGAGGCACCCACGCTCGTGCTGCCGCACCGCGAGTACTGGCTGGTCCGCGGGCCGGTGGGGACGGCGGCGGCCAACCTCGCCGACGAGCCCTCGGAGCAGAGCGCCAACCTGTGGTGGCCGGCGGACCGGGCCTGGTGCGTGGCCACCGACATCGACCTCATGAGCACCTACGTGTCGGCGGGTGCCGGCTGCGTGGCCGAGCTGCTCGGCGACGACGTCCTCGAGGTGGTGCCGGCCGCTCCCGGCGACCCCGTGGGCCCGGACTCCGACGGGGTGAACCCGCCGCCGGCCTGACGCCGGCCGCCGGGTGGCTCAGGGCCGCAGCAGCACGCCCTCGGCCGCGGTCCGGACGACGAGCGCCTCCTCCTCCGGCTGCACCGCGGTGACCGTCTGCCCGAACGGCAGGGGGTCGAGCGGGACGAGGATCGACAGCCGCTCGGCGAGGAGCAGCTCGGTGCCCTCCGGCGAGGCCCCGGTCTCCACGGCGGTGGGCTCGATGACCAGCGCCCCCGCCTCGGCCCCGAGCCGGGCGCGGGCCGCGACGTCGTAGCTGCCGCCCAGCGCCTGCACGGTCCCCGACAGGCGGACCTGCCCGTCGCCGGCGGGGGCCACCCGGAACGGCCGCCCGGTGAACCGGAGGTACCGGTCGAGGTCGGCGTAGTCCAGCCGCGCCTCCTGCACCGCCGCGTCGACGACCACCGCGTCGACCTCCTGCAGCAGCAGGTCGTGCAGCGGCACGCGGACGCCGCTGAGCTCGGCCGTCGTCGACCCGATCACCAGCGGCCCGTTGGACAGCCCCCGCACGGTGATCTGCACGGAGTCGAAGCGCCCGCGCAGCGCCTGCAGGAGGAACGGCCCCCCGCCGACCCGGACCTCCGGGCGGGAGCCGACGCCGGTCGCCTGCTGCACCTCCTCGACCAGCAGCGCCTCGGCCGCCCGGCGGGCCAGCGTGTCGGCGCCCCACAGCAGCGCGGCCGCGCCCACGAGCGCCACCAGCACGAGCACGGTGGCCTCGCGCGCCCGGCCGCGGGTCACCCGACCCCTCCGGCGGGCACCGGGGCGGGCGCCGGAGCGGCGGGCGGCGGCGCGTCGGCGGCGCGCTCGTCGGTCCGGATCCGCCGCCCGGGCCACCCGGCCGCGGGGCCCAGGAGCGTGAGGACGGCCGGGGTGAGCACCGGCCGGATGAGGAAGGTGTCGATGAGCAGCCCCACGGCCATGGTGAAGGCCACCTGCCGGAACAGCCCCAGCGGGATGATCGCGACCATCGCGAAGGTGGCCGCCAGGATCAGGCCCGCCGCGCTGATCGCCCGGGCGGTGGCCGGCATCGCCACCGTGATCGCCTGGCGCAGCGGCCGGCGGGTGGCCTCGTCCCAGATGGCCCCGACCGCGAAGACGTTGTAGTCCGACCCCAGCGCCAGCAGCAGCACGGCGGTGGTGAACGGGCCGAAGAAGATCAGCCCGGGGTCGCCGAGCAGGCCCTGGAACACCAGCGTGGTCAGCCCCAGCGCCGCGGCCACGCCGAGCGCGCTGCAGGCCAGCAGCGCGAGCGGGGCGATCAGCGCGCGCAGGTAGACGGCGAGGATCACGAAGACGATGACCAGCGCGGCCACCAGGATGCGGGTCAGGTTGGCACGGGTCAGCTCGGCCAGCTCGGCGGCGATCGCCGTCTGGCCGCCCACGCCGACCGCGACGTCCCCGAGCCCGGCGTCGGCGGCCAGGGCGTCGACCCGCTCCTGCAGCCGGCCCACGTCGGCGATGGCGGGCGCCCCCAGCGGGTCGCTGTCGAGGACGACGACGAAGCGGGCGGCGTCCCCGCTCGTGGAGAGGACCAGGCCGTACGCGTCGTCCAGCGGGTTCTGGGCGGGGCCGAGCACCGTCGCCACGCCCTCCTGGCGGCCCAGGGCGGCCTGGAAGCGCTCCAGCGCCGCCCGGTCGGCGGTGACCCCCTCCCCCTCGACGAGCACCTCGGTCGGCGCGACGATGCCGCGCACCCCGGACTCCTCGAGCACCCGTGCGCCGACCTTGACCGGGTCGTCGTCGGGCAGCTCGCTGGTGAAGGACACGTCGATGCGCATGTCGAGGAGGGGCAGCGAGGCGAGGACGAGGGCGGCGACCCCGAGGACCAGCCCGATCGCGGCTCCGGTCCGCGTGGCCACGGCCGCGGCCAGTGCGCGCGCGCTCCGGCTGGGCCCGTGCCCGACCGGTGCCATCGGGTCGCGTCCCCCGACCGCCCGGAACAGCCGCACGCCCAGGATCGCCATGAGGGCGGGGACGAGGGTCAGCGAGACGGCCACGCCGACGACGACGGTGAGCGCCAGCGCGGGCCCGAAGGCGCGGAAGAGCTGGAAGTCGGCCACCAGGAGCGCCGCGGTGCCGGCGGCGACGGTGGTCCCGGCGACGGCCACGATCGGCCCCTCGGTGAGCACCGTGGACCGGGCGGCGTCCAGCCGGTGCTGCCCGCGGCCGAGCGCCCGCCGGAAGCCGGAGAAGAACAGCACGCAGTAGTCGGTGACCACGCCGATGAGCAGCGCGGCGACCAGGGGGCGCAGCTCGTCGGGCAGCGCGAAGCCGAGCGCGCCGGCCGCGGCGTCGAGGACCCGCACCGACACCAGGTAGCCGAGCCCCGCGGTGAACAGCACCACCAGGGGGGCGACGACGGAGCGGAAGGTGATCGCGACGACGACGGTGATCAGCAGCAGGGTGGCGATCTCGAAGAGGCGCAGCCGCGACTCCAGGTGGTGGGCCTGGGCCACCTGGGCGGGGACCACCCCGGTCACGTAGGTCTGCACGCCGGGCTGGTTGGTGAAGTGCGTGGCGTACTGCCGCGCCAGCGCCGTCGACTCCTCCAGCCCCGTCCGCGGGGAGGCGTAGAGGTAGGTCGCCGCGGTCTGCGCGGTGTCGGTCGGCAGGGGGACGGCGCCGATGATCTGGCCGGTGCCCGGCGGGACGTCGCCCTCCAGGTAGGCCTGGGTGTGCGCCAGCGCCCAGAGCGCGACGTCGGCGCGGGTCAGCAGGCTCAGCCCGTCGGGGTCGTGCACGACGACGGTGGTGTCGGAGAGCACCGGCACGGCGAACAGGTCGGCCGAGCGCTCCTGCACGGCGACCGCCTCGCTGTCGGGCGGCAGCAGGCTCCCGATGTCGCCGCTGGCCCCGCCGCCGCCGGACGACGGGGCGACGGTGGCGAACACGGCGCCGGCCAGCCAGGCGGCCAGGACCAGCCAGCGGCCGCGCACCACGATCTCCCGCAGCAGCCGGCCGGCCGCGCGCAGGGGCCGCACGCGACGCCGGCCCGCCGGGGCTGGGTCGGGTCGTGCGGGCACCGCGGGCCTCCCGTCGTGGTCCTCGCCCGGGACCACGCGGCGGTGACTACCCCGTTGCACGCCCGGGTAGTGCTCGACCTGCCGGATCCAGGGAGAGGGCGGCGATGGCCGAGCGCAGCGGGGCAGCAGAGGCCGAGCGCAGCGGGGCAGCAGAGGCCGAGCGCAGCGGGGCAGCAGAGGCCGAGCGCAGCGGGGCAGCAGAGGCCGGGCGCGCGGGGGTGGCGGAGGCCGGGCGCGGCGGGGCGGCACCCCGGCGCGGCGTCCTGGGCGCGGCCCGCTCCGGCCTGCTCGTGGCCGTGGCCCTCGTGGTCGGGCTCGTCGCCGGCGCGCTCGCGGCGTCGCTGCTGCAGGAACCGGCCGCGCCGTCGGTCCCGCCGTCCTCGTCGGCCGGGTCCGGCGGGGTGCCGGGCGGGGACCTGCCGCCCGGCGGCCCCGGCGCGCGGTTCCAGGTGAACAACGCCTGCCTCGGGGCGCTCAACGCCGCCCAGGACGCCTACCTCGCCCTCGACGACCTCGGCCGCGCGGCCATGGACCTCGACGCGGCCCGCCTCGACGAGGTGGTGCGCCGCCTGCAGCCGGTGCAGACCCAGCTGGAGGCCGACCTCGAGGCCTGCCAGGTGACCACCGCGGTGTCCGGCGGCCGGCAGCCGTCGCCGGACGACCCGGCCGCGGCGTCGTCCGGCGACCCGGCGGACTGACCCGCGGGTCAGAGGGCGGCGAGCTCCGCGGCCAGGTCGTCGAGACCGAGCGAGCCCTGCGACAGCGCCGCCATGTGCCAGGCGCGCAGGTCGAAGGCCGGTCCCCGCGCCCGCCGCGCGGCCTCCCGGCCCTCGAGCCAGGCCCGCTCGCCGAGCTTGTAGCTGATCGCCTGGCCGGGCAGCCCCAGGTAGCGGACCAGCTCGCTGTCCAGGAACGCCGGGTCCCGGCCGCAGTTCTCGCCGAAGAAGGCGCGGGCCAGCTCCGGCGTCCACGGCTCGCCCCGCGCGCCCGCGACGGCGCCCCCGGCGTCGTCGGGCACCGGCAGGCGCAGGTGCATGCCGATGTCCACGATCACCCGGACGGCCCGCATCTGCTGCGCGTCGAGGTAGCCCAGCCGGGTGCCGGGGTCGGTCAGGTAGCCCAGCTCGTCCATCAGCCGCTCGGCGTAGAGGGCCCAGCCCTCGACGTTCGCACCGACCGACCCCAGCGAGGTCTGGTAGGTCGACAGCTGCCCGGAGACGTGCACCCACTGGGCGAGCTGCAGGTGGTGGCCCGGGACGCCCTCGTGGTACCAGGTGCTCACCAGGTCCCAGAGCGGGAAGCGCTCCCGGCCCAGGGTGGGCAGCCAGGTCCGGCCGGGCCGGGAGAAGTCCTGGGCCGGCCGGGTGTAGTAGGGCGCCGCGGCGCTGCCCGGCGGGGCGATCACCGCCTCGACCCGGCGGACCGGCTCGGCCAGGTCGAAGTGCGTCCCGTCCAGCTCCTCGATCGTGCGGTCCATCAGCGCCTGCAGCCGCTCGCGGACGGCCTCGACGCCCTCGACCGCCTCGCCGTGGACGTCCAGCCACCGCATCACCTCCATGGGGGAGGCGCCGGGCACGACCTCCTCGGCCGCGGCCCGCTGCTCGGCCAGGAGCCGCTGGTGCTCGGCCCAGCCCCAGGCGTAGGCCTCCTCCAGCCCGCTGTCCCGGCCCAGGTCCGAGCCGGTCCAGCGACGGGCGGCCAGGGCGTAGCGGTCCCGGCCGACGGCGTCCGGCGTCCCCTCGGCCCGGGGGGCGTAGCGGTCGCGCAGGAAGTCGCGGACGTCGGCGACCGCCTGGTCGGCCGCGGCCGCCGCCGCGTCGAGCTCACCGCGCAGCGACTCGGGCCCGGCCGCGGCGAACCGGCCGTAGAAGGGGCCCTGCAGCCACACGCCGAGCTGGCCGACGACGGTCCCGACCTGGCGCGGCGCCACGAGCAGCCCGCGGCGCGCGCCCTCCTCGAGCGCCGCCCGGAACCCGCGGTAGGCCTCGGGGACCCGCGCCAGGCGGCGCGCGACGACCGCCCAGTCGTCCTCCGTCCCGGTCGGCATGAGCATGAAGACCTGGCGGATCGAGTGCACCGGGCTGAAGAGGTTGGACAGCGCGCGCAGCCCCTCCCCGGCCTCGTGGGCGGCCAGCTCCGCGCCGAGCCGCTCGCGCAGGAGGCGGGCGCAGCGCCGCTCGACCGGGTCGTCGACCAGGGCGGGGTCGTCGGCCAGCAGGCGGTCGAGGTCGGCCAGGGTGTCCCGGGCCAGCCGGGCCTCGGCCTCGAGTCCGGCCGGGCCGGGGTCGGGCAGCCGGTCGTCACCGGGGCGGGTGCCCAGCGAGGTCGCCACGATCGGGTCGAGGTCGCAGACGGCGTCGACGTACCGGTCGGCGAGGCCGCGCGGGGTGACCGGGGTGGTCACCGCAGCCGCTCCAGCCGGGCGGACATGGTGGGCCGCAGCGGCTGGTCGGTGCCGGCGCGGTCGATGGCGTACATGAGCGCGCCGTCGACGATGCCGTACAGCCGGACGGCGCGGGCCACGTCGGGGGCCTCCGGGGTCCGGGCGACCACGTCGCTGGCCAGTTCCCAGCTGGTCGTCGTCCGGGCCCGGCCCACGTAGATCTCGACCAGGCCGTCGGGCGCGGCGACCAGCAGCTCCACGTCGTCGGCGCCGCGGGGCCGCCAGAACCCGGACTCCCGGTGGGCCGGGCCGACGACCTGCCCGTCGTCGGTGAGCCGCCAGGACCGCGCCTCGTAGGCGAGGAACCCGCGGCCGTCGTGGCTGAACCGCATCCACTGCCCGAACCGGTGGTCACCGCCCGCCCCGGCGGCCTGGCCCTCGCCGTGCCACTCGCCGAGCAGCGGCAGCAGGGCCAGCAGGGCGTCGGGGACGTCGGGGCCGGAGCGGACGTCGACGGTGTCCGGGACCGGCAGCTCGGTCGGGGCGCTCACCGCCGCACCCCGCGCGGCCGCCGGGCCAGGCGCGCGGCGGCGAACCCGCTGCCGAGCGCGCCGAGCGCGGTCAGGGCGACGAGGACCCAGGCTGCAACCATGCGCCCCACCGTAGGTCCGCCCTCCCTCAGGCGGGCACCCGAGCCCCGGTGGCGGCCGCGGTCGCGGCGACGACCTGCTCCCACGGCGTGGGGGTCAGCCCGAAGGTGGCGGTCGTCTCCCCCGCGTCGATGACGTAGTCCTGGTCGAACTGGTGCCGCACGGCGACGATCTCGCGCATCACCGGCGCCGCCAGGCCGACGGCGCGCAGCACCGGCCACGGGATCCCGCTGACCCGCGCCGGGGGCACGGGGTGGGCGGGCGAGGACATGACCGCGGCCAGGTCGGTCAGCGCCTGCCGCTGCGAGCGGGGCGGCGCGCTGGGCACGTGCCACGCGCGGCCGAGGGCGCGGTCGTCGGTGCCGAGGGTCACCAGGGTCGCGGCGACGTCGGGCAGGTAGGCCCAGCTGCGCAGGACGTCGGGGTCGCCGACGACCCAGGCGCGGCGCCCGCGCCGGAGGGTGTCGAGCTGGCGGACCAGGTGCGAGTGCGCCGCCGGCACCTGCGGGCCGACGAAGTCCGCGGCGCGGGCCTCGGTGACCCGCACCCGGCCGGCCTCGTGCGCGGCGAGCGCGTCGCGCCACATGGCCAGCCGGACCCGGCCCTTGACGTCGGTCGCGGCGAGCGGGCCGGCCGGGGTCATCGGGCCGGACGGGCGGCCGTAGACGTACAGGTTGCCCATCGTGACCAGCCGGGCGCCCGTGCGCTCGGCGGCGGTGAGCAGCGCCGCCGCGACCGGCGGCCAGTCGGTCGGCCACCGGGAGTAGGCGGGGTTGACGGCGTTGTAGACCGCCGCGGCGCCACGTGCGGCCGCGGTCAGCGCCCCGGCGTCGGCGGCGTCGACCGACCGGTGCTCCACGCGGTCGGTCGAGGTCCCACCGCTGCGGGACAGCACGCGGACCCGGTGGCCGCGGGCGGCGAGCAGCTCGGCGGTGGTGCTGCCGACGGGGCCCTTGCCGACGACGACGTGCAGGTCGGGGGTGCGGGACATGGGATCTCCTCGGTGCGACGGGTGTTCCGTTTCGAGAGCAGTGCTCTCACGACGTGGACACTGGCGCCCCTGGCCCTTCTTGTCAAGAGCGCTGCTCTCGTTTGCGTACACCGCTCACACGCGGCATCCTGGGGGCATGCCCCCTACCGTCCGGGAGCGCGTGCGCGCCGAGTTCACCGCCGAGATCACCGCGGCCGCCCGGCGCCAGCTCGCCGAGGTGGGCGCCGCCGGCCTGTCGCTGCGCGCGGTGGCCCGGGAGCTGGGCGTCGCCTCCTCCGCCCTGTACCGCTACTTCGCCGGGCGCGACGAGCTGCTGACCCGGCTGATCGTCGACGGGTACGACGGGCTGGGGTCCGCCGCCGAGGCGGCGGACGACCCCGCGGCCCCCGCGTACGAGCGGTGGATGGCCGTGTGCCGGGCGGTGCGCGCCTGGGCCCGCGCCCATCCCCACGAGTACGCGTTGCTCTACGGCTCGCCGGTGCCCGGGTACCGGGCACCTCGCGACACGGTGCCGGCCGCCTCCCGGGTCGGCCTGGTGATGGGCCGGGTGCTCGGGGACGCCGCCCGCGTCGGCCTGCTCCCCGAGCCCGCCGGCGTGCCGCGCGACCCCACCCTTGTCAGCGACGACGCGGTCCGCGTGCTGGGGGGCGAGCACCCGGCCCTGGACGACACCGTCCGGGTCCGGGCGCTGCTGGCCTGGAGCTCGCTCTACGGGACGATCAGCTTCGAGCTCTTCGGCCACTTCGTGGGCACGGTCGAGGACGCCGACCGCTTCGCCGAGGCCGCCATGGGCGAGCTCGCCGGCCTGCTCGGGCTCCGGTCGCAGCCGCCCACCGGGTGAGCCGCCCACCCGGTGCGGCAGGCTGGGTGGTCCGGGTGCACGGGAGAGGGCGGAGGGCGGAGCGATCGACGAACTGGTCGGCCGGAAGGTGCAGGACCTCGCGGCCCGCCGCTCGGTCGAGGCGGAGCTCGCGCGGACCCTCGTGCGCTACGAGCGGGTGCTCGCCAACGTCGCCGACGGCATCTACGGCCTGGACGCCGCCGGCCGCGTGGAGTTCGTCAACCCCGCGGCCGCGCGGATCACCGGACACCCCGCCGCCCGGCAGCGCGGCCTCGACCAGCACGAGCTGATGCACCACACCCGCCCCGACGGCACCCCCTACGCCCGGGAGGACTGCCCGGTGTGGCGGGCGCTCACCACGGGCCGCACGGTCGCGGCGGACTCCGAGGTGTTCTGGCGCAGCGACGGCACGCCCGTACCGGTCGAGCTGATCGCCGTCCCGACCGTGGAGGACGGCGCCGTCACCGGCGTCGTCGTCTCCTTCCGGGACCTCACCGAGCGGTTGGCCGCCGCCCGGCAGGCCGCCGAGCTGCGCCGCCTCGAGGAGCGGGCCGCCGCCGAGCGGGCGCTGTCGGACAGGCTGCAGCAGGCGCTGCTGACCCCACCCCCGGCGCCCGACCACCTGCAGGTAGCGGTGCGCTACCGGCCGGCGACGCGGGGGGTCCAGGTCGGGGGCGACTGGTACGACGCGTTCCTGCAGCCCGACGGCGCCACCGTGCTCGTCGTGGGTGACGTCGTCGGGCACGACAGCACCGCGGCGGCCGCCATGGGGCAGCTGCGCGGCCTGCTGCGCACCCTGGCCTACGACGACGACGCGCTCCCGTCGGCCACGCTCCGGCGGGCCGAGCGCACCGCCCGGGGCCTGGGCGTGAGCAGCCTGGCCACCGCCGTCCTGGCCCGCATCGAGCGCCACCCGGACGCGCCAGGTGCCGGCCGCAGGGTCCTGCGCTGGAGCAACGCCGGCCACCCGCCGCCGCTGCTGCTGGCCCCCGACGGCAGCAGCACCGTGCTGGCGACCCGGCCGGAGCTCATGCTCGGCGTGGACCCCGACGCCCCCCGCACCGACCACGCCGCCGACCTGCCCGACGAGCACACCCTGCTGCTGCTCACCGACGGCCTGGTCGAGCGCCGGGGGGCCGACCTGGACCAGGGGACCGCGGAGCTGCGCGCGGCCCTGCGCGACCTGGGCGGTGCCCCGCTCGACGAGCTCTGCGACACGCTGCTGGCGCGCCTGGTGCCGAGTGACGGCGCCGACGACGTCGCGCTGGTCGCCGTCCGCGCCCACCCGGAGGCCGGCCCCGAGCGCCTCCCGCCCGGGGCCGGGTGATCCCGGACGCGGCAGCGCCCCCCTCGCCTGGGCGAGGGGGGCGCTGCCGCGACGCTGCGGAGGAGGCGGCCTCAGGCGATCGCGACGGTGGTCTCGTTGAGCCCGATGTCGGCGCTGAGCACCCGCTCCCCCCGGCCGACGGGGGCCAGCGAGCGGAGCTTCCACTCACCGGGGGCGGCGAAGAAGCGGAACTCGCCCTCCGGGCTGGTCACCACCTCGGCGGTGAACTCGTCGGTGGCGTCCAGCAGCCGGACGTAGGCGCCGGCGACCGGGGCACCGTCGTGCCACACCGAGCCCTGGATGACCGTCTGGGTGGTCAGGTCCACCCCGGCGAGGGCGCCGCCCTGCTTGGGGGCACCGCACATGCTCAGGCCCCCTTCTCGATCGGGACGCCGACCAGCGAGCCGTACTCGGTCCAGGAGCCGTCGTAGTTCTTGACGTTCTGGTGGCCGAGCAGCTCGCGCAGCACGAACCAGGTGTGGCTCGAGCGCTCGCCGATCCGGCAGTAGGCGATGGTGTCCTTGGCGGTGTCGAGCCCGGCGTCGGCGTAGAGCGCGGCCAGCTCCTCGTCGCTCTTGAAGGTGCCGTCCTCGTTGGCCGCCTTGCTCCACGGCACGTTGACCGCGGACGGGATGTGGCCGGGCCGCTGCGCGCCCTCCTGGGGCAGGTGCGCCGGGGCGACCAGCTTGCCGGCGAACTCGTCGGGCGAGCGGACGTCGACCAGGTTCTTGGCACCGATGGCGGCGACGACCTCGTCGCGGAAGGCGCGGATCGAGGTGTCGGGCTCCTTGGCGACGTACTGGGTGGCGGGGCGCTCGACCGGGTCCTCGGACAGCGGCCGGCTGTCGAGCTCCCACTTCTTGCGGCCACCGTCGACCAGCTTCACCTGGTCGTGGCCGTAGAGCTTGAAGTACCAGTAGGCGTAGGCGGCGAACCAGTTGTTGTTGCCGCCGTAGAGCACCACGGTGTCGTCGTTGCCGATGCCCTTGGCCGACAGGAGCTGCTCGAACTGCTCCTTGCTCACGAAGTCACGGCGCAGCGGGTCCTGGAGGTCGGTCTTCCAGTCCAGCTTCACGGCGCCCTCGATGTGGCCCTTGTCGTAGGCGCTGGTGTCCTCGTCGACCTCGACGAAGACCAGGCCGGGCTGGCCGATGTGCTCCTGCGCCCAGTCGGCGGAGACGAGCACGTCGTTGCGGCTCATGGGGGGTGTTCCTCCCTGCGGATCGGTTCGGTCGGGCGGTGCGGTCGGGGGTGCTGATGAGGCGGTGCCGTCGGGGCGGCGCCGGTCAGGCGCTGCGGACCGGTGCGCTGGCACCGGGGCGGCTCGCCGGGACGGGTCGGCGGTGCGCCGGCCGGGGGACGTGCCACCGCGGGCCCGGTCGGGCGCGGCGCGCCCGGTGCGGTGCGGGGACATCGGCGGAGGCTCTCCGGACGGCGGTCGGGGCACGTCTGGGCGGGCCGGGGCTCGCCCTCAGCCGGCCGGACAGAGGCAGCTGCCGACGCGGCACAGGTCCACTGCGCGGCGCGAGGTCAGCAGGATGCCCACGCACCGAGCCTAACCGATGCGCCGGCGGGCCCACCGCGGCGGACGTGGCCGCCTGGAGGGTCAGCCGCTGAGCACCGTGTCCGTGGCGACCACGGTGACGACGACGCCGTCGGCCGCCGGGCGGACGCCGGTCAGCTCCAGCCCGAACGGCAGCGCCTCGATGGGGTAGCGCAGGTCGAGCAGGTCGCCGGCCCGGTTGACCAGCACGCGGGGGAGGTCGACGCCCGCGCCCGACGCCTCGTCGACGTCCACGACCAGCTCGTCCCCGTCGAGCGACACCGTGCCCACGGCGGTCAGCGGCAGCTCCTGACCGGCCAGCTCGACGGTGCGGGTGATCCGCAGCCCGTCCCCCTCCTGCTCCAGGGTGGTGCCCTCGCCCAGCTCGTCGGAGAGCAGGTCGTAGGACAGCGTGGCGGTGCCGTCGACCCGCTCGACGGGCACCTCCTGCACCACGCCGCCGAGGACGTCGGACAGCGGCACCTGCACGCCGCGCAGCGTCACGTCGATGCCGGTGACCTCCCCGGGGCCGACGTCGGCGGACCGGACCACGACCCGCACGTCGTCGTAGCGGCCCCCCAGCGCCTGGGTGAGGAACGGGAAACCGCCGATCTCGACGTCCGGGGTCGCCGGCAGCCCGCCCCGCTCGGCCACCACCTGGGCGACCTGCCGCTCGGCGACCCACTCGGCCAGGCGGTCGCCCAGCACGGCCAGCCCGGCGAGCCCCAGCAGCACGACCACGAGCGCGCGCACGGTCAGAGCACGCCCTGCAGCACCAGGGAGAAGGCCACCGGGGCCACCGCGGCGAAGGGCAGCACCGCCTGCACCACCGCCGCGGCCCAGGTCCGCCGGGCCCCGCCGGCGACGGTGTAGTCGGCGACGAGCCCGACGAGCGCGGCGACGCCGGCGAGGAGCAGGCCGGCCAGCAGGACGGTGACGACATCCAGCAGGTCCCCGCCGCCGGCGCGGAGCAGGGCGACCGCGGCCCCCGCGAGCACGGACAGCACCAGCGCCGGCACGCCGCGGGCCACGCCGGGCGCCAGGGAGGGCCGGGGGAGGACGAGGTCGACCAGGGCGCTCGTGACCAGCGTCGCGCCCACCACCAGCACCGCGGTCGTGACCGCCGGGGACCCCTCGCCGGTGGGCTCGAGCCGCAGCAGCAGGGCCAGGGCGGTGACCGCGCACACCAGCAGCAGGACGCCGGCCAGCGAGCCCACCACCTCCCGGCGCGGCGGGCGGCGCAGCATCTGGTGCAGGGCGGCGGCCAGGAACCCGGCACCGGGCACGGCCAGCAGCACGCCGATCTCCGGCTCCTCCGGGACGACCAGCAGCAGGTCGGCCCCGAGCGCCGCCGCCACCCCCAGCACCGGGGCGCCGCGCCCGCCGTGCACGCCGGTGGCCGGCACCCAGGCCAGGGAGAGGGCCACCTGCAGGACCGCCACCGCCGCCAGCCGGCCACCGGCGCCGGACTGCTCCGGCAGCGCCCACAGCAGCGCCGTGGCGACCGCGGCCGCCGCGGCGGCGGGCAGCTGGTGCCCGCGGGCCGACAGCCCGGTCCCGAGCGCAGCGGCGGTCATCGGTCGATCGTCGCAGACGGCGGGCGGTCGGGCCGGGACGGCGCACGGGCGGACCCCTGCCGGGGCGCCACGCAGCGCACACGCGGGGACGACGGACGGTCGCGACGCCGCGTCGGCTATCCTTCCGTATCTCGACAGCGCCGTCGTGGGCCCCCGGACGACCTGGTCGTCCCCGGCTCCCCCGAGGAGACGACATGCGACTCGTGCTCATGACCGCCGCCCGCCAGGCCACGACCGAGGTGCTGCCCGCCCTCGGGCTGCTCGGCCACCAGGTGCGCGTGGTGGCCCCCGAACTGTCGAGCCTGCTGGACGGCGACTCCGGGGACGTGGTCCTCGTCGACGCGCGGCACGACCTGATCCAGGCCCGGACGCTGTGCGGGCTGCTGTCCTCGACCGGCGTGGCCTCCGCCCTGGTGGCGGTGCTCTCCGAGGGCGGGCTGGTCGCCCTCTCCGCGGACTGGGGCGTCGACGACGTCCTGCTCGACACCGCCGGCCCCGCCGAGGTCGACGCCCGGCTGAAGTGGGCCACGTCCCGCCGGCTGGCCGCCAGCACCCCCGCCGACGGCGCCGACGGCGGGGTCACGCAGGCCGGCGAGCTCGTGATCGACGAGCACAGCTACTCGGCGAAGCTGCGCGGCCGCCCGCTCGACCTCACGTACAAGGAGTTCGAGCTGCTCAAGTACCTGGCCCAGCACCCCGGCCGGGTCTTCTCCCGGGCGCAGCTGCTCCAGGAGATCTGGGGCTACGACTACTTCGGCGGCACCCGCACCGTCGACGTCCACGTCCGCCGGCTGCGGGCCAAGCTCGGCACCGAGCACGAGGCGCTCATCGGCACCGTGCGCAACGTCGGCTACAAGCTGGACCAGCAGGTGGCCGACGCCACCGCCGCGGCCGCGCGGGCCGAGGCCGCCGACACCGAGCTGGTCCGAGGCCGGCCCTGACCTCGTCCTCCCCCGGTGACGCCGGCCGGCTCGACCCGGCCGGCGTCGCCGACGTCCTCGCCCTGCTCCGGGCGGCCGCCGCGGCCGACGGCGTGCGGCCGGTCTCCGAGGAGACCGAGCTGCGCCTCCAGCACGGCGGGCCGCCCGGCGGCCGGGACCTGCTGCTCCGGGACGACGACGGCGCGCCCGCCGGCTACGCCCGCTTCGAGGGCGGCGACGGCACGGGGGACGCCGCGGCCGAGCTCGTCGTGGCCCCGGACCGGCGGCGCCGGGGCGTCGGGCGGGCGCTGCTGACCCGGCTGGAGGAGCTGGCCGGGTCGCGGCCGCTGCGGGTGTGGGCGCACGGCGACCTCCCCGGCTCGGCCGAGCTGGTCCGCCCCCGGGGGTACGAGCGCGCCCGCGTGCTCCTGCAGATGCGCCGACCGCTGGACGGTGCCGACGCCGCGCGCCGGCCGCGGGTCCCGGAGGGGGTCCGCGTCGAGCCCTTCCGCGCGGGCCGCGACGAGGAGGCCTGGCTGGCCGTCAACGCCCGGGCCTTCGCCACCCACCCGGAGCAGGGCGGCTGGACGATCGAGGACCTCCGCGTGCGCGAGGGCGAACCGTGGTTCGACCCCGAGGGCTTCCTGCTCGCGTGGCGCGGCGAGCCGGGCGCCGGCGGGCGGCTGCTCGGGTACCACTGGACGAAGGTGCACCCGCCCGGGGACGAGGGACCGGAGGCGGTCGGCGAGGTCTACGTCCTCGGCATCGACCCGGAGGCGCAGGGCGGCGGGCTGGGGCGCGCCCTCACCGACCTCGGGCTGGCCCACCTGGCCTCGCGGGGCGTGACCTCCGTCCTGCTCTACGTCGAGGAGGACAACGCCGCGGCGGTCGCCCTCTACGAGCGCAGCGGGTTCCGCCGGCACGCGGTCGACGTCTCGTGGCGGCGTCCCGCCGGCTGAGCCGTCCCCGGGCGGGCGTCGCGCACGTCACCCCAACCACCCATCTCACCGTGACCTGCTCGTGACCGGAACCGGACTCGCGGGCTGTTCACCGTCCCCTCGCCCGGTGTACCGGGAGAGGTCGGCAGCACCACAACAGGCGTTCACCGGTCGTTCACCCGCTCCACCGGGGGCGTCCACCTCGGCTCCCTAGCGTCGGCGCTCGTCGGTTTCCCGCTGCCCGGCGATGCACGCCCGGGCACCCTGTCGAAAGGCATCGAGTTGAACCTCGGGACCAAGACGCGCGCCGCGACCCTCTCCCTGGCGCTCGCCGGCACCCTCGCCCTCGCTGCGTGCGGCGCCGCGAACGAGGAGAGCGACGCCGCCGAGGGCGGCACCGCAGGGGGCGGCGAGGCCGGCGAGCAGCTCAGCGGCACCCTCGTCGGCGCGGGCGCGAGCAGCCAGCAGGCGGCCATGCAGGGCTGGACCGCGGCCTACTCGAGCGTCCAGCCGGACGTCACGGTGAACTACGACCCGGTCGGCTCCGGCGGTGGCCGCGAGCAGTTCGTCGCGGGCGGCACCGACTTCGCCGGCTCCGACGCCTACCTCGACGAGGAGGAGCTCACCGCGGCCGAGGAGCGCTGCGCGGGCGACGGCCAGGTCTTCGAGCTGCCGAACTACATCGCCCCGATCGCGGTCGTCCACAACGTCGAGGGGGTCGACTCCCTCAACCTGCCCCCGGAGGTGGTCGCGGGCATCTTCGCCCAGCAGATCACCAACTGGAACGACCCGGCGATCGCCGAGGCGAACCCCGACGTCCAGCTGCCCGACCTGCCGATCACCCCGGTGAACCGGTCCGACGAGTCGGGCACCACCGAGAACTTCGCCGAGTACCTGGCCGCGGCCGCCCCCGACGTCTGGACCTACGAGGTCAGCGGCGACTGGCCCGTCCCGGGCGGCGAGGCCGGCCAGGGCACCTCGGGCGTCGTCCAGGCGGTGGGCGCCGGCAACGGCACCATCGGCTACGCCGACCCCAGCCAGGCGGGCGACCTCGGCATCGCCGCGATCGGCGTGGGTGAGGAGTTCGTGCAGCCCACCCCGGAGGCCGCGGCCGCGGTCGTCGAGAACTCCGAGCGGGTCGAGGGCCGGGGCGAGTACGACTACGCCATCGACATCCGCCGGGACACCACCGAGTCGGGGAACTACCCGATCGTCCAGGTGAGCTACCACATCGGCTGCGTCACCTACGACGAGCAGGAGACCGCGGACCTGGTCGCGGACTTCATGGGCTTCGTGGTCAGCGAGGAGGGGCAGCAGGCCGCGGCCGACGCCGCCGGCTCCGCGCCGATCTCCGACACCCTGCGCGAGCAGGCCCGGACGGCGATCGACGCGATCAACGCCGGGTGATCCCTGCGACACCGGCAACGGCCCGGGATGCCGAAGGGCGTCCCGGGCCGTTGTCCCGCCCGGAGACGGGCATGCTGCACCGCACACCCCCGCACCTCCCCGCCGCACCCGGCCCACGACCCTCGGAGCAACGGTGACCGCCACCCGGACCCCGTCCCCGCCCGGCCCCACCAGGCCGGTCCGCCGCCTCGGTGACCGGGTGTTCGCCGGCAGCGCCCGGGGCGCCGGCATCCTCATCCTCGTCATCCTGGCCGGCGTCGCGGCCTTCCTGGTCGCGGAGGCCGTCCCGGCGATCACCGCCCCCGCCGAGGAGATCCCCGGCGGCGAGGGCCTGACCGCCTACATCGCCCCGCTCGTCTTCGGCACCCTGCTGGCCGCCCTCATCGCGCTGGTCGTGGCCACGCCCCTGGCGGTGGCCATCGCGCTGTTCATCACGCACTTCGCGCCGCGGCGGCTGGCCCAGGGCCTCGGCTACCTCGTCGACCTGCTCGCGGCGATCCCCAGCATCGTCTACGGCTTCTGGGGCATCTCCTGGCTGGCGCCCAAGATGGTGCCCTTCTACCGGTGGCTGGAGGACAACCTCGGGTTCATCCCGTTCTTCGCCGGGCCGACGTCGGCCACCGGCCGCACCATGCTCACCGCAGGCCTGGTCCTGGCGATCATGATCCTGCCGATCATCAGCGCCATCTCCCGCGAGGTCTTCCTCCAGGTGCCCACGCTGCACAAGGAGGCGGCGCTGGCCCTCGGCGCCACCCGCTGGGAGATGATCAAGATGGCCGTCATCCCCTACGGCAAGAGCGGCATCATCGGTGGCTCGATGCTCGGGCTGGGCCGCGCGCTCGGCGAGACCCTCGCCGTCACCCTGGTGCTGTCGGTCTCCGGTGGCATCACGTTCAACCTGATCAGCAGCGGCAACCCGGCGACGATCGCGGCGAACATCGCCCTGCAGTTCCCGGAGTCGACCGGCATCGCGGTCAACACCCTCATCGCCAGCGGCCTGGCCCTCTTCGTGATCACCCTCGTGGTGAACATGCTCGCCCGCTGGATCGTCAACCGTCGCGCCGACTTCTCCGGAGCCAACTGATGGCCACCCAGACCCCCACGCCGGTCAGCACCGCCGCCGACGCGGTGGAGCCGGCCGCCGGCCGGCTGCCCCGATGGGCGCCCTGGGCCTGCTTCGCGGGTGCCGCCGCCGTCGCCGCGGGGCTCGAGCTCCTCGGCGACTTCAACATCGCGCTGTTCGTCGTCTACGCCGTCGTCCTGGGGACGCTGGCGCTCTACCTCGCCTCGCGGGTGACCGAGGGCCGCCGCAAGGCCACCGACCGGCTGGTGACCGCCGTCGTCACCAGCGCGTTCGGGATCGCGATGGTCCCGCTCGTGGCGCTGGTCTGGGAGGTCGTGGGCCGGGGCATCGTCCGGTTCGACGGCGAGTTCTTCGGCTCCTCGCTGGTCGGCATCATCGGCGAGGGCGGCGGCGCCTACCACGCCATCTTCGGCACGCTGATCATCACCGCGCTCACCACCCTGATCTCGGTGCCGATCGGGCTGATGACCGCCATCTACCTGGTCGAGTACGCCCGCGGCCGGCTCAAGCGGGCCATCACGTTCTTCGTCGACGTCATGACCGGCATCCCGTCGATCGTCGCCGGTCTCTTCGCCTACGCCCTGTTCGTGCTGTTCTTCGGTCCGGGCGTCCGGCTGGGCATCATGGGCGCCGTCGCGCTGTCGGTGCTGATGATCCCGGTGGTGGTGCGCTCGGCCGAGGAGGTGCTCAAGCTCGTCCCGAACGAGCTCCGCGAGGCCGCCTACGCCCTGGGCGTCCCGAAGTGGCGGACGATCGTCAAGGTCGTCATCCCGACGGCCATCGCCGGCCTCGGCACCGGGGTCACCCTGGCGATCGCCCGCGTCGTCGGCGAGACCGCACCGCTGCTGGTGACCGTGGGTATCACCAACGCCACGAACTTCGACCCGTTCGACGGCCGCATGGCGACCCTGCCGGTCTACGCCTACTACCAGCTCACCCAGCCGGGCGTGCCGCCGGAGTACGCGATCGACCGGGCCTGGACGGCAGCGCTCCTGCTCATCATGCTGGTCATGGGCCTCAACGTGGTCGCCCGCCTGATCAGCCGCTTCTTCGCCCCCAAGACCGGCCGCTGACGTCCCAGCACCGACCAGAGAGGACCACCTTCGTGGCCAAGCGCATCGACGTCTCGGACCTCAACATCTACTACGGCAACTTCCTCGCCGTGGAAGGTGTGAACGTCTCCATCGAGCCGCGCAGCATCACCGCCCTGATCGGCCCCTCCGGGTGCGGGAAGTCGACCTTCCTGCGGACGCTCAACCGGATGCACGAGGTCATCCCGGGCGCCCGCGTCGAGGGCAAGGTCGTGATGGACGGCCACGACCTCTACGGCGCCGACGCCGACCCGGTCGACGTCCGCCGCCAGATCGGCATGGTCTTCCAGCGGCCCAACCCGTTCCCCACGATGTCGATCTACGAGAACGTCGCCGCGGGGATGCGGCTCAACGCGCGGCGGATGAAGAAGTCCGACCTGGACGAGCTCGTCGAGCGGTCGCTGCGGGGGGCCAACCTGTGGGAGGAGGTCAAGGACCGGCTCGACCGGCCGGGGTCGGGCCTCTCCGGTGGCCAGCAGCAGCGGCTGTGCATCGCCCGGGCGATCGCGGTCGAGCCGGACGTCCTGCTCATGGACGAGCCCTGCTCGGCGCTGGACCCGATCTCGACGCTGGCGATCGAGGACCTGATGACGGAGCTCAAGGAGCGCTACACGATCGTCATCGTCACGCACAACATGCAGCAGGCCGCGCGGGTCAGCGAGTCCACCGGCTTCTTCAACCTCAACGGGGTGGGCCAGCCGGGCCGGCTGATCGAGTTCAACCCCACCGAGAAGATCTTCAGCAACCCGGACCAGAAGGCCACCGAGGACTACATCTCCGGCCGCTTCGGGTGAGCCCCGCCGGCCCCTGACGGGGTCGGCCGGCGCCTGCGGGCCCATCTCCCGGTGATCAGGGAGGACTCGCGGCAGGACGCGCCCGCACCGGCGTGTCCCCGTGCCGGATGCCCATGATCACCGCGAGACGGGCGCGGGCCGACCACCCACAGTCAGCAGCGGACGGGTCCGGCGCTCGCCGCCGGGGAGGTCTCCGGCGCGGCGGCGGTGGTCTCGGGCGCGGGTGCGGCGACGGGCGGGGGCGCGACGGTCACGGGGACGACGCCGTCGTAGCCGGGCCCCAGCACCAGCTGCACGGCGCTGCCGGCGGGCGCTCCCCCCTGCAGCGTCGCCCCGGGGACGGCGGCCGCCACGGTGCGGGCCTGCTCGGCCGCCTCGGGCGCGTACCGGACCAGGGTGCCGGTCGGCGCGCCCGGCTCGTTGCCGACCGCGCCGACCACGAACCCCTGGGCGCGCAGCTGCTCGGCCGCGGTGGCGGCCAGCCCGCCGGTCGCGGTGCCGTTGAGGACGTCGACGGTGATCTGCCCCGGCGGGACGGTGGGCGCCCCCGGAGCGGGCTCGGCGGCCGGTGCCGCGGCCTCCGGGGCCGGCTCGGCGGCCGGGGCCGGCGCGGCGGCGTCCGCCGGGGGGACGGCGAGCTCGGCGGGCAACCGGCCGCTGTCGATGACGGTCTCGAACAGCGTCCGGGTGGCCGCACCGTCGAGCACCACGACGGGCTGCTCCCCGCCGGCCGGCACGTGGTCCGCCCGCGCCACGGGCAGGTGGGTGCGCTGCACGGCGTCCCCGGTCAGGTCGCCGAGGGTGCCGGCGAGGGTCCGCAGGTCGCCGAGGTTGGTGTCCTGGTCGACGGTGAGGGCGCCGGTGGCGCGGAGGGAGAAGCGGGTGAGCGCCACCGGGTCGCGCAGCGTGTCCACCGACGCGGCGGCGAGCAGCGTGGCGGTCAGCAGGAGCTGGGTGCGCTGGGCGACGGCGGCGCCCGTGGCGTCCGCGGCGTCACCGGGCTGCAGGTAGCCGGCCACCTGCTCGCCGGTCAGCTCGGACGTCCCGGCAGGCACCGGGGCGGCCGCGCTCCCCTCCGCCCCCGACGGGGTGGGCACGCAGAGGGAGATGCCGCCGAGCGCGTCGACCATGCCCGGGACCCGGGCCAGGTCCACGCCGAGGTAGTGGTCGACCCGCAGCCCGGAGAGCTGCTGCACCGCGCGCACGAGGCAGGCCGGCCCACCGTCGAGCAGCGCGGTGGCGACGGCCTCGGTGGCCGGCTCGCGCAGGCCGCCGTCCTCCTGGACGCAGGCGGGGGTGTCGACCAGCGCGGCCGGGGGCAGGCTGACCAGCACCGCGGACTCCTGGTCGGCGGGTACGTGGGCGACCAGGGCCGTCACCGCGGCGGGGCCCTCCCCGCCCGGGACGCCCGTGCCGACGACCAGGTAGGTCTGCGCCCCTGCCTGCAGCTGGGGGGCGAGCACCTCCGGTCCGGCGGGGGCCAACGCGGCGACCCGGCGCATGCCCTGGTCGACGTAGAAGTACAGCCCGAGGTGGTAGGTCAGGACCACGCCGACGAGGACGAGCAGCGCGGAGGCGGCGCGGACGAGGCGCCTCCGGGCCGGGCTCCGGGACGCGCGGCGGGCGGCGCGGCGCTCGCGCGGCCCCGGCGGGGTGAGCCGGGTGGCCCCGGCGGGCGGGAGGTCGCGCCCCGGGATGGGCGGCAGCGGCGCGACCGGCCGGGAGGGCCGGTGGCCGGGCTGCTCGCTGCCCAGCGGCGGGAACAGCGGTACGGACGCGCGGGCGGACGCGGGTACCGGCGGCAACCCGGCGTGCGGCGGGACGGCGTCGGCGGGCCGCTCCGGGCCGCCGGTCGGCGCCGCACCCGGGACGGGTGGCAGGCCGCGCGACACGACCCCGCTGTCGCCGGGCTGCGCGGGGCGGCCGGACGGCGGCTGGTCGGGGGGCGGGCCGGGAACGGGCCCGGCCGCACCCGGGACGGGAGGCAGGCCGCGCCGGTGCGCGGGCGGCTGCTCGCCCGGCGCGAGGGGGATGGGCACCTCGCCGGTGCGCGCGGCCCGGCGGCGGCCCACCTCGCCACCCTGGCGGGCGACCAGCTGCTCGACGGTGACCGACTCGCGGGCGGGGCCGCCGCCCCGCGGTGGCTGGGCCGCCGGGCGGCGCCGGGCGCGGGTGGCACCCACCAGGCGGCTGCGCCCCTCGTCCCGCGTCCGCTCGTGCCCCACCGGCGTCGTCTTCCCATCCTCGTGACCCGCGCCGTGTCCCGGCGCGACCGCACCCACCGTTGCGCCGCGTGATCGTGGCTGTACCCAACGATACGGCCGACATGTCGCTTCGCGGGAGGGGACGCGCGAGCGAGGCGCGCACGGGCGGCGGTCTGCGTAGCGTTCGCGGGGTGAGACTCCCCTCGGTGCCCGGTCCGTCCGACGTCCTCTCCGCGGTGGGCGGGCTGCGGGACGGGGTCGGTGAGGCGCTGGCGCTGGTGCCCCGCGTCGCAGCGCTCGTCGGGCGGCTGGAGGACCTGGCCGATCGGGTGACGGCCGCGGTCGACCACCTCGACCGCATCGCCACGCGTGCCGACGAGCTGGTCGAGCGGGTGGACGAGACCCGGCAGCGCGCCGACGCGGAGATCCTGGGGGTCGAGGCGACCCGCCGCCGTGCGGACGCGGAGATCCTGGGGGTCGAGGCGACCCGCCGCCGTGCGGACGCGGAGATCCTCGGGGTCGAGACCACGCGGCAGCGGGCCGACGCGGCCGTGGCCGCCGTGGCCGGCACCCAGCAACGCGCCGACGAAGCCGTCGCCGCCGTCGCGAGCACCCAGCAGCGCGCCGACGAAGCCGTCGCCGCCGTGGCCGGCACCCAGCAGCGCGCCGACCAGGCCGTCGCCGCCGTGGCCGGCACCCAGCAGCGCGCCGACCAGGCCGTCGCCGCCGTGGCCGGCACCCAGCAACGCGCCGACCAGGCCGTCGCCGCCGTCGCGAGCACCCAGCAGCGCGCGGACGCCGCGGTGGCCGCGACCGGGGCGACGCTCGCCCGCGCGGACGGCGCCGTCGGCACCGCCGAGGAGCTGCTGGGGCGGGTCACCCCGCTGGTCGACACCTACGAGGAGCCGCTGCTGGCGCTGTCCCCCACGGTGCGCCGCCTGGTGGCGTCGGTCTCGCCCGAGGAGGCCGAGGCGCTGGTCACGCTGGTCGACCGGCTGCCGCAGCTCGCGGCGCACCTCGACGAGGACGTCCTGCCGATCCTGCGGTCGATGGGCAACGTCGGCGCCGACATCCACGACCTGCTGGACACCATGGAGGACGTCCGGCACGTGATCAAGGGGTTCCCGGGGTCACGGCTGTTCCGCCGTCGCGGTGCCGAGGAGATCGCCGAGGCCGAGGAGCGGGCGAGCGGGAACGGTCAGGAGCCCGTGAGCCCCTGACCGCCCTCGCGTCAGGTCTCCGTCGGGTAGCCGAGCGCCCGGACGACGTCGCCCACGCGCTCGTAGCGCTCCCCCTCGGGCAGCCGGCGCAGCTCGTCCACGACGGCGTCCGGGGCACGGTGGTCCAGGGCGGCCTCGACCAGGTCCGGACCGGTGCTCGGGAAGTCGGCCCGGTCCAGCCAGCGGGCCAGCTCGGCCCGGACGACGACGGCGTCGGCGTCCATGCCCGTGGGCGTGCCCCCGACCAGCGTCCCGGCCGGGTCCGCGTCGATGTCGGGATCCCCCTCGGCGACCGGCTCGACCTCGCGCCACTCCTCGGCGCGGGTGGACCGTTCGGCCTTCAGCATCCCCTGGACCTCGTGCTCCAGCTCCTCGTCCAGCCGCGGGTTGTGCTTGGTGCTGCGCGCGGACGTGCCGGCGAACTGGTCCCCGGTCTCGCTCACGGTCGTCCTCCTCCTCGTCGGGGTGTCACTTCTCGTGGAGGGCGCCGGGCTTGTGCACCGCCGTGTTGCCCGACTTCTCGCTCTCCACCTCGTACTGCGGCTCGTCCTTGCTGGCGCGCACGGTGCGGCCGGCCGCCTCGGTGTCCTCGGTGATCTTGCGCGTGACGGTGCCCTCGACCGTCTCGCCGTGGCTCTTCCAGGTGACGTCGTCACCCTTCTTCAGGTCGTCGGCCATCGCTCGCGCTCCCGTTCGCTCGTGGTCCCCTGCCCGTGCCCGCAGCGACCCGGAGGCACACATGTCCCCGTCCGTGGCGCATGGTCACCCGTTCGGGCAGTGGCAGATCCGCCGCGGTCACGTAGCGTGGAGGGCGACGGGGACGTCGTCGACATCGTCGCTGCTGAGCGGCGGTTGAGTGACTACTCACGGTGACGTCTCCCCGTCCTCGATCGCCGGCCCGGTCGACTCCATTCCCCCGGGGTCGGCCGGGTCGGCCCGTTTAGGCTGACTGGCCGTGACCGCCCCCGACGCCACCCGTCCGGTCGACGTGCTGACCGTCGTCTCGGTCGCCGGCGTCACCCCGACGGTCCGCCGGGTGGTCCTCTCCGGCACGGCGGAGGCCGTGGCCGCGGCCGGCCCGACGGTCAACCTGCTCGTCCCCGAGGTCGGCGACCCGGCGCCGCGGTGGCCGGCGGTCGCCCGGGACGGGCGGATCGTCTGGCCCCAGGGGCGCCACGGGGTCAGCCTGCGCAGCTACACCGCCCGCCGGCAGGACCCGGCCCGCGGTGAGGTGGAGATCGACTTCGTCCTGCACGGGGACGGCCCGGCCGCCACCTGGGCCGCGGCCGCGGTCCCGGGTGCCCTGCTGGGCGTCGCGGGCGCGGGTCCGCTCGGCGACCGGCCGGCCGGGTGGCTGCTCCTGGCCGGTGACGAGACCGCGCTGCCGGCGATCGGCCGGATCCTCGCCGCGGCACCCGCGGGGACCCGCGGCGTGGCCCTCGTGGAGGTGGCCGGCGCCGACGAGGAGCAGGCGCTGGTCCACCCGGCCGGCGTGGACGTCCGCTGGCTGCACCGGGGGGCCAGCCCGCCCGGGGAGGGGACGCTGCTGGTCGACGCCGTCGCAGCGCTCGAGCGGCCCGAGGGCGAGGACCTGTTCGCGTGGGTGGCCGCCGAGTCGGCGACCGTCCGCGCCGTCCGCGCCGACCTGCGCGGCCGGTGGGGCCTGGGCCGCGCCCAGCACCACGCCATCGGGTACTGGCGCCGCGGCCGCGCCATGGCCCCGGCCGGCTGACGCCGTCCGCCCCCGCCCCGCGCGGCACGGCGCACAGGCAGCTCACAGGTACCGTCCAGGGCGGGCCCAGTCCCCCGGCGCACCCTCGGGGCATGACGACGGCGACGCGCGCGACGGGAGGTGCTGTGACCGGCACCGGCAGGAGCTCGACCCCGGAGGCCCGCCTCCTCGTGGTCGACGACGAGCCGAACATCCGCGAGCTGCTCTCCGCCAGCCTCCGCTACGCCGGGTTCGAGGTGGCCACCGCGGCCGACGGCCAGCAGGCGCTGTCGATGGCGGCGTCCTTCCGACCCGACCTGCTCGTGCTCGACGTGATGATGCCCGGGCTCGACGGCTTCGGCGTCGTCCGCCGGCTGCGGGAGACCGGCCGCCACACGCCCGTCCTCTTCCTCACCGCGCGCGACGCCGCCGAGGACAAGGTCTCCGGCCTGACCCTCGGTGGGGACGACTACGTCACCAAGCCCTTCAGCCTGGACGAGGTGCTGGCCCGCATCCGGGCGGTGCTGCGGCGCACCGGCGGCCAGCAGCGCGCCGACGCGTCCCCGAAGCTCACCTTCGCCGACATCGAGCTCGACGAGGAGAGCCACGAGGTGGTCAAGGCCGGCGAGGTCATCAGCCTGTCGCCGACCGAGTTCAAGCTGCTGCGCTACCTGATGGCCAACGCCGGGCGCGTGCTGTCGAAAGCGCAGATCCTGGACCACGTCTGGAACTACGACTTCAACGGTGAGGCGAACGTGGTCGAGTCCTACATCTCCTACCTGCGGCGCAAGGTCGACACCACCGAGCCGCGGCTCCTGCACACGATCCGGGGCGTCGGCTACACCCTGCGGCTGCCGCGGGGCGCGTGACCGACCGGCCGCCACCGGGCACCGGCGCGGTGCCCGCCCGATCCGACGGGCGGGCACCGCGCTTCCCGTTGCGCGTCACGCTCGTGGCGCTGCTCATGGGTCTGGTGGTCATCGCGCTCACGGCCACGGGGATCGCCGCCACCTCGCTGCTCAAGCGCTACATCGTCGGGCAGCAGGACCAGCAGCTCCAGGCCACGCTGGCGCGCTACGAGCGGGAGCCCTGGTTCGACCAGGCCTGCGCGGAGGGCCTCCCATGGCCCCGCGGCGGTGGCCCGCAGATCAGCACGTACTACGTCGCCTGCCTGACCCCGGACGGCGGCAGCTCCGTGCTCTCCCTCCCCCTCGAGGCGGAGGGCCTCCGGTTCTCGGGGCGGGACGCCGAGCTGGTGCGGGCCGGCATCGGCCACCCGGTCACCGTCCGGTCGGACGACGGCCGGCTCTGGCGGGCGCTCAGCGAGGATGCCGGGAACGGGAACACCGCGGTCGTGGCCAGCGGCTTCGAGTCCGACGACCAGGTCATCGGCCGCCTGGTGGCCATCGAGGTCGTCGTCGGGCTGATCGTCCTGGCCGTCCTCGCCACGGCCGGGTACGTGCTCGTCCGCAACAGCCTCCGCCCGCTGTCCGAGGTGGAGCGCACCGCGCGGGCCATCGCCGCCGGGGACCTCTCGCAGCGGGTGCCCGTCGGCGACGAGCGCACCGAGGTGGGCCGGCTGTCGCTGGCCCTCAACGGCATGCTCGGGCGCATCGAGGCCTCGTTCCGGGCCCAGCAGGCCTCCGAGGAGCAGGCCCGGTCCTCGGAGGCGCGGATGCGCCGGTTCGTCGCCGACGCCAGCCACGAGCTGCGCACCCCGCTCACCTCGATCCGCGGGTTCGCCGAGCTCTACCGGCAGGGTGCCGTGGGCAGCCCCGAGGAGACCCGCCGGCTCATGGCCCGCATCGAGTCCGAGGGCGCCCGCATGGGCGTGCTCGTCGAGGACCTCCTGCAGCTGGCCCGGCTGGACCAGCAGCGGCCGCTGTCCATCGCGCCGGTCGACCTCGCCGAGGTCGCGGGGGACGCCGTCCACGACGCCCGCGCGGTCCAGCCGGAGCGGCCGGTCGCCCTGCACCTCGACGGGGGCCTCTCCGAGCTGCCCGTCGTGCTGGGGGACGAGGCCCGGCTGCGCCAGGTGGTCGGCAACCTGGTCACCAACGCGCTCGTGCACACGCCGACCACCGCGGCGCTCACCGTCACGATCACCGACGAGCCGGGCGACGGGGACGGCGGCCACGGGTCCGACGACGAGGACGGCGGGTTCGTCGTCCTCCGGGTCGCCGACGAGGGCCCCGGGATGGCCCCCGAGCACGCCGCCCGGGTGTTCGAGCGGTTCTACCGCGCCGATCCCTCCCGCGCCCGCGCGCAGGGCGGCACCGGTCTGGGGCTGGCGATCGTCTCCGCGCTGGTCGCCGCGCACGGCGGCACGGTGGACCTGCGGACGGCGCCCGGGGCCGGCGCCGTGTTCACGGTGCGGCTGCCGCGCTCGGGCCCCCCGCCGCAGCAGGCGCCGCCGTCCCCCGGCCCGGGGCCGCAGGGCTGAGCTGGCTACCGTCCGGTCGTGCAGACCGACGACGGGCAGCCGTACGACAGCGAGCTCATGGCCGCGGTGACCGAGCTGGGCACCGCCCTGCGCGGGCTGGTCGACGCCTCGGTGCGGACCACCGTGCCGGCGGGCGACCTGCGGGCGACCGCCACGGCGGTGCGGGAGCTCACCGGGCGGCTGGCGGCGGCGCAGCGGCCGGTGACGCAGCTGCCCGCGCTGGACGACCCGGTCGTGTTCCGCCGGGTCTACAACCCGGTGTCCGGCGTGGGCAGCGCCCTGGCGCCACCGGTGCGCTTCCGGCGCACCGACGGTGGTGTGCTCGGCCGGGCGACCCTCGGCCCGGCCTTCGAGGGTCCGCCCGGGTACGTGCACGGCGGGGTGAGCGCGCTGCTGGCCGACCAGCTGCTCGGCTCGGCGGCGATCGCGGCCGGGCTGTGGGGCATGACCGCCCGGCTGGAGCTCGAGTACCGGCGTCCCGTGCCGCTGGACACCCCGCTGGTGCTGCGGGCCGCGGTGACGGCGGCGTCCGGCCGGCGGGTGGACCTCGGCGGGAGCATCGCGGCCGAGGCCGCGCCCGACGAGCCGCTCGTCGCCGCCCGCGGGGTGTTCGTCATGCCCCGCGCCGACCGGCACGCCGACTACTTCGGGGCCATCACCGACGCCCGCGGGCGGCACGCACCGCCCCGGCGCCCCACCGACGCGACGGGCGTGCCCGGGGACGGGGAGTGACCGACGTCGCGGTCGCCGCGGCGGCGGCGCGGGCCGCCGCGGAGGCGCTGGTGGGGCTGCGGGACGGCGGGCTCACCGGTCGGGCCCTGGGCGACGCGGGGGACGCCGCCGCCCAGCGGGCCGTCACCCGGGTGCTGGCCGACCGCCGGCCCGACGACGTGGTGTTCAGCGAGGAGGCCCCCGACGACCGCCGGCGCCTGGCCGCCGACCGGGTCTGGATCGTCGACCCCCTGGACGGCACCCGGGAGTACGGCGACCCCGAGCGGGCCGACTGGGCGGTGCACGTGGCGCTGTGGTCGGCGGGGGACCTGACCGCGGCCGCCGTCGCCCTGCCCGCGCTCGAGGAGGTGCTGATGACCGACCCGCCGCCCGCCGTCCCGCCCGCCGAGGGGCGGCGGCTGCGGGTGGCGGTGAGCCGCACCCGCCCCCCGGCGCAGGCCGGACCGGCCGCGGCCGCGCTGGACGCCGAGCTGGTCCCCCTCGGGTCGGCCGGTTACAAGGTGACCGCGGTCGTCCGCGGCGAGGTCGACGCCTACGTGCACGACGGCGGCATGTACCAGTGGGACTCCGCCGCCCCCGTCGCCGTCGCCCGGGCCGCCGGGCTGACCGCCGTCCGGCTGGACGGCTCGCCGCTGCGCTACAACGAGCCCGATCCCTGGCTGCCCGACCTCCTGGTGTGCCGCCCCGAGCTCGCGGACCGGCTGCTGGCCGCGGTGCGAGAGGGGTCACGTCCCCCCGGGTGAGCCGATGGCGGACACTGGACGGGAATCCCGACCGAACCGGTGCGGTTGGTGCTGGTTCGAGCCCCGCCCGCTCGTCCCCCGCCCGTGCGCCCCGATCTCCGGAGACCGTGCCGTGACCACTCCCGACTACCGGCTCTCCCAGCTGGAGACCCTGGAAGCCGAGTCCATCCACGTGATCCGCGAGGTCGCCGCCGAGTCGGAGCGGCCGGTGCTGCTGTTCTCCGGCGGCAAGGACTCCATCGTGATGCTGGAGCTGGCCCGCAAGGCCTTCGCCCCGGCCCGGATCCCCTTCCCGGTCATGCACGTCGACACCGGGCTGAACTTCGACGACGTGCTCGAGTTCCGCGACAAGCGGGTCGCCGAGCTCGGCGTGGAGCTCGTCGTCGCCTCGGTGCCCGACGCGATCGCCGCCGGCACGGTGCGCGAGGAGCCCAACGGGTCGCGCAACCGCATCCAGACGCCGGTGCTGCTCGACGCCGTGGAGGAGCACGGGTTCACCGCGCTGTTCGGCGGCGCCCGCCGCGACGAGGACAAGGCGCGCGCCAAGGAGCGGGTGTTCTCCTTCCGCGACGAGTTCGGCCAGTGGGACCCCAAGAACCAGCGCCCGGAGCTCTGGGACCTCTACAACGGCCGGATCCACCTCGGGGAGTCCCTCCGGGTGTTCCCGCTGTCGAACTGGACCGAGCTGGACATCTGGCAGTACATCGCCCGCGAGCAGATCGCCATCCCGCCGCTGTACCTGGCCCAGGAGCGGGAGGTCGTCGACCGTCAGGGGATGCTCTACGCGGTCAACCAGTTCGTCCGGCCGCGCGAGGGCGAGCGGACCTCCCGGGCCGTGGTGCGCTACCGGACCGTGGGCGACGCCAACCTGACCGCCGCGGTGCGGTCGGAGGCGACCACGGTGGAGGAGGTCATCGCCGAGATCGCGGTGACCCGCATGACCGAGCGCGGCGCCACCCGGGGTGACGACAAGGTGAGCGACGCCGCGATGGAGGACCGGAAGAAGGAGGGCTACTTCTGATGGCTCCCGGAGAGAGCACCACCGCCCCCGTCGACGTCCACTCGGCCGCCGCCGAGCACGCCGCCGAGCTGGCCACCGCCCGCAAGGACATCCTGCGGATCGCCACCGCCGGCTCGGTGGACGACGGCAAGAGCACGCTCATCGGCCGGCTGCTGTTCGACAGCAAGGCGATCTTCGAGGACCAGTACGAGGCGGTCGCCCGCGCCAGCAAGGGCGACTACGTCGACCTCGCGCTGCTCACCGACGGCCTGCGGGCGGAGCGGGAGCAGGGGATCACCATCGACGTGGCCTACCGCTACTTCGCCACCCCGCGGCGGACGTTCATCCTGGCCGACACCCCGGGCCACGTGCAGTACACGCGCAACATGGTCACCGGCGCCTCGACCGCCGACCTCGCGATCGTGCTCGTCGACGCCCGCAAGCGCATGGTGGAGCAGAGCCGCCGGCACGCCTTCCTCGCCTCCCTGCTGCGGGTGCCGCACCTGGTCGTCGCGGTCAACAAGATGGACCTCGTCGACTGGTCGGAGGAGGTCTACGAGGGCATCCGCGACGAGTTCAGCGCCTTCGCCGCCAAGCTCGACGTCCCCGACCTGACGGTCGTGCCGATCTCGGCGCTGCACGGCGACAACGTCGTCAGCCACTCGGACCGCACGCCCTGGTACCAGGGCCCGACGCTGCTGCACCACCTCGAGCACGTGCACGTGGCGAGCGACCGCAACCTGACCGACGCGCGGTTCCCGGTGCAGTACGTCGTCCGCCCGCAGTCCGACGCGTTCCACGACTACCGCGGCTACGCCGGCACCGTGGCCAGCGGCGTGCTGCGCACCGGCGACGAGGTGGTGGTGCTGCCCAGCGGGCTGACCACCACGATCGCCGGGATCGACGGGCCGCGCGGCCCGCTCGACGAGGCCTTCCCGCCGATGTCGGTGACGCTCCGGCTCACCGACGACCTCGACGTCTCCCGCGGCGACCTGGTCTGCCGGCCCGGCAACCGGCCCGAGACCACCCAGGACCTCGACGCGCTGGTCTGCTGGATGACCGACCAGCCGCTGCGGCCGCGCCAGCGCCTGGCGGTCAAGCACACGACCCGCACGGTGCGCGCCATGGTCAAGGACCTCGCCTACCGGCTGGACGTGAACACCCTGCACCGCGACCTCGACGCCACCGAGCTCGGGCTCAACGACATCGGCCGGGTGCGGCTGCGCACCACCCAGCCGCTGTTCGTCGACGACTACACCCGCAACCGGGCGACGGGGCGGTTCATCCTGGTCGACGAGGCCACGAACGCCACCGTCGGCGCGGGGATGCTCACCCCGGCCGGCTGATGATCGACGCCGCCGGGACCTCGCGGTCCCGGCGGCGTCGCGGCCCCCTGCAGGGTCCCGCCGCGAGCGTGCGAGCGGTGGGGGGCAGGGGGTCCTTTCTCAGGCCGCGGCGGCTCCCGCGCCGGACGCCTTCTCCAGCGCCCGCCGGGTGAGCAGCCGGGCCAGGTGCCGGCGGTACTCCGGGTCGGCGTGCATGTCCGACGACGGGCTGGTGCCCTCGTCGGCCAGCCCGGCCGCCTCCGCGATCGACGCGCCGCGGGCCAGCGCCTCCTCGGTGGCGGTGGCCCGCACCACGGCCCCGGCCATGTTGGCCAGCGCGACGCGGCCCTCGACGGCGGCCACGGCGACGATCGGCCAGTCGTTGGCCCGCCGGGTGAACTTCTCGTAGGCCCAGCCGGCCGAGCCGGTGCGCGGCACGCGCACCTCGACGACGACCTCGTCCTCGGCCAGCGCGGTCTCGTAGAAGCCGAGCCAGAACTCCGTCATCGGGATGCTCCGGCGGCCCCCCGGCCCCTGGACGACGACGCTGCCCCCGAGCGCGAGCAGCGCCGTGGGCAGGTCGGACGCCGGGTCGCTGTGCGCCACCGTGCCGCCGAGCGTGCCGCGGTGGCGCACCTGCGGGTCGCCGACCTGGCTGGCGGCGTACGGCAGGATCGGCACCTCGGCCCGGGCGACGTCGTCCTTCTCGAGCTCGAAGTGCCGGGTGCCCGCGCCGATGGCCACCTCGTCCCCCTCGACCCGCACGTAGGACAGGTCGGGGATCCGGCTGATGTCGACCAGCACCGCGGGCATGGCCAGCCGCAGCTTCATCAGCGGGAGCAGCGAGTGCCCGCCGGCGATGAGCTTGGCGTCGTCGCCGTGCTCGACGAGGGCCGCGACGGCCTCCTCGACCGTGCCCGGCCGCACGTACTCGAACGCCCCGGGAATCACCGGGCCACCTCCTGGTCCTGCGGCACCTGACCGGCCGCGGGGCCGGCCTGGGCCGCGGACCGCACCGCGCGGACGATGTTGTGGTAGCCGGTGCACCGGCAGAGGTTGCCCTCCAGCCCCTCCCGGACCTCGCGGTCGCTGGGGTCGGGGTTGTCGGCGAGGACGCCGATCGCCGCCATCACCATGCCGGGCGTGCAGAACCCGCACTGCAGCCCGTGCTCCTCGCGGAACGCCTTCTGCATCGGGTGCAGCTCGCCGTCCGGGCCGGCGAGGCCCTCGAGCGTGGTGACCTGCGAGCCGTCGGCCTGGGCCGCCAGCACGGTGCACGACTTCACCGACAGGCCGTCGACGATCACCGTGCAGGCCCCGCACGAGGTCGTGTCGCAGCCGATGTTGGTGGCCTTGAGCCCCAGGACGTCGCGCAGGTAGTGCGCCAGCAGCAACCGCGGCTCCACGTCGTCGGTGTGCTGCTGACCGTTGACGGTCATCGAGACCTTCATGCGTTGCTGCCTCCCTGCTGGGCCTGCTGGATCGCCCGCCACACCTTCATCGGCGTGGTGGGCATGTCGATGTGCCGGACGCCGAGGTGCGCGACGGCGTCGATGACGGCGTTGTGGACGGCGGGCGTGGAGCCGATCGTGCCCGCCTCCCCGATGCCCTTGGCGCCCAGCGGGTTGATGGGCGTGGGCGTGGCCATGTCCACCAGCTCGAAGCTCGGCAGCTCGGTCGCCGAGACGAACGGGTAGTCGGCCAGGGTGGAGGTCTGCGGGTTGCCGTCGGCGTCGTAGAGGACCTCCTCGAGCAGCGCCTGCGCGACCCCCTGCGCGTAGCCGCCGTGCCGCTGCCCCTCGGCCAGCAGCGGGTTGACGATGGTGCCGGCGTCGTCGACGGCGACCAGCCGCTGCAGCTCGGCCTTGCCGGACTCCACGTCGACCTCGACCACGGCCACGTGCGCGCCGAACGGGAACGTCGGCGCGGCCGCCTCGAAGCGGGTCTGCACCAGCAGCGGCTCGTCGGCGGCGAGCTCGGCGAGGGTGACCCCGGCGCCGGGCGTGCCGCGCACGGCGAGCCCCGCGCCGGCCAGGTCCAGCTCGAGGTCGGCGGCATCCACCTCCAGCCGCTCGGCGGCCCGCTGCTTGGCCAGCGCGACCAGCTCGACGGCGGCCTGGTGCACCGCGGCGCCGCCCTGCTGCAGGCTGCGCGAGCCCATCGTCCCGCCACCCCGGGGGATGCGGTCGGTGTCGCCGTGCAGCACGGTGATCTTCTCGACCGGGATGCCGGTCTGGTCGCTGGCCAGCATCGCCCACGCCGTGGCGTGCCCCTGGCCGTGCGGCGAGGTGCCGGTCAGCACGGTCGCCGTCCCGTCCGCGTGCACCTCCAGCTCGGCGGACTCGGCCGAACCCAGGCCGGTGTCGGCCCCGGTGATCTCGACGTAGGTCGACAGGCCGATGCCGAGCTGCCGCGCCTCCCCGCGCTCCCGGCGGCGGGCCTGCTCGGCCCGCAGCTCGTCGTACCCGGCCGCCTCCAGCGCCTTCTCCAGGGCCGCGGTGTACTCGCCGGAGTCGTACGTCGCCCCCGACGGGGTGGTGTGCGGCTCCGAGAAGGACGGGACCAGGTTCTTCCGGCGGACCTCGGCGGGGTCCATGCCGATCTCGGCGGCGAACAGGTCGATCGCCCGCTCGACGGCGGCGGTCGCCTCGGGGCGGCCCGCCCCCCGGTAGGCCCCGATGGAGGTGGTGTTGGTGGCCAGCGCCCGGCCGTGGGCGTGCACCTTGGGGAAGGCGTAGGTCGCCGCGGCCATGAGCATGGTGAGCGTCGGCAGGATGATCCCGACCCTCGGGTAGGCGCCGCCGTCCTGGTCGACGGCGATGCTGTAGGCCTCGATGGTGCCGTCGCGGCGGCCGCCGATCCGGACCGTCTGGTCCTGGCCGCGGCCGTGCAGCATGCCGACCAGGTTCTCGGAGCGGTTCTCCGTCCAGCGGACCGGCCGCCCGGCGCGCTGGGCCAGCCAGGCCGTGAAGGCGTACTCGGGGTCGGCGCCGATCTTCGCGCCGAAGCCGCCGCCGACGTCCGGGGTGATCAGGTGGACCCGGGCCGGGTCCATCCCGAGCCAGCCGGCGATCTCGCCCTTGGCCTGCTGCGCGCCCTGGTTGGTGCACCAGATGGTGACCCGGCCGTCGTCGCCCCACGCGGCGGCGGCGGCGCGGGTCTCCAGCGGCACGGGGGCGACCCGCTGGTTGACCATGCGCTGCTCCACCACGACCTCGCAGCCGGAGAAGAAGTCGGCCGGGGCCGGCTCACCGAAGGTGGCCATGACGTTCGTGCCGGCGTCCTCGAAGAGCAGGACCTCGCCGGCCGCGGCGTCGGCGGTGGTGACCACCGCGGGCAGCGGGTCGATGTCGACCGAGACCAGCTCGGCGGCGTCCTCGCCCTGGTAGCGCTCCTCGGTGAGCACGACGGCGACGATGTCGCCGACGAAGCGCACCTTGCCCTGGGCCAGCCAGGGCCGCTGCATGGCCGGCGGGACCATCGGCAGGCCGGCGGGTATCGGGGCGAGGTCCGCGCAGTCCTCGGCCGTGTAGACGGCCACGACGCCGGGCGCCTCGCGGGCGGCGGAGGTGTCGACCGACAGGAGCCGGCCGTGCGCCACCTGGGAGCGGACGAAGGTCACGTGCAGGGCACCGGTGAGCCGGTCGTCGACCAGGTCGTCGGTGTAGGTCGCACCACGCGTGAGGAACAGCGGGTCCTCCGTGCGGACCACGCGGGTACCGAGGATGCTCATGCGCTCACTTTCCGTCGGGCGGGAGACCGCGATCACTATTTCCGACCGCGGGCCGCTCCGCCAACCCCCCCTCCCGCGGGGCGGGACGGCGACCGCGCCCGGGACGGGTCGCGCGCGGCCCCGAGGGCTCAGTCTCAGCGCAGCCGCACCGGCAGGTGCTCCACCCCGCGCAGCGTGACGAGGTCGCGGCGTTCGGGCCGGCCGGCCACCCGCAGCCCGGGGAACCGCTCGGTGAGGGCGCGCAGGCCGACGACGCCCTCCAGCCGGGCCAGCCCCGCCCCCACGCAGTAGTGCGGGCCGGCGGAGAAGGCCAGGTGCGCGCGGGCGTCGGCCCGGGTGACGTCGAAGCGGTCGGGGTCGGCGAACACCGCGGGGTCCCGGTTGGCCGCGCCGAGCAGCACCGTGACGCGGTCACCGGGCTGCAGCCGGCGACCGGCCAGCTCGGTCTCCACCCGGGCCGTGCGGCCGGTGATCTGCACCGGGCTGTCGTGGCGCAGCACCTCCTCCACCGCGTCGGGCCAGCGCTCCGGCTCGGCCGCCAGCCCCTCCCACTGGTCGCGGTGGGCGTCGAGGAGGACGACGGCGTTGCCGAGCAGGTTGACCGTGGTCTCGAACCCGGCGCCGAGCAGCAGCATCGCGATGGCGTGCAGCTCGCGGTCGGTGAGCGCGTCCGCGTCGCGGGCGGCCACCAGGGAGCTGACCAGGTCGTCGCCGGGGTCCCGGCGGAGCCGCTCGAAGTGGGCCTCGAGGAAGCCGTGCAGCTCCCGCAGCGCCCGGTCCCCGGCGAGGAAGCGGCGCGGGGGGAGCCCGGGGTCGAGGGTGGCGGCCGCGGCGGCGCCCCAGTGGAGGAAGTCGTCGACGCGGTCGGCCGGGACGGCGAGCAGGTCGGCGATGACCAGGACGGGGAGGGGGGCGGCGTAGGCGGCGACGAGGTCGACGTCGCCGCCTCGGCGGGCCTCGGCCTCGAGCCGGTCCAGCAGCCGGTCGGCGGTGCGCCGCACGCGGTCCTCGGCGGCGGCCACCGCCCGCGGGGTGAACGCGCCGCTGACGAGGCGGCGGTAGCGCGTGTGGTCCGGCGGGTCCACCACGAGCATGGACGGCGGCTCGGCGACACCGGTGACCGCCGGGTCGTCGCCGAAGGCCAGCAGCCGGCGGGCCGGCCGGGGCAGCCGCGACCAGTCGAACCCCACCCCGAAGCGGTCGGAGCGCAGCACCTCGGCGGCGACGGCGTGCGCGGCGGTGACCGGGCCGAGGGCGCTGTCGGCCAGCGGCCCGCGCGAGCGCACCTGCTCGTGCACGGCCCGCGGGTCCGCGCGCACGGCGGGGTCCCGCAGCAGCCGGGCGACCGGGTCCCCGCGGCGGGCGGCGCGGCGCAGGTGCGCGGCGGGCAGGCCGTGCCGGAGCGACCACCGGGCGAGGGCCCGCGCCGGGCGGAGCACGTCGGGTCGGGCAGCGCGGCCGGGTGCGGTCGGCACGCCCCCTCCCTCCGGCACGGGTGACGGGGGCGGCACCGGGCCGGCGCCGCCCCCGCGGGTCAGCTGTTCGGGTCGGGGGCGGCGCTCGGGTCGCCGTCCCAGTCCTTGCCCGCCACGTCGGCGTGCTCGGACGTGCTGTCGGTCTGCTCGGCCACGGTGCGCACCATCTCCTCGTCGGAGAGGCCCTCGCCCGCGTTCTCGTTGCGGCCGTTCGGCTCGCTCATCCCCACTCCTCGGATCGGGTCGGACTCGCCCCCGGGGCCTCCCCGCGCGCCGCCGTCCGCAAACCCGGCTCAGGCCGCCGGCGGGCCGAGGTCGAACCAGACCCGCTTGCCGCCCTCGTGGTCCTCGGCCCCCCACCGGTCGGCGACGAGCTGCACCAGCAGCATCCCCCGGCCGCGGGGGCGGCCGGTGTCGAGCTCGCGGACCACCGGCCGGACCGCGGACCCGTCGACCACGGCGACGCGCAGCCAGCCGTCGGAGTACTCGAGCTCCAGCCGGATCACCGCCTCGCCCGCGACGTGGTCGACGACGTTCGAGACCAGCTCGGTCACCAGGAGGGCGGCGTCGTCGCGGTCCTGGGGGGCGTCCCAGGCGGCCAGCAGCTCCCGGAGGGCGTGCCGGGCGGCGGGCACGCTGCGCGGCACCGGTGGCAGGTCCACGGCAGCGGTGAGGGTGGTCATCGGTCCCCGATCGTCCGGGACGGGGCCCGCGCCGGTCTACGGCACGCCATCCCGTCGGGCGCAACGGAACCACACCGACCGACGGTGTGCAACGACCGTTGCATGTCACACCTGTTGCATGCAACGCCCGTGAAATCGTGTAGTGTGCAACCGGATCGCGACCCGAGGAGGCGATGTGTCCGTCGACCCACGCGATGATCTCGTCAACCGCGACGCGGCCGCCGAGGCGCTGCGCACGCTGGTCACCGCGCTCGGCGAGTGCGGCGACCAGCTCGTGGAGGCCCGCCGGCGCGCCGAGCAGCTGCTCGCCCAGCGGGAGACCGGTCGGTCCTGGCTGGAGATCGTCAGCGCCGAGGAGCGCCCCCTGGTCGTGGAGCGGATCAGCTCGGTGATGGGCACCCTCGCCACCGCGGGCGGCGCCTGGCGGCGCGAGCAGGCCCACGCACTGCAGGCCGAGCAGGTGAGCATCAACCGGATCGCCGCCCTCTACGGGGTGACCCGGCAGCGGATCTCCGCGCTGCTGCGCGAGCGCCCCGCCGAGCCGACGGGCGCCTGACCCGGCGCACCGGGGCGGCTCAGGCGCCGATCGCGTCGATGGCCTTGTAGACCCGCTGCTCCGAGACCGGCCGCGGGGTGCCGATCGACTGGGCGAACAGGCTCACCCGCAGCTCCTCCACCATCCACCGCACCCGGGTGACCGGGTCGTCGGGCGCGCCGCTGGGCGGCAGCTCCCGGCGCAGCTGCTCGTACTCGGCCGTGACCGCCGCGACCTGCTGCATCCACAGCTCGTCGCGGACGGCGTTGGCCGGCAGCTTCTCCAGCCGGTGCAGCATCGCCGAGAGGTAGCGGACGACGTCGGGCAGCCGCCGCCGGCCGGTGGCGGCGACGAACCCCCGGTGCAGCAGGCCGCCCATCTGCCGGCGCAGGTCGGCGACCGCGGCCTCGGGCACCCGCCGGCCGGGTGCGGCGCCGATGGCCACCGCGACGTCGCGGGCCCGGGTCAGCACCGCCTCGACCCGCTGCACGGTGTCCACCGTGAGCGGCTGCAGCCGCTCGCGGGCGGTCTGCAGCAGCGCCGCGAAGGCGGCCTCGTCCCGCGGGGGGCCACCCGCGCCGGCCACCAGCTCGTCGGCGGCGGCGTCCACGCAGTCGTCGACCAGGGCCGGGATCTCGCCGTCGGGGTTGAACTGCAGCGCCAGCCGGGTCCGCGGGCCGAGGCCCTTCACCACCCGCGCCGCCGGTGAGCCGGCCGCCAGCACCAGCAGCCTCCGGGCACCGCGCCAGGAGAGCCGGGTGGCCTCGGCCTCGGTGGCGACCACGCGCAGCCCGACCGTCGTCCCCTCGTCGACCAGCGCCGGGTAGGCGGTCACGACGTGGCCGCCGCGGCGCACCTCGACGGTGCGGGGCAGGGTGCCGAACGTCCAGCTGGTCTGCCCCGTGCGCTCGACGTCGGAGGCCGCCGCGGCCAGGCCGGCGCGGGCCTGCGGCGCGACCTGCGCCCGGAGGGCCTGCAGGTCCTTGCCGGTGGCCAGCTCGCGGTGCCGGTCGTCGAGGACGCGGAAGGTGGCCCGCAGGTGGTCGGGCACCTCGGCCGGCCGCCAGGCGTCGGCCGGGACGACCACGCCGGCCGCGCGGCGCAGCTCCCGCTCCAGGGCCGGCAGGAGCGGCTCGGTGGGCTCGATGCGGGGCAGCACCTCCCGCACCCGGTCGGGGATCGGCACCAGCGCGCGGCGCAGCTGCTTGGGCAGCGTGCGCAGCAGCGCGGTGACGAGGTCCTCGCGCAGGCCCGGGACGGTGAAGGCCAGCGACTCCCCCGACGTCCGCTCGGCGACTGCGTCGAGCACGGCGAGCGGGACGTCGACGGTGACGCCGTCCTGCGGCGCCCCGGGGGCGAACGCGTAGGACAGCGGCAGGGTCAGCCCCTGCGTCAGCGGCACCCGGTCGGGGAAGTCCTCGGCCCGCACCTGCCCCGCGGCCGCGGCGTCGGTGAGCACCTCCGGGGTGAGGGTGAGCAGGTCCGGCTGCTCGTGGCGGGCGCGCTTCCACCACTTGTCGAAGTGCCGGGTGGAGACGACGTCGGCCGGGATCCGCGCGTCGTAGAGCTCGAACAGCGTCTCGTCGTCCACCCGGATGTCGCGGCGGCGGGCGCGCTCCTCCAGCTCGGCGACCTGCTGCATCGCGCGCTGGTTGTCGTGCCAGAAGCGGTGGTGCGTCGTCCACTCGCCCTGGACCAGGGCGTGCCGGATGAACAGCTCCCGCGAGACCACCGGGTCGATGGAGCCGTACTGCACCCGGCGGCCGACGACCAGCGGGATGCCGTACAGGGTGACCCGCTCGGTGGCCACGACCGAGCCGCGCCCGGCGTCCCACCGCGGCTCGGAGTACTGCCGCTTCACGAGGTGGTCGGCCAGCCGCTCCACGACCTCCGGGTCGACCCGCGCGACGGTGCGGGCGAACAGCCGGCTGGTCTCGACCAGCTCGGCGGCGACCACCCAGCGGGGCGGCTTGCGCGCCAGGGGCGTCCCGGGGGCGATGACGAAGCGGGCGTTGCGGGCGCCCAGGTACTCCCGGCTGCCGCGCCGGCGGTCACCGCGGGTGTCCTCGACCTGGACGCCGACGTGCGAGAGCAGGCCGGCCAGCAGCGCGGTGTGGATGCCGCGCTCGTCGGGCTCGGCCGCGAGCTGCCCGACGGACATGCCGAGCCGCCGGGCGGTGCTGCGCAGCTGGCCGTGCAGGTCCTGCCACTCGCGGATCCGCAGGTAGTGCAGGAACTCGCGCTTGGTGGTCCGGCGGAACTGGCTGCCCGACAGGGCCTCCTGCTGCTCGCCGAGGTACCGCCACAGGTTGAGCAGGGCCAGGAAGTCGGAGTTCTCGTCGGCGAACCGGGCGTGCGCCTGGTCGGCGGCCTGCTGGTGCTCGCCCGGCCGCTCGCGGGGGTCCTGGATGGTCAGCCCGGCGGCGATCACCAGCACCTCCTCCAGGACGCCGCGGCGGTCGGCCTCGACCACCATGCGGGCCATGCGGGGGTCCAGCGGCAGCGCGGCCAGGGCCCGGCCGGTGGCCGTGAGCCGACCCTCCGCGTCGAGCGCGCCGAGCTCCTCGAGCAGCGCCCGGCCGTCGGCGACCGCGCGGCGGTCCGGCGGGTCGATGAACGGGAAGTCGGCGATGTCGCCGAGCTCCAGCGCGGCCATCTGCAGCAGCACCGACGCCAGGCTGGTGCGGAGGATCTCCGGGTCGGTGTACTCGGGCCGGCTCTCGAAGTCCTCCTCGGCGTAGAGGCGGATCGCGATGCCCTCGCTGGTGCGCCCGCAGCGGCCCGAGCGCTGGCGGGCCGAGGCCTGGCTGACCGGCTCGATGGGCAGCCGCTGCACCTTCAGCCGCGCGCTGTAGCGGGAGATGCGGGCGACACCGGTGTCGACGACGTAGCGGATGCCGGGCACGGTCAGGGAGGTCTCGGCCACGTTGGTGGCCAGCACGACCCGCCGCCCGGTGTGCGGGGCGAACACCCGGTGCTGGTCGGCGGTCGACAGCCGCGAGTAGAGCGGCAGCACCTCCACGCCGGGGAAGCGGTCGGTGAGGGCGTCGGCGGTGTCGCGGATCTCGCGCTCGCCGGCCAGGAAGACCAGCACGTCGCCCGGGCCCTCGGCGACGAGCTCCTCGACCGCGTCGCCGATCGCGGTGACCTCGTCGCGGTCGGGGTCGGAGTCCGGGTCGTCGGGGTCGACCACCGGCCGGTAGCGGACCTCGACCGGGTACGTGCGCCCGCTGACCTCCACCACCGGGACCCGGGCGCCCTCGCCGCCGAAGTGACCGGCGATCCGGTCGACGTCGATGGTCGCGGAGGTGATGACGACCTTGAGGTCGGGACGGCGGGGCAGCAGCCGGGCCAGGTAGCCGAGCAGGAAGTCGATGGTGAGGCTGCGCTCGTGCGCCTCGTCGATGATCAGCGTGTCGTACTGGCGCAGCAGCCGGTCCCGGCCGATCTCGTTGAGCAGCACGCCGTCGGTCATGACCTTGACCAGGGTGGCGTCGCCCACCTGGTCGGTGAAGCGGACCTTCCAGCCGACCGCCTCGCCCAGCGGCGTGCCGAGCTCCTCGGCGACCCGTTCGGCCACGGTGCGGGCGGCGATCCGGCGGGGCTGGGTGTGCCCGATCCGGCCACGGACCCCCCGGCCCAGCTCGAGGGCGATCTTCGGCAGCTGGGTCGTCTTCCCCGACCCGGTCTCCCCGGCGACCACGACCACCTGGTGCTCGCGCAGCGCCGCGGCGATGTCGTCGCGGCGCGCGCTGACCGGGAGCTCGTCGGGGTAGCGGATGACGGCCGGGACGGCGGCCCGGCGGCGGGCGATGCGCTCCTCGGCGGCCGCGACGTCCGCGGCGACGCGGGCCCGCTGCCGCGCGCGGGCCTCGGCGTCCCGGGTCCGGCGGGTGCCGTCGAGCCGGCGGCCCAGGCGGTGCTCGTCCTCGAGGGTGAGCCCGGGCAGCCGCGCACGCAGGTCGTCGGGCGGGGTGGTCACGCGGGCTCCTCGTCGTCCTCGGGGCGGGTGCTCGGGGTGCGGTCCGGGGGTTGCGGCGGGCGCACCGGCCGGGACGCCGGCACCCAGGATCCCACCGCCGGGCGGCGGGGCCGGACGTGGCGGACGGCACAGGTGCGTGCGCACACCATCTCGATGCGTGCTACCTGCAACCGGTTGTAGGCTGCACCTGTTCCTGCCCCTCACCCCCGGAGCGCCCCGTGCCGTCCTCCCCCGCCGAGCCGGTGACCGCCGACCGGTCCGCGCAGCTGCGGACCCTCGGCGAGCAGTTGCCGCGCTTCGTGCGCCTGGTGCACGCCCTGAAGAACACCCAGGTCGCCGACGGCCGCGAGCGCGCGGCCCTCGTCCTGCTCTTCCCGCTGGAGCGCCTCGGCCCCCTGCGGCAGAGCGCCCTGGCCGAGCAGGTGCACGCCGACCCCTCGACCGTCAGCCGGCACGTCGCCGCGCTCATCGAGCGGGGGCTGGTCCAGCGCGTCGCCGACGAGACCGACGGGCGCGCCAGCCGCCTCGTCGTCACCGACGCCGGCCGGGAGGCGCTGCGCTCGGTCCGCGCGGAGCGGGAGGCGCACCTGGCCCGGGTGACCGCCGGCTGGCCTCCCGGGGAGCTCGCCGACCTCACCCGGCTGCTGGGCCGGCTGCTCGACGACATCGCCGCCTCCCTGCCCCCCGGCGACCCCGCCGTCCCCTGCCCGAGGGAGACCCCGTGACCACGAGCACCCGACCCACCGCGGCCGAACGGCGGGACGCCCGCGCGGCGGCCGCCGCGCCCGGCCAGGACGGCGTCTTCACCCACCGCCAGATCCTCACCGTGCTCGCCGGCCTGATGCTGGGCATGTTCCTGGCCGCGCTGGACCAGACGGTCGTCTCGACCGCGATCCGCACGATCGCCGACGACCTGCAGGGCTACGACCTCCAGGCCTGGGCGACGACGGCCTTCCTGATCACCTCGACGATCAGCACGCCGCTCTACGGCAAGCTGTCCGACATCTACGGGCGGCGGCCGTTCTACCTCTTCGCGATCGCCGTCTTCGTCCTGGGCTCGGCGCTGTGCGGCATCGCCACGTCCATGTACGAGCTCGCCGCCTGGCGCGCGGTCCAGGGCATCGGGGCCGGCGGCCTGATGTCCCTGGCGCTGGCGATCATCGGCGACCTCGTACCACCGCGGCAGCGGGCCAGGTACCAGGGCTACTTCATGGCCGTCTGGGGCACCTCGAGCGTGCTCGGCCCCGTGGTCGGCGGCTTCCTGGCCGGGCAGTCCTCCCTGCTCGGCGTCGACGGCTGGCGCTGGATCTTCTGGGTCAACGTCCCCCTGGGCGTCCTGGCCTTCGCGGTGGTCGTGCGGGTCCTGCACCTGCCGCACGAGCGGCGCGAGCACCGCATCGACTGGCCCGGCGCGCTGGCGCTCGTCACCTGCCTCGTGCCGCTGCTGGTCGTCGCCGAGCAGGGCCGCACGTGGGGCTGGGCGTCGACCGGGGCGCTGGCCTGCTACGCCCTCGGTGCCGTCGGGCTGGTGGCCTTCGTGCTGGCCGAGCGGAGCTACGGCGAGGACGCGCTGCTGCCGCTGCGCCTCTTCCGCAACCGCAGCTTCACCGTCGCCGGGATGGGCAGCGTCGTCATGGGCGCCGGGATGTTCGGCGGCCTGCTCCTGCTGCCGCAGTACCTGCAGATCGTGCAGGGGGCCAGCCCCACCGCGGCGGGGCTGCAGATGCTGCCCCTGGTGGCCGGGATCATGGCCGGGGCGATGAGCTCCGGCGTGGCGATCTCGCGCACCGGCCGGTACCGCGCCTTCCCGCTGGTGGGCACCGTCCTCATGACGACCGCGCTCGTCGCGCTGTCGTTCGTCGTGGACGCCGACGCCTCGTACTGGAGCCTGGTGCCGCTCATGGCGCTGCTGGGGATCGGCCTCGGCATGAACATGCAGCCGGTGGTGCTCGCCGTCCAGAACGCGGTCTCGCCGCGCGAGATGGGGGTGGCCACGTCGTCGGTGACCTTCTTCCGCCAGATGGGCGGCACCATCGGCACGGCCGCCTTCCTGTCGCTGCTGTTCACCCGGCTGCCGCAGGACATCGACGCCGCCGTCACCGAGGCCGTCCGCGCCGAGCCGGCGCTGGGCCCCCGGCTGCAGGAGCTGTTGGCCGGCGGGGGTGCGGCGGACCTGTCCGACACCTCGTTCATCCAGCAGCTGCCGCAGGCCCTCGCGCTGCCGTTCGAGGTCGGCTTCTCCGACTCGATCGACCTGGTGCTGCTCGTCGCGGCCGCCGTGGTGGCGCTCGGCTTCCTCGTCCTGTGGTTCCTGCCCGAGCTGCCGCTGCGCGACCAGTCCGGCATCCAGGCGCAGGCGGCGGCCCGGCAGACCGCGGGGCGTCCCGCGGCGGCCGACGAGGAGGCGCAGGCCACCCAGGCGGCGGGCGCGGCGGCCCCGACGTCCACCGCCCCGCCGGTGGGCCGGCCGGGCGACGCCGACGCCGGAGACCGCGGGCGCGGCGGCTGACCCGGGCCCCCGACGGTGATCACGGGGATGTGGCGGGCGACACGGCACGACACGCCGCCCGCGCCGGCGCGAACTCCATGATCGCGCCCGGCTCAGCCCGGCCCGTGCACGCCGGGCCGGGCCGACCGTGTCAGGGCGTGAAGACGGCGCGCACGCAGCCGTCCTCCTTGTCCTTGAACAGCTGGTAGCCGCGCGGGGCCTCCTCCAGCGGCATGACGTGGGTGGCCAGGTGCTCGGTCACCAGCTCCCCGCGGGCCATGTGCTCGAGGATCCGCGGGGTGTAGCGCTGGCCGTGCACCTGCGCGCCCCGCAGGGTGAGGCCCTTGTTCATCACCGCGCCGAGCGGGAACTTGTCCACCAGCCCGGCGAAGACGCCCAGCACGAAGACGCTGCCGCCCTTGCGGCAGGCCAGCACCGCCTCGCGGACGGCGCTGGACCGCCCGGTCTGCAGCCGCAGCTGCTGCTTGACCTGGTCGTAGACGCCGTGCACGCCGGGGCTGTGGGCCTCCATGCCGACCGCCTCGATGCAGACGTCGGGCCCGCGGCCCCCGGTCGCCTCCCGCAGCTCGGCGAGGACGTCGGTCTGCGAGTAGTCGATCGTCCCGGCACCGACGTGCTCGCGGACCTGGGCCAGCCGCTCGGGGACGCGGTCGACCACGAGGACCCGCTCGGCGCCCAGCAGCATCGCGGCGCGGGCGGCCATCTGCCCGACCCCGCCGGCGCCCCAGACGGCGACGACGTCCCCCGGCTTCGTGCCGGCCAGGTCGGCGCCGGTCCAGCCGGTGGACACCGCGTCCGAGGCGAACAGCGCCCGGTCGTCGCTGACCTCGTCCGGGACGACGAACGCCCCGACGTCGGCGTAGGGCACCCGGACGTACTCGGCGTGGCTCCCGGCGTAGCCGCCCATCGCGTGCGAGTAGCCGATGCAGCCGCCGGGGCTCTGCCCCCACAGCCCCTCGGTGATCCCGGGGTTCGGGTTGCCGTTGTCGCACAGGGAGTACAGCTCCTGCCGGCAGTACCAGCAGGAGCCGCAGGCGACGAAGGAGTTGACGACGACCCGGTCGCCCACCCGGCGGTGCCGCACACCCCGGCCGACCTCGACGACCTCGCCCATGAACTCGTGGCCGAGCACGTCGCCGGCCCGCATCGCGGGGATGTAGCCGCCGATCAGGTGCAGGTCCGAACCGCAGGTGGTGGTGCGCCGCACCCTCAGGATGACGTCGTGGTCGTTGAGGATCTGCGGATCGGGCACGGTCTCGACCGAGACCTCGTTGACGCCCGTCCAGGTCGCGGCCCTCACAGCACGCCCTCCTTCCCGGCCGAGGCCGCGGCCCCCTCGAGCGCGGCGCCCTGCGGCGTGCCCGCCCGCCGGCCGTGCGGTTGCGGGTCCACCCGCAGCACCTCGCCGACCTCCAGCAGCTGCTTGGCCTCGCGCAGCGCCGCGCGCAGCCGGCCGAGGTCCTCCTCCCCCGCGGGCTCGCGGAACCGGGCGGCCAGTTCGCTGCCCCGGTCACCGGGCGCCGGGGTCACGCGCACCTCGACGCGCTCCCCCAGCGCGGCCAGCGGGGCCGGGAGGTCCGCGCCGGTGCCGACCTCCGCCGGCGGGCGCAGCACGGTCACGGCCCGCCAGCGCCGGGCGGCGGTCCCCGGGTCGTCCGTGGTGGACGCCTGGCCCGCACCGGGCAGGCGCACGTGCTGGAGCCTGCGGAGCAGCTCGGCGCCCGCCGCGCCGGCCAGTCCCGCGGCGCGGTCGAGCAGTGTCGGTGCGGCCATGGGGCCCTCCTCCCCGCGCGCCCGTCCGGCGCGCGCAGGTGCCCACCTACCCTCGGGCAGGAGCGGGCCAACCGACCGCCCTGAAGCAGTTCCGACACCGATGGAGGCACCGATGCCCGCGTCGCTCGTCCTGTCCCGCCGGGATCTCGAGTTCCTCCTCCACGAGTGGCTCGACGTCGAGAGCCTGGTCAAGCGCCCCCGCTTCGCCGAGCACTCGCGGGAGACCTTCGACGCGGTGATGGAGCTCGCCGAGCAGATCGCCACCGAGCACTTCGCGCCGCACAACCGGACGTCCGACGAGCACGAGCCCCGCTTCGTCGACGGCCGGGTGGAGATGATCCCCGAGGTCGGGGAGGCCCTCGCCGTCTTCCGGGAGTCCGGGATCATGGCCGGCACCTTCGACGAGGAGTACGGCGGCATGCAGCTGCCGCAGACCGTCGGGCAGGCGGCCTTCGCCTGGTTCAAGGCGGCCAACGTCGGGACGTCGAGCTACCCGTTCCTGACCATGGGCAACGCCCGGCTGCTGCTCGCGCACGGCTCCCAGGAGCAGAAGGACACCTGGGTCCGGCCGATGCTCGAGGGCCGCTGGTTCGGCACGATGGCGCTGTCCGAGCCGCAGGCCGGGTCGTCGCTGGCCGACATCACCACCCGCGCCGAGCCCCAGGACGACGGCACCTACCGGCTCACCGGCAACAAGATGTGGATCTCGGCCGGCGACCACGAGCTGACCGAGAACATCGTCCACCTGGTGCTGGCCAAGATCCCCGGCGGGCCGCCCGGGGTGAAGGGCATCTCGCTGTTCATCGTCCCCAAGCGCCTGCTCGCCGGGGACGGGTCGGTCGGCGAGCGCAACGACGTCGTCCTGGCCGGCCTGAACCACAAGATGGGCTACCGCGGGACGACGAACACGCTGCTCAACTTCGGCGAGGGCGTGCACACCCCCGGCGGCCGGGCCGGCGCGGTGGGGTACCTGGTCGGGGAGCCGCACCAGGGCCTCTCCTACATGTTCCACATGATGAACGAGGCCCGGATCGGCGTCGGGATGGGCGCGACCGTGCTCGGCTACACCGGCTACCTGCACGCGCTGGAGTACGCCCGCACCCGCACCCAGGGCCGCGCCGCCAGCAGCAAGGACCCGTCGTCGCCGATGGTGCGGCTGGTCGACCACCCGGACGTCCGCCGGATGCTGCTGGCGGCCAAGAGCTACGCCCAGGGCGGGCTGGCGCTGGGCCTGTACTGCGCGCGCCTGGTCGACGAGGAGCGCACGGCGGAGACCGAGGAGGAGCGCGCCCGCGCCCACCTGCTGCTCGACACGCTCACCCCGATCGCCAAGGCGTGGCCCTCGCAGTGGGGCCCGGTGGCCGACGACCTGGCCATCCAGGTGCACGGCGGCTACGGGTACACCCGCGACTACCCGGTCGAGCAGTTCTACCGGGACAACCGGCTCAACCCGATCCACGAGGGCACCAACGGCATCCAGGCCCTCGACCTGCTCGGCCGGAAGGTCACGGTGCACGGCGGTGCCGGGCTGCGGCTGCTGGCCGAGACCGTCGGGGCGACGACGGCCCGCGCCGCCGGGACGCCGTTCGCCGACCTCGCCGCCGACGTCGGCGCCGCGGTCACCCGGCTGGTGTCGGTGACCGGCACGCTGTGGGGCACCGGGGACCCGGCGCTGGCCCTGGCCAACGCGTCGGCCTACCTCGACGCGGCGGGGCACACCGTGGTGGCCTGGCTGTGGCTGGAGCAGGCGCTGGCGACCCGGGAGGAGACCAGCGACTTCCACGAGGGCAAGCGTGCCGCGGCGCGGTACTTCCAGCGCTGGGAGCTGCCCAAGGTGCACACCTGGCTGGACCTGCTGGAGTCGCTGGACCGCACGGTGCTCGACACCCCCGACGCCCACCTCTGAGCGGACGTCCCCCGGGGGCGGCCGCGGCGGGCGCACGGGCCCGGACGCAGCGGCGCCCCGCCGCTCCCTCGGGGAGCGGCGGGGCGCGCAGGCCGGCAGGTCAGGCGGCGCGGGCCGCCGGCACCGGTTCGGCGGCGACCGGCGCCGGTGCCGGCGTCGCCGTCCGGCGCGCGGCGGCGCGCTGCTCCTGCTCGTACCGTGCGGTGCTCTGCGTCCCCATGAGGATCACCAGCGCGGTCAGCGCCAGGAAGCCGATGAGGGTCAGTGCAGGCCACAACACCATTCGTCCATCCCCGTCTCGTGTGCTCGGGCTGGTGCCACGCCGGGCGCGGCACGTCGTCCGGGCGCTCCATCCCCACCCGCGCGCCGTCTCAATCGTCGGATCCGGCTGTTCACCTGAGCGCGTGTGGCGCACCTCACCAGCACGGATGACCCGTGACCGTGCGCGTCGGGGCAGCGGGCCCGTGATCTGATCGCGACGTGCCCCGAGCTGACACCGCCCGCGAGCGGCCGGTGCGCCCGGTCCTGCTGGTCGCCACCCTCGCCCTCGGCACGACGGCGCTGTCCCTGCTGCAGAGCATCGTCGTCCCGGTGCTGCCCACCATCGCCGACCAGCTCGGGGTCTCCCCCACCGCGGCCGGGTGGGTGCTCACCGCCAACCTGCTGGCCGCGGCGGTCTCCACCCCGGTGCTCGGCCGGCTCGGGGACGCGCTCGGCGAGCGGCCGGTGCTGCTCGGCATCCTCGCCACGACGTGCGCCGGCACGCTGCTGGCCCTGGTGACGTCGTCCCTGCCGGCGCTGATCGTCGCCCGCGTCCTGCAGGGGGTCTCCTACGGGCTGTTCCCGCTGTCGATCAGCGTGCTCCGCCGGGAGCTGACCCCCGGCCGGCTCACCGTCGCGATGTCGGTCGTGAGCAGCACGCTCGCCGTCGGCGGCGTGGTCGGCCTGGTCGCCGCGGCGCTGCTGACCCGGGACGGCGGGGACTACCACGGGCCGTTCTGGCTCGGGGCGGCGGTGTCGCTGGCCGCCCTGGCGCTCACCGCCGCCGTCCTCCCGCGCCGGCCGCCGACCGGGGGCGGGCGGGTCGACTGGTGGGGCGCGCTGGTGCTGGGGGCCGGCCTGGTGCTCCTGCTGCTGCCGGTCTCGCAGGGCAACGGCTGGGGGTGGACGAGCCCGGCCACCCTGGGCTGCCTCGCCGGCGCGGTGCTCGTGCTCGCCGGCTGGGTGGTCCTGCAGCGGCGGCGCGCCGAGCCGCTGGTGCGCCCGGCCCTGCTGGCCGACCCGCGGACCCTCGTGCCGACCGTGGCCGGGCTGATGACCGGCGTCGGGCTGTTCGCCTCGTTCCTCGGCCTGCTCGCGTTCGTGCAGAGCCCGCCGCCCGACGGCTTCGGGGCCTCGGTGGTGGAGGCGGCCGTCCTCTACCTGCTCCCCGGCGGGGTGGCCGGGGTGCTGCTGGCGCCGGTGGCGGGCCGGGTCGTCGCCCGGGTGGGGGCGCTGCCCACGCTGCTCAGCGGCGCGGTGTCGGGGATCGCCGGCTTCGGCCTGTTCGCCCTGGCCCGCGCCGAGCCGTGGCAGGTGGTGACCGCCGGGCTGCTCACCCAGCTGTGGGCCACGGTCGCCTACGCGGCGCTGCCCGCGCTGGTGGTCGCCGCCGTCCGGCCCGAGGAGACCGGCGTGGCCAACGCGGTCAACTCCATCGCCCGCTCGGTCGGCCAGGCGCTCGGCAGCGCGGTCACCGTCGCACTGCTCGCCGCGGGCACCGACGCCCTCACCGGACGGACCGCGCCGGAGGCCACGACCGCCGTCGCGCTCGTCGGGGTGGGCGCGGCCGCCGTCGTCGTCCTGGTGGCCGTGCTCGGGCTGCGCGGCTCCCGGCGACGGGACCTGGGCACGCCGGAGACCGGGGCGACGGCCGCGGCCGGGGAGTGGTCCCCGGTCAGCGGGGTGCGCTGACCCGGGCAGCGGGGCCGGCGACACGCCGCCGCGTGAATGGAACGCGACCGTCCGGGGCACCGGGTGCACGACGTGCGCACACCCCATCCCGCGGAGGACGATCGATGGCCCGCCCCAGCGGCTCCCGCAGCGCCTCGACCGAGGCCACCTCGCCCGAGTCCCGGGACACCCGGTTCTCCGGCAACACGGCCGGCGACCCGGCCCCCCACGACGACAACATCAGCGCCACCCGCACCGACACCCGCCCGACCGGCACCGACACGAAGCCCACGACCGGCGGCACGCTGAAGCGGACGGTCAAGGAGTTCAGCGAGGACAACCTCCTCGACTGGGCGGCCTCGCTGACCTACTACGGCACGCTGGCGCTGTTCCCGGCGCTCATCGCGCTGATGTCGATCGTCGGGCTGCTCACCAACCCGCAGCAGCTGACCGACGCGCTGACCGCCGTCATCCCCCAGCAGGCCGCCAGCACGCTGGAGCCGGTGATCCAGCAGATCGCGGGCAACACCGGGACGGCGGGCTTCGGTCTGGTCCTCGGTCTCGCCGCTGCCATCTGGTCGGCCTCGGGCTACGTCGGCGCGTTCACGCGTGCGGCCAACGTGGTCTACGAGAAGCCCGAGGGCCGCAAGATCTGGAAGCTCAAGCCGCTGCAGCTGCTGATCACGCTGATCGGCGTCCTGTTCGCCGCGGTCATCGTCGCGATGCTGGTCCTGAGCGGCCCGGTCGTGGAGGCCGTCGGTTCGGCGATCGGGCTGGGCAGCACGGCGCTGACCGTGTGGAGCTGGGTCAAGTGGCCGGTGATCGTCGTGATCGCCGCGCTGATGGTCGCCGTCCTCTACTACTCGACGCCGAACGCCAGGCTGCGCGGGTTCACGTTCGTGAGCCCCGGTGCCGCCGTGGCGCTGCTCGTGTGGGCCGTCGCCTCGGCGCTGTTCGCCTTCTACGTCGCGAACTTCAGCAACTACAACGCGACCTACGGCGCCCTCGCCGGCGTGATCGTCTTCCTCATCTGGTTCTGGCTGACCAACATCGCCCTGCTGTTCGGCATCGAGCTCGACGCGGAGATCGAGCGCGGCAAGGAGATGAAGGAGGGCGTCCCGCACGCGGACAAGGAGATCCAGCTCGACGCGCGCGCCGAGCCCAAGGACCGCAACACCGCGTAGGAGGACCCCCTTCAGGGGGCCTCGGGTGGCGGGACCCCTCCTCGGCGCCCGCGCTCAGCGGCCCTCCCACCACAGCGCGGCCGCCTCGGCGGGGGTCCGCCCGTCGAGGACGAGCCGGTTGAGGCGCACCAAGTCGGCGCTCGACAGCCGGGCGCTCACGGCGTCCAGCGCCGTCCGCAGCTCCTCGCCGCCGCGCTCCAGCGCCTCCGTCCGCAGGAGGGGGACGACGTTCTCGGGCGGCTGCAGCCCGCGGTCGTCGTCGAGCAGCACCAGCGGGGCGTCGGCCAGCCGCCCGTCGGTCGTCTCCAGCAGGCCCACGTCGATCTCCTCGGACAGCAGCGCCTCGACCGTGGCCGCGCGCGTGGGCACGGCGAGCACCTCGGCGAACTCCAGGCCGTAGACCTCCTGCAGGCCGGGCAGGCAGTACCGCCGCTCCGGGCACTCCGGGGGGCCGCCGAAGACCAGTCCCGGCGCCACCACCGCGAGGTCGGACAGCCGGCGCACCCCGGTCTGCTCCGAGAAGGCGGCGCGGACGGCGAAGCCGTTCTGGTCCTCCGCCGGCGCGGGCGCCAGCACGGTCGCCCCGCGCTCGGCCATCGCCCGGGTGAGCGCCGCGTGCAGGTCCGCGGGCGTGCGCCGCCCGACCGGCTGCCCCGGCTCGGCGAACTCCAGGGCGGTGCCGAGGTAGTCGACGACGAGGTCCACCACCCCCTGCTCGAGCGCGGGCAGCACCACCTCGCGGGTGCCGATGCCGTGCTGGACCACCACCGGCACCCCGGCCCGCCGGACCGCCTCGGCGTAGACCTCGGCGAGGACCTGGTTCTCGGCGAAGTCGTAGGAGGCCACGCGGACGGCGTCCGGCACCGCTCGCCGCTGCTCCGGGGCCGCGCTCGCGCAGCCGGAGAGCAGGGCGGTCAGCAGCAGGAGGACGGCGGTCACCGCCCCGGGACGCCGCATCGCAGGACTCCTCCCGGCGGGTGCAGACAGACGTTAGTCCCGGACGGCGCGCATTCCGATGGACCGGACGACGAGAAGGGGTGGACCATCGTCCGACATGGCGCCGCTGCCGCGTGCTGCCCCCGAGGCGGGTCCCGCCCGGCGTCCCGAGCCGCCGGCGATCCAGCGCGTGCACCGCCGGCGGCGGCCCTCCGGGGAGCCCCCGCCGCTGCCGCGGAGCCTCAACGCGTCGGGCCGGTGGTGGCTGGGGCTGTCCGTCGGCGTGGCGCTGGCCTGGACCGCCGTGCTCGCCACCGGCGCCGTCCCGCTGGTCGACCTGGTCGACACGCGGGTGCTGCAGGCGATCGCACGGTTGCGGTCCCCCGCCCTGACCGACGTCGCCGAGGTCGCCGGGCTGCTGGCCACCTCCCCCGCGGTGCACGCCGTGTGGCTGGTCAACCTGGTCGTCCTCCTCGTGTTCCGGCGCTGGCACCACCTGTTCGTCTGGGTCGGCATCGGCCTGGTGGTGCCCAACACCGTCGCGCTGATGACCGTCCTGCTGCAGCGGCCACGGCCCGTCGAGGTGGCGCTGCTCGGGGAGTGGTCGGGCTACTCGATGCCGTCCCTGCCGGTCACCGTGCTGGCCGCGTTCCTGGTGAGCACGGTGTACGCGCTGGTCCCGGCGGGCCGGGCGCGGACGGTCGCGAAGTGGGTCGTGGTGGCCCTGCTGGCGGTCACCGTGGCCTCGCGGCTGTACCTGGCCCAGGACCACCCGAGCGACGTCCTGGCGGCGGTGGTCCTGGGCGTGGCGGTCCCGCTGGCCGCCTTCCGGCTCCTGACGCCCAACGACGTGCACCCGGTGCGCTACCGCCGCGGACGGCCGGCGCACCTGGACGTGAGCGGCGCCCGCGGCGACGCGATCGTGCGCGCCCTGCAGGACCAGCTCGGCCTGCTCGCCACCGCCTGCGCCCCCTTCAACCTGGCCGGGTCCGGCGGCTCGACCCCGCTGCGGGTCACCGTCAAGGCCGACCCGGCGGGGTCGGAGGAGGAGAGCCACGTCTTCGCCAAGCTCTACGCCGCCACGCACCTGCGCTCCGACCGCTGGTTCAAGCTCGGCCGCACCCTGCTCTACGGCCGGCTCGAGGACGAGAAGCCCTTCCACAGCGTGCGCCGGCTGGTGCAGTACGAGGACTACGTGCTGCGCCTGCTGTCCGACGCCGGGCTGCCGGTGCCGCAGCCGATGGGGATCGTGGAGATCACCCCCGAGCGGGAGTACCTGCTGGTCACCGAGTTCCTCGCCGGGGCGCGGGAGATCGGCGACCCCGCCGTCGCCGTCGACGACGGGGTCGTCGACCAGGGCCTGGCCGTGGTGCGGCGGATGTGGGACCTCGGCGTGGCGCACCGGGACCTCAAACCGGCCAACGTGCTGGTGCGGGACGGGACGCTGTACCTGATCGACTCGGCGTTCGCCGAGGTCCGGCCCAGCCCGTGGCGCCAGGCGGTCGACCTGGCCAACATGATGCTGACCCTCGCCCTGCGGACCGACCCCGCCCGCGTCCTCGCCCGCGCCCGGCGGGTGTTTTCCGACGAGGAGATCGCCGAGGCCTTCGCGGCCACCCGGGGGCTCACGATGCCCACCCAGCTGCGCCGCATGGTGCGCGCGCAGGGCCGGGACCTGCACGCCGAGTTCCTGCGCCTGCTGCCCTACCGCCTGCCGCCGGTGCGCATCCAGCGGTGGAGCTGGCGGCGGGCCGGGCTCTCCCTCGCCGCGCTGCTCGGCGTGGCCCTGGCCCTGCTCGTCGGCGTGGACATCCTGGGCTCCCCGCTGTGAGCGCGGCCCGGGGAACCCGGCGGGCCGCGGCGCCCGCGGTGCTCGCCCTGCTCCTCGCCGGGTGCGTCGCCCCGGGCGTCCCCGCGGGCCAGGTCCCGGCGTGCGCGATCGGTGACCGGGGAGCCGCGGCCAGCGGGGTGGTCCTCATGGCGCAGGCGGTGCCGACGGCGTCCTGGGTGCCCTGCGTGGAGGGCCTGCCCCTGGGCTGGCACGTGGCCGGCCTGGACGTGCGCTCCGGCTCGGGCCGGTTCTGGCTGGACTCCGACCGCGACGGCATCCACGCCATCGAGGTCCGGCTCACCGGCCGCTGCGACACCGAGGAGGCCACCGAGATCCGCAGCGACCGCCCGGGGATGCGCCGCTTCGAGCAGGTCGCCCAGGTCAGCCCGCAGTACCACGGCCGCCGGTACTACAGCTTCGGTGGCGGCTGCATCACCGTCGTCTTCCGGCTCGCCGGGGACAGCCGGGGGGAGCCCCTCGCGCTGGCCACCCAGGCGATCGGGGCCCTGCGGCGGGCCGACCTGGCCGAGCAGGTGCGCCAGGCCAGCGGCGACCGGCTGGAGCTCGACCCGCCCGCGGACGCCGGGGGCACGCCGTGACGGCCGCCGACCCGCCCGTCGCCCCTCCCCGGCCGCCGCGGGCGCGCTGGCGGCGCGCCCTCACGCCGGTGCTGTCCCTGGCGCTGGCCGCGGCGGTGCTGTTCTGGTTCCTGCCGCAGTTCACCAGCCTCTCGGCGGTGTGGGACTCGTTGCGCGCCCTGACCTGGGCCGAGGCCGGGCTGCTCGCCGCTGTCACCGCGTGGAACCTGCTCACCTACCAGTTCGTGGTGGTCGCGACCATGCCCGGCCTGACCCTGCGGCAGGCCACCGTCTCGACGCTCACGACCACGGCCGTCTCCAACACCGTGGTCGGTGGTGCGGCGATCGCCCTGGGGCTGACGTACGGGATGAACTTCTCCTGGGGGTTCTCCCGCGGGCGGACGTCGGTGTCCCTGCTCGTCGCCGGGCTGTGGAACAACTTCGCCAAGCTGGCGCTCCCGGTGCTGGCGCTGAGCCTCCTGGCCCTCCGGTCCGACCCGAGCCCGGGCCGGGTGGCGGCCGGCGCGGCCGGGCTGGCCGGCCTGGTCGCCGTCGTCGTCCTGCTGGGGCTGCTGCTGCACAGCCCCGTCGCCGCCGCTCGCATCGGCCGGGGCGCCGCCCGGGTGGTCTCCGCGGTGCTGCGGCCGCTGGGCCGTCCTCCCGTCGAGGGGTGGGACCGGGCCACGACGCGCTTCCGCGAGCGGACGGCGCTGCTGCTGCACGCCCGGTGGCACGTGATCACCGCCGCCACCCTGGTCAGCCACCTCTCCCTCTTCCTGGTGCTGCTGACGGCGCTGCGCGTGGTCGGCGTCGACGCCGCGCAGGTCGGCGTGCTGGAGGCGCTGGCGGTGTTCGCCTTCGCCCGGCTGCTCACCGCCGTCCCGTTCACGCCCGGGGGGCTCGGCGTGGTGGAGGTCGCCCTCATCGCCGGCCTGGCCGCCGCCGGCGGGGACCGCGCGCTGGTCGCGGCCGCCGTCCTCCTCTTCCGCGCGCTGACCTACGTGCTCCCGATCCCGCTGGGGCTGGGCACCTACGTGTTCTGGCGCGCGAACCGGTCGTGGCGGCGGCCGCCGAACACCGCGCCGCGCACGCCGCTGGTGCCCGAGTCGGTCTGAGCGGGCCCGGTCTGAGCGGGCGAGGCCCCCGGCACCGTGGTTGAGTGGCGGCGGTCACCCCGAGAGGCCCGAGCACCGAGGAGGCCGGCATGGCCGACACCGCCGCGGCACCCACCCGCAAGCGGCAGACCACCGACGGGCCCACGCCCGAGGCCGGCGAGGCCGTGATGGGCCTGGACATGCTGCTGGTCGACGGCGCCCGCGGGCCGCTGCGCCGGCTGGTCCCCCCGGCCGGGACCGCGCTGCGCCTCGCGCGGGCGCTGGCCGGCCGGCCCGAGGAGGTGGCCCGGAGGACCGCCGGCCTGGTGGGCGAGCTCGGGCGGATCACGCTCGGCCGCTCCGACATCGCGCCGCACCCGAAGGACCGGCGCTTCGCCGACCCGGCGTGGACGGGCAACCCGCTCATGCGCCGGGCGATGCAGGCCCACATCGCCGGCGCCCGCACCGCCGTCGGCCTGGTCGACGCCGCCGACCTCGACTGGCAGGACGACGAGCGGATCCGCTTCAGCCTGACCAACCTCGTCGACGCCCTGGCGCCGAGCAACACGCCGCTGAACCCGCTGCTGTGGAAGGCCGTCATCGACACCGGCGGGCGCAACGCCGTCTCCGGCGTGCGGCGGCTGGTCTCCGACCTCGCCTCCCCGCCGCGGGTGCCCTCCATGGTGGAGCCGGACGCCTTCACCGTCGGCGAGGACCTCGCGGTGACGCCGGGGGCCGTCGTGCTGCGGACGCCGGTCTTCGAGCTGATCCAGTACCGGCCCACCACCGAGCGGGTGCGCCAGGTGCCGCTGGTGATCGTCCCGCCGACGATCAACAAGTACTACATCACCGACCTCGCGCCGGGCCGCAGCATCGTGGAGCACTACGTCGGCGCCGGGCACCAGGTCTTCATGATGTCGTGGCGCAACCCCGACGCCCGGCACGCCGACTGGGGGCTGGACGCCTACGGCCAGGCCGTCCTCGACGCGATGGACGCCGCGACCGCCGTCACCGGCAGCGGGCAGGTGGCGCTCCAGGGGTTCTGCTCCGGCGGGATCATCGCCGCGATGGTGCTGGCCCACCTGGCCGCGACCGGCCGGCAGGACCGGGTCGCCGCGGCCAGCCTCGCCGTCACCGTGCTCGACTGGGAGCGGGCCGGCACGATCGGCGCGCTGATGGACCCGGAGGCGGTCCAGGACGCCGTCGAGAAGTCGCGGCGCAAGGGCTACCTGGACGGCGCGATGCTCGCCGAGGTCTTCGCCTGGCTGCGCCCCAACGACCTGGTGTGGAACTACTGGGTCAACAACTACCTGCAGGGCAAGCCCCCGGCCGCCTTCGACATCCTCTACTGGAACGCCGACACCACGCGGATGTCGGCGGCGCTGCACCGCGACTTCATCGAGCTGGCGCTGGGCAACTCCCTCACCGAGCCGGGGCGGGCGACGATGCTCGGGTCGCCGGTGGACCTGTCGAAGGTCGACGTCGACACCTACGTCACCGCGGGCATCGCCGACCACCTGTGCCCGTGGCAGTCCTGCTACCGCAGCACCCAGCTGCTGGGCGGGCGCAGCCGGTTCGTCCTCTCCACCAACGGGCACATCGCCTCGCTGGTCAACCCGCCCGGCAACCCGAGGTCGACCTTCCAGGTGGCGCCGGAGACGCCGGCCGACCCCGAGGCCTGGCTGGCCGCCGCCGAGAAGGTCACCGGCTCGTGGTGGCCGGACTTCACCGCCTGGCTGGCCGAGCGGTCCGGTGACGAGGTGCCCGCCCCGGAGGAGCTGGGCACCGCCGACCTCCCGCCGCTGGGCGACGCACCGGGGACGTATGTCTTCGACAGGTGAACCGCAGGGGACGGGGGAGCCGTGGGCCGGCGCACCGCACGGGACGGGTGCCACCGAGACCGTCCGCACCCTCACCGTCGGCGGTCGCACGCTGCGCGTGGCGCTGCGGCCGGGTGACGGGTCGGCCCCGCCGCTGCTGCTGTGCAACGGCATCGGCGCGAGCCTGGAGGTGCTGCAGCCCTTCGTCGACGCGCTGTCGCCGGGGCGCACCGTCGTCCGCTTCGACGTCCCCGGCGTGGGCGGCTCCCCGCCACCGGTGGTCCCCTACACGCTGGCCACGCTGAGCCCGGTGGTCTCCGGGCTGCTCAACCGGCTCGGCCACCCCGGTCCGGTCGACGTCCTCGGGCTGTCCTGGGGCGGCGGGCTGGCCCAGCACCTCGCCGTCCAGCACCGGCGACGGGTGCGGCGCCTGGTGCTGGCCGCCACGGGGACGGGCAGCCTCATGGTCCCGGCCTCGCCCCGGGTCCTGAGCCACATGCTCACCCCGCGGCGCCACCGCGACCCCGCGTACGCCCGGGCCGTGGCCGGGACCATCTACGGGGGCACGGTGCGCAGCGACCCGGCGCGGGCGGCCCGCGTGCTGCACTCCGCCACCCGGCTCGGGCCCCAGCGCGGGTACTACTACCAGCTGGCTGCGAGCGCCGGGTGGAGCAGCCTGCCGTTCCTGCGGCTGCTGCGGCAGCCCACGCTGGTGCTGGCCGGCGACGACGACCCGATCATCCCGGCGGTCAACGCGCGGCTCATGGCCCGGCTGATCCCCGACGCCCGGCTGCACCTCTACGCCGGCGGGCACCTCGCCCTCGTCACCGAGGCCGAGCACCTGGCGCCGGTGGTGGAGCGGTTCCTCGACGGCCCCGGCCGGCCCTAGCCACCGCGGTCCCCGGCCGGCCGGGGCCGCCGCGGGGCGGGTCAGGGTCGGGCGGCGGTGACGAGGGAGCAGCCCGCCGGGCCGTAGGGCTGCACGGTGCAGCCCATCTGCACCAGGACCTCGGTGAGGGCCGCGTTCATCGTCCGCTGCACTGCCGCGTCCAGGGCCTCGCCGCGGGCCCGGTGCACGCTCATCCGCTCGTGCCGGTGCCAGCTGACGAGCACTCCCCCGCGATCGGCCTGGGGGGTCAGGCAGACCCCGCCCTCGGAGCCGGCGCCGGCGCAGTCGTGCACCGGGAGGCCGGCCTCGACGAGGGCCGCGGCCACGTCGACCACCAGGGTGCCGAGCGCGTCGTCGTCGGTGACCAGGTCGTCCCACTCCTCGCCCAGGCGCACGAGGTGCGTGCCGAGCTCCTGCGTCCAGGCCCGGTCGTGGGGCTGGGAGCGCCGGTCCAGGCCGCCGTCCTCGCGGAGGACGCCGTGGTCGGCCCGCACCGAGTCGGCGAGCTGCTGGGACAGCGCGACCCAGTCCGCGTCGAGCCGGTCGCCGAACGGGCCGGCGACGACCTCCCCGCCGGGCAGGTCGGCGGCCTGGTCGACCAGCCACCACGCCGGCGCGGTCCGGCGGCTCCGCTCGCCGGCCGGGTGCGTGGCCACCCGCACCGGGGCGGCCTGCGCCCGGGCGGCCTGCGCCTGGGCGGGCTGCGCCGGGCGAGCGCCGTCGACCGCCGGTGCGGCCTGGGCGGCGGCGCCCCGGGGCGCCGCGGCGGCGGTGACCGGCGCGGCCTGCTGCCGCCGCTCCTGCGCCCGATTGCGCTCGAACTCGTACCGCGCCGTCGAGCTGGTGCCCAGCGCCACGACCACCGCGCCGAGCGCGAGGAACCCCAGCACCGCCACCGCCAGCCAGATCAGGTCACCATGCACGCCAGGCACCCCCCGGACCTGCTCCCCAGGCCGCGGCGCGGCGCGTCCAGCCGCGCACCAGCAGGCGCAGCCGGGCGACCTCGCCGGGGACGCGGGCCAGCACCGCGCGCAGGGGCGGGTGCGGCCGGCCCGACGGGACGGCGTCGTCCTGGTCGCAGAGGTCGAGCAGCGCGGCCAGCCCCACCTCCTCCACGCGCAGGGCGGGGACGAGAAAGCGGCCGGGTGGTGCGGGTGGTGCGGGAAGTGCGGTCACCTCAGGAACTCCTCGACGGTCCGTCGCGGCCGGGGAAGGGCCGCGGACGGGCTCGAAGTTAGGGGCCGGACCGGTGCCGGGGACCCGCTCGGACACGTCCTCGACGGGCCCGTTCCCGAACCGTTGCGCGGCGGCCCCGGGTGGGCCGGTGACCCCCTCCCACCTGCGGTTCCATGTCGACTTGCGCCCCGTTCCCGAGCGTGGGAGCCGGTGACCGTCGCGCCGGTGACACCGGGGCGGGCCCGGCGACCGGCGTGTCCCGCGGCACCGCCGGCGCCGGTCGGCACGGGCCCGTGGCGGGCCCCGTCCTCCATCGGCACCCCGACGGCCGCGCCGCACCACCGGGCGCACGCCGTCCTGCCCCGCGCGGCGCCGTCGCGCTCCCGGTCAGGCGCCGTCGAGGTCCCGGGTCAGGCGCCGTCCGGCAGGGTGAGGACCTCGGCCCCGTCGTCGGTGATGGCGATCGTGTGCTCGCTGTGCGCCGTCCGGCAGCCCGTCGCGCTGCGCAGCGTCCAGCCGTCGGCATCGGTGACGAGCTCGGCGGTGTCGGCCATGACCCACGGCTCCAGGGCCAGCAGCAGCCCGGGGCGAAGCCGGTACCCGCGACCGGGCCGCCCCGAGTTCGGGACGTGCGGGTCCTGGTGCATCGTCGACCCGACGCCGTGCCCGCCGAACTCGGTGTTGATCGGGTACCCGGCCCCGCCGAGCACCGAGCCGATGGCGTGGGAGATGTCCCCGATGCGGGCCCCCGGCCCGGCCGCCGCGATCCCGGCGGCCAGCGCGCGCTCGGTCACATCGATGAGCGCGACGCTGCCGGGCGGCTCGGTGTCGCCCACGACGAAGCTGATGGCGGAGTCGGCGACGACCCCGCCCAGGGAGACGGCGAGGTCGAGCGTCAGCAGGTCGCCGTCGGCGAGGGCGCGGTCGTGCGGCAGGCCGTGCAGCACCGCGTCGTTGACCGACGTGCAGATGTGGTGGCCGAACGGCCCGCGCCCGAAGGACGGCGCGTAGTCGACATAGCAGGACCGCGCGCCGGCCTCGGTGACCATCTCCCGGGCCCAGCGGTCGACGTCCAGCAGGTTCGTGCCCACCTCGCAGCGGCTCCTCGCCGCCTGCAGGATGCCGGCGACCAGGGCACCCGCCGCCCTCGCCCGGGGCAGCTGGGTGCGGTCCAGGATCTCGATCACGCGTTCCCCGCTCGTCCGTCCGATAACTATCCCGACCATGTTATCCCGGTATTAGAATCGGCGACCGTGGTCAGACTGCCGCTCACCCCCGCAGAGGTCGAACGCGGGCAGCGCCTCGGCGCCCTCCTGCGGCGCGCCCGGGGGGCGCGGTCGCTGCTCGACACCGCGCTGACCGCCGGCGTCTCGCCGGAGACGCTGCGGAAGATCGAGACCGGTCGCGTGGCCACCCCCGCCTTCCCCACCGTCGCCGCGATCGCCGACGTCCTCGGCCTCTCCCTCGACGCGGTGTGGTCGGAGATCAACGGCTCGGGCGCCGGGTCCGGGCGCCACGCAGGTGCGCAGTTCGCCTCGTAGCCCGCGATCCGCCCCCACGCCGGACGCTGCGCGCAGACGCCCGGGGATCGAACCCGCAACCCGCGGGTGGAAGCACGCACCTGTCGCTGTCCAGAACAGGCTGTTCACGTGTCGTTCCGAGCTCGACCAGCGGATCCAGCGGTGCACGTCGATGACGACCCATGGCCGAGAGTGGCCCTCTCGTGGGCGGCGAGTGGGCGCGGCCCATTCGCAGGGAGAGGGCCCACCCCGGCGCCGAGACGCTGCCGGCCGCGCCGGCCGCGGGACGGGCGCTGTCTGTCGCGTTCCTCCGGGATGGGCCTCGGGCCCTGCTCCCCCCCCGGCTCGCCGCGGCTGGCAGGAGGCACGTCGACGTCGTGCTGCACGTCATGGGAGGCCGAGCAGGAGAGCTGGAAGTGTCGGACGTCGTCACGGGTGCGGGCGCTGCCGGCGCCCTGGACCACCTCGCCCGACTGACCGAACCGACCTGGGCTGGGAGCAGATCGCTGCGCCGGTGCCCCTGAGCGACCCGCTGAGGGACAGGCCCCGGCGGTCGGCTTGCAGGGCGTGTCTCGTCAGTCCCGCGTCGAGTAGACGACGTGCGTCGCGTTCGGCGACGCGTGCACCTCGATCGGCTTCAGCCGGAGGTTGGCAAGACCGGCGAAGGGCGACTCGCCGCTACCGAGCACGATCGGCGCGTGGTTGAGCATGATCTCGTCGATCACGCCCGCCTCGAAGCCCTGCCGGACCGCGCTCGCTCCCCCGGCGATGGTGACCGTGTCGTCTCCCGCCGCCTCGAGTGCGCGCTCCATCGCCTTGTCGAAGCCGGTGACGAAGTGGAAGGTCGTGCCGCCCTCCATCTCCACCGGGTCGTGCGGGTAGTGGGTGAGCACGAAGACGGGCGCGTGGTACGGCGGGTTCTCGCCCCACCAGCCTCGCCACATCTCGCCCCCGGCGGCATCGGCCCAATCGCCGCGATCGGGGGCGTACATGTTGCGCCCCATCACGTAGGCGCCGCGCGGCGCGAGGATCCGCGCGGTCATCGCGCGGTCGACATCGTTGTCGGTCTGGCCGAGGTGCCAGAGGTGCAGGTCCTCGCCAAGAACGCCCAGCGGCTCCTCCCGGGTCTGGTGGGGGCCGGCGACGTAACCGTCGAGGGAGATGGACAGGTGCGCGGTGACCTTGGGCATGCGGGTCTGACCCCTGGTGCTGTCCGGACTCATCGGCCGCCCCATCAGGGACCGGACGAGCACGACAACGGCTGAGCCGAGCTCACGACGAGCGCGGGACGGGGTGGGCGGGGTTGTCGGCGTGAGCTCAAGACCACGCAGGCATCGACGACGAGGCCATCGTCGAGTTACGCCACGGACCGGAGCCGGCTGGCGAGTGGTCGTCCTCGACGCATCGACTTGCTCGCGCTCATCGAGTACGAAGCGGGAGCCGACGTCGTGGCCCGTGCGGCCGGCCCGACCGAAGTCTCAGGAAAGGGCAGAACGCCAGTTCAGAAGAGTGGGCCCCGTGGGGATCGAACCCACAACCCGCGGATTAAAAGTCCGCTGCTCTGCCAGTTGAGCTAGAGGCCCGGGGGGTGCAGAGAACCCTCCACACGACGCATCGCACGACGTGTTAAGGCAAGGGGGGCGTCTGCCGCGCGCTCCGAGGCTAGCGCGCCGCCGGCGCGGCCATCAGCGGGCGCTGCGGCGCAGCGGCGTGGGTGCTCAGCTGCTGCCGGTGGCGCGCAGGACGAGGACGGCGACGTCGTCGGCCGGCTGCCCGGCCTGGAAGTCCAGCACGCCGGCCTGGATCCGCTCGGCGATGTCGGCGGCGGAGGCGGCCCCGGCGGTCGCCAGCAGCGCACGCAGCCGGTCCTCCCCGAACATCTCGATCGTCCCTGTCCCGGTGTGGCAGCGGGCTTCGGTCGCCCCGTCGGTGTACAGCAGCAGCACGTCGCCGGCCCTCAGCGTCGAGGTGTGCACCGGCGGGTGGAGGTCATCGAGAGCGCCCATCAGCGGCCCGGGCGTGCCCAGCTCGTCCACCGCGCCGGTACCGGCGCGCCGGACCAGGGGCAGCGGATGACCGGCCGAGGCGTACCGCAGACGGATCTGGTCCCCGGCCCGTTCGGCCAGCACGCAGACGGCGGTGCAGGTCCCGTTCGGCGCGCCCTGGCGCAGCAGCACCGCATTGGCGGTGTGCAGCACCTCCGCCGGATCGGTGGTGCGGATGGCGGCCGCTCGGATCGCGTAGCGGACGGCGGCGGTGAGGGAGGCGGCGACCGGACCGCTGCCCTCGACGTCGCCGATGACGAGCAGCCACGAGGAGCCGTCGAGTTCCACGAGGTCGTAGAAGTCCCCGCCGACGGCGGACATGGCCTGCGCCGGCCGGTACAGCGCGGCCAGGTCCACGCCGGCGGGTGCGGGAAGGCGCGGGGGCAGCAGGCTGCTCTGCAGATCCTGCGCCAGGCGGCGGTGCTGCTCCTCGGACTCGGCCAGGGCCGCGGCCAGCCGGTGTTCGGTGGTCACGTCGGCGACGATGACGCACAGCCCGATGACCGTCTCGGCGTGCCGAACGGGGAAGAAGCTCGCGTTCCAGTGCCGCACGTCGTCGGGCCGGCTGCCCACCGCGCCGGTCATCAGCACGTCGCGGCGCGGCTGGCCCGAGCTCATCACCTGCCGGTACATCTCCTCGGCCGCGTCCCCGACGCCGGGGTGCAGCTGCGCGGGCGTCCGACCCAGCAGCTGCGCGGCGGGGAGACCGTTCATCTCCTCGAGCACCGGGTTGACCCGGACGTGCCGGACCTCCCGGTCGAACAGCCCGATGCCGAACGGCGCGCTGGTGATGACGGCCTCCATCTGCGCGGCGATCACCTCGAGCCGGTGGTGGTCGTCGTCGGCAGCCAGCGGAGCGGTCATCCACGGGATGGTCCCCCACCTCCTGAGCGCGGCAGTCGCCGGGCGGTGGCGTGCCCCGACCCACACCGGGGGTACCGCGTCGAGCAGCCGTCTGCGGTCCAGGACCCCAACCGCCCGATCCGCCGTCCAGCGCCCGGGCCCGCCCGGCGCGGAGGAACCCGGTGACTGCCCGCACCGCGCCCGTCTGCCCGCTCACCCTCATCGCCGGGCGACCGGGTGGCCTGACGGTGGGTGACCTGTGGTGGTGCGGTGCCGGTCTCGGCGGGCATGACCCCGAGAGCGCTCTGGCCGGCTACCTCGACGGCACCGCCGACTGGCCGGACGCCGAGCACGACGTCCTGGCGCAGACGCTCAACGAGGACCTGTGGGAGCTGGGCCTGCCGAGCCTGGCCCCGCACCGGGGCCCCGGGCCCACCGTGCCCGATGCCCCGCGGTTCAGGGGCCTCCGCGGCCGTGCCGGCCCCGGTCGGGCATGGCGCCGGTCGCGCACAGCTCGTCGGCGATGTCGACCAGCTCGCGGTCGGTCTGCGAGGACGCGGCGACCAGCAGCCGGACGGCGTCGTCGGCGGTGACCTCGTACCGCTCCATGAGGATGCCCTTGGTTCTAACCGATCAGGTCTCGGCTGGCGACCGCGGCCCGCAGGTGCGCCTCGGCCTGGGCGCCGGCCAGGGCGATCGCGCCGTGACGGGCGAACACCGAGCCGATCGACTCCGCCTCCTCGCCGAAGGCGTGCGGCTCGCGGGCGTAGAGGTTCAGCGCACCCAGCGTGCTCCCGGTGACGAACAGCTGGAACGACAGCATGCTGCGCATGCCCGTGCCGGCGGCCTCGGCCGGGAACCGCGGCCAGCGTTCCTCACCCTCGATGTCATCGATGCGGACGGTCCTCTGCTCGTGGACCGCGTCCAGGCACGGGCCCTCCCCGAGGCGTTCCTGCAGCCGGTCGATCTCACGCGGCAGGTCGCCGGTCGGCGCGCGGGACTCGACCTTGCGCCGCTCGAGCACCAGCCTGGTGCCGCACTCGTCGGTCCCGGGCACCGAGCGCACCGCCGCAGCCGTGATCGCCTCGAGCGTCGCGGCAACGTCACCGTGCTGCGCCTGCAGCGAGCGGACCACCTGACCCATGACCTCACCGAGGTTCGGCGTCCCCACCCTCCCCGCCGGAACCGTTCCCGGCGGCCGCCATGCGTGGAGCGATCTCCCCGTACCCGACCGGACGTCCTCCCACCGGTAGTCCTCCGCGTCCGATCCGGGAAGGGACCGGCTCATGGCGAGCGATCGGTCGGCGTGGTGCACGGGCCATCCGGACCGCTCGACCGCCACGGGGGCGAGCCCGGACCCACCGTTCCGCCGGGGTGCCGCACGGCGGCATCCCGGGGGGTCATGCGCCGCCGAGCCCCCGGACGGCCAGGGAGACGGCGAGGGCCGCCATCACGACGGCGATGCCGCCGTCGAGGACCCGCCACGCCGACGGGCGGGCGAACACCGGCCGGAGCAGGCGGGCGCCGAAGCCGAGGCCGGTGAACCACAGCACGCTGCCCAGGCCGGCCCCGGCGGCGAACTGCCAGCGGTGCTCGCCGTAGGTGGAGGCCATCGAGCCCAGCAGCACCACGGTGTCGAGGTACACGTGCGGGTTGAGCCAGGTCAGCGCCAGGCAGGTGCCGACGGTGGCCACGAGGCCGGCGCGGGCCCCGGCGGAGTCGGGCAGCAGCGCGCCGGGCCGCAGCGCCCGCCGGGCCGCCAGCAGGCCGTAGCCGAGCAGGAACGCCGCCCCGGCGGAGCAGACCACCGGGATCAGCCACGGCAGCCGCGACAGCGCCGCCCCGGCGCCGAGCACCCCGGCCATGATCAGCGCGAGGTCGGAGAGGGCGCACACGGCCACCACCGCGGCCACGTGCTCCAGACGCAGCCCCTGCCGCAGCACGAAGGCGTTCTGGGCACCGATGGCCACGATCAGCCCCAGGCCCAGAGCGAGGCCCGAGGCGAGGGCGAGCAGCGCGGGGGTGGTCGGCACGGGCTCGACGCTAGGAACACCACCGACCCGCGGTCCAGCTCATGATCCTGCAGCATCCTTAGCATCTCTTCATGGAACTGGACCCGGGCCAGCTGCGCGCGCTCGACGCCACCGTCCGCGCGGGCACGCTCGAGGCCGCGGCGCGGGCGCTGCACGTCACCCCGTCGGCGATCAGCCAGCGGCTGCGGGCACTGGAGGTCGCGACCGGCCGGATCCTGCTGGTGCGGACCAGACCGGTGCAGGTCACCGCGTCCGGTCAGGCGGTGCTGCGCCTGGCCCGGCAGGTCGACCTGCTCACCGCCGACGTCGTCCGCGAGCTCGGGGCCGCCCCGCCGTCCGAGGGCCCGCCCGCGCTGCCGATCGCCCTCAACGCCGACTCGATGGCCACCTGGGTGCTGCCGGCGCTCGCGCCGCTGGCCGGCGAGGTCTGCTTCGACCTGCACCGGGAGGACCAGGAGCGCACCGGCGCCCTGCTCCGCGCGGGCACGGTGATGGCGGCGGTGACCGCGGAGGCCGATCCGGTGCCCGGGTGCACCTCCACCCGGCTGGGCGGGATGCGCTACCGGCCGATGGCCGCACCGGCCTTCGCCCGGCGCTGGTTCCCCGTCGGCCCCACCCCCGAGGCGCTCGCCCGCGCACCCGTCGTCGTGTTCGACCGCGCCGACGACCTGCAGCACCGGTGGCTGCACGCGCAGGCCGGGCCCGGGGCCGCCCCGCCGGTGCACCACGTGCCCGCCGCGGCCGACCTCGTCGCCGCGGTCACGCTCGGGCTGGGCTGGGGCATGGTGCCCGACCTGCAGGCCCGGGAGGTGACGGGGGAGCTGGACGTCCTCGACCCGGCCGCCGCGGTGCACGTCGTCCTGCACTGGCAGCAGTGGCGGCTGCGCTCGGCAACGCTCGACCGCGTCCGCGAGGCCGTGCTGGCGGCCGCCGCCCGCGAGCTGGACCAGCCCGGCCGGTGACGACGCCGACCGGCCCGGCGCCGGTGACCACGCCGGTCAGAGCACGTCGAGGAGGAACAGCAGGAGCAGGGTCAGCAGCGCCGAGACCAGCAGGGACCCGAGGCAGCCCAGGCGGCTGGAGAACAGGAAGAACACCCCGGGGTGGTGCCCCGCCCGGCGGTCGCCTACCCGGCGACGCCCGGTGACGGGGTTCACCCCCGCTCACCCGGACAGGGGATCCCGGAACCCGAGCGGGACTCCGTAGCGTGACCTCGTCCGGTTCGCGGCTCCCGCGACCGGCCCCGCGCTCCGGTCCGGCCGTCCTGATTCCCCCCGGGACGGCCGGACCGGGTCCTCTTCAGCAGACCCGCTGCACCAGCGCCCAGAACGCGTCCTGCTGCGATCGGTCCACGGGCAGCGGCACCGGGACGGCGTCCTCCCCCTCCACCGTCACCCGCAGCGGGAACAGGAACGGCTGCTTGGTCTCGGCGAGCACGTGCGGCTCGCACGTGGCCAGGGTGAACGACACCCCGGTCACCGCCCGCTCCTCCCCCTCGGCCAGCTGCAGCGGCAGGCCGTCGGCGGCCACGTCGAGCAGCACGCTGCGGGTCAACCGGTCGGCGGTCACGGCCCGGTCGTCGTCCCCGGCGCGGGTCAGGACGACCCGCCCGGTCACCGCCTCCCCGTCGGCGCGGAGGTCCTCCAGGGACACCGCCGCCACCGCCAGCACCGCGGCGACGGCGCACTCCTCGGCGTGCACCTCGTCGAGGTCGTCGCCGGCCAGCGGGACCCGGACCTCCTCGACGGCGCCGTCCGGCCGCACCACGGTCAGCCGGGCGGCCAGCGGCTGCGGGGCTGCCGCGCAGACCGGTGCGCCGTACGGCGTGGGCAGGCTGATCCGCTGCCCGGGGTCGAAGGCGGCGGTGACCTCCCGCGGCGGCAGCGGCGTGAAGCCGGGCGAGTCGATGGCCACGGCGGTCACCGTGAACGGCGCGTCCCCGGTGTCGGTGACCTTGACCTGCACCTGCCCGCCGACCGCCTCGTCCGTGCGCAGCCGCACCACCTCAGCGGCGATGCCGGGGACGGCGGGCAGCGCGGGCGCGGCCGAGGACGGCGCGGCGGACGACGTACCGGCGGACGAGGCGCCGGGGGCCGACGACGCCGCCCCCGGGGCGCAGGCCGCGCACAGCGCCGCCGCCAGGACCAGGGCCGCCCACCGCACGGGCGGAGCGTAGGTCCCGCGCGGCCCCGGTGGTCAGCGCTCGCGCCCGGGCAGCCGGGCCATCACCCGCCCGGCCTCCATGCGGGTCTCCAGCTTCTCCTGCGGGTTGGCCGCCGGCCCGCGGCGCGGGGAGCCGTCCTCGAGGTCGAAGGCCGACCCGTGCCAGGGGCAGACCAGGCAGGTGTGCCCGCGCACGTCCTCGACCGTGCCCTCGTACAGCGGCCCGGACAGGTGCGAGCAGGCGCCCACGAAGGCGTCCACCCGCCCACCGCGCCGGACGGCGACCAGCGGGACGGCGACGCCCCCGCCGCGCCCGGTGCGCAGGGCGGGCCGCCCCTCGGGCAGGTCGTCGAGCGGGCCGAGGTCGAGCCAGTCGGTCGACAGGGCACGAGCGGCCGTGGCCGCGTGCGAGGCCCCGGAGGACTGCGCGTAGGACATGTGCCCGCCGATCGCCGCGGAGGCCGTGGCCACCCCGAGACCGGCGTAGGACAGGGCGCGCCCGAGCCCGCCCCGGCCCTGGCGCCGCGCGGCCAGCGAGCCCACGTACAGGCCGAGCGCGACGGTGTTGGTCAGCGCGTGCAGCGCCCCGAGCCGGCGCACCCCGGCACCCTGCTCCGACCAGTCGGCCGCGCCGGTGAGGGCCGCCGGGACCGACGCGGCCACCCCCGTCCCGATGAGCAGGGTGGCCGCCGGGCGCATCGGCGGGATGGCGTCGAGCAGGCCGGCCGACAGCCAGCTGCCCACGGGGACCTGGACCACGACCGGGTGCACCGGGTGGCCCAGCCACGTCCCGTGCAGCAGGTCCTTGAAACCCTGCGGGAGCGCGGCCTGCACGGCCTTGCGCGCCGGCTCGATGGCCTTGTCGAAGGTCGGCACGTCCGCGACCCGGTCGAGGATCCCCATGAGGCTCATGGGCGGCCCCTACCCGCGGACACCCGCCTCGATGCCGGGGCGCCGGTACCGCTCGGCGCACGCGGCGAGCGCGGCCACGACGAGCCCGACGGCCACCGCCCCGCCGGCGTTCAGGGCGGCGTCCAGCGGGGAGACCACCCGGCCCAGGGGCAGCAGGAGCTGCAGCAGCTCCACGGCGGCGCCCGTGGCGACGGCGGCGGCGGTGAGCGGGGCGGGAGAGCGCAGCGCCGGCCAGCGCAGGACGGCGGCCGCGGCGAGCGGGGCGAGCAGCAGCAGGTTGCCCACCAGCTGGAGGCGCACCGCGTCGGAGCCCAGCCCGTCGAGGTACCACCGGAGCTCGACGAGCGGCGCGCCCCAGGCCCAGCCCGCCCCGCCGGCGGGGGTCAGCGTCAGCAGGGCCACCAGCCCCGCCGCAGCGGCCACGACGAGGCCGGGGAACCGGGCGGGGGAGCGGTCACGCTGCATGACCCCAGCGTCACCGCCACGCCTGTGAGCCGGCTGGCGGTCCGCGGGGAGTTCGCCGTGTGGGTCACGACACGGAGAAATCGTCGTCCACGGGGGAATAACTGCTGGCATCCAGCCGATGCCCAGGAGGAACCTGCACAACGGACGGCATGGCCGTCGTGATCCCGAGAGACCAGGAGACCCCGGTGACCTGCCCGTCGCTGCTCTGCCGCCGCGAGGTGGTGGGCGAGCTCGGCGCGGACCGGGCGACCGGGCCGGCCGAGTGGGTCGTCGAGCAGGTGCGCGGGGGCGGCACGCTCGGGCAGTTCCTCCGCTTCGTGCTGGTCGGCGGGTCCACCACCGTGGTGTACGCGGCGCTGTTCGTCGCGCTCGGCTGGCTGGGCTACCTGCCGGCGCACGTGTCCGCCACGGTGGTCTCGACGATCCTGGCCAACGAGCTGCACCGCCGGCTGACCTTCCGGGCCGACGAGCGGGTGCACTGGTTCACCGCGCAGTGGGAGGCCGGCGGGGTCACCGTGGTCGGCCTGATGGCCACGAGCGCCGCGCTCGGCTGGCTGGACTCCCACGCGGGTAAGGCATCCGTCGTCACGCAGGTCGCCCTGGTCGTCTGCGTCACCGCGGCCATCGGGCTCATGCGGTTCGTCGCGCTGCGGTGGCTGTTCCGGGCTCCGGCGATCGACGCCGCCTGACCCTCGTCCCCCGTCCCACCCGGCCCGTGTTTGGGCTCCTCCGCCCGCGGGCATCGCTCCGGTGCAGTTGTTGAACGCACAACCAGATGTCCAGGGGAGCACCGTGCCGAAGATCGCCGTCATCTACTACTCGTCCACCGGGAACGTGCACCAGCTCGCCGCCGCGGTCGCCGACGGGGCCCGCGAGGCGGGCGCCGAGGTCCGGCTGCGCCGGGTCCCCGAGCTCGCGCCCGAGGAGGCCATCGACTCGAACCCGCTGTGGCGGGCGCACGTCGACGCGACCGCGGGCGAGGTCGAGGAGGCCGCCCCGGCCGACCTGGAGTGGGCCGACGGGTACGCCCTGGGGACGCCGACCCGCTTCGGCACCCCGGCCGCCCAGATGAAGCAGTTCATCGACACGCTGGGCGGGCTGTGGTTCGAGGGCAAGCTCGCGAACAAGGGCGCCACCGCCTTCACCAGCGCCCAGAACGTCCACGGCGGCAACGAGTCGACGATCCTGACCCTGTTCAACGTCTTCTCCCACTTCGGCGCCGTCATCGTGCCGCCGGGTTACACCGACCCGCTGCTGTTCGAGGCCGGCGGGAACCCCTACGGCACGTCGAACGCCTCCGGCGGCAAGTCGGCCACCGCGACCGAGGCCGAGCTGGCGGCCGCCCGGCACCAGGGCCGGCGACTGGCCGAGGTCACCGCGAAGCTCGCCGCCTGACCGGGCGCCCGTCGCCCGATCGGGTGCCGCCGCGAGGGGGTGGAGCGACACTCCCCGCGGCGGCACCCGGGGCGGGCGCCGGCGCTGCGTAGCCTGTGCCGGTGGACGAGCAGCCGGAGCCGGAGCGCGGGCGGCGCGCCGGTCGCGGGCTGCGGCGCCTGGGCGTCTGGGCCGGTCGGGTCGGCGTCGCGGCCGGGGGCGCCCTGATCGGCATCGCCCTGCTCGGCCGGGTGGACGCGCCCATCGGCCCCTTCGACGCCACGCTCGCCTTCCGGCCCCTCGGCGGCGGCGCCGACCTCGACATCCCGCCGCTGGGCGCGCTCGAGGTGGACGCCTACGACGGGCCGCTGCGGCTGGAGATCCAGCTCAACCGGGTCGACGAGCTGCGCGCCACCGCGCTGGCCACCGACCCCAGCGAGCTCGACGACGTCGTCGACCAGGTCAGCGCCGACCTGCGGGACGCGGTGGAACGGGTCGCCGTCCTCACCGCCCTCGCGGCGCTCACCGGCGCCACCGCGACCTCGCTGGTCGTCCTGCGCCGCCGCCGCGAGACGGTCATCGCCCTGGGCCTGTCGACCCTGCTCGTCGGCGGCACCGCCGGCCTGGCCGGGGCCACCTGGCGGCCGGAGGCGCTGTCCCAGCCGACCTACACCGGGCTGCTGGTCAACGCCACCAGCCTCATCGGCACCGCACAGGACATCGTGGCCCGGTTCGACGCCTACCGGGCCTCGCTCGAGGACATCGTCACCAACGTCAGCACGCTGTACTCGACCCTGTCGGCGCTGCCCGCGCCGGGCGCACCCGACGACGCGGTCGCCCTGCTGCACGTCTCCGACCTGCACCTCAACCCCGCCGGGTTCGACCTCATGGCGCAGGTGGCCGAGCAGTTCCGCGTCGACGCCGTCCTCGACACCGGGGACATCACCGACTGGGGCAGCCCGCCGGAGAACCAGCTCGTCGCCCGGGTCGGCCTGCTCGGCGTCCCCTACGTCTACATCCGGGGCAACCACGACTCCGCGGTGACCGCCGCGCTGGTCGCCGCCCAGGGCAACGCCACCGTGCTCGACAGCTCCGCGGTGACCGTGGCCGGCCTCGAGGTCGTCGGCACACCGGACCCCCGCTTCACGCCCGACCCCGCCAGCGACGTCGACGGGGACTCCCTGGAGCAGACCGGCGAGGACCTCGCCGAGCTCGCGGAGGGCCTCGACCGGCCGCCGGCGATCGCGATGGTGCACGACCCGGCGCAGGCGGCGCCGCTCGACGGCGTCGTCCCCCTCGTGCTGGCCGGGCACACCCACGAGCGCACGGTCACCGGGCTCGACGAGGGCACGCTGCTCATGGTCCAGGGCTCGACCGGCGGCGCCGGTCTGCGGGCGCTGCAGGGCGAGTACCCCGAGCCGCTGACCTGCACGGTCCTCTACCTCGACCCGGGCACCGGCGCGCTCACCGCCTACGACGACATCACCCTCGGCGGCCTCGGCGAGACGGAGGTCACCATCGAGCGGACGGTGGTCCCGCCGCCGGACGCCGCCGGCGGCGCCGCACCCGGGGAGGACGGCACCCCCAGCGACGGCACGCTGGTCGACGGCACACCGGTCGACGGGGCCCACCCGGCGACGCCGGCGCCCCCGCAGGGGACGCCGTGCTGCCGGTCGACGGCTCGCCGGGCGGCTGACCGGGCGGCCGACCAGGCGCCCCTAGGCTCGTGACCATGCCGCCGACCCCCGCCCGCGCCACCCGTCTCGCCGCCGGCTCCCTGCTCGGCGGCCTGGCCCTGGCCTCGCTGGGCGCCTGCACCTTCAGCTCGAGCAACTTCTCGTGCAGCGCCAGCTCCTGCACCGTGACCCTGACCGGCGATGGCTCGGACGTCGAGATCCTGGGCACCACGCTGGGCTTCGAAGGCGTCCAGGGCGACCGCGCCGGCCTCACCGTCGGCAACGCCTCCGTCTCGTGCGCGCAGGGGGAGACCGTCTCCGCCGGGCCCCTGTCGCTGGAGTGCACCTCCGTGGGCGAGGACTCGGTGGAGCTGACCGCCTCGCTCAGCTGACCCGCGGGCCGGTCAGCTGGGGTCTGCCAGCTCCACGACGACGCGCGTCGGCCCCTCCAGGGCGTAGACCCGGAAGGGCACCTGCGCGCTCGCGCCGACGAAGGCCACCGACGTCCCCTCGAAGGTCGCGTCCCAGGCGACCTCGGTCACCACGGTCGTGCCCGAGCCCGGCAGCGGGTCCGGCCCGGCCCACTCCTCGACCCCGGTGTCGTAGGGGTAGCCGACGCCGGTGAGCGTCACCTGGAGCACGGCGTCCCCGGCGACCTCCACCGGCTCGCCGCTGCCCTGGGAGGCGGCCTCGTCGACGTAGCGGACGTCCCACCCGGGGGTCCCGGTGCCCTCGACCTCGAACACCACGCGGTCGTAGCCCTCCTGCCGACCGGCCCGGATCCCGGTGACGGTCACCAGCGCGTCGCCGGACGCCTCGGCGGTGTCGGGCGACGTGTCGGCCGGGAACGCCGGGACGTCGGTCGGCGCGCCACCCCCCGCGGGCGTGGAGGCGCCCCCGGTCGCGGGGCCCCCGGCGGGCGCGGAGGACGACGACGGGGAGCCGCCGGAGGCGGTGTCGGTGCCGCCCCCCGCACACCCGGTGACGAGGGCCGCTGCGAGCAGGAGCGAGGGGCAGGCGAGCGCGAGACGACGGTCCACGGCTCGGAGCGTGACAGCCGCGGGGACCCGCCGGGCGACACCGGGGACGGCGTGTCGGACACCTCGGCCACCGTCCTGCTCCTCCCCGTCACCGCTCGCCGGGTGAGCGCCCAGGGCCCGGGGCGGGACGGCGCCGACCCCCCGTCCGCCCCCCTCCGCGGACCATGTATCGTTCTCGCTGCCCCCGGCGAACACGAGCCCCCATCGTCTAGCGGTCCAGGACGCCGCCCTTTCAAGGCGGTAGCACGGGTTCGAACCCCGTTGGGGGCACGCACCACCAGCAGGACACGCCCAGCAGTACACGCAAGGCCCTGTAGCGCAGTTGGTTAGCGCGCCGCCCTGTCACGGCGGAGGTCGCGGGTTCGAGTCCCGTCAGGGTCGCTCCCCGGTGCCGAGCACCGGGAGGGGCAGGTAGCTCAGTCGGTACGAGCGCTCGCCTGAAAAGCGAGAGGTCGGCGGTTCGACCCCGCCCCTGCCCACACCTCCTCCGCACGTCGGCCCGCCACCCGGCCGGCCGCATGCCCCACGCGGTGACCGGGTAGGCGCCGGGCAGCCCACGCCGCAGACGTCGCGGCCCCGGGGCCAGGGCGCCCGCCCGGACCCGCGGGCCTCTCGGGCCACCGCGCAGCAGGAGGACGCCATGAGCCACCCCGAACGCCGCCCCGATCCGAAGGACCCCGACTTCACCCCGACGCGGCGGGGGAAGCAGGGGCGCAGGGTCGTGCTGCTGGTCGTCCTCGGCGTGGCCGCCTTCGTCGCCCTCGTCTGGCTCGTGCTCTACCTGGTCGCCTTCTAGGAGGACCCCCGTGCCCCCCACCCCTCGCCCCGCTCGGGGCGGGACCCTGCACGGGGGCCGGAACCCTGACGCGGGGCCGGAACCCTGACGCGGAGCCGGGGCTCAGGCCCCCACCCCTCGCTCCGCTCGGGGCGGGACCCTGACGCGGGGCCGGGACCCTGACGCGGGGCCGGGACCCTGACGCGGGGCCGGGGCTCAGGCCCCCACCCCTCGCTCCGCTCGGGGGCGGGACCCTGCACGGGGGCCGGAACCCTGACGCGGGGCCGGAACCCTGACGCGGAGCCGGAGCTCAGGCCCCCACCCGGTCGGCGGCGAGCTGGGCGTACACCTGCCCGTGCACCGCCCGCACCGCGGCCAGCTGCTCGGCCCGCCAGGCGCGGTCGGCCGGCCGCGGCGCCGGCCGGGTGAGGGCGGCGGCGACGGCGCCGTCCAGCGACACCGGGTCGAACCCGCCGTCCTCGTCGTTGCCGTAGACCACCACGTCGCCCCACTGGTCGGCGAACCAGCCGCAGCCGGGGGCGACGACCCGGGTGCCGACGTCCCGGCAGACCTCCAGGTCCCGCGAGTGGGTGCCGCACCGTTCGGGCAGCACCGCGACGTGCAGCTCCTGGAGCTGCGCCGCCCACCGGCCGGGCTCGCGGGGCACGTACTCCAGCGTCCCGGCGGCGGCCGGCACCGGCGGCGCCGCGAAGCCGTCCTCGTCGAGGAACACCCGCAGCCGCCCGCCCCCGTTGACCGCCCCGGAGAGCGCCGCGCGGACCAGACCCGAGGGGTCCGGCACGGCCGGTCGCGGGCCGCCGAGGGCCATGCCGACGAGGCCGCGCTCGGCCCCGAGGCCCGGCTCGGGCACCGCCACCGAGGGGTGCGCCACGACGATCGCCGTCCGCCCGAACCGGTCGGCGATCTCCTCGGCGGCCCCGGGGGTCAGCGTGAGCACCACCTCGGCGGTGTCGAGCAGCGCCATGAGGTGGGCGTCCTGCCGCCGCGGCGCGTCCTGCCGCGGGTCGCGCAGCTGGTGCACCGTCGTCACCAGCGGCACGCCGGTCCGCCGCAGCGTCTCGGTCCAGCTGACCACCTCGTCCTCGGGCAGGTGGCCGTACCCGCCGTGCACGTGCAGCACGTCGACCGACGGGGCGTTCCGGGTGAGGTAGCCGGGGTCCAGCCACGGGCTCGGCGCGTGCGCGGGTCCGACCCGCACGACGCCCTCGGGCAGCACCGCGTCCACGTAGGGGTCGGCGTGGGGGATCGTCACCACGCGGACCGGGCGGTCCTCCGCGTCACTCACGCGTTCGTGTCCTCCTGCGGCCGCGCACTGCGACGGCAGGGGCGGTTCTCCTCGGCGGTTCGGTCGGGCAGACCGTCCTACCCGATGGCGCGCGATCGAACCAGCGGCGTCCTCACCCGATGGGGTCAGCCCCCGGCGGGCTGCCGCGCGGCCTCCGCCGCCGCGGCCCGCGCCGCCGCCAGGTGGGCGTGCACCAGGGTGACGGCCAGCGCCCCCTCCCCTACCGAGGAGGCGACCCGCTTGACCGACCCCGCGCGCACGTCCCCGGCCGCGAACACCCCCGGCACGCTGGTCTCCAGCAGGGCCGGTGGCCGCTCCAGCGGCCACGCCGGCGCGACGTCCGGCTCCAGCAGCGCCTGCCCGGTGAGCAGGAAGCCCCACCGGTCGCGGGCCAGGGTGCCGGCCAGCCAGTCGGTGCGCGGCTGGCTGCCGATGAGCAGGAAGAGGACGCCGGGCTCCCGGGTCTCCTCGCCCGTGTCGAGGTCCCGGACGACGACGTGCTCGAGGAACTCGGTGCCCGCGCCGCCCACGACCTGCGCGCGCGGCCGGATCGTCACGTTGGGCAGCGCCTCCAGCTCCCGGATCAGGTAGTCGCTCATCGTGTCGGTGAGGGAGGGCCGCCGCACCAGCACGGTCACCTGCTCGGCGTACCGGGACAGGTGCACCGCCGCCTGCCCCGCGGAGTTGCCGCCGCCGACGACGAAGACGTGCCGGCCGCGCATCGCCGGGGCCTCGCTGACCGCCGCGCCGTAGAACACGCCCCGCCCGACCAGCGCCTCCAGCTCGGGGACGCCGAGCCGCCGCCAGCTGGCCCCGAGGGAGAGGATGACCGTCCGGGAGCGCACCGACGTCCCGTCGGACAGGTCCAGCACGTGCAGGCCGCCCTCCTGGCGCAGCCCCTGGGCCCACCGCATGAAGTGGAAGGTGCTGCCGAAGGCCCAGGCCTGCTGGTAGGAGCTGAACGTCAGCCGGCTGCCGCTGATGCCGGTCGGGAAGCCGGGGTAGTTGCGGATCTTCGAGCTGGTGCCTGCCTGCCCGCCCACGGCCTCGGCCTCCAGCACCAGCGTCGAGAGGCCCTCGGACGCCGCGTACACGCTGGCCCCGAGCCCCGCCGGGCCGGCCCCCACGACGACGACGTCGTACACCGCGGCCGGGTCCAGGGGCGTGAACAACCCCAGCGCCTCGGCCAGCTCGACGTCGGTGGGGTCCTGCAGCACGGGCCGGTCGGGCTTGAAGCGGAGGACGACGACCGGGAACCGGGGCGCGTCGAGCTCCAGCCCCTGCAGCAGGGACCGGCCCTCCTCGGAGTCCGGCTCGTAGAAACCCAGGGGGACGCCGTTGCGGCTGAACTGGTCGCGCAGGTACTGCGTGCGCGGCGACCACCGGTGCCCGATCATCCGGAAGGCCTCGAAGCCCCCACCGCGCCGTGACGCCCACTCCTCGAGGTGCTCGGCGACCTGCCGGTGGAAGGCCTCGTCCAGGGGCTCCTCCGGCGCGATCAGCCAGCGGTCCAGCTCCCCCAGGGTGAGCGCCTCGAAGATCGGCCGCGTGGTCTCCCAGGCCCCCCACCGCACCAGGGCGACGGCCACGGCCTCCGGGTGGGCGGCGTGCAGCCGGCGCAGCACCCCCAGCCCCTCCTCGGGGTCGTCGTCGGCCAGGCCGCCGTACAGCACGGCCACCGGCGGGCGGCCGGAGTCCTCGAGGGCGGCGGGCACCCCCTCGGCCGACGCGCAGGAGACGATGGCGTAGTCGGTGCCGTAGCGGCGCGTCAGCTCCCGCGTGGTGGTCGCCCGGAGCGCGTCGTCACCGGTCACCACCACCAGCGCGGCGTGGGCGCTCACGACCGCTCCCGCGCCGGCACGGGGGCCAGCCGCCAGCCGGCGGCCCCGGTGAGGACGACGGCGACGACCATGACCACCATGACCCAGGCCGAGGGCTCCTCCCACTGCACGGTGCCGGCGAAGCGGACCAGGGAGATCGCGACCAGCACCCCGAAGACCGTGTAGGCGATCGCCGCCGTCCGCAACCGCTCCAGGTCGCCGCCGACCGCCGCCAGCGCCGTCGCCAGGCCGAAGGCGACCAGCCAGGCCGCGACAACCCGCGCGGTGAGCGGCGACAGCTCCCAGGGCCACCACGCGCCCGTGGTCGCCGGCGCCACGAACAGCGCCGCGCCCACCACCACCAGCACCGCCGACTCGACGGCCAGCGCCGCGCGCAGCCACCGCGGCACCGGCGCGCGGGCGGCCGGGTCGACACCCGGCGCCCGCTCCTGCGGCAGCAGCAGGGCCAGCATCGCCACCGGGACGACGACGTAGATCGCCAACCAGAACCAGGCGGCGCCCTGGGCCAGCGCACCGCGGTCGGCGAACTCCTCGGCCATGTGGAAGCGGTCGATGTGCAGCAGGGTCGCCACCAGCGTGAGGACGACGAAGGCCAGGATCGTCAGCAGCGGGACCCGCGTGCGCGCCCACACCCCGTCGCGCAGCGACAGCACCACCAGGACGAAGCCGGCGCCGTAGCCGGACCCCAGGAAGGCCGCGGTGAGCGGCGGCTGGATCGTCCAGGCGAAGGTCTCGTCGGTCTGGTCGGCGAGGACGAACAGCGAGCCCACCGCCAGCGCGGTGAGCAGGCTGAAGGCGACGAGCAGGACCCGCATCCCGGGCAGCAGCCGCCGGGTGGGTGCGCTGGTGCGGGTGGTGGGGGAGTCCATCGGACCTCCCGTGCATCGGTCCCCGTGCACGTTCTCGGACGGTGGACCGATGCAAGCACCACGGCACGGCCCTGTCACGGGGTTTGCGCACCTGCGGGCGCTCCCTAGACTCCCGGCCACGCCGCGCCGTGCCTCGTCGTGCCGGACCGCGCGCGGCGCCGGCGTCGGGTCGGGAGGTGGCCGTGGCCGATCCGCGGACCGACGGCGTCCCGCGCCCGATCGCCACGCCGGACCAGCGGCTGCGGGTCTTCGTCTCCTCCACGATCGAGGAGCTGGCCGACGAGCGGCGGGCCGTCCGCGACGCGGTGACCCGCATGCGGCTGACGCCGGTGCTGTTCGAGCTCGGTGCCCGGCCGCACCCGCCGCGCGACCTGTACCGCGCCTACCTCGCCCAGAGCGACGTGTTCGTCGGGATCTACGGCGAGCGCTACGGGTGGATCGCCCCGGGCATGCAGACCTCCGGCCTCGAGGACGAGTACGAACTGTCCGCCGGCCTGCCGCGGCTGCTGTACGTGCGCCGCACCGCACCCGGGCGCGAGCCCCGGCTGACCGACCTGATCACCCGGATGCAGGCCGAGAGCGGCGCCTCCACCACGCCCTACGACGACCCGGCCGAGCTGGCCGACCTGGTGGCCGACGACCTCGCCGTCCTGCTCACCGAGCGGTTCTCGGCCCCCGCGCCGGCCGCCCCGGGCCTGGCCGCCGGCTGGCTGCCCACGCCGGCCACCCCGCTGGTCGACCGGCGCGCGGAGCTGGACCTGGTGACCGGCCGGCTGCGCGACCCCGCCGTCCGCCTGGTCACCATCACCGGCCCGGGCGGCACCGGGAAGACCCGGCTGGCGCTGGCGGTGGCGGAGCGGCTGACGGGCGAGCAGGAGGCCGTGTGGTGGGTCGACCTCTCCCCCGTCCGGGACCCCGCCGAGGTCCCGGGCACGGTCGCCGCCGCCCTGGGCGTGGTGCCCGAGGGCCGCCGCCCGCTGCTGGACCTGGTCGCCGAGCGGCTGGCCGGGCTGCGGGCGCTGCTCGTCGTGGACAACGCCGAGCAGGTGCTGGGCGCCGCGCCGGCCGCGGCCGCCCTGCTCGCCCGCTGCCCCGGCACCCGGCTGCTGGTGACGAGCCGGGCGGTGCTCGGCCTGCGCGGGGAGCACGACGTGCCGCTGGGCCCGCTCGCCGTGCCGGAGGAGGGGGAGACCCGGCCGGACGTGCTCGCCGCGACCCCGGCCGTGGAGCTGTTCGTGGCCCGCGCCGGCCGGGCCGACCCCGCGTTCGCCGTCACCGAGACCACCGGCCCCGCCGTCGCCGAGGTGGTGCGCCGCCTCGACGGGCTGCCGCTGGCCGTGGAGCTCGCCGCGGCGCGGGTGCGCACCCTGCCGCCCGCCGTCCTGCTGCGCCGGCTCGGCCGGGCGCTGGACCTGCGCGGCGAGGACGTCGACGCGCCGGGCCGGCAGCGCACCCTGCGCGACACCATCGCGTGGAGCCACGACCTGCTCAGCGAGCCCGAACGGGCCCTGTTCGCCCGGCTCTCGGTGTGCGTCGGCGGGTGCACCCTCGACACCGCCGAGGCGATCGGCGCGGTGGACGACGACCTCGACGTCCTCGAGGCGCTCTCCGCGCTGGTCGGGCACAGCCTGGTGACCTCCACGGACACCGGGGCCGGCGAGCCGCGCTTCCGCATGCTGGGACTGGTCCGCGCCTACGCCGCCGAGCGCCTCGACGAGCGGGGTGAGACCGAGGCGACGCGCGGGCGGCTGGCCGAGCACCTGGCCGGGGTGAGCGCCGAGGCCGGCGCCGGGCTCTCCGGACCCGACCACGGCCGCTGGCAGGCCCGGCTGCAGGACGAGGTCGCCGACCTGCAGGCCGCGCTGCTGTGGGCGATCGAGCACGACCGGGCCGAGCTCGCCGTGCGGCTGACCGCCCCGCTGGCCCGCTGGTGGTGGGCCCGCGGGCTGCTGGCCCCGATGGCCGAGCTGGCCGAGCGCACCGCCGCGCTCCCGTCGGCCGCCCGCCTGCCCCCGGACCTCGCCGGGCACCTGCAGTGGGCGCGGGGCGCCATGCGGGTGGCCCAGGGCCGCCCCGCCGAGGCCCGGCCGCTGCTCGACGCCCTCGTCACCACGGCCCGGGAGCGGCACGACCCCTGGCTGCTCGGTCACGGGCTCAACGCGCTGGCGCTGACCCTGCCGCCGGACGACCCCGGGCTGGCCCCGGCGCTGGACGCCGCCGTGGCCGCCCTGCGGGAGAGCGGGGACACCTGGTCGGTGGCCTTCGCCCTGCTCTTCCGCGGTGCGGTCGACGTGCTGGCCGGCCGGCCGGACGAGGCCGCCGCCACCCACCGGGAGGCCTTGGCGCTGGCGATGTCGCTCGGCGACGACCACCTCGTCGCCGCCCTCGACGACCAGCTCGCCCTGGACGCCCTCCTGACCGGGGACCTCGCGGGTGCCCGCGACCGGCTGGTCGAGGCCGCCGACCTGCACCGCCGGGTCCGGGACCTCGAGGGGGTGGCCTACTGCCTCGACGGGCTGGCCGGCCTCGCGCTGGCCTCGGGCGACCCGGCCGCCGCCGCCCGGCTGGTCGGTGCCGCCGAGGCCGCCCGGGCGCAGCTGCGCGTGACCGTCTGGCCGCCCCTCCGACCGCTCGTCGACCAGCTCGCCGAGGGCATCCGGGCCGCCCTCGGGCCCGACGCCGAACGACGGGAGCGCGCCGCGGGGGCGGCCGCCGGGCCGTGGGCGGCGCTCGACGAGGCGCTGGCCGCGCTGACCGGCTGATCCGCGGCCCGGCCGGCCGCGAGCGGGCACACCCGGACGGCCCGGGCGCGGGGACGCACCGCGCGGCCCTGTCAACTGGCACGACCTGCGCACGCGGGCCGCCAGCTTCGGCCGGATCTGCCCGCACCCGACCCGTGACACGGACTGGTCCGGTGCTTACTGTCAGTGCATGCTCACGACGCTCCTGGTGATCGGCGGTGTCCTCGTCGGGCTCGTCGTGCTGCTCGCGCTCATCGTCGCCCTGAGCGCCCGCCCCGGCCCCTCCCGCAGTTCCGGCAGCGCGGCCGGGTGGGTGGCCGCCACCGGCCGGCCGCACCCCGACGCCTGGTCGGAGCCCGTGCCGACCTCGGAGCTGCCCGCCTCCCGCTGACCCCCGGTCCCGGCGTCCCGGCGGCTGCGGCATCGCGCCGCCGGGACGACCCGTCCGCCGCCGCAGCACCCGGCGCACGCATCCGACTGTCCCGATCCCGGCACTTCCGGGATGATCGGGACGCGCCGGGGCGCTCAGACCGGGATGCGCGGCGCAGGCGAGGTCGAACATGCAACGTTCGCACGGGGGACGCCGCTCGGACCCGCGGCTGCGCGCCGCGGGGGGTCTGCTCCTGGCCCTGTCCACGGCCGGGGCGCTCGTCGCCGGGCTGCTCGTGCCCTGGGTCGTGGTGCCGGCCCTGGTCGCCGACAGCTCCGCCGGGCTGCTCGCGCCGCTGCCGGTCGAGCTGACCGACGCCACACCCCCGGGCAACACCGTGGTGCTGGCCGCCGACGGCTCGGTGATCACCTACTTCTACCGGGACAACCGGACGCCGGTGGCCGCCGAGCGGATCGCCGACGTCATGGAGGAGGCGATCGTCGCCATCGAGGACGAGCGCTTCTACGAGCACAACGGCCTGGACGTCGAGGGCACCGTGCGGGCGCTGGTGCGCAACCTCGCCTCCGGCGGCGTGCGCGAGGGTGGCTCGACGCTCACCCAGCAGCTGGTGAAGCAGACCCTCCTGCAGATCGCCACCACGCCCGAGGAGCGGCAGGCCGCCACCGAGCAGAGCGTCACCCGCAAGCTCAAGGAGGCGCGGCTGGCGCTCGCGCTGGAGGACACCTACGACAAGCAGGAGATCCTCACCCGGTACCTCAACATCGTGTACTTCGGCGAGGGCGCCTACGGGGTGCAGGCCGCGGCCCGGACCTATTTCTCCGTCGACGCCGCCGACCTCACCCTGCCGCAGGCGGCGATGCTGGCCGGCCTGGTGCAGACACCGGCCAGCGACAACCCGCTGGCGGCTCCGGAGCAGGCCCGGGAGCGCCGCGACCAGGTGCTCACCCGGATGCACCAGCTGGGCGTCATCACCGACCAGCAGCTCGCCGAGGCCACCGCCACCCCCGTCGAGACCGTCCCCGAGCCGCGGCCCCCGAACGGGTGCGCGGGCGCGCTGATCGGCGGCTTCTTCTGCGACTTCCTGCAGCGCCACCTGGTCGACACGATGGGCATCTCGCAGACCGCGCTGGAGGAGGGCGGGCTGACCATCCGGACCACGCTGCGCCCCGACGTCCAGCGCTCCGCCGACGCCGCCGTCCTGGCCAACCAGCCGATGGGCGACCCGGTGGCGGCGATGTTCACCGCGGTCGAGCCGGGCACCGGCAACGTGCTGGCCATGAGCGCCAACCGGGTGTTCGGCTACGACCGGGAGGACCCGGCGCAGTCGTCGGTCAACCTCAACGTGGCCGCCAGCAAGGGCGCCGGCTCCACCTACAAGGTCTTCGTGGCGACGGCCGCCCTCGAGCGGGGCATCCCGCCGTGGCACCTCATCACGAGCGGCAACACCTACACCTCGCGGGTGTACCGCAACGGGCTCGACCCCTACACGGTGGAGAACTTCGGCGACAGCATCCCGCCGACGCTCTCCATGGCCGAGGCCCTGCAGCGCTCGTCCAACACCTACTTCGTCGCGCTGGAGGACCAGCTGGGCAGCGTCGAGGGCCCGGTGCGGGCGGCGCAGCGGATGGGCCTGTTCTCCCTGGACCCCGTGGCCGACCAGGTCGTCGCCGAGAACCGCGGCTCGTTCACCCTGGGCCCGGAGGCCACCAGCCCGCTGGCGCTGGCCAGCGCCTACTCCACCCTGGCCGCCAACGGCACCCGGTGCGCCCCGGTGCCGGTCGTGGAGGTCCTCGACCGCGACGGGCAGCCGCTCACCGGCGAGGACGGCACCCCGCTCGGCACCGGCGCGTCCTGCACGCCGGAGGCGGTGGCGCCGGCGGTGGCCACCACCCTCAACCAGATCCTGGTCGGCGGCTCGGCCCTGCCCTGGGGCACCGGGGTGCGCGCCGCCATCCCCGGCCACCAGATCGCCACCAAGACCGGCACCGCGCAGGACCGCTTCTCGGTGGCCTTCGTCGGCTACACCCCGCAGTACGCGGCCAGCGTCATGCTGTTCAACCCGACGGCGAACGTGGACGTCGGCGGGTTCGGCGGCGGCCGGGGCGGTCAGATCTTCAAGGACGCGATGACGCCGATCCTCAGCGCCCAGCCACCGGCCTTCTTCCCGCCGCCGGGCATCCCGCTGGACCCGCCGGTCCCCCAGGTCGCCCCGGCGCCGCAGCGGCCGGGAGGGGGCGCCACGGACACCACGCCCTTCCGCGGCGGCGGGGGCCGGGGGCCGCGCTGACCGGCGCTCAGCCACCGGTCAGCAGCTCCGCGGCCCGCTCCCCGATCGCCACCGCGGTGGCCGCCGGACCGCGCGAGGTCACCCGGGGCATCACCGAGGTGTCCACCACCCGCAGGCCCTCGACGCCGCGGACCCGCAGGTGCTGGTCGACCACCGCCCCGGGGTCGCCGTCCGGGCCCATCCGCGCGCTGCCGGCCAGGTGCACGGCCGTGGCCAGGTGCGCCCGTACCCACCGGTCGAGCTCCCGGTCGTCGGCCAGGACGGCGTCGGGCAGGCCCGTGCGCCGCTCCACCAGGGGCGCCAGGGACGCCGTCCGCAGCAGCTCGGCCGCCAACCGCACCCCCTCGCGCAGCCGGCGCCGGTCGGCCGGTTCGGTGAGGTAGCGGTACTCCACCCGGGGCAGCTCGCGCGGGTCGGCGGTGGTCAGCCGCAGCAGCCCCCGGCTGTCCTCCCGCTGCAGGGCCACCCCGACGAACAGGTCGTCGCGGCGCCGCGCGGTGTCGAGCAGCCGGGCCGGCGACGTCCCCCGCAGCGCCCGCAGCGTGGCCGCCGGCCGGCGGAGCGCCCCGGCCACCCCGGCGGCCGCGCGGTGCACCATCACCCGGCTGAAGGGCTTGAGCCACGGCAGCAGCTCCAGGTCGCCGGGCACCGCCGAGCCCTCGGCCGTGGTGTTCAGCGCCCCCCACAGCGGCAGCAGGTCCGGCGGCATGGGCAGCCGGCGGGCCGGCCGCCAGGTGACGTAGACGTCCGGGTGGTCGGTCAGGTCGCGACCGACCCCGGGGACGTCGGCCACCACCGCGATCCCCAGGGCCCGCAGCTCGTCGGCCGGGCCGATGCCCGACAGCAGCAGCAGGTGGGGGGAGCCGACCGCCCCCGCGCTGAGCACCACCTCGGCGGCGCGCACCGGCCCGGCGTCGGTCTGCACGCCGACCGCCTGGCCGCCCTCCACGAGCACCCGGCGCACCGGCGTCCCGCCGCGGACGGTGAGGCCCGGGTGCCCGCGCCGCGGCGCGAGGTGGGTCAGCGCCGTGCTCATCCGGACGCCGTCGGCGACGTTCATCGGCAGCGGCCCCCACCCGGGCGGGCCGTCGGCGTTCTTGTCCGGCTCCGCCGGGAAGCCGAGCTCGGCGGTCGCCGCGCCGAAGGCGTCGGCCAGAGGGTGCCCCGCGCGCGGCCGGGTCACCGGCACCGGGCCGGAGGCGCCGTGGCCGGGCGAGTCCCCGTACTCCCGGTCCGCCTCCAGCCGCACGAAGGCCGGCAGCAGGCGGTCGGCGGCCCACAGGTGGTTGCCGTCGGCGGCCCAGGAGTCGAAGTCGGCCCGGGTGCCCCGCACGAAGTAGCAGCCGTTGAGCGCGCTGGACCCGCCGACCACCCGGCCCCGCGGCACCGGGAAGGCCTGGTCGTCGGTGAGCCGGCCGGTGAGCTCCCAGTTGGCCGGGTGCCCCGGCACGGCGGCGCCCATCCGCGCGGCGTCGGCGAGCACCCCGGGCGGGCCCCCGGGGTGGTCCGCGCCGGCCTCCAGCACCAGCACCCGGCGGCCGGCGTCGGCCAGCCGGGCGGCCAGCGGGAGGCCCGACGTCCCCCCGCCGACGACGACGACGTCCCACTCCCGCTCAGCCACGCCCGGCGAGCCCCAGCAGCCCGGGCAGGTCCAGCCGGCGGACCTTGCCGGTCGAGGTGCGCGGCAGCTCGGCGACCGGGTGCAGGCTCTTGGGCCGCTTCGCCGGGGCCAGCCGCTCGCGCGCCCACGCGGCCAGCTCGGCGGGGTCCGCGGCGCCCACGTAGGCCGCCACCACGCGCTGCCCCCAGTCGGGGTCGGGGACGCCGACCACCGCGCTCTCCACCACCGCGGGGTGCGCGTCGAGCACCGCCTCGACCTCGGCCGGGTAGACGTTCACCCCGCCGGAGATCACCAGGTCCTCGCGGCGGCCGTCGAGCCACACCACCCCGTCGCCGTCCACCCGGCCGAGGTCGCCGACGGTGACCCGGTCGCCCCGCCAGGCCGCGGCCGTCTTCTCCGGGGCCCGCCAGTACTCGAAGCGGGCCCAGCGGGGCACCGCGCACCACAGCTGGCCGCGGGCGTCGGTCTCCAGCCGCCGTCCGGGCCGGGCCCGTCCCACGCTGCCGGGGTGCGCCAGCCAGTCCTCGGGCGAGCAGACGGTGAACTGCGCCTCGGTGGAGCCGTAGAACTCCCACACCGCACCTGCGGGCAGCGCCGCGAGCACCGCGCGCTTGAGCGGCTCCGGGCACGGGGCGCCGGCGTGCACCAGCCGCCGGAACGAGGACCAGTCGACGTCGTCGCGGCCGACCAGCCGCTGCAGGTGGGTGGGCACGCAGAACGTCGTGGTCGGGCGCCCGGTGGTGATCGCCCGCGCCGCGCGGGCGGCGTCGAACGGGCCGGGCAGGAGCACCTCGCCGCCGGCCAGCAGGGTGTGCACGGCGAAGCGCAGCGGCGCGGAGTGGTGCAGCGGGGAGAGCACCAGGTGCCGGTCGCCGGGGCCGAACCCCCACAGCTCGATCTCCTCCGCGGCCAGCGCGCGGGCGTCGTCCTCGGCGAGCACGCCCGACCACACGCCCTTGCGACGGCCCGTCGTCCCGGAGGTGTAGTGCATCGGCCGGGCCAGGGGCACGGGGGCGAGGTCGGCCTGCGCGCTGCCGTCGAGCAGCCGCTCCGGCTCGGCACCGGCGTCGAGGGCCGGATCGGCGTCCGCCGCCAGCGCGGCGCGCTCGGCCGCGGGCAGCGCCGGGTCGAGGACCACGGGGACGACGCCGGTGCGCAGCGCCCCGAGGACGACGGCCAGCAGCGCCGGGGAGGCCGGGGCGGAGACCAGCAGCCGGTCCCCCGCGCGCAGGCCGGCGGCCGCCAGCGCCGCCGCGGCCCGCCGCTGGTCGCGCTCGCTCCCGGCCGGCCGCACCACCGCGCTCATGCCCGCCGCACCGCCGCGTCCAGGTCGCCCTCGACCCGGCCCTCGGCCAGGAGCTTGGCGAGGGTGGCCCGGGTCGAGTGCGCCGCCGCCGGCCACACGGCCCGCGGCACGTCGGCGTAGACGGTGGCGACCAGCTCGTCCACGGTCCGCGGCCCGGGCGCCAGGGCCTCCAGCAGCTGCTGCTCGCGCATCGCCCGGTGCGCCCGGTAGTAGTCGAGGACCGCGCCCGGGTCCTCGGTCAGCTCCGGGCCGTGCCCGCAGTACAGCGCGCTCGGGCCCAGGTCGTGCACCCGGCGCAGCGACTCCAGGTAGGCCAGCACGTCCCCCTCGGGGTGGGTGACCACCGAGGTGCCGCGGCCGAGCACGTGGTCCCCGGCCAGCACCGCCCCGGACTCCAGCCGGAACGACAGGTGGTCGGCGCAGTGCCCGGGCGTGGGCACGACGCCGATCACCGTGCCGGCGAGGTCCAGCCGCTCCCCGGGCTCCAGCACCCGGCCGCCCGGCCCGGCCACCCGCGGGTCGGCCGCGGCCACCCGGGCGCCGAACCGGGCCCCCCACGGCAGCGCGGCCTCGGCGTGGTCGCCGTGGTGGTGGGTGACCAGGACCCCGACGCAGCGGGCGTCGCGGGCCGCCAGCGCGGCCTCCACCGCGGCCAGGTGCGCCGGGTCGTCGGGGCCCGGGTCGACGAGCACCGCCCGGCCGCTGCCCGGGGCGCCCACGACGTAGGTGTTGGTCCCGTCGAGGGTCATCGGGCCCGGGTTGGGGGCCAGGACGCGGGTGACGAGCGGCTCGAGGTCCGCGGTGCGGGGCATCGCGCCGGGTGCGGGGAGGTCCCAGGTGACGCGCGGGTCGGTCGGGGTCTGCACCCCGGCGACGGTAGCCGCGCCTGCCCGCCGCCCCGCGGGCACCGGCTAGCGTGCCCGCATGCGATCTCCTGCGACCCTGCTCCGCGCCGCCGTGGCCGGAGCCGCGGCCGTCGTCCTGCTCACCGCCTGCGGCGGCTCCTCCGACGAGGAGCCCGCCGCGACCGCGACGTCGTCGGCGACCTCGTCCTCGGCCGCCTCCTCCACCCCGGAGGACCCGACCGCCTCCCCCGACCCGGCCGCCGCCGAGTTCTGCAGCGAGGTCCAGACCGTCTTCGCCGACCTGACGACGGCCTTCCAGACCGCCACCCCCGAGCAGCTGCCCACCCTGCTCGAGGACGTGATCGGCGCGTTCGACACCGTCGAGGCCCCGCCGGCGATCGAGGCCGACTGGACCGCCCTCGGTGACGCGCTGCGCCAGCTGCAGTCCTCGGTGGCCGGGCTGGACCTCTCCACGCCCGAGGGCCAGCAGGCCTACGCCGAGGCCGAGGCGCAGCTGAGCACCCAGGTCGTCGAGGCCCAGACCAACGTCACCGAGTACGTGGTGGCCAACTGCCAGCCGGCCGCGCCGACCAGCTGACCGGCGCCCCGGCCGAACGCGCGACGGGCCCGCTCCCCCGTGGGGAGCGGGCCCGCCGTCGTGCAGGGGTCAGCAGCCGCCGATGCCGGCCCCGCGCGCGGCCATCCACGGCGCCGGGTCGACCGACCCGCTGTACATCGCGCCGTTCGGGTGGACCTCGAAGTGCAGGTGCGGGCCGGTGGACTGCCCGCGGTTGCCGACCTCGGCGATCTGCTCGCCGGCCAGCACCCGCTCACCGGCGGAGACGAAGTAGCGGTTCACGTGGCCGTAGACGGTCACCGCGCCGTCGTCGCCCAGGATGTAGACGGCGTAGCCGAAGCCGGTCGCCGTGCCGGCCCGCCGGACCACCCCGGAGTGCGCGGCGTAGACCGGGGTGCCGATCGGGGCGGCGATGTCCACACCGGCGTGCAGCGCGCCCCACCGGTAGCCGAAGCAGCTGGAGGTGCGGCCCGAGGTCGGCCGGACGTAGGCACCGGAGGCGGCACCGGAGGACGCCGAGCCGGACGACGCCGCGGCGGTCGACCCCGAGCCGGCCGCCCGGGCCCGGGCGGCGGCCGCCGCGGCGGCGGCCTCCTCGGCGGCGCGGGCGGCCGCGGCGGCCGCGGCCGCCTCCTCCGCCGCCTTCTGCGCCTGCCACTGCGCGTAGGCGTCCCGGGCCCCCTGGAGCTCGAGCAGCCGGACCTGCGCGTCCTGGAGCTGCTGGTCGAGGGCGCTCTTCTGCGCGGCGACCTGCTCGTAGGCGGCCTGCTGGCCGGCCAGCCGGCTGTCGGCCACGGCCTTGGCCTCGGCGGCGGCCTGCTCGGCCTCGGCCATCCGGTCGCGGGCCGCGCGGGCCGCGGAGTCGGCGTTGGCCTGCTGCACGCGGGCGATCTCGAGCTGGCCGAGGACGTCGAGCTGGTTGGCGGAGACGTAGTCGATCATGGCGGCCCGCTGGATGAGCTCCCCGGGCCCCTCGGCGTCGAGCAGCGCCGTCGCGGTGCTGAGGACGCTGCCGTTCATGTAGCTGTCCCGGGAGAAGCCCGCGATCCGGGAGAGCGCGGCGTCCACGGCGGCGGCCGCCTCCTGGAGCGCGCTCGCCGTCCGCTCCGCCTCGGCCTGGGCCTGGAGGAGCGCCTCCTCCGCGGCGAGGTAGGCCGCGCCGGCGGCCTCGGCCTGCACGCCGAGGCGCTCGAGCTCGGACTCGGCCGCGGCGACCTCCGCGGCGATCCGGCCGACCTCGGCCGCGGCGGCGTCCTGCGCCGACTGCGCCGCGCCGATCTCGCCGTCGGTGGGGTTGGGCGGCGACGCCGGTGCCGCGCCGGCCGGGCCGGCGCTGACCAGCAGGAGGGCCGCGGCCACGACCCCGGCCAGCAGGCCCCGGGCGGCCCGGGTCCGGCCGGCGGACCGGTGGCGTCGGCGCTGCAGCATCTCGCTCGCTCCCTGGGGAAGAGGGGCGTGGCGCCCGCCCGTCCGGCACAGGCTCCACGACTGTCCCTCTAGTGGTCGTCACCCGCCGGAGGGACCTTGAGGGCTCCGCCGCCCTTTTCCGCCGGGCCGGGGGTCCGCAGCTCCTCGGTGAGCGCGTCGAGCTCCCTCCCGCCGGCCATGAGCCGGGTGACCTCCTCGATGCTGACCTCGCCCTTCGCGAAGTCCCCGAGGCTGCGGCCGCGGCCGAGCAGGAGGAACCGGTCCCCCACGGGGTAGGCGTGGTGCGGGTTGTGTGTGATGAACACCACACCGACGCCGCGGTCCCGGGCGCGGGCGATGTGCCGCAGGACGACGCCGGCCTGCCGCACCCCGAGCGCGGAGGTCGGCTCGTCGAGGATCAGCACCCGCGCGCCGCGGTGCTCCGCCCGTGCGATCGCCACCGACTGCCGCTCGCCGCCGGAGAGGGTGCCCACCGGCTGGTCGGGGTCGCGGATGTCGATCCCCATCGCCGCCAGCTCCCGCCGGGCGAGCTCCTTGGCCCGGGCGGCGTCGAACCGGCGGAACGGGCCCCGGCCGCGGGTCGGCTCGTTGCCCAGCGTGAAGTTCCGCCAGATCGACATGAGCGGGATCATCGCGAGGTCCTGGTAGACGGTGGCGATGCCGGCGTCGAGGGCCTCGCGGGGGGCGTCGAAGGCCACCGGCCGGCCCTCCAGCAGCAGCTCGCCGCGGTCCTGCCGGTGCACCCCGGCGAGGATCTTGATCAGCGTGGACTTGCCGGCGCCGTTGTCGCCGAGCACGCAGGTGACCTCCCCGGCGCGCACCGTGGTGCTCACCCCGTCGAGGGCGATGACGGTGCCGAAGGTCTTGCCGACGTCGCGCAGCTCGAGCAGCGGCGGCTCCCCGCCGCCCCCGGCCCGGCCCGGTCCGGCCGCGCTCACCGCCGGCTCGCCTCGGCGTAGCGGCGGACCGCCCGGTTGGCGAGCACGGCGAGCAGCAGCATCAGCCCCAGGAAGAAGTAGAACCAGTCGGCGTCCCAGCGCAGGTACACGATGCCCAGCTGGGTCATGCCGAAGACCAGCGCGCCGAGCGCCGCGCCCACAGCCGAGCCGAAGCCGCCGGTGAGCAGGCAGCCGCCGATGACCGCGGCCACGATGTAGATCAGCTCCTGGCCGATGCCGGTGTTGGCCTGCACCGACGTCAGCCGCACCGCCAGCGTGGTGCCGACGAACCACGCCGCCCCCGCCGTCGTCATGAACAGCGCGATGGTCGTGCGCCGCGCGGGGACGCCGACGTTGCGGGCCGCGACCGGGTCGCCGCCGGTCGCGAACACCCAGTTGCCGAAGCGGGTGCGCAGCAGCACCCAGGAGGCCACCGCGGTGAGGAGCACCCACCACAGGATCGCGACCCGGAACTCCACGCCGGCGATCTCCAGGCGGGAGGCGAAGACCCACTCCGCGCTGCCGTAACCCGCGGCCGCGCCGATGCCGGAGGCGGTCACCGTGCCGGTGAACAGCTTGGTCAGGCCCAGGTTGAGGCCCTGCAGCATGAGGAAGGTGCCCAGCGTGATGATGAAGCTGGGCAGCCCGGTGCGGGTGACCAGCCAGCCGTTGAGGAGGCCGATCGCGAGGGCGACGACGAGCGCGACGGCGATGGCCACCCAGATGTTCTGGTCCAGCTCGGTCGCCACGACGCCGACCGTCAGGGCGGTCGTGCCGGTCATGACCCCTGCGGAGAGGTCGAAGTGGCCGCCGATCATCAGCAGCGCGACCGCGACCGCCATGATGCCCAGCGTCGAGGCGGGGTCCAGCCAGTTGGCCACGCCGCGCAGCGAGCGGAACTGCTCGGACTGCACCGCGAAGAAGGTGAAGACCGCCACCGCGCCGACCAGGGCGCCGAGCTCGGGCGTGACGAGCAGCCGGCGCAGCGGGCCGACGGCGGCGACCCGCTCGTCGGCCCGCGGCGGGCTCTGCGTGGCGCTGCTCAGCGGGTACCGGCCGCGGCCAGGTCGGCGATCTCGTCGACGTTGGAGGAGTCGACGATCCCCGGGCCGGTGAGCACCGGCCGGCCGCCGCCGACGGTGTTCAGGTTCTCGGCGTAGAGCTGGAGCATCACCACGGGCAGGTAGCCCTGCTCGTACTGCTGCTGGTCGACGGCGAAGGAGATGTCGCCCTCCTGGATACCGGTGATGACGTCCTGGTTGAGGTCGAAGGTCGCGACGGCGGCGTCCGACCCGGCGTCGGCCGCCGCCTCGACGGCCACCGCCGCGACGGCGGAGTTGAGCGTGAGGACGGCGTCGACCGAGGGGTCGCCCTGCAGCTGCGAGGTGATCGTCGACTGCGCGCCCTGCAGGTCGTTGATGTCCACCTGCACGGTCGTCAGCGGCCGGCCCAGGCCCTCGGCGGCGCCCGAGCAGCGCTGCTCCAGCCCGATGTTGCCCGGCTCGTGGACCACGCACAGCACGTTCTGCGCCCCGTCGGCGGCCAGCCGCTCGCCGGCGCCGCGGCCGGCGACCGTCTCGTCCTGCCCGACGTGCCCGATCGCGCCGAACTCGTCCGCGCGCTCGGCGCCGGAGTTGATCGTCACGACCGGGATACCGGCCGCGACCGCCGCCTCGACCGAGTCCTGCAGGGCGTCGGGGTTGGCCATCGACACCACGAGGCCGTCGACCCCCTGGTTCACCGCGGCGTCGATGAGCTGCGACTGCCGCTGCGGGTCGCCGTCGCTCTGGTAGTCGACGGCGACCCCGAGGTCCTCCCCGGCGGCCTCGGCCCCGTTCTGGACGACGTCCCAGAACGCGTCCCCGGCCGAGCCGTGGGTCACCACGGCGAAGGAGAGGTCGCCGCCGTCCCCGGCCCCTCCCCCGCCGCCGCCGGACCCGCCGGCGTCGCCGCCGCCCCCGCCGGTGGTGCAGGCGGCCAGGGTCAGGGGAGCGGCCACGGCGAGGGCCAGGAGTCGGTGTCGCTTCGGGGCAGCCATGGTCGAGAGATCCTCCGCGGGACGGGGTGTGCCGACCCAGGATCATGCCCGCCCGCCCCCACCGCGCGGCGCCGGACCCGCTCGGGACCCGCCCGCCGGGCCACCACCGGGGATCTACGCTCCCCGGGTGGACGTTCTCGCCTCCGGGCACGAACAGGTCGTCTTCTGCTCCGACCCGGCCTCGGGCCTGCGGGCGGTCATCGCGATCTACTCCACAGCCCTCGGGCCGGCGCTGGGCGGGACCCGCTTCTACCCGTACGCGACCGAGGAGGCCGCGGTCGCCGACGCGCTCGCGCTGTCGAAGGCCATGGCCTACAAGAACAGCCTGGCCGGGCTGGACCTCGGCGGCGGCAAGGCGGTCATCATCGGGGACCCGGCCACCGGCAAGACCGAGGCGCTGCTGCGCGCCTACGGCCGCTTCGTGGAGTCCCTGGGCGGTCGCTACCTCACCGCCTGCGACGTGGGCACCTCCAACGCCGACCTCGACGTGGTCGCCCGCGAGACGCGGTTCGCGCACGGCCGGTCGGAGGCCTACGGCGGGTGCGGCGACTCCTCGGTGCTCACCGCCTACGGCGTCTTCCAGGGCATGCGGGCCGCCGCCCAGCACCGCTGGGGCAAGCCCTCGCTGGCCGGGCGGACCGTCGCCGTGGCCGGCGTCGGCAAGGTCGGCAGCTGGCTGGTCGACCGGCTCGTGGACGACGGCGCGGACGTCGTCGTCACCGACGTCGACGCCGACGCGGTCGAGCGGGTGCTGGCGCGCCACCCGGCCGTGGACGCCGTCGGCGACACCGCCACGCTGGTGCGCACCCCGGCCGACGTCTACGCCCCCTGCGCGCTCGGCGGGGCGCTGGACGAGGAGACCGTGGCGGTGCTGGAGGCCGAGGTGGTCTGCGGCGGGGCCAACAACCAGCTGGCCTCCGACGGCATCGCCGGGCGGCTGATGGACCGCGGGATCCTCTACGCCCCGGACTACCTGGTCAACGCCGGCGGGGTCATCCAGGTCGAGGACGAGCGGCACGGCTTCTCGTTCACCCGCGCCGAGGCCAAGGCCGCCGGCATCTTCGACGTGGCGCTGCGGGTGTTCCGCGCCGCCGAGGAGCAGGGCGTCTCCCCGGCCGTGGCCGCCGACCGGATGGCCGAGGAGCGGATGGCCGCCGTCGGCCGGCTGGCCACCATCCGGCTGCCCCGCTGACGCCGGCTCCCTGCAGGGTCGGAGTGCCCTGGCCGGGCCGCCCGCTCCGGCGGACCCCCTCCTGCACCGTCGAGGCCGGATCGGGCCGACCGGCCCGGTCCCGCGGCAGAGGAGCCGTCATGAGGAGCCGCCTGTTCGCGCTGCTGGTCCTGACCCCGGTGCTGCTCGTGGGGGTCCTCGCCGGCGCCGCGTCGGCCCACCCGCATGCGCACGGAGGATCACCGGTGGAGCTCGAGGCCACGAGGACCATGCTCCACCTGTCGGAGCCCAGCCCCCTCCCGGGGTACGACGGCGTGGCGCACTTCAGCGTCACCGAGCGCGCCGTGACCGAGGGCCCCGGCATCTCCATGGTGGAAACCGGCGAGTACCGCTGCACCCAGGCGGCCGACGTGATCCGGTGCCGCGGCGTGATCCACGGAGAGGGCGTGGTGCTCGGCCAGAGCGGGACCATTCGCAGCCTCGTGAGCATCGTCTGCAACCTGCAGATCGAGTGCGACGGTCGCGGCACCCTGAAGGGCGTCGGCGGTGAGCTCACCGACCTCCGGGGCACGGCGACCAGCGAGAGCGTGGCGCAGGGTGTGGCGGCGATCCACTACCGGCTGTACCGGATCTGATGGTGTCGCCGGCCCGGCGGTGCGCATGCGGCCCCACCGGGGGCTGCCCCGCCCCCGCTCGGGGGACAGCGGGGGGAGACCCGTGCCGGTCGTCGATCGGTGTCGTAAGCTCGGTGGAGACAGAGTCACTCAGTCGGGGTCGCCACGCGGGCCGTCCAGCCCGCACGCTGGGCTCCCGTACTCCGTAACGAGGGGGTCGAGCCGATGGGGCGCGGCCGAGCGAAGGCCAAGCAGACACGCGTGGCCCGTGAGCTCAAGTACAGCTCACCGAACACCGACCTCTCCGCGCTGCAGCGCGAGCTGGCCGGTTCACCGTCGTCGTCGTACACCGCTCCGCACCGGGCGACCGACGACGACGAGGAGGACGACGAGTTCGTCGACCGCTGGGCGGACGACGACGCGGACGACGACTGGGCTGCCAGCCGTTGACCCGCGCCTGACCCGCACGGCCTGACACGACGGACACCGCGGCTCCCCCGGGGAGCCGCGGTGTCCGCGTGCTGCCGCCGGTCGCCCCGTCCGGGGGCTCGCGTTCAGCGGTAGCGGCCGACCAACCGGGCTGCGGTACCCCCCGAGCGCTCCTCGACGGTGCCCGCCACCCAGGCCGGCACCCCGCGCTCGCCGAGTGCGGCGACGACGTCGTCGGCGACCGCGGGGGCGACCACGGCCACCATGCCGACGCCGCAGTTGAACGCCCGCTCGGACTCCGCGCGCGGCACGCCGTGCTCCTCGACGAGCGCGACGGCGGCCGGCAGCGTCCAGGTACCGCGGTCCAGGACCGCCGCCAGGCCCTCGGGCACCACCCGGGCGGTGTTGCCGGCCAGCCCGCCGCCGGTGACGTGCGCCAGCGCGTGCACCCCGTCGACGCCGAAGCGCTCGACCAGGGTCAGGCAGTCGCGGGCGTAGATGCGGGTGGGCTCGAGGAGCACCTCGCCCAGCGGCCGGTCCAGGCCGGCCGGGACCGCGGCGAGGTCCAGCCCCGCACCGGCCACGACCCGGCGGACCAGCGAGTAGCCGTTGGAGTGGAAGCCCGACGAGGCCATCGCCACGACCGCGTCGCCGGCTCGGACCCGCTCCGGGCCGAGCACCGCGTCGGCCTCGACGACGCCCACGGCGGTGGCGGCGAGGTCGTAGTCGTCCGGGCCCATGAGGTCACCGTGCTCGGCGGTCTCCCCGCCGACCAGCGCCGCCCCGGCCTGCGTGCAGCCGGCGGCGATGCCCGTGACGATCGCGGCGATCCGCTCGGGCACCACGCGCCCGCAGGCCACGTAGTCCTGCAGGAAGAGCGGTTCGGCGCCGCAGGCGACCAGGTCGTCGACGACCATCGCCACCAGGTCGATGCCCACGGTGTCGTGCCGGTCCAGCGCCCGCGCGAGGGCGATCTTCGTGCCGACCCCGTCGGTGGAGGAGGCCAGCAGGGGCCGGCGGTACCGGGTCGTGTCCAGGGCGAACAGCCCGGCGAACCCGCCCAGCCCGCCGACGACCTCCGGGCGGTTGGTCCGCGCCACCGCCGCCCGCATCAGCTCGACCGCGCGTTCCCCGGCGTCGATGTCGACGCCGGAGGCCGCGTACGTGTACCGCCCGGTGCCCGTGCCGCCGCTCACGGGCGGTTGAGCGCGTCGTCCGCCCCGCCCGGGACGGTGGCGCTGCCGGCCTGCCGGCCGGTCCAGCCGGTCACCGCGCGGCGTTCGATGCCCTCGAGCACGTGCTTGCCCAGCACCTCGCTCTCCCCGAGCGGGATCGGGTACTGGCCGGTGAAGCAAGCGGTGCACAGCCGGGTGACCGGCTGCTCGGTGGCCGCGATCAGGCCCTGCTCGGAGACGTAGGCGAGCGAGTCGGCGTTGATCGAGGCGCGGATGCCGTCGACGTCCAGCCCGTTGGCGATCAGCTCGGCCCGGCTGGCGAAGTCGATGCCGTAGAAGCACGGCCACTTGACCGGCGGCGAGGAGATCCGGACGTGCACCTCGACCGCCCCGGCCTCGCGCAGCATGCGGATGAGCGCCCGCTGGGTGTTGCCGCGCACGATCGAGTCGTCGACCACCACCAGGCGCTTGCCGCGGATGACGTCGCGCAGCGGGTTGAGCTTCAGCCGGATGCCCAGCTGCCGGATCGTCTGGCTGGGCTGGATGAAGGTGCGCCCGACGTAGGAGTTCTTGACCAGCCCCAGGCCGTAGGGGATGCCCGAGGCCTCGGCGTAGCCGACCGCGGCGGGGGTGCCGGACTCGGGGACCGGGATGACCAGGTCGGCGTCGGCGGGGTGCTCCCGGGCCAGCCGCCGGCCGATCTCGACGCGGGCGGCGTGCACCCCCCGGCCGCCGATCGTGGTGTCGGGGCGGGCCAGGTAGACGTACTCGAACACGCAGCCCTTGGGCTCGGCCGCGGCGAAGTGCTGGCTGCGCAGCCCGTCCTCGTCGACGGCCAGCAGCTCGCCGGGCTCGACCTCGCGGACCACGGAGGCGCCGACGATGTCGAGCGCCGCCGTCTCGCTGGCCACCACCCAGCCCCGCTCCAGCCGGCCGAGCACCAGCGGCCGCACGCCCTGCGGGTCGCGGGCGGCGTACAGCGTGGTCTCGTCCATGAAGACGAAGCTGAACGCGCCGCGCAGCTGGGGCAGCACCTCCATGGCGGCGGCCTCGACCGAGAGGTCCGGCCGCGCGGCGATCAGCGCGGTGACCAGGTCCGAGTCGGTGGTGGAGGCGAAGGCACCGGGCACGCCGGCGTCGGCCGCCCGGCTCGCCAGCTCCCCGGTGTTGACCAGGTTGCCGTTGTGGCACAGCGCCAGGCCGGTGCCGGCGTCCGTCGTCCGGAAGGTGGGTTGGGCGTTCTCCCAGGTCGACGAGCCGGTCGTCGAGTAGCGGGTGTGCCCGACCGCGAGGTGCCCGTGCAGGCTGCCCAGCGTCGCCTCGTCGAAGACCTGGCTGACCAGCCCGAGGTCCTTGTAGACGACGACCGAGGCGCCGTCGGAGACGGCGATGCCCGCGGCCTCCTGGCCGCGGTGCTGCAGGGCGTAGAGACCGAAGTAGGTCAGCTTGGCGACCTCCTCCCCCGGCGCCCAGACACCGAAGACGCCGCAGGCGTCCTGGGGTCCGGGGGACTGGGGGTCGAGGTCGTGCGTCAGCCGTCCGTCACCGCGTGGCACCCGTCGAGGGTACCGGGGCGGGACGACGGAGCCGGGGCGGGCGAGGTGGTCCGCGCCACCCGCCCCGGCCCGCGACCTCAGGAGATGTTGCCCGCCTCGGCGGCCACGGTGGTGTCCTCGCCGTGCCCCGTGCGGACGACGGTGTCGCCGGGCAGGGTCAGCAGCCGGGTCCGGATGGAGTCGAGGATCGTGGGCTCGTCGCTGTAGGAGCGCCCGGTGGCCCCCGGGCCGCCGCGGAACAGCGTGTCGCCGGTGAACACCGTGCCCAGGTCCGGGGCCAGCAGGCAGGTGCTGCCCGGTGAGTGGCCCGGGGTGGACAGCGCGGTCAGCGTCGTCCCGGCGACGGTGAAGGTGGTGCCCTCGGTGAGCTCCTCGTCCGGGGCGGTACCGGGGTGGACGACGTCCCACAGCATCCGGTCGGCGGGGTTGAACCAGACCGGCGCGCCGGTGGCCGCCCGCAGGTCGACCGCGGCGGTGATGTGGTCGTTGTGCCCGTGGGTGAGCACGATCGCGGTCACCCGGCGGCCGCCGACGGCCTCGAGGATCGGCTCGGCGCGGTGCGGCGCGTCGATGACCAGCACCTCGTCGTCGTCGCCGACCAGCCAGACGTTGTTGTCGACGTCGAAGTCCTGCCCGTCGAGGCTGAACACGCCGGAGACGACGGTCTTGTCGATGCGGGCCGCCATCAGAAGACCACGACCGAGCGCAGCACGTCGCCGGAGTGCATCTTGGTGAAGGCCTCCTCGACGTCGTCGATGCCGATGGTCTCGGTGACGAAGTCCTCCAGCGGGAAGCGGCCCTGCAGGTAGAGGTCGACCAGCATCGGGAAGTCCCGGGAGGGCAGGCAGTCGCCGTACCAGGAGGACTTGACCGCCCCGCCCCGGCCGAAGACCTCGATCAGCGGCAGGGTGATGGTCATGTCCGGGGTGGGCACGCCGACCAGCACCACCCGGCCGGCCAGGTCGCGGGCGGAGAAGGCCTGCTCGAACACCGCCGGGTGCCCGACCGCGTCGATGGCCACGTCGGCGCCGAAGCCGCCGGTGGCCGCCTTGACCGCCTCGACCGCGTCGGCCTGCGTGGAGTTGACGGTGTGGGTGGCGCCGAACTTCTTCGCCCACTGCAGCTTCCGGTCGTCGATGTCGACGGCGACGATGGTGCGCGCCCCGGCCAGCCGGGCGCCGGCGATCGCGGCGTCGCCGACCCCGCCGCAGCCGAACACCGCCACGCTCTCCCCGCGCTGCACCCCGCCGGTGTTGAGCGCCGCGCCCACCCCGGCCATCACCCCGCAGCCGAGCAGCCCGGCGGCGGAAGCCGGGGCGGCGGGGTCGACCTTGGTGCACTGCCCGGCGTGCACCAGCGTCTTCTCGGCGAACGCGCCGATGCCCAGCGCCGGGGACAGCTCGGTGCCGTCGGCCAGCGTCATCTTCTGCGCGGCGTTGTGGGTGTCGAAGCAGTACTGCGGCTGCCCCTTGCGGCAGGCGCGGCACAGCCCGCACACCGCCCGCCAGTTGAGCACCACGTAGTCGCCGACGGCGACGTCGGTGACGCCCTCCCCGACCGCGGCCACCGTGCCGGCGGCCTCGTGGCCGAGCAGGAAGGGGAACTCGTCGTTGATGCCGCCCTCCCGGTAGTGCAGGTCGGTGTGGCAGACCCCGCAGGCCTGCACGTCGACGACGGCCTCCCCCGGGCCCGGGTCGGGCACGATGATCGTCTCGACGGTGACCGGGGCTCCCTTGCTGCGGGCGACGACGCCCTTCACCTCGTAGGCCATGCGGCGAGCTTAGGGGCGGCCCCGCTCCCACTCCTGCCCTCTCCCGGCAGGCGGAAGAGCTCGGTCACCCGATCGTTGAGAAGGCAACGATCAGGTCTCGCTCGGCGCGCGATCCGGCCGGGCACGACTTACCGTTCGCGGAGGTCCGTGACGCCGCGCACAGGCCCGTCCGAGACACCGGAACGTCGGAGGCCCGCTCATGGCAGTGCCCAGCTTCCTCAGCCGGGAGCGCATCGTCGCGCGCCCGGGCTTCAACCGCTGGCTGATCCCGCCGGCGGCACTGGCGGTGCACCTGTGCATCGGCCAGGCCTATGCCACCAGCGTGTACAAGACCGCCCTGGTCAACCACTTCGAGACCAGCCTGACCGCCATCGGCATCATCTTCTCGATCGCCATCGTCGTGCTCGGTCTCTCCGCCGCCGCGTTCGGCACCTGGGTGGACAGGAACGGCCCCCGGGCGGCGATGTTCACCGCCGCCTGCTTCTGGACCTCCGGCTTCCTCGTCGGCGCTCTCGGCATCGCCACGAACCAGCTCTGGCTGGTGTACCTCGGGTACGGCGTGCTCGGCGGGATCGGGCTGGGCATCGGCTACATCTCGCCGGTCTCCACGCTGATCAAGTGGTTCCCCGACCGGCCCGGCCTGGCCACCGGCATGGCGATCATGGGCTTCGGTGGCGGGGCGCTGATCGCCGCGCCGCTGTCCCGCCAGCTCATGAACTGGTACGACCCCAGCTACGACGGCACCGCGGGCACGACACCGTCCGGCGGTGCGGTCGCGGCCCTCTTCCTCACCCTCGGGCTGGGCTACCTCGTCTTCATGATGTTCGGCGCCTTCCTCGTGCGGGTGCCCGCCGACGACTGGAAGCCCGCCGGCTGGGACCCGTCGTCCGTGAAGCAGAAGTCTCTGGTCACGACCGAGAGCGTGTCGGCCCGCAACTCCGTCAAGACCCCGCAATTCTGGCTGGTCTGGACGGTGCTCTTCTGCAACGTGACCGCCGGGATCGGGATCCTCGAGCAGGCCGCGCCGATGATCCAGGACTTCTTCCGCGAGAACGGCACCTCGACCGTGGCCGCGGCCGCGGCCGGCGGGTTCGTCGGGCTGCTCTCGCTGTTCAACATGGCCGGCCGGTTCGTGTGGTCGTCGACCTCGGACTACATCGGCCGCAAGGGCATCTACATGGTCTACCTCGGTGTGGGCCTGCTGCTGTACGTCGCGCTCGCCACCATCGGCAGCTCGGCGGTGTGGCTGTTCGTCATCCTCGCCGCGATCATCATCAGCTTCTACGGCGGCGGGTTCGCCACGGTGCCCGCCTACCTGCGCGACCTCTTCGGCACCTACCAGGTGGGCGCCATCCACGGCCGGCTGCTCACCGCCTGGTCGGCCGCCGGCATCGCCGGCCCGCTGATCATCAACGGCGTCCTGGACACCCAGGGCACCCCCGGTGAGCTGGTCGCCGCCAACTACCGCCCGGCGCTGTTCATCATGGTCGGCCTGCTGGCCGTGGGCTTCGTCGCCAACCTGCTGATCCGACCGGTGGCCGCCAAGTGGCACGAGCCGAAGGCCACCACCCCCGCCACCGCCCGCGCGAACCCGGAACGGAGCGCCACCCGATGAGCTCGAGCACCTCCGCCGCCCCTGGGCAGCCGGCCTCGCACCAGGAGCCGACGCACACGCCCACCGCCCTCGTCGCCTTCGCCTGGACGCTGGTGGGCATCCCGCTGGTGTACGGCCTGGTGCAGACCGTCCGCACCGCCAGCACGCTGTTCACCGGCTGAGCCGACGCACCCCCGCAGCGCCCCGGTCGCCCCTGGCGGCCGGGGCGCTGCGCCGTGGCGGCCCGGCGAGCGGGGGCCCGCAGGGTCCCTGCGAGGAGGGCACGACCGAGCGGCTCAGCACGAGCCGGGGACAGCTCCTGGCCGCGGTGCGGTCCGACGAGCGGGGGCCCGCAGGGTCCCTGCGAGGAGGGCACGACCGAGCGGCTCCGCGCGAGCCGGGGACAGCTCCTGGCCGCGGTGCGGTCCGACGAGCGGGGGCCCGCAGGGTCCCTGCGAGGAGGGCACGACCGAGCGGCTCCGCGCGAGCCGGGGACGGCACGTGGCCGCGGTGCGGCCCGACGAGCGGGGGCCCGCAGGGTCCCTGCGAGGAGGGCACGACCGAGCGGCTCCGCGCGAGCCGGGGACGGCACGTGGCCGCGGTGCGGCCCGACGAGCGGGGGCCCGCAGGGTCCCTGCGAGGAGGGCACGACCGAGCGGCTCCGCGCGAGCCGGGGACGGCTCCTGGCCGCGGTGTCACCCGGAGGGTGACGGAGTATTCAGCGCAGCGGTCCCAGGGGCAGGTGGGCGCCGAGCTCCGCCCGGCTGCCGCTGGCGCTGACCCGGCCGCCGGCCACCGCGTCCGCCCAGGTGTCGGCGCCGGTGCACAGCCGCAACCAGGTGCGGGGGTCGGTCTCCACCACGTTGGGCGGTGTGCCGCGGGTGTGCCGCGGTCCGGGGACGCACTGGACGGCGACGTGCGGGGGCACCCGCACCTCGACCGACCGGCCGGGCACCTGCTGGGCCAGCCAACGGGCCGTCGTCCGGACCGCGGCGGCCAGCACCGGGCGCGGCGGCGGCCCGTCCACCCCGTCCAGCCAGCCGCGCACCGGCTCGACCGCGGCCCGCAGCTCGTCGGCCGGGATGGGCGCGGTGGCCGGCATCAGCTGGTCGGGACGGTCCCCGCCGGGACGCTGCCGACCGTGGCCTCCGGGGTGCCGAACAGGGCCGGGAGGGTGGCCGTCCACGCCGCCCGGAGCTCGGCCAGGGGCAGGTCGGCAACGCCCTCGACGGCGAGCACGTCCCCGCCGGTGGTGCCGAGCTCGGTGACCGGGACGCCGGCCCACTCGGCCGAGGCCCGCACGCCCTCGGGGTCCGTGGTGGTGACCACGGCGCGGGCGGTGGATTCGCTGAACAGCGCGGTGAACGCGTCGAGGCCGTCGGGCAGGGCCAGCCGGGCGCCGGTGCCGTGGCGCAGCGCCGACTCGGCGAGGGCCTGCGCCAGGCCGCCGTCGGCCAGGTCGTGCGCCGAGGAGACCAGGCCCTCGCGGGCCAGGGCCGCGAGCAGCTCGGCGAGCGCGCGCTCGGCGGCGAGGTCGACCGCGGGCGGCCGGCCGCCGAGGTGGCCGTGCACGACGCCCGCCCACGCCGAGCCGCCGAGCTCCGCCCGGGTCGCCCCGAGCAGGAGCACCGTCTCCCCCGCCCCCCGCCAGCCGGTGCGCACCCGCGTCCGGACGTCGTCGTGCACGCCGAGGACGCCGATGACCGGGGTCGGGTTGATCGGGACGTCGCCGGTCTGGTTGTAGAGGCTGACGTTGCCGCCGGTGACCGGCAGGCCGAGGTCGCGGCAGGCGTCGGCCAGGCCGCGGACGGCCTCGGCGAACTGCCACATGACCTCCGGCTCCTCCGGGGAGCCGAAGTTGAGGCAGTTGGTGACCGCCAGCGGGCGGGCGCCGCTCACCGCCACGTTGCGGTAGGCCTCGGCGAGGTTGAGCTGCGCGCCGGTGTACGGGTCGAGCCGGGCGTGCCGGCCGTTCCCGTCGAGGGCCAGCGCGATGCCGCGGTGGGTCTCCTCGTCGATGCGGACCACGCCGGCGTCGTCCGGCTGGGCCGCCACGGTGTTGCCGCGGACGTAGCGGTCGTACTGCTCGGTGACCCAGGTCTTGTCCGCACCGTCGGGGCTGGCGACGACGGCCAGCCAGTGCGCGGCCAGCTCCTCGGGGGTGCCCGGCCGGGGCAGCGCCACCGGATCGTCGGCCTGCAGGTCGTCGAGGTCGGCGGGGCGGGCCATCGGCCGGTCGTACACCGGGCCCTCGTGCGCGACCGTCCGCGGCGGGACGTCGACGATCCGCTCGCCGTGCCAGTCGACGGTGAGCCGGTCGCCGTCGGTGACCTCACCGATGACGGTGGCCAGCACGTCCCACCTGCGGCAGACGGCGAGGAAGGCCTCCACCTTGCCCGGCTCGACGATGGCGCACATGCGCTCCTGCGACTCGCTCATCAGGATCTCGGCGGGCGTCAGCGTGCTGTCGCGGAGCGGGACCCGGTCGAGGTCGACGTGCATGCCGCCGGTTCCGGCGCTGGCCAGCTCGCTCGTGGCGCAGGAGAGCCCGGCGCCGCCGAGGTCCTGGATCCCGGTGACGAGGTCCTGGGCGAAGATCTCCAGGCAGGCCTCGATGAGCAGCTTCTCGGTGAACGGGTCGCCGACCTGGACGCTGGGGCGCTTGGCCGGGCCCTCCGCCTCGAAGGTCTCCGAGGCCAGCACCGAGACCCCGCCGATACCGTCGCCGCCGGTGCGCGCGCCGAACAGGACGACCTTGTTTCCGACGCCCTCGGCCTTGGCCAGCCGGACGTCCTCGTGCCGCATGACGCCGACGCAGAGCGCGTTGACCAGCGGGTTGCCGGCGTAGCAGTCGTCGAAGAGGACCTCGCCGCCGATGTTGGGCAGGCCGAGGCAGTTGCCGTAGCCACCCACCCCGGCGACGACACCGGGCAGCACCCGGGCGGTGTCGGGGGCGTCGGCGCGGCCGAAGCGCAGCGAGTCCATGACGGCGACCGGGCGGGCGCCCATCGTCAGGATGTCGCGGACGATGCCGCCGACGCCGGTGGCCGCGCCCTGGTAGGGCTCGACGTAGCTCGGGTGGTTGTGCGACTCGACCTTGAAGGTGACCGCGTAGCCGTCGCCGACGTCGACCACGCCGGCGTTCTCGCCGATGCCGACGAGCAGCGCCTCGCTGCGCGGGAGGTCGCCGAAGCGGCGCAGGTGCACCTTGGAGGACTTGTAGGAGCAGTGCTCGCTCCACATGACGCTGTACATGGCCAGCTCGGCGGTGGTGGGGCGGCGGCCGAGGATATCGCGGATGCGCAGGTACTCGTCGCTCTTCAGCCCGAGCTCGGCCCAGGGCTGCTCGTCGTCGGGCGTGCCCGCTGCCCGCTCGACGGTGTCGACGGTGCTCACGCGCCCACCACGGCCTCCAGCACGGAGGTGAAGAAGCCGAGCCCGTCGGTGGAGGGTCCGGTGAGGTCCTCGACCGCGTGCTCGGGGTGCGGCATGAGGCCGACCACCCGGCCGTCGGCGCTGGTGACGCCGGCGATGTCGCGGCTGGAGCCGTTGGGGTTGCCCTCGACGTAGCGGACGGCGACCCGCCCCTCGCCCTCGAGCCGGTCGAGGTCGGCGTCGGCGGCCACGTAGCGGCCCTCGCCGTTCTTGACCGGGACGACGATCCGCTGCCCGGCCGCGTAGGACGTCGTCCACGCGGTGTCGGCGCGCTCGATGCGCAGCGCCTGGTCGCGGTTGCGGAAGTGCAGGTGGGCGTTGCGGGTGAGCGCTCCCGGCAGCAGGCCGGACTCGCAGAGCACCTGGAAGCCGTTGCAGATCCCGAGCACCGGCATGCCCTGGCGGGCCCGGTCGACGACGTCCTGCACCAGCGGCGCGCGGGCGGCGATGGCGCCGGCCCGCAGGTAGTCGCCGTAGGAGAAGCCGCCCGGGAGGACGACGGCGTCCACCCCCTTGAGGTCGTGCTCGGCGTGCCAGAGCGCGACCGGCTCGGCGCCGGCCAGCCGCACGGCCCGCGTCGCGTCGACGTCGTCCAGGCTGCCGGGGAAGGTGATCACACCGATGCGCACGTCTCAGCCCTCCGGGAGGTGCAGCTCGACGTCCTCGATGACCGGGTTGGCCAGGAGGGTCTCGGCGATCTGCCGCAGCTCGGCGGCGTCCGGCGTCCCCTCGACGTCGAGGACGAAGTGCTTGCCCTGGCGCACCCCCCGCACGCCGTCGTGGCCGAGGCGGCCGAGGGCTTGCAGGACCGCCTGACCCTGGGGGTCGGAGATCTCCGGCTTGAGGACGACGTCGACGACCACCCGCGGCACGCCGACGAATGTACCGGGGTGGCGCGGACCACCCGCCCGGGTGCGGGCGCACCCGCCGAGTGCGACGACGTCGTGGTGATGGCGGACCGATCACCACGAGTTCGTCGCACTCGGTACGGCGGAAGGCGGGTCAGGGGGCGGCGACCAGCGCCCACACCGCCTCGGGGGTCTCCCAGTGCGCGTTGTGACCGGCACCCGGGAGGACGACGGCGCCCGGGTCCACCCGCTGCATCGTCGCGAGGTCGACCATCGGGTCGCCGGCCCCCGCGGCCAGCCGCAGCGGGGCCGCGCACCGGGCCAGCACCTCCTCCACCCGCGGGCCCACGGCCGAGAAGGTGCGGGGGTCCAGCGCCACGCCGAAGCCCCCCTCGACCTCGCGGACGCCCGCGGCCGCCACCGGGTCTCCCGGGGTGGCCAGCGAGCGCAGCCCGGCGAGCTTCAGGTGCCGGTCCTCGGCCTCCTCCCGGGTCGCGAACACCTGCGGGGGCCGGCCGGCCATCCGGCGGGCGCCGGCCTCCTCCTCGTCCGTCCAGCTGATCTTGACCCCGACGGCGACCACCCCGGCCACCTCGACGCCGTACCAACCGCCGCCGAGGACCGCCCCCACCACGCCGCCGAAGGAGTGGCCCAGCACGGTCACCCGCGCGGCGCCCGCGGCGGCGGCGAGCTCCGCCACGTCCGCGGCGTGCACCGCGTAGCCGTAGGGCGGCTCGGCGGGCGAGCGGCCGTGCCCGCGCAGGTCGGGCGCGGCCCACGCGCCGGGCCAGTCCCGCTCGACCAGGGGCAGCAGCCGGTCCCACACCGCACCGGTGGCCCCGAGGCCGTGCAGCAGGACGAGCAGGTGCTCGCCGGACCCGCCGGAGCGGTAGGACGTCCCGGTACGCGTGAGCGGCACGTCAGCGGAAGGTAGTGCCCGTCAGCCGCTCGTAGGCGGTCACGTAGCGCTCCCGCGTGGCGGCCACGACGTCCCCGGGCAGCTCCGGCGGCGGGGAGACGCGGTCCCACCCGGAGGCGGTGAGCCAGTCCCGCACGTACTGCTTGTCGTAGGAGGGTTGGGCGGCCCCGGGGGACCACAGCGTGGCCGGCCAGAAGCGGGACGAGTCCGGGGTGAGCACCTCGTCGCCGAGCACCAGCCCGCCGTCGGCGGCGACGCCGAACTCGAACTTCGTGTCGGCCAGCACGATCCCCGCCTCCTCGGCCAGCTCGGCGGCCTCGCGGTAGAGCTCCAGGGTCAGCGCGCGCAGCTCCTCGGCCCGGCCCGCGCCGACGAGCTCGACCACGCGCTCGAACGCGATCGCCTCGTCGTGCTCCCCCGCCTCGGCCTTGGTCGACGGCGTGAACACCGGCGAGGGCAGCCGCGAGCCCTCGACCAGCCCGGCGGGCAGCGCGACGTCGAGGATCGCGCCGGTGCGCTCGTACTCCCGGGTCCCCGACCCGGCCAGGTACCCGCGCGCCACGCACTCGACCGGCAGCATCTCCAGCCGCTGCACCAGCATCGCCCGGCCGGTGACCGCCGGGGGGACGTCGGTCGCCGAGAGCAGGTGGTGCGAGGCGCCGAAGCGCTCCAGCAGCGGCGCGAGCTGCGCGAACCACCACACCGACAGCTGGGTGAGCACCCGGCCCTTGTCGGGGATCGGGGTGGGCAGGACGTGGTCGTAGGCGGAGATCCGGTCCGAGGCCACGAGCAGCAGCCGGCCGGCGCCGGCGTCGTAGACCTCCCGGACCTTGCCGCGGGCGACCAGCGGCAGGTCCACCTCCGGGCCGGGGCTCACGACAGCGCGGCGAGCCGGTCGAACAGCGGCCCGAGGTTGGCCACGTACCGCTCGGGCCGGCAGATCTCGTCCAGCCGGGCCTCGTCGAGCGCCACGTCCGCGGCCTTCGCCCGCGCACGCAGGGTCTCGCGGAACGGCGTCCCCGAGTTCCACGTCTCCATCGCCGCCCCCTGCACGAGCGCGTACGCGTCCTCCCGGGACAGCCCGCCCTCGACCAGCTCCAGCAGCACCGACGAGGTGTAGATCAGCCCGCCGGTGGACTCGAGGTTGGCCCGCATCCGGTCGGCGTCCACGACCAGGTTCTCGACCAGGCCGGTGGTGAGGTGCAGCAGGTAGTCGGTGGTGATCGCCGCGTCGGGGAGGAACACCCGCTCGGTGGAGGAGTGCGAGATGTCCCGCTCGTGCCACAGCGGGATGCCCTCCATGACCGGGACGACGGCGGCGCGCACCACCCGCGCCAGGCCGGCGATGCGCTCGGAGCGGATCGGGTTCTTCTTGTGCGGCATCGCGCTCGAGCCCTTCTGGCCCGACCCGAACGCCTCCGACAGCTCCCGGACCTCGGTGCGCTGGCCGTGCCGGACCTCCAGCGCCACGGTCTCGCAGACCGTGGCGACGATGGCCAGCGCGGCGACCCACTCGCTCACCGAGTCGCGCAGCACCACCTGCGTGGAGGCCTCCGCCGGGCGCAGGTCCAGCGCCTCGGCCACGGCCACCTCCACCGAGGGGTCGATGAGCGAGTACGTGCCCACCGCCCCGGAGATGGCCACGACGCCGACCCGCTCGCGGGCGGCGCGCAGCCGGTCGCGGGAGCGCGCCGCGGCGAAGGCGATGTCGGCGACCCGGTGACCCCACACGTCGGGCTCGGCGTGCACCCCGTGCGTGCGGCCGACCTTGATCGTGCCGCGGTGGGCCAGGGCGTGGTCGCGCAGTACGGCGACGAGCCGGTCGAGGCGGGCCAGCAGCAGGTCGGTCGCCTCGGTCAGCTGCACGGCCAGGGCGGTGTCGAGCAGGTCCGACGACGTCATGCCGTGGTGGACGTAGGCGGCGGCCGAGCGGGGCTCGGTGTTGTCGGCCCACGCGGTGAGGAACGCGATGACGTCGTGCTGCGTCGTCTCCTCGATCTCGGCGACCCGCTCCGGCGTCGGTGGCGGCGCGGCGCGCACCGGCTCCACCACGTCGGCGGGTACCCGGCCGGCCGCCGCGTGGGCCTCCAGCACCAGGGTCTCGACCCGGCACCACAGCTCGTACTTGTGCTGGTCGCTCCAGACCCGGCCCATCTCCGGCAGGGTGTAGCGCTCGATCATGCGGGTACCGCCCGGTGCCGGTCAGCTCGTCGAACCACGGGAACAGTCTCCCGTAGCGCTAGCGTGATCATGGACGGCCCCTACTGCGGCGGAGGTGCGGGATGCTGCGACGGGCCAACACCCTGGTGTCCAGGGCGCGGGCGCGCATCCGGGCGGCCGCGGAGCACGACCCGCACGCGTGGCCGGAGCGGGACGACGACCGGGCCATCCTCGTGTACGACGAGCCGGCGCCCGACCCCGCCGGCGGTGCCGTCCCCGGGTGGGACCACGACGCCCCCGCCACCTCCGGGCCGGACGACGGCCTCCCGCCGCAGGGCGGCTCCGCGCGCCCGCCGCTGGGCAGCCCCGAGCCCGGCGCGCCCGACCTCGACGGCGCGCTCGGCCCGGGCGGGGTCAGCGGCCCGCCCGACGGCGGCGCCGCGCGCACCGGCACGAGCCGCCCGTCCGGCCGCGGCGACCACGCCCGGCGGCTGACCGCCGCCGCCCGCCGCCCCGCCGACGACCCCGCGGTGCCGGCGGCGCTGCGGATCGCCGCCTCGTGGTCGTGGCGGCTGATCGTGGTGATCGCCGGGGTCTACGTGCTGCTCTACGCCGCGGCGCACGTGGCCGTGGTCGTCGTCCCGGTGTTCGTGGCCCTGCTGCTGTCGGCGCTGCTGCAGCCGGGCGCGGCCGCCCTCGTGCGGCACCGCTGGCCGCGGTCGCTGGCCGCGCTGACCATGATCGTCGTGGGCCTCGGCGTGGTCGCCGGGATCATCACCCTGGTGGTCGAGCGGTTCGCGGCCGGCTTCACCGACCTCACCGACCAGGTGACCGAGGGCCTCGGCCAGGTGCGCGACTTCCTGGTGAGCACCTTCCCGATCACCCAGCGGCAGCTCGACGAGGCGATCACCGCCGCCCAGGACGCCATCGTCGACAACCAGGAGACCCTGACGTCGGGCGCGCTCACCACCGCGCTCACCGTCGGCGAGGTCTTCACCGGCATCGTGCTCGCCCTGTTCACGCTGTTCTTCTTCCTCAAGGACGGCCGCACCATCTGGCTGTGGCTGGTCGGGCTGTGCCCGGCCGAGGCCCGCGCCTACGTCGACGAGGCGGCTCGCCGGTCGTGGCGGACGCTGATCTCCTACGTCCGCGCGACCGCCGCCGTGGCCCTCGTCGACGCCGTCGGCATCGGCATCGGCCTGGCGGTCCTCGGCGTCCCCCTCGTCATCCCGCTCGCGGCCCTGGTCTTCCTCGGCGCGTTCATCCCGATCATCGGGTCGTTCCTCGCCGGCACGGTGGCGGTGCTCGTCGCGCTGGTGTCCGAGGGGCCGATCACCGCGCTCATCGCCCTGGCGATCGTCGTCCTGGTGATGCAGCTGGAGGGGCACGTGCTCCAGCCGCTGCTGCTGGGCCGCGCCGTCCGGGTGCACCCGCTGGCCGTGGTGCTCGCCATCGCCGCCGGCCTGCTCGTGGCCGGCATCTTCGGGGCGCTCATCGCCGTCCCGCTGGTGGCCTGCGCGAACGTGGCCGGCACCTACCTCGCCCGCCGGCACGAGGGCCCGCGCCCGCCCGAGCCGCGACCCGAGCGGGCCCGGCCGGTCGTGGGCGCGGGCTGAGCAGCCGCGCCCGACCCGGTCACGGCACGCGGATCCGGCCCTCCACGGCGGCCAGGGCGATGTCGGTGCGCCAGTGCGCGTCGGCCAGCCGGACGCCGGCGACCCGCTCGTAGGCCCGCTGCCGGGCGGCCGCGAGGTCCGCCCCGACCGCGGTCACCGCGAGCACCCGGCCGCCGGCGGACCGGACCGCGCCGGCGGCGTCGAGCGCGGTCCCGGCGTGCAGCACGCCCTCGGCGTCGGCGCCGGTCACCGGGTCGCCGGTGCGCGGCCGCTCGGGGTAGCCCGGGGCCGCGACGACCACGGTCACCGCCGCCCCCGGGCGCCAGCGCAGCGGCGGGTGCCCGGCCAGCGCGCCGGTGGCCGCGGCCCGCAGCAGCCCGCCCAGCGGGGTGGCCAGCAGCGGCAGCACGACCTGGGTCTCGGGGTCGCCGAAGCGGGCGTTGAACTCCACGACGCGCACGCCGCGGGAGGTCAGCGCCAGCCCCGCGTAGAGCAGCCCGCTGAACGGCTCGCCGCGCCGGGCCATCTCGTCGACGGTCGGCTGCAGCACCGTGGCCAGCACCTCCTCGACCAGCCCCTGCGGCGCCCACGGCAGCGGGGCGTAGGCCCCCATCCCGCCGGTGTTGGGCCCCGCGTCGCCGTCGTCGCGCCGCTTGGCGTCCTGGGCGGGCACCAGCGGCAGCACCGTCGTCCCGTCGGTGACGGCGAACAGCGACACCTCCGGGCCGTCGAGGTACTCCTCCACCAGCACCGCACCCCCCGCGTCGAGGACGGCGGTGCCGTGCGCCACGGCCACGGCCCGGTCGGGGGTGACGACGACGCCCTTGCCCGCGGCCAGGCCGTCGTCCTTCACCACCCAGGGCGCCCCCGGCGCGAGCCGGGCCACCTCGTCGAGCGCGGTCTCCAGCTCCGCCGCCCCGCCGACCGGCCAGGAGCGGGCGGTCGGGACCCCGGCGGCGGCCATCACGTGCTTGGCGAAGGACTTGCTGCCCTCCAGCTGCGCCGCCTCGGCCGAGGGCCCGAAGCAGGCGATCCCCCGGTCCCGCACCGCGTCGGCGGCACCGGCCACGAGCGGCACCTCCGGGCCGACGACCACCAGGTCGGCCCGCCAGTCGGCGGCCAGCGCGGCGATGCCGGCCGGGTCGGCGACGTCGATCGGCATGGCCTCGGCCAGCGCGCGCGTCCCGGCGTTGCCGGGGGCGCAGGCGAGGGCGCTGACGGCCTGGTCGTCGGACAGAGCGACGCACAGGGCGTGCTCCCGGGCTCCCGAGCCGATCACCAGCACCCGCACGGCTGGCGACCCTACCGACCGGCGTTCACCTCGTCCGGGCGGGCCGGGCCCGCTGCGCCCGGTGCAGGGCCCGCACGCGGGCGTGGTCGGCGGCCCGCGCCCGGGCGTCGGCGCGCAGCTCCTGCCGGTACGCCTCGGCCTGCAGCTTGCGCCAGGCGGTGTAGCGGGCGGGGTCCAGCCGGCCGTCGTCGATCGCCGCCGCCACCGCGCAGCCCGGCTCCGTGCGGTGGGCGCAGTCGCGGAAGCGGCACCCGGCCGCCAGCTCCTCCACGTCGGCGTAGGCGGCCTCGAGGCCCGCGTCGTCCACGAGCCCGAGCTCCCGCATGCCCGGGGTGTCGACCAGCAGGCCGCCGCCCGGGAGCAGGTGCAGCTCGCGGGCGGTCGTGGTGTGCCGGCCGCGCCCGTCGGCCGCCCGGATCTCGCGGGTGGCCGCCACGGCCCGGCCGGCCAGCGCGTTGACCAGGCTGGACTTCCCGGCGCCGGAGGGCCCCACCAGCGCCGCCGTCCACCCCGCGCCCACGCGGGCCCGCACCGCGTCGAGGCCCTCCCCCGTGACCGAGCTGACCGCGAGCACCTCGACGCCCGGCGCCGACTCGGCCACCTCCGCCACACCGGCGGCGACGTCGTCGCACAGGTCGGCCTTGGTGAGCACGACCAGCGGCCGCGCCCCGCTGCCCCATGCGACGGTCAGGTAGCGCTCGACCCGGCGCAGCCTCGCCTCGCCGGCCAGCGCCTCCACCACCAGCACGAGGTCGAGGTTGGCGGCCACGACCTGCTCGCCCGAGGTGCGTCCGGCCAGGACGCGGGTGAAGGCCGTCCGCCGGGGCAGCACGGCCACCGCGCGCCCGTCCCGCAGCGCCACCCAGTCGCCCACCGCCGGGCCGGTGCCCGCCTGCACCGCCGACGTCGCCGGCACGCGCTGCTCGCCGCCGCCGTCGAGGACGGTCAGCAGCCCGCGGTCCACCCGGGCCACGCGGGCCGGTCCGGTGCCGCCGGGCAGCTCGGCGACCCGGTCGGGTGTCCACCCGAGGAGGGCGAGATCGGTCACACCCGGCATGTTCCCGCGCAGGTCAGCCCGCTGTCGTCCGATTTGTCGGCCGACCTCCGCCCGGCGTTGGGCTGCCGTTCAGGCAGCCGGTGTGTTGTAGCGGGCATGCGAGCGCCCGAGTCGCCGACCCTGCCGCCGGTGACCCGCTTCCCCCGCCCCGTCGTCGTCGGCCACCGGGGAGCCTGCGCCTACCGGCCCGAGCACACCGGGGCCAGCTTCGAGCTGGCGGTCGACATGGGCGCCGACATGCTCGAGCCCGACGTCGTCGTCAGCCGGGACGGCGCCCTCGTCGTCCGGCACGAGAACGAGCTGTCGCTGTCCACCGACGTGGCCGAGCGCCCGGAGTTCGCCGCACGACGCACCACCCGGGAGGTCGACGGCCGGGAGCGCACCGGGTGGTTCACCGAGGACTTCACCCTCCCCGAGCTGCGGACGCTGCGCGCGGTCGAGCGGATGCCGCAGCTGCGCCCGCTCAACACCACCTACGACGGCCGGGAGGGCGTGCTCACCCTGGCCGAGGTCGTGGCCATCGCCCGGCGCCGGTCCACCGCCGAGCGGCCCGTGCGCGTGCTGGCCGAGCTGAAGAAGCCGAGCTGGTTCGGGGCGCACGACCTGCCGATGACCGAGCTGGTCGCCGCCGAGCTGCGCCGGCTGGGCGCCGACACCCCCGACGGCACGGTGGTGGTGCAGTCCTTCGACGCCGCGGCACTGCGGACCCTGCGCGCCGAGCTCGGCAGCCACGGCCCCACGATGCTGCAGCTGGTGGACGACGGGCCGGGCGACGACCACCTGGTCACCCCCGTGGGCCTGCGCGAGGTCAGCACCTACGCCCAGGGCATCGCGCCCAGCCGGCACCGGGTGCTCCTCCGCGACGCCGACCAGGTCATGACCGGCGTCTCCGACCTCGTCGCCCAGGCGCACCGGGCCGGCCTGCTCGTCGTCCCGTGGACCCTGCGCCCGGAGAACGTCTACCTGCCGCAGCACCTGCGCCGCGGTGCGGACCCGATCGGCCCGGGCGACGCGCAGACCGAGGCCCGGCTGCTGTTCGCCCTCGGGGTGGACGGCGTCATCAGCGACGCCCCGGACGTCGCCGTCCGCGCGCGCGGGGAGCTCTACCCCTCGCGGCCCCACCGGGCCGCACCACGGCCCCTGCAGCGGCGGGGTGCCGTCCCGGGCGCCCGCTGAGCACGTCCGCGCCTGTGCCACCTCGGGGCTCACCGTTGCCGGTCCTGGCTCACCAGCGATGGTGAGCCAGGACCGGCGACGACCAGCTCAGCTGATCGTCGCCGGCCTCAGCCGATGAGGTCGTGGAGGACGACGTTCTCCTCCCGGCCCGGCCCGACGCCGATGACGCTCACCCGCGCACCGGAGAGCTCCTCGAGGCGGCGGACGTAGGCCTGCGCGGTGGCCGGGAGCTCGTCGAAGCTCCGGCAGGCGCGGATGTCCTCGAACCAGCCCGGCATCTCCTCGTACACCGGGGTGGCGTGGTGGAACTCGGTCTGCGTCATCGGCATCTCCTCGTGCCGGACGCCGTCGACGTCGTAGGCGACGCAGATCGGCACGGTCTCCAGCCCGGAGAGGACGTCGAGCTTGGTGAGGAAGTAGTCGGTGATGCCGTTGACCCGGCTGGCGTAGCGGGCGACCACCGCGTCGAACCACCCGCAGCGCCGGTCGCGGCCGGTCGTGACACCGACCTCGCCGCCCTGCTTGCGGAGGTACTCGCCCCACTGGTCGTGCAGCTCCGTGGGGAACGGCCCGGACCCGACCCGGGTCGTGTAGGCCTTGAGGATGCCCACGACCCGGTCGATGCGGGTGGGGCCGATCCCCGAGCCGGTCGCCGCGCCCCCGGCCGTCGGGTTGGACGACGTCACGAACGGGTAGGTGCCGTGGTCGACGTCGAGCAGGGTGCCCTGGGACCCCTCGAGCAGCACCCACTCACCGGCGTCGAGGGCCCGGCCGAGCAGCAGCCGGGTGTCGGCGATGCGGCCCCTCAGCTGGTCGGCGTAGCCGGCGTACTCGGCGACCACCTCGTCGACGTCGATGGCCTTGCGGTTGTAGACCTTGACCAGGACCTGGTTCTTCTCCTGCAGGGTGCCCTCGAGCTTCTGCCGCAGGATCGACGGGTCGAGCAGGTCGGCCACCCGGATGCCGGTGCGCGCCACCTTGTCGCCGTAGGCCGGCCCGATGCCGCGGCCGGTCGTGCCGATGCGCCGCTTGCCCAGGAAGCGCTCGGTGACCCGGTCCAGGGCGCGGTGGTGCGGCATGATCAGGTGCGCGTCGGCCGAGACGACCAGCCGCGAGGTGTCGACCCCGCGCTCCTCCAGGCCGGCCAGCTCCCCGATGAGCACCTCCGGGTCGATGACCACCCCGTTGCCGATCACCGGCGTGCAGCCGGGGGTGAGGATGCCCGACGGGATCAGGTGGAGGGCGTACTTCTCCCCGTCGGGGGTGATGACGGTGTGCCCCGCGTTGTTGCCCCCCTGGTAGCGGACGACGTAGGGGACCCGGCCGCCGAGGAGGTCGGTGGCCTTGCCCTTGCCCTCGTCGCCCCACTGGGCACCGATCAGCACGACTGCCGGCATCGCTCGTCCAGTTCCCCTCGAAGGCTCGGCACCGGCGGATGACCGGCTGGCAGGTGGCAGGGTATCGGCATGTCCCTCGTCGAGCTCGACCTGCGCGGCCTGGCTCCCGGGTGCGGGCCCGACCGCGCGACCCTCGAGGGGGTGACCGGCGCCGCGGCGCTGCTGGTCCGCGGGCCGGTTCCGGCGCTGGCCGCCGCGCTCGCCGCGCTGCACCGGCGAGGCCGCACCGGGGAGGTCCCCGTCTCCTGGGAGCCGGCCGACGACCGCGCCTCGACGGGGCTGGCCCGGGCGCTGGGGATCGGCACCGGCGGCGAGCGGGCGCTCGGCCTGGTCCGGGACGACCACGGCGGGGTGCTGCTGCACCACGGCCGGGTCGAGTCCGCCGCCGAGCGCCCGCGCGCGGTCCTCGGGCGCCGGCTGGGCGCGCGGGCGTACAACGACGACACCCGGGTGGCCGACGGGACGATCACCCGCATCGACGTGCGACCGGACTGGGCGGCGGTGGACACGATCGGCGTCGTCGTCATGACCCTGCCCCTGCGCCCGACGGTGCGCAGCCGCGGCCGGGCGCTGCAGATCGCCTCCGACCCGGCGCGGGTGCTGCGCGACGGCGTCCCGTACCCGCGGCCGGTGCACCGCTGGACCTGGTACGCCGACGACCGGGTGCGCTGGCGGTTGCGCCCCTGAGCGGACCTCCGTGGACGGCGCCGCGGCGGGGCCTGCACGGGGGCGTGCGTCGCGGTCGTGGACACTGGGGTCCCGCCCCGAGGAGGTCTCCCTGCCGACGTCCGGACCCGCCCGGTGACCAGCGGCCGCCTGCCCTCGTTCGGGGCTCCCACGGCGGCGCTCGGCCCGGTCCGGCGCCGTGGCCCGGCCACGCGTGCGCTGGCCCGGCCCGGCCTCCCGGCCCTGGTCGGCCTCGTCGTCGTCCTCGCGCTCTTCCTGCCGATCGCCCCCGGGCTGCTCGGCAGCGGCGGGCTGGCCACCCTGCTCGACACCGCGGCCCTGGTCGGCATCGGCGGGGTGGCCGTGGCCCTGCTGATGGTGGCCGGGCACTTCGACCTATCCGTCGGCGCGGTCGCCGCCGGCAGCGCCGTGGTCAGCGGGTTGCTCATGGCGGAGCTCGGCTGGGGCGCCTGGCCGGCGCTGGCCGTCTCGCTCGCGGCCGCCCTGGCCGTCGGGGCGGTCAACGCGGGCCTGGTCGTCGTCACCGGGCTGCCGAGCTTCCTCGTGACGCTGGCGACCGCCCTCGTCCTCCAGGGCACCGCCCTGGCCGGCACCGCCGCGCTCACCGGTTCGCTGCGGGTGGCCGGCCTCGAGGACGCCGCCGGCTGGGGGTCGGTCAGCGCCGTCTTCGACGCGACCGTGCAGCTCGGGGACGGGCGCTACCGCGTCTCCCTGCTGTGGTGGCTGGCGCTGACCGCCTGGGCGTCCTGGGCGCTGTGGCGGACCCGCTTCGGCAACGCGGTGCTCGGCATGGGCGGGTCCCGCCGCGCGGCGCGCGAGCTGGGGGTCCCCGACCGGCGGACGACGGTCGTCCTCTTCTGCGCCACGGCGGCCGCGGGGTGGCTCATCGGCACGCTGGGGCTGGTCCGGCTCGGCGCCGTGCAGGCCGCGCCCGGGCTGACCGCGGCGATCCCCTACGTCGTGGTGGCCGTCATCGGTGGCTGCCTGCTCACCGGCGGCTACGGGTCGGCGGTCGGCGCCGCCGTCGGCGCGCTGGTCTACGCGACCGTGCGGCAGGGGGTGCCGCTGGCCGGCTGGGACGCCCGCTGGTTCGAGGTGTTCCTCGGGTTGCTGCTGCTCGCCGCGCTCGTGGCCAACGGCGTGGTGCGCGGGCGGCTGCGGGCGGTGCCGCGCTCGTGAGCTCCCCGGCCCGCCCGCCGGTGCTCGAGCTGCGCGGGCTGAGCGTGCACCACGGGCACGTGCCTGCGCTCGCCCGGGTGGGGACGGCGCTGCCGGCCGGCCGCATCACCTGCGTGCTGGGCGAGAACGGGTCGGGCAAGTCGACGCTGGTCGGCGTCCTGTCGGGGCTGGTCCGGCCGGACTCCGGCGAGCTGCTGTTCGACGGCCGACCGGTGCGCTTCCGCACCCCCCGCGCCGCGCGGGCGGCGGGCATCGCGACCGTCTGGCCGGACCTCGCCGTGGCCCCGTTGCTGTCGGTGTGGCGCAACTTCTTCCTGGGGGCGGAGCCCACGCGCGGGTTCCCCGCCGCTGCGCCGGATCGACCGGGACGCGGCCCGCGAGATCGTGGTGCGTGCCATGGCGCAGGTCGGCGTCCCGGGCATCGACCCCGAGCTGCCGGCGGCGGCGCTGCGGGCCGGCGAGCGGCAGAGCCTCGCGGTGGCCCGCGCGCTGCACTTCGGCGCCCGCGCCCTGGTCGTCGACGAGCCGACCGCCAGCACCACGATCAGCCAGCACGCCCTGGTCGGGCAAGCGGTGCTGGCCGCGCGGGCCCGGGGTCTGGCCGTCCTGCTGGTCACCGGCAACCCGGGCTTCGCGCACCTGGTCGGCGACCGGTTCCTGCTGCTGGCCCGCGGTCAGGTGGCCGGGGACCTGACGCGTGAGGACGTCGACGTCGACGTCCTCACGCGCCTCGTGGCCGGGGGTGAGGGGTTGACGGCGCTCACCGCGACGCTGCGCGAGCTGCACCCGGAGCTCGACGAGCGGTGAGCGCCCGGGTCAGGCGAACAGGCTCACCCCGCCGGGGCCGACGAGCAGGCCCACGACGATGAGCACGATCCCCCACAGCAGCTGGCGGCGGACGATCGCGACGATGCCGGCGATCACCAGCACGACGGCGAGGATCCACAGGAGCGTGGCCACGTGACACCTCCTTCTCGGGCGCCCGGGCGGGCGCGCGTGGACGGAGCGTAAGCAGCACCGGAAGAACCTGCACGTCGGGCGGTCACCCAGTGTAGTGAATGGGCGACCGGCTCGCGGCCGCCTACCGTGCTGCCCTCGTGGGGGGACTCGTGCAGGCGGTGCTGCCCGCCCGGCTCGGATCGCCCTTCCGCTGGCTGGTGGCCTCCTCGTGGAGCAGCAGCCTCGGTGACGGCATCGCCCTGGCCGCCGGACCGCTGCTGGTGGCGTCCCAGACCTCCGACCCCCTGCTGGTCGCCCTGGCCGGCCTGCTCCAGCGGCTGCCGTGGCTGCTGTTCGGGCTGCACGCCGGGGTCCTGGCCGACCGGGTGGACCGCCGCCTGCTCGTCGTGCTGGTCGACGGCCTGCGGGCGGCCGTGCTCGGCGTCCTCGCCGTGGCGCTGGTGACCGGCCGGGTGGACGTCGGCGTCGTCCTGGTCGCCATGGCCCTGCTGGGCACCGCCGAGGTCTTCGCCGACACCGCGACCGGCACGCTGCTGCCGATGGTGGTGCCGCGGGCCGACCTCGGCGTCGCCAACGCCCGGCTCATGGCCGGGCACCTCACCGCCGGGAAGCTCGCCGGGCCGGCGATCGGGGCGGCGCTGTTCGCCGCCGGCAGCGCGTGGCCGTTCCTCACCCAGGCGGTGTGCGTCGCGCTGGGCGCCGTCCTGGTCTCCCGGATGCGGCTGCCCGCCGCGCCCCGCCCGGCCGACCGGGCCCGCGTCAGCCGGGACATCCTGGAGGGGCTGCGCTGGACGTGGGGCCACCCCGCGGTGCGCACCCTGACGCTCACCATCGTCAGCTTCAACGTCACCTACGGGGCGGCCTGGTCGGTGCTCGTGCTCTACGCCGACCAGCGGCTCGGCCTGGGCCCGGTCGGGTTCGGCCTGCTCAGCTCGGTCGGCGCGCTCGGCGGCATGGTGGGGACGGCGTCCTACGACCGGCTCGAGCGGCACGCCGCCCTGGCGGCGATCATGCGGGTCGGGCTGCTGGCGGAGACCCTGACGCACCTGGTCCTGGCCGTGACGACCACCGCCTGGGTGGCGATGGCGGTCATGTTCGTCTTCGGGGCGCACGCCTTCGTCTGGGGGACGACGTCCCGGACCGTGCGGATGCGGGCCGTGCCCCTGGGCCTGCAGGGCCGGGTCGGCGCGCTGTACGCGATCGGCGTCTACGGCGGCATCGTGGTCGGGCAGGCCGTGGGCGGGGTGGTGGCGCGGGCCTGGGGCGTGACCGGCCCGTTCTGGTTCGGGTTCGCCGGCTCGGCCGTCGTCCTGGTGCTCATCTGGCGGCAGCTGGCGCACATCGCGCACGCCGACGAGGAGGCCCGCGCGGCCGGGTGAGGCTCAGGCGGCCGGGTGCACCAGCCGGGCGAGCAGGTCGACGTGCCAGTCGACCTGCACCCGCCGACCCGCCGACCCGGCCGGGCGGACCAGGTCGAAGCGGGTGAGCACGCCGCCGGCGTCGGCCCAGAGCAGCGCCAGGTGGGTGGGGCCGGCCGCCGGGGCGTCGTCCGGGCCGAGGCGCAGCTGACGGCTGGGCTCCTGGCGGTAGAAGGCCCGCAGGCCCTCGGTGGAGGCCGCGGGCAGCTCGCCGTCGTCGGCCCGCCACACCCGCAGCACGTCGGTGGGGGTGCGCAGCAGCAGGCCGCTCATCGGCAGGCCCAGGTTGTCGGTCCCGGACCCGCCGAACTCCAGCTGCCGGGCCTGGAGCGGGTCGGAGAGCTCGTCGTGGTGGGCGCCCCACGGCCGCAGCCGCTCCATCGCCTCGCGGCGGACCAGCTGGTGGTCGAGGTGCCGGTCGGCGGCCGGGTTCCAGCCGTGCGCGGCGTGCACGGCGGCACTGACCCGGACGCCGGCCCCCAGCGCCTCGTGCACCGCGAGCAGGAGGGGGCGCAGGCGGCCGAGGACGGCCACGGGTGAGTGCTGCACGACGACATCGTCGTCCTACCGGACGACAACCGCGGCCAGGTGCCGTCCCCGACGACCACCGAGCCCCACCGCGCCCTCCTCGGGGACCCTCCGGGCCCCGCTCGTCGACCGCCCCACCGCGGCCAGGTGCCGTCCCCGACGACCACCGAGCCCCACCGCGCCCTCCTCGGGGCCCCTCCGGGCCCCGCTCGTCGACCGCCCCACCGCGGCCAGGTGCCGTCCCCGACCACCACCGAGCCCCACCGCGCCCTCCTCGGGGACCCTCCGGGCCCCGCTCGTCGACCGCCCCACCGCGGCCACGCGCCGTCCCCGACCACCACCGAGCCCCACCGCGCGACTGCGGGGAAGTCGTCGTCCGCGGGTCGCCCCGGGCGACGACTCCCCCGCAGCGGCCGGCGCCGCTACCCCGCCAGGCTGGGGTCGCAGTCGCGCAGCAGCGCCGTGCAGCGCTCCTGCTCGTCGGTCTCGCCGATCGCCTCGGCCGTGCGGGCCAGCACGGTGAGGCAGCGCAGGAACCCGCGGTTCGGCTCGTGCGACCAGGGCACGGGGCCGTAGCCCTTCCAGCCGTTGCGCCGCAGCGCGTCGAGCCCGCGGTGGTAGCCGGTGCGGGCGTAGGCGTAGGCCTCGATCGTGTCCTGCAGCTGCCGCTCCGGCCGGTGCAGCGCCTCCTCGGCCAGGACCGCCCAGGCCGCGCTCACCGTGGGGTGCCGCGCGGCCACCTCGGCCGCCGGGGTGCCGGAGGCGAGCTCGGCGTCGGCCTCGGGGTTGCCCGGCAGCAGGGTGGCCGGGGGCTCCCCCAGCAGGTTGTGGTGCCCGTGAGCCATCAGGCGCCCTGCGCCTGGCCGGCCGACCGGAGGTCCTCGCAGGCCTGGACGACCCGGTCGGCCATCGACGTCTCGGCGGCCTTCAGGTAGCTGCGCGGGTCGTAGGCCTTCTTGTTGCCGACCTCGCCGTCGATCTTCAGGACGCCGTCGTAGTTGCTGAACATGTGGCCGGCGACGGGCCGGGTGAAGGCGTACTGGGTGTCGGTGTCGACGTTCATCTTGACCACGCCGTAGGAGAGCGCCTCGTGGATCTCCTCCTGCAGCGACCCCGAGCCCCCGTGGAAGACCAGGTTGAACGGCTTGCTGCCCTCGGGCAGGCCGAACTCCTTGGCGACCAGCGCCTGGCCGCGCTGCAGCACGTCGGGGCGCAGCTTGACGTTGCCCGGCTTGTACACGCCGTGCACGTTGCCGAAGGTCGCGGCCAGCAGGTAGACGCCGCGCTCGCCGAGGCCCAGCTTCTGGGCGGTGCGCAGGAAGTCGCCGTCGGCGGTGTAGAGCTTCTCGTTGATCTCGGCGACGACGCCGTCCTCCTCGCCGCCCACGATGCCGATCTCGAGCTCGAGGACGATCTTGGCCGCCGCGGCCTTCTCCATGAGCTCCTCGGCGACGTCGAGGTTCTCGCCGAGCTCGATGGCCGAGCCGTCCCACATGTGCGACTGGAACAGCGGCGCCTGCCCGGCGTCCACCCGCTCCTGGGACAGCGCGATCAGCGGGCGGACGTAGGAGTCCAGCTTGTCCTTCGGGCAGTGGTCGGTGTGCAGCGCGACGTTGACCGGGTACTTCGCGGCGACGACGTGCGCGAACTCGGCCATGGCGACCGCACCGGTGACCATGTCCTTCACCCGGGTGCCGGAGGCGAACTCCGCGCCGCCGGTGGAGAACTGGATGATGCCGTCGCTGCCGGCGTCGGCGAAGCCCCGCAGCGCGGCGTTGACCGTCTCCGAGGAGGTGCAGTTGATCGCCGGGTAGGCGAAGCCGCCCTCCTTGGCCCGGTCGATCATGTCGGCGTAGACCTCAGGGGTCGCGATGGGCATGCGGGGCACTCCTGTCCTCAGGGGTCGGTCGCTCGCTCGGCGGTCAGTATCCCGCCGCCCGGGGCGCGGGCGACAGCCGCCGTCCTCACCCGACCCGCAGCCCGAGCGCGGTCACGAGCGCGACCGCCTGGGCCACGTCGACGAGGGCGCCGCCGAGCGCGACGGTGCGGGGGTCGAGGCCGGTGAGGTCGCTGCCGCGCAGGTCCGCACCCGAGAGGTCGGCGCCGGTGAGGTCCGCCGCGGTCAGGTCGCACCCGGTCAGCGTCGCGCCTGCGGCGTGCACGCCGGCCAGCACGGACTCGCGCAGCCGGGTGCCGGTGAAGGACGCCCGGTGCAGGTCGGCGCCGGTGAGCACCGTGAGGGACCAGTCTCCCCGCTCGACGGCCAGCAGGTCGAAGCCGCACCGCTCGAAGCGGCTGCCCAGCAGCTTGCAGCCGGTCAGCGACGCCTGGGCGAAGGAGCACCCGGTGAAGGTGCAGCCGACCAGGGCGGTGTCGGTCCAGGCCGCCCCCGTGAACCGGCAGTCGCGGAACGTGCAGTCGGTCCAGGCGGCGCCGTCCGCGGTGGTCTCCGACAGGTCGACGCCGCTGAGCAGCACGCCGGTGTGCTCCTCGCCGGAGAGGTCCTCCCCGTAGCGGTCGACGTCCCGGAGCTCGGCGCTCACGGCCGGACCGCACCGGCCGCGCCAGTGGTCACGCGAGCCCGAGGTCGTCGAGGGTGAACGCGGCCCGGTACTCCAGCCCGGCCTGCTCGACCGCGGCCCGCCCGCCGCGGTCGACGACCACCGCCACGGCGATCGGCTCCGCGCCGGCCTCCCGCAGCGCCTCCACGGCGGTCAGCGGGCTGGAGCCGGTGGTGGAGACGTCCTCGACGACGAGGACCGCCCGGCCGGCGACGTCGGGACCCTCGATCCGCCGCTGCAGCCCGTGCGCCTTGCCGGCCTTGCGGACCACGCAGGCGTCCAGGTGCCCCTCCCCCGCCGCGGCGGCGTGCAGCATCGCGGCGGCCACGGGATCGGCGCCGAGGGTGAGCCCCCCGACGACGTCGTAGCGCAGGTCCCCGGTCAGCTGCCGCATCACCCGGCCGACCAGCGGGGCGCCCTCGTGGTGGAGGGTGAGCCGGCGCAGGTCGATGTACCAGTCGGCCTCCCGCCCCGACGACAGGGTGACCCGGCCGTGGACGACGGCCAGCTCGACGACCAGCTCGCGCAGGCGGTCGCGGTCGGGGTGCGCGGCCCCGCCCCAGGGGCCCTCCCCGGGGGACGAGGGGTGCGCGGGAGCGGGGTCGGTGCTCATGCGCCCGACCCTACTGAGGCGGCGCGTCGGCCCCGTGCCGCTCGTCCGCGCCCACCCGGCCGGGTGGCCGGCCCCTCAGGAGCCGGCGGGCGCGAGCACCCCGTCGATGACGTAGACGGTGGCGTTGGCGGTCTGCACGTCGCCGCAGACGACGGAGGCCTCGGTCCCGGTCAGCGTCCCGTCGCCGCCGATCGTGAACTCCTCCCCGGAGCCCTCGACGGTCACCTCGTCGTCGTTGAGCGTGGCGTGCGTCCCGGCGAGCTCGTCGGGCGCGAGCCGGCCCGGGATCACGTGGTGGGTGAGGACGGCGGTGAGCTGCGGCGTGTCGGCCAGGAGGGCGGCCAGCCGGTCCTGCGGCACCGCCTCGAAGGCGGGGTTGGCGGGGGCCAGGACGGTGATGTCCTCGGTGGTGTTGAAGGTGTCCACCAGGTTCGCCGCCTGCAGGGCCTGCACCAGCGTGATCAGCACCGGGTTGTTGCTGGCCGCGGTCGCGACCGGGTCGTCGGCCATCCCGGCGAGGCTGCCCTCGCCGTCGGCCGGCAGGGCCGCGCAGCCCTCGCCGAAGGGCCCGGCCGAGGCGGTGCCCCCACCGGTGCCCCCGCCGGTGCCGCCGTCCGTGCTCCCTCCCGCGCCGGTCGCCGTCGCGGTGGAGGAGCTGGTGGCGCCGTCGTCCGCCCTGGAGGCGGTGCCGGTCGTGCCGTCGGAGCCGCAGGCGGGGAGGGTCAGCGCCAGGGTGGCGGCGAGGGCCAGCAGGCCGGTGCGGGCGGGGGTGCGCGTCACGGGTCGTCTCCTTGTCGGGTGCGGCCGCCATCGTCCCCGACGGCGGTCGGCGGGGACGGCGACCGCGCCGGTGGCGACCGGCGGGAGCGGCGACCGCGCCGGTGGCGGCCGGCCCGGACCGGGACCGCGGGGCGGGCCGCCGGCCCGAGGCGCTCAGGTCGCGACGACCCGGACCGAGTGCAGGCCGGTCGCGCCCGAGGGGAACGGGGCGGCCCGCGCGGCGGTCTGGACCTCGCCGTCCTCGGTCGTCGCGCGCACGGTGAGCAGGTGGGAACCGGGCGCGAAGTCGTGGGGGAGGACCCACTGGCGCCAGATGTCGGCGTCGACCCGGGGCGAGAGCCGGGCCTCCTGCCACTCGCCGTCGTCCACCCGCACCTCGACCCGGCCGATGCCCCGGGTCTGCGCCCAGGCGACCCCGGCGATCGCCCGCCGGCCCGCGGGGAGCCGGCGCAGCGGGCCGGGGGTGTCGATGCGGGAGGCGACCTGGACCGGCCCGCGGGCGGCCCAGCCGCGCTCCACCCAGTAGGCGTCGAAGGCGGCGTAGGTGCCGGCCTCGATCTCGGCGAGCCACTTGCAGGCCGAGACGTAGCCGTAGAGGCCCGGGATCACCATCCGCACCGGGAAGCCGTGCTCGACGGGCAGCGGCTCGCCGTTCATGCCGACCGCGAGCATCGCGTCCTCGACGGTGAGCGCCGCGCGGGTGGGCGTGCCGATCGTCATGCCGTCCACCGAGCGGCAGACCAGCTGGTCGGAGTCCGGGGACACCCCGACCTCGCGGAGCAGGGCACCCAGCGGGACGCCGAGCCAGCGGGCGGTGCCGGCCAGCCCGCCCCCGACCTCGTTGGAGACGCAGGTCAGGGTCACGTCCCGCTCGATCAGGTCGGCCCGGCCGAGCAGGTCGTCGAGGGTGTAGCTGCGCGGGGAGCCCACCATCCCGCGCACGGCCAGCCGGTAGGCCACCGGGTCCACCTGGGGCACGGCCAGCGCGGTGTCGATCCGGTAGAAGTCGCGGTTCGCCGTCACCAGCGGGGTCAGGCCGGGCACCTGCGGCGCGAGGTCGGCCCCGGCCGGTAGCGGCCCGGCGGGCGAGGCCGGCGCCGGGAGGGCCAGGCCGGCCCGGGCGCCGGTGACGTCGAAGCGGCGCAGCAGCAGCCGGCCGGTCCCCCCGGTCACCGCGGCGACCCCGGCCGCGGCCCCGGCGGTGAGCAGGAAGCGGCGGCGGTCCAGCCCGGCGCCCCTGCGGTCCCCCGCGGCCAGGACGTCACGGAGCCGCTCCACCGGGGGCACCCCGGGCGGGCGAGCGGTCCCGGCCGCCGGCGGCGTCCGCAGCGGGGCCAGCAGGACGGGCAGGACGAGGACCCCGGCCGCGGCCCCGACCAGCGAGGGGAGGACGTCGAGCGGGCTGCCGGCCGGTCCGGTCAGCGCGGCCAGCGCCCCCAGGGCGCCGAGCAGCAGGATCCCGGTCGTGCCCACGGCCGGCCGCCGCAGCGCCAGGAGCCCGAGCGCGGCCGCGGCGAGCGCGACCAGGAGGAGCGTGCCGCCGACGAGGACGGGCTTGTCGGCCTGCCCCAGGACGGCGATGGCGGCCTGCGTGACCGGCTCCGGCACGAGCGTGATGACGCGGTCCCCGACGGCGACCACGGGTGAGGACTGCGGGCCCACCGCCGCGGCGGTCAGCTCCGCGACCCCGAGGGCCAGCCCCGCCGCGACCACCCCGGCCGACGCGGCGGGCCACCGGCGCCCCCGCCGGGAGGCGGGGACCGGGCCGGTGGTGGGGGCCTGCTCGGTGGTGGTCACGGCACGTCCTCGTCCGGAGCACCGGGCCCGGTTCGACGGGGGGTCACGACGGGCAGCGGGGGCCGGGTCAGCGCAGCCCGGCCCGCCGGCGGGCGGTCATCGCCGCGTACCACTCGGTGCTCGGCCGGCGCGACAGCAGGACGATCCCGACGACGGCCAGCAGCATCTGGCACACCGCCAGCGCGGTGAGGAAGCCGGTGCTGGGCTGGGCCATCGCCGACAGGCCGCTGACCACGGCGATCGCCCCGAGCACGAGCAGCACGACCCGCGCCCAGTTCCGCCCCTGCCAGGCGAACCAGAGGAACAGCACCTCGAGGACGGCGAACGCCGTCGCGACCACCCCGGTCACGATGAGGACGGTGCGGACGCCGTCCTCGGACAGCTCGGCGCCGCCACCCGCGAGCGCCGCGTCGATGACCGGGTCCAGGTCGGCGAAGGTGACCACCGAGCCGACCAGGCCCAGCAGCAGGTTGGCGATGAAGGCGCCGACACCGAAGCGCACCGTGTCGGGGCGGACCGGCGCGGGCCCGGCGGGCAGGCCGGGTGCGGCCGGGGCGGGCCGGTACCCACCGGGGGAGGGCGCGGGCGGGTCGTGCTGCGGCGGCTGCCGGCCCTGTCGGGGGTCGCGCCCCCCGGGACCTGCGGTCATCGGGCGCCCCCTCCCCGTCGGCCTGCGCGGACACCCCACGCTATCGGGGCGGGTGCGGGGTCCCCCCGGGCGGACGCGCGGACCCGGCGGCTGCGCGCCGCCGGGTCCGCGCCCCGGGTCACCCGCGGGTGACGGTGAGGCCGTCCACGGAGAGGTCCTCCGGGGCGTCGACGAGCACCCGGTCGCCGTCCCGGATGTCGCCGGCCAGCAGGGCCTTGGCCAGCTGGTCGCCGATCGCCGACTGCACCAGCCGGCGCAGCGGCCGGGCGCCGTAGACCGGGTCGAACCCGTTGAGGGCCAGCCACTCGCGGGCGGCGTCGGTGACGTCGAGGGTCAGCCGACGGGCGGCCAGCCGCCGGGCCAGGACGCCGACCTGGATGTCGACGATGCCGGCCAGCTCCTCGCTGCCCAGCGCCCGGAAGACCACGACGTCGTCGAGCCGGTTGAGGAACTCGGGCTTGAAGTGCGACCGCACCACCTCGAGCACCGCGGCGCGGCGCCGCTCCTCCTCGACCGACTGGTCGGCGATGAGCTGCGACCCGAGGTTCGAGGTCAGGATCAGGATGGTGTTCCGGAGGTCCACCGTCCGGCCCTGGCCGTCGGTCAGCCGGCCGTCGTCCAGCACCTGGAGCAGCACGTCGAAGACGTCCGGGTGGGCCTTCTCGACCTCGTCGAGCAGCACGACCGTGTAGGGCCGCCGCCGCACCGCCTCGGTGAGCTGGCCGCCGGCCTCGTAGCCGACGTAGCCGGGGGGCGCGCCGACCAGCCGGGCGACCGAGTGCTTCTCGGAGTACTCGCTCATGTCGATGCGGACCATGGCCCGCTCGTCGTCGAACAGGAACTCCGCCAGCGCCTTGGCCAGCTCGGTCTTGCCGACGCCGGTGGGCCCGAGGAAGAGGAACGAGCCGGTCGGCCGGTCGGGGTCGGCGACCCCGGAGCGGGCCCGGCGGACGGCGTCGGACACCGCGCGCACGGCGTCGGGCTGGCCGACGACCCGGGCACCGAGCTCGTCCTCCATCCGCAGCAGCTTCTGCGTCTCGCCCTCGAGCAGCCGGCCGGCGGGGATGCCGGTCCAGGCCTGCACGACGTCGGCGATGTCGTCCGGGCCGACCTCCTCCTTGAGCATCGACCCGCCGTCCTCGACCGACGCCTCGGCCTCGGTCAGCGCCTTCTCCAGCTGCGGGATGCGGCCGTAGCGCAGCTCGGCGACGTGCGCGAGCTCGCCGTCCCGCTCGGCCCGCTCGGCCTCGGTGCGCAGCCGCTCCAGCTCCTCCTTGATCTGCTGGATGCGGACGATCGCGCCCTTGTCCTGCTGCCAGCGGGCGGTCAGCTCGTCGAGCTGCTGCCGCTTGTCGGCCAGGTCGGCGCGCAGCGCCCCGAGCCGCTCGACCGAGGACGGGTCGTCCTCCTTGGCCAGCGCCATCTCCTCGATCTCCAGCCGGCGGACCGCGCGCTCGACCTCGTCGACCTCCACCGGGCGGCTGTCGATCTCCATGCGCAGCCGGCTGGCCGCCTCGTCCACCAGGTCGATCGCCTTGTCCGGCAGGAAGCGGGCGGTGACGTACCGGTCCGAGAGGGCCGCCGCGGCGACGATCGCCGCGTCGGTGATCCGGACCCCGTGGTGCACCTCGTAGCGCTCCTTGAGGCCGCGCAGGATGCCGATGGTGTCCTCGACGGAGGGCTCGCCGACGAGCACCTGCTGGAAGCGGCGCTCCAGCGCCGGGTCCTTCTCGATGTGCTCGCGGTACTCGTCGAGCGTGGTGGCGCCGACCATCCGCAGCTCGCCGCGGGCGAGCATCGGCTTGATCATGTTGCCGGCGTCCATGGCCCCCTCTCCGGTCGCGCCGGCGCCGACGATCGTGTGCAGCTCGTCGATGAAGGTGATGACCTCGCCCTCGGCGTCGGTGATCTCCTGCAGGACGGCCTTGAGCCGCTCCTCGAACTCACCGCGGTACTTGGCGCCCGCGACCATGGAGGCCAGGTCGAGCGCCATCAGCCGCTTGCCCTTGAGGCTCTCCGGGACGTCGCCGGCCACGATCCGCTGGGCCAGGCCCTCGACGATCGCGGTCTTGCCGACGCCGGGCTCGCCGATCAGCACCGGGTTGTTCTTGGTCCGCCGGGACAGCACCTGCACGACGCGGCGGATCTCGGTGTCCCGGCCGACGACCGGGTCGATCCGGCCCTCGCGGGCCCGCTCGGTGAGGTCGACGGCGTACTTCTGCAGCGCCTGGAACGTGCCCTCCGGGTCCGGCGTGGTCACCTTGCGGCTGCCGCGCACGGTGCGGAAGGCGGCCAGCAGGGCGTCGCGGGTCGCGCCGGCGCTGCTGAGCACCGCCCCGGCCTCCCCGCCCGCGTCGGCGAGGCCGACGAGCAGGTGCTCGGTGGAGACGAACTCGTCGCCCAGCGCGGAGGCCTGCTCCCCCGCCGCGTTGAGGACGCGCAGGAACTCGCGGGACGGCGCTGGGGCGGGCACCGTGGCGCCGCTGACGCTGGGCATGCGGCGGACGGCGGCCTCGGCCTTGGCGCGGACGTCGGAGGCGTCGGTCCCGACCGCCCGGAGCAGCGGGCCGGCGATGCCGTCGGTCTGCTCGAGGAGCGCGACGAGCAGGTGCAGGGGCTCCAGGGCCGCCTGGCCACGGTCGACCGCCAGCCGCTGGGCGGCCGCGATCGCCTCCTGCGAACGGGTGGTGAGCTTGCTCTGCATGGTCGGTGGGTCCGGTCCTTCCACGAGCGGTCGGGTCGTCGCCCGGTCCAACGCGTCAGGAGTTGAGCCTGTTCCGCTCAACTCCAGGGATCTCCGTGCGGCTCGCGGGAGCGGCGCGACACCCTGGCGGGCGAGTCTCGGTGGGCCAAATCCCGGTCGCGCGCCACCGAGCGCCTAGACTCCGGAGGATGACGCGTCTGCCGGCCCCGAGCGTGGTCCTCGAGGACCAGTTGTGCTTCGCGCTCTACGCGGCCTCGCGAGCGATGACCGCGCGGTACCGCCCGCTGCTCGACGCCATCGGGCTCACCTACCCGCAGTACCTGGTGATGATGCTGCTCTGGGAGCAGGACAACCAGACCGTCGGCCAGCTCGGCGCCCGCCTCAACCTCGACAGCGGCACGCTCTCGCCACTGCTCAAGCGGCTGACCGCCGCGGGCCTGGTGACCCGCCACCGCCGTCTCGACGACGAGCGCTCGGTCTCCATCGCCCTCACCGACACCGGCCGGGGCCTGCGCGAGCACGCCGAGCGGATCTCCTCCGAGATCATCTGCGCGCTGGACATGGACTCCGGGGAGTTCACCGAGCTGAAGGGCCGGCTCGAGCAGGTCACCGACCGGGTCACGAACAACTGACGAAGGGCCCTCCTGCCCCCCCTACCGTGAAAGGACCCCGTCCTCCTCACCCCTCGCACGCTCGGGGTGAGCCTCGGGACGAGGCCGGCGGCGGGACCCTGCAGGAGGGCCGCCGCCCCCCCCCCCCCCGCAGACGAGGAGACCCGATGCCCACGCGCACCGCACGGACCGCCTGGAACGGCACGCTCATGGAGGGCTCCGGCCAGGTCGAGCTCTCGAGCTCGGAGGTCGGCACCTACGAGGTGTCGTTCCCGAAGCGGGCCGCCGAGGAGGCCGGCGGCACGACCAGCCCCGAGGAGCTCATCGCGGCGGCCCACTCGTCCTGCTTCGCGATGGCGCTGTCCAGCGAGATCGGCAAGGCCGGCGGCACCCCGCAGGCCCTCGAGGTCTCGGCCGACGTCACCCTCGGGCAGAAGGACGGCGCGCCCACCATCACCACCATCCGGCTCACCGTGCGCGGTGAGGTCGACGGGCTCGACGCCGACGGCTTCCAGCAGGCCGCGCAGGCGGCCAAGGTCGGCTGCCCGGTGAGCAAGGCCCTGACCGGCGTCGAGATCAGCCTGGACGCCGCGCTCGACTCCTGACGGGGGCGGTCAGGCCGGGACGACGAGGGACCAGGCCGCCGGCCGCACCGTCCAGGTGCGCGCCGGCACGGCCTCCTCGATCTCGCCGTCCGCGTCGAGGTCCACGGGCGCGCCGGACAGCCGGACGGCGCGCCCGCGGACCCGGATGACGTCCTCCCGCTCCAGGTGGCTCCCGGCCGCCAGCGCCGCCGCGTAGCCGGCCCGGGCCACCGGTCCGGTGGCGACACTCACGACGACGTCGAGCAGCCCGTCGCCCGGGTCCGCGTCCGGCGCCAGGTCGCTGCCCCCGCCGATGGAGGGGCCGTTGCAGACCCCGGCCATGAGGACCGGCCGGTCGCCGTCGGCGGCCCACGCGCCGGCCGCTGCGGTCACGACCGCGCCGTCGACCTCCACGCGCAGCGGCCAGCCCTCCTCGGCCACGCCGGCCGCCACCGCACCCACCGGGTAGGCGGCCGCGCCCAGCGCGGCCTTGAGGCCCGCGGCCCGGGCTCCCGCCCGCGCGCCGATCCCGGCGTGCACCGCGTTGACCACCAGCCCACCGGCGTCGTCGTCGAGCACGTCGAGCCGCCGGGGCACCCCGCCGAGGACGACGGCCGCGGCCTCCTCCGGGTCCAGGGGCAGCCCCAGCGCACGGGCCAGGTCGTTGCCGGTGCCGGCCGGGACCACCCCGAGGGGCGACCCCGCGTCGAGCACCCCGGCCCGGTCGAGCGCGGTCGCCACCGACGAGAGCGACCCGTCCCCGCCGACCACGACGAGGCGCCGGTCGCCGGCGGCGGCGACCACCTCGTCCAGGTCCGCGGGGGTCCGGGTGCCGACCACCTCCACGTCCGCACCGCGGCGCAGCACCGCCAGGGCGGCGTCCACCGCCCCGTCGCCGGCCGAGCCGGCCGCCGCGTTGACCACCACGAGCAGCGCCCGGTCCGCGACCACCCGCACCTCCCTCGTCCCCGGCCCGCCTCCTGCGGGCCGGCGGACGACGCTAGCGGTCGCCCCGGTCGCCGCGCAGGCGCTCCTCGCCGCTGTCGGTGCGCAGGGCCACCTCCCGGACGAGCAGGACGGCGACGACCGCGACGACCGCGACCAGGCCGGACACCAGGAAGACGCGCCCGGTGGCGTCGCCGTAGGCGACCCGGACGAGGGTCTGCACCGCCGCCGGGGCGTCGGCCAGGTCGGCCAGCCCGACACCCCCGGAACCCTGCGCGGCCCGGGCGGCCGCGGGTGAGCCGGCCAGGCCCTGGGCGACGAGGTCGGCGACCCGGCCGCTGAGCACCGCGCCGAGGACGGACACCCCGACGGTGCCGCCGAGGCTCCGGAAGAACGCGACTGCGGAGCTGGCCGCGCCCAGGTCCCGGGCGGCCACGGCGTTCTGCACCGCGAGGACGAGGTTCTGCATCGTCATGCCGATGCCGCTGCCGAGGACGACGAGGAAGGCGCCGAGCAGCACCACGTCGGTCTCGTGGTCGACGGTGGCCAGCAGGCCGAACCCGAGGACGACGAGCAGCGAGCCCCCGACCAGGAACCGCTTCCACCGGCCGTACCGGGTGATCAGCAGCCCGGAGACCGTGGAGGACACCAGCAGCCCGGCCACCATCGGGACGGTGAGCAGGCCGGCCGCCGTGGGCGAGTAGCCGCGCGAGATCTGCAGGTACTGGCCGAGGAACACCGAGGAGCCGAACATCGCGACACCGATCGCGATGCTGGCCACGACGGCCAGGGTGGTGGTCCGGTCGCGGAAGAGCCGCAGCGGCACCACCGGCTCGGCGGCCCGCAGCTCGGTGACGACGAACGCGGCGACCGCCGACGCGCCGCCGACGAGGAAGAGCGCGGTGGGCAGCGACCACCACGGGAAGGCGTCGCCGGCGAGGGTGACCCAGATCAGCAGCGCGGAGACGCCCGCGGTCAGGAACGCCGCGCCGAGGTAGTCGATGGGAACGGGGCGCCGGGTGACCGGCAGGTGCAGCGTGCGCTGCAGCAGCACCAGGGCCAGCGCCCCGAAGGGGACGCCGACGTAGAACACCGACCGCCACCCCAGCCAGCTGGTGTCGACCAGCACGCCACCGACGAGCGGGCCGCCGACGGTGGCCACGGCCATGGTGGCGCCGATCAGGCCGGAGTACCGCCCGCGCTCCCGGGGGCTGATCATCGCGGCCATCGCGATCTGCACCAGCGCCTGGATGCCGCCCAGGCCCAGGCCCTGCAGCACCCGCCAGGCGATCAGCATGCCGACCGACTGCGCCAGCCCGGCCAGCATCGAGCCGACGACGAACACCACGATCGCGAGCTGGAGCAGCAGCTTCTTGCTGGCGAGGTCGGCGAGCTTGCCCCAGATCGGCGTCGACGCGGTCGAGGCGAGCAGGGTCGCGGCGACCACCCAGGTGTACTGGGCCTGGGTGCCGCGCAGGTCGGTGATGATCGTCGGCAGGGCGGTCGAGACGACGGTCGAGGACAGGAACGCCACGAACATCGCCAGGAGCATCCCCGAGAGGGCCTCGAGGACCTGCCGGCGGGACATCCGGCCCTGCTGCGCGGCCGACGCCGCACCGGGGGCGGGGCGTTCGGTGGGCTCGCCGGGCGCCGCATCGGCGTCGGGGCGGCGGAGGGTGCTGGTCACGGTGCTCCCGGAGCCGGTGCCGGGGGAACGGCCACGGGCCGCCCTCCCCACGACAAGGTGTAGACCGCAACCATATGTCCGATTGGTTGCGGTCTACAACTTGCGGGCGGGGTGACCCGCGTCTCCCTGCGGGAGCGGTGCGGTCAGGACCGGTCGGAGTCCTCCCGGTCCCGCGCCTCACCGAGCTGGTTGAACCGGCCCAGCAGCTCGGCCAGCGTGCCGACGTCCTCGGCCGGCCAGTGCGCGAGGTCGGCCTCCCAGCGGGCCCGGCGCGCCTCGCGGATGCGGGTCAGCCGCGCGGCGCCCTCCCGGGAGGTGCGCAGCACCTGCGCGCGCCCGTCGGCGGGGTCGGCCTCCCGCGTCACCAGGCCCAGGTCGACGAGCGAGGCCAGCTGCCGGCTGACGGTGCTCTTGTCCAGCCCCAGCAGGACGACGAGGTCGCTGGCGCGCAGCGGCCCGGTGTCCTGGAGCAGCGCGAGCAGGCCGTAGGCCGCGCCGTCGAGGTCGGGGTGCAGCTCCCGGGACAGCCGGGCGGAGATGGCGCGGGAGCGGCGCAGCAGCAGGCCGACCTCCCGCTCCAGCCGGACGTAGGCCTCGCGGGTGGCCTCGTGGGTGGCCTCGTGGGTGGCCTCGTGGGTGGCCTCCTCGGGGTCGGACCCGGCGCTGTCGCTCATCGGCGGTCCCGCGGCCGCCAGACCACGAGCGCCGAGGTCGCGGGCCGCAGCGGCACGAGGTCGCCGCCGTAGCCGGCCCGCATCGCCGACTCCGCGGCGACCGCCCGGCTCTCGGTCACCTCCAGCTCGGTGAGCAGTTCCTGCACCCGCCGGCGGAGCGCCTCCACCTGCGACTCGAGGTCGATGATCCGCTTGATGCCGGCGAGGTTGACGCCGTCCTCCTGCGAGAGGCGCTGGACCTCCCGCAGCAGGGCGACGTCGCGCGGGCTGTACCGGCGGCCACCCCCGCGCGTGCGGCCGGGGCTGACCAGGCCGAGCCGGTCGTACTGGCGCAGCGTCTGCGCGTGCATGCCGGCCAGCTCGGCGGCCACGGAGATCACGAACACCGGCGCGTCCTCGGCGACCGCGCGCCCGGCGTCCCGCTGCTCGCGGCCCCCGTCGACCGGGGCGCTCACCGCCCGCCCCCCTGGTCGTGCACGGCCGCGGTGATCCGCGGCCGCGGGTCGCCGAGTTCGGCGTCGAGGACCTTGACGGCCTCCTGCGCGGCCGGCGAGAGCCGCTTGGGGACGGCGACCTCGACGGTGACCAGCAGGTCACCCGGGCGGCCCTTGCCGGGCACCCCGCGACCGCGGACCCGCAGCGTCTGGCCGCTGGCGGTGCCCGGCGGCACCTTCAGCGAGACGCTGCCGTCGAGGGTCGGCACGGTGAGCGTCGTCCCGAGGGCCGCCTCGGCGAAGGTGACCGGCACGGTGAGCGTCAGGTCGTCGCCCTTGCGGCCGAACAGCTCGTGCTCGGACACGTGGACCACGACGAAGAGGTCCCCGGCCGGCCCGCCGCGCCGGCCCGGGGCGCCCTTGCCGGCCAGCCGGATGCGCTGGCCGTCCTTGACCCCGGCCGGGATCCGCACGGTGATGGTGCGGGTCTGGGTGGTCACGCCGTTGCCCGCGCAGGTCGGGCAGGGGTCGTCGATCACCGTGCCGGTGCCGCGGCAGTTGCGGCACGGCTCGGAGAAGGCGAACGCCCCCTGGCTGCGGCTGGTGACCCCCGCGCCCTGGCACACCGGGCAGGTGTGCGGCGAGGTGCCGGGCCGGGCGCCGCTGCCGGTGCAGGTCGGGCAGACGCCCGGGCTCTGCATGCGCAGCGGGACGGTCACGCCGAGGACGGCCTCGTCGAAGGAGAGCGTGGCCTCGGTCTCGACGTCCTGACCCCGGGCCGGGCCGGAGGCCGCCTGGCTGCGGGCGCGGGCCGAGCCCGCACCCCCGCCGCCGCCGAACAGGCCGCCGAACAGGTCCCCCAGCCCACCGCCGGCACCGGCCCCGCGGCCGCCCGCGGCGCCGAAGAGGTCGCCGAGGTCGAAGGGCTGCCCGCCCCCGCCGCCACCGGGGAACCCGCCGGGGAAGCCGGCCCGCGCACCCGCGCCGCCGGCGCCGAACAGCCGCCGCGCCTCGTCGTACTCGGCCCGCCGCTTGGGGTCGGAGAGCACGTCGTAGGCCTCGGAGACCTCCTTGAACCGGGTCTCGGCCTCGGTGTTGCCCGGGTTCTTGTCCGGGTGGAGGTCCCGCGCCAGCTGGCGGTAGGCCTTCTTGATCGCCGCGGCGTCGGCGTCCTGGGAGACGCCCAGCGCGGCGTAGTAGTCCTTCTCGATGAAGTCCCGGGTGCTCATCGGACGCCCCCTCTCGCGCTCAGTCGGACGCCGGGGCGCCGGCCGGGGGGTCGCCCGGGGCACCGTCGGCCGGGGCGGCGTCGGCCGGGGCACCGTCGGCGGCCCCGGCCGCGGGGGCCGCCGGGGACTCCGGGTCGGTGACCGCGACCATCGCGGTCCGCAGCACCCGGTCGCCGCGGCGGAAGCCCTGCCGCAGCACCGTGCTCGCCGTCGGGACCTGCACCTCCGGCGAGGTGTCGTGGATGACCGCCTCGTGCAGCGCCGGGTCGAACGGGTCACCGGCCCTGCCGAAGGCCTCCACGCCGAGCCCCTCGAGCAGGCCGAGGAGCCGGTCGGCCACCGACTTGAACCCGCCGGTCAGCTCCCCGTGGTCCCGGGCCCGCTCGATGTCGTCGACGATCGGGAACAGCTGGGTGGCGAACCGCTCCGCGGCCTGGTCGACGACCAGCTGCCGGTCCCGGTCGACCCGCCGCCGGTAGTTCGCGTACTCCGCGGTGACCCGCTGCAGGTCATCCGTCCGCTCCGCCAGCTGGCGGGTCACGTCGTCCTCGGCCGCCGCCGGCCGGTCGCCGGCCACGGTCTCGTGCTCGCTCATCTGCTCCCCTGTGCCGTGTGCGCCCGTGCGGGCACCGGCCGGCTCCTCGCCGGCCGGCACCCGCACGGTGCCGCTGATCGGGTCGATGCGCCGCTTGTCGCGGATGACGACCCGCGGCTCCTCTTCCCGCTCGGTCATCGCCGACCTCCGCGCGCGTCCGTCGGGGTCATCGGCGGTCGGCGCCCTCGCCCGGCCCCTCGTCGACGATCTCGGCGTCCACGACGTCGTCGTCCGCCGACTGCGCCGACGCACTGCCGTCGCCGGGAGCCCCCGCCCCGGCACCCGCGCCGGCCCCGGCGCCCGCACCGGCCGCGCCGGCCTCGGACTGCTGGGCGTAGAGCGCGCCGCCGACCTCCTGGGAGATCCGCGCGACCTTCTCCTGCGCGGACTTGATGGCGGAGATGTCCGAGCCGCCGAGGGCGGAGCGCAGCTCGGTCAGGGCCTCGCCGAGCTCCTCCTTCTTGTCGGCCGGGATCTTCTCGCCGTTCTCGGCCAGGAACTTCTCGGTCTGGTACTGCAGCGACTCGGCCAGGTTGCGGGTCTCGGCCTCCTCGCGGCGGCGCTTGTCCTCCTCGGCGTGGGCCTCGGCGTCCTTCATCATCCGCTCGATGTCGTCCTTGGGGAGCGCCGAGCCGCCGGTGATGGTCATCGACTGCTCCTTGCCCGTGCCGAGGTCCTTCGCGGTGACGTGCACGATGCCGTTGGCGTCGATGTCGAAGGCCACCTCGATCTGCGGGACGCCGCGCGGCGCCGGGGGCAGGCCGGTCAGCTCGAACATGCCGAGCTTCTTGTTGTAGGCCGCCATCTCGCGCTCGCCCTGGAAGACCTGGATCTGCACCGACGGCTGGTTGTCGTCGGCCGTCGTGAAGATCTCGGAGCGCTTGGTCGGGATCGTGGTGTTGCGCTCGATGAGCTTGGTCATGATCCCGCCCTTGGTCTCGATGCCCAGGGACAGCGGGGTCACGTCGAGCAGCAGGACGTCCTTGACCTCACCGCGGAGGACGCCGGCCTGCAGGGCGGCACCGATGGCGACGACCTCGTCGGGGTTGACGCCCTTGTTCGGCTCCTTGCCGCCGGTCAGCTCGCGGACCAGGTCGGTCACGGCCGGCATGCGGGTCGAGCCACCGACGAGGACGACGTGGTCGATCTGGCCGACGGAGATGCCGGCGTCCCGGATGACCTGGTTGAACGGGGCGCGGGTGCGCTCGAGCAGGTCCTGCGTCATCCGCTGGAACTCGGCGCGGGTGATCGTGACGTCGAGGTGCAGCGGCCCCTCGGCGCCGGCGGTGATGTAGGGCAGGTTGACGTTGGTCGACTGCGCCCCGGACAGCTCGATCTTGGCCTTCTCGGCGGCCTCGCGGAGCCGCTGCATGGCCAGCTTGTCCTTGGACAGGTCGATGCCGTTGGAGGCGTTGAACGTCTTGACCAGGTGGTCGACGACCTTCTGGTCCCAGTCGTCACCACCGAGGTGGTTGTCACCGGCGGTCGCCTTGACCTCGATGACGCCCTCGCCGATCTCCAGCAGGGAGACGTCGAACGTCCCGCCACCGAGGTCGAAGACGAGGATCGTCTGCTCGGTCTCGCCCTTGTCCAGCCCGTAGGCCAGCGCGGCGGCGGTCGGCTCGTTGACGATGCGCAGGACGTTGAGGCCCGCGATCTCGCCGGCCTCCTTGGTGGCCTGGCGCTGGGCGTCCTCGAAGTAGGCGGGGACGGTGATGACGGCGTCGGTCACCGGCTCGCCCAGGTAGGTCTCGGCGTCCCGCTTCAGCTTCTGCAGGACGCGGGCGCTGATCTCCTGCGGGGTGTAGCGCTTGCCGTCGATCTCGGCGGACTTCCAGTCGGTGCCCATCTCGCGCTTGACGCTGCGGATGGTGCGGTCGACGTTGGTGACCGCCTGGTTCTTGGCCGACTGGCCGACGAGGACCTCGCCGTTCTTGGCGAACGCGACGACCGAGGGGGTGGTGCGCGAGCCCTCGGAGTTGGCGATGACCGTCGGCTCACCGCCCTCGAGGACGGTGACGACGGAGTTCGTGGTGCCGAGGTCGATACCGACCGCTCGAGCCATGGGGCTGGCCTCTCTTCCGTGAACTGCGTGCTGTGCTGTGGTGTCCCAGGAGCCGGGCGGTCCGCCTTGCGCGGGGTCCGCTCAACTTTCCTGCCCACCGTAACGGCACCCCGGTGCGTCGGTGTTCCCGGGGGTGCCGACGTCCTCACCCGTGAGCCGCACCACACCCCGGCCGGGGCGCCTCGACGATCAGGTCACCTGGTCGTTGCCGGTCCTGGCTCATCACCGGTAGTGAGCCAGGACCGGCAAGGGTGAGCCAGGACGGCGGACGAGCCGGGCTCAGGCGCTTCGCGGCACCGGCCTCCCCGCCGGCACCACGGTGAACCGCCGCGGACCCGCGAACGGGGTTGCGAGGAGCATCGCCAGCCTCTCCTCGACGCGCGGCCAGGCCGGACCGAGGTCAGCGTTGGCGATCCGGACCACCCGGATGTCCAGAGCGCGCAGCGCGTCCTCGCGCCGCTTCTCCTCCCAAGCCACCCGCGCGGGCGATCGATCATCGCGGGGCACCTCGTACTTCACGAAGCCGTCGAACTCGACGGCCACCGCAGCCTCCTCGTACCACCCGTCGACCCGGCCGACGAAGCCGTGCCGGTCGTGGATCTCCACCTGCAGCTCCGGCGCCGGCAACCCGGAGCCGAGGATGCGCAGGCGGCCCCGCGTCTCGAGCGGCGACTCGGCCCGGCCGTCGGCCAGACCTGCTGCGCGCGCAGCACCGCCGATCCCGAGCCAGTGGGTCTGCGCGAGCACGGCGGCCGTCAGCTCGTCGGGCTCGACCAGACGGCGGTGGAGGGCGTCGTCCATGGCGACGACGGCGTCCTCGAGCGACCACCCACGCGCGCAGTCGACGAGGGTCCGGGCGGGCGCGGTCACCCGGAAGGGGCCGAGGGGAAGGACGGAGCCCTGCGGCAGGGAGGCACGGGTGACCTCGTAGCCGCGGCCGCGCCGCCACTGGGCCTCGTCGGTGAGCCGCACGCAATCGTCCTGGGATCTCGGGGCCACGAGCCCGAGCACCCGGGCCGCCGAGGTGTGGCTGACGGCGGGGCCGGGTGCCAGCCGGACGAGGACGGCGGCGCAGTTCAGGCGGTGCCGCGCCGCAGGGTCCCCCGCCACCGCGTCGACGACGGCGCGGTCGGCGTAGACCCCGCGGCGCAGCCGAACCCAACGACCGCGGGCGACGAGCCCGCCGACGTCCTCCCGCGCGTAGCCGGCCGCGACCGCGTCCCCGGCGGTGAACACGCCGAAGCGGGGCTCGGCCACGGACGTGAGAGTCGGGTGCACCTGGCCAGCGTCCGGCCTGGAGCCGGCAGCCGGGGCCCGTGCGAGAGATCTGTGGACAACCGCCGTCCGGGCTCACCGTTGCCGGTCCGGGCTCAGCACCGGTGCCGAGCCAGGACCCGCGAGGACCAGGTGACCTGATCGTTGACGGACCGCCGGCCGCGGGGACGGCGATCGCGGGCCGGCCAGGCGGTGGGGACGGCGATCGCCGGCCGGCCGCGGGGGCCGACGTCCGCGGTTACCGGCGAGTAGCCTCCTGGCGCGAGAGTTATCGTGCGACGCGTGCGGGCACCGGTGCCCGCCGCGGCCCGCCCCCGGCCCCGTGCCGGCGCGGGGGCACACCCGTCGTCCCGGCGGGCGGGGAGTCAACGGACGCCGGCGGCGTCCGGGAGGGAAGTCGATGGGCCCCTTGCAGATCGTCCTCGGGACGATCAGCGTCCTGTTCCTGGTGGTCTCGGTCGTCATGGTGTACCGGGCGGTCCGGGCCATGATCCGGATCATCCGCACCGGGCAACCCGACGGGACGCGCTCCGGCCCGGCCGGCCCGCGCCTGAAGACGCTCGTCGTGGAGTCCCTCGGGCACACCCGGATGCTCAAGTGGTCGGCGATCGGCGTCGCCCACTGGTTCGTCTTCGTCGGCTTCTACGGCCTGTTCCTCACCCTGGTCGAGGCCTTCGGCGAGGTGTGGGACCCGGCGTTCCACCTGCCGCTGATCGGCAGCTGGGGCCTCTGGAGCCTGTTCGTCGACGTCATCGGCACCGGCACGGTGCTCGGCATCGTCTACCTGATCATCCGGCGCCAGCTCGACCACCCGCGCCGCCAGGGCCGCAGCAGCCGGTTCGCCGGCTCTAACGAGGGCCGCGGCTACTTCGTCGAGGCGATCGTCCTCATCGTCGGCCTGTGCATCCTCGGCATCCGCGCCGCGAAGATCGCCGCCGGCCTCGACGACGCCCCGGCGTGGTCGCACCCGGTCTCCGGCCTGATCGCGAACCTGCTGCCCGCCTCCCCCGACCTGGTCAGCGTCATCGCCTTCGTCAAGATCGTCGCGTCGCTGGTCTGGCTGGTCGTGGTCTCCCGGCTGCTCAACATGGGCGTGGCGTGGCACCGGTTCAGCGCGTTCTTCAACATCTACTTCAAGCGCGAGGACGACGGCCGCGTGGCGCTCGGCCCGCTGCAGCCGATGACCTCCGGCGGGGAGCCGATCGACTTCGAGGACCCCGACGAGGACGCGATCTTCGGCCGCGGCAAGATCGAGGACTTCACCTGGAAGGGGATGCTGGACTTCACCACCTGCACCGAGTGCGGGCGGTGCCAGAGCCAGTGCCCGGCGTGGAACACCGGCAAGCCGCTGAGCCCCAAGATGGTGATCATGGACCTGCGGGACCACCTCTACGCCAAGGCCCCGTACCTGCTCGGCGAGAAGACGGCCAGCGAGTCCGCCCCGGACTACGACGTCCTCAAGCCCAGCGACGAGCAGGTCTGGGCCTCCGGCTACGCCCGCATCGAGGGCACCAACGACGCCCAGGCGCACCGCCCGCTGGTCGGCACCCTCGAGGAGGGCGGGGTCATCGACCCCGACGTCCTGTGGAGCTGCACGAACTGCGGCGCCTGCGTCGAGCAGTGCCCGGTCGACATCGAGCACGTCGACCACATCGAGGACATGCGCCGCTACCAGGTGCTCATCGAGTCCAACTTCCCGTCCGAGGCCGGCGTGATGCTGCGCAACCTGGAGAACCGCGGCAACCCGTGGGGCGTGCAGGCCAGCACCCGCGAGGACTGGATGAAGGAGCTGGACTTCGAGGTGCGGCAGGCCGACGGCCCGCTGCCCTACGACGTCGAGTACCTGTTCTGGGTCGGCTGCGCCGGCGCCATCGACGACCGCGCCAAGAAGGTCACCAAGGCCGTCGCCGAGCTGCTGCACACCGCGGGCGTCGAGTTCGCCGTCCTCGGCTCCGGGGAGACCTGCTCCGGCGACCCGGCGCGGCGCATGGGCAACGAGTTCGTCTTCCAGATGCTGGCCCAGGAGAACGTCGAGACCCTCAACGGCGTCTTCGAGGGCCGGGTGCCGGGGATGCGCAAGATCGTGGCCACCTGCCCGCACTGCTTCAACAGCCTCGGCCGGGAGTACCCACAGCTCGGCGGCCACTACGAGGTGGTGCACCACACCCAGCTGCTCGGCAAGCTGGTCGAGGAGGGCCGGCTCACCCCGGTGACCCCGGTCGACCGCAAGGTCACCTACCACGACCCGTGCTTCCTCGGCCGGCACAACAAGGTCTACACGCCGCCGCGGGAGATCCTCGACTCCGTCCAGGGCCTGGACAAGCAGGAGATGCACCGCTGCGGGGACCGCGGCTTCTGCTGCGGCGCCGGCGGGGCCCGGATGTGGATGGAGGAGAAGATCGGCAAGCGGATCAACATGGAGCGCACCGAGGAGGCGCTCGCCCTGGACCCCGACCTGATCTCCACCGCCTGCCCGTTCTGCATCACGATGCTGTCGGACGCGCTGACCACCAAGAAGCAGAACGGCGAGGCCGGCGAGCACGTCGAGGTGCTCGACGTCAGCCAGATCCTGCTGCGGTCCATGACACCGGTCGGCGCCGCGGCCGGCGCGCCGGGCACCGAGCCCGGGGCCGACGTGGGCCGCAAGGCCGACGACGTGGCCGGCACCGGGTCGGCGGCCACGGAGCACGGCCCCGCGTAGGCGGCCCCCGGCCCCACGGCCGACCTGCGACGGCGCGCGTCCCGACCCCGGGGGGCGCGCCGTCGCCGTCCCGGGTGCAGCCCACCGCGCAGGTCGTTGCCCAGCGAAACGACCCGGCTGCGGGCGGCGCCCGTCGGGGGTGGACCATCGACCGGTGACCACTCCCGCCGGACCGGCCCGCGGCCAGGGCCTGGTGCTCATCGGCACCGCGATCGTGCTGACCGGCTTCAACCTGCGCACGGCGGTCAACAGCATCGGCCCGGTGCTGGAGGAGCTCGAGGCCGGGCTGGGCATCTCCAGCGGCCTGGCCGGGCTGGTCACCACGATGCCGGTGCTCTGCTTCGCCGCCATCGGGTTCGCCGGGCCGCCGCTGGCCGCCCGGTACCGCGACGGGCACGTGCTGGCCGGGGCGCTGCTGACCATGGCCGGGGGGCTGCTGCTGCGCGCGGCCGCCGACGCGTTCTGGCTGTTCCTCGTCGGCACGGTGCTGGCCATGGTCGGCGGCGCGCTGGGCAACGTGCTGCTGCCGGGCCTGGTGCGGCGGTACTTCCCCGGACGGACCGGCCTGCTCGTCGGCGCCTACGGGGTCGCCATGGCCGCCGGGGGCGCGCTCGCGGGCATCGCCGCGGCACCGATAGCGGCCGCGGTCGGCGAGGGCGGCTGGCGCTGGGCCCTGGGCATCTGGGCGGTGCCGGCGCTACTGGCCGCCGTCCCGTGGCTGGCCGTCCCCGCCCGCCGCGGGGGCAGACCGGCCACCGCGGACGCCGTCGGCATGCGCAGCCTGACCCGCAGCCCGACGGCGGTGGCGATGGCGGTCTTCTTCGGCGTCCAGGCGATGCAGGCCTACGTCATCATCGGCTGGACGCCGCAGTACCTCCGCGACGCCGGGCTGTCCGCGGCCGCCGCCGGCCTGCTGCTGGGCGTCAACACCGTCGTGGTGATCCCGCTCAACGCCGTCGTCCCGGCGCTGACCGTGCGGCCGCACCTGCAGCGCCCGCTGCTCGTGGCGTTCATGGCCTGCTACGTGGCCGGCTGGAGCGGGCTCATGCTGGCCCCGCGCACGGTCCCCTGGCTGTGGATGGGCCTGCTCGCCCTGGGCATGGGCACCTTCGCGATGGTGCTCACCCTCATCGGCCTGCGGGCGCGCACCCCGGAGACGACGGCCGCGCTGTCCACCGTCGTCCAGGGCTGGGGTTACGTGCTGTCGGGCGCCGGCCCGCTCCTGGTCGGCGTCCTCCGGGGCAGCTCGGGGGGCTACACCGGCATGTTCGTCATCGCCCTCGCCGGCGTGGCGGTGCTGTCGGTCACCGGCTGGGTGGTGACCCGCGAGCGGTTCGTGGAGGACGAGCTGCCCGGCGCGGCCCCGGCGGACCGGGCACCGGCCGGCGTCACGGCGCCGGGCGCCGCGTCTCCGCGCGGGTGAAGTTCCGGAACGAGCGGGACGGCGTCGGCCCGCGCTGGTCCTGGTACCGCGAGCCGTAGACCGCCGACCCGTAGGGGTGCTCGGCCGGGCCGGTGAGCCGGAACAGGCACAGCTGGCCGATCTTCATGCCCGGCCAGAGGGTGATCGGCAGGTTCGCCACGTTGGACAGCTCGAGGGTGATGTGCCCGCTGAACCCGGGGTCCACGAACCCCGCGGTGGAGTGGGTGAGCAGTCCGAGACGCCCTAGACTCGATTTCCCTTCGAGTCGTGCGGCGAGGTCGTCGGGGATGCTGACGACCTCCAGCGTGGACCCGAGCACGAACTCGCCCGGGTGCAGCACGAACGGGCCGTCGCCCTCGGTCTCCACCGGCGTGGTGAGGTCGTCCTGCTGGACCGCGGGGTCGATGTGCGTGTACCGGGCGTTGTTGAAGACCCGGAAGAACCGGTCCAGCCGCACGTCGATGCTGGAGGGCTGCACCAGCGCCGCGTCGTAGGGCTCGATCCCGAGGCGTCCCTCGGCGATGGCGGCCGTGATGTCGCGGTCGGACAGCAGCATGCGCGGGAGTCTAGGGACGGCCGGCGGGTCGCAGGTCCCGGGACCTTGGTCCCCGATGCGGCCGATCCGGTCGCGCCCGACCCGCTACGGCTGGAGTGCGGCACCCCGGTGCCGATGGGAACCAGACGACACCGTCCGAGCCCCGGAGGGACCCGTGCTGGACACCCGGCCGGCCGTGCGCAGACACGGCGCCCCGCGCACCACCCGACCCACCGGCGCGGAGCGGACCTTCGCCCCGGACGAGCTGATCGTCTCCAAGACCGACCCGCGGGGCGTCATCACCTACGCCAACGACGTGTTCCTGCGGGTGAGCGGCTACGGCCTCGACGAGGTCATCGGGCAACCGCACAACCTGATCCGCCACCCGGCCATGCCGCGGGCGGTGTTCGGCCTGCTGTGGTCCACCCTGGCGGAGGGCCGCGAGCTGTTCGCCTACATCAACAACCTGGCCTCCGACGGCGCGCACTACTGGGTGCTGGCGCACGTCACGCCGTCCTACGGGCCCGACGGCCGGGTGGTGGGCTATCACTCCAACCGCCGCCGCCCCTCCCCCGGCGCCGTCCGCCGGATCACCCCGATGTACGAGCAGCTCCTCGCCGAGGAGCGCCGGCACCCCAGCGCCCGGGCCGCCGTCGCCGCGTCGTCGGGGCTGATGGCCGAGCTCGTCGCGGCGCAGGCCTCCTCCTACGAGGAGTTCATCTGGTCGCTCATCAGCAGCGAGGAGAGCTGACACGGGGTTCCGCACGCGCGGCGAGCGCAGCGACGCCGAGGAACTGGCGGTCCACCGGGCCTTCGTCGCCCAGCTGACCGAGACCTGCGACGCCGCCGCCCGCGGTGACCTGGAGGCGCGCAGCCGGCCCACGCCCGGGGTGGAGGGCATCCCGGAGCTGCAGGCGCTCGGCGACAGCCTCAACCGCATGCTCGACGTCTCCGACGCGTTCGTCCGCGAGTCCTCGGCCGCCCTGGTGTCGGCCGCGCAGGGCCAGTTCCACCGGCGCGTGCTGCTGACCGGGCTGTCGGGCGCCTTCCACAAGGGCGCCACCGACATCAACGTGGCCCGCGACGCGATGCGCGAGACCGCCGGCCGGGTCACCGAGGCCCAGGCCGCCCGCCTGGGGCTGGCGGACGAGTTCGAGTCCGTCGTCCTGGCGATGTCCGAGCAGGTCGCCGCCGCGGCCACCGAGCTCAGCGCGACCGCCGCCGGGCTGACCACCGCCGGCGGAGCCGCCACCACCGAGGTGGGCAACGCCCAGGGCACCATCGCCGGGCTGACCCGCTCCTCGGAGGAGATCCAGCAGATCATCGCGCTCATCGACGCGGTGGCCGCGCAGACCCGGCTGCTGGCCCTCAACGCCACCATCGAGGCGGCGCGGGCCGGGAACGCCGGCAAGGGCTTCGCCGTCGTCGCCTCGGAGGTCAAGGACCTCGCCGACCAGACCGGCCGGGCCACCGAGCGGGTGACCGCGCAGGTCGAGCAGATCCGGCAGGCCTGCGAGGGCGTGGCCGAGGTGATGAGCACCGTCGGCGGCACGGTCTCGGGGATGAACGGCCTCGTCGAGGGCATCGCCGCCGCCGTGGACGGCGGGGTCGCCACCGACGCGGTCGGCGCCGACGCCCCGGGCCTGTCGCAGATGGCCGAGCGGCTGCGGGCGGAGGCCACCGGCTTCCTCGCCGGGATGCGCCGCTGACCCCGGGGTGGCGTTCGTCCCGGTGGGCGGCACGGCCGGCCACCGGGACACGTGCCCGGCGCGGTCCCGACGGGGTCGCCGGACGGGGCGGGAGGTGCGCCGGGAGTGGCAGTGGACGCCGAGCGGGCCCGCGCGGGGTTGCTGGCCGAGCTCGACCGCGCCGAGCCGGCGTTCTCCGCCGACGTCAGCCACGAACGCACCCCGTGGACGCCACCCGGCGGACGCCGGGTAGCATGCTCGGTGCGACGCCGCGGGTGTAGTTCAATGGCAGAACATCAGCTTCCCAAGCTGACAGTGCGAGTTCGATTCTCGTCACCCGCTCTCCTCGACGGCCTGCCCCGGTGGCGGGCCGTTCGTGCGTCCGGCGCCCGCACGTCTCCGCTGTCGACGGCCCGAGCCGCTAACATCGCTGTGTGGCGATGAATCGGACCGCGCCGGGCACCGTGCCGGCCGACGCCCTCGACGCGGCCGCCGCGCTGTCGGCCGCCGCATGCATGTTCCGCAGCCTCGGCGACCCCGCCCGGCTGGCCATCCTGCGCCACCTGGCCCTCGACGAGCACCGCGTCGTCGACCTGACCGCGCACCTCGGCCTGGCGCAGTCCACGGTGTCCGCGCACCTGGCCAGCCTGCGCGACTGCGGCCTGGTCACCTCCCGCCCGCAGGGCCGGGCCTCCCTGTGGTCCCTGACCACCGCACCGGAGCTGCTCGGCGTGCTGGCCGCCGCCGAGCGCCTGCTGGCGGCGACCGGCGACGCGGTCGCGCTGTGCCCGGCGCACGGCGAGGCGGCCACGCGGTGACCGCCGTGCACGCGCACCCGGCCCTCGCCGCGGACGGGCGCCACCGGCTCGGCCGCCGCGCCCAGCTGCTGGCCGGGGCGTCGGTCACCGACAACGTCGTGGAGGCCGTCGTCGCGGTGACGGCCGGGGTCGTCGCGGGGTCCGTGGCGCTGGTCGGTTTCGGGCTGGACTCGGTCGTCGAGGTGTCGAGCGGGCTGATCGTCCTCTGGCAGTTCCGCCACCGACTGCCCGAGACCCGCGAACGGCAGGCCCTCCGGCTCATGGCCGTCTCCTTCGCGGTGCTGGCCGCCTACGTCGCGGTGGAGTCGGTGCGGGCCCTGCTCACGGGTGGGGACCCGGACTCCTCCCGGGTCGGCATCGGCCTGGTGGTCGCCTCGCTGGTGGTCATGCCCGTCCTGTCCTGGGCCCAGCGCCGCACCGGCCGGGCGCTCGGCTCCGGGGCCGTCGTCGCCGACGGCACGCAGACGCTGCTGTGCACCTACCTCTCCGGGGTCCTGCTGGTCGGGCTGGTGCTCGACGCGACCCTCGGCTGGGGGTGGGCCGACCCGGTCGCCGGCCTGGTCATCGCCGCGGTGGCCGCCAGGGAGGCCCGGGAGGCGTGGCGCGGTGAGGGCTGCTGCGCACCCGCGGCGCCGCACCGCCCCTCCGGCGACGGGTGCGGGTGCGCCGGCGGGTGCGCCGGCGGGTGCGCCGGCGCCTGCCGCACGCCGTCCCCCGCGGCCGCACCGGCGGCCCGGCCCGCGACCGGGGTCCCGCCCGGCGCACCCGGCCGGCCGGGGCCGTGACCGCACCCGCCGGCGAGGAGGCGGCCCTGGCCGCCCGGCTGCGCGCCGCCGGCTGCGTCTTCGCCGAGGAGGAGGCGCGGGCCATCCTCGGCAGCGCCCGCGACGTGCCGGCCGCGGTCGCCCGGCGGGTCGCCGGGGAGCCGCTCGAGACGGTGCTCGGCTGGGCCGAGCTGGCCGGGACGCGGGTCGCGGTCGGCCCGGGCGTGTTCGTGCCGCGGCGCCGCTCCCGGCTCCTCGTCACGCTGGCCGCCGCGCTGCTGCGGGGTCGGGACGGCGCGGTGGTGGTCGACCTGTGCTGCGGCTCCGGCGCCCTCGGCGCGGCCCTGGCGGCGCGGTTGCCCGTGACCCTGCACGCCGCCGACGTCGACCCCCGGGCGGTGGGGTGGGCGCGCCGCAACCTCGGCCCGGTCGGCGGCCGGGTGCACGAGGGGGACCTCTACGACGCCCTGCCCGGGGAGCTGCAGGGCCGGGTGGACGTCCTGCTGGTCAACGCGCCCTACGTGCCGACCGCGGAGATCCCCCTCCTGCCCGCCGAGGCCCGCGTGCACGAACCGCGGCTCGCGCTCGACGGCGGCCCCGACGGCCTGGCCCTGCACCGCCGGGTCGCCGAGGGTGCGCCGCGGTGGCTGGCGCCCGGGGGCACCCTGCTGCTGGAGACCAGCGACCGCCAGGCCGCCGCGACCGCGGCCGCCGTCCGCGGTGCGGGGCTGACCACCCGGCTCGCCCGGGATGCGGGGATCGGGGCGACGGTGGTGCGCGGACGGCGCACGATGACTTCGAGGTGATCGAGCGATCACGCGGAGCCACAACGCGCCGTGCGCAATTGCCGGACCGAGGCCGGACGTAACGGCGGGACGCGGGTGCCGGGCCCTTGGTCCCTGCCCGGCACGCCGGAGTACGGGAACGATCACCCTATGAGCACGCCGCACGACGGGGCACCGAGCGAGCCGACCGGGGATCCCGCGCCGGACGCGCCCCGGCCGCAGCCCGAGCCGGTGCGCCTGCCGCTGCTGCCGCGCCGGCAGGCGCCGTCGCTCGTCGTCGAGGTGGACGGTTCACCGGAGGGCCACCGGGCGCTGGTGTGGGCGCTGCGGGAGGCGGCCCGCCGGGAGGCCACCGTCGTGGCCGCCTGCGTGGTGGACGCGGCCGGCGACGACCCGCTCGCCACGGGGTCCCGCCGTCCCGACCCCGGCCCGGCGCTGGCCCGCGTCGAGGCCCAGGTGCTGCGCGCCATCGCCGAGACCGGGGTGACCGGCCGGGTCCGCACCGCACTGGTGGACCGCCCCGTCTTCGACGCCCTCACCGGCACGACCCGGGGGGCCGACCTCGTCGTCGTCGGCACCCACGGCAAGACCCTGCTGCGGCCGGCGTCGCCCCGGACGCCCGCCCGGCGGCTGGCCCGCGGGGCGTGAGACGCCGCGGCGCCCCCGCGCACCGGCCGGAACCGGCTCCCCCCTCCCGGGCCCTGACCCCGCCCGACCCCTCCGGCACCGGCACGGGCGTCCCCGCCGTCCGGTCGACGCCGGTCGCCGAGGTCCGCGCCACCCCGGACGGGGCGCACCTGGACGGCACGCTGCACGCCATCGTCCGCGCCGCGGTCGACGCCGCCGACGCCGCCTACGGGGCGTTCGGCGTCCTCACCCCGGACGGCGCGCAGCTGGACCGCTTCGTCGTCGTGGGCATGGACGCGACCGACCGCGAGCGGATCGGCCGGCTGCCGGTGGGGGACGGCGTCCTGGGCCTGCTCGTCGACGACCCCGTCCCGCTGCGGCTGGCCGACCTGACCCGCCACCCGGCCGCCATCGGGTTCCCCCCGGGCCACCCGCCGATGCGGTCGTTCCTGGGCGTGCCGGTGCGGGTGCGCTCGACGGTGTTCGGCCACCTCTACCTGACCGAGAAGCGGGACGGCGGCCCGTTCACCGCGGCCGACGAGCAGGCCGTGTCCGCGCTGGCCGCGACCGCGGGGCTGGCCATCGAGAACGCCCGGCTGGTCGAGCAGGCCGAGCAGCGACGGGCGTGGGCCCAGGCCGGCACCGACATCGCCACGGCTCTGCTGTCGGGCACCGACCCCGACACCGTGCTGCGCTCCATCGCCGAGCGGGTCGCCACGCTGGCGGCCGCGGACGCCGCCGGGGTGCTGCTGCCCGCGCCCGACGCGGAGGACACGCTCACCGTCGTGGCCGCGGTCGGCACCCTGACCGAGGACGTCGAGGGGGTGCGGGTCCCCCTGCACGACAGCCAGCTCGGCGAGGCGCACCGGTCCGGTGTCCCCCGGCTGCTGGCCGACGTGAACGCGCCGCCGCTCGGGTGGCACCGGGCCGCCGTCATCGGCGAGCTGACCGCCCACCACGGGCCGGGGCTGCTCGTCCCGCTCGGCGGCCGCCCGGCGCTGGGGACCGTGGTGGCCCTGCGCCGCCGCGGGGTGGACCCCTTCCCACCGGGGACCCTCGGCCTGGCCTCGGCCTTCGCCGCCCAGGCCACCGTGGCCCTGGAGCTGGCCCGCAGCCAGCAGCGGGAGCGGCGGCTGCAGGTCGCCGCGGACCGCGACCGGATCGCCCGGGACCTGCACGACCACGTCGTCCAGCGGATCTTCGCCACCGGCCTGGCCCTGGACAAGGTCAGCCGCTCGCTGGAGGCCACCGACCCGCAGACCGCGGCCCGGATCGCCGAGCGGGTCGACGAGCTCGACGGCACGATCGCCCGGATCCGCTCGTCGATCTTCGAGCTGGCCCAGGACGTCGACGCCTCCCCCGACGCGGTCCGCACCCGGGTCGTCGACGTGGTGCGCTCCATCACCGGGGGGCAGGGCGTCCGGCCCGACGTCCGCGTGCGCGGGGACCTCGACGACCTGCCGCCGGCCCTCCTGCCCGACGTGGTGGCGGTGGTGCGGGAGCTGGTCACCAACGTCGTCCGGCACGCCGCGGCGACGCGGGTCGCGGTGACCGTCGAGGTCGACGGCGAGGTGCGGGTCGTGGTCACCGACGACGGCGTGGGCCTGCCGGAGGTCGCCGTCCGCAGCGGGCTGGCCAACCTGGCCGACCGCGCCGAGCGGCACGGCGGCCGGCTGACCACCTCCAGCGGGCCGGCCGCCACGCAGGTGCGGTGGACCGTGCCGCTGCCGCGCTAGCGGTGGGGCTAGCCGCCGTCGGTGCCCCGGTCGCGCATCTCGGTCGCCAGGATCGCGGCCTGGGTGCGGCGCTCCAGCCCCAGCTTGGCCAGCAGGTGGCTGGTGTAGTTCTTCACCGTCTTCTCGGCCAGCCCCATGCGCTCGCCGATCTGCCGGTTGGTCAGCCCCTCGCCGATCAACCGCAGCACGGTGCGCTCCTGGTCGGTGAGCGCGGCCAGCCGGCGGTCGGGCTCGGCGGGACGGCGGCGCGGCGGTTGCTGCCCGGCGGCCGCCTCGGGCGCGAACAGCGTCCCCCCGGCCGCCACCCGGCGGACCGCGCTGATCAGCGCCTGCCCGCGCACCTGCTTGAGCAGGTACCCCGAGGCCCCGGCGGCCACCGCGGCCGCGACCGCCTCCGGGTCGGGGTAGCTGGTGAGCACCAGGAACCGCGCGCCGGGCACGCGGGCGCGCAGGGCGCTGCACACCTCGGCGCCGTCGCCGTCGGGCAGCCGCATGTCGACGACGGTGACGTCCGGGCGGACCGCGGGGACGCGGGCCAGCGCCTCGGCGACCGAGCCGGCCTCACCGACCACGCGGATGGCGGGGTCCTCCTGGAGCAGGTCGGCCACCCCGCGGCGCACCACCTCGTGGTCGTCGACGAGGAAGACGCGGACGAGTCCGTCGGCCGGCACCGCCACCTCCACCCCGGGCCGTGATCCAGCTCACGGCAGGATAGCGGGTCCGTGCAGGGCGGGAGGCGGGCGTCAGGCGGGCAGCAGCAGCGCGGCGTAGAGCGTCAGCCCCGGGCCGAAGGCCATGACCACCACCGGGCCGTCGACGTCGGCGAGCTCCTCGAGGACGAGCAGCACGGTCACCGAGGAGCAGTTGCCGTGCTCGGCCAGGACCCGCCGCGAGGCGGCCATCCGGTCCTCGCCCAGCCCCAGCTCGTCGCGCACCACGTCGAGGATGCGCGGGCCGCCGGGGTGCACCGCCCAGCCGGCGACGTCCTCCACCCGCAGCCCGGCGCCGGTGAGCAGCTGGTCGACGACGTCCCCGACGTGCCGGCAGAGGACGTCGGGCACCCGCGGGGACAGCCCCATCCGGAAGCCGAGGTCGGTGACGTCCCAGGTCATGTGGTCGGCGGTGGAGGCGTCGGTGCGGGCCACCACCGCGGCCAGCCGCCGGCCCCGGCGGGCCCCGGGCTCCACCACGAGGGCGGCCGCGGCGTCGGAGAACAGCGCGTGCGCCACCACCTGGTCGAGCTCGGCCCGGGCCGGCTGCACGTGCAGGCTGGTCAGCTCGCAGCACAGCAGCACGGCCGGGCGGGACCGGGCCGTCACGAAGTCGCCGACGGCCGACAGCCCCGGGACGGCGGCGTAGCAGCCCATGTGGCCGACCAGCAGCCGCTGCAGGTCGGCCGGCATGCCCAGGTCGCCGGCCAGGCGGATGTCCAGGCCCGGGGTGGCGTAGCCGGTGCAGGTGGCGACGGCGAAGAGCCCCACCTCGCCGGGCGACAGGCCCGCGGCGTCCAGCGCCCCGGCGACCGCCTGCTTGCCCAGCGGCAGCGCCTCCTCGACGTAGCGCTGCATCCGCGCGCCGGTGCCCCAGCCGGAGAGGTCCTCGTCGACCGGGTTGGCCACGGCGTGCCGGCGGCGCACCCCGGAGGAGCGGAAGATGCGCCGGGCGGCGCGCAGACCGGCGTAGTGGCCGGCGAAGAAGCCGTCCCAGACGGCGTCCTGGTCGATCGTCGCCGGCAGCGCGGAGCCGGCGCCGGTCACGACGGCGGCGGTCACCGGCGACCGGTTCCCGCGCTCGACGTCATGCCCCGACCGTACGGGTGAGCTGCGCGCATCGCCCCTCCACGGGTCCGGCCGGCACGCCACCGCGCCGCACCGCACGCGCCGCTCACCGCTTGCGCCCGTAGCCGGCGAAGACCACCGCGGTCGAGCGGATCGGCTTCATGGTCACCAGGCGGCGGCGTCCCAGCCGCCAGGCCACCGCCTCGCGCAGGGACGGCCGCAGCCCCACCAGCCGCAGGTCCAGCCCCAGCCGGTCGGCGGCCTCGAGCAGCCGCGCCCGGTCGACGAACAGGGCCGGGTCGTGCAGCCCGCGCGGCGGGCCGCCGGGCAGCCGTTCGAGCAGGTGCACGTTGACCAGCGTGGAGAGCCGGCCCGCGGCCAGCGCGTCGAGGACCAGGACGCCGCCGGGCCGCAGCAGGCGGGCGCACTCGGCGAGCACGCCGACGTCGTCCTCGACGTGCTCGAGCAGCTCGCAGGCCAGCACCACGTCGGCGCAGCCGTCGGCCAGCGGCACCGCCAGCGCGGAGGCGGCGAGGGGGAGGACGCCGTGGTCGCGCGCCAGCCGCAGCCCGGGCACCCCGGTGTCGACGCCCACGTGCCGGTACCCCAGCCGCGCCGCGTACGGGGCCATGAGCCCGCCGCCGCAGCCGAGGTCGACCAGGAGCGCACCCGGGTGCCCCGCCGGCGGGATGTTCCCGGCCCGCGAGGCGGCCAGCCAGTGCAGGGCGGCGAACTCGCCGTCGTGCCGCCACCACTCCCCGGCCAGCTCGTCGTACTGCGCCGGGTCGTTGCGCCGCCGCCCGACGCCGTTGCCGTTCCCGCTGCCGTCGCTGCTGCCGTTCCCGTCGATCACGGCGCCGCGACCGCCGTCGGGGCCTGTGAGGTGGTCACGGGGCCATGATCGCGGCCGCACGGGTGGGCGGTCACCCCTTCAGCGGGTCGTGACCCCAGTTCATCAGCGAGTAGCGCCACTTCGAGCCCTCGACGTCCTCCTTCTCCGGCTCCTGGGCCAGGTGCCGCTGCACGTAACCGTGCACCTTGCGCATGTGCGCGTAGTCGTCGTCGCTGAGGTCGTCCTTCTTCGTGCGCAGCAGCTCGACGATGCGGCGCCCCGACTCGTGGCCGGTGGACTCCCCCGACCCGCCGCTCTTCTGCCCGACCGACTTCGACTCGTCGGTCTCCAGCCACTCCTCGAGCTCCTTGGGCGTCATGTTCACCGCCTCGCCGAACTCGCGACGGATGGTGTCGTGGTCCTCGTCGGCCATGCCGCCCCTCCCAGGTGTCCGGTGGTCCCGGGTGCGGTACCGCAGGGCCGTGGCGCAGAAACGGACCGACCTGGAGCGCACCGTGGAGGCGCGAGGGCAGACCCGCGACGAGGTGCTCGACCGCAACCTCGCCGAGCTCCTCCAGGAGACCCGGGTGGTCATCACCGGCGTGCAGGTGCTGTTCGCCTTCCTGCTGACCCTCGCCTTCACCGCCCGCTTCGACGACCTCGACGGCTTCGGCCGCACCGTCTACACGACCACGCTGATGAGCACGGCCAGCGCCACGCTGCTGCTCATCGCACCGGTCTCCTTCCACCGGCTGCTGTTCCGCCAGCAGCGCAAGGAGGAGCTGGTGACCTTCGCCGACCGCGCGCTGCTGGCCGGGCTGGGCCTCCTGCTGATCGGCATCGCCAGCGCGGTGCTCCTGGTGCTCGACGTCGCCCTGGGCCGGTGGCCGGCGGTGGTCGGGTGCGCCTGGGCGGTGCTGCTGGGCGTGGTCGTCTGGTACGTCGCCCCGCTGCGGCTGCGCCGGAAGCGGGACTGGTAGGGAGGGGTCCCACCCCCCAGGAGGTCCGAGTGCCCGTCACCGTCGTCGGCAGCCTCGACGAGGACGTGCCCGTCACCGTCGTCGGCAGCCTCAACGAGGACGTGCTCGTCACCGTCGCCCGGCTGCCCGGCCGGGGGGAGACCGTGGTCGGGCGGGGGACGAGCCTGGCCCCGGGCGGGAAGGGTGCCAACCAGGCCGCGGCGGCCGGCCGGCTGACCGGCGGCGTGGCGATGGTGGGGCGGGTCGGCGACGACCCGGCGGGGGAGCGCCAGCGGGCCGCCCTGATCGAGGTCGGCGTGGACGTCGGTGCGGTCCGGGTCACCGCCGGGGTGCCGACCGGGACGGCGACCATCCCGGTGGAGGAGGGCAGCGGGGAGAACCTCATCGTCGTGGTGCCCGGGGCCAACGCCCGGCTGGAACCCGCGGACGTCGGGGGCGACGCGGTGCGCGACGCCCGGGTGGTGCTGCTCCAGCTGGAGGTCCCGCCGGCCGCGGTGTCGGCCGCCGCCGCGACGGCCCGCGGCACCGTCGTCCTCACCCCGGCGCCGCCGCGGCAGCTGCCGCCCGAGCTGCTCGACCGCGTCGACGTGCTGGTGCCCAACGAGCACGAGCTGGTGCAGCTGGCCGGGGCCCCGCCCGGGGAGCGCGGCCCGGCCGAGCTCGCCGCGCTGGCCCGAGCGCTCGGCCCGACCACCGTGGTGACCCTCGGCGCCCGCGGCGCGCTGCTGGTCCCGGGCGACGGCCCGGTGCTGCTGCAGCCCCCGCCGCCGGTGCGGGCCGTGGACACGACCGGCGCCGGCGACTGCTTCTGCGGCGCGCTCGGTGCCGCGCTGGCCGCGGGGGCCGCGCTGCCGGAGGCCGTGCGCGAGGCCGTGGCCGCCGCGGCGCTGTCGACCACCGCGCCGGGCGCCCGCGGTGCCCTCCCGGACCGCGCCGCGGTGGACGCGCTGCTCGACCGGGTCCCCGGGCCGGAGCGGGTGGGCTGACCGTTTCCCCGGCCCGGCGGCGGGCACTGCCACCGCGGGGACCGCAGGCGGTCCCCGCGCCCGAGCCGACAGGAGCGACAGATGACCGAGCCCACCGACCGCGCCCCGGACGTCGACCAGCCGGACGGCGGCGCACCCGACCGCGAGGCCAAGGGGTCCGGGACCACCCCGCACCCGCAGCAGCCGGCCGAGGGCGAGGACAGCGACGGCGGGGGCGCCGACACCCCCTGACCCGACCCCCGGCCCTGGCCGGGGCGCCCCGCGGTGCGGCAGGCTCTGCGGCCGTGCTCATCGACGCGCTCCTGCCGGCCGGCCGCGACGACGTCGCCGAGGTCGCCCGCGACCTCGAGCAGCGCGGGTACGCCGGCGCCTGGACCTCCGAGACCGCCCACGACCCCTTCCTCCCGCTGGCCCTGGCCGCCCGGACGACGCGGGACCTGCAGCTCGGGACGGCGATCGCCGTCGCCTTCGCCCGCTCGCCGATGACCGTCGCCGGCACCGCCCACGACCTGCAGCGGCTGACCCGGGGCCGGTTCGTCCTCGGCCTGGGCACGCAGGTGCGTGCGCACGTCGAGCGGCGCTTCTCGATGCCCTGGAGCGCCCCGGTGCCGCGGATGCGCGAGTACGTCGGCGCGCTGCGGGCCGTCTGGGCCGCGTGGCAGGACGGCGTCCCGCTGCGGTTCCGCGGCGAGCACTACCGGCACACGCTGATGACGCCGGTGTTCAGCCCCGAGCCGCACGAGTGGGGCGCCCCGCCGGTGCACCTGGCCGCCGTCGGCCCGGCGATGACGCGGCTGGCCGGCGAGGTCGCCGACGGGCTGCTCGTGCACGCCTTCACCACCGCCCGCTACCTCGCCGAGCGCACCCTCCCGGCCCTGGAGGAGGGCCTCGCGACCGGCGGCCGGCTCCGCGGCGACGTCGTGGTGTCCCTGCCCGGGTTCGTCGTCACCGGGCGCACCGAGGCCGAGCGGGCGCAGGCGGCGGACACGGTCCGTGAGCGGATCGCCTTCTACGGCAGCACCCCGGCCTACCGGCCGGTGCTCGACCTGCACGGCTGGGGCCGGCTCGCCGACGAGCTGCACGCGCTCTCCGTCGGGCGGGACCCCGGTCGCTGGGCCGCGATGCGGGACCTGGTCGACGACGAGGTGCTCGAGGCGGTCGCCGTGGTCGCCGCCCCGGAGGACGTCGGGACCGCGGTGCGGCACCGCTTCGGGGGCCTGGTCGACCGCTTCGGCGTGCCGGTGGGCGCGGACCCCGACCGGGACCCCTGGGCCGCCCTGGTCGCCACGTCCGGCCGCTGACCGGCCCCGGACCAGGCACGACGTGACGGATCTCTCAGCGCACGAGAGCCACGTCACCGGTTCAGGGCTGTTTCCGGGCGCCCGGCCCGGGGGAGGGTGAGGCGCATGCAGGAGATGCAACGCGACCCGCGAGTAGCCCAGGACACCCAGGCGGACCGCCCCGCCGACGAGCAGGCCGAGCGCACGACCGCCGTGGCGCGGCTGCTGGCCAACCCGCGCCGGGTCCGCCGGGCCTGAGAAAGGACCCCGTCCTCCTCACCGTGGAAGGACCGCGTCCCCCTCATCCCTCGCGCGCTCGGGACGAGCCTCGGGACGCGGCCGGCGGCGAGCCTCGGGACGGGGCCGCTGCCCCCCACGCCTCGCAGGCTCGGGGCGGGACCCTGCAGGAGGCCGAGGTGGAAGCCGCGGACGGTCACGGAACGTCACACCCGCCCCACCGCTCCCCGACGTCCCGGCGAGCCCGGCCGCCCCTCGTCACCCAGAGCGACCAACCGTCCGCCGGACCCGGCGTGCCGCGAACTGCTCCGTCACGGCCTCGGGCACGATCCGGCACGTGACCGCCGCCGCCCTCCCCCTCGCCGCCGCCGATGACGTCTCGGCCCCCGTCCGACGCAGCCGGGCGGAGCGGCAGGCGATCGTCCTCGACACCGCCGAGCGGTTGTTCGCCTCGCGCAGCTCGCGCAGCGTGGGCATGGACGAGCTCGTCCGGGAGACCGGCCTCGGCAAGATGACCGTCTACCGGCTGTTCAAGAGCAAGGACGACCTGGTCGGCGCCTACCTGGCGCGCAAGGCGGCGACCGTGCTCTCCGCCATCGACGCCGAGCTGGTGCGCCTCGAGGACGACCCCCGGGCGGCGCTGCTGTCCGTCGTCGACACCGTCGAGCGCGACGTCACCCGGGCCGGCTTCCGCGGGTGCCCGTTCACCAACGTGAGCAGCGAGTACGACGACCCCGAGCACCCCGCCCGCAACGCCGCGGCCGACTACAAGTTCGAGCTGCACGCGCGGCTGGAGCGGCTGGCGGACGCCATCGTGCCCGACGGCGGCGACGACCTCGCCGCGCAGGTGCACCTCATCATCGACGGCATGTACCTCTCCGGCGGCCTGCTCGGGCCGGACGGGCCGGCCGCCCACGGCCGCCGGCTGGCCGAGCGCCTCGTCGACGCCGCCCTCGCCGCGACCCCCTGATCCCTGACGCGCGCCCGGGGCGGGCGCACCGCAGGATGAGCCGGTGAGCAACGACCGCAGCCGGCCCGACCTCGACGACACCACCGTGGAGGGCCTCGGCAAGCTCTCCGAGGCGCTGGAGACCATCGAGCAGGCCCGCGGCCAGCTGTACGGCTTCCACCAGCACTCCGGCAAGGCCGACCTGCTCCTGCAGGACGCCGTCCGGCTGCTCCGCGAGGCGGGGCACACCCAGCTGGCCGACGACCTCGACCGCGACCTGGTCGGGCGCAACGTCATCGCCGACCGCTGGACGTTCCAGATCGTCGAGGACTACGACGACAGCTACTGGTCGGTGTTCCGGGCCTTCGACGAGCGGGCGCGCACCGAGCTCGCCGACGGCGACCGGCACGTGTACGAGGCCCGGATGAAGCAGCGCGAGCGCACCACCGGGCACCCCCGGCACCAGGCCGGTCCCGCGCTGGACGGGTGACGCGCCCCGGGTCGCCGCGGGGGCCGGCGCGCCGCAGACTCGCGGCATGACCATGCCGACACCGGACGACGAGCGCGAGACCGGCCCGCTGGGCAGCGAGACCGCCCCACCGGCGGACGAGGGGTCCCAGGGCGGCAGCGGCGGGCCGGCGTCGGGCACCGCCGGCCCGAGCTACCCGCCGGCGGAGGGTGAACCCGACGCGCGCTGACCGTGCGAGCGACCGCCCCGCGCAGCACACTCGACCCGTGACCAGTCCCGACGCCCCGAGACCCTCCGGTCCGACCGGCCCGGGTGCCGCGCCCGGTCACGGCGGCCCCGCCGGCCCCGGGGGCGTCCCGCCCAGGAACGACCCGGCCCCCGGCCGCACCGCCGGCCGGCCCGCACCGCAGCGCGAGCGCCACACCGGCCGGGCCGTCGGACGCACCCTCGCGCTGGCGCTGCTGCTCTTCGTCACCGTCGTGCTGGTGCTCTTCGTCGTCTTCAACACCCAGTCGGTGGAGATCAGCCTGGTCTTCGGCAACGTCACCGCCCCGCTGGTCGTCGCGCTGGTGATCGCCGCCGTGCTCGGCGGCCTCCTCGTGGGGCTGGCCGGCCTGGCCTCGCGCGCCCGCCGCCGCAAGGACTGACCCAGGCCACCCTCCGGGCCCGGGACCCCTCGCGGGTCCCGGGCCCTCCCCTGCTCCCCGGGGGTGCCGGCGGAGTGCCCACCCCCTCCCCCGAGCGGGTGCCGCGGGTGGCTGCTTGCTCTTGTTACTGGCCAGTAATACCGTTTGTTACCGGCGGGTACGGACGAGCCGCCCACGGAGCACGGGAGCGACGCGCATGAGCCACTACACCGCGAACCTGCGGGACCTGGAGTTCAACCTCTTCGAGTTCCTCGACACCAAGGACCGGTTCGGCACCGGGCCGTTCGCCCAGATGGACGCCGAGACCGCCCGCGGGGTGCTCGCCGAGATCCGCCGGCTGGCGGAGGGCCCGATCGCCGCGTCCTTCACCGACGCCGACCGCAACCCGCCCGTGTTCGACCCGGCCACCCACTCGGTGACCCTGCCCGAGAGCTTCAAGCGCTCGGTCCGCGCCGTCGAGGACGGCGAGTGGTTCAACCTCGACCTGCCCGAGCACCTCGGGGGCTTCGGCGCCCCGCACACCCTGACCTGGGCGGCCTTCGAGATGGTGCTCGGCGCCAACCCCGCCGTCTTCATGTACGGCTCCTGGGCCGCCTTCGCCGCCGTCCTCGACGAGCTCGGCACGCCCGAGCAGAAGCAGCTCGCCCGGCTCATGCTCGAGCGCAAGTGGGGCGCCACCATGGTGCTCACCGAGCCCGACGCCGGCTCCGACGTCGGCGCCGGCCGGACGAAGGCCGTGCGGCAGGACGACGGCTCGTGGCACATCACCGGCGTCAAGCGGTTCATCACGTCGGCCGAGCACGACCTCTCGGACAACATCGTCCACCTGGTGCTGGCCCGCCCCGAGGGCGCGGGGCCGGGCACCAAGGGGCTCTCGCTGTTCGTCGTCCCGAAGTTCCACGTCGACCTCGGGACCGGCGCGCTCGGGGAGCGCAACGGCGTCCACGTCACCAACGTCGAGCAGAAGATGGGGCTGAAGGTCTCCACGACCTGCGAGCTGACCTTCGGCGACGGCCCGGTGCCGGCCAAGGGCTGGCTGGTCGGTGGGACCCACGACGGCATCGCCCAGATGTTCAAGGTCATCGAGCACGCCCGCATGTTCGTGGGCGCCAAGGCCATCGCCACCCTGTCGGCCGGCTACCTCGTGGCGCTGGACTACGCCAAGAACCGCGTCCAGGGCGCCGACCTCACCGCCACCAGCAAGGACGCCCCGCGGGTGACGATCACCCACCACCCCGACGTGCGCCGCTCGCTGATGCTGCAGAAGTCCTACGCCGAGGGCATGCGGGCGCTCTACCTCTACGCCGCCTCGTTCCGCGACCGGGTGACCGAGGCCGAGGCCGCCGGCACCGCCGACAGCGAAGAGGCGCGGCTGGCCGCCCGGGTCAACGACCTGCTGCTGCCGGTCGTCAAGGGGTTCGGCTCCGAGCGGGCCACCCAGCTGCTCACAGCTGAGTCGCTGCAGACCCTCGGCGGGTCCGGCTACCTGCAGGACTACCCGATCGAGCAGTACATCCGCGACTCCAAGATCGACACCCTCTACGAGGGGACGACGGCGATCCAGGGCCAGGACTTCTTCTTCCGCAAGGTGGTGAAGGACGGCGGCGTCGCGCTGACCTGGCTGGCCGGCCAGATCCAGGCCACGATCGACGCCGAGGCCGGCAACGGCCGGCTCAAGGAGGAGCGGGCGCACCTGGCCAGCGCGCTGGGTGAGGTCCAGGCGATGCTGACCGCGATGTTCGGCCAGCTGGGCGCCGCCCAGGACGACATCGCGAACCTCTACCGCGTCGGCCAGAACACCACCCGGCTGCTGCTCGCCGTCGGTGACCTGGTGACCGGGTGGCTGCTGGTCCGGCAGGCCGAGGTGGCGCTCGGTGCGCTCGCCGGGGAGGTCAGCGGTCGCGACCGGCACTTCTACGAGGGCAAGCTCGCCGCGGCCCGGTTCTTCTGCTCGCAGGTGCTGCCGCGCCTGGCCGCCGAGCGCGCCGTCGCCGAGGCGACCGACAACTCCCTCATGGAGGTCGACGAGGCCGCCTTCTGAGCGGTCCCACCCCCCGCCGAGGGCGTCCTCCCGCACGGGAGGGGGCCCTCGGCGCGTTCGGGGCCGGGCTGCCGGGGCACGACCGCGGGCGGGGTGCCCGGAGCCGTTTCGCGCTCCGCGACGCGGGCATGGCGCAGGGGACGGACGAGGCGAGGAGGAAGCCCGTGACCGACCCCCAGGGCAGCGACCGGATCCAGCAGGACGTGGCGACCGCGTCCGGCACCGGCGACAACAGCGACCTGAGCTCGTCGTTCGACGACGTGCCCCTCACCGCCGAGGAGGCCGTCGAGCGGGACGCCGCCCAGCCCGACGACCTGCCGGCCACGGCCGACTCCGACGTGTCCCGCGCCGAGCGCGGCGGCACCGGCGGCGCCTGACCCCGAGAGGAGACCGATGAGCGAGCCGACGGGGTACCGCGACTCCCCCGACACCACCGACGGGCCCACCGACACCGACCTCGTCGACGGCGTCCCCGGAGAGGACCGGTCCGACGGCGGGGAGCGGGACACCACTCTCACCACCGACGACGCGGCCCAGCGGGAGGACGGCGTCGTCCGCCCCGGCAACGAGCCGGACTGAGAAAGGACCTCCCTGCGGGGGACAGGAGGTCCTTCTAGATCCAGCCGTGCCGGCGGGCGACCTCCACGGCCGCGTGCCGGTTCGGCGCACCCAGCTTGGTGGCCGCCGAGGACAGGTGGTTGCGCACCGTCCCCGGGGACAGGTGCGCCCGGGCGGCGATCTCCTCGACCGGCGCCCCGCCGGCGGCCAGCTCCAGGACGTCGGCCTCGCGCGGGGTCAGCGGGCTGTCCCCGGCGCTGATCGCCTCGGCCGCCAGCTCGGGGTCGACGTAGCGGCCGCCGCGGTGCACGGTGCGGACCACCTCCGTCAGCACCGGCGCGCTCACCGTCTTCGGCAGGAACCCGCGCACCCCCGCCTCGAGCGCCCGCTTGAGATGGCCCGCGCGGCCGTGCCCGGTCACGATCACCACGGCGCACGACGGGAGGACGGTCGCGAGGTCGGCGGCCACCCCGATGCCGTCCCGGTCGGGCATCTGCAGGTCCAGGACGGCGACGTCCGGGGTGTGCGCGCGGGCCATGGCCAGGGCCTCGGCGCCGGAAGCCGCCTGGGCGACCACCTCGAGGTCGTCCTCGAGGGCCAGCAGCGCGGCCAGCGCCGAGCGGATCAGGTTCTCGTCGTCGGCGAGCAGCACCCGGATCACGCGGGCACCGCCGCGACCAGGGTGAAGGAACCCGCCGCGGGCCGGGTGGTCAGCCGCCCCCCGGCGGCGGCCAGCCGCTCCCCCAGCCCGGTCAGGCCCGAGCCCCACGGCCCGGGCGTCCCCGCGGCGTCGTTGGTCACCGTGAGCACCACCTGCTCCCCCTCGTCGGTGAGCGCGATCGCGCACCGGCCCGCCCGGCTGTGCCGCAGCACGTTGGTCACCGCCTCGCGCACCGCCCAGCCGAGCACCACCTGGGCCGGCTCGCCCAGCCGGCCGACCACCGCCTCCCCCTCGACCGTGCAGGCCACGCCGGCCGAGCGCAGCACCGAGCGCGCCCCGGCCAGCTCGCCGGCGAGGTCGGTGGCCCGGTAGCCGCGCACCACCTCGCGGACCTCGCGCAGCGACTCCTCGGCGATCCGGCTGATCCCGGCCACCTCCTCGGCGGCGCCGGCCCGGCCCCGGCGGACCAGCTCGCCGGCCAGCTGGCTCTTCACCGCGATGGCCGAGAGGTTGCGGCCCATGACGTCGTGCAGGTCCCGGGCGAAGCGCAGCCGCTCCTCGGCGACGGCCAGCTGGGCCTGCACCCCGCGGGTGCGCTCCATCTCCCGGACCACGTCGAGCACCCGGACGGAGAAGCGGAAGGCCAGGGCCAGGAGGGTCAGCGCCGCGCCGGTGACCACGGCCTGCACCGCGCCCACCGCCGGGGGTGCCCCCAGGGCGACGACGAGGACGCCGATCGCCCCGCCGACGCCGAACCCGGCGCGGGTCAGCGTCCGGGTGGGCCAGACCGCGGCGGCGGCCGTGAGGACCATCGCCGGCGGCATGCCCGCCCCCCAGACGAGCGCGGGGCTCCCGGGGACGCCCTCCCCGTAGGCGAGCACCCCGGCGGCCGAGGTCAGCAGGGCCACCGCCGCGGCGGCGAGTGCCGGGCCCCGCGGCAGGGTCCGGCGGGTCAACCGCGCGGCCAGCCCGGCCCGGGCGAGCAGCACCGCGGTGAGCGCCACCGCCACGGAGCCGGCCAGGAACACCGTCGCGGCCGGTTGGTCGGGCGGCTGCTCCGCCGAGCCGTGGATGCCGACGGACAGCAGCGGGGCGGTCGCCAGCCAGCCGTAGAAGGACCAGCGGGTGTAGAGCTCGATGCGCTGCGGGTCGGTGCGGTCGCTCCACCACCGCGCGACGGTCGGCACGGCGGCCATGCTGCCGTACCGACCGTGCCGCCCGGTCGCCGCCCGGTCCACCGTCAGCGCCGCGGGGCCCAGCGGAACGCGCGGGCGGTCAGGGCCCCCGCACCGAGCAGCCAGGCGACGAGCACCGCGAGGGGGACGAGCGCGGCCCCGTACAGGTCGGCACCGGCGACCGCCGCGCCGTCCCAGGTCCGCCCGGCCAGCCCCAGCTGCAGCAGCTCGACGACCGGCGTGAGCGGCAGCAGCCGGGCGACCGTGGCCAGCGCCTCGGGCAGGGCGGTCAGCGGGAAGAACAGGCCCGACAGCGCGGTGGCCCCGACGACGACCGGCAGCGTGGTGATCTGCGCGGACTCCGGGGTCCGGGTGAACAGGGTGCTCGCGGTGGCCAGCACCACCATCAGCGCCGCGCCGAGGACGACGGCCAGCAGCGGCAGGACGACGTCCACCGGGGCGGTCCACCGCCCGAGGACGGCGATGCCGGCGGCGAGCAGGACGACCTGGCCGGCGGTGACCAGCAGCGTGGGCACGGCGGTGGCCAGCAGCACCTCCGGTCCGGACAGCTCGCCGGTGCGCAGCCGCTGCAGCACGAGGTCCTCGCGGCGGGCGACGTAGGTGGTCACCAGGTTGTAGTAGGTCAGGAACACGAGGGTGACGACCACCGCCGTACCCACCAGGCCGCGGCCGCCGACGTCCCCGACCAGGGGGACGAAGGCGACCAGCAGCAGGGGCAGGGCGACGGAGTTGACGAGGGCCGTGCGGTTGCGCAGCAGCAACCGGGTCTCGGCGCCGACCAGGGCGGCGATGCGGCGGGCGCGGGACGGGCCGGCAGGAGCGGTCGGCGTGGTCACGGGAGCGGTCTCCTCCCCGGGTCGGGGGTCGGTCGGCGGGTGGGTCGAGGGCGGTCGGCAGGTGGTCAGTCGGCGTCGGCGACGGCGAGGAACGCCTGCTCCAGCGAGGCGGCGCGGGCCTGCAGGGCGCGCAGGACGACGCCGTGGCGGGCGGCCCAGGCCAGGAGCTCGGCGAGCACCGGCTGCAGGCTCCGGGTCCGCCAGTCGACGCGGGGGCCGGCCTCGACGACCTCGACGGCGTCGGGCACCGGTGGCGCCGGCGTGCCCGGGTCGAGGGTGAAGCGGATGGTGGCCGGCTGGGTCTCGGCGATCTCCTCCTGGGTGCCGGCGAGGACGACGCGCCCGGCCTTGAGCACGGCGATGCGGTCGGCGAGCTCCTCGGCCTCCTCGAGGTGGTGGGTGGTGAGGACGACGGCGGCCCCGTCGTCCACGAGGCCGGCGACCAGCCGCCACACCTGCCGGCGGCTCTCCGGGTCCAGCCCGGTGGTCGGCTCGTCGAGGACGACGACCCGCGGGCGGCCCAGCAGCGCCATCGCGAGGTCCAGCCGCCGCCGCTCGCCCCCGGAGAGGCTGCGCACCCGGACGTCGGCGCGCCCGGTGAGCCCGACCTGCGCCAGGGCCTCGGCGGGTTCCCGCGGCGCGGTGAGGGTGCCGGCCCAGGCCCGCACGACCTCGGCGACGGTGAGGTCCCCGGGCAGGCCGCTGGACTGCAGCAGCACTCCGAGGTGCGGGCGCACCCGGGCGCGGTCGGCGACCGGGTCGGCGCCGAGCACGCGCACCGTCCCGCCGGAGGGCCGGGCCAGGCCCTCGAGCACCTCGAGCGCGGAGGTCTTGCCGGCGCCGTTGACGCCGAGCAGCGCGAACACCTCCCCCGGGTGCACCTCGAAGGAGACGCCCCGGACCGCCTCGAAGTCGCCGTAGGCGCGACGCAGGTCGGCGACCTCGACCGCCGGCGGGGCAGCGGTCGCGCCGGTGCCGCTGCGGGTGGGGGCAGGCTGCACGGGGTTCTCCCTCCTCGGGTGCCCGCCGGCCGGGGGTCGGCCGGTCTCTCCGGGCACCCCCCACGCTGCCGCCGTCCCGAGCCCGGCACAGGTGCCGGATCTCACGTCCTGCGGCCGGCACGCCACGGGCCCCCCGTGACAGCAGTCACGGGGGGCCCGTGCGGCACCCTCACCCGGCCCGGCGGGCGCTCCGGCTCAGCCCCCGGCGGTGCGGGGCCCGGCGCCCGTGGCGGCGCCGTCGGCCCGGCCGGCGGCGTCCGTGGCCGCATCGTCGGCCAGGTCGCGGCGGGAGGTCTCGCCGTAGGTCCACACCGCGAGCAGGGTCACCACCGCGCAGCCGACGACGTAGAGCACGACGGCGGTGACGTTCGGCGCGTCGAAGCTGCCCAGCAGGGCCAGCGCGATGAGGGGCGCCGGCGCACCGGCGACCAGCGAGGACAGCTGGGCGCCGACCGAGACCCCGGTGTAGCGGGCCTTGGTGCCGAAGAGCTCGGAGAAGAACGCCGCCTGCGGGCCGTACATCGCGCCGTGGAAGAGCAGGCCGACGGTGACCGCGACGACGGCGAGGGCGAACCGACCGGTGTCCAGCAGGGGGAAGAAGGCGAACGCCCAGGCCCCGATGCCGGTGGCCCCCAGCAGGTAGACCGGCCGCCGGCCGAGGCGGTCGGAGAGGTGGCCCCAGAGCGGGATCGTCACCAGGTGCACCACCGAGGCCAGCAGCACCGCGTTGAGCGCGAAGGAGGAGTCCAGCCCGACGACGTTGGTCAGGTAGGTGAGGCTGAAGGCGGTGAGCAGGTAGAAGGACACGTTCTCGGCGATGCGGGCACCCATGGCGGTGAGCACCTCGCGGCGGTAGCGGGTGAGCACGGTGACGATCGGGGCCTTCTCGGCCCGGCCGGTCGCCGCGGCCTGGGCCTCGGCGGCCCGCTGGGCCGCCAGGAACACCGGGGACTCCGACACGCTCAGCCGCACCCACAGGCCCACCAGGATGAGCACCGCGGAGAGCAGGAACGGGATCCGCCAGCCCCAGGCCTCGAACGCGGCGTCGGACTGGAACGCGGCCAGCGCCGCCAGGACGCCGGTGGCCAGCAGGTTGCCCGCCGGGGCCCCGGCCTGCGGCCAGGAGGCCCAGAAGCCGCGGTGCTCGGGCCGGCCGTGCTCGGAGACGATGAGCACCGCCCCGCCCCACTCGCCGCCGAGGGCGAAGCCCTGCACCAGCCGCAGCGCGATGAGCAGCACGGGGGCCAGGACCCCCACGCTGCCGTAGGTGGGCAGCAGGCCGATGAGGAACGTGGCGCCGCCCATCATCAGCAGCGACACGACCAGCAGCTTCTTGCGGCCGAGCCGGTCACCGAAGTGGCCGAACACCAGCGCCCCGACGGGGCGGGCGAAGAAGCCGACCGCGTAGGTCGCGAAGGCGGCGAGGACGCCGACGAAGTCGTCGCTCTCGGGGAAGAAGAGCGGGCCGAAGACCAGGGCGGCCGCCGAGCCGTAGAGGAAGAAGTCGTACCACTCGACCGTGGTGCCGACGATGCTCGCGCCGACGACGCGGCCGAAGCGCGTGCCGGTCTGCGCGGGTGCGGACATGAGGGATCTCCTCGGGGAGCGGCAGGGGGACGGGGGACGACGCTAGGTCCGCGGTGCACCCGCCCACCATGTGCCCGGACCCACGGTGCGGTCGTGCTCGGTGTGGTGGTGGCACACCGGCTGGCGCGGCACCTCCCCGGTCGGACCGGATCACGGTGGCGGGGGCCACACCGCGGTCCCCGCCCGTGTGCTGCGACCCCATGTCGGCGACGCGGCCGTGGCCCTAGCGTGGCCGCATGACGAACGAGCAGCCGCTGGCCGGGCGCCGGGCACTGGTCACCGGTGGGGCGTCGGGCATCGGGCGGGCGTGCGCGGTCCGGCTGGCGGAGGCCGGTGCGCACGTCGTCGTCCTCGACCGGGACGGCGACGCCGCCCGCAGGGTCGCCGACGGGATCGGCGGCACCGCGGTCGCCGCGGACCTCACCGACCTGGCCGGCGTCGACGCCCTCGACCTCGACGTCGACGTGCTGGTGAACAACGCCGGGCGGCAGCACGTGGCCCCGCTGCACGAGTTCCCGACCGAGGTCTTCTCGGCGATCCTGCGGCTGATGCTGGAGGCGCCGTTCCGGCTGGTGCGCGGCGCGCTGCCCCACATGTACGGCCGCGGCTGGGGCCGGGTGGTCAACATCAGCTCCGTGCACGGGCTGCGGGCCTCGCCGTACAAGAGCGCCTACGTGACCGCCAAGCACGGGCTGGAGGGGCTGTCCAAGGTGGTGGCGCTGGAGGGGGCGCCGCACGGGGTGACCTCCAACTGCGTCAACCCGGCCTACGTGCGGACCCCGCTGGTCGAGGGCCAGATCGCCGACCAGGCCCGGGCCCACGGGTTGTCGGAGGACGAGGTCGTCGAGCGGGTGATGCTCGCCCCGGCCGCGGTCAAGCGGCTGATCGAGCCGGTGGAGGTGGCCGACGCCGTCCTCTGGCTGTGCTCACCGGCGGCGCAGTCGGTCACCGGCACCTCGCTGGCCATGGACGGCGGGTGGAGCGCCCACTGACCGTGCGACCGGCGAGGATGCCGGTCGTGCCACGGGATGCCGCACCGACCACCGCCGGGGCCGGCCCGGCCGCCGACGACGCCACCACCTGGGCCGCCGAGTACCTCGGGCTGCTGCTCGAGGACGCCGCGCCGATCGCCTACGAGGGCCCGCTGGTGCGGGCGCGGGCGGCGGGCGCGCCGCCCGCGGTGCTGGCCGGGCTCGAGCGGGCCCGCCTGCTGGCCCTGCAGGTCCGCGACGCCTTCGAGGCCCGCCGCCGCCGCGAGTCGGAGCTCTCGGCGCTGTTCGACACCGCCAGCGACCTGGCCACCCTGCGCAGCGTCGACGAGGTGCTCACCGCGATCGTCCGCCGGGCCCGCCAGCTGCTGGGCACCGACGTCTCGTACCTGACCCTCAACGACGACGCCCGCGGCGACACCTACATGCGGGTGACGGACGGCTCCGTCTCGGCCCGCTTCCAGGCCCTGCGGCTGCCGATGGGCGAGGGTCTCGGCGGGCTGGTCGCCCAGTCGGCCGCCCCCTACGCGACCGCCGACTACTTCGCCGACGCCCGGTTCCACCACACCGACGTCATCAACTCCGGGGTCCGCGAGGAGGGGCTGGTCGCCATCCTCGGCGTGCCGCTCATCCGGGGCCCCCGGGTCATCGGGGTGCTGTACGCGGCCGACCGGTCGCAGCGGTCCTTCGAGCGCTCCGAGGTCGCGCTGCTGGGCTCGCTGGCCGCGCACGCCGCGATCGCCCTGGACAACGCCCGCCTGCTCGAGGAGACCCGCGCCGCCCTGCACGAGCTGTCGGCGGCCGGCCGGGAGCTGCGCGAGCACACCGCCTCGGTCGAGCGGGCCGCCGGCGCCCACGACCGCTTCATCGACGTGGTGCTGCACGGCGGCGGGGTGGAGGACGTCGCGGCCGCGGTCACCGAGGCGCTCGGCGGCCGCATCACCGTGCTGGACGAGGAGGGCCGGGCCGTGTCGTCGTCCCCCGGCGGCGGCGAGCTGCCCGCCGACCCGGCGGCCGCGCTGACCCTGGCCCGCAGCACCGGCCGCACGGTCCGCGACGGCAGCTGGTGGACCGCCGCGGTGACCGTCGGCAGCGAGCTCCTCGGCGGGCTGGTGCTGCACCGGGACGACGGCCTGTCGGACTCCGACCAGCGCATCCTCGAGCGCGCCGCCCTGGTCACCGCGCTGCTCCTGCTCATCCGGCGGACCGCCGGCGAGGCGGAGGGCCGGGTGCGCGGTGAGCTGCTGGAGGAGCTGCTCGGCAGCGCGCTGCGCGACCCCGACGGGCTGCGCGAGCGGGCGCGGCGGCTGGGGGCCGACCTCGACCGGCCGTACGCGGTCGTCGTCCTGCGGGTCGAGGAGGCGTGCCGTGGCCGGGCGCTGGCGGCGGCCGGGCACCTGGCCGCCCTCCGCGGCGGGCTCGCCGGGGCGCACGACGGCGCGGTGGTCCTCTGCCTGCCCGACGTGGACGCCGCGACCGCCGCGGCCACCGCCCGCCGCGAGGTCGCCGCCGCCGCCGGCCGCCCGGTGACCGCCGGCGGCGCCGGGCCGGCCCGCGGCCCGGGTGGGGTGGCGCCCGCGCACGCCGAGGCGCGGCGGTGTGCGGCCACGCTGGAGGCGCTGGGCCGGGCCGGGGAGTCGGCCGGGGCCGCCGAGCTGGGGTTCGTGGGCCTGCTGCTCGGGGAGGGCCGCGAGGTCGGCGGGTTCGTCCGGGGCACGCTCGGTCCGGTGCTGGACTACGACGCCCGGCGGGGCACCGACCTGGTCGGCACGCTGCGGGCCTACTTCGACGCCGGCGCCTCCCCCGCCCGGGCCGCCGAGCGGCTCTCGGTGCACGTCAACACGGTCACCCAGCGCCTGGAGCGGGTCGGCCGGCTGCTCGGCCGCGAGTGGTCGGCACCGGACACCGCGCTGGAGGTGCAGCTCGCGCTGCGCCTGCACCGGCTCACCGGCTCCGCGGCGCTGGACTGACACCTCGGGTCCGGGCGGGTCCGGGCGGGCGCCGCCTACCCTGGCCCGGTGCCCGCCGCTGCGACCTCGCTGACCGCCGCCGTCTGGACCGCCCGGGCGCAGGCGCACGCGGAGCGGGCCGACGCCCTGACCGCCGGGCACCGGGCGCGGCGGGCCACCGGGGAGCGGCACCCCGTCGAGGACTTCCTCTACGAGTACTACCCGACCCGCCCGTCGGTGCTGCGCCGCTGGCACCCGGGGGTGGGGACGGCGCTCGAGGGCCCGGCCCCGCACGCCGGGTGGCGGCACTACTCCACCGGCGCCGACGGCGCGGTGACTCTGGACGCGGCGGCCTTCCGGGAGGCCCGCGGGGACGCCGTCGCCTTCGTCGCCCGGCTGCTGGCCGCCACCGCCGGCCGCCCGCCCACCTTCGGCTGCTTCGGGCTGCACGAGTGGGCGATGGTCTACCGCGCCGCCGCGCACCGGCACCCCCTGCCGCTGCGGCTCGGCCAGGCCGGCACGGACGCGGTGGTGGAGGGCGCCACGGTGCGCTGCTCGCACGTCGACGCCTTCCGCTTCTTCACCCCGGAGGCCGTCGGGCTCAACCGGCTGCAGCCGACCCGCGCCACCCAGGTGGACCTCGAGCAGCCCGGCTGCCTGCACGCGACCATGGACCTCTACAAGTGGGCCACCAAGCTGGGGCCCGCCGTCCCCGGTGAGCTGCTGCTCGACTGCTTCGCACTGGCCCGCGCCGTGCGGGAGCTGGACATGCGCGCCTCCCCCTACGACCTGCGGGCGCACGGCCGAGCGCCGGTGCGGATCGAGACCGCGGAGGGCCGGGCGGAGTACGCGGCGGCGCAGCGCGGGTTCACCGCCCGCGGCGCGGCGCTGCGCGCGCGGCTCCTCGAGGTCTGCGAGGTCCTCGACGGGGCCTGACCCCGGGCGTCAGGTCCCGTCGTGCGGCCGGCCGGCACCGGCGCCCACACCGGCCCCGCGGCCGGCGGCGTCGCGCAGCTGCTCGACCACCCGCCCGGGCGGCGGCGTCCCGTCGCCCGCCGGCCGCGCGCGGCCGCCGCGGCGCTCGCGCAACCGGGACACCAGACCGGCGATGCCCCCCGGCACGAAGAACACCACCAGGACGAACAGCGTGCCGAGCAGGAACAGCGGCTCCGACAGCGGCACCCGGAGCCAGGCCGGGAGGTCCTGCACCGCGGGGGAGGCGGCCAGGTCGGTCAGCCGGCTGTCCAGGTAGGTGTAGAGGACGCCGCCGAGCACCGCCCCCCACCGGCTGCCCGCACCGCCGAGCACCACCATGACCAGGAGCCCGAGGGTGAAGTCGGCGGTCGTCACCCGCGGCGTGGACCCGCCCAGCAGCAGCAGGTGCACCACCCCGCCGAAGGCGGCGAGCAGGCCGGCGAGCACGAAGACCAGCAGCTTGAAGCCGTAGGGGCGCAGGCCGAGCACCTCGACCCGCCGCTCGTTCTCCCGGATCGCCTGCCACACGTGGCCGGCGCGGGAGTTGGTCACCCAGGTCACCACGAGGTACACCAGCGCCAGGTAGGCCAGGGCCAGCCAGTACTTGTTCACCGTGTTGAAGACCCCGACGAGCGCGTCCGGGATCGGGTCGCGGGCCACGGCCAGCCCCTCCTCGCCGCCGGTGAGCCCGCCCGGGTCCTGCAGCACGAGGATGGAGCCGACCTGCGCGGTGGCCAGGGTGACCATCGAGAAGGCGATGCCGGAGACCCGCAGGGCGACGCCGCCGACCAGCAGCGGGAGGGCGATGCCCACCGCGCTGGTGAGCAGCAGCGCCGGCCCCAGCCCCCAGCCGAGCTCGGTGAGCGCCAGGTTGGCCACGTACGTCCCCGCGGCGAAGTACAGCGCGTGGCCGAAGGACAGCAGCCCGGTGAAGCCGAAGAGCAGGTCGTAGGAGAGCGCGACCCCGCCGAAGACGAGGCACAGCGCCAGCAGCTGGAGCGTGCCCGGGCTGTTCAGCACGCCGTCGAACAGGCCCGGCACCTGCAGCGTGGAGTACGGCAGCAGCGCCAGCACCACCAGGACGACCAGCGGGGCGAACCTCCCCGGACGCAGACCGCGCACCCCGCCGTCCCCTCTCATGCCACCCTCGCCGTCAGCCCGCCCGGGCGCGCCAGCAGGACCACGGCCAGCAGCAGGACGACCGACAGGTCGCCGACCCCGCTGGCCGCGTAGTAGTTCGCGAACTGCTGCACCAGGCCCACCAGCACCGCCGCGGCCGCCGTCCCGGTGATCGAGCTCATCCCGCCGATGACGACGACGATGAAGGCGAAGATCAGCAGGGAGGTGCCCTGGCCGGGCGAGATGGAGCCCAGGTACACCCCGCCGAGCGCCCCGGCCAGCGCGGCGAAGGCACCGCCGACGGCGAAGACGAGGGTGAAGGCCTTGCGGACGTCGATGCCCAGGGCGGTGACCATCGAGCGGTTCTCCACGCCCGCGCGGATCACCAGGCCGACCCGGGTGGTCCGGAGGAACACCAGGACGGCGACCAGCACGAGCACCGCGGTCGCGACGAGCAGGAACCGGTCGTTGGGCACCTGGGCGCCGAGCAGGGACGTCGTCCGCTGGGTCCACGCCGGCCGCGGGAACGGGCGGGGGTCCGAGCCCCAGATGGCCCGCACCAGCGCCACGAGGGCCAGGCTCAGCCCGACGGTCACCAGGACCTGCTCGATGTGCCGCTCGTACAGCGGCCGGATGAGCAGCAGCTCGACGAGGGCGGCCACGAGCGTCCCGACGGCGACCCCGAAGACCACCGCGTAGACGAACGACCAGCCGCCGTCCCCCGCCCCGGGCAGGTTCTCCGCGGCCCACCAGGTGCCGTAGGCGCCGATGGTGAGGAACGCGCCGTGGGCGAAGTTCAGCACGCCCATCAGCCCGAAGATCAGCGACAGCCCGGAGGCGACGAGGAAGTAGAGGGCGGCCAGCCCCAGGCCGGTCACGGCGAGCAGGACGAAGGTGCTCATGCGGCGTGCCCCCCGCTCGGTGCCACGCCCAGCAGCTCGCGGGTGCGGTCGGCGTCGGCCAGCAGGTCGGGCGCCGACCCGCTCCAGGCCACCCGGCCCTGGTCGACGACGACGGCGTCGGTGGCCAGCCGGCGCACCACCGTCAGGTTCTGCTCGACGAGCAGGATCGTCACCTCCTCGGCCGCGCGGGCCAGCACCTCGGCGACCTCGGCGACCAGCAGCGGCGCCAGCCCCTTGGTCGGCTCGTCGACGAGCAGCAGCCGGTTGTCGTTGAGCAGCAGCCGGGCGATCGCCACCATCTGCTGCTGGCCGCCGGAGAGGGTGCCGGCCAGCTGCCGGCCGCGGGTGCGCAGCTCCGGGAACAGCTCGAACACCCGGTCGTGGTGGTGGGCGCTGCCGCGCCGCTCGGCGAGCGCCAGGTTCTCCGCCACGGTCAGCCCGCCGAAGACCTCGCGGTCCTCCGGGGCGTAGCCGACGCCGAGCCGCACCACCTCGTGCGTGCGCCGCCCCGACAGCCGGTGCACCCGCCCGTCGGCGCCGGTGAGCTCGACCAGCCCGGTCGAGGGGACCAGCCCGAGCGCGGCCTTGACGGTGGTCGTCTTGCCGGCGCCGTTGCGACCCAGCAGGGCGGTCACCCCGCCCTGGCGCACGGCCAGGTCGACCCCCTGCAGGATGTGGCTGCCCGAGAGCCGGACGTGCACGTCGGACATGCGGAGCAGGACGTCGCCGCGGCCGGCCGCCGTCGCGCCGCTCACAGCGCGTCCCCCAGGTAGGCCTCCTGGACGGCGGGGTCGGCGGTGACCCGCCCGGGGGTGTCCAGGGCCAGCAGCGAGCCGTGGTGCATGACCGCCACCCGGTCGGCCAGGCCCAGCAGCACGTCCATGTGGTGCTCGACCATGAGCACGGTCCGGCCCTCCTCGCGGTGCACGCCCGCAATGACCTCGGTGAGTCCGCCGACGTCCTCGATGCTCACCCCGGCCATCGGCTCGTCGAGCAGCACGACGGCCGGGTCGGTGGCCAGCAGGATGGCCAGCTCCAGCTTGCGCTTGTCCCCGTGGGAGAGGGAGCCGGCCAGGGCGGTGGCGCGGTGCCCGAGCCGGACCCGCTCCAGGGCCCGGCCGGCCACCTCGTACGCGCGGTCGGTGCGCCGCACCAGCTGCCAGGGCCGCAAACTCCCGCCCAGCCGGGCCTGCGCGGCCAGCCGGACGTTCTCCTCCACGGTCAGCCCCGCGAAGACCGACGAGGCCTGGAAGGTGCGGCCCAGGCCGCGCCGGGCCCGTGCCGCCGGGCTCGCCGACGTGATGTCGGCGCCGTCCAGCGTCACGCTGCCCGAGGTGACCGGGAGCAGCCCGGAGAGCAGGTTGAACAGCGACGTCTTGCCCGCCCCGTTGGGGCCGATGACGGCCACGAACTCGCCCGGCGCCACGTCGAAGCCGACGTCGGAGACGATCACCGCCCCGCCGATGGCGCAGGTCAGGCCCGCCACCTGCAGCACCGGCGCCCCGGGCGGCGGCGCGGTCGGGGCCGCCGCCCGGCTCCCCACCGGTCCGGACACGTCCTGCCCCCCGGCCCCGGTCAGGAGGAGGCGACCGGCGGGGCGGTCGCCTCCGGGTCCAGCGTGTCGACGAGGACGGGGACGAGCTCGCCGCCCTGCTGCTCGAGGCGCGCCTGGAACATCGGCTGCAGCAGGGCGTGGTCCTCCTCGCGGATGGTCAGCTCGCCCTTGACGCCGTCGAACGTCCAGCCCTCGAGGGCGTCGATCATGGCCGTGACGTCGTCCCCACCGCCCTCCTCGACGGCGCGCGCGATCATCTGGGCGGCCGTGCACCCGTCGGGCGTGAAGAGGTCGACCTCGCCGCCGGCGGCCTCGACCCGCTCGGCCATGCCCTGGGCCACCTCGTTGTCCACGGCCTCGGCGAAGAAGTGGGAGAGGAAGTTCAGCTGGCCGGCGACCTCGTCGCCGTAGGTCGGGTAGGACGCCCGCAGGTCCAGGCCGGTGACGACGTTGGTGGAGTCGAAGACCCCCTGCTGGCCCATGGCCTGCCACATGGCGGGCGCGGTCTCCCCGGCCCAGGCGACGAAGGTCAGGTCCGCGCCGGCGTCGCGGGCCTGCGCGGCGAACGGCGTGAGGTCGGTGGCGCTGGCCGGGACGAGCAGGGGCGTGACGGTCGCCCCGCCCTGGTCGCCGAGGACGGCGGTGACCGCGGCGACGTTGGCCTGGCCGAAGGCGCTGTCCTGGGCGAAGACCAGCACGCTCTTGCCGGCGGCGTCCCCGATGAAGGACTCGGCTGTGCGCACGTCCTGGTAGGTCTGCCGGCCGGAGCGGAAGGTGTTGTCGTTGACGCCGGTGAGGGCGTCCGTGGCGGCCGGACCGGAGATGAACAGCACGTCGTTCTGCTCCGCGAGCGGGGCCACCTGCGTGGCCACCCCGGAGGAGGCCGAGCCGGCCAGGATCTGCACGCCCTGGCCGATCAGGTCGGTGGCCTCGGCGACGGCCTTGGCGGGGTCACCGGCGTCGTCCCGCTGGATGACCTCGATCGGCCGGCCGCCGACCTCGCCGGTGCCGTCGGTGACCATGTCCAGGCAGGCCTCGAACCCCTGCAGGTACTGGGCGCCGTAGGCGGCCAGCGGACCGGAGGTGGAGGTCACCAGCCCGACCTGGACCGGCGAGCCCTCGTCCCCGCCCCCACCGCCGCCACCGCCACCGGCGCTCCCCGCCGTCGGGCTGCCGCAGGCGGTGGCCATCGCCAGGACACCGGTCACCCCCAGGCAGACGGCGGTGGTGCGGGACCGGGGACGGCGTCGCGTCATCACGTGCTCCTCGGGGTGCGGGCCGGCTGGGCGTCCCGGCAGGCCCGGGACGTGGGCTGGACCACACGGTAGGGAGCCGATCTCGTTCCGCACATGGCGGGTGATCACACATCGACACCTCGAGGGGTGGGGGCGCGCGCCACATCTCACCCGATCGGGGGTCGTGAGGCGCCGGAGCACGGGGAAGTCGGCGGTTCCGCGCCTCCCCCTGGACCGCCTGCACCGGCACCGCCCCGTCAAGCCACGCCCGCGATCTGTGGACTGCGTGCTGAGCTCGGGATTCGTGCAGCGGCGACCGTTGGCGGGCGGTAGTATTCGTACACACGTTCGAAGCGAAGGTCAGGAGGTGAGCGGCCGGTGGAACCGCTGTCGGTGGCGCTGGACGAGCTGGCCGGGGCCGGGCTGGCCTCGGCGTTCGGCCCGGAACTGCTCGACCGGCTCGGTGCGCTGCTGGTCGCCCAGCACCGGATCGCCGCCGAGGTCGCCCGCACCGTGCGCGCCTGCGAGCTGGCCGGCGCGGCGGAGGTCGACGGGCTGAGGACCATGCAGGCGTGGCTGCGCGGGCACGGGCGGATGAGCCACTCCGCCGCGGCGGGGCTGGTCCGCGCCGGGCGCGCGCTGGAGGCCCTGCCCGCCCTGGCGGAGGCGCACGCCGCCGGCGCGGTGTCCGCCGAGGCGGTGGCGACCATCGCGCCGGTGGCCGCCGAGAAGAACCTCGCCGACGCACAGGCCGCCGGCGTGGACCTCGGGGAGATCGACCGGCTGCTCACCGGCGTCGCCGCCGCCCGCCCGCACGCCGACCTCGTGCAGGCGGTGCGGCACTACCTCACCGGCCTGGACCCCGACGGCCCCGAACCCGACCCCACCGAGGGCCGCCGGCTGAGCATCGCCAAGCACGCCGACGGGTCGATCTCGGGCCGGTTCGACCTCGATGCCGCCGGCGGGGAGAAGCTGCAGGCCGCCCTGGAGAGCCTCCTGCAGGCCGGGCGGTGCGCCGGCGACGAGCGCACCCGCCCCCAGGCGCAGGCCGACGCCCTCGTCCAGCTCTGCGATCTCCAGCTCGCCGCCGGCACCCTGCCGGTGCTGCGCACGGTCAAGCCGCACGTGGCCGTGGTCCTCGGCGCCGCCGACCTGGTCGACCCCGCGGTCGGCCCCGGCGCCGCGGAGCTGGGGTTCGGCGCCACCGTCTCCGCCGCCCGGGCCCGCTGGCTGGCCTGCGACGGGGCGGTCACCCGCATCGTGATGGGCCCCGACGGGGCACCGCTGGACGTCGGGCGCACCCACCGGGTGGTGCCCCCGCACCTGCGCCGGGCGGTGGAGCGCCGCGACCGGGGCTGCGTGTTCACCGGCTGCGGTGCCCCGACCCACTGGTGCGACGTGCACCACCTACTCGAGTGGGCCCTCGGCGGCGAGACCAGCCTCGCCAACTCGGCGTTGCTGTGCGAGCGGCACCACACCAAGGTCCACCACGGCTTCCGGGTCGAACGCCGACCCGACGGCGCCTGGCGCACCTGGCGCCCCGACGGCACCGAGATCCGCATCCCCCAACCCCTGGCCGCCGCCTGACCACAACCGAGGGGCCGGACCCAGACCCGCAGCACCGCCAACCCGGCGCACCCACCCGTGCGCCGGGCACCCGGCGTGCCCAGCTGCCGGGTCGCCCGCAGTTGCGATGGCCACCGGGGCGACACGCCCACGCCACCGCCAGGTCGTACCGTCGGAGGGTGACCTCCCGCCCTCTCGACGACGTGCACACCGCCCGCTGGCTGCTCCTCGACGGGACCACCAACACCCGCGACCTCGGCGGCCTGCCCACCACCGACGGCGGGAGGACCCTCCCCGGCAGGGTGCTGCGCAGCGACAACCTGCAGACGCTCAGCGACACCGACGTCCGGCGCCTCGTCGACGAGATCGGCCTGCGGGAGGTCGTCGACCTGCGCACCACGGCGGAGGTGCTGCTCGAGGGGCGCGGCCCGCTGCGCGCCCACCCCGCCGTCACCCACCGGCACTTCAGCCTGCTGCCCGAGCGCGGGCACCACACCGACGTCTTCGCCGTCGAGGAGGCCGAGCTGCCGGAGCTGCCCGCGGACTGGGCGGAGTCGGTGCTGCCCCGCCAGGTCGCCGAGGACGACCAGGGCGAGCCCCCCGCGGTGCGCTCCTACCTCGGCTACCTGTCCCACCGGCCGGAGAACGTGCTCGGCGCCCTGCGGGTCATCGCCGCCCAGACCCGGGGCGCGGCCGTGGTGCACTGCGCGGCGGGGAAGGACCGCACCGGCGTGGTCGCCATGTTCACGCTGGCCTGCGCGGGGGTCCCGCACGAGGAGATCGTCGCCGACTACGCGCTGACGGCCGAGGTGATCCACGACCTCGTGGCCAAGCTGGCCGCCTCCCCGACCTACGCCGAGGACATGGAGCGCCGGGACGTCTCGGTGCACACGCCGCGCGCGGAGACGATGGACCGGCTGCTCACGCTGCTGGACGAGCGGCACGGCGGACCGCTGGGCTGGCTGTCCCGGCACGGCTTCGGGCCGGACGAGCAGGCCGCGCTCCGGGCCCGCCTGCGCGACTGAGGGCAGACCCCGCCGGGGCCGCTCGCGGATCTCGGCGGACGCGTCAGCCGTCGAACGCCTCCGGGCCCTGCCGGCCGACGTGCTTGTGCCGGTACATCGCCTCGTCGGCCCGGCGCAGCAGCGCCTCGCCGCTGCCCCACTCGCCGCTGTGCACGGCCACGCCGACGCTGGTGCCGACCGCCACCTCGACCCCGTCGAGCCGGAAGGTGTCCTCGAAGCACCCGAGCACCCGGGCCACCACCCGGTCGGCGTCCTCCGGGCGGGAGAGCTCGGGCAGCAGGACGGCGAACTCGTCGCCGCTGAGCCGCCCGACGCTGTCGCCCGGCCGGACCGCCGCGCGCAGCCGCGCCGCGACCTGCCGGAGCAGCTCGTCGCCGGCGGCGTGCCCGTGGGTGTCGTTGACCGCCTTGAACCGGTCGAGGTCGCAGAACAGGACGCCGACGTGCCCGTCCGGGCCGGTCGCGGCCAGCGCGCCGCCGAGCAGGTCGAGGAACAGCCCGCGGTTCGGCAGCCCGGTGAGGACGTCGTGGGTGGCCTGGTGGCGGACCGTCTCGAGCAGCCGGGCCCGCTGCAGGGCGGTGGCCGCCTGGTCACCGACGCCGCGCAGCCGGGCGAGGATGTCCCCGGCCAGGGACGCCGGGGCCCGGCCGGCGGGCCAGGAGGCCGTGGCCACCCCGAGGAAGGTGCGCCCGGCGGAGATCGGGACGGCGACCCCCTCGCTCACGCCCAGGACGTCGAGGAGGTCGCGCACCACGGGGCTCGAGGTGGTGCCGAGGAACCGGGGCTCGCGGTCGGTGATCATGCCGACCAGCTCCGGGACGTCCTCGGCGCGCAGCGAGGTGGCCAGCAGGTGCTCGCGCGCCCGAGGGGACAGCCCGACGGTCGCGGCCGTGTGCAGCGCCGCGCCGGCCGGGTCCCACAGCAGCATCGAGGCGCTGTCGCACCCGACGACCCGGGGCAGCGCGTCGGCCACCACCCGGCACACGGCCGCGGCGTCGGTGGCCCCGGCCAGCTCGTGGGCCAGCGCCAGCAGCCGGCCCGCCCGGTCGGCCTCGAGGCGGGCGGAGTCCCGCACCATCAGCAGGTCCAGCGCCGCGGCGGCGTGGCCGGCGTACGCCGCCAGCATCGCCGCCTCGTCCCCGAGGAGACCGACACCGGGGGCGTAGAGGGCGGCCAGCCGGCCGTGCCGACGTCGGGCCGAGGCCACGTCGACCGCCACGACGTCCGGCCCGAGGTCCTCACCGGCCAGCAGCCGCGCCGCCAGGCCGGGAACCGCGTCCTCCGGCAGCCCGGCGCTGTGCACGAGGGGGCGGCCGCCCGCGGGGTCGGCCACCGCGAGCAGGTGGGCCGGGGCGAGCACCGCCTCGGCCGCGCGGACCACGATCCGCTGCAGCACGGTGCCCAGGTCGTCGCTGGCGACGAGCTCGGTGGCCGCCGTCTGCAGGGTGCGCAGCTGCTCCCGGAGCGCCTGCAGCTCGGGATCGGCGGCACGCCGGTCGCGGCGGCGCGTGCCCAGGCGGAGACGGCGCGCCCACGTCAGGTGGTAGAGGCAGGCCGGGTGCCCGTCGGACTGGCACTCCTCGTGCACCACCTCGGCGGGGGGCAGCCCGAAGATGGTCGGCACCATCCCGACGAGCCCCTGCACGTAGAGGCAGTCCAGCCGCGAGTGGACGTAGCCCGGGTGCAGGGTGAACCGGATGGTCGCCGATGCGGCACCGGCGTCCAGGATCTCCATGGTGGACGTCGTCGAGAACTTGGCCACCGCCGGCGGCAGCCTGCGGAAGACCTGCCGGGGCGACCCCATCGCCCGCACCACCAGGACGAGCGCGGGGTTCATCCCGGAGCTCAGCGCCTCGCGGCCGACCCGGAACATCGTGTCCGGGTCGCCGAGCACCTCCGTGGCGGCGGCGAACAGCCGGATGCGGGTGTCGTAGCTCGTCCAGGACGACGGGTGCGACAGCTCCTCGGCCGTGTGCGTGCTCCCCGCCCGCCGGAGCACCTCCGCGACGGCGGCGTCGCCACCGTGCTGGCGGACGTACCCGAGCAGCAGACCGGTGGTCGCGCCCGAGGTCTCGCGCGGCTCGGCCGGCCGCGGGTCGCTCACCGTGCACCGCCGACGAGCGGGACGACCCGGTCCGATGTCTTCACGCCCGGTGGTTCGGCAGCGGGGTCCGGGGGGTTGAGCGGAGCACCCCCAAGGGGGGAGCACCACCGAGAGCGGTCCCGCCCCGGACGGCGCGCGACCCCGGTCTCCGGGGCGGGAGACCGGGGTCGCGCCGGGCGGGGTCCGCGCTCAGCGGAGGTCGAAGCCGCCGCGGTTGGCCATCGTCAACAGCTCGTCGCGCATGGCGGGGCTGCTGGTGCGCGCCAGGGCGCGGTCCAGCGCCCGGCGCGTGCGCGCCGCCTGCCGACGCTGCCGCCAGCGGGTGGTGACGCTGCTCATCTCGGGTCCTTCTCTCGTGCCGTCGGGGGACTGACACCCTGAATAAACCAGGGAGACGGCGGGATATTCCGAAGGAACGCAGGTGAGGTGCGCTACACGTCGACGGATGTTCACCCGGCGGGGTGGGGTTCAGTCGATCGCCAGGCTCCGCCGGACCGCCGCCCGCGCCCCGGCCGGGTCGTCGGCGGCCAGCGCCGCGTCGGCCGCCCGTCGGCAGTCGTCCGAGGTCACGGTGGCCAGCCGGGCGCCCACACCGGCCACGGACGAGGCCGCGCAGGACAGCGAGGTGACGCCGAGGCCGACCAGCACGCAGGCCAGCAGCGGGTCCGCGGCGGCCTCCCCGCACACCCCGACGGACTTGCCGGCCCCCCGACCTGCCTCCGCGGTGACCTGGACCAGGGCCAGCAGGGCCGGCTGCCAGGGGTCGGTGAGGTCGGCGAGGTCGGCGGAGAGCCGGTCGGCGGCCAGGGTGTACTGCGAGAGGTCGTTGGTGCCGATCGACAGGAAGTCGACGTGCCGCAGCAGCCGCTCGGCCTGCAGCGCCGCCGAGGGCACCTCGACCATGACGCCGGGGACCATCCCGCGGTCGCGCACCCGGTCGGCGAAGTCCCGGGCCTCGGCGACGGTGGCGACCATCGGTGCCATCACCCACGGCTGCGCACCCGCCCGCCGGGCACCCTCGGCGATCGCGTCCAGCTGCCGCTCCAGCAGCCCGGGGTCCCGGCGGGCGACCCGCAGGCCGCGCACGCCGAGGGCCGGGTTCTCCTCGTCCGGCATCGTCGCGAAGGCCAGCGGCTTGTCCGAGCCGGCGTCGAGGGTCCGGACGACGACGCGCTGCCCGGGGAACGCCTCGAACACCTCCGCGTAGCCCGCGGCCTGCTCCTCGACGGTGGGCTCCTCGGCGCGGCTGAGGAACGCCAGCTCGGTGCGCAGCAGCCCGACACCCTCCGCGTGCTTGGCCGCAGCGGCCCGCGCTCCGGCGCCGTCCTGCACGTTGGCCAGCACCTTGACCTCGAGCCCGTCCCCGGTCCGGCCGGGGCCGCGGTAGGACGCCAGCGCGGCTGCGGCGGCGCGGGCGGCCTCGACCCGGGCCTGCGCCTCGCCCGGCTCGGGGTCCACGGTCACCGTGCCCCGCTCCCCGTCGAGCAGGACGGTCGCACCCTCGGGCACGTCGTCGAGCCCGCCGACGGCCACCACGCAGGGCAGCCCGAGCTGGCGGGCGATGATCGCGGTGTGGCTGGTGGTGCCGCCGAGCCGGGTCGCCAGGCCGACGACGCGCTCGGGGTCGAGCCCGGCGGTGTCGGCCGGCGCCAGGTCGTCGGCCAGGAGCACCGACGGGGTCTGCGGCCGCGGGACGCCCGGCTCGCCCTGCCCGGTCAGCTGCGCGACGATCCGGTCCCGGACGTCCCGGACGTCGGTGACCCGCTCGGCCATGACGCCCCCGAGGGAGGTGAAGAGGTCGACGAACTGCTGGGCGGCCCCGACCGTGGCCACGGCGGCCGGGGCGCCGGCGTCGATCCGCTGCTCGACGGCCGAGAGCAGGCCGCGGTCGCGGGCCAGCCCCGCCGTCGCCGCCAGCACCTCCGCGCTCACCCCCGTCGCACCCGCGGCGCGCTCGGAGAGCCGGTCGGCCACGGCCGAGGCCGCGGCGGAGAAGCGCTCCTTCTCCGCGCCCCGGCCGTCCTCGGGGACGGTCGCCCCCTCGTCGGCCGGGAGGACCACGGTGCCGGAGGGGCGGACCACCGGCCCCAGGACGACGCCGGGGACGACGGGGGTGCCGGGGAGCACGACGGGGCCCGCCGGGGTGGGCGCGGGGCCGGTGGCAGGAGCGGTGGTGGACATGGGTACCTCGCCTGGGGTGCCGTCGGGACGGGGCGCTGGTCGCGAGGGACGCGACCGAGGATGCTCGTGACCAGCCTCACGCCTGGGTGTTGACTTGTCAACGTTTCGGACGTAGAACAACACCATCACAACCCGATTCCAACATGATCGGGCATGGAGAGGGGGCGGGCGGTGTACGCCGAGGAACGTCAGCAGGCGATCGCCGGGCTGGTGACCGACCGCGGACGGGTCGCCGTCACGGTCCTGGCCGACCAGTTCGGGGTCACCACCGAGACGGTGCGGCGGGACCTGGCCGTGCTGGAGCGCGCGGGGATGCTGCGCCGCGTGCACGGCGGGGCGGTGCCCGTCGGCGCCCTCTCCCTGGTGGAGACCGGGTACGGGGAGCGGCGCGGCACCCGGACGGAGCAGAAGGCGAAGATCGCCGCGGCTGCGCTCGACCTGCTGCCCGGCACCGACGGCAGCCTCGTCCTGGACGGGGGCAGCAGCACCGCGGCGCTGGCCGACGTCCTCCCCACCGACCGGCGGCTGTACGTCGTCACCAACTCGGTGCCGATCTCCGCCCGGCTCGCCGGCGCCCCGGGTGTCACCCTGCACGTGCTGGGCGGCCGGGTCCGCGGCATCACCCAGACCTCCGTCGGGGAGGCCACCAACAGCGCGCTGTCCACCCTCCGCGTGGACGTCTCCTTCCTCGGCACCAACGGGATCACCGCCGCGCACGGCTTCTCCACCCCGGACGAGGCCGAGGCCGCCACCAAGCGGGCCATGGTGCGGGCCGGCGCCCGGGTGGTCGTGCTCGCCGACAGCAGCAAGCTCGGCCGGGAGCACCTGGTGCGCTTCGCCGACGTCGAGGACGTCGACGTCCTGGTCACCGACGACGGCGCCGACCCCGGGGCGGTCGCCGCCCTGGAGGAGGCCGGTGTCGAGGTGGTCGTCGCGTGAGCACCCACCCCACGCGGCCGCCCGGTCCGCGCGTCGTCACCCTGACGGCCAACCCGAGCCTGGACCGCACGCTCGCGCTGCCCGGCCCGCTGGAGCGCGGCAGCGTCGCCCGGCTGGCGCCGAGCTCCACCGAGCCGGGCGGGAAGGGCGTCAACGTCGCCCGTGCCGTGGCCGCCGCGGGCGGGGACGTGCTGACCGTGCTGCCCGCGCCGGACGACGACCCGATCGTCGCCGCCCTGCACCGGCTCGGCCTCCCGCTGGCCACCGTGCCGGTGCCCACGCCGGTCCGCACCAACTACACCCTCGCCGAGCCCGACGGCACCACGACGAAGCTCAACGAGCCCGGCGCCCCGCTCGACGACGCGACCCGGTTGCTGCTCGCCGACGTCCTGCACCGGCACGCGGCCGGCGCCTCCTGGGTGGTCCTGTCCGGTTCCCTCCCGCCGGGCACCCCGACCGGCTGGTACGCCGAGCTGGTCCGCTCGCTGCGCGACACCGGTGCCCGGGTCGCGGTGGACACCTCCGAGGCCCCGCTGCTGGCGCTGCTGGCCGCCGGCCCCGCGAGCGCCCCCGATCTGCTCAAGCCCAACTCCGAGGAGCTGGCCCAGCTGGCCGGCGTCCCGGAGGAGGACCTGCTCGCCGACCGGTCGGCCGCGCTCGCCGCCGTCGCCACGCTGCACGCGCGCGGGGTCGGCGAGGTGCTGCTGACGCTCGGCGCCGACGGCGCGCTGCTGTCCCGGGCCGCGGGTGGGGTCTGGACCGCCACCCCGCCGCCGGTCACCGTCCGCAGCACCGTCGGCGCCGGCGACTGCAGCCTGGCCGGCTTCGTGCTCGCCGACCTGGCCGACGCCCCGCCCGCCCACCGGCTGGCCACCGCGGTGGCCTACGGCGCCGCCAGCGCCTCCCTCCCTGGTTCCGCCGTCCCGGCGCCGTCGCAGGTGGACGTCGCCGCCGTCCGGGTCACCGCCGACCCGGTCCCGCACCCCGCCCCGGTCCCGGCCGCCGGCCGGGACGTCTGACCCACCCGGACAGGACGCTCCCATGCCCCCGTTGATCACCCCGGACCTGGTCGCGCTCGACGCCGATCTCGGCGCCGACAAGACGCAGGTGGTCCGCTCGCTCGCCGCGCTGGTCGCCGGCGCCGGCCGGGCCACCACCGCCGACGCGCTCGCCGAGGACGCCCTCGCCCGCGAGGCGCAGGCCGCGACCGGCCTGCCCGGCGGGATCGCCATCCCGCACTGCCGTTCGGCCGCGGTGACCGAGGCCTCGCTGGCCTTCGCCCGGCTGTCGCCGAAGGTGGATTTCGGCGCACCCGACGGGCCGGCCGACCTGGCCTTCCTCATCGCCGCCCCGGCGCACGGCGACGCCGACCACCTCACCCTGCTCACCGCCCTGGCCCGGGCGCTGGTGCGGCCGGAGTTCGTGGAGTCGCTGCGCGCGGCCGGTTCGGCCGAGGAGGTCGTCCGCCTGGTGCAGGACGTCGTCTCCCCCGAGCCGGCGCCCGCGGCCGGCGCCACGACGGGCGCCACGAGCACCACGGCCTCGGGGGCCGCCACGGCCACCGACGGCGCGGCCACCGACGGCGCGGCCACCGCGGGCGCGGCCGCGCCGGCTGCCGCGGGGGGCGCGGGGGGCGCCGCCACCTCCACCGCCCGGCGGAGCATCGTGGCCGTCAGCGCCTGCCCGACCGGCATCGCGCACACCTACATGGCCGCCGACAAGCTGCGGGCCGCGGCCGACCAGGCCGGCGTCGACCTGCACGTGGAGACGCAGGGCTCGTCGGGCTCCACGCCGGTGGACCCGGCGGTCATCCGGTCCGCCGACGCGGTGATCTTCGCCGTGGACGTGGGCGTCAAGGACCGGGAGCGGTTCGCCGGCAAGCCCGTCGTCCAGTCCGGTACGAAGCGGGCCATCAACGAGCCGGACGCGATGATCCGGGAGGCGCTGGCCGCCGCCGACGACCCGCAGGCCCGCCGCGTCCCGGGCGCCGGCGCCGCCGGCGAGGCCCCGGCCGCCGCGGCCGCCGGCCGCCCGAGCACGGCGTCGGAGATCCGCCGCTGGCTGCTCACCGGCGTCAGCTACATGATCCCGTTCGTGGCCGCCGGGGGCCTGCTCATCGCGCTGGGGTTCCTGTTCGGCGGCTACCAGATCGTCCTCACCGACCCGGACTCGGCCGCCGGGCAGAGCTACGCCCTGAACTGGGCGCTCAACAACAGCTTCCTCGACCTGCCCACCGGGAACAGCACCGAGGAGCTGCGCTTCGGCCTGCTCGGCTACCTGGGCGCGATCTTCACCGTGCTCGGCCAGGCCGCCTTCGCCTTCCTGGTGCCGGCCCTGGCCGGCTACATCGCCTACGCGATCGCGGACCGCCCGGGCATCGCCCCCGGCTTCGTCATCGGCGCGGTGTCCGTCACCGTCGGCGCCGGGTTCATCGGCGGCCTGGTCGGCGGCATCCTCGCCGGCCTGGTGGCGCTGTGGATCAGCAGGTGGAAGCTGCCCGCCGGTGTCCGCGGGCTGCAGCCGGTGGTGATCATCCCGCTGCTGGCCACCCTGATCTCGAGCGGGCTCATGGTCGCGGTGCTCGGCCGCCCGCTGGCCGCCGCTCTGGAGGGCCTGGGCAACTGGCTCAACGGCCTGAGCGGGACCTCCGCCGTCCTGCTGGGGATCATCCTCGGTCTGATGATGTGCTTCGACCTCGGCGGCCCGGTGAACAAGGCGGCCTACCTGTTCGCCACCGCCGGCCTGGCCTCGCAGACCAGCGGCTCGCTGGTGATCATGGCGACCGTCATGGCGGCCGGCATGGTCCCGCCGCTGGCGATGGCGCTCTCCACGGCCATCCGGCCGCGCCTCTACACGCCGGCGGAGCGGGACAACGGCAAGGCGGCCTGGCTGCTCGGCGCCTCGTTCATCTCCGAGGGCGCCATCCCGTTCGCCGCGGCCGACCCGCTGCGGGTCATCCCGTCGATGATGCTCGGCGGGGCCACCACCGGCGCGATCGTCGCGGCGAGCGGCATCGAGCTGCGCGCCCCGCACGGCGGCGTCTTCGTGTTCTTCGCGATCAGCAACTTCCTGGTGTTCCTCCTGGCCATCGCCATCGGCACGGTCGTCGGGGCGCTGGCGGTCACCATCGCGAAGAGCTTCGGCCGCCCGAAGGCCGGCACCGTCCCCGAGGACGCCGTCGACCTGGCCCACGCCCACGTCGCCGGGCAGCCCGCCCCGGTCACCCAGCCGGCCCGGACCTGACCCGGCAGGCTGTGCCCAGCACCGCCCCCAGCACCGCCCCCAGCAGCGAGGAGAGGACCCCCATGCCCAGTCAGACCGTCACCGTCGGTTCCCGCGTCGGGCTGCACGCCCGGCCGGCCGCGCTCATCGCCGAGGCCGTCGGGAAGTCCGGCGTCCCGGTCACCCTGGCCACGCCGGGCGGCAACCCGGTCGACGCCGGGTCGCCCCTGATGATCATGACGCTCGGCGCCAAGCAGGGCACCGAGGTCGTGGTGAGCAGCGAGGACCCAGCGGTGCTCGACCGGATCGTGGGCATGGTCGCCCAGGACCTCGACGCCGAATAGCCCCCCCGGCACACGCGACGGCGCCCGCCTCCTCGGTCGAGGAGGCGGGCGCCGTCGTGCTGGAACGGCGCCCTCGCAGGGTCCCGCCCCGAGCGTGCGAGCGGTGGGGGGCGGGTGACGGACTGGAACGGCGCCCTCGCAGGGTCCCGCCCCGAGCGTGCGAGCGGTGGGGGGCGGGTGACGGACTGGAACGGCGCCCTTGCAGGGTCCCGCCCCGAGCGTGCGAGCGGTGGGGGGCGGGTGACGGACTGGAACGGCGCCCTTGCAGGGTCCCGCCCCGAGCGTGCGAGGGGTGGGGGGCAAGGGCGTCCTTCTACTGGTCGGGACGGGAGACGTCGCCCCGCCAGGCGCCGGTCTCGGTGCCCCGGCCCTCGATGAACTCCTTGAACCGCTTCGCGTCGGCCTTGACCTGGCGGTCGTCGAAGCCGAGCGCGGCACCGGCCTTCTCCACGACGCCGGTCGGCTCCCAGTCGATCTGGATCATCACGCGGGTCTTGTCGTCGGCCAGGCGGTGGAAGGTCACCACGCCGGCGTGCTTGGCGTCGCCGCCGGTGCTGGTCCAGGCGACCCGCTCCTCGGGGTGCTGCTCGGTGATCTCGGCGTCGAACTCGCGGGTGACCCCGTCGATCTTGGTGACCCAGTGGGTGTGCCTGTCGTCGAGCTGGGTGATCCGCTCGACCCCGCCCATGAACTGCGGGAAGGTCTCGAACTGCGTCCACTGGTCGTAGGCGACGCGGATGGGGACGTCGACGTCGACGGCTTCCTGCACGGTGGCCACGGGATGCTCCTCGTGTCTCGGGTTCACGGTCCCCGTCGGCCTACCCGACGCCCCCGCCCGGGACACCTGCCAGCGCCGCCGCCACGCTCCCGCGGACCGGCCTGCCCTCCTGCAGCAGCAGCGCCTGCACCAGGTGGTACACGTCGGGCTGCCCCGCCCACGTGCCGGTGGCCACCTCGCCGGACGGCGTCAGCTCGTGGTGCCACGACCCGGTCGAGGGGTCGGCGAAGCGCGCCTCCCCGTGGGCCCACCAGCGCGCCGCGAGTGCGCCCGCGCCCGCCTGGCCGGCGACGTCGGCGAGCACCGCCGCGGCCGCGACGGCCTCGCACACGACCCAGTGCATGCGCTGCCCCACGACCGGGCGGTCGTCCCAGTCCAGGGTGTACGGGAACCCCTCGTGCCCGTCGGCCGCCCAGCCGCGGGTCGCGGCGGCGTCGAACAGAGCGGCCGCGTCGTCGAGCAGCCAGCCGGGGGCGCCGTCGTCGAGGGCGGCGCGCAGGTGCAGGCACAGCCGCGCCCACTCGAACTGGTGGCCCACGGTGACGCCGTAGGGCCGGAACGGGTGCGCCGGCTCGGCCCGGTTGTACGCCGGCAGCGGCTCCCACCCGGCGGTGAAGTGCTCGGGCAGCCGCCAGTCCCGGTCGCGGGCGAAGCCGTGCACCACCCGCTCGGTGCTGCGCAGCGCCTGGGCGCGCAGCCGCCCGGCCCGCGGGTCGTCGCCCAGGGCGTCGGCCGCGGCGAGGGTGGCCTCGACGCCGTGCATGGTGGCGTTGGCCCCGCGGTAGTCGGCCAGGCGGGTGAAGGCGGCGTCCCACTCCTCGACCGGCAGGCCGGCGTCGTCGTCCCAGAAGCGGTCCTGCCACACCCCGAGCGCGGCGTCGAGCAGGTCCCGGCCGCCCTCGACCCCGGCGGCGGTGGCGGTCGCGCCGGCGAGGACGACGAACGCGTGCGGGTAGGCGCCCTTCGTGCCGTCGTCCTCCGCCGCCCGCCAGCCCCCGTGCCGGCCGTCGCGGAGCGGGCCACCGGTCAGCGCGGCGACCCCGTGACGGAGCGGTCCGTCGGCCGCGGACCGGCCGAGCAGCGCGGCCAGGCCGAGGACGTGCGTCATGCGTGCGGTGATCCACGTCTGCAGCGGCCGGTCCGGCAGGACGGCGCCGGTCGTGCCGAGGTACCCGAAGCCCCCCGGCACGGCCGCCCGCGCGGCCAGGTCGAAGAGCCGGTCCAGCTCGGTCGCGGGCCGTGTCATGCCGCCATCGTCGCGCCTGCTCCCGCGATCACGGCGCCGGGACCTCCCGGCCCCCCTGCAGGGACCCGCCGCGAGCCTGCGAGCGGTGGGGGGCAGGAGGGTCCTGTCAGAACGCCAGCGCCGTCCCGGGGTCGTGCAGGAGTGCCCCCACGTCGGCCAGGAACCGGCTGCCCAGCTCCCCGTCGACGATGCGGTGGTCGAACGACAGCGCCAGCTGGGTCACCTGCCGCGGCACGACCTTCCCCTTGTGCACCCACGGCATCTCCCGGACCTGCCCGAAGGCCAGGATCGCCGACTCGCCGGGGTTGAGGATCGGCGTCCCGGTGTCGACGCCGAACACCCCCACGTTGGTGATGGTGATCGTGCCGCCGGACATGTCCGCCGGGGCGGTACGGCCGGCCCGGGCCGTCTCGGTCAGCTCGGCCAGCGCCGCGGCGAGCTCGGGCAGCGAGAGCCGCCCGGCGTCCTTGACGTTCGGCACGACCAGGCCCCGCGGCGTCGCGGCCGCGATGCCGAGGTTCACCTGCCCGTGGACGACGATCTCCTGCGCGGCCTCGTCCCACGAGCTGTTGACCACCGGGTGCCGGCGCGCGGCCAGCAGCAGTGCCTTGGCCACGAACAGCAGCGGGCTGACCTTCAGCCCGGCGAACTCGGGCCGCGCCGCGATCCGGCTGCGCAGCTTCATCGTCCGGGTCACGTCGACGGCGAGGAACTCCGTGACGTGCGGGGCGGTGAAGGCGCTGGCCACCATGGCCGCCGCGGTGTGCTTGCGGACCCCCTTGACCGGGATCCGCTGCGCCCCCGCGGTGCCGCCAGGCACCGCGGCCGGGACGGCGGCCGGCGCCCCCGGCGCGCCCTGCCCGGCCGCGGCCTGCACGTCGGCACGGGTGATGACCCCGCCGTCGCCGCTGCCGGTGAGCACGGCCAGGTCCACGCCGAGGTCCTTGGCCAGCTTGCGCACCGGGGGCTTGGCCAGCGGGCGGGGGCGGCCCCGGCCGCGGGTGGCCGGGGCCGACGGGGCGGCCGCCTCGGACAGCGCGTGCGCCTCGGCCTGCCGGCCGACCTCCAGCCCGCCGTGGCGCACCGGCTTGCTCCGGGCGTCGGGAGCGGTGGTCAGCAGGGGCGTGCCGGTGACGGCCGCCGGGGCGGGGCGCTCGGCGCCCCCGGACCCGTAGTCGGCCCCGGCGAGGGTGCCGGTGGCCTGCGGCGCGCTCGCCCGGGCGGCGGCCTCGCCGCCGCGGCGCGGGCGGCGGCGGGCCTCGGTGGTCCGCGGGCCGTAACCGACCAGCACCGCGGTCCGCCCACCGGGAGCCGCGCCCCCGATCAGCCCGGCGGCGGGCTCGGCGGCGTCCGCGGGGCCGCCGGCAGCTTCCGCCGGCGGAGCCGCCGCGGCTGCCGGGGCGGCGGCGTCCCCACCCGGTTCGCCCCCACCCTCCCCACCGGTGTCGATGGTGATGATCGGCGTGCCGACGTCGACGGTCTCCCCCGCCTCGTGCAGCAGCGCGGTGACCGTCCCGGCGTAGGGCGAGGGCAGCTCGACCGCGGCCTTGGCGGTCTCCACCTCGCACAGCGGCTGGTTGACGGTGACCGTGTCGCCGACGGCGACCAGCCACTGCAGGATCTCGCCCTCGGTCAGGCCCTCCCCGACGTCGGGCAGCTTGAACTGCTTGAGGTCCGGCACGGTCAGAACTCCATCGCGCGGTCGACGGTGTCGAGCACCCGGTCGAGGTCGGGGAGGTACTCCTCCTCGAGCTTCGACGGGGGGTAGGGCACGTCGTAGCCGCCCACCCGGAGCACCGGGGCCTCCAGCGAGTGGAAGCAGGTCTCGGTGACCCGCGCGGCGATCTCCGCCCCGAGCCCGAGGGTCACCGGGGCCTCGTGGACGACGACGCAGCGGCCGGTCCGGCGCACCGACTCGACCACCGGGTCGAGGTCGAGCGGCGACAGCGTGCGCAGGTCCACGACCTCCAGCGACCGGCCCTCCTCCTCCGCCGCCTGGGCCGCCTGCAGCGCCGTCTTCACCATCGGGCCGTAGGCCAGCAGGGTGAGGTCGTCGCCGCCGCGGACCACGCGGGAGGCGAACAGCGGGTCCGGGGTGGCGTCGGTGTCCACCTCGGCCTTCTCCCAGTAGCGGCGCTTGGGCTCGAGGAAGACGACCGGGTCGGGCGCGGCGATGGCCTGCTGGATGCCGAAGTAGGCGTCCACCGGGTTGCTGACCGCGACCACCTTGAGGCCCGGGGTGTGGGCGAAGTACGCCTCGGGGCTCTCGCTGTGGTGCTCGACCGCGCCGATGCCGCCGCCGAAGGGGATGCGGATGACGATCGGCAAGGCCAGCTTCCCGCGGGAACGGGCGTGGATCTTGGCCACCTGGGTGACGATCTGGTTGTAGGCGGGGAAGACGAAGCCGTCGAACTGGATCTCGCACACCGGCCGGTAGCCGCGCATGGCCAGGCCCACCGCGGTGCCGAGGATGCCGGCCTCGGCCAGCGGGGTGTCGACGACGCGGTCCTCCCCGAAGTCCTTCTGCAGACCGTCGGTGATCCGGAAGACCCCGCCGAGGCGGCCGATGTCCTCCCCCATGAGCACGACCTTCGCGTCGTCCTCCATGGCCCTGCGCAGGCCCAGGTTCAGGGCCTTGCCGATGGTGAGGGTCTGGGTGCTCACCGGCCGGCCTCCTCGAAGCTCGCCTGGTAGGCCGCGAAGTCGGCCCGCTGCTGCGCCAGGTGCGGGGTCTGCTCGGCGTACACGTGGTCGAACATCGCCGTCCCCGGCGGGTCGGGCATCTCGGTGGTGCCGCGCCGGATCCGGGCGGCGAGCTCCTCGGCCTCGGCCTCGACGGAGTCGAGGAAGGCGGCGTCGGCGACGCCCGACCGGGACAGGTGCGCCTTGAGGCGGGCGATCGGGTCGCGCAGCTTCCACTCCTCCAGCTCGCTCGCCAGCCGGTAGCGGGTGGGGTCGTCGGAGGTGGTGTGCGCGCCCATGCGGTAGGTGAAGGCCTCGATGAACGTGGGGCCCTGGCCGTCGCGGGCGGCGGCCAGGGCCGCCCGCGTCACCGCGAGGACGGCGAGGACGTCGTTGCCGTCGACCCGCACGCCGGGGAAGCCGAAGCCCGCGGCGCGCTGGTACAGCGGCACCCGGGTCTGCCGCTCCAGCGGCACGCTGATCGCGTACTGGTTGTTCTGGCAGAAGAAGACGACGGGGGCCGAGAAGCTGGCCGCCCAGATCATCGCCTCGTTGACCTCGCCCTGGCTGGTGGCGCCGTCGCCGAGGAACGCCAGCGCCGCGGTCTCGGCGCCGTCGCGCTGCAGGCCCATCGCGTACCCGGTGGCGTGCAGGCACTGGGCGCCGATGACGACGGTGTAGAGGTTGAAGCCGGTGGCGACCGGGTCCCAGCCGCCGTTGTCCACGCCGCGGAACAGGCTGATGACCTCGAGCGGGTCCACTCCCCGCGTCCAGGCCACGCCGTGCTCGCGGTAGGTGGGGAAGGCCGTGTCGTCCGGCTGCAGCGCGCGGCCGGCACCGATCTGGGCGGCCTCCTGGCCGAGCAGCGAGGCCCAGATGCCCAGCTCGCCCTGGCGCTGCAGCGCGGTGGCCTCGACGTCCCACCGGCGGACCAGCACCAGGTCGCGGTAGAGGTCGCGCAGTTCCTCGTCGCCGACCTCCAGCGGGTACTCGGGGTGCTCCACCCGCTCGCCCTCGGGGGTGAGGAGCTGGACGAGGTCGGGCTGCTGGGGGAGGTGGGGGGCGTCGGCCCCCGGGACGGGGTCGACCACCTCGGTGGTCGCGCTCGACACACTCACGGGCATCTCCTCGCCGTCGGCCGCCGCGGCCGGGGTCACCGGCGGGCGGTACTGGACGTGTCGCGGCACCGGGGTGTGGCACCACTCACACCCATGGTGGCACGGACCGGCCTCCGGTGAGAACACACCTCCCGGCAGATCTGCGCAAGGTCACGAGATCGTATTGCGCACCATGACCGGTGCGAGGGTGCCGCCGCGTGTCAGACTGAGCACCGTGCCGGCCCTCGACGCCACCGACGCGCGGCTGATCCGGGCCCTGACCGAGGACCCGCGCGCCACCGTCATGGCGCTCTCCCAGCGGCTGGGGCTGGCCCGCAACACGGTGCAGACCCGGCTGGCACGCCTCGAGGCCGGCGGGGTGCTCGCCCCCTTCGACCACCGGGTCCGGCCGGAGGCGCTGGGGTACCGCCTCGGCGCCTACGTGACGGTGCAGGTGGTGCAGCGCAGCCTGGCCGACGTCGGCGAGGCGCTGGCCGGGATCCCGGAGGTGCTGGAGGTGACCGCCCTCTCGGGGGTAGCCGACCTGCTCGTGCGGGTGGTCGCCACCGACGCCGACGACCTGTGGCGGATCACCGAGCAGGTCCTGGCCATCCCGGGGGTGCAGCGCACCGACACCGCGCTGGCGCTGCGCCGGCTGGTCGACCACCGGGTCGCGCCGCTGCTGGACCGCGCCGCCGGACCGGAGCCGGCCGGCGACGCCTGAGCCGAGCCGGCCGGTGCCACCCGGCCGGCCGCCTCCTCAGGACGGATCCCGCACGGCGCGGCGCACCCGCACCGGCCCGCGGGCGGTGGCCACGTCCACCACGCGGCCGCCCTGGGTGACCTCCACGCGGCCCGCCGCCGCCAGCCGGCCGGCGGCGGCCCGCGCGGCCGGCATCACCGCCCGCCAACCGGCGGGGTCGACGACGCGGGCGGCCTCCGACGGGCAGACCGAGGCCCCCTCCCGGCGCGCGGCGAGCAGCTGCTCGATCGCGCTCTCGAGCCGGGCGTCCAGGTCGTCCAGGTCGTCCACGGCCCCAGGGTGCGCCACCGGCGCGACGTCCGGCGTGGCCGGCCGGGCCGCGGGGTAGGGGCGCGCCATGGCGAAGCAGACCCCGATCGGGACCCTCGGCACGGGCCGGCGCGGCATCAGCGTGCTCGGCTGGGCACTGCGCGGGGCCGCCGCCGGCGCCGCCGGCACGACCGCCCTCAACGCCGTGACCTACCTCGACATGGTGGTGCGTGGGCGGGGCAGCAGCTCCACGCCCGAGCGGACCGTCGAGAAGCTGGCGGAGAAGGCGCACGTCGGCATCCCCGGCGACGAGGAGACCCGCCAGAACCGGGTGCAGGGCCTCGGCCCGATGACCGGGCTGGCCGCCGGCGTGGGCGTCGGGGTCGCCGTGGGCCTGGTGCGGGCGGCCGGCTACCGGTCCCAGCCACTGGTGGGCACGCTGCTCACCACCCTCGGCGTGCTGGTGGCCGCCAACGGGCCGATGACCGTCCTGGGCATCACCGACCCGCGGTCGTGGTCGGCCACCGACTGGGCCAGCGACGTCGTCCCGCACGTGGCCTACGCCGCGGTGGTGAAGACGACGATGGACGCCTTCGACCGGGCCTGACCGGAGCCCGCAGCACCCGCCGGGCTCAGGCCCGCCAGCCGCCCTCGTCGACGCCGCCGGGCACCGGGGCGGTCGGGTCGTAGGGCTCGCGGGTGAACACGAAGGTCCCGAGGTCCAGGTGGTCCTCGGCGATCCGCAGCGGCTCGCCGGCGTAGTAGCCCTCCAGGCCCACCCACGTGCCGTCGTCCCGGCGGGCGAACCGGCTGGCCCGCCCCGCCCGGCCCGGTAGCGGGCCCAGGTGCAGCAGCCCGCCGGGCAGCGCGCGCAGGACGTGCGGCGCCGGCCCCCAGTACCAGATGCCGAGCGTCTCCAGCGGCAGGGCGGGCGGCGAGGGCCGCCACGGCTCCACCACCCGCGGCTCGGCCGCGCGCAGGTCGGCGAGCAGGCCGGGCAGCAGCGGGTCCAGGCCGCTGGTCGTGTTCGCCAGCGACACGGCGCCCGCCTGCTCCTCCCGGTCGACGAAGACCCCGGCCAGGAAGCCGGGCATCGAGCCGCCGTGGCCGACCAGGGTGCGGCCGTCCACCCGCAGCACCTGCAGGCCCAGCCCGTAGGCCGACCACCCCGGAGCGGACGGGTCCACGCCGGCCGGCACGGTCATCTCCTCCAGGGTGGCGGGGTCGAGCACGTCGCCGGTGTCGCCGAGCAGGAAGGCGGCGAAGCGGCCGAGGTCGGCGAGGGTCGCCCACAGCTGGCCGGCGGCGGCCATCACCCCGGCGTCGTGCTCGGGCTCGGGGAGGACGACGTCGGCCCACGGGTGCACCGCGTGGCCCTCGGCCGCGGGGGCCGCCGGCCGCGGCGTGGTGCGGGCCATGCCCAGCGGCTCCAGCACCTCGGCGCGGACGACGTCCTCCCAGGACCGGCCCCGCAGCCGGGCCACCAGCTCGCCGAGCAGGCCGAACCCGAGGTTGGAGTAGTGGAACCGGCGGGCGGCACCGAGGACGACGTGCTCCTCGGCCAGGGCGAGCTCCTCCAGCCGACCGCCGGGGGTGCGCTCCCACCAGCCACCCGGGCTCTCGGCCGCCGCGCCGGCCACGTGCGCCAGCAGCTGGCCGACCGTCCGGTCCCGCAGCGGCGTGCCGGGCACGTGCCGCTCCAGCGGGTCGTCGAGGTGCACGCGGCCCTCGTCGCGCAGCCGCAGCACCGCCACCGCGGTGACCGTCTTGCTGATCGAGCCCAGCCGGTACTGCACGTCCGCGTGCGGCTCGGGGACGTCGCCGCGGCCGGCCGACCAGGCCAGCCCGCCGTCGCGCACCACGCCGGCCACGAGGGACGGCGCGCGGCTGTCGCGCTGCACCCGCGCGGTGCGGGCCAGCAGCGTGCGGGCGGTGGACGGCAGGACGGGCTCGGGCATGCCGGGACGGTAGCGAGGGGGCCGGCGTCCCGCGGCTCAGGACGTGGGCACGGGCTCCGGCAGCGGGAGCCGGCCGGTGCGGGTGGCCCACCGGTCGAACCACAGGGTGGCCAGGGGCGGGACCGAGGCGGCGAGGGCGAGCAGCGTGGTGCGCGGCTCCCAGCGCAGCACCCGGGCGGCCACGACGGCGAGCACGACGTAGGCGATGAAGATGCCGCCGTGGATCGGCCCGAAGATCTGCACGCCGCGCTCGGACGTGCCGAGCACCCACTTGACGAACATGCCGAACAGCAGCCCGACCCAGGAGCACGCCTCGGCGAGGGCGACGGCGCGGAAGGCGAGGGCGGTGGCGCGGGGGGTCACCGGCCCATGGTCCCACCGCCGCGGGAGAGGTAGGCGCGGCCCCGAGGGGACAGCTCGTACCCGACGGCTAGGCTGCGGGTGAGGCCGATCTCCTTCAGCTTGCGGACGTCCCGCTTGAACGGGAGCACCTCCCGCCCCAGGGTCGCCGCGAGGTCGGGCGCCCGCACCCCGGGACGTTCCGCGACGAGCGCCAGCACCGCGCGGGTCCACGGGCCGGACCGGGACGCCGCGTCCCACCGGGCCAGCCGGGCGTCGATGGCGGCGCGGTCGGCGGCGGTCAGCTGCTCCTGCTCGCGCAGCACCACCCGCGGGTCGGCCCCCGCCCCGCGCACCCGGACCCGGTAGACGTGCGCACCGCCCCGCCGCTCGAGCAGCCGCAGCAGCTGCGCCAGCGACGGCACGCCGGCGGCTGCGGCGTCGGCCTCGGTGAGGGCACCGGGGTCGACCTCGACGACCTCGCCGAACTCGACGACGCCGGCCGACGTCCGCTGGGTGCCACCCGGCCGCACCCGGGGCCGGTCCCAGCGGCGGAAGGCGAGCGTGACGGCGCCGTCCATGATGGCCGCCGCGGTGGCCGGTGGGATGAGCACGCCCGGATGCTGGCAGGGTCGTCGGTCGTGCGGGGTCTGGCGCGGCGGGAGTTCTGCCTCGTGCTGCTGCGCCGGATGGCCGACCTGCGCCCCGACCTGGTTGCCGAGGCGTTGCCCCGGCTGGGGGCCACCCGGGCCGAGGCGCACGCCGCGCAGACCCGCTGGCAGGGGCTCCAGCACTCGCGCCGGGCCCCTCGGGGGCTGGCCCTGCGCACCGCCGTCCTCGGACCCGCCGCGCAGGTGGCCGACCGCCGGTTCGGCGACCTGGACCTGCAGGTGCGCCGCTGGCCGCTGCCGCTGTGGCCGCACCTGTCCTGGGAGGTGCTGACCGGCCCGGGCGGGTCGGTGCTCGAGGAGCACCTGGTCCGGGCGCCCGGCTCCCCCGTCCCCCGCGCGAGCGCCGGCCGGCTGCTGGTCTGGGAGCACGTGCTCGACGACGTGGTGGGCCTGCCCGGCGCGCGCGGCGTGGACCCGGGCGTGGTCACCCGCTGGGAGGTGGAGCTGCCGGGTGGCGTGCGGGCGCGCTTCGTCTGGGGCCTGCTGCAGCAGGTCAGCGGACCGCCGGGGCGCTGACCGGGTCCGGCGGCTGCTGGGCGGTCAGCGGCCCGGAGAGCACGGTGCCGAGCACCGCCGCGACGGCGAGGACGGCGGCCAGCCGGGGCGCCCCCGCGCCCAGCAGGGCCAGGACGGCGGCGCCGAAGACGACGACCTTGGTCAGGACGGCCAGGACGAGGACCTGCACCACCGCCTGCGGCGCGGCGAACAGCCCCCAGGCCGCCGCGACGGCGAGCGGCAGGCCGATCGCCAGCACCCACCGCAACGCGGTCGTCCCGCCGGTCGTGGCGCCCCACCACGCCAGCGCACCGAGGGCCGCCAGCTCCGCCCCGAACGCCACGAGCGCCCAGGCCCACTGCCAGGTCTGCGCCACGACCGCCTCCTCGCTGTGAGCACTGATCAGATACGAGAGCAGTGTTCACCATCCGCGCGCGGGCGTCAACGCGCGCCGGTCCGCGACGGCCGGCGCACACCGCGCGGGCGGCCCGTCAGGCGGCGATGCGGCGGGCCCCGGCGTAGCTGCCCATCACGTCGATGCCGGCGACCTTCACCACGTCCCCCGAGGTGGGCGCGTGCACCATCTGCCCGTTGCCGATGTAGATGCCCACGTGGCTGACCGGGTTGTAGAAGAACACCAGGTCACCGGGGCGCAGGTCGGCGCGGGAGACGGCCTGCCCCATCGTCGACTGCATCCGGCTCGAGTGCGGGAGGCGGATGCCGGCGGCGGCGAAGGCGTACTGCACCAGCCCCGAGCAGTCGTAGGAGCCCGGGCCCGACGCCGCCCACACGTAGGGCTTGCCCCGCTGGGCCATCGCGGTGTCGACCGCCGTCTGGGCGGCCCCGCTGTCGGCCACCACCGGGGCCGACGGCGCGGGCTCCTCGCGAGCCGCCGAGCGGCTGGCCCGCTCCTCCTCCCCACCGACCGCGTGGGTGGCGGCCAGCTCCACCGCGGCCCGCCGCTCCTCGGCCGAGAGGCGGGCGAAGTCCGCCTGGTAGGCGGCGATCTCGGCCTCGAGCGCGGACTGCTGGGCGGCGACGGCGTCGTACTGCTGCTGCGCCTCGCCGGCCGCCCGGTCGGCGACGGCCTGGGCCGCGGCCGCGGCCTCCCCGGCGGCCGCCGCCTGGCCGAGGAGGGCGTTCTGGTGCCCGGCGACGGTCTGCAGCAGACCGACGCGGTTGACGAACTCGTCCGCCGAGTCGCTGGTCATGAGCGCCTGCAGCGAGCCCATGCTCTCGCCGGTGTAGGCGGTGCGCGCGATGCCGCGCACCTGCTCGCGCGCCGCGGCGGCCGCGGCGGCGGCCTCCTGCACCTCCGCGGCGGCCTGCTCGGCGGCGGCCTGCTCGGCGCGGAGGACCTCGCGGGCCTCGTTGAACTGCTCGGTGACCGCCTCGAGGGCGTGCCCGCGGGCGGCCACCAGGGCGGCCGCCTCCTGCGCGGTGCCCGGCTCCTCGGCCCCGGCCGGCGCCGGGAGGAGCGCGACGGACAGGGTGACCGCCAGGGCGGCGGTCAGCCGGGCGGCGGTACGCGGCGTCGCCATGGGACGGCGGCTCTCCCTCACTCCCTCGAGCCGCCTACCGGTGGGCTGACGGTCCGGGCGGCAAGCGCCCGGCGCGGCCGGCGGCGTCCGGGGGGTGTCACCCATTTCGGTGACTGAGCGCCCCCTCAGACACACGGAAAGTAATGGCCGTGACCCGGTCGTGACAACGGCACGCAGGTGATCTCGTGGACTCCCGCCCGGTTCCCGCAGGTCGGCGGGACGCCCGGGGCCGGTGGGGCGGCCGGGGTTCACGTCCGGCCCGCAGTGGGCAGCAGAAGCCCCATGGACCTCAAGCGTCTCCTCGCCGCCCTGGCCCTCACCGGGGCCCTCGCCGGCCCGCTGGCCGGCTGCGGCGACAACACCGACCTCGAACGCGGCACCACCGAGTGCGGCGCCGCCGAGGCGGGTGTCGCGGACGAGGCGGACTGCGCCGACGAGGAGCCCGGCTCGCCCACCTGACCCCCTGCCGGGCAGGGACGGCTACGGTCCGCCGGTGGACGCGCGCAGCAGGTACGACGCCGTGGTGGTCGGGGCGGGGCACAACGGGCTGGTCGCCGCGGCCTACCTGGCGGGGGCGGGCCGCTCGGTGCTGGTGCTCGAGCGGCTCGAGCGGGTGGGCGGCGCCGCCGTCAGCCGCCAGGTCTTCCCCGGCGTCGACGTCCGGCTGTCGGCCTACTCGTACCTGGTCAGCCTGCTGCCCGACCGCATCGTCGCCGACCTGGACCTGGAGATCACCCTCGCCGACCGCGCGGTGGCCTCCTACACCGCCGTCCCCGGGGGGCCCGGCCTGCTGGTCGAGCGCGACGAGGGCCCGGCGACCGAGGCGTCGTTCCGCGCGCTGACCGGGTCCGACGCCGAGTTCGCCGGCTGGCGGCGGTTCTACGGCCGGGTGGCCGCGCTGGCCGAGGACCTCGCCCCGACCCTCACCGAGCCGCTCCTGTCGCCGGGCGCGCTGGCCGGCCGGCTGCGCGACCCGGGCCTGTGGCACGACCTGCGCGAGCGGCCGCTGGCCGACGTGGTCGCCGACGAGCTGGCCTCCGACGTCGTCCGCGGGGTGTCGCTCACCGACGGCCTGATCGGCACGTTCGCCGACGTCCACGACCCCGGGTCCGCGGCGGGGCGGTGCTTACTCTACCACGTGGTGGGCAACGGCACCGGCCGCTGGCGGGTGCCGGTCGGGGGCATGGGCGCCGTCAGCGGCGCGATGGCGGCCGCCGCGCGCGCGGCCGGCGCCGAGCTGCTCACCCGCGCCACGGTCACCCGCCTCGACCCGCGGCGGGACGGCGTCACGGTGCACTGGACCGACGACGACGGCGCCGAGCACGCCGCGGACGCCGCGCACGTCGTCTGCGGGGCCGCCCCGGCGGTGGTGGACCGGCTGCTGGGCCGGCCGCCCGCGGACGGCACCGAGGGGGCCCAGCTGAAGGTCAACATGGTCCTGGCCCGGCTCCCCCGGCTGCGCTCGGGCGTCGACCCGGCGGTGGCCTTCGCCGGCACCTTCCACGTCGACGAGTCCGCCGCCCAGCTCGACGCCGCCTACGCCCAGGCCGCCGCGGGCCGGCTGCCGGACGTCATCCCCTTCGAGGTGTACTGCCACTCGCTGTCCGACCCGTCGGTGCTCGGCCCGGCCGAGCGCGCCGCCGGCCACCAGACCCTGACGCTGTTCGGCCTGCACACCCCCGCGGCGCTGTTCCGGGCCGACCCGGTCGGCACCCGCCGGGAGGCGGTGCGCCGGGTCGTCGACCAGCTCGACGCCCACCTGGCCGAGCCGCTGCTGGACTGCCTGGCCCGTGACGCCGACGGGGAGCCCTGCCTGCAGGCTGCCTCGCCGCTGGACGTGGAGGCGTCGCTGGCGATGCCGGGCGGGCACATCTTCCACGGCGACCTCGCCTGGCCGGTGGCGGGCACGGTGGAGGAGGAGGGCACCTGGGGCGTGGCCACCGACCACCCGCGCGTGGTCGCGGCCTCCTCCGGCGGGACGGTGCGCGGCGGGGCGGTCAGCGGCCTGGGCGGGTACGCGGCCGCGCGGCACCTGCTGGAGCGGTGCTGAGCGGCGGGCGGCGCGCCGGGTGGCCGGGGCGGCTGCGCGCGGAGGCCGCGGGCCTGCTGCGCGGCGTGCGGACGCGGTTGCACGGGCGGGACCTCGCCCTGATCGCCGCCGGGCTCACCTTCTACGCCGGCATCGCCGTCGTGCCCCTGCTGCTCGTGGCCTTCTCGCTCACCGCCCTCGTCACCTCCCCGGCGCGGGTCCGGGTGCTCTCCGACCGGCTCGCCGAGGTGCTGCCGGACCAGCTCGGCGCCCCCCAGGCGCTGCGCGCGCTCGCCGACGCCGGCGTCGGCCTGGATCTGGTGGCCTTCGCCCTCGCCCTGCTGCCGCTGTCCCTCTACGGGGAGGGGCTGCGTCGCGCGCTGCTGCGCTTCACGACCCGCCGGGACACCCTGACCGGGTGGCGGGGCCGGCTGCTCGCGCTGCCCCTGGTCGGCGCCTTCCCCCTGCTGCTGTACCCCCTCCTGCTCGCCGCCGCCGCGATGGCCGCCCTGCAGGAGCAGGACCGCACCCTGGGCAGCCTGGCGCTCGGCTACTACTCGGTGCTGTTCGTGCTCACCGTGCCGCTGCTCTGGGGGTACGCGGTGGTCGCGGCCGGCCGGGTCCGGTGGACGGCACTGCTCTGCGGCGTCCTGTTCACCGCCGCCTGCCTGTCCGGCTTCCTGCAGGGCTTCGTGCTCTTCCTCGCGCTGCCGCTGGCCCTCGGCGCGCCGTTCGGCGGGCTGGACGTCGTCGGCGCCGTGGTGGCGATCAGCCTGTGGCTCTGGCTGCTCCACCTGGTCGTGATCGGCGGGTGGCTGCTCACCCAGGCCCTCGACGAGCGGCTCCGCTCCGGTCAGCCCCCGGGCGGCGGCCCCGGCGCGGGCGCGGGCGGTGCGGGCTCGGCCGGCGCCGGCCCGGGGGGAGGGGGCTCGGCCGGTGCGGGCTCGGGCGCCCCGCCGGCGGGGGGGCCGCCCTCGGGCGGCGGCTCGGCCGGCGGCCCCTCGTCCGGCGGGCCGCCGTCGGCCGGCGGATCGGCCGGCCGTTCCGGCGCCGGCGCCGGGGCCGGCTCCTCGGCCGGCGGTCCGGCGGGTTCCTCCGGCGCGGTGGCCGGGGGCTCGGGCTCGGGCTCGGGCTCGGGGGGCGGGGGCGGCGGCGGGACGTAGTCGGACCCGTTGCTCACCAGGATGGTCACGACCTGGCCGGGCACCGCCCGCCCGCCGCGGGACGGGCTGGTGCCGAGGAAGGTCCCCGCCGACCGGCTGCTGTCGACGCGCACCGTGGTGTGCCCGAAACCCGCGTCGGTCAGCGCCGCCTGGCAGGCCCGCACCGAGGAGCAGCCGGGCACCGGGCGCGTGTTGCCGTTCTCCACCACCGGGTCGGCGGGCGGGAACTCGCCGCTGCCCCGGGTCTCGAGCACCGGCGCCATCGCGTCGCGCCAGATGGTCGCCCCCTTGCCGCCGCCGAAGCCGCCGACGTCCTCGTTGCGCTTGGGGTTGAGGACCATGACGCTGGCCGCGATCTCCGGCGTGTACCCGACGAAGGCCACCGAGTAGTTGTCCTGCGAGGTCCCGGTCTTGCCGGCGATCTGGTGGCCCGGGACGTAGGCCCGCCGGCCCGTCTGCCCCGGGAAGCCGGGCTCGACGTCCTTGCGCAACATCTGGTTCAGCGTGGTCGCCACACCCGGCGGGATCGCCTCGGGCGTGCAGCGGTCGCCGAGGGCCAGCGGCTCGCCGTCCGGGCCGACCGCGGGGTCGCCGTGCTGGTCGAGGACGGCGGTCACCGGGACGACGTCGCACCGGGTCCCGCTCGCGGCCAGCGTGGAGTAGGCGCTGGCCAGCCCGAGCGGGCTCGTCGCCTCCGAACCGAAGGTGAACGACCCGCGGTTCTCGTCGATGATCCGCTGCGGCAGGGCGGGGTCGTTGAACTGGAACAGGCCCATCGCCTCGGCCATCCGCACCGGGTCCTCCACGCTGCCGAGGGCGTCCTCCAGGGCGAGGAAGTAGGTGTTCGACGACTGGTACAGGGCGGTCGTGAGGTCCAGCGTGGAGCGGTAGGCGCCGGCGTTCTCCACGTCGTAGGGGCCGCTGCCGTCGCGGTAGACCCGCGAGACGTAGGGGTCGGAGGTGGTGAGCGTGTAGGTGCTGGAGTAGCCGCGGGCCAGCGCCGCCGCCGCGACGAAGACCTTGTAGGTGGACCCCGAGCCCTGGCTCGGCGCCACGTTGAGGTTGTAGGACTCCTGCGCCGGGTCGGCCCGGTCGTAGCCGAACACCCGGTTGACGCTCATCGCCAGCAGGTGCCCGGTGCCCGGCTCCACGGCGGTGAACATGCCGGCCAGCGAGTCGCCCATGGGGAGGCTGCCCAGCACCGCGGCGTCCCCGGCGCGCTGCAGGTCGACGTCCAGGGTGGTCTGGACGACGTAGCCGCCGTTGTCGAGGTCCTCCTGGGTCAGGCCCAGCTCCTGGACGAGGTAGCGCTGCACGAAGTCGCAGACGAACGGGCCGACCGTGGCCTCCACGCAGCCGCGCGGCGGGGCCGGGCCCGGGGACAGCCCGAGCGGGCTCGCCTGCGCGGCGGCGGCCTCGTCGGCGCTGATGTAGCCCTGCTCGGCCATCCGGGAGAGGACCTCGTCGCGCCGGTCGGTGGCCGCCTCGGGGTTGGTGAACGGGTCGTCCGAGGTGGGGCTCTGCGCCAGCCCGGCCAGCAGCGCGGCCTGGGTCAGGGTGAGGTCCGCGGCGTCGACGCCGAAGAAGGCCCGCGCGGCCGGCTGCACGCCGTAGGCGTTCTGCCCGAAGTAGACGATGTTGAGGTAGCGGGTGAGGATCTCGTCCTTGCTGTAGACGTCCTCGAGCGCCAGCGCGACCCGGGCCTCGCGCAGCTTGCGGCCCACGGTCTGCTCGGTCGCCGCGCGCCGTTCCTCCGGGGTCTCGGCGGTCTGCAGCAGGGTCTGCTTGACCAGCTGCTGGGTGAGCGTCGAGCCGCCCTCCTCCACGCCGCCGGCGGCCAGGTTGGTGACCAGCGCGCGCAGGGTGCCCTGGACGTCGAGGCCGTGGTGGCCGAAGAAGCGCGCGTCCTCGATGGCGACCATCGCCTCCTTCATGACGGGGGCGATCTCGTCGCCGCCGACCGGGTCCCGGTTCTCGTCGTAGAAGTAGGTGATCGGCTCGCCGTCGGCCGCGAGCAGCACCGTGTTGGGAGGCGGCGGGTCGACGGTCAGCTCGGCGGGGAGGTCCCCGAGCAGGCTGGTCGACTGCTGGGCGACCGAGAGGGGACCGCCCACCCACGGGAAGAGGAGCCCCGCGACGAGGAGGCCGGCGGCGACCACCGTCGCCGCGAGCTTGCCCACCGTCCTGACCCGTGCGTCCGTGCGCAGGTCCAATCTGCCTCCCTCCGTGGCGGCCCCCACCTGAACAGGGAACCCCCCAGGGCACAACCACCCGCGCCGCAGCCCCGGTCAGCCGTTGCACGACCGTGAGGTGCCGGTCACTCCGCGGTGCGGTCGGTGCTGCTCCGGGCCGCCGGCGCCGAGGTGCCGGTCAGCCCGGGCGGTCGCCGGGTTCGACCACGGTCACCTCGACCGCCCGCACCAGCGCGGGGGTGGAGAGCAGGACGGCCTTCGTGGGCTCCCCGACGTCCAGGGCGCGGCCGGCCCGGCGCTCGGCCAGCGGCCGCAGGCGGGGGTCGGCGAGGACGGCGTCGACCAGGCCGCGGTCGCCACCGGTGAACAGGCCCGCCAGCTCCCCCGCGTGCGGCAGCAGCACGCGGGCAGCGGTGTCGGCCGCCGCCCCGACCACCGCGTCGGCCTGGTGCGCCCGCCGGCGCGCGTAGCGCTGCTGGCTCCAGCCGCCGGCCGCGGTGCGGCCCTGCACCTGCCGGGAGCCCACCTTCGAGGCGACCAGCTCCGGGCCGTCCACCACGCCGACGGCCCACCGCCCCCGCCGGACCAGCAGCACCCCCGCCCGCCGGGGGGCGCGGGCCTGCGCGGTGAAGGTCGTCAGCAGCGCCGGCCCGGGGGTCCACGGGAACGGCGCGCGGAGGGTGACGGCGGTGCCGTCGGCGCACGCGGCGCGCACCGTGCCGGCGTCCTCGGCGACGGCGGTGAGGGCGCCGTGCCGGGCGGCGACGCCGTCGAGCCAGCGCGCGAGCCGTTCGGGGGCGACGCCGAGCCGGCGGCCACCCCCGGCCAGCGGGCGGGGCCGGGTCACCGGCCGGCCGCGCCGCCCGGGGTCACGGGCAGCCCGGCGGCCCGCCAGGCCTGGAAGCCGCCGATGACGTCGGCCGCCCGCCGCAGGCCGAGGGCGCGCAGCGAGTCCGCCGCCAGGCTGGAGGAGTAGCCCTCGTCGCAGAGCAGGACGACCTCGACGTCGTGGCCGGTGGCCTCGGGCAGCCGCGCGTCGCTGTCCGGGTCGAACCGCCACTCGAGGTGGTTGCGCTCCACGACCAGCGCGCCGGGGACGGTCCCGTCGGCGGCGCGCTGGTCGCCGGTCCGGGTGTCGACCAGCACGGCCCCCGCCGCGGCCCGGGCGGCGGCCTCGGCGGGCTCGAGGCGGTGGATCCGGCTGCGGGCCTCGGCCAGCACCTCGGCGATCGTGCGGGTCCCGTCGGGGCGCCCGGGGCCGACCGGCGCCCCCCCGTCGGCCCTCACCGCGCCATCGCCGGGGCGGCCGCGTGCTCGGCGGGCACGTGCAGGAGGCGCTGGCAGGAGGCGACCACGACGGCGGCCACCGCCGCGGCGACGGTCGCGACCGTGAACGCCGCGTTGGCCCCGGCCGTGTCGACCACCCAACCGGCCAGGGAGGCGCCGACGGCCACGCCGAGGCCCAGGGCGGTCCCGATCCAGGTGAACGCCTCGGTGGTCGCCGACCGCGGGACCAGGAGCTCGGCGAGGGTGAAGGAGCTGATGAGCGACGGGGAGACGGCCACGCCGGCGACGACCACGAAGGGGATCATCGCCCAGACGTTCCCGACGAACAGCAGCGGGAGGCTGAGCACGGTCAGCAGGACGAGGGCCACCGACAGCCGCTGCCGCAGCGGGTGCCGCCAGTGCACGCTGCCCCAGCCGATGCCGCTGGCCATCGACCCGACGGCCAGCGCGGCGATGAGCACCCCGGACAGCGACATCGCGCCGCTCTCGTCGGCGAAGGCCACCAGCGCGATCTCCAGGGTGCCGAGGACCGCGCCGACCGCGGCACCCACGACGAACAGCACGCGGATCCCCGGGCTGCGGATCGCGCGGGGGCCGGACCGGGCCTCGTGCCCGTGCGGGGGCGGCTCGGTGCGGCCCTGCGCGGCGAACAGCAGGCTGCCGACGACGGCGAGCACGAACGCGGTGACCACGCCGGAGGTCGCGTGCCCGGTGGTGGACAGGAAGGTGACCAGGACCGGGCCGACGATGAAGACGAACTCGTCGACCACCGATTCCATGGCCAGGGCGGTGGGCAGCCGGTGCGTCCCGCGCAGCAGGTGGGTCCAGCGGACCCGGATCATGGAGGCCACCGGCGGGATGCAGGCGCCGGCCACCCCCGCGGAGGCGAAGACGGTCCAGGTCGGCCAGTCGTTCTTGACCGCCGGCAGGAACACGCAGCCGGCGGCGACGAAGACGGCCACCACCGGCAGCAGGGTGCGGCGCTGCCCGTGGGTGTCGGCCCAGCGGCCGATGAGCGGCCCGGAGACCGCGGTGGTGACGGCCCCGGTGGCGGCGACCGCACCGCCGAAGCCGTAGGAGCCGGTCTCGGAGGCGATCAGCAGCACCGAGCCCAGGCCCACCATGGACAGCGGGAGCCGCCCGACGAAGGCGGCGAGCACCATCGGCAGCGCGTGTGGCGTGCGCAGCACGTGGAGGTACGGGTTGGGCACGAGGGACCTGTCGTCTCAGGTGGAGGGAGCGTGCGTACGCCCGGCCACGCTAACCGACCTGCGCCACCCGGGCCGGTCGGGACGCGGGCCGCGGCACGGGTGCCGCACGGGGCCCGGACGTGACGGGGCCCCGCCCCGGTCGCCGTTGACCGGTGCGGGGCCCCGAGCCTGCCGAGCTGCCGGAGCGCCCCCCTCCCAGGGTCGGCCACCCGTCAGGGGCCCGCGCCGAGCGTGCGAGGCGTGGGGGGAAGGGTGGTCCTCTTTCAGCCGAGCCGGTGCTTGAGGATCTCCAGCTCGTCCCACATGGTGCTGGGGAGCTTGTCGCCGAACTTCTCGAACCACTCGGTGATCTGCGGGACCTCGGCACGCCACTCGTCGGCGTCCACGGCCAGCGCCTTCTCCACCTGGTCGCGGGAGAGGTCGAGGCCGGAGACGTCGAGGGAGTCCGGCGTCGGCACGTGGCCGATCGCGGTCTCCTCGGCCGCCGCGGTGCCCTCGAGCCGCTCGACGACCCACTTGAGCACCCGGCTGTTCTCGCCGAAGCCCGGCCACAGGAAGCCGCCGTCCTCGTCGCGGCGGAACCAGTTCACGTAGAAGATGCGCGGCAGCTTCGCGGCGTCGTGCATCTTCCCGGTCTCGACCCAGTGGCCGAAGTAGTCACCGGCGTTGTAGCCGATGAACGGCAGCATCGCGAACGGGTCGCGGCGGACGACGCCGACCGCGCCGGTGGCGGCCGCGGTCGTCTCCGAGGACAGCGTGGCCCCCATGAAGACGCCGTGGTTCCAGTCGCGGGCCTCGGTGACCAGGGGGACGGTGGTCTTGCGCCGGCCGCCGAAGAGGATCGCCGAGATCGGCACGCCCTTCGGGTCCTCGTACTCGGGCGCGAGGATCGGGCACTGGGTGATCGGCGTGCAGAAGCGGCTGTTCGGGTGGGACGAGGGCTCGTCGGAGTCCGGCGTCCAGTCCCGGCCCTTCCAGTCGGTGAGGTGCGCCGGCGGCTCGTCGGTCATGCCCTCCCACCAGATGTCGCCGTCGTCGGTGAGGGCGACGTTGGTGAAGACCGAGTTGCCCTTGTCGATGGTGCGCATCGCGTTGGGGTTGGTGTCCCAGCCGGTGCCGGGGGCGACGCCGAAGAGCCCGAACTCGGGGTTGAGCGCGTAGAGCCGGCCGTCCTCGCCGAAGCGCATCCAGGCGATGTCGTCCCCGAGGGTCTCGACCTTCCAGCCCGGGATGGTCGGCTCGAGCATCGCCAGGTTGGTCTTGCCGCAGGCCGAGGGGAAGGCCGCGGCGATGTAGTAGGTCTTCTGCTGGGGGCTGGTCAGCTTGAGGATCAGCATGTGCTCGGCGAGCCAGCCCTCGTCGCGGGCCATCACCGAGGCGATGCGCAGGGAGTAGCACTTCTTCCCCAGCAGCGCGTTGCCGCCGTAGCCGGAGCCGTAGGACCAGATGGCCCGCTCCTCGGGGAAGTGCACGATGTACTTGGTGTCGCTGCAGGGCCAGGGCACGTCCTGCTGACCGGCCTCGAGCGGGGCGCCGAGCGAGTGCATCGCCGGCACGAACGACCGGTCGGTGCCCATCGCCTCGAGGATCGCGCTGCCGATGCGGGCCATGACCCGCATCGAGACGACGACGTACTCCGAGTCGGTCAGCTCCACGCCGAACATCGGGTTCTCGGCCTCGACCGGGCCCATGCAGAACGGGATGACGTACATCGTCCGGCCGCGCATGCACCCGCGGTAGAGCTCGGTCATGATCGACTTCATCTCGCCCGGGTCCATCCAGTTGTTGGTGGGCCCCGCGTCGGCCTCGTCGACCGAGCAGATGAAGGTGCGGTCCTCGACCCGGGCGACGTCGCTGGGGTCGGAGGCGCACCAGAAGGAGTTGGGCTTCCTCGCCAGGCGGGTGAACGTGCCGGCGTCGACGAGCTGCTGGGTGAGGCGCTCCCACTCCTCGTCGCTGCCGTCCACCCAGACCACGCGGTCGGGGGTGGTCAGCTCGGCCATCTCCCGGACCCAGGCCAGCAGCCGGGCGTGCGTGGTGGGGGCGTTGTCCAGACCGGGGGTGGCCACTGAGGTCACGGCGTCTCCATCCTCTGGGTCCGCCGGGCGGGGTGCGCCGGCGCGCGTGCAGGGGTGCTCGGTGTCGTCGGCCCGCCGTCCGCCGTCGGCGCCGGGCGTGGCCGGGTCCGGTCAGCGTACAAGCGGGGACGCTCACTGTAACCGTGAGAGATGTTACGTATAAGACGTCTACCCGATGGGACGGAAGTCCCTGGTGCGAGGCCCGCCGGGCACCCGCCCGGACGGCCACGCCGCGCCCGCCCGGGCGGTCCGGGCCGCCCTCGGACGGGTGAGCACCGACCGCGCCGCCCGCACCGCCGCCACCGCCCGGCTCGCGCTGGACGCCGTCGCGCTGGCGGTGCCGGTCCTGGGCGCGCGGGATCAGGCGGGACCGCGGCCGTAGAGCGGCCCGACCGCCGCCCAGAACGGCTCCCACTCCCCCGGGCCGTCGCCCCCCGTCACCTCGGCGTCGAGCTTGTCGAGGTACCAGTGCCAGCCACCGGCGACGTCGGCGACGTCGGCCCCCGCGGCGAAGTCCTGCCGGAAGGTGAGCACCGTCCGCCCGTCCTCGCGGACCAGGTCCAGCTCCACCCGCCAGTCGCCCTGACCCACCCACTCGACGACCAGCCGGCGCGGCGGCTCGCACTCGACGATCCGCACCTCCTCGCTCGCCGGCTCCAGCTCCTGGGTCATGGTGAAGGTGCCGACGCCGCCGACCACCCGCTGCCCGTCGTAGGTGCCGATCCAGCGCACCGTCCGCTCGGGTTCGGTGAGGGCCGACCAGACGTCCTCGACCGGGTCCGGCCACGACCGGCGGAACTCCAGCCGGCGTCGGCCGTCGGGCAGCTCGGTGACCGTCCCCCGCCGGGGGTGCGTGTGCTGCGCGGTCATGCGGGGCCTCCGTCCCGTCGCGCCCGCCGGCCGCGGGCGATCTCGGTGTCCAGCACGTCGAACCGGCGGGCCCACAGGTCGCGGTAGGGCTCCAGCCAGTCGTCGAGTTCCTGCAGGGGGCGCAGGTCGAGGGCGTACAGCCGCCGCCGCCCGTCCTCCCGGCAGGTGACCAGCCCGGCCTCGCGCAGCACGCGCAGGTGCCGGCTGATCGCCGGACGGCTCACCGGGAAGCGGCCGGCGAGCTCGCCGGCGGGCTGCTCGCCCGCGCGCAGCAGCGCCAGGAGCTGCCGCCGGGTGGGGTCGGCGAGGGCCGCGAGCGCCTCCACGCGGCCATGTGTAACACGTGGGTTACGTATTTGGCCAGGGGTTGACGCGCGATCCCCCCGGGCAGGGGGAGGCCATGAGCGTCACCGACCCCGACGTCCCCGACCCGCTCCACGACCCGCGCACCACGCAGGCCGACCCGGGCGCGCCCGGGCAGGGCGCGGACCTCGCCTCGGCCGGCGACGACCCGTCGGCCACCGGCGAGGACGAGCTCGCCGCGGGGCGGACCGAGCAGGACGACGCCGGCGGCGGGGAGGTCACCGGCGGCGCCTCCCCCCGGGCACCGGGGTCCTGAGACGGACCGGTCCGTTTCGCCACCGGCCGGCCGGGGGACCGGAGGGGACGCAGGCCACACACCGATCGAGGAGGGGCCATGGCCACCGGTGAGACCGGCTTCGAGGACGTCACGTTCGACCTGATCTCCGTGCAGTACCACTCGCTCAAGGCAGGGCACGACTACGGCCAGTACGTCCGTGATGCGGAGAACGCGGGCCTGGACGACGTCGCGGCGTTCTTCCGCGAGGTCATGGAGCAGGACTCCGCCCGTGCCCGCCGCTGCCACGAGCTGCTGCGGCAGATCTCGGGCACCGACCAGGGCGGCCCGGCGACCACGTAGGCCACCCGGGCACCGGGGGCCGGCGCGGCCGGCCCCCGGTGCGCGCGAGCCCGGCCGGGGATCCCGCCCGCGACCGGGCCGCCGGGCCCCGCGAGCCGGTCACCGCCGGTGGGTCACCGCACGCCCATGAGGTCGACGACGAAGACCAGCGTCGCGCCCGGCTCGATCACCCCTCCGGCACCCCGGTCGCCGTAGGCCTTGTGCGGCGGGATGGTCAGCCGCCGCCGCCCACCGACCCGCATCCCCGCGATGCCCTCGTCCCAGCCCTGGATCACCATGCCGACGCCGAGCCGGAACTCGAGCGGGTCGCCGCGGTCCCAGGAGGCGTCGAACTGCTCGCCGCCGTCGTGGGTGACGCCGACGTAGTGGGCGCTGACCAGGCTGCCGGGGGTGGCCTCGGGGCCGTCGCCGACGATGAGCTCCTCGATGACGAGGTCGGCGGGAGCGGGGCCGCTCGGCGGGTCGACGTCCGGTCGCGTGCGGGCGGGCTCGGCCACGGTTCTCCCTCCTGCGCCGGGGCGGTCCCGGCGCGGTCGTCCCATCCAAACAGCGGCCGGGACCGGTCGCAGCCGAGGGGCTTTCAGACCTCCGCGGGCACGGCCGGGGCCCGACCGCCGACCGGCGGGGTGTCCAGCGGGTGGGCCAGCTCGTCCTCCGGCATCCGCGCGGCGAGGACGGCCAGCACCGCCAGGACCGGGGGCACCAGCCCGGCGAGGAGGAAGACGGTGCCCAGACCGAGGACCTGGCCGACCGTCCCGGCCAGCGCCATCGACAGCGGCATGAAGCTCAGCGAGACGAAGAAGTCGAGGCTGGACACCCGCCCGAGCAGCGCCGGCGGCACGCGGCGCTGCAGGAGCGTGCCCCAGATGACCATGCCGGCCTGGAACGTCGCGCCCATGACCGCGCCGGCGAGGACCATCGGCCACAGGTCGCGTGTGACGGCGAAGACCACCATCGGCAGGCAGCCGAGCCCCCAGAGCCCGTTCATCACCGTCAGGTAGCGGCGCGGCAGCCGCAGCGAGGCGACGACGAGCGAGCCCACCGCCCCGCCGACCCCGAAGGCGGCCAGCACCCAGGCGTGCTGGCTGGGCCCCCCGCCGGCCTCCTGCACGGCGAAGGGGACCAGGACCTCGAACGGGCCGATGAAGACCAGCAGCATCAGGGACGCGAACAGCAGCGTGGCCAGGAGCCACGGCGTCCGCACCATGTAGGCGAAGCCCTCCCGGACGTCGCGGAGCAGCCCGCGCACCGCCCCGCCGGCGGGCAGCTCCCGCCGCACGGGCGTGGTGGGCAGCGCGGCCACGCACGCGGCCGCGCCCAGCGCCGCGGCGGCCGTGGCCGCCAGCGCCGCGCCCGGGGAGAGCGCGGCGACGAGGAAGCCGGCCGCCGCCGGACCCGCGGCCTGGGCGAGGACCGGGCGGACGACGCCCTCCAGCCCGTTGGCGGCCAGCAGGTCGCCCTCCGGCACGAGCGCCGGCACCAGCGCGGAGTACGCCGGGTAGTAGAGGCCGAGCGCGACGCCGTCGAGGAGCGAGACGAGGGCCAGGTGCCCCAGGGACAGGGCGCCGGCCAGGGACAGCGCCGCGGCGGCCGCGACCACCCCCGCCTGCAGCAGCGCGACGGCGAGCAGGATGCGCCGCTGCGGCACCCGGTCGGCCAGCGCGCCGCCGAGCAGCGTGGTGGCCAGCATGCCGCCGGCCGACAGGCCGGTGACCAGGGAGAGCGCGGCCGGGCCCCCGCCGAGGGCGACGACCTGCCAGACGACGGCGATCGCCCACAACCCCTGGCCGAGCAGGCTCAGCGCCAGCGACAGGGCCAGGAGGCGGTAGTGGCGGTGCCGCAGCGGGGAGAGCGCACGCGGCAGGGCGGGCATGGCGGTGCCTCCTCGTCGGGCCGGCGGGGCTGGGTGCGGGGGCCATCGTCGGCGACGGGTACGACAGGTCGCACGCGATTTCGCCCTCGGCGTCCCGCTTCCCGGGGGTGGCCGGCGCCGCTACGGTGCGGCGGCGTGATCGACCACCTCGCCCTGCAGGTCGCCGACGTGGACGCGGCCGCCGCGTTCTACACCCGGGTGTTCGCCCCCTGCGGGGTCCGCCAGGCCATGCGGTTCGACGCACCGGGCGGGCCGGTCGTGGGGCTGGCCGGGCCGGACGGGCAGCCCCGGCTGTGGCTGGGCCCCCTGGTGGAGGGCTCCGAGCGGCCGGTGCACCTGGCGGTGCTGGCGCCGTCCCGGGCGGCGGTGGACGCGGTGACCGCCCTCGCCCGGCAGGCGGGTGCGGAGGTGCTGCACGAGCCGCGGGTGTGGCCGGAGTACCACCCCGGCTACTACGGCGGCTTCTTCCGCGACCCCGACGGCAACAACGTGGAGGCGGTGCACCACTCGCCCCCGCCGTCCTGAGGCCCGTCGTCGCGCCCCCTCCGCGCGCGGTGCCCGCACCGCCGTGCTGGGGTGGTGGCCGTGACCGCCGAGCAGCCCGACGACGCCCCGTGGTGGACCCGCGCCGTCGTGTACCAGGTCTACCCGCGCTCGTTCATGGACTCCGACGGCGACGGCGTCGGCGACCTGGGCGGCGTCCTCCGGCGCCTGGACCACCTGACCGACCTGGGCGTCGACGTCCTGTGGCTCTCGCCGGTGTACCGCTCGCCGCAGGCCGACAACGGCTACGACATCAGCGACTACACCGACGTCGACCCGGCTTTCGGCACCCTGGCGCAGCTCGACGAGCTCATCGCGGCGCTGCACGAGCGCGGGATGAAGCTGGTCATGGACCTGGTGGTCAACCACACCAGCGACGAGCACCCGTGGTTCGCGGAGAGCCGCTCCGCGCCGGACTCCCCCAAGCGGGACTGGTACTGGTGGCGCCCGCCCCGGGCCGGCATGGCCCCCGGCCAGCCGGGCGCCGAGCCGACCAACTGGCACTCCTTTTTTTCCGGCTCCACCTGGGAGCTCGACGAGGCCAGCGGCGAGTACTACCTGCACCTGTTCGACCGCAAGCAGCCCGACCTCAACTGGGAGAACCCGCAGGTCCGGCACGCGGTGTACGAGATGATGCGGTGGTGGCTCGACCGCGGGGTCGACGGGTTCCGCATGGACGTCATCAACCTGATCAGCAAGGACGTCGGGCCGGGGGGCGAGCTGCACGACGGCCCGCCGATCCCGGGCCTGCCCTACGGCGACGCGACGTCCTCGGTCGTCTGCGGGCCGCGGATCCACGAGTTCCTCCAGGAGATGCACCGCGAGGTGTACGCCGGGCACCGCGACCGGCTGCTGCTCGTGGGCGAGATGCCCGGGGTGACCGTGGAGGAGGCGCGCCTGTTCACCGACCCGGCCCGGGAGGAGGTGGACATGGTGTTCCAGTTCGAGCACGTCCAGCTGGACTACGACGGCTCGAAGTTCTCCCCGCGGCCGCTGCGGCTGACCGACCTCAAGGCCTCGTTCGGGCGCTGGCAGGCCGGGCTGGCCGACGTCGGCTGGAACTCCCTCTACTGGGACAACCACGACCAGCCGCGGGCGGTGTCCCGCTTCGGGGACGACTCCCCGCGCCACCGCCGGGACTCGGCGACCTGCCTGGCCACCCTGCTGCACCTGCACCGCGGGACGCCCTACGTCTACCAGGGCGAGGAGCTGGGGATGGCCAACGCCCCGTTCGAGCACCTGGACGACTTCCGCGACGTCGAGTCGCTCAACCACTACGCGCAGGCCGTCGCGCACGGCGAGGAGCCCGGGGCCGTCCTCGGCGCGCTGCGCCGGATGAGCCGGGACAACGCCCGGACGCCGGTCCAGTGGGACGCCTCGCCGGACGCCGGGTTCACCACCGGGACGCCCTGGATCGCGGTCAACCCCGACCACGCGGAGTGGAACGCCGAGGCCCAGCGGGAGGACCCGCGCTCGGTGCTCGCCCACCACCGGAGGCTGGTCGCGCTGCGGCACGAGGACCCGGTCGTGGCGCTCGGGGACTTCACGATGCTGCTGCCCGAGCACGAGTCGGTCTACGCGTTCACGCGGTCGCGCGGCGGCGTCACCCTGCTCGTGGTCTGCAACGTCAGCGGGCACGAGTACCGGCTCGCGGAGCTGCTCCCGGAAGCCGGGGGCGCCGACCTGGTGCTGGGCAACCTGGACGTCGACGACCCCGCCGTCCTGCGCCCCTGGGAGGCCCGGGTGCTGCGCCTGCCCTGAGCCGGGCGCGGGCCGGGTGCGCGACGTGCTCGCCGCCGGCACCGCGGTCGTGGAGCACGAGGGCCGCGCCGTCCCGGTCGAGCGCCCGGTCCTCGTCGGGTCGGCCGAGGCCGCCCCGCACCTGTCCCGAGGGGACCGGTCGGTGCACCGGGTCCTCGGCGTCGACACCTTCCCTGCGCCTGCGCACCCCTGCCGCCTGAGCGGGGTGCCCGGACGCGGGAGGTGCACCCCGCTCACCGCGCTCGGGACCGTCGGCACCCGGGGGCACGCTGGGACGCACCCGGACGTTGACCGGGTGCAGCACCCGCACGAGGAGCCCACCATGCTCAGGTCCCCGACCCGGAGGGACGCCGACCGCCACCCGGACGACGCCTGGCCGCCCGCCCCGGTCCCGCGCGAACCCGTCGACGGCGCGCCGCGCGGCGGCGCCGCACCGCCCCCTGGACGCCGGGACCACTGGTCGGCACCCGACCCGCTCGCCGACATCCTGGCGTTCGCGTGGCAGCCCGGGGCCGCACCGCCGCGGGAGATCCGCATCCGGCCGGAGACCCTGGACCGCCTCCTCGCCCGGCTCTCCCCGTCCGATCGGGCGCGGCTGGAGCAGCAGGGCGTCGTCGGGGGACCGGCCGGCGTGCCGCTGGTCGTCGACGGGACCCTGCCGGCGTCCCCCGGCTTCGAGGTCGTGCGCGTCCCGCCGGCTCACCTTGTCGTTTAACCCCGTGGGTCCTCGAATGACAGGACCGTGATCCGGGGGCTGGCATGAGGGCGGCCACCGGGTGATCCTTTGGAGTTGCGAGCTGCAAACGATCACCGGTGGCCGTGATGGACAGTGTTCACCCGCAAGGCGGCGTTGGCGAGGTCTCGGCCGCGGAGGCCGCCGATCGACTGCGGGAATTCCGCGCCGGGTTCTACCGATGC